>NZ_JBVHLJ010000001.1:112932-1139675 GCF_055559055.1 Streptomyces sp. NPDC024687 | reverse complement strand
GGTTGTCTGGCGGGTGCGGGTCGGTGGGGGCTGGTCAGGGCGCCTATCGGGGTGCCGGGTCCGGTTGTCTGGCGGGTGCGGGTCGGTGGGGGCTGGTCAGGGCGCCTATCGGGGTGCCGGGTCCGGTTGTCTGGCGGGTGCGGGTCGGTGGGGGCTGGGCGGGGCGCCTATCGGGGTGCCGGGTCCGGTTGTCTGGCGGGTGCGGGTCGGTGGGGGCTGGTCGCGCAGTTCCCCGCGCCCCTAGGGGGTTGCGGTCGCCTACGCCAGGACGGAACTGTCGATCACCTTGCGCACCGCGACGGACCGTTCGCCGGACCGCGCGCCACGATGGGCGGTTGGCCGCGTACGGCGGGCAGGGGACGGGGTGGGGGGTGTCCGCCCGCAGCGGCCGGCGTCCGTCACCGAGCCCTGCTCAAAGAGACCGAGCCGCCGGACCGAGGACGGACACCCCCCACCCCGGCACCGACCCACCCACCAAACCCGTCGCGCTACACACGCCCCCACCGGACCAGAACAGGCCGCCGCAGGCATCCAGGGGCGCGGGGAACTGCGCAAAGACACCCGCCCCCACCGGACCCGCAGACAAACACCGCCCAACCGCCGGAGGCTAGTGCGCTGCGGACTCCCAGTCCGAACCGGCCCCCACCGAAACCCCCAGCGGCACGCTCAGACGTACCGCGTCGGACATCTCCCGGCGGACGATCTCCTCTGCGGCCTCCCGCTCCCCCGGCGCGATCTCCAGCACGATTTCGTCGTGGACCTGGAGCAGCATCCGAGAGGCGAGGCCGGCATCCCGCAGCGCGCCGTCCACCTTGAGCATCGCGATCTTGACGATGTCCGCCGCCGTCCCCTGGATCGGCGCGTTGAGAGCCATCCGCTCGGCCGCCTCGCGCCGCAGACGGTTGTCGCTGTTGAGGTCGGGCAGATACCGCCGGCGCCCGAAGAGCGTCGCCGTGTACCCCGTGGCCCGCGCCTCGTCGACCGCGCGCCGCAGATAGTCCCGCACCCCGCCGAACCGCTCGAAGTACGCGTCCATGAGGGCCCGCGCCTCCCCCGCCTCGATGTTCAGCTGCTGCGAGAGCCCGAACGCGGACAACCCGTACGCCAGCCCGTACGACATCGCCTTGATCTTCCGCCGCATCTCCGCGTCGACCGCACCGGGCTCCACGGCGAACACCTGCGACGCGGCGGTCGTGTGCAGGTCCTCCCCCGAGGTGAACGCCTCGATGAGCCCCTCGTCCTCGGAGAGGTGGGCCATCACCCGCAGTTCGATCTGGCTGTAGTCCGCGGTCATGAGGGACTCGAAGCCGTCCCCCACCACGAAGCCTCGCCGGATCGCCCGCCCCTCGTCCGTACGGACCGGGATGTTCTGGAGGTTCGGGTCCGTCGACGACAGTCGGCCCGTGGCCGCCACCGTCTGGTTGAACGTCGTGTGGATACGGCCGTCCGCGGCGATCGTCTTGATCAGCCCCTCGACGGTCACCCGCAGCTTGGCCTGCTCACGGTGCCGGAGCATGATCACCGGCAGTTCGTTGTCCGTCTGCGTCGCCAGCCACGCCAGCGCGTCGGCGTCCGTGGTGTAGCCGGTCTTCGTCTTCTTCGTCTTCGGCAGGCCCAGCTCGCCGAAGAGGACTTCCTGGAGCTGCTTGGGCGAGCCGAGGTTGAACTCGTGCCCGGCCGCCGCGTGCGCCTCCTTCACGGCCTGCTGGACCGCCCCGGCGAACATCTGCTCCATGGCCTCCAGGTGCGCCCGGTCGGCCGCGATGCCGTGCCGCTCCATGCGGGCCAGCAGGGCGGAGGTGGGCAGCTCCATGTCCCGCAGCAGATCCGCGGACCCGACCTCCTCCAGGCGGCCCTCGAACGCCACGCCCAGATCGAGCACGGCCCGCGCCTGGATCATCAGCGCCTCCGCCTCGGCCCCGTCGTCCGCGCCGAAGGCGAGCTGCCCGTCGGCCGCGGCGGCGGGCGCCAGCTCCCGGCCCAGGTACTCCAGCGACAGCGCGTCCAGGTCGAAGGACCGGCGCCCCGGCTTGACCAGGTACGCGGCGAGCGCGGTGTCCATGGTGACACCGGCGACGCTCCAGCCGTGCTCGGCGAAGACCCGCATCGCGCCCTTGGCGTTGTGCAGCACCTTGGGCCGGCCGGCGTCGGCGAGCCAGGCCACCCAGGCCCTCTCGTCGGCCTCGTCCAGCTCGGACGGGTCGAACCAGGCGGCGGCCCCGCCGGACGCGGCGAGCGCGACCTCGGCGACCGAGCCGGTACCGAGTGCCCAGGTGTCGACCGTGGCGAGGCCGAGGGTCTGCTGTGCGCCGTGCTCGGCGAGCCAGTCGGCCAGCTCGCCGGTGCCGAGCACCGTGCCGTCCAGCTCCACGCCCGGCGCGACGACCGGGGTTCCCTCGGCCTCCTCGGCACCCGGGTCGACGGCAAGGAGCCGCTCCCGCAGGGAGGGGTTCCTGATCTCCAGGGTGTCGAGGATCATCGCGAGCGTCTTGCGGTCGTACGGCAGGCGCTCCAGGTCGGTGACCGACTTCGGCAGCTCCACCGTGCGCACCATCTCGGTGAGGCGGCGGTTGAGCTTGACGGCCTCCAGGTGATCGCGGAGGTTCTGCCCGGCCTTGCCCTTGACCTCGTCGACGCGCTCGACCAGCTCCGCGAACGAACCGAACTGGTTGATCCACTTCGCGGCGGTCTTCTCGCCGACGCCGGGGATGCCGGGAAGGTTGTCGGACGGGTCGCCGCGCAGCGCCGCGAAGTCGGGGTACTGGGCGGGCGTCAGGCCGTACTTCTCGAAGACCTTCTCCGGGGTGAACCGGGTCAGCTCCGAGACGCCCTTCGTCGGGTACAGCACGGTGGTGCGCTCGCTGACCAGCTGGAAGGAGTCGCGGTCGCCGGTGACGATCAGCACGTCGAAGCCCTCGGCCTCGGCCTGCGTGGCGAGCGTGGCGATGACGTCGTCGGCCTCGAAGCCGTCGATCGCGAAGCGCGAGACGTGCATCGCGTCGAGGAGCTCGCCGATCAGCTCGACCTGGCCCTTGAACTCGTCCGGGGTCTTGGAGCGGTTGGCCTTGTACTCCGTGAACTCCTCGGAGCGCCACGTCTTGCGGGACACGTCGAAGGCCACCGCGAAGTGGCTGGGGGCCTCGTCGCGCAGGGTGTTGGCCAGCATCGACGCGAAGCCGTAGATCGCGTTCGTCGGCTGGCCGGTCGCGGTGGTGAAGTTCTCCGCGGGCAGCGCGAAGAACGCGCGATAGGCCAGCGAGTGCCCGTCCATGAGCATCAGACGCGGGCGGTTGCCGCCGGGGCTGTTGTCGGTCTTCTTCGCTGCTGTCTCTGCCACGCCCCCGATCCTGCCACGCCCCACTGACACTCAGACCCGCTCGCCGCCGGCGGCGAGCGGGGGGCAAGCCCTGCCGCCGCTTGCCGCAGGCCCGGCAAACCCCGTTGTCACCGGCGCGTGCGAGGATCGGAGACCTACCTCACAGGTGTGTGCGAAGGAGACAGTCCGATGGCCACGAAGCCGCCCAAGGGTGATCCGGTTCAGGACGCTCCGCAGGTCACCGAACCGAAGCACGCGGCGGCCGGTCTCCCGGCCATCGGCCACACCCTGCGGATCGCCCAGCAGCAGATGGGCGTGAAGCGCACCGCGCTGACACTGCTGCGCGTCAACCAGAAGGACGGCTTCGACTGCCCCGGCTGCGCCTGGCCCGAGCCCGAGCACCGGCACGCGGCGGAGTTCTGCGAGAACGGCGCGAAGGCGGTCGCCGAGGAAGCCACCCTGCGCCGGATCACCCCGGAGTTCTTCGCCGCGCACCCGGTCGCCGACCTCGCGACCAGGAGCGGCTACTGGCTGGGCCAGCAGGGGCGGCTCACCCACCCCATGTACGTCCCCGAGGGCGGCACCCACTACGAACCGGTGACCTGGGAGCGCGCCTTCGACATCATCGCCGAGGAGATCGCGGCCCTCGGCTCCCCCGACGAGGCCGTCTTCTACACCTCGGGCCGCACCAGCAACGAGGCCGCGTTCCTCTACCAGCTCTTCGCCCGCGAGCTCGGCACGAACAACCTGCCGGACTGCTCCAACATGTGCCACGAGTCGTCCGGTTCGGCGCTCAGCGAGACCATCGGCATCGGCAAGGGCAGCGTCCTGCTCGACGACCTCTACCAGGCCGACCTGATCATCGTCGCCGGCCAGAACCCGGGCACCAACCACCCCCGCATGCTCTCCGCCCTGGAGAAGGCCAAGGCGAACGGCGCCAAGATCATCAGCGTCAACCCCCTGCCCGAGGCCGGCCTGGAGCGCTTCAAGAACCCGCAGACCCCCCAGGGCATGGTCAAGGGCGCCGCGCTCACCGACCTCTTCCTCCAGATCCGCATCGGCGGCGACCAGGCCCTGTTCCGCCTCCTCAACAAGCTGATCCTGGAGACGCAAGGCGCCGTCGACGAGGCATTCGTTCGCGAACACACCCACGGCTACGAGGAGTTCGCCGAGGCGGCCCGCGCCGCCGACTGGGACGAGACGCTCACCGCGACCGGCCTGTCCCGGAAGGAGATCGAAGAGGCCCTGGCCATGGTCCTCGCCTCCGAGCGGACCATCGTCTGCTGGGCCATGGGCCTCACCCAGCACAAGCACTCCGTGCCGACCATCCGCGAGGTCGTCAACTTCCTCCTCCTGCGCGGCAACATCGGCCGCCCCGGCGCCGGCGTCTGCCCGGTCCGCGGCCACTCCAACGTCCAGGGCGACCGCACCATGGGCATCTTCGAGCGCCCCGCACCCGCCTTCCTGGACGCCCTGGAGAAGGAGTTCGGCTTCGCCCCGCCGCGCGAGCACGGCTTCGACGTCGTGCGCGCCATCCGCGCCCTGCGCGACGGCGAGGCCAAGGTGTTCTTCGCCATGGGCGGCAACTTCGTCTCCGCCTCCCCCGACACCGACGTCACCGAGGCCGCCATGCGGCGCGCCCGGCTGACCGTGCACGTGTCGACCAAGCTGAACCGCTCGCACGCGGTCACGGGCGCGCGCGCCCTGATCCTGCCCACCCTCGGCCGCACCGAGCGGGACCTGCAGGGCGGCGGCGAGCAGTTCGTGACCGTGGAGGACTCCATGGGCATGGTGCACGCCTCCCGGGGCCGTCTGGAGCCCGCCGGCGGGCAGCTGCTGTCCGAGCCCGCCATCGTGTGCCGCCTGGCCCGCCGGGTCCTCGGGGAGAGCAGCAAGACCCCCTGGGAGGAGTTCGAGAAGGACTACGCCACCATCCGCGACCGCATCGCCCGCGTGATCCCCGGCTTCGAGGACTTCAACGCGCGCGTGGCCCGCCCCGGCGGCTTCACCCTGCCGCACGCCCCGCGCGACGAGCGCCGCTTCCCCACCGCCACCGGCAAGGCCAACTTCACCGCCGCGCCCGTCGAGTACCCCGAGCTGCCCGAGGGCCGGCTGCTGCTGCAGACACTGCGCTCGCACGACCAGTACAACACCACGATCTACGGCCTCGACGACCGCTACCGGGGCATCAAGAACGGCCGCCGGGTCGTCCTGGTCAACCCCGAGGACGCCGACCGGCTCCGGCTCGCCGACGGGTCCTACGTCGACCTCGTCAGCGAGTGGAAGGACGGCGTGGAGCGGCGGGCCCCGGGATTCCGGGTCGTGCACTACCCGACCGCCCGGGGATGCGCGGCCGCGTACTACCCCGAGACCAACGTCCTGGTGCCGCTGGACGCCACCGCCGACACCAGCAACACCCCGGCCAGCAAGTCCGTCATCGTCCGTCTGGAACAATCGGCAACCGACTGAGCGTTTGCTCAGCGCAGGCAGTCGTAACAGGCAGTCGTAGCGACCAGGACGAACGGAGCCCGCCCCATGGGTGAGCAGCAGCACGCCACGTTTCCCCAAGAGGTCATCGACGAGTACGCGGCGCTCGGCGTCGACCTCGTCGCCATGTTCTCGGCCGGCCACCTGGGCACCCGCATGGGCGTGCAGATCGTCGAGGCCTCGGCGGACCGCGTCGTCGGGACCATGCCCGTCGAGGGCAACACCCAGCCGTACGGGCTGCTGCACGGAGGCGCCTCGGCCGTGCTCGCCGAGACCCTGGGCTCCGTCGGCTCCATGCTGCACGCCGGAAGCTCCAAGATCGCGGTCGGCGTGGACCTGAACTGCACACACCACCGCGGAGCGCGCTCCGGACTGGTGACCGGAGTGGCCACACCGGTGCACCGCGGGCGGTCCACCGCGACGTACGAGATCGTGATCAGCGACGAGGAAGGCCGACGCGTCTGCACCGCCCGGCTCACCTGCCTGCTGCGGGACGCCCCCGGCCGCTAGGGCCCTCCTGACCCATCAGAAGGACCCTGGGCCTGTCCCAGGGCGCACGCCGACTGGGCACGAGCCCCCGCCACCCCTACCGTTCTCCCATGACCGGCATCGGCCCCGTCGAACCCGTCAGCTCACCCGGGACGGGGCAGAGTCACGACGTCATCGGCGCCGACCAGGCACGCCTGACGGACCGCTGGACAGCGCGGTGGGAGAGGCTGTCGCCCCGCGCCCGCAGGACCGCACTGGGAACGGCCGCGCTCACCCTGCTCGCGGCCGGAATCCTCCTGCCCCGCGTCCTGGCCGACGAGCACCGCGCCGAACTCCCCGACACCCCCGCCCCCTGGCCCGCCAACGTCACCACCTGGCGCTACCTGGGGCCCGCCGGACTCCCCCAACCCTCCGGCACCCACCCCACCAGCGCCCGCTTCCGCTTCGCCGTCGACGTCCACAGCGGGCCCCCCGTCACCCTCCAGGTCACCGGCGCCGCCTTCCCCGGCCTCACCGCCCACGCCCTGCCCGCCGCCTTCGCCGTGCGCCCCGGCACGACCCGCCACGTCACCGTGGAGATATCGGTTTCCGACTGCTCGGGTCTGCCCCTGAATGCCGACCTACCCTTTCTTGACGTAACGCTCCGTAACACGCGCGCAATACAGCATCACAGCTTCATCTTCGGCCGGGCCTACTCCCACGACCTTTTCCGGCTCCTTCGGGCCGCCTGCGCCACGCCATCGGCGTCACAGCCCGGACGGCCAAGCGGAAGTGCAGCTTCTCAAAATGCGGACGGAGGGGATTATCCGCCAAACCGGTCGAGAGTGCCCACCGCGGAAGCCCTCCATCCATCACGTCATAACAAGAAAGTCACAAGCCCGCACACAGCGATGCCCCTGCCTGCAAACCGGGCTTAGAGTCACGGCCAGTCACCGCTCCATCGGGAGTTCGGTAAAGCGCGGGCATCAGCCGCACCCACGAGGGCGCGCGAGCCTGCGGAAAGGAATGATTGTGCGACGTTCCATGGTGATCCTGACCTCCGTCATGGCGACGGGGGCTCTCACACTCACCGCCTGCGGCTCCCGTGACGACAAGGGCGGCGACAGTGACAGCGGGGGTGGCACCACCCTCACCATCGGCGTGGACGCCCCGCTCTCCGGCGAGAACTCCACCACTGGTCTCGGCATCCAGTACGGCGCCCAGATCGCCGTCGACGACGCCAACAAGAACAAGCTCGTCCCCGGCGTCACCTTCAAACTGAAGGCCTACGACGACAAGGCGCAGCCGGCCACCGGCCAGTCCAACGCCACCACCATCACCGGCGACAAGACCGCCGTCGGCGCCGTCGGCCCCCTGAACTCCGGCGTCGCCCAGACGATGCAGCAGGTGTTCGCTTCGGCCAACATGGTCCAGATCTCCCCCTCGAACACCAACCCCGAGCTGACCCAGGGCAAGAACTGGCAGACGGACAAGAAGCGGCCGTACAAGACGTACTTCCGCACCGCCACCACCGACGAGCTCCAGGGCAGCTTCGCCGCCGACTACGCGTACAACGGCCTCAAGAAGAAGAAGGTCTTCGTCGTCGACGACAAGCAGACCTACGGCGCCGGCCTCGCGAAGATCTTCAACGAGCAGTTCAAGAAGCTCGGCGGCACCGTCGTCGGCACCGACCACATCAACACCGGCGACAAGGACTTCGGCTCCCTCGTCACCAAGATCAAGAACGCCAAGGCCGACCTGCTCTACTACGGCGGCCAGTACGACGAGTCCTCGCTGATCACCAAGCAGCTCAAGGGCGCCGGCGTCAAGATCCCGCTCTTCGGCGGCGACGGCATGTTCGCCTCCACCTACATCGAGACCGCCGGCGCCACCTCCGAGGGCGACCTCGCCACCGCCGTCGGTGTCCCCGCCGACACCCTGCCCGCGGCCAAGACGTTCATCGAGACGTACAAGTCCAAGGGCTACAAGGGTGACTACGGCGCCTACGGCGCGTACTCCTACGACGCCGCCACCGCCATCATCAAGGCCGTGAAGGCCGCCGTCGACGCCAACGGCGGCAAGGTCCCCAGCGACATCAACGCCCTGCGCTCCTCCGTCGTCGACGGTGTCCAGAAGTCCGACTTCGAGGGCATCTCCGGCAAGGTCGCCTTCGACCAGTACGGTGACACCACCAACAAGCAGCTCACCGTCTACCAGGTCACCAAGGGTGCGTGGAAGGCTGTGAAGACCGGCACCGCCGACCTCGGCTAGTCCAGGCCCCAGCAGCACACAGCACCACCACACGGGCCGCGCGGGAGGGGACCCCGACCGCGCGGCCCTTGCCACACCCCACCCCGGCACGCGATACGTGCACACGACCACCAGCGACAATGGAGGCCACGCGGTGAACACCCTGCCGCAGCAGCTGGCCAACGGGCTGCTTCTAGGCTCGATGTACGGGCTGATCGCCATCGGCTACACGATGGTGTACGGCATCGTCCAGCTCATCAACTTCGCGCACGGCGAGATCTTCATGACCGGGGCCTTCGGCGCCTTCACGGTCTACTTCTACATCCTGCCCGACGGCGTCTCGATGGCCCTCGCCGTCCCCCTGATGCTGATCGGCGGCGGCATCGTCGCGATCCTCATCGCCGTCGGAGCGGAACGGTTCGCCTACCGGCCCCTGCGCGGAGCCCCACGGCTCGCACCGCTCATCACCGCGATCGGTCTCTCCCTGGCCCTCCAGGAAGTCGTCCGCAACTTCTACCCGGGCGCCGACCGCGCCGTCGCCTTCCCCGGCCTCGACGGCACCCACGACATCGGCTCCGTGACCATCAAGGACTCCGACATCTTCCTGATCGTCGCCGCGATCGTCTGCATGTCCGCCCTCGCCTTCTTCGTCCGCAAGTCCCGCACCGGCCGCGCCATGCAGGCCACCGCCCAGGACCCGGACACCGCACAGCTCATGGGCATCGACACCAACCGCATCATCGTCATCGCCTTCGCCATCGGCGGCTTCTTCGCCGCCGTCGCCGCCGTCGCCTACGGCATGAAATACGGCAGCATCGACTACCGCATGGGCTTCCTGATGGGCCTCAAGGCCTTCACCGCAGCCGTCCTCGGCGGCATCGGCAACATCTACGGCGCCATGCTCGGCGGCCTGGTCCTCGGCGTCGCCGAAACCCTCGCCTCCGCCTACATCGACGACATCCCCGGCATGCACCTCTTCGGCGGCGGCTCCTGGAAGGACGTCTGGGCCTTCTGCCTGCTCATCCTCGTCCTCCTCGTCAGGCCACAAGGCCTGCTCGGCGAACGCGTAGCGGACAGGGCGTGATCACGATGACCGACACCACCACTCGCGGCCTCATCCCCCTGCCCCTCGCCGCGGCCCGCGCACTCCTCCTCGCCGGAGGCATCGCCACCGCCGCCTCCGCCTTCCTCGCCTGGACCTGGACCAGCGAGTTCCCCGGCGATCTCACCATCAGCGGTTACCCCGGCGGCCTCCAGTGGCTCACCTTCATCGCCGGCCTCCTCACCACCGTGTTCGCGCTCGCGGCGTACGACATCCGCGGCCTGCGCGGACTCATCCCCGCGCGCAACAACGCACCCCTGGTGCTCACCGCCGTCGGCGCCTTCGGCGTCACCTGGTACACGATCGTCTCGATCGCCGTCGAACTCGGCGGACTCGCCAACCTCGAACCGGGCGGCTGGGTCGCGGCCATCGCCTCCCTCCTCCCCGTCATCGGCGCCCTCGCCCTGCCCGAACCCCGCACCGCGAGCGCCAAGGGCAACCTCAAGGCCTACATCGCCAAGCCCGACGCCATCCCCGCACCCGCACCCATCAGCCCCTGGGTCGAGCGCGCGATCATCACCCTCGCCACCATCGTCGGCCTGGCCGTCTTCGCCTACGGCATCGACACCGAGTACGGCGAACTCTTCATCGGCTTCCTCATCGTCGTCGTCTTCGCCGTCTGGGCCCTGCACACCGCCGGCCTCAACGACCGCTTCTCCCGCATCGTCGCCCGCAACCGCAGCTTCACGCTCGCCATGGGCTTCGCCGCGGCCATCGCGTTCCCCTTCACCCAGACCAACGACCACTACGCCAACATCGGCGTCAACATCCTGATCTTCGGGACCGTCGCCCTGGGCCTCAACATCGTCGTCGGCCTCGCGGGCCTCCTCGACCTCGGATACGTCGCCTTCCTCGGCGTCGGCGCCTACACCGCCGCGCTCGTCTCCGGCTCCGAGTTCTCCCGCTTCTCCGGCGTCCACTTCCCCTTCTGGGCCGCCGCCCTCACCGGCGCCGCCGCATCGCTCGTCTTCGGCGTCCTCATCGGCGCCCCCACCCTGCGACTGCGCGGCGACTACCTCGCCATCGTCACCCTCGGCTTCGGAGAGATCTTCCGCATCGCCGTCAACAACATGGACGGCGACTCCGGCCCCGACCTCACCAACGGCCCCAATGGCATCCCGGCCATCCCCGACCTCAACTTCTTCGGGTACAACCTCGGCGAAGCCCACGAGGTAGCGGGCTTCACCCTCGGCCGCTTCGCCAACTACTACCTGCTCATGGTGCTGATCATGGCCATCGTGGTCCTGGTCTACACCCGCGCCGCCGACTCCCGCATCGGACGCTCCTGGATCGCCATCCGCGAGGACGAGACCGCCGCCACCGCCATGGGCATCAACGGCTTCCGCGTCAAACTCATCGCCTTCGCCCTCGGCGCCACCCTCGCCGGCCTCGCCGGCACCGTCAGCGCCCACGTCACCTACAGCGTCGTCCCGACGCCGTACCAGTTCGCGGGCTCGACACCCCCCAACTCCGCCTTCCTGCTCGCCGCGGTCGTCCTCGGCGGCATGGGCACGGTCGCGGGCCCCATCCTCGGCGCGGCACTCCTGTACCTGCTCCCGGAGAAGCTCGTCTTCCTCCAGGACAAGTCGCTGCTGGCCTTCGGCATCGCCCTGATCCTGCTGATGCGCTTCCGCCCCGAAGGCATCATCGCCAACCGCCGCCGCCAGCTCGAATTCCACGAGACCGGCCAACTCGACGTACCAGAAACCACAACCCTGACCGGCGAACCCGCCGCCGTCACCAAGACGGGGGCGTGAACACCATGACGACACCTGTACTCGAAGCCCGCAACGTCACCATGCGCTTCGGCGGCCTCACCGCCGTCCGCTCGGTCGACTTCACCGTCAACGCCGGCGAGATCGTCGGCCTCATCGGCCCCAACGGCGCCGGCAAGACCACCTTCTTCAACTGCCTCACCGGCCTCTATGTCCCCACCGAAGGCTCGGTCACCTACAAGGGCACCGTCCTTCCCCCCAAGCCCCACCTGGTGACCAAGGCCGGCATCGCCCGCACCTTCCAGAACATCCGCCTCTTCGCCAACATGACGGTCCTCGAGAACGTCCTCGTAGGCCGCCACACGCGGACAAAGGAAGGCCTCTGGTCCGCCCTCCTGCGCGGCCCCGGCTTCAAGAAGGCGGAGAAGGCCAGCGAAGAACGCGCCATGGAACTCCTGGAGTTCATCGGCCTCGCCGGCAAGCGCGACCACCTCGCCCGCAACCTCCCCTACGGCGAACAGCGCAAGCTGGAGATCGCGCGAGCCCTGGCCTCCGAGCCCGGCCTGCTCCTCCTCGACGAACCCACGGCCGGCATGAACCCCCAGGAGACGCGAGCCACCGAAGAGCTCGTCTTCGCCATCCGCGACATGGGCATCGCCGTCCTCCTCATCGAGCACGACATGCGCTTCGTCTTCAACCTCTCCGACCGCGTCGCCGTCCTCGTCCAGGGCGAAAAACTCGTCGAAGGCACCTCCGAAGTCGTCCAGGCCGACGAACGCGTCATCGCCGCCTACCTCGGCGAACCCTTCGACGGCGACCCCGGCGCGGCCGAAGCGCAGAGCACCACCAGCACCACCAGCACCAAGGGAGAAGGCCAGTGACCGCACTCCTCGAAGTCGAGGACCTCCGGGTCTCCTACGGCAAGATCGAAGCCGTCAAAGGCATCTCCTTCAGCGTCGAAGCCGGCCAGGTCGTCACTCTCATCGGCACCAACGGCGCCGGCAAGACGACCACCCTCAGGACACTCTCCGGTCTCCTGAAGCCCACCTCCGGCAAGGTCCTCTTCGACGGCAAGCCCCTCAGCGGCGTCCCCGCCCACAAGATCGTCTCCTTCGGACTCGCCCACTCCCCCGAAGGCCGGCACATCTTCCCCCGCCTGACGATCTTCGAGAACCTCCAGCTCGGAGCCTTCCTCAGGAAGGACAAAGAGGGCATCGAAAAGGACATACAGCGCGCCTACGAGCTCTTCCCGATCCTCGGCGAACGCCGCAACCAGGCAGCAGGAACCCTGTCCGGCGGCGAACAGCAGATGCTCGCGATGGGCCGCGCCCTGATGTCCCAGCCGAAGCTCCTCATGCTCGACGAGCCCTCCATGGGCCTCTCCCCGATCATGATGCAGAAGATCATGTCGACCATCGTCGAGTTGAAGTCCCAGGGCACGACGATCCTCCTCGTCGAACAGAACGCCCAGGCGGCCCTGTCCCTGGCCGACCAGGGACACGTCATGGAGGTCGGCAACATCGTCCTGTCCGGCACCGGCCAGGACCTCCTCCACGACGAGTCCGTCCGCAAGGCGTACCTCGGCGAAGACTGATTTTCCGGCCGTACGACAAGGGCCCGCGCCCCCTGCTGGGGGCGCGGGCCCTTGTCTTGTACGGCCTCTGAGCTCAGCCCTTGTTGGCCTTCTTCTCGTCCGCGTCCTGAATGACAGCCTCGGCGACCTGCTGCATCGACATACGCCGGTCCATCGACGTCTTCTGAATCCACCGGAACGCGGCGGGCTCCGTCAGCCCGTACGACGTCTGCAGGATCGACTTCGCCCGGTCGACCAGCTTGCGGGTCTCCAGACGCAGGGTGAGGTCCGCGACCTCGTTCTCCAGCTCCCTCAGCTCCGTGAACCGCGAGACGGCCATCTCGATCGCCGGCACGACGTCGCTCTTGCTGAACGGCTTCACGAGGTATGCCATCGCACCGGCGTCCCTCGCCCGCTCCACCAGGTCCCGCTGCGAGAACGCGGTGAGCATCAGCACCGGGGCGATCCGCTCCTCGGCGATCTTCTCGGCCGCGGAGATGCCGTCCAGCTTGGGCATCTTCACGTCGAGGATCACGAGGTCGGGCTTGTGCTCACGGGCCAGCTCCACGGCCTGCTCGCCGTCACCGGCCTCGCCTACGACGCTGTAGCCCTCTTCCTCCAGCATCTCTTTGAGGTCGAGCCGGATCAGGGCCTCGTCCTCGGCAATGACGACACGGGTCGTCAGCGGAGGCACGTGCGACTTGTCGTCGTCGGGCGCGTCTACGGGCTGGGGCGACTCGGGGGCGGTCACGGGGGCTCCTCGTTCAGGGGCGGGGTACTGCTCCCAAGAGCCTACCTAGCTGCGGTATGGTGGGGGCAAGGCGGGTGACCGCCGACCTTCGTATCGAAGGGGCCCCGGTAGCCCAGCGGTAGAGGCCATGGATTCAAAACCCATACAGCGTCGGTTCGAATCCGACTCGGGGCACTTTTCCTTAGATTCCAAGGTCGCCATTTAAAAGCGGATGTTCCCGTTCTCGTGAACATCCGCTTTTTGCTGCGTGTCGTCGCGATCACTCGCACAGAGTGACCGCATGTACGACGTCAGCACACGCAAGCGAGCCCTCGCGCTGGTTTCACAAGGGCGCAGCCTGAACTCGGTCAGCCGAGAAACGGGCATCTCCCGCGCTGCGATCCGGTCCTGGCAGCAGCGCCTTGAGCCCTCACCCCGGATGGCGGCCCCGGACCCTGGGCCGCCTGCTGATGACCAGGCCTACGCCTACCTGCTGGGCCTCTACCTGGGCGACGGCTGCATCAGCGCGCACCCGCGCGGCAGCGGCTACTACCTGCGCATTGCGTGCGCTGACGCCTGGCCGGGCCTCATCCAGGAGTGCCGAGCAGCGATCACCAAGGTGCGCCCCGGTATCGGTGTCTACGCCGTGCAAAACGAGGGCTACAGGATGGTGACCAGCTACTCCGCACACTGGCCAAGCCTGTTTCCCCAGCACGGCCCCGGCAAGAAGCACGAGCGCACCATCGCCCTCGCGTCCTGGCAGCAGGACATCGTCGGCGCTCACCCTTGGGATTTCATCCGCGGCCTCATCCACTCGGACGGGTGCCGCATCACCAACTGGACGACCCGCCTCGTCGCCGGTGAACAGAAGCGCTACGAATATCCCCGGTACTTCTTCACCAACCTGTCGAGCGACATCATCCGGCTCTTCACCGACACCCTCGACCGCGTGGGTGTCGACTGGAAGCAGTCGAACAGGCACAACATCTCGATCGCCCGCAAAGCCTCAGTAGCCCTCATGGACACCCACGTAGGCCCCAAGTACTGATCCCCTACTTCGGACTGTCGTCCTCGCCGATGTGGTGCACCCGGACCAGGTTCGTCGAGCCGGACACCCCGGGCGGCGAGCCGGCCGTGATCACGACCACGTCGCCCTTCTCGCAGCGGCCGTACCGCAACAACAGTTCGTCCACCTGGTCCACCATCGCGTCCGTGGAGTCGGCATGCGGGCCGAGGAACGTCTCCACGCCCCACGTCAGGCTCAGCTGGGACCGAGTCGCCGGTTCCGGGGTGAAGGCCAGCAGCGGGATCGGGGACCGGTACCGCGACAGCCGCCGAACCGTGTCGCCGCTCTGTGTGAACGCGACCAGGAACTTCGCGCCGAGGAAGTCGCCCATCTCCGCCGCCGCCCGGGCCACCGCCCCGCCCTGTGTCCGCGGCTTGTTCCGTTCCGTCAGCGGCGGCAGCCCCTTCGCGAGGATGTCCTCCTCCGCCGCCGCGACGATCTTCGCCATCGTCCGGACCGTCTCGACCGCGTACTTGCCGACGCTCGTCTCGCCCGACAGCATCACCGCGTCCGTGCCGTCGATGATCGCGTTCGCGACGTCCGAAGCCTCAGCCCTCGTCGGACGGGAGTTCTCGATCATGGAGTCGAGCATCTGGGTTGCCACGATCACCGGCTTGGCGTTCCGCTTGGCCAGTTTGATCGCGCGCTTCTGGACGAGCGGGACCTGCTCCAGCGGCATCTCGACGCCCAGGTCGCCGCGGGCGACCATGATGCCGTCGAAGGCGGCCACGATGTCGTCGATGGCGTCCACCGCCTGCGGTTTCTCCACCTTGGCGATGACGGGGAGCCGACGACCCGACTCGTCCATGATCCGGTGGACGGCCTCGATGTCCTGCCCCGATCGGACGAAGGACAGGGCGATCACGTCGAAGCCCATGCGCAGGGCCCAGCGGAGGTCTTCCTCGTCCTTGGCGGAGAGGGCGGGGACCGAAACCGCGACGCCGGGGAGGTTCAGGCCCTTGTGGTCGGAGACCATGCCGCCCTCGACCACCTTGGTGTGGACGCGGGGGCCTTCCACCGAGGTGACTTCGAGGCAGACCTTGCCGTCGTCGACGAGGATGCGTTCACCGACAGTGACATCCGCGGCGAGTCCGCTGTACGTCGTCCCGCAGGACCGCTGGTCTCCCTGCGCGCCCTCTTCCACCGTGATGGTGAAGGAGTCGCCGCGTTCGAGGAGTACGGGTCCTTCGGTGAAGTGGCCGAGCCGGATCTTCGGGCCTTGAAGGTCGGCGAGCAGGCCGACGCTGCGGCCGGTTTCGTCGGAGGCCTTGCGGACGTGGTGGTACCGCTCCTCGTGTTCGGCGTAGCTGCCGTGGCTGAGGTTGAAGCGGGCTACGTCCATTCCGGCGTCGACCAGGGCTTTGATCTGGTCGTACGAGTGGGTGGCGGGTCCCAGGGTGCAGACGATTTTTGCTCGGCGCATGTTTCGACCCTAGACCTTACCGGCGGGTAGGGAATTGGGGAGGAATGTCGGCTCAACATCCTTTGGGTGAAGGGCTGTTGACAAGTGTTGAAGTGTGCGCCACTCCGCTCTGATGAGCATTTCGTCTGCGGATGCCGGCGGTCGTTCACAGTCTCGGTGGTGCCATGGTGAAGCGTGCGGTGACCTGGGCGTGGACGTGCTGGCGTTGGGGTTCGAGGTCGAGCGGGGCGGCGGAGGTGTCCCCCGCGGCCTCGTAGGCCATGGAGCGGGCGCGGCTCGCCTTGCCCACGAAGCGCGGCTCGGGGTCCTCGGCACCGATGTCCGCCAGTTCGACCAGGGCGGCCAGTGTGGTGCCCAGGGCCTCCGCGTACTCTCTGGCCCGCTGGACCGCTTCCCGTACCGCCTGCTGGCGGGCTTCCCGGTGGGCCGGCGAGTCGCGGCGCAGGGCCCACCAGGGGCCGTCGACCGTCGTCAAGTCGAGGTCGGCCAGTCTGGTGGTCAGTTCGCCCAGTGCGGTGAAGTCGGTCAGTTCCGCGGCGATGTGGACGTGGCCGTGGTAGGCGTGGACGCGTTCGCTGCGGCCGTGTTCCTTGAGTTCCGGGGTGACCGAGAAGGAGCCGGTTTCCAGGTGTTCGACTGCGTCCCCGTAGCCCTTCAGCAGGTCGAGGACGTTCGCGTTGCGGCGGGTGAGGTCGTCGAGGGCGGTGCGGCGGTCCTTGCCGCGGGCGGCGACGGTGATGCCGAGGCGGGCGATCTCGGGGTCGACTTCGAGGTGGGCTTCGCCGCGGACGGCGATGCGGGGTGCCTCGGGGGTGCCGTAGGGGACGGAGTCGGTGGCCATAACGCCCCACTGTGTCAGTTTTCACGGGCGGGGTCATCAGATCGAAACCTGTGGGGTCTGTTGCCGTTCGGCATGGCCGGGTCAGAATCTACGCGCGTTGTTGACCGTTCCCCGAGGAGATCAAGAGATGGCCTTGAACCGCAGGAAGTTCCTGGAGAAGTCCGCCGTGACCGGTGCGGGGGTCGCCCTGGCCGGTGCTGTGGGCGCTCCGGCCGCCCAGGCCTCGGAGGCCGGAAAGGGACATGTGAAGCGGTACTCGCTGACGGTGATGGGCACCACCGACCTGCACGGTCATGTCTTCAACTGGGACTACTTCAAGGACGCGGAGTACAAGGACTCGGCGGGCAACGCGCAGGGTCTGTCGCGGATCTCGACGCTGGTGAACCAGGTCCGCGCGGAGAAGGGCCGCTGCAACACGCTGCTGCTGGACGCGGGCGACACCATCCAGGGGACGCCGCTGACGTACTACTACGCGAAGGTCGACCCGATCACCGCGAAGGGCGGTCCCGTCCATCCGATGGCCGCGGCCATGAACGCCATCGGGTACGACGCGGTGGCGCTGGGCAACCACGAGTTCAACTACGGCATCGAGACGCTGCGGAAGTTCGAGGAGCAGTGCGACTTTCCGCTGCTTGGTGCGAACGCGCTGGACGCGAAGACGCTGAAGCCCGCTTTCCCGCCGTACTTCATCAAGACGTTCCACGTGAAGGGCGCGCCGCCGGTGAAGGTCGCGGTGCTGGGTCTGACGAACCCGGGGATCGCGATCTGGGACAAGGCCTACGTCCAGGGGAAGTTGACGTTCCCGGGGCTTGAGGAGCAGGCGGCGAAGTGGGTGCCGAAGCTGCGGTCGATGGGTGCGGACGTGGTGGTCGTGTCGGCGCACTCGGGTTCGTCGGGGACGTCGTCGTACGGTGACCAGTTGCCGTACGTGGAGAATTCGGCGGCGCTGGTGGCGCAGCAGGTGCCGGGGATCGACGCGATTCTGGTGGGGCACGCGCATGTGGAGATTCCGGAGCTGAAGGTCACCAACGCGAAGACCGGGAAGACGGTCGTGCTGTCGGAGCCGCTGGCGTATGCGGAGCGGCTGTCGTTGTTCGACATCGAGCTGGTCTTCGCGAAGGGGCGTTGGTCGGTCGAGTCGGTGTCGTCCAAGGTGCTCAACTCGAACTCGGTGGCGGACGACCCGAAGATCACCAAGCTGTTGAAGGCCGACCATGACGTGGTCGTGAAGTACGTCAACCAGGTGGTCGGTACGGCGACGCAGACGTTGACGACGGTCGAGGCGCGCTACAAGGACGCTCCGATCATCGACCTGATCACGAAGGTGCAGGAGGACGTGGTCAGGGCGGCGTTGGCGGGTACGGAGTACGCCTCGCTGCCCGTGATCGCGCAGGCGTCGCCGTTCTCGCGGACCTCGGAGATCCCGGCGGGGAACGTGACGATCCGGGATCTGTCGAGTCTGTACGTGTACGACAACACGCTGGTGGCGAAGCTGTTGACGGGTGCGCAGCTCAGGGCGTACCTGGAGTACTCGGCGGCGTACTTCGTGCAGACGGCGGCGGGTGCGGTCGTGGACGTGGAGAAGCTGACGAACGCGGGCAACCGGCCGGACTACAACTACGACTACGTGTCGGGCCTCCAGTACGAGATCGACATCGCGCAGGCGGCTGGTTCGCGGATCAAGAACCTGACGTACAACGGTGCGGCGCTGGACGACGCTCAGAAGTTCGTGTTCGCGGTGAACAACTACCGGGCGAACGGTGGCGGGGCGTTCCCGCACGTGGCCTCTGCCACCGAGGTGTGGTCGGAGTCGACGGAGATCCGGACGCGGATCGCGGAGTGGGTGACCGCGAAGGGTGTGCTGGACCCGAAGGACTTCGCGTCGGTGGACTGGAGGCTCACGCGCGACGGTACGCCGGTGTTCTAGAGGTCCGGCTGGAGGTTCAGCAGGGTGATGTCCACGGCGTCGGCGATGGCTTTGGCGCCGGCGTCGTTGACGTGCAGGCCGTCGCCGGCGTTGAACTCGTCGCGGATCCTGTCGGCTTGACCGGGGTCCGCGACGGCGGCGGCCACGTCGACGATCGCGTCGAAGGGGTGGTCGTCGCCGAGGAGCCAGGCGTTGACCTCGGCGCGGACGGCCTGGCCGTGCTCGGTGTCGTAGCCGGCGTGGACGGTGCCCTTGTAGGGGCCGATGGTGGAGCCGATGACCGTGAGCCCTGCGGTGTGGAGGCGGTCGGCGAGGGTGGTGAGGCCGGCCTTGAACTCGGCTGCGGTGGGGCCTTCGGCGGGTTCGGGGTGGGCGAAGTGGCCGGGCAGGCCGAGGTCGTTGAGGCCGATGTGGACGATGACGTGGCTGACGCCGGGGACGGCGAGGACGTCGTGGTCGATGCGGGCCAGGAGGTGTTCGCCGATCTCGTCGGTGAGGAGCCGGTTGCCGGAGATGCCGGCGTTGACGATCCAGCCGTGCTGGAGGCGGCGGCTGAGCTGGCCGGGGAAGCTGTTGTCGGTGCCGGGGGTGGTGGCGGCGCCTTCGATCCAGGAGTCGCCGAAGGCGACGGCGATGCGGGTGCCGGCCGGGGCGAGGACGTCGGCGCCGGCGAGGAGGTGGCCGGTGGCGAACTCCTCGGGGTCTTCGAGGACGGGGGCGGACAGGTGGTTGCCGGGGACGGCGTGTCCGGTGTCGTAGGGCATGGCGGTGAAGGTGGTGAGTCCGGTGTCGCCCGGCAGGTAGAGGCTCACCGAGAGTTCTTCTCCCGCGGTCACCGGTAGTTCGACGGGGTCGCTGACCGTCTCCCCGCCGGCGGGGATGGTGACGGTGGGTGCGCCGGAGAAGTGGAGCGGGGTGTCGCTGCCGGGGTCGATGCCGCTGCCCTTGGTGCGCAGGGCGAGGTGGGCGCCGCCGATCTGCAGGGGCTGCCGGCCGTAGCGGTTGGTGAGTCGTACGCGGACCGCTTCGCCGCCGCCTGCCAGGCGCAGGGACTGGCGGACGGTCTGGTCGGTGAAGCCGCGGGACTCGAAGAGGGCGAGGTTCTCGTGGGGGCTGATGGCAGCGGCACGGTGGGCGGCGGTCCAGGTGGTCGTCATGTGGGAGCCAACCGGTCCGGTGTCCGGGTTCTTCCGCCTCCGCCGGTTCTTTACCGTCCTTCGACGAGGGGGGTCAGGACGGGGGCGGTGCGGGCGGGTGGGATCCGTGGCAGCCGGTCTTCGAGGCCGAAGGTGGTGAAGGCGGTCCGGGTGGGGAGGGGGTAGGCGTTCTTGCCGGTGACGGTGTTGAGGATGGTGGCGCTGCGCCAGGCGGCGAGGCCGAGGTCGGGGGTGCCGATGCCGTGGGTGTGGCGTTCGGCGTTCTGGACGTAGACGTGGCAGTCGGCGCCAGTGACGGAGGGGTCGAGGACGAGGCGAAAGTGTTCGTCCACGCGGGGGCGTTCGCGGCTGTCGCGGCGCATGTAGGGGTCGAGTCCGGCGAGGATGCGGTCGAGGGGGCGTTCGCGGTGGCCGGTGGCGAGGACGACGGCGTCGGTGGTGAGGCGGGAGCGGGTGCCCTGCTGGATGTGTTCGAGGTGGAGTTCGATCTTCGTGGTGGCGATTCGGCCGGCGGTGCGGACGCGGACGCCGGGGGTGAGGACGGTGTCGGGCCAGCCGCCGTGCAGGGTGCGGCGGTAGAGCTCGTCGTGGATGGCGGCGATGGTGTCGGCGTCGATGCCGCGGTGGAGCTGCCATTGGGTGGTGGTGAGGCGGTCGCGGACGCTTTCGGTCAGGGCGTGGAAGTAGCGGGTGTAGTCGGGGGTGAAGTGTTCGAGGCCGAGCTTGGAGTACTCCATGGGGGCGAAGGCTTCGGTGCGGCCGAGCCAGTGGAGTCCTTCGCGGCCGGTGGGGCGGTTGCGGAGGAGGTCGAGGAAGACCTCGGCGCCGGACTGTCCTGAGCCGATGACGGTGACGTGGTCGGCGGCGAGGAGGGTCTGGCGGTGGTCGAGGTAGTCGGTGGCGTGGATGACGGGCACGCCGGGGGCCTCGACGAGGGGCTTGAGGGGTTCGGGTACGTAGGGCTGGGTGCCGATGCCGAGGACGATGTTCTTGGTGTAGGTGCGGCCCAGTGCTTCGGCTTCGCCGTCGGTGTCGAGCTGGGTGAAGTCGACCTCGAAGACGTCGCGTTCGGGGTTGAAGCGGACGGCGTCGACCTGGTGGCTGAAGTGGAGTCCGGGGAGGCTCTCGGCGACCCAGCGGCAGTAGGCGTCGTATTCGGTGCGCTGGATGTGGAAGCGCTCGGAGAAGTAGAAGGGGAAGAGGCGCTCGCGGGCCTTGAGGTAGTTGAGGAAGGTCCAGTGGCTGGCGGGGTCGGCGAGGGTCACCAGGTCGGCGAGGAAGGGGACTTGGATGGTGGCGCCGTCGATGAGGAGTCCGGGATGCCAGCCGAAGGCGGGGCGCTGTTCGTAGAAGACGGCGTCGAGGGCGGTGAGGGGCTGGGCGAGGGCGGCGAGGGAGAGGTTGAAGGGTCCGATGCCGATGCCGACGAGGTCGCGGGGTGCGTCGGGCTCGTGGTGTGGGGGGTGGGGGTTCATCGGGGGGTGGTTCCTTCCACGAGGTGCAGGAGCCCGGCGAGGTCGGCCGGCCGTGTGGTGGGGTTGAGGAGGGTGGCCTTGAGCCAGAGCCGGTTCGCCGCGCGGGCTCGGCCGAGGACGGCGCGGCCGTCGGTGAGGAGTTTTCGGCGTACGGCGGCTACGGCGTCGTCGGTGGCGTTCGCCGGTCGGAACAGGACCGTGCTGATGGTGGGGGGTGCGTGGAGTTCGAAGCCGGGGTGCTGGTCGATGAGTTCCGCGAACTGCCTTGCCTGATCGCAGACTTGGTCGACGAGAGCGCCGAGTCCTGTCCGTCCCAGGGTTTTCAGGGTGACGGCGATCTTGAGGATGTCGGGGCGGCGGGTGGTGCGCAGGGAGCGGCCGAGGAGGTCGGGGAGGCCGGCTTCGGTGTCGTCGTCGGCGTTGAGGTAGTCGGCGCGCTGGTTCAGGGCGGTGAGGTCGTTGCCGTCGCGGACGGCGAGGAGTCCTGCGGCTACCGGCTGCCAGCCGAGTTTGTGGAGGTCGAGGGTGACGGTGTCGGCGGCTTCGATGCCGGCGAGTTTGTCCCGGTGCCGTGAACTGAAGAGGAGCCCTCCGCCGTAGGCCGCGTCGATGTGCAGCCGTGCGCCGCGCTGCGCGCACAGGGCGGCGATCTCGGGGAGGGGGTCGATGTGGCCGGTGTCCGTGGTGCCGGCGGTGGCGGCGATGACCGACGGTCCGTGCAGGGCCTTGTCGAGGGCTGCGGGGTCGAGGGTGCCGTTGGGGGTGGGGACGATGAGCGGGGCCGGCAGGCCCAGGAGCCAGGCGGCGCGTGGGAGCGAGTGGTGGGCGTTTTCGCCGCAGACCAGTCGGACACCTGGGCCTTGGGTCTCGCGGGCCAGAAGGAGGGCGAGTTGATTTGATTCCGTGCCACCGGTAGTCACCAAAGCGTCGGGCCGGTGGGGGCTTGTCGCGCAGTTCCCCGCGCCCCTAGGTACCTCCGGGTAGACCTCGTTCGCAAGTGCCCGTGTCACCAGTGCCTCCAGCTCTGACGCCGCCGGGGCCTGGTCCCAGGAGTCCAGGGACGGATTCAGTACGGAAGCGGCCAGGTCGGCTGCTGCGGCCACCGCGAGGGGCGGGCAGTGGAGGTGGGCTGCGCACAGGGGGTCGGCCGGGTCCGCGGAGCCTTCCGCCAGGGCCCGCACCAGGTGCCGTAGGGCCTCCGGGTCGCCCTCGTCCGGGAGTACGTCGCCCAGTGCGGCCCGCACTCGCGCCGCCACCTCGGCCGGGCCGCCCGCCGGAAGTGGTCCCCGGCGCGACCGCGCCCCCTCCCCCAGCGCGTCCAGGACCGTGTCGAGCAGTGGGCGCAGCGAGGTGGGGCCTTCGGGGCCCGAGGCCAGGGGCGGCGTGTGCATCGTCGACCTCCGGGGGCGCTGGTGGCTTCCAGCTTGGACGCGGTTGCTTGGGCGCGCCCGGAGAGTTCAACGATTCTGACCCGAAAGGGGGTACTCCCGTACGGGGAAAATCCGCTCTACGCCTGCCTCACCCGCAACGCCCTTCCCAGGTCGTCGAGTTGGTCGACGAGTTTGCGGCGCAGGGCGGGGATGAGGTCGGCGTCGCGCAGGCAGGTCTCGCCGAGGCGCAGGGTGTCCTCGTCGATGGCGTAACCGGGGAACGCCCAGCGGCCGGCGGCGTCGGCGATCGCGGGGCCCCGACGGGCCGCGAGGGCGACGGCGTCCTGGTAGTAGCGGGGCACGTACTGCCGTACGAGGTCGGTCTGTTCGGGTTGCCAGAAGCCCTGGGCGGTGGCGGTGAACAGGTAGTTGGAGAGGTCGTCGCGGGTGAACATCGCTTCCCAGGCCTGGGCTTTGGCCTCTTCGGTGGGGAGGGCGGCGCGGCAGCGGGCGGCGCCTTCCTGGCCGGCGGCGGAGGGGTCGCGTTCGAGTTCGGCGGCGATGGCGGTCTCGTCGGTGGCGCCGAGGACGGCGAGGCGAGCGAGGACGCGCCAGCGCAGTTCGGGGTCGAGTTCGGGGCCGCCGGGGACGGTGCCGTCGGCGAGCCAGGCGGCGATGGTGTCGGGGTGGGCGGCGACGTCGATGCAGTGGCGGACGGCGATCAGGCGCAGGCCGGGGTGGTCGCCGTCCTCGGTGCGGCGGATGAGGTCGCGGCACAGGGAGGAGAGGGTGGTGAGGGCGGCGGGGCGCTGTTCGGGGGTGACGTAGCGGTCGGCGACGTAGGCGGAGGCGAAGGCGAGGACGCCCTGGACGAGGGCGAGGTCGGTCTCGTGCGGGAGGTGGGCGCGGGCCACGTCCAGGTAGGCGGTGGGCGCCAGTTCGCCGTCGCGGACGGCGTCGCGCAGGGCGTTCCAGACGACCGCGCGGGTCAGGGGTGAGGGCAGGCCCGAGAGGCTCTCGGTGACCGCTTCGAAGGAGTCGGGGTCGAAGCGGACCTTGGCGTAGGTGAGGTCGCCGTCGTTGAGGAGGAGGAGGGTGGGGCGCTTGCCGATGGGCTGCGGGGTGCTCTGCGGGATGTCGAGGTCGAGGCGGTCGCGCAGGACGAGGTGGCGGCCCTCGTCGGCGACGTCCTGGTCGTAGAGGCCGACGGCGATGCGGTGCGGGCGGCTGCCCTTGTGCTCGACCTGGAGGGTGTACGTGCCTTCCTCGCCGCGGGTGACCACGGGCCGCAGGGTGTCGACACCGGTGGTGCGCAGCCAGGTGTCGGCCCAGGCGTGGACGTCGCGTTCGGTGGCGGAGGCGAGGGAGTCGATGAAGTCGGCGAGGGCGGCGTTGGCGAACTTGTGCCGGGCGAAGTGGGTGTTGATGCCGGCGAGGAAGTCCTTCTCGCCGAGCCAGGTCACCAGCTGTCGCAGGGCTGAGGCGCCCTTGGCGTAGGAGATGCCGTCGAAGTTCAGGAGGGCCGATGCCGTGTCGTCGACGGCTTCGGGGGCGACGGGGTGGGTGGAGGGGCGCTGGTCGGCGTCGTAGCCCCAGCCCTTGCGTACGACGCCGAAGTCGACCCAGGTGTCGGTGAAGCGGGTGGCTTCGGTGAGGGTCTGGTAGCCCATGTACTCGGCGAAGGACTCGTTCAGCCAGATGTCGTCCCACCAGCGCAGGGTGACGAGGTCGCCGAACCACATGTGGGCCATCTCGTGGGCGATGACCATGGCGCGAGTCTGGCGCTCGGTGTCGGTGACGGCGGAGCGGTAGACGAACTCGTCGCGGAAGGTGACGAGTCCGGGGTTCTCCATGGCGCCGGCGTTGAACTCTGGGACGAACGCCTGGTCGTAGGAGTCGAAGGGGTAGGGCTCCTCGAACTTCTCGTGGTAGCGGTCGTAGCACTGCTTGGTGATCTCGAAGAGTTCGTCGGCGTCCGTGTCGAGGTGGGGCGCGAGGGAACGGCGGCAGTGGATGCCGAAGGGCAGGCCGCGGTGTTCGGTGCGGACGGAGTGCCAGGGGCCTGCGGCCACGGCGACGAGGTAGGTGGAGATCAGGGGGGTGGGGGCGGCCTGCCAGAGGCACTCGCCGAGGTCGGTGGTGATGCTGTTGGCGAGGACGGTCCAGTCCTCGGGGGCCTTCACGGACAGGTCGAAGACAGCCTTGAGGTCGGGCTGGTCGAAGGCGGCGAAGACGCGTTGGACGTCGTCCATGAACAGCTGGGTGTAGACGTAGGTCTCGCCGTCGGTGGGGTCGGTGAAGCGGTGCATGCCCTCGCCGGTGCGGGAGTACCGCATGACGGCGTCGATGCGCAGTTCGTGCTCGCCGGCGGTCAGGCCCGTGAGGGGCAGCCGGTTCTCCTCGAGGGTCTCCGGGTCGAGGGGGCGGCCGTCGAGGGTGGCCTCCCGCAGTTCGGCCGGCTTGAGTTCGACAAAGGTGTCCGCCTCGGTGCGCGCGGTGAACCGGATGACGGTCTGTGACGCGAAGGTCTCGTCGCCGGTGGTGAGGTCGAGCGCGATGGTGTAGCGGTGGACGTCGAGGAGCTTGGCACGGGTCTGCGCTTCGTCGCGCGTCAGTACGGACATGCAGGACATGCTGCCTGATGGCCGGGGCAACTCACAGAGGCGGATCGGTACACGCCTTATGTCCGGTCCTGCTCGAGCTCCCCGGTGTGCGCCCCGTTGGCACGCTGCACCGGTACGCGGGCGTCCGGGTGGGACAGAGCCCCGTGGGGGGCGCTGTCCTTGTCGTTGTCGCCGTGGTCCTTGACGAGGGCGCGTAACTCCCGCACCTCGTGTTCGAGAGCGAGGTGGCGGCGGTGGGTCTCGAAGAGGTAGCGGACCTTGGTGCGCAGGGCCCAGGGGTCGATGGGTTTCATCACGAGGTCGGCGACGCCGAGGGCGAAGGCGGCGGAGGTGAGGTCGTGGTCGGGGCCGAAGCCGGTGAGCAGGATGACGGGGATGTGCTGGGTCTGTTCCAGGCGCCGCATGTAGCGGACCACGTCGAGGCCGCTGACGCCGGGCATCCGCACGTCGAGGAGCAGGAGGCCGACCTGGCCCCGGAGCACCTGCTTGAGGGCCTCGTCACCGCTGGTGGCGCGGCCGAGCCGGTAGCCCAGGGGGGCCAGGGCGCTCTCCAGGGCGTAGAGCGTGTCCTCGTGGTCGTCGACGATAAGGATCTTGGCATCCGAAGGCATGGCCCAACGTCCCTCCCTCGCGGACAGCCAGCCTACGCCCGTGCGCTGACACGCAGTGCTCGTGGGCTGACAAGGAGTGCACAGCGCAGCATGCCGGGTGCGGGCGGCCGTGTCACCTCCCCGCGGGGTCGGCCGAGGTCAATCGGCCAGGGGGGCGGAGCCGTTGACGGTGTCCTCAGCGATGCGCTCGTGGTGCCTGATCACCTCGGCGATGATGAAATTCAGGAACTTCTCAGCGAAGGCCGGGTCGAGTTTGGCGTTCTCGGCGAGGGTGCGCAGCCGCTCGATCTGGCGGGCCTCACGGGCCGGGTCGGCGGGCGGCAACTGGTGGCGGGCCTTGAGGTGGCCGACCTGCTGGGTGGCCTTGAACCGCTCGGCGAGCATGTGGACGACGGCCGCGTCGATGTTGTCGATGCTGTCGCGCAGCCGGCTGAGCTCTTCGCGGACAGCGGGGTCGACGTCACCGGATCCGGTGTTGCTGGTGGTCATGGGCGACAACCCTAAGGGGGCGGGGTGGTTGCTTCGGCGGCGGATGGGCCGGATCGGAGACCGGTGGCTGCTCCGGGGCAGATCCGAGAACGGTGATCGGCCCGCCGGAGCATCGGCCGAACCGGAGACGGGCGGCTATTCCGGAGCAGATCGGAAAACGGTCCCCGTCCCGCCGGGGCATCGGCCGAACCGGAGACGGGCGGCTACTCCGCGGCAGACCGAGGATGGGTGATCGGCCCCCCGGCGGACCGGCTCGACCGGAGACCGGTGGCCGGCTCCCCCAGCAGACCGACCCGGCAGGAGACCGGCGACCGGCTCCCCCGGCGGACCGGCTGAACCGAAACCGGCGCTCGGCGCCCCGGCGCCCCGGCGCAGCAGCAGGACCGGCAACCCCTGATCAGACCCTGCGAAATCAATCGGACCGGCAACCCCAATCAGGGCCTCCGGCTCACCGCCTGGGCTGACACCCCCGATGGGTCCCCGGCGCAACAGCCGGACGGAATCCGGTGACCAGTTCCCCGGCCCACCAGCCAGTCGGAGGACCGGCGATCGACTCCCGGCGTATCGGCTGCACCGGGGACCGGCGATCAAGGCCCCCGCCCCAGCGCACCGGCCAGGCCGGCAACCCACGTCCAGCTCCCCGGCGCACCGGCCACGCCGGCAACGCACGACCAGCCCCTCGGCAGCCCGGTGCTCCGGGAGTCGGCCCCCATCCCCCGCTGCCCACGCCCAGATCCAAGTCCACGGCCGATCAAAACCCGGCCAACCGCGCACCCCCGAACCCCCCGCCACGTCCAACCCCCCGCCCCCTCAAACCCTCGGCAGATCCCCCGGATCAGGCACCCGGTTGCTCCAGCCGCCCGGTACCGTCCGGCTCTCCTGGGCGCGGAAGCGGATCGGGGGCATGCCCACGCGGCGGGTGAAGAGGCGGGAGAAGTAGGCGGGGTCGTCGTAGCCGACGCGGCGGGCGATGGAGGCGACGGGGAGTTCGGTGGTGGCGAGGAGTTCCTTGGCGCGGTCGAGGCGGATGCCGAGGAGGTAGTCCTTGGGGCTGCAGCCGGCGCCGCGGCGGACGGCGGTGCGCAGTTCGGCGAGGGTCATGCCGTGCCGGGTGGCGTGGTCGGCGACCGACAGGGGGGTGAAGGCGTCGCGGGCGAGGGCCTTGAGGACGGGGTCGCCGTCGGGGGCGAGGTCGGCGCGGGCGCGGCGCAGGGCGACGAGGAGTTCGTGGACGGCGGCGCCGGTCTCCACTTCGAGGAGGGGGTTGTCGCGGCGGGCGGCCCGTGCGATACGGGCGATCACCGCGCGCGGGCCGGTGGCGTCGGACAGGGGCACGACGGGCCGGTCGGGTTCGATGTAGCCGAGTTCGGTGTAGGTGACGGTGGCGGGCCCGGTGAAGCCGACGAACCCCTCGTCCCAGCCGTCCTCCGGGTCGGGCCCGTAGTGGTGGGGGATGCCGGGGGTGAGCCACAGCAGTGAGGGCGCGGTGACCGTCGTACGGCGGCCGTCGGGGGTCTCGTACCACCCGGTGCCGGTGCTGATGACGACGGCGACGTGGCTGTCGAGGGTGCGGGGACCGACGGTGGGCAGCTCGCCGTACTGGAGTCCGACGCCGAGGCAGACCAGGCCCAGGCGGTGATGGACGGGGCTGGGCGTGAGGAACCGCATCCAGGTGTGGTACATCGCGCTCCTTGCCTGCGCTTCGGTCCAAGCAGCGACGATCTTTGTCCATGGACCTGGCCGTCGCCAGTGGTGAGGGTGGAGCCTATGAGCGAGTTCACGGTGGGTGAAACCGATTTCCTGCTGGACGGACGGCCGGTGCGGCTGCTGTCCGGCGCGCTGCACTACTTCCGGGTGCACGAGGCCCAGTGGGGGCACCGGCTGGCGACGCTGCGGGCGATGGGTCTCAACTGCGTGGAGACGTACGTGCCGTGGAACCTGCACGAGCCGCACCCGGGTGAGTTCCGGGACGTGGAGGCGCTGGGCCGGTTCCTGGACGCGGCCCGGGAGGCGGGGCTGTGGGCGATCGTCCGCCCGGGCCCCTACATCTGCGCGGAGTGGGAGAACGGCGGTCTGCCGCACTGGCTGAAGGGTCACGCGCGCACGAGCGACGGGGTGTACCTGGGGCAGGTGGAGCGCTGGTTCCGGCGGCTGCTGCCGCAGGTCGTGGAGCGGCAGATCGACCGCGGCGGCCCGGTGATCATGGTGCAGGCGGAGAACGAGTACGGCAGCTACGGTTCGGACGCCGCGTATCTGCAGTGGTTGGCGGACCTGGTGCGCGCCGTGGGCGTCACTGTCCCGCTGTTCACCTCGGACGGCCCCGAGGACCACATGCTCACCGGCGGCTCGATCCCGGGCGTTCTCGCCACGGTCAACTTCGGTTCCGGCGCCCGTACGGCCTTCGAGACGCTGCGTCGGTACCGGCCGGACGGCCCGCTGATGTGCATGGAGTTCTGGTGCGGCTGGTTCGAGCACTGGGGCGGCGAGCATGTCGTACGGGACGCCGAAGACGCGGCCGCGGCGCTGCGGGAGATCCTTGAGTGCGGTGCCTCGGTGAACCTGTACATGGCGCACGGGGGCACGAACTTCGCGGGCTGGGCGGGTGCCAACCGGGGCGGGGGCGCGCTGCACGACGGTCCGCTGGAGCCGGACGTGACGTCGTACGACTACGACGCGCCGATCGACGAGTACGGCAGGCCGACGGAGAAGTTCTGGCGTTTCCGTGAGGTGCTGGCCGAGTACGGGCCGGTGGCCGACCTGCCGCCCGCGCCCGCGGTGCTGGAGGCGGACGGTGACGTGGACCTGTCCGGGTGGGCGTCCCTGTCCGCCGTACTGGAGGAGCGCGGCGGTCCGCTCCACGAGGGGCCCGTGCCGTCGGCCTTCGAGGAACTGGACGTCGACCGGGGGCTCGTGCGGTACGAGGTGACCGTGCCCGGGCCGCGGCAGCCGTATCCGCTGATCGCGCGGGGGCTGCGGGATCTCGCGGTGGTGTACGTCGACGGAGAGCGGGCCGGGGTGCTCACCGAGGAGGACGTGCAGCTCAAGGAGCCGGTGGCGGGGTACGCGCGCGTGGAGCTGTGGGTGGAGTCGCTGGGGCGGGTCAACTACGGCCCCAGGAGCGGGGAGGCCAAGGGGATCACCGGGGGGCTGCTGCACGAGCGGCAGTTCCTGCACGGGGTGCGGGCGCGCGGGCTGCGCCTCGACGCGCTGGACTCGGTGACGGGGATCGGCTTCGGGGCGGTCCCCGCGGACGGCTCTCCGGGCCTGTACCGGGGCGAGGCGGGCGTGCGGGGCGCCGGGGACGCGGTGCTGGAGCTGCCGGGCTGGACCCGGGGGTTCGTGTGGGTCAACGGCTTCAACCTCGGCCGGTACTGGGCGGTGGGCCCCCAGCGGTCGCTGTACGTGCCGGGCCCGGTGTTGCGGGAGGGCGGCAACGAGGTGTGGGTGCTGGAGCTGGAGGAGGCACCGGTGAACGGGACCGTGCTCCGGCTCCGGGCCCCGGATCCGGCCCACGAGAATCCGCCCGCGACCTCGTAGAGTGGAATCGGGTTCAGGGCGTCTTGGGGGTACGGGCGTGACGAACGACGGACCGGTCCAGCACGGCTACCCGCACCTGGAGACGGTGCGGGCCTCGATCAACGCGCTCTACAAGCGGCTCTCCTACGACACCGTGCAGGTGTTCGCGACGAGTGTGGCGCCGGTGGACGTGGCCTTCTGCGACACGGACGATCTCTATCTCGGCGCGCAGCGGGTGGCCCGGGAGCTGGTGCGGCACTACCGGCTGCCGGACGCCCGGTTCGTGGTGAGCTTCCGGGAGATGACCCACGCGGCGAACGTCGAACTCACCGCGGGCCCCGAGTACTTCGTCGAGCTGAACGACCGGTTCCGCACGCATCGGCGGGACATCGGCGCGGCGCTGGCCCACGAGGTCATGCACGTGTATCTGCACCGGCTGGATCTCTCCTTCCCCGGGGTGCGGGAGAACGAGATCCTCACGGACACGGCGGCGACGTATCTGGGGGCGGGGTGGCTGCTGCTGGACGCGTACCGGGAGGACTCGGCGTCGTCGCAGAAGCTGGGGTATCTCACGCCGGAGGAGTTCGGGTACGTGCTGGCGAAGCGGTCGCTGGTGTTCGGGGAGGATCCCTCGGTGTGGTTCACCAGCGCGCAGGCGTACACGGCATACGTGAAGGGGATGGCGCTGGCCCGGGAGGACTCCGAGCAGCCGCCCCTCACGGCGGCGGGCTGGGTGGGCCGGCGCCGCTACGCACGGGACCGTCGCCACGCGCCCGGCCCGCAGCCGGGAGACCCTTACACCTTCACCCCGGACGGCCCCGGCCGCCTGCGGGTCTCCTTTCCGTGCCCCACCTGCCACCAGCGGATCCGGGTCCCTGTGCGGGGGCGGGTGCGGGCACGGTGCGCGTTGTGCCGGACGGTGCTGGAGTGCGACACCTAGGGGTGCGCTCGGGTGCGCTCACGTGCCGTACACCGGCCTGGGCGTCTCGGCCTCCTCCACCAGTTTGCGTGCTGTCTCTCCGGCCTCCGCCGGCGTCCACCTCGCGCCCCTGTCGGCCGTCGGGCCCGGCCGCCAGCCCTCCATCACCGTGATCCGGCCGCCTTCCGCCTCGAAGACCCGGCCGGTCACCCCCGCGCTCGCCTCGGAGCCCAGCCAGACCACCAGCGGTGACACGTTCTCCGGGGCCATGGCGTCGAAGCCGTCGGTGGGGGCGGCCATGGTGTCGGCGAACGTCTGTTCCGTCATCCTCGTCCGGGCCGCGGGGGCGATCGCGTTGACCTGAACGCCGTAGCGGGCGAGTTCGGCCGCCGCGACCAGGGTGAGGCCCACGATTCCCGCCTTCGCGGCGCTGTAGTTGCCCTGCCCGACCGAGCCCAGCAGTCCTGCTCCGCTGGAGGTGTTGACGATCCTGGCCCCCGGCGTACGGCCCGCCTTCGTCTCCGCCCGCCAATGTGCCGCCGCGTGCTTCAGCGGCAGGAAGTGCCCCTTCAGGTGGACGCGCATCACCGCGTCCCAGTCGTCCTCCTCGAGGTTGACCAGCATCCGGTCGCGCAGGAACCCGGCGTTGTTGACGAGGGTGTCGAGGCGGCCGTACGTCTCCAGGGCGGCCTGGACGAGGGAGGCGGCACCGTCGGGTGTCGCGATGTCGCCGCCGTGGGCGACCGCCTGGCCGCCGGCCGCACGGATCTCCTCGGCGATGAGGAAGGCGGGGCTGTCGGGGCCCGGTGTGCCGTCGAGGCCGACGCCGAGGTCGTTGACGACGACCCGTGCTCCCTCGGCGGCGAAGGCGAGCGCGTGGGCGCGGCCCAGTCCGCGGCCCGCGCCGGTGACGACGACGACCCGGCCGTCGCAGATTCCGGTCAACTCACGTCTCCTTGTCGGCAGTTGGGGCATTGGCGGCGTCGAGGAAGGCGGGCCGCTCCCCGCCGCCGTGCACCAGCAGCGAGGCCCCGCTGATGTAGGCGGCGGCGTCGGAGGCGAGGAACACGGCTGCCGCGCCCACGTCCGAGGGCTCGGCGAGGCGCCCGAGGGGGACCGTGCGGGAGACGGCGGCGATGCCCTGTTCGTCGCCGTAGTGCAGATGCGACTGCTCGGTGCGGACCATGCCGACGACCAGGGTGTTCACGCGGACGTCCGGCGCCCACTCCACGGCCATCGAGCGTGCGAGGTTCTCCAGACCCGCCTTGGCCGCCCCGTACGCGGCCGTGCCGGGCGAGGGTCGGCCGCCGCTGACGCTCCCGATCATGACGATCGAGCCGCGGGTCTGCCTCAGCTGCTCGTACGCGGCCAGGGACACCGTCAGCGGGGCGAGGAGGTTCAACTCCAGGACACGCAGGTGCCGTTCGGGGCCGGCGTCGGCAAGAAGGTGATAGGGCGTCCCGCCCGCGTTGTTGACCAGCACGTCCAGGCACGGCAGTTCGGCGAAGAAGTGCCGTACGGCGTCGGCGTCCCGGACGTCCAGCCTCGCGAACCGGGCTCCCGGCAAGGGGACTTCGGGTGGCCTGCGCGCACAGACGACGACGTCCGCCCCCGCCTGCGCGAAGGAGCGGGCGATCCCGGCGCCCACTCCGCGCGTTCCGCCGGTGACGACCACGGCCCTCCCGCTCAGCTCCATTCACCGCTACCCTTCACCTAACAAACGTTTGGTGGAAAGGTAGCTGATGCGGCCATGGGTGTCTCCACCTCGTCCCCGGAAAAGGGGATCGTGCTGGTCGGGGTCGACTTCCCGCCGGTGAACGCCCTGCCGGTGGACGGCTGGTTCGCCCTGGCCGACGCCGTGCGCGCGGCGGGCCGTGATCCGGAGGTCCGGTGCGTGGTCCTGGCGGCCGAGGGGCGGGGCTTCAACGCGGGCGTGGACATCAAGGAGATCCAGCAGCGCGGCTCGGCCGCCCTCGTGGGTGCCAACCGCGGGTGCTTCGAGGCCTTTTCCGCGGTGTACGACTGCGAGGTGCCCGTAGTGGCGGCCGTGCAGGGATTCTGCCTGGGCGGGGGCATCGGCCTGGTGGGCAACGCGGATGTGATCGTGGCGAGCGAGGACGCCACCTTCGGCTTGCCCGAACTGGACCGCGGGGCGCTCGGCGCGGCCACACACCTGGCCCGCCTGGTCCCCCAGCACCTCATGCGCGCCCTGTACTTCACCTCCCGCACGGTCACCGCCGCCGAACTGCACCGGCACGGAGCGGTGTGGAAGGTCGTGCCGAGGGAGGAACTCGCCGCCACCGCCCTGGAGTCGGCCCGCGAGATCGCCGCCAAGGACGGCGAACTGCTGCGCCTCGCCAAGGCCGCCATCAACGGCATCGACCCGGTCGACGTCCGCCGCAGCTACCGCTACGAGCAGGGCTTCACCTACGAGGCGAGCGTCAGCGGGGTCGCCGACCGGGTCCGTGACAGGTTCGGCAGGGAGGCCGAGTGAGCGACAAGACCATGACGGCCGACGAGGTCGTCTCCCGGCTGCGCAGCGGCATGACGCTCGGCATCGGCGGCTGGGGCTCCCGCCGCAAGCCGATGACCCTGGTCAGGGCGTTGCTGCGGTCGCGGATCACCGACCTCACGATCGTCTCGTACGGCGGCCCCGACGTCGGCATGCTCGCCGCCGCCGGACGCATCCGCAAGCTCGTCAGCGCCTTCGTCACCCTCGACTCGATCCCCCTGGAGCCGCACTACCGGGCGGCCCGCGAGGCCGGCGCCTTCGAGCTCATGGAGATCGACGAGGCGATGTTCATGTGGGGCCTGCACGCGGCCGCGAACCGGCTGCCGTTCCTGCCGGTGCGGGCCGGCATCGGTTCGGACGTCATGCGGGTCAACCCGGGCCTGCGGACGGTGACCTCGCCGTACGACGACCAGGAGACGTTCGTGGCCATGCCCGCGCTCGGCATGGATGCCGCCCTGGTGCACGTGAACCGCGCCGACCGGCTGGGCAACGGCCAGTGCCTGGGCCCCGACCCGTACTTCGACGACCTGTTCTGCGAGGCGGCCGACGCCGCTTATGTCTCCTGCGAACGGATCGTCGACACCGCGGAGTTGACGAAGGAGGCGCCGCCTCAGTCGCTGCTGCTCAAACGGCACACGGTCACCGGTGTGGTCGAGGCTCCGGGCGGCGCCCACTTCACCTCCTGCGTCCCCGACTACGGCAGGGACGAGGCCGTACAGCGGGAGTACGCGACCACGCCCTGGCCGGAGTTCGCCGCACGGTATCTCGGGGGAGGACTTCATGAGCGCGACCCGGAGTGAGTACTGCGTGATCGCCTGTGCCGAGGCCTGGCGGGACGCGGGCGAGATCCTGGCGAGCCCCATGGGCCTGGTCCCCTCGGTCGGTGCCCGGCTCGCCCGCCTCACCTTCTCTCCGGACCTGCTGCTGACCGACGGCGAGGCCTTGCTGGTCCGCCCGGACGGCACGCCCGAGGGCTGGCTGCCCTACCGGCAGCACCTGACCCTGGTCACGAGTGGCCGACGGCACGTGATGATGGGCGCGAGCCAGATCGACCGGTACGGCAACCAGAACATCTCGTGCATCGGCGACTGGGCGCGGCCGAAGCGGCAGTTGCTCGGGGTGCGGGGAGCACCGGTCAACACCCTCAACAACCCGACCAGTTACTGGGTGCCGAGGCACTCCCGGCGGGTCTTCGTCGAGAAGGTCGACATGGTGTGCGGGGTGGGGTACGACCACGCGGACGGCGCTCCCTATCACCGTATCCCCCGGATCGTCTCCGACCTGGGTGTGTTCGACTTCGCGACGCCGGACCACTCGATGCGGCTGGCGTCGCTGCATCCGGGGGTCACCGTGGCACAGGTGCGGGAGGCCACCGGGTTCGAGCTGGTGGTCCCGGACGAGGTGCCGTACACCCGCGAACCGACCGCGCCGGAGCTCGAGTTGATCCGCGAGGTGATCGATCCGCAGGACACCCGGTCCAGGGAGGTCGGCGGCTGATGGAGACCGCGCTCACCCGGCTGGTCGGGGTCCGGCATCCGATCGTGCAGACCGGGATGGGGTGGGTGGCGGGGCCCCGCCTGGTCTCCGCCACGGCGAACGCGGGCGCGCTCGGTGTCCTCGCCTCCGCGACCATGACCGTCGACCAACTCCGGGATGCCGTACGGGAGGTGCGGACCCGTACCGACGCGCCCTTCGGGGTCAACCTGCGGGCGGATGCCGCGGACGCCGGTGACCGGGTGCGCGTGATCATCGACGAGGGAGTGCGGGTGGCGTCCTTCGCCCTCGCGCCCTCCGCCGAGCTGATCGGCGCGCTCAAGGAGGCGGGGGTGGTCGTCGTCCCGTCCGTCGGGGCCCGGCGGCACGCCGAGAAGGTCGCGGCCTGGGGCGCGGACGCGGTGATCGTGCAGGGCGGGGAGGGCGGCGGGCACACCGGGGAGGTGGCGACGACGGTCCTGCTGCCGGAGGTGGTCGACGCGGTGGACATCCCGGTCGTGGCGGCGGGGGGCTTCTTCGACGGGCGGGGTCTGGTCGCGGCGCTGGCGTACGGGGCGGCGGGTGTCGCCATGGGGACGCGCTTTCTGCTCACCTCGGACTCCACGGTGCCGGACGCGGTGAAGACGCGCTATCTGGCGGCGACGGTGAGGGACGTGACGGTGACCCGGGCGGTGGACGGCCTCCCGCACCGCATGCTCCGCACGGACCTGGTGGACTCCCTGGAGCGCGCGGGCCGTACCCGCGCCCTGCTGCGGGCCGCCCGGCACGCCGCCGCCTTCCGCGGGCTCTCCGGCCTGACCTGGCGGCAGTTGGTCCACGACGGCCTCGCCACGCGCCACGGCAAGGACCTCACCTGGAGCCAGGTCCTGCTCGCCGCCAACACCCCCATGCTGCTCAGATCGGCGATGGTGGACGGCCGTACGGACCTCGGCGTCATGGCATCCGGGCAGGTCGCCGGGGTGATCGACGACCTGCCGTCGTGCGCGGAACTGGTGGAACGGATCATGAAGGAGGCGGAAGAGGTCCTGACCGGCCTCACAGCCTCTCGATGATCGTCACGTTCGCCTGTCCCCCGCCCTCGCACATGGTCTGGAGGCCGAACCGCCCGCCCGTGCGCTCCAGTTCGTGCAGCAGGGTCGTCATCAGTTTCACTCCTGTCGCCCCCAGCGGGTGTCCCAGGGCGATCGCGCCGCCGTTGACGTTGACCTTCTCCGGGTCCGCGCCGGTCTCCTTCAGCCAGGCCAGGACGACCGGGGCGAAGGCCTCGTTGATCTCGACGAGGTCGATGTCGTCGATGGTCAGGCCGGTCTTCTTCAGGGCGTGCGCGGTGGCCGGGATGGGAGCGGTGAGCATACGGATGGGGTCCTCGCCGCGCACGGAGAGGTGGTGCACGCGTGCGCGTGGTGTGAGGCCGTGTTCGCGCACCGCCCGCTCCGAGGCCAGCAGCATGGCCGCCGCCCCGTCGGAGACCTGCGAGGAGCAGGCCGCGGTGATGGTGCCGCCCTCGATCACCGGCTTCAGACCGGCCATCTTCTCCAACGAGGTGTCCCGGCGCGGACCCTCGTCGACCGCGACCGGGCCGTAGGCCACCGTCTCGCGCTCGAAGCGGCCCTCGTCGATGGCGCGCAGGGCCCGCCGGTGGGACCGCAGTGCGAACTCCTCCTGGTCCTCGCGGCTGATCCCCCACTTCCCGGCGATCATCTCGGCGCCGGCGAACTGGTTCACCGCCCGGTCCCCGTACCGCGCCCGCCATCCCTCGCTGCCCGCGAAGGGCCCCTGGGTCAGCCCGAGCGGCTCGGCTGCCTGCCGGGTCGCGAAGGCGATCGGGATCATCGACATGTTCTGCACCCCGCCGGCGACCACCAGGTCCTGGGTCCCGGACAGCACACCCTGCGCGGCGAAGTGCACGGCCTGCTGCGAGGACCCGCACTGCCGGTCCACGGTCACCCCGGGGACCTCCTCGGGCAGCCCGGCCGCGAGCCAGGAGGTCCGCGCGATGTCCCCGGCCTGCGGCCCGACCGCGTCCAGGCAGCCGAAGACGACGTCCTCCACGGCGGCGGGATCGACCCCCGCCCGCTCCACCAGCGCGACCAGCACCCGCGCGCCCAGATCGGCCGGGTGGACCTCGCTCAGTCCTCCCCCGCGCCGCCCGACGGGCGTACGGACCGCTTCGACGATGTAGGCCTCGGCCATGGCAACTCCCCAGTGAGTTACGTACGTACGGCGATCCCGTCCAGCACCATCGACAGGTACTGCCGGGCGATCTCCTCCGGGCTGTGCTGTCCGCCGGGCCGGTACCAGGACGCGGCGACCCACACGGTGTCGCGCACGAACCGGTAGGTCAGCCGCACGTCGAGGTCGGCCCGGAACACCTCGGCCGCGACCCCGCGCTCCAGCGTGGACAGCCAGGCCTTCTCGAACCTGCGCTGCGACTCGGCGAGGAACGCGAACCGCTCCTGCGCCACCAGTTGCCTGCTCTCCTTCTGGTAGATCGCGACGGCCGCGCGGTGCCGGTCGATCTCCCGGAACGACTCGGTGACCAGGGCCTCCAGCGTCTCGCGCGGACCGAGTTCGGCGCCCAGAACGGCGTCGTAGCCGCCCCAGAGCTCGTCGAGGAAGGTCCGCAGGATCTCCTCCAGCATCGATTCCTTGGAGTCGAAGTGGTAGTAGAGGCTGCCCGCGAGCATGCCCGCGTGGTCCGCGATCTTGCGTACGGTCGTGGCGTTGTAGCCCTGTTCGGCGAAGACCTCGGCGGCGGTGTCGAGGAGTTCACGGCGGCGCGCGGGCGCGGCGGCGCTCACCTGGGGCTTCTTCTTGGTCGGCTTGGTCGGCACGGAGTCATTGTCGTCCTATGCGTGCTGGCTGCTGACGGCGACGACCTCGCCGGTCATGTACGAGGAGTAGCCGGACGCCAGGAACACGATCACGTTGGCCACCTCCCAGGGTTCGGCGTACCGCCCGAAGGCCTCCCGCGCGGTCAGTTCCTCCAGCAGCTCGGCCGAGGTCACCTTCACCAGGTGCGGGTGCATGGCGAGGCTCGGGGAGACCGCGTTGACGCGTACGCCGTACTCGGCGGCCTCCACCGCCGCGCACCGGGTCAGGGCCATGACTCCCGCCTTCGCGGCGGCGTAGTGCGCCTGTCCGGCCTGGGCGCGCCAGCCGACGACGGAGGCGTTGTTGACGATCACGCCCGCGCGTGCGTCCCGCATCAGCCGCAGGGCGGCCCTGGTGCACCGGAAGGTGCCGTTCAACGTGACGTCCAGGACGCGGGTCCACTGCTCGTCGGTCATGTCGGCGAGGGAGGACGTGCCGCCGAGGCCCGCGTTGTTGACGACGACGTCCAGCCGGCCGTGCTCTTCCAGGGCCGCGTCGAACAACGCGCGCACCTGTGCCTCGTCGGTGACGTCACACGGTACGGCGGTCACCGCTCCCGGGAACTCCCGCGCCAGCTCGGCCTCGTGCTCCTTCAGCCGCCTCGCGTGCGCGTCGCTGATCAGGACGCGCGCGCCCTCCTCCAGGAAGCGGCGCGCGGTCGCCCCGCCGATGCCCGCGCCGGCGGCGGCGGTGATGACGGCGGTGCGTCCCTTCAGCAGCCCGTGCCCCGGTTCGTACACCGGACTCTCGACGCCTGTCATAGCGCCACGCTAACCTACCAAACACTTGTTAGGGAAGGACGGGTGTCCATGGATCTGGCGTTCACGCAGGAGGAAGAGGCCTTCCGCGCCGAGGCCCGCGCGTGGCTGCGCGCGCATGTGCCCGCCTGTCCGCTGCCCTCCCTGGAGACCCGGGAGGGCTTCGCGGCTCATCGCGCGTGGGAGGCGGAGCTCGCGGCGGACCGCTGGTCGGTGGTCAACTGGCCCGTCCGGTACGGCGGCCGGGACTCCGGGCTGATCCGCTGGCTGGTCTTCGAGGAGGAGTACTACGCGGCCGGGGCGCCCGGACGCGTAGGCCAGAACGGCGTCAGTCTGCTCGCCCCGACCCTCTTCGACCACGGCACACCGGAGCAACGCGCGCGCGTGCTGCCGCCGATGTCCACCGGTGAGGTGATCTGGGCGCAGGCCTGGTCGGAGCCGGAGGCGGGCTCGGACCTGGCGTCCCTGAAGTCCAAGGGGGTGCGCACGGACGGGGGCTGGCTGCTCAGCGGCCAGAAGACCTGGTCCTCCCGGGCCGCCTTCGCGGACCGTGCCTTCGGACTCTTCCGCACCGACCCGGACACCCCGAAACCCCACCAGGGCCTGACCTACCTGATGTTCGACCTGCGGGCCCCCGGTGTCACCGTCCGCCCGATCCGCCGCCTCGACGGGAAGCCGGCCTTCGCCGAGCTCTTCCTGGACGAGGTGTTCGTGCCGGACGAGGACGTCATCGGCGAGCCCGGCCAGGGCTGGCGGATCGCGATGTCGGCGGCCGGCAACGAACGGGGTCTGATGCTGCGCTCACCGGGCCGTTTCCTGGCGGCCGCCGACCGGCTGTGCGCCCTGTGGCAGGCCCAGGGCAGCCCCCTTGCGGCCCGGACCCGCGTGGCGGACGCCCTGATCGACGCCCGCGCCTACCAGCTCTTCACCTACGCGGCCGCCGCCCGCTACCTGGCCGGTGAGACGCTCGGCCCCGAGTCCAGCCTGAACAAGGTCTTCTGGTCGGAGTACGACATCGCGCTCACCGAGACGGCCCTGGATCTCCTGGGCGAGGAGGGCGAACGGGCGGACACGGACTGGTCGGAGCGCTATGTCTTCGCCCTGGCCGGCCCCGTCTACGCCGGCACCAACGAGATCCAGCGCGACATCATCGCCGAACGCCTGCTGGGCCTCCCGAAGGGCCGCCGCTGATGGACTTCCTCCTCGACACCGAGCAGCGCGACTTCGCCGCCTCCCTGCACGCGATGCTGACCGCCGCGGACACCCCGTCGGTCGTACGGGACTGGAGCCGGGGGGACCACGCGAGCGGGCGCGCCCTGTGGCGCCGAATCGCCGAGGCGGGGGTGTTCGCGCTTGCGGTACCGGAGGCGTACGAGGGGCTGGGCCCCCGCCCCTTGGAACTCACTCTGGCCTTCGTGGGGTTGGGACGGCACGCGGTACCGGGCCCGTTGGTGGAGACGGTGACGGCGGCGGCACTGCTCGCCTCACTGGACGACACGGGCCCGGCGAAGCGGCTCCTCCCGGCGCTGGCCGCGGGCGAGACGATGGCCACGGTCGCCCGCGCCCCGGGGTACGCCCTGGACGGTGAGGCGGCCGGCATCCGTCTCTCCCTGACGGCCGAGGGACTGCGCCTGGCCCCCGGCCACGGCCCCGTGCGCCCCTCGCTCGACCCCGCCCGCCGCCTCACCCCGCTGGACCCCGGCGGCGAACTGCTCACCGCGCACCCTCCGACGGCGGCCGCCCTGACCACCGCCCGCCTCACCACCGCCGCCCAGGCCCTCGGCACAGGCCTCGCCCTCCTCGACAGGACCGTCTCCTACGTCAAGCAGCGCGCCCAGTTCGGCGCCCCCATAGGCTCCTTCCAGGCGGTCAAACACCAACTCGCCGACGCGAAGATCGCGTTGGAGTTCGCGCGCCCCCTGGTCTTCGGCGCCGCCCTGACGATGACCGAGGAAGACGTCGCCGCCGCCAAGGTCACCGCGTGCGAGGCGGCGTACCGGACGGCCCGAACCGCGCTTCAGCTCCACGGCGCGATCGGGTACACGGCGGAGTACGACCTGTCGCTGTGGCTCACCAAGGCCCGCGCCCTGCGCACCGCCTGGGGCAGCCCCGACGAGTGCCGCGACACCGTCCTCAGTGGTGGTCGCCGCTGGTGAGCTCCCGGTACTCCTCCGCCGTCGGCTTGGGGATCCGCGTGTCGGGCCCGAACATGGCCCGCGCGAGCCCGGCCCGCATCCGCTGCGAGAGCCTGACCGGCCGCCGCACCCCGTTGGTGTCGACCAGCGGTCCGATCTCGTACGGCGGTTCCTGCTCGTGCTGGGTGAGGGTGTGCAACTGCGCCTGCGAGAGGGGCTCGTGGAGCTCGACGTACTCCCCGTGCGGAAGCCGCTTGATGGTGCCGGTCTCCCGGCCGTGCAGCACCTTGTCCCGGTCCCGGCGCTGGAGCCCGAGGCAGACGCGCTTGGTGATCACGAAGGCCAGCACCGGCACCACGAACACGGAGACCCGCACGAACCAGGTGATCGCGTTGATCGACAGATGCAGATGCGTGGCCACGATGTCGTTGCCGCCGCCGATCAGCAGGACCACGTACAGGCTCAACCAGGCGACGCCCAGCCCCGTGCGGACGGGCACGTTGCGCGGCCGGTCCAGGATGTGGTGCTCGCGCTTGTCGCCGGTGATCCACGCCTCGACGAACGGGTAGACCCCGAGGGCGAGCAGGATCAGCGGGAAGAGCGAGAAGGGGATGAAGACACCGGGCTCCAGGGTGTGGCCCCAGAAGTTGATCTCCCAGCCCGGCATCACCCGGATCAGCCCCTCGGAGAAGCCGAGGTACCAGTCGGGCTGGGCGCCGGTGGTCACCAGGTGCGGACTGTACGGCCCGAACGCCCACACGGGGTTGATCTGCGCGAGGCCGCCCATCAGCGCCAGCACGCCGAAGGTCAGGAAGAAGAAGCCGCCCGCCTTGGCCATGTAGACGGGCAGGAAGGGCATGCCGACCACGGACCTGTTGTCGCGGCCGGGCCCCGGGTACTGGGTGTGCTTGTGGTAGAAGACCAGGATCAGATGGGCGACCACCAGGCCGAGCATGATCCCGGGCAGCAGCAGTACATGGATCGGGAAGAACCTCGGGATGATGTCGTGGCCCGGGAACTCCCCGCCGAACAGAAACAACGACAGGTACGTCCCGACGATCGGGATCGACAGGATCGCCCCGTCGGCGAAGCGGACACCCGTGCCGGAGAGCAGGTCGTCGGGGAGGGAGTAGCCGGTCAGGCCGGTGATGATGCCGAGGAACAACAGGGTCCAGCCGAACACCCAGTTGAGCTCGCGCGGCTTGCGGAAGGCGCCGGTGAAGAACACCCGCATCATGTGCACGAGCATGCCGGTCACGAAGACCAGCGCCGCCCAGTGGTGGATCTGCCGGATCAGCAGGCCGCCGCGCACATCGAAGCTGATGTCGAGCGTGGACTCGTAGGCCCTGGTCATCACAACGCCGTTGAGGGGCTCATAGGAACCGTGGTAGACGACCTCGACCCCGCTGGGCTCGAAGAACAGCGTGAGATAGACGCCGGTGAGGATCAGGATGAGGAAGCTGTAGAGACAGACCTCGCCCAGCATGAACGACCAGTGGTCCGGAAAGACCTTGCGCATGTTGGCCTTGGCCAGCGCGTACAGGCCGAGCCGCCCGTCCGCCCAGTCGGCGAGCCTCTCGCCCCTGCCGGCCGCTCCCCCGCGAGTGCCTTCGTTCACCGATCGCGCGCCGTCCATGAGTCGTCGCCTCCCCGTCGGATCAACCACAGGGTGGCACGACGCGTGGGTGATGCCAACGGGGCGTGCGACCACCCGAATCCGGCCCCTCCGCTCCACTCCCTCACCGGCGTTCGATATTTTGTTCGCCGCCGTCCCCACCGGCTCACGATCACCCCTGTCACTCCGAGGAGAGCCGGCCGTGGAACCCGAGTCCGCCGTCACCACCTGCTATCGCCACCCCAAGGTGGAGTCCCACGTCCGCTGCACCCGCTGCGAGCGGTACATCTGCCCCGACTGCATGCGGGAGGCGGCCGTCGGCCACCAGTGCCCCGAATGCGTGCGGGAGGGGGCACGGTCGATACGGCAGGCCCGGACCGTGTTCGGCGGGCGCATCACGGCCGTCCCCCTGGTGACGTACATCCTGATCGGCCTCAACGTGCTCGCGTACGTCGGCGAGCTCGTGCGCCCGGCGATCGTGGACCGTTTCGAGATGCTGGGCGTGGGCCTGCGGGGCCCGGACGGCGGCCACTACGTGTGGCAGGACACCTACCCCTCCGGCTTCCACGCCGAGGGTGTCGTCGACGGCGAGTGGTACCGGCTGCTGACCGGCGCGTTCCTCCATCTGCCGCCCACCGAAGGCACGTTCGGGATCCTGCACATCGTGATGAACATGGTGTCGCTGTGGAACATCGGCCGGGTGGTGGAGGTCCAGCTCGGCCGCCTCAGGTATGCCGTCCTCTATCTGCTCTCGGCGCTCGGCGGCTCGGTCCTCGTCCTGCTGGTCGCGCCCACCCAGCCCACGCTCGGCGCGTCCGGCGCGATCTTCGGGCTCGGCGCGGCGTACTACGTGATGGCCCGCCGCCTCGGCGCCGACATGGCCCAGGTGAACCGCTTCATGGGGGGCCTGCTGCTGTGGCTGGTGATGTCGGCGTGGCTGACGTCCTGGCAGGGCCACCTCGGGGGCCTGCTCGCCGGAGCCCTCGTCACCCTCGCCTACGCGTACGCCCCCCGGGACAACCGTCGCGCCCTGGTGCAGGCGGGAGCGTGCGCCGTACTGCTGGCGGTGCTCCTGGTGTGTACTTGGGCCAAGGTGACCGAACTGACGGGAGTTCAGTGAAACGGGTCCGCGCGCTGCTCCTCGCGGCCGTCCCCGTGCTCGTCACGGCGTCGGTCTACCTCCTCGCGCCCGAGGACTCCGGGGCGCCGGGGGCGGGCCCCGACCTCTCCGCCGCCTACCGGTCGCAGGCGGCCCGGGACGCCAGGGGTGCCGAGGGCGCCAAGACCTGGGCCGAGCGGTCCGAGCGGTCCGGGAGTGCGGAGGCCCAAGAGGTGCTCGCCGGCGTGCCGGCCGGACTGGACGCCCCCGCCGAGAAGGAACTCGCTCAGCAGCTGGTGGCGAGCGCGGAGAACTCCACGCTCGACTGGCGCAGCGCCTACTCCTACATCGAGGACATCGGCGACGGCCAGGGCTACACCGCCGGCATCATCGGCTTCTGCACCGGCACCAACGACCTGCTCACGCTCGTCGAGGGCTACACGAAGGCCCACCCGGACAACGGCCTCGCGAAGTACCTCCCCGCTCTGCGCGCGGTCGACGGCACGGACTCCCACGAGGGCCTGGACCCCGGTTTCGCGGCCGCGTGGAAGGCGGAAGCCGAGGTCCCGGCCTTCCGGAAGGCCCAGGACACGGCCCGCGACCGCGTCTACTTCGACCCCGCGGTCCGGCTCGCCAAACTCGACGGTCTCGGCCCGCTCGGCCAGTTCGTCTACTACGACGCCATGGTCTTCCACGGCCCCGGCACCGGCCCCACCGGCTTCTACGGCCTGCGCGAACGCGCCCTCGAGAAGTCCGGCAGCCCGACCGAGGGCGGCTCGGAGAAGGCATACCTGGACACCTTCCTCGACATCCGCGAGGACGCCATGCGCACCCGCGACCCGGACATCGACACCACACGCGTCAACACCGCGCAACGGCGCTTCCTGGACGACGGGAACCTGGACCTCAGGACACCGCTGGAGTGGCAGGTGTACGGGGAGACGTACAAGGTGCCGTAGGACGACATGCGACGGCGCCTGCCATCCGGTCCGGTCGGGGACGTGGAGGGCAGGCGCCGTCAGCGTTCCGTACGCCTTTGTACGGGACGTCTATTCGGGTGTGATCACACCATCAGCGAACGGTCCGTCGGCCGGATCGGCGCCGGCAGCTCGCTCGCACCGGTCAGGAAGCGGTCGCAGCCGCGGGCGGCCGAGCGGCCCTCGGCGATCGCCCACACGATGAGCGACTGACCACGGCCCGCGTCACCGGCGACGAAGACGCCCGGCACGTTGGTCTGGAAGTCGGCGTCACGGGCGATGTTGCCGCGCTCGTCGAGCTCCAGGCCGAACTGCTCGACCAGGCCGTTCTCCCGGTCGGTGCCGGTGAAGCCCATCGCGAGGGTGACCAGCTGGGCGGGGATCTTGCGCTCCGTGCCCGGCTTGGGGGTCAGCTTGCCGTCGACGAACTCGACCTCGGTGAGGTGCAGCCACTGGACGTTGCCGTCCTCGTCGCCCTCGAAGTGGGTGGTGTTGACGGAGTAGACCCGCTCACCGCCCTCCTCGTGCGCGGACGTGACCTTGTAGAGCATCGGGAAGGTCGGCCACGGCTGGTGCGGGGCACGGTCCTCGCCGGGCCTCGGCATGATCTCCAGCTGGGTCACCGAGGCCGCGCCCTGGCGGTGGGCGGTGCCCACGCAGTCGGCGCCGGTGTCGCCACCGCCGATGACGATGACGTGCTTGCCCTCGGCCGTGATGGGGGGCGCCACGTAGTCGCCCTCCTGCACCTTGTTGGCCAGCGGCAGGTACTCCATGGCCTGGTGGATGCCCTTGAGCTCGCGGCCCGGGACCGGCAGGTCACGGGCGGTCGTCGCACCGGCGGCGATGACGATCGCGTCGTACCGCTTCTTCAGGTCGGTCGCCCTGAGGTCACGGCCGATCTCGATGCCGGTACGGAAGCGGGTGCCCTCCGCGCGCATCTGCTCGATACGGCGGTTGATGTGCCGCTTCTCCATCTTGAACTCGGGGATGCCGTAGCGGAGGAGGCCTCCGATGCGGTCCGCGCGCTCGTAGACGGCGACGGTGTGACCGGCCCGGGTGAGCTGCTGCGCGGCGGCGAGACCGGCGGGGCCGGACCCGATGACCGCGACGGTCTTGCCGGACAGGCGCTCGGGGGCCTGCGGCGCGACATCGCCGCTGTCCCACGCCTTGTCGATGATCGAGACCTCGACGTTCTTGATGGTGACCGGCGGCTGGTTGATGCCGAGCACACACGCCGACTCGCAGGGAGCGGGGCACAGACGACCGGTGAACTCCGGGAAGTTGTTGGTCGCGTGCAGCCGCTCGGAGGCGGCGGACCAGTCCTCGCGGTAGGCGAAGTCGTTCCACTCGGGGATGAGGTTCCCGAGCGGACAGCCGTTGTGACAGAACGGGATGCCGCAGTCCATGCAGCGGCTGGCCTGCTTGCTGATGATCGGCAGCAGGGAGCCGGGGACGTAGACCTCGTTCCAGTCCTTCAGACGGACGTCGACGGGGCGGGACTTGGCGACCTCGCGCCCGTGGTTCAGGAAGCCCTTCGGGTCAGCCATTGATCGCCGCCTCCATCATCTTCTCGGTGATCTCGGACTCGGAGAGTCCCGCCTGCTCGGCGGCGTCCTTGGCGGCGAGCACTGCCTTGTACGTACTGGGGATGATCTTGCTGAAGCGCTCGACCGCGGTGTCCCACTCGGCCAGGAGCTTCTCGGCGACCGTGGATCCGGTCTCCTCCTGGTGGCGGCGCACCACGTCGTGCAGCCACTGCTTGTCGGCGTCGTCCAGCGCCTCCACGGCGTTCACGTTGCCGACGTTGACGTTGTCCCGGTCGAGGTCGATCACGTAGGCGACACCGCCGGACATGCCGGCCGCGAAGTTGCGGCCCGTCTCGCCGAGGACCACCGCGTGACCGCCGGTCATGTACTCGCAGCCGTGGTCGCCCACGCCCTCGGAGACGACCAGCGCGCCGGAGTTGCGGACACAGAACCGCTCACCGGTACGACCGCGCAGGAACAGCTCGCCGCCGGTCGCGCCGTAGGCGATGGTGTTGCCGGCGATCGTCGAGAACTCGGCGAGGTGGTCGGCGCTCCGGTCCGGACGGACGATCACGCGGCCGCCGGAGAGGCCCTTGCCGACGTAGTCGTTGGCGTCGCCCTCCAGGCGCAGCGTGACACCGCGCGGCAGGAAGGCGCCGAAGGACTGGCCGGCCGAGCCGGTGAAGGTGATGTCGATGGTGTCGTCGGGCAGGCCCGCACCGCCGAACTTCTTCGTCACCTCGTGGCCGAGCATGGTGCCGACCGTGCGGTTGATGTTGCGGATGGCGACCTGGGCGCGCACCGGCTGGGCGTCGGTCGCCGAGTCGGCGGCCAGGGCGTCGGCGGCGAGCTTGATGAGCTCGTTGTCGAGCGCCTTCTGCAGACCGTGGTCCTGCTCGATGACCTGGTGCAGCGGGGTGCCCTCGGGCAGCTCGGGCACGTAGAAGAGCGGGGACAGGTCCAGGCCCTGCGCCTTCCAGTGGTTGACGGCCCGCTCGACGTCGAGCGTCTCGGCGTGGCCGACGGCCTCCTCGATGGAGCGGAAGCCCAGCTCGGCGAGGATCTCGCGGACCTCTTCGGCGATGAACTTGAAGAAGTTCACGACGTACTCGGCCTTGCCCGTGAACCGGTCGCGGAGCACCGGGTTCTGGGTGGCGATGCCGACCGGGCAGGTGTCCAGGTGGCAGACGCGCATCATGACGCAGCCGGACACGACGAGCGGCGCGGTCGCGAAACCGAACTCCTCGGCACCGAGCAGCGCGGCGATGACGACGTCACGGCCGGTCTTGAGCTGGCCGTCGGTCTGGACGACGATCCGGTCGCGCAGGCCGTTGAGCAGCAGGGTCTGCTGGGTCTCGGCGAGACCGAGCTCCCAGGGACCGCCCGCGTGCTTCAGGGAGGTCAGCGGGGAGGCACCGGTGCCTCCGTCGTGACCGGAGATCAGGACGACGTCCGCGTGGGCCTTGGACACACCCGCCGCGACCGTGCCGACGCCGACCTCGGAGACCAGCTTCACGTGAATCCGCGCCTGCGGGTTCGCGTTCTTCAGGTCGTGGATCAGCTGGGCCAGATCCTCGATCGAGTAGATGTCGTGGTGCGGCGGCGGGGAGATCAGACCGACACCCGGGGTGGAGTGCCGGGTCTTGGCGACCCACGGGTACACCTTGTGCCCGGGCAGCTGGCCGCCCTCGCCGGGCTTGGCGCCCTGGGCCATCTTGATCTGGATGTCGTCCGCGTTGACCAGGTACTCGGAGGTCACACCGAAGCGGCCGGAGGCGACCTGCTTGATCGACGAACGCCGCGCCGGGTCGTACAGCCGGTCCGCGTCCTCGCCGCCCTCACCGGTGTTGGACTTGCCGCCCAGCTGGTTCATGGCGATGGCGAGGGTCTCGTGCGCCTCCTTGGAGATGGAGCCGTACGACATGGCGCCGGTGGAGAAACGCTTGACGATCTCGGAGACCGGCTCGACCTCGTCGACGGAGATCGGCTGGCGGTCCGACTTGAAGCCGAACAGGCCGCGCAGCGTCATCAGCCGCTCGGACTGCTCGTTCACGCGGTCCGTGTACTTCTTGAAGATGTCGTAGCGGTTCGCGCGCGTCGAGTGCTGGAGGCGGAAGACCGTCTCCGGGTCGAACAGGTGCGGCTCGCCCTCGCGGCGCCACTGGTACTCGCCGCCTATCTCCAGGGCACGGTGGGCCGGCGCGATGCCGCTCGCCGGGTACGCCTTGGCGTGCCGGGCGGCGACCTCCTTGGCGATGACGTCGATGCCGACGCCGCCGATCTTGGAGGCCGTACCGCTGAAGTACTTCTGGACGAAGCCCTCTTCGAGACCGACGGCTTCGAAGACCTGGGCGCCCCGGTAGGAGGCGACGGTCGAGATGCCCATCTTCGACATGACCTTGAGGACGCCCTTGCCGAGGGCGTAGATCAGGTTGCGGATGGCCTGCTCGGCCTCGATGTCCGACAGGAAGGTGCCCGCGCGGACCAGGTCCTCGACGGACTCCATGGCGAGGTACGGGTTCACGGCCGCGGCGCCGAAGCCGATCAGCAGAGCGACGTGGTGGACCTCGCGGACGTCACCGGCCTCGACCAGCAGGCCCACCTGGGTGCGCTGCTTGGTGCGGATGAGGTGGTGGTGGACGGCCGCGGTGAGCAGCAGCGACGGGATCGGCGCGTGCTCGGCGTCGGAGTGCCGGTCGGAGAGGACGATCAGCCGGGCGCCGTTGGCGATGGCGGCGTCCGCCTCGGTGCAGATCTCCTCGATGCGCGCGGCGAGGGAGTCGCCGCCGCCGGAGACCCGGTACAGACCGGACAGCGTCGCGGCCTTGAAGCCGGGCATGTCGCCGTCGGCGTTGATGTGGATGAGCTTGGCCAGCTCGTCGTTGTCGATCACCGGGAAGGGCAGCACGACGGAGCGGCAGGAGGCGGCGCTCGGGTCGAGCAGGTTGCCCTGCGGGCCGAGGGCCGAGCGCAGCGAGGTGACGAGCTCCTCGCGGATCGCGTCCAGCGGCGGGTTGGTGACCTGCGCGAACAGCTGGGTGAAGTAGTCGAAGAGCAGACGCGGACGCTCGCTCAGCGCGGCGATCGGCGAGTCGGTGCCCATCGAACCGATCGGCTCGGCAGCGGCCTTGGCCATCGGCGCGAGGAGGACGCGCAGCTCTTCCTCGGTGTAGCCGAAGGTCTGCTGGCGGCGGGTGACCGAGGCGTGGGTGTGCACGATGTGCTCGCGCTCGGGCAGGTCGCCGAGCTCGATCTCGCCGGCCTCCAGCCACTCCGCGTACGGCTGCTCGGTGGCCAGGCCGGCCTTGATCTCGTCGTCCTCGATGATGCGGTGCTCGACGGTGTCGACGAGGAACATCCGGCCGGGCTGCAGGCGGCCCTTGCGGACCACCTTGGCGGGGTCGATGTCGAGGACGCCGACCTCGGAGCCGAGGACGACGAGGCCGTCGTCGGTGACCCAGTAGCGGCCGGGGCGGAGGCCGTTGCGGTCGAGGACCGCGCCGACCTGCTTGCCGTCGGTGAAGGTGACACAGGCCGGACCGTCCCAGGGCTCCATGAGGTTGGAGTGGAACTGGTAGAAGGCGCGGCGGGCCGGCTCCATGGAGTCGTGGTTCTCCCACGCCTCCGGGATCATCATCAGCACGGAGTGCGGCAGCGAACGGCCGCCCAGGTGCAGGAGTTCGAGGACCTCGTCGAAGGACGCCGAGTCGGAGGCGTCCGGCGTACAGATCGGGAAGACGCGCTCGAGGGCCTTGGCGTCGTTGCCGAACAGGTCGGAGACCAGCTGCGATTCGCGGGCCGCCATCCAGTTGCGGTTGCCCTTGACGGTGTTGATCTCACCGTTGTGCGCGACGAAGCGGTACGGGTGTGCGAGCGGCCACGAGGGGAAGGTGTTCGTGGAGAACCGGGAGTGCACGAGCGCGATCGCGGAGGCGAAGCGGCGGTCGGACAGGTCCGGGAAGAAGGGCTCCAGCTGACCGGTGGTCAGCATGCCCTTGTAGACGATGGTCCGCGCGGACAGCGAGGGGAAGTAGACGTCGACCTCACGCTCGGCGCGCTTGCGCAGCACGAAGGCCTTGCGGTCGAGGTCGATACCCGTGGAAGGCACTGCGGCGCCGTCGGTCACGAAGACCTGGCGGAAGGCGGGCATCGTCGAGCGGGCGGTGGCGCCGAGCAGCCCGGGGGCGACCGGGACCTCGCGCCAGCCGAGAACGGTGAGGCCCTCCTCGGCGGCAATCGTCTCGATCTTCGAGACGGCGTCCTCGATACCGTCCTCCGGCAGGAAGGCGGTACCCACGGCGTACCCACCGGCCGTCGGCAGCTCGAAGCCGACGACCTCACGGAAGAAGGCGTCCGGAACCTGGGACAGGATGCCCGCGCCGTCACCCGAGTCGGGCTCGGCGCCGGTGGCACCGCGGTGCTCCAGGTTGCGCAGAACCGTGAGCGCCTGCTCGACCAGCGCATGGCTCGCCTCGCCGGTGAGGGTGGCCACGAAGCCGACGCCACAGGCGTCGCGCTCGTTGCGGGGGTCGTACATACCCTGCGCAGCAGGGCGAGCATCCATGAAGGACCACTTCTGGCCATTCGTGGAGTGCTGGGACGGCTGGCGCGGCGTACGCATCGGCTCTCCCGTCGTCGTCAACTGGCATATGCAATTGCCGAGGGACGACGTTGGCCCTCTGCGTGTGTGCAAAATTTCGTGCAGGTTACATGATGGAGCGGATCTCGGGAACCGGATACTCCGTTCCAACATGCGGACGCCACGCGGTGCGAGGGGGGTGTCGCACACGTGGCTTGAAGTATGTGGGGACCGATCCGGACTGATCGGTCAGATCATCGTCCGTCGGCCCAGGGGGCGGCGAAGGCGTCGTCGCCGACCCCGCGAGTGCGCCGCAAGCGTCATTGCCCACAGTGCTTACGGCTCATGCCCAGTGGTTAAGCACTCGAAACCCGCGGGTAACGACTACTTATGCGACCCGTCGCATAAGTAGCAGCCCATCTATCCTACGGCCGTTCCGAACAAACTGCCCAGGGCGTACGTCACACCGGCCGCCGCACCTCCCAGAGCGAGCTGTCGCAGCCCGCTGTACCACCAGGTCCGCGCGGTCACCCTGGCCACGACCGCACCGCACGCGAACAGCCCGAGAAGAGCGAGCAGCAGAGCGGGCCACAGCGTGGTCGCACCGAGCAGGAACGGCAGTACGGGGAGCAGGGCCCCCAGGGCGAAGGACCCGAAGCTGGACACGGCGGCGACCAGCGGCGAGGGCAGGTCGCCCGGGTCGATCCCCAGCTCCTCGCGGGCGTGGATCTCCAGGGCCTGCTCGGGATCCTTCGACAACTGCCGGGCGACCTCCCTGGCCAGCTCGGGCTCGACACCCCGCCCCTCGTACAGGGCGGCGAGCTCGGCCTCCTCGTCCTGCGGGTGCTTGCGCAGTTCCCGGCGCTCCACATCCAGCTCGGCCTCGACCAGCTCCCGCTGGGAGGCGACGGAGGTGTACTCACCGGCAGCCATGGAGAAGGCACCGGCGGCGAGCCCCGCCAGCCCGGTGATCACGATGGTGTGCTGACCGACGGCCCCACCCGCGACGCCGGACATCAGGGCGAGGTTGGAGACCAGCCCGTCCATGGCACCGAAGACGGCGGGCCTGAGCCAGCCGCCGTTCACATCCCGGTGCGTGTGGTTGTCGCGGTGCGCCTCGTGCAGGGGCGCTTCGATGTCGAGGATGGCCATTCCGGTCCCCCAGGGAAGCTAAGCCAAAGCTAACTTTGGACACGTTCTAATTCTTAACAACGAACACAGTACGTCGGGCCATTCCCCTCCGCCAGCAAGGAAAGGCTCCGCTAACCTGCGGCTTTACCGTCGGATGCGCAGACGATCATGAGCCCGCTCAGATGTCGACCGGGTGACGTTGAGGGCAGGGAGGCTGAGGTCAACCGCCGATGGTGGGACATATGCGGCAAAAGGTTCCGCGTCCCGCGCGAACCTCCTCTGCTCCCTGTTGTGGAGAGGCCGGCTATGACATCGATCGCCCGCGTTTCCTCGGTCCCGGCACCCCAGGACGTCGCCGAACTCCGCGAGCGGGCCCGCGGCGCCCTGCTGGGCCTGGCGGTCGGGGACGCCCTCGGAGCCCCCGCCGAGAACCTGAAGCCGTCGCAGATCCGTGCCCGCTGGGGTCGTATCGAGGGCTATGTCGTGGACGAGCCGGCCGGCACGGACGACACGGAATACGCGATCTTCTCGGGTCTGCTCCTCGCCCGTCACGGCTCGGCCCTCACCCCCTCCCATGTGGAGACGGCCTGGCACACGTGGATCGCGGACCGCGACGAGGGCCCGTTCCGGGGCGCCGGTTTCAGCGAACGCGGCACGCTGGAGAACCTCCGCCGAGGTCTGGCGGCCCCCATCTCGGCCCAGCACCGCCACGCCTGGAGCGACGGCCTGGCCATGCGGGCGGCCCCCTTCGGCGTCTTCGCGGCAGGCCGCCCCGCGGAGGCGGCCCGCCTGGTGGCCGTCGACGGCTCGGTGAGCCACGACGGCGAGGGCATCTACGGCGGCCAGGCGGTCGCGGCGGGAGTGGCGGCGGCCATGGCGGGCGCCCCGACGATCGCCGTCGTCGCCTCCGCGCTGGCGGTGATCCCGGACGACAGCTGGACGGCCCGCTCCCTGCGCCGCGCCGTGGCGGTGGCCCACCGGGGCGAACGAGCGGTCCGCTCCGCGGTGGTGATCGGCGGCTATCCGTGGACCGACCTGGCCCCGGAGGCGGTGGCCCTCGCCTTCGGCGCGTACGCGGCGGCGGACGGCGACTTCCGTGAGGCGGTCCTGACGGCGGTGAACATGGGGAGAGACGCGGACACGACGGCGGCGGTGGCCGGGGCCCTGGCCGGCGCGACGCGGGGAGCGTCGGCGATCCCGGCCGAGTGGGCATCGGCGATCGGCCCGGCGAGAGGCAGCTGCCTGCCCTCCATGGCGGGCCATCACGTGCTGGACGTGGCGGAGTTGCTGGTGACGGGGGAGGACGCCAAGTGGGCCACGACCGGACTCACCCGGGAATGGCCCCCACCCGATCTGGACGCCTTCACACTGGCGGCGGGCGATGAGTCGGGGACGGACAGGTGAGGCCGCCGGGACCCTGGGCGGAGCCCCCGGCCTCCACACCCATGGCGAGCGACTCGGCCCCGACAGCCCCACCGAACGCCGCGGACGCCACAACCCGACCGACCACGTCCGCGACGACGGCTCTACGGACCACGTCCGCGAGCACGGCCGCACCACCCACGTCCGAGCCCACCGCCCTACTGGCCACCCCGGGCCCCGCCGAACCCGCGCTCACGGCAACGGTCACCCAACCCGCGCCCGCCGACGGCGAGTTCGCCCCACTGGGGCCACCCTCACCCGACGACGAAAGCTGCACGGGCGATGCGGGTGGGAACACAAAGGCCGAAGGCGAAGCCGAGGCCGGGCGAAGTGTCCAGGGCCTCCTCCTCGGCCTCGCCGCGGGCGACGCCGCCGGCTGGCCCGCCGCCCGCCACAGAGCCGCCCGCATGCCCGAATGGACCCGCCGCCTCACTCGCGAACTGGACACCTTCGCCGAACAGAACGCCACCACCACCCTCCCCGTCCCCATCGCCCTCAACCAACCCCCCGAGCCCCTCCTCCTCGGCCCGTCCGACGACGCCGAATGGGCGGCCTTCACCGCGGAAGCCCTCCTGCGCGCAGGCGACGACACCGCCCTGGACGACCTGACCCGGGAACGCCGTACCAGAGCCGCCATCGACCTCACCTGGAACGCCCTGGCCGCCGAGGTGGCCGCGGCAGCGGACCGCGCCCCGGAGATCGAGTCCGCCGACATCCCCCTCCGCGCCCGCATCTCCGTCAGAGCGGGACTCGGCAACCTCGCCACCGGCCTGCGCCCACCAGCCACCGGCCACGACAACCCGCACTACTTCGACGACGCGGCCTGCGTCCGGGCCTGCGTCCTGGCCGTCGCCCACCCCGGCGCCCCCCGGCCCGCCGCGGATCTCGCCGAGTTCGACGCCCGCTACACCCAGGACGGAGACGGCGTGCACGGAGCGAGAGCGATGGCCGCGGCCGTCTCCCTCGCCCTGATCGGCGCCCCCGTCGAAGCCTGCGTGACAGCGGCGCTCACCGAGCTGCCCGAGGAGACGGAGATCGGCCGCAACGCCCGCCACGCCCTGCGTCTCGCCGAGGCCGCCGGAAACGCCTTCGCGCTGATCCCCGCCCTGGAACACGAGATCGTCGACCACGTCTACAGCTACGGCATCGCGGCCGCCGAAACGGTCCCCGTGGCCCTCGCTCTGGCCACCGCCGCCCACGGCCGTATCGCGGAGGCGGTCCCCGCCGCGGCCTGTCTGTCCCGCGTCGCCGACTCGGCCCCCGCCCTGACCGGCGCGCTGACCGGCGCACTGGGCGGCGCCGCCGCGATCCCCGCCTCCTGGCGCGACACCTGCCGGACACTCTCCGGCTGCGCCCTCCCCCGCCTCACCGGCACGGACCTCGTGGAACTCGCCGAACTCCTGGTAGCCGCACAACCACCCCTCCCGGGAGGATGATTCCGGCATGACGCCCAAAAACTCTGAAACCAGCCTTGAGGACCGCATCACCGGGGCCCTCGTGGGCGCGGCGGTGGGCGACGCCCTCGGCGGTCCCGTCGAGGGCTACTCCCCCGACCAGATCCTCGAACGCCACGCCGGCCGCGTCCACGGCATCGTCGGCCCCTGGAACGGCGACGACTGGCGCACCGCCCGCCCCATCGCCCCGTACCACAAGGGCGACGGACACGTCACCGACGACACCTTGATGACCCACGCGCTGATCCGCGTCTACGACCGGGTCAGAGACCACCTCGACGCCTATGCGATCGCCGAGCACCTGGTCCCCGACCTGATGACGAACCCGCGCTGGATCCCGGAACTGGAGGCCGAGGCCCTCCCCCTGCACCGCATCTTCCTCGCGGAGAAGTGGCTGGTCACCCGTCTCCACTACGGCCACATCGACCCCCGCGAAGCAGGCGTGGGCAACATCGTCAACTGTGGCGCGGCGATGTACATGGCACCGGTCGGCCTGGTCAACGCGGCCAACCCGCGGGCCGCGTACACCGAGGCCCTGGACATCGCGGGCGCCCACCAGTCGTCGTACGGCCGGGAGGCGGCGGGAGTCTTCGCGGCGGCGGTGGCGGCGGCGTGCGAGCCGGGTGCGACCCCGGACTCGGTCGTGACGGCCTGCCTGCGGCTGGCGAAGGACGGCACGCGGACGGCGATCGAGAAGGTCTGCGAAGTGGCCGCCCACCACACGGATTTCGAATCGGCCCTACGACCCCTGCGGGACGCCGTCGCGCCCTACGACACGGTCGGCCCCGACTACCGCGCCCCCTCGCTCGGCGCCCGCCGCCCCTCCCGCCTCCACGCGATCGAGGAACTCCCCGTCGCCCTGGGCATGTTGCTCGTGTCCGCGGGCGACTACCGGCAAGCCGTTCTCGGCGCGGTGAACTACGGCAGGGACTGCGACTCGATCGCCACGATGGCCGGTGCCCTGTCCGGCGCCCTGGGTTTCCCGGTCCCGGACGACTGGTCGAAGACGGTCTCGGAGGCGAGCCGCCTGGACCTGTGGGAACCGGCGGCGACGCTGACCGCCGTGACCCGGGAGATCTTCGAGCGGGACATCACCCACCGCAGGACCCACGAGGCGGCGTTCGCGGAGCTCGGAGGCCCGAGATGCTCCGACTGACCTGGGTCCAGCCGGAGGACCTCATCGGCCACGAACTCCGCCAGGCGGCCCAGGACGGCAGGGAGCCGTCGGCGATCGCGGCGAGATGGCGAGGGGCGGGCGGCAAGGAGGCGCCGATGCGCGCGGGCGCCTCGACGGAGCCCGCGTCCAGGTATCTGCGGCAGCTCGCGGACGACCTGCTGGACGAACTGGCGGACCTCCCGAGCGCGTTGGAGGACGACGAGCCCACCGACCTGGCAATGATCAAGGCCCGCTGCCGGACGTGGCCGGCGCACGCCTCCACGGCACCCCTCACCCGGGCCGGCCTGGAAGCGGCCTGGCTGGGCCGGGCCGTGGGCTGTCTCCTGGGCAAACCCGTGGAGAAGCTTCCCCTCGAAGCCATCCGCAGGCTCGCCGCGGCCACCGGAAACTGGCCCCTGAACAGCTACTTCACGGCAAAGGGCGTCCCCGCCGAACTTCTCGCCGCCCACCCCTGGAACCGGCGCTCCGCCACCACCTCCCTCGCCGAGAACATCGACGGCATGCCCGAGGACGACGACCTCAACTACCCCTTGCTGAACCTTCTGTTGCTGCAACGCCACGGCAGGCACTTCACCACCACGGACGTGGCGAACCTCTGGCTCGACGAACTCCCCGCCGGCCGCACCTTCACCGCCGAACGCATCGCCTACCGCAACCTCCTCCAGGGCCTGGAACCCCCGAGGACCGCCCGCCACCGCAACCCCTTCCGCGAATGGATCGGTGCCCTGATCCGCGCGGACGTCCACGGCTGGACCAACCCCGGCGACCCGGCGGCCGCGGCCGAACAGGCCCACCGGGACGCCACCCTCACCCACACGGCGAACGGCGTCTACGCGGCGATGTTCACGGCCGCCGTGATCGCCCGGGCGGCCGCGACCCCCGACATCCACACCTGCCTGCGCACCGGCCTCACCGTGATCCCCCCGAACTCCCGCCTCACCAAGGCCATCACGCACGCCATCCAACTGGCCGGCCGGTACGACGACTTCGACAAGGTCGTGGACGAACTCCACGCCACCCACGGCCCGACCCACCACTGGGTCCACGCGGTCCCCAACACCGCGCTGATCTGCGCCGCCCTCACCCACGCGGACGGCGACTTCACCGCCTCCGTCTGCAAAGCGGTGAGCGGCGGGTGGGACACCGACTCCAACGGCGCCACGACGGGCAGCATCGCCGCCCTCCTGACCGGCGCCCCGGAAGACCTCCCCGACCGCTGGACCACCCCCCTCAAGAACCGCCTGGCCACCTCCGTCGCCGACTTCAACGGCAGCGGCTTCGACACCCTGGCCCACCTCACCCACCGGGAGGCTGCCCGCCCATGACCCACGTCATGACCGAGACCCCCCTGAAGGGGCTGCGCGTGCTCGACGCGGCCACCCTCTTCGCCGGCCCCCTCGCCGCCACCCTGCTCGGCGACTTCGGCGCGGACGTCGTCAAGATCGAGCACCCCACGAAACCGGACCCCTCCCGCGGCCACGGCCCCTCGAAGGACGGCATCGGCCTGTGGTGGAAGGTCCTGGGCCGCAACAAGCGCACGATCACCCTGGACCTGTCCAAGCCGGGCGGGCGGACCACCTTCCTGCGGCTGGCCGCCGCCGCGGACGTGGTCATCGAGAACTTCCGCCCCGGCACCCTGGAGAAGTGGGACCTCGGCTGGCCCGAGCTCTCCGCCGCCAACCCCCGCCTGGTCCTCACCCGCGTCACCGGCTTCGGCCAGTTCGGCCCCTACGCCCACCGCCCCGGCTTCGGCACCCTCGCCGAGGCGATGAGCGGCTTCGCGGCGATCACCGGCGAACCGGACGCACCCCCGGTGCTGCCGCCCTTCGGCCTGGCCGACTCCATCGCGGGCCTGGCCACGGCGTACGCGGTGATGACAGCGCTCGCGGCCCGGGACCGCACGGGCGAGGGCCAGGTCGTCGACATGGCGCTCATCGAGCCGATCCTGACGGTCCTCGGCCCCCAGCCGACCTGGTACGACCAACTCGGTCACGTCCAGGAGCGCACCGGCAACCGCTCCGCCAACAACGCCCCGCGCAACACCTACCGCACGGCCGACGGGACCTGGGTCGCCGTCTCCACCTCGGCCCAGTCGATCGCGGAACGCGTGATGCACCTGGTGGGCCGCCCCGAGCTGATCGACGAACCGTGGTTCGCGACCGGCGCCCAACGGGCCGCCCACGCCGACGTCCTCGACGCGGCGGTCGGCGACTGGATCGCCACACGCACCCGCGCGGACGTCCTCGCGGCCTTCGAGAAGGCGGAGGCCGCGGTCGCCCCGATCCAGGACGTCCGGGACGTGATGGCCGACCCGCAGTACCAGGCACTCGACACCGTCACCACGGTCGACGACCCCGAACTCGGCCCGCTGCGCATGCAGAACGTCCTCTTCCGGCTCTCCTCGACCCCCGGCGCGATCCGCTGGGCGGGCCGCCCCCACGGCGCGGACACGGACGAGATCCTGACGGAAGCGGGCCTGACCAAGGCCGAGTTGACAGCGCTGCGCGCGGAGGGCGCGCTATGAGGCCCTACCCTCTGACCTGGCTCTACGTCCCCGGCGACCGCCCCGAGACCGTCACCAAGGCCCTCGTGGCCGGCGCCGACGTCGTGGTCGTCGACCTGGAGGACGCGGTCGCCCCCGACCGCAAGCGGTACGCCCGCGAGGCCACCGCCGAACGTCTCGGCGACCCCCAGCCGGTCCCGGTCCACGTCCGGGTCAACGCCCTGGACAGCCCCCTCGCGGCAGCGGACCTCGCGGCGATCGCCCCCCTCCCGGGCGTCTGCGGCCTGCGCCTGCCCAAGGTCACCGCCCCCGCCCAGATCACCCGCGTCGCGCAGACGACGGCCCGGGCCGAAGGAGGCGCCCCACCCCTGTACGCCCTTCTGGAATCGGCCCTGGGCATCGAGCACGCCTACGCCATCGCCACCGCCCACCCGAGCCTGCGAGGCATCGCCCTCGGCGAGGCGGACCTGCGAGCCGACCTGGGCGTACGACACGACGGGGGCCTGGACTGGTCCCGCTCCCGAGTGGTCGTGGCGGCGAGAGCGGCGGACCTGCCTCCCCCGTCCCAGTCGGTCCACCCAGACATCCGGGACCTGGAGGGCCTGCGGGCCTCCTGCGCCCACGGCCGTACCCTGGGCTTCCTGGGCCGGGCAGCCGTCCATCCCCGCCAACTCCCGGTGATCGAGCGGGCCTACCTGCCCACGGCGGAGGAGATCGAGCAGGCGGAAACGGTCCTCAAGGCGGCGGAGGCCCACCAGGGGGCGCAGGCCCTCCCGGACGGCACGTTCATCGACGCGGCGGTGGTGACCCAGGCCCACCGCACCCTCTCCCTCGCCGGCCGCGCCTGACATACGACGAGGGCGCCCCGACCACTCGGGGCGCCCTCGTCGACGTACAGCCGGCGGTCAGGTCTTCTTCGCGGACTCGGCCTCGTCGGCCGCCTCGCGGGAGTCGGCGGCCTCGGACTCGCCGGAGTCGGAGTCGCCCTCGGCCTTCTCGGCGGTGCCGGACTTATCGGCCTCTTGCGCCTCATCGTCGGCGGCATCCGCGCCCGGCTCGACGACGTCCTCGCGTCCGGGCCGCTTCTTCGCCGACACCACGAGGTACGTCACCGCGAACAGGAACACGACGATCGCGGTCCAGACGTTGAGCCGGACCCCCAGGATGTGGTGGGCGTCGTCGATGCGCATGTACTCGATCCAGCCGCGCCCCGTGCAGTACGCGGCGACGTACAGCGCGAACGCCCGGCCGTGTCCCAGCTTGAAGCGGCGGTCGGCCCAGATGACGAGGAGGGCGACGCCGACGCACCACAGCGACTCGTAGAGGAAGGTCGGGTGGTAGTAGCCCGGTACCCGGCCGTCCGTGGAGGACGTGATGTGCAGGGCCCACGGCAGGTCGGTCGGCTTGCCGTACAGCTCCTGGTTGAACCAGTTGCCCCAGCGGCCGATGGCCTGTGCGAGGGCGATACCGGGGGCGATGGCGTCGGCGTAGGCCGGCAGCGGGATGCCACGGCGGCGGCAGCCGATCCACGCGCCCACCGCACCGAGCGCGATCGCGCCCCAGATGCCGAGGCCGCCCTCCCAGACCTTGAAGGCGTCCACCCAGTCACGGCCCTCGCTGAAGTACAGCTCGTAGTCCGTGATCACGTGGTAGAGGCGGCCGCCGAGCAGTCCGAACGGCACGGCCCAGACCGAGATGTCGGCCACCGTGCCGGCTCGCCCACCACGGGCGATCCAGCGCTTGTTGCCGAGCCAGACGGCAACGAAGACGCCGATGATGATGCAGAACGCATAGCCACGCAGCGGGATGGGACCGAGGTGGATCACCCCGCGCGACGGGCTGGGAATGTAGGCAAGTTCCATGGCAGGGTCGACGCTACCCTGCCCGGCCGGACCCACGGCAGGCGGTCCGGCAACGGGTCCATAACAGGCGGGCCTGAAATCCTTACCCCTTGGCCGCTTCCTGTACCTGCTGCTTCAGCTTCGCAGGCGTCATCGTCCGGTCCTGGTAGATGTTCTTGCCGTTCAGCAAAACCGTCGGCGTCCCGCTGAAGCCGCCGTTGCGGAAGGCCGCCGCGGACTTCTCGACCCAGCTGTTGTGCGTGCCCTTCTCCACGCACGCACGGAACGCGGGGGTGTCGAGCCCGTCGGTCTTCTCCGCCAGGTCGAGGAGCTTGCTGTTCTCGGCGAAGGCGTCGTCGGTCTCGTCGGGCTGGTTCTCGTAGAGCACGTCGTGGTAGCCCGGGAACTTCCCGGCGTCCTGGGCGCAGGCCGCGGCATTGGCCGCGTTGCGGGAGCCGGTGCCGCCCATGTTGCCGTCGATGATCGTCGCCAGGTGGTACTCGACCTTGAGCTGCCCGGATGCGGTGAGCTCGTGGACGACCGGGCGGTACGCCGTCTCGAAGGCCTTGCAGGCCGGGCAGCGGAAGTCCTCCCAGACGACGAGCGTCGACCTGGCGCCCTCCTTGCCGACCGGGATGGCGAGACTGTCCTGGCCCTCGGCGCCCGAGGGCGCCACGACCGGGCCCGCGGAGTCGCTGTCCTTGTCCTTGCCGGCGTTGGCCGCGACGACGCCGATCACCGCCGCGAGACCGAGGACGCACACCACACTCGCGCCCACGATCAGCACCCGGCGCCGCCTGTCCGCGGTCTTCTGCTTCGCGCGTTCCTCCGCCAGCCGCTCCCGGGCGGTGCGCTTTCCCTCACGGTTCTTCTCGCTCACACCCGCAGAACGAACCGGGGAGGCGCACCGCGCCTCCCCGGCCCCAGGTCCACCCGTTCGAGTGACCGCGTCTTCCGTCACGCCGTGACAGGCGTACGGCCGGACCTACGCCTGTCGGCGCACGCCCTTCGCCAGCTCGCCGGCGAGCTCGCGGACGCCCTCGACGCCGGCCTTGTCGTCCGGCGCGTCCAGCATCCGCTTCACGAACGCCGAGCCGACGATCACGCCGTCGGCGAAGCCGGCCACTTCGGCGGCCTGTGCGGCGTTGGAGACGCCGAGCCCGACACAGACGGGCAGACCGGCCCCGGCATCGGCGGCCCGGGTGCGCTCGACGAGGTCCTGGGCCTGCGCCCCGACCGACTCACGCGTGCCCGTCACGCCCATCAGCGAGGCGGCGTACACGAATCCGCTGCCGGCCGCGGTGATCTCGGCGAGCCGCGCGTCCTTGCTGCTGGGCGCGACCACGAAGACCGTGGCGAGCCCGTGCTTGTGCGCGTGCTCCCTCCACAGCGCCGACTCCTGCACCGGCAGGTCGGGCAGGATGCAGCCCGCGCCGCCCGCCGCGGCGAGCTCGGCGGTGAAGCGCTCGACGCCGTAGCGGTCGATGGGGTTCCAGTACGTCATCACGAGCACCGGCTTCCCGGTGGCCTCGTAGGTCTCCTTGACCGTCCGCATGACGTCCGCGATCTTGACGCCGCCGCGCAGGGCGATGTCGTCGGCGGTCTGGATGACGGGGCCGTCGAGGACGGGGTCGCTGTGCGGCAGACCCACCTCGACGACATCGGCACCGCCGTCGAAGGCGGCCTTGATCGCCTCGATGCCGCCGTCCACGGTCGGGAATCCGGCCGGGAGGTAGGCGATGAGCGCGGCGCGGCCCTCGGCCTTGGCGCCGGCGAGGGTGTCCGACAGCAGCTGAATGTTCCCGCTCACTTCGCGTCCCCCTCGATCTCGGCGCCGGTACCGGCCTCGTCCGCCGCGACGGCGGCGTCGGTGTCGTACAGGCCGAAGTAGCGTGCGGCCGTGTCCATGTCCTTGTCGCCGCGGCCGGACAGGTTGACGACGATCAGCCCGTCCTTGCCGAGCTCCCTGCCGACCTCCAGGGCGCCGGCCAGCGCGTGGGCGCTCTCGATGGCCGGGATGATGCCCTCGGTGCGCGACAGCAGGCGCAGGGCCTGCATGGCCGCGTCGTCGGTGACCGCGCGGTACTCGCCGCGGCCGGAGTCCTTGAGGTAGGAGTGCTCGGGGCCGATGCCCGGGTAGTCCAGGCCGGCCGAGATGGAGTACGGCTCGGTGATCTGGCCCTCCTCGTCCTGGAGGACGTAGGAGCGGGAGCCGTGCAGGATGCCGGGCTCGCCCGCGGTGAGGGTGGCCGCGTGCTCGCCGGTCTCCACACCGTGCCCGGCGGGTTCGCAGCCGATGAGGCGTACGCCGGTGTCCGGGATGAAGGCGTGGAACAGGCCGATGGCGTTCGAACCGCCGCCGACGCAGGCGATGGCCGCGTCGGGCAGCCGGCCGGCCCGCTCCAGGAGCTGGCGGCGCGCCTCGACGCCGATGACCCGGTGGAAGTCGCGGACCATGGCCGGGAAGGGGTGCGGTCCCGCTACCGTGCCGAAGAGGTAGTGCGTGCGGTCGACGTTGGCGACCCAGTCGCGGAAGGCCTCGTTGATGGCGTCCTTCAGCGTGCGGCTGCCGGACTTCACGGCGATGACCTCGGCGCCGAGCATGCGCATCCGGGCCACGTTGAGGGCCTGGCGCTGGGTGTCGATCTCGCCCATGTAGATGGTGCACTCGAGACCGAAGAGCGCGCAGGCGGTGGCGGTGGCGACGCCGTGCTGGCCGGCGCCGGTCTCCGCGATCACCCGGGTCTTGCCCATGCGCTTGGTGAGCAGGGCCTGACCGAGGACGTTGTTGATCTTGTGGGAGCCGGTGTGGTTGAGGTCTTCCCGCTTCAGGAAGATCGTGGCGCCACCCGCTTCGGCGGCGAAACGGGGGACCTCGGTGAGCGAACTGGGACGGCCGGTGTAGTGGACCAGCAGGTCGTCGAGCTCACGGGCGAACTCGGGGTCGTGCTTGGCCTTGTCGTACTCGACGGCGACCTCGTCCACGGCGGCGACGAGGGCCTCCGGGATGAACTTGCCGCCGAACGCGCCGAAGTAGCCTTCGGCGCTGGGGATTTGACCGTCGGGGTCGGGGATGAAGAACTCGCTGGGCATGGCAATACCTCACGGTGAGTGCGTTGAAAAGACACTAAGCGCCGTGGGGGCGGAGACGGTCAGACGACTGCGGGACCGTTGTGGCTGGTCGCGCCCGCGCGGCGGTAGCCGCTGATCAATGCAGCCCCGCGCCCCTGACGGGGCGCTGCCATCGCATGCCATTCACCTGGCCGGGTTCATCCCCAATGACGTAGCGCACCCGACGGCCGTGCACCCGGCGTGCGGGCGCACGGCAGCCACGGGGGCGGCAGCCGCGCGCGAGGCGGGCGTACCTGTCCATGGTTGTCGTCGTGAGGGTCATCGGGGCCGATCCTATCGGGTGATCAGCCGCGGCCGTGTCGGAGTGCCGGGTGTTCGCCCGCCGCGACCAGGTCGGAGACCGCCGTCTTCGGGTCCTTGCCCGTCACCAGGGACTCGCCCACCAGGACCGCGTCGGCGCCGGCGTTGGCGTAGGCGATCAGGTCGTGCGGGCCGCGGACGCCGGACTCGGCGACCTTGACCAGATGGGCGGGGATCTCGGGGGCGATGCGCTCGAACGTGCCGCGGTCGACCTCGAGGGTCTTGAGGTTGCGCGCGTTCACGCCAATGATCTTCGCTCCGGCGTCCACCGCGCGCTCGACCTCGTCCTCGTCGTGGACCTCGACGAGCGGGGTGAGGCCGATGGACTCGGCGCGCTCGATCAGGGACTCCAGGGCGGGCTGCTCCAGGGCCGCGACGATGAGCAGCGCGAGGTCGGCCCCGTAGGCCCGGGCCTCCCACAGCTGGTACGACGTGACGATGAAGTCCTTGCGCAGGATCGGGATGTCCACCCGCGCGCGGACGGCCTCCAGGTCGGCCAGCGAGCCGCCGAAGCGGCGCTGTTCGGTGAGGACGGAGATGACGGCGGCGCCGCCCGCCTCGTAGTCGGCGGCGAGGCCCGCCGGGTCGGCGATCGCGGCCAGCGCGCCCTTGGAGGGGCTGGAGCGCTTGACCTCGCAGATGACCTTGACGCCGTCGCCGCGCAGTGCGGCCACGCCGTCCTTGGCCGCGGGAGCCTTCGCCGCGCGCTCCTTGAGCTCGTCGAGGCTGACGCGCGCCTGCCGTTCCGCGAGGTCGGCACGGACTCCGTCGATGATCTCGTCGAGCACACTCACGCGAGCGGCCCCCTTCCAGACGGTTGACAGTTCCAGCGACCGATGAAAACAGGTGGTCACTGCGATGGTATCCGCAGGAGGGCGTAGCCCTCGCATCCGGTTGACGCCGGTCCCACTACCTGGACGTTCATCAGTTGATCAAGGATGAAGCCAGCCACCGAACGGTAGGTTCCGGACAACCGTGAAGACCAGCAGCAATGTCCCCGCCGTCCACAGGTGCACCGGCCCGAGGCCGAGCTTCAGCGGCCGGCCGCGCGCGGTACGGACCACCCAGACGGTCCACAGCACGGCGAAGCCCAGATAGCCCAGCACCGCCGGCGCATTGTCCTGGAGCGCGGCCAGGAAGTCGCCGTGGACGAACGCGTGCGCGCTGCGCAGTCCGCCGCAGCCGGGGCAGTACAGGCCGGTGATCCGGTAGAGCGGGCAGACGGGGTAGTGCCCGGGCTGGTTGGGGTCCACGGTCCCCACGTACGCGAAGGCCCCGGCGACGGCCGCGAGGACTGCGCCCGGGACGGCGAGCCCGGTGAGCCGGGGGGCGCGCTGGGTGTCGGCGTTCACGCCTCGCATTGTGCCCTGCGGGGTCCCACGCACGCGTGAGGGGCGGCCCCGGCGCTCTCGCCGGGCCGCCCCTCCACGAAGTTCTGAGTGCGTCAGCTCTTGGCCTCGGCCGTCTCGATCTCGGGCTGCTGCGAGGTGGCGAGCGGCTTGTGGGCGTCCTTGGGCATGCCCATCCCCATCGCGCTCATGATCCAGCCGACGACACCGCCGACGACCACGATCGCCATACCGGCCCAGAAGCCCGCCGGCTGGGCCATCACCATGAAGGCGCCCGCGACGCAGAACCCGATGAAGGCGATAGTGACACCGGTCCAGGCGGCCGGGGTGTGACCGTGGCTGCTGCCCGCCATTGCTTGCTCCTAGTGCTGAAGTACGTGTCTGAGCCGGACGCTCGAAGTCATTGTCCCGCACGCGAGGGCACGAAGTGATCCGGGGTCGCGCTTCACGGGCGACCGCTAGGCCCCCGTCGGGTCTTCTCCTCGGTCGAGCGCCTTCCAGATGTCCTCGGGCCGGTCGGGATCCACCACAGCGGCCTTACGGCGTACCCGGGGCGCCCCGTCCCGCTCGTAGCGCCCGGACATCGCGGGCCACAGCCGCCCGTACCGCAGGGCGAGCAGCCCGGCGAGAAGGATCAGCGCGCCCCCGACCACGGCGACGTACGGCCAGGGGGTGTGCGAGAGGGAGGCGACCGTCGCCGAGGTGTCGCCGGAGGCCTGGGCGGCCTGCTCGTCCAGCGCGGACGAATCGTTCGCCCCGACCAGTGCGGCGGCGACGATCCCCGCGCCGGAGAGCGTGAGCAGCGCGGCGACCAGGAAGCGCCCGGCCTTGCGGACGGCGAAGACGGCGACGAGCGCGGCGAGGCCCACTATGGCCAGGGCGGCGGGGACGCCGGTGACGTCACTGCCCTTGGCGGTCAGGGGAAAGGCGCCGCCTGCCACGGTCGCGGTGCCCTCCGACCACTGCTGTCGGGTCGCCAGCAGCGCCACGGCGGCGCCGAGCGCGCCGCACAGCAGAGCGACGGCGAGACTCAGACGTCCGGCCCTGGCGGGTCCGGCGGCTTCGGAACGGGGGTGCGGTACAGCAGTCACGTACCCCACTATCACCCGAACCCCGGGCGAACGGTGACCCGGGGTTCCGTGAGAAGCGCCCCATTCCTCGGTGAAGACTGCTACTTGCCGAGCCGGTTCGCCGTGTGGACCGCCCGCAGGACCGCCGCCGCCTTGTTGCGGCACTCCGTGTCCTCGGCGACCGGATCGGAGTCGGCGACGATGCCGGCGCCTGCCTGGACGTAGGCCGTGCCGTCGCGGAGGAGGGCCGTGCGGATGGCGATCGCGGTGTCGGAGTCGCCCGCGAAGTCGAGGTAGCCGACGCAGCCGCCGTACAACCCGCGCCGGGACGGCTCCAGTTCGTCGATGATCTGCATCGCGCGGGGCTTGGGGGCGCCGGAGAGGGTGCCCGCGGGGAAGCAGGCGGTGAGGACGTCGAAGGCGGTGCGACCCTGCGCGACCTTGCCGGTGACGGTCGACACGATGTGCATCACGTGGGAGTACCGCTCGACGGACATGAAGTCGACGACCTCGACCGAGCCGGGCTCGCAGACGCGCCCCAGGTCGTTGCGGCCGAGGTCCACCAGCATCAGGTGCTCGGCGCGCTCCTTCGGGTCGGCGAGCAGTTCGTCGGCGAGGGCCTGGTCCTCCTGCGGGGTCGCCCCGCGCCACCGGGTGCCGGCGATGGGGTGGACCATGGCCTGCCCGTCCTCGACCTTCACCAGGGCCTCGGGGGACGAGCCCACGACGTCGAAGCCGTCGAAGCGGAACAGGTACATGTACGGGGAGGGGTTGGTGGCCCTCAGGACCCGGTAGACGTCCAACGCGCTTGCCGTGCACGGCGTCTCGAAGCGCTGGGAGGGGACGACCTGGAAGGCCTCGCCGGCCCGGATGCGCTCCTTGATGTCCTCGACGGCCTCCTGGAAGTCGGGGCCGCCCCAGAGCGCGGTGTACTCGGGCAGCTCGGAGGGCGGCAGGACGGCGGCGGGCTGGGCGACCGCCCTCGACAGGTCGGCCTCCATGGCGTCCAGGCGGGCCACCGCGTCCGCGTGGGCCTCGTCGACGCCGGTGTCGAGGTCGTTGTGGTTGATCGCGTTCGCGATCAGCAGGACCGAGCCCTCCCAGTGGTCCATGACGGCGAGGTCGCTGGTCAGGAGCATGGTCAGCTCGGGGAGCTTCAGGTCGTCGCGCTCACCGGGGCCGATCTTCTCCAGGCGGCGGACGATGTCGTAGCCGAGGTAGCCGACCATGCCGCCGGTGAAGGGCGGCAGGCCCTCCTGGTGCGGGGTGTGCAGGGTCTCGACGGTGGCGCGCAGGGCGGCGAGCGGGTCGCCGTCGACGGGGACGCCGACCGGTGCGGTGCCGAGCCAGTGCGCCTGGCCGTCGCGTGCCGTCAGGGTCGCGGCCGAGCGCACGCCCACGAAGGAGTAACGGGACCAGGAGCGGCCGTTCTCCGCGGACTCCAGCAGGAAGGTGCCGGGACGCTCGGCGGCGAGCTTGCGGTAGAGGGCGACCGGGGTGTCGCCGTCGGCCAGGAGCTTGCGCGTGACGGGGATGACACGGCGGTCGGTGGCCAGCTTGCGGAAGGTCTCGAGGTCCATGGCGGCTGACCTTACTGATCCGAGGCGGCGGCACCGGAATCAGCGCCGTCCTTGAGGAGCACGTCCGCGTCGAAGCAGGTCCGCGCGCCGGTGTGGCAGGCGGCGCCGACCTGATCCACCTTGACCAGCACGGTGTCGGCGTCGCAGTCCAGGGCGACGGACTTGACCCACTGGAAGTGGCCGGAGGTGTCGCCCTTGACCCAGTACTCCCGGCGGCTGCGCGACCAGTAGGTGCAGCGGCCGGTGGTCAGCGTGCGGTGCAGCGCCTCGTCGTCCATCCAGCCGAGCATGAGCACCTCACCGGTGTCGTACTGCTGGGCGATGGCGGGGACGAGCCCGTCGGCGCTGCGCTTGAGTCGCGCGGCGATCTCCGGGTCGAGGCTGCTGGGCTGGGGCGTGCTGGTCATGCGGCCATTGTGCCGCGCGCCACCGACAAACCCGGCGCGGTGTCCACTGTGCGGACCCGGCCGGCGGTCGTAGGCTGACTGCATGTCGACTTTCGCCAAGCGTGAACGACTTCTGCTCGCCGATCTGTTGGAGGCCGAGGGCCCGGAGGCCCCCACCCTCTGCGACGGCTGGCTCACCCGCGACCTCGCCGCCCACGTGGTGGTGCGCGAGCGCCGGCCCGACGCCGCCGGCGGTCTGCTGATCAAGCAGCTCGCGTCCCGCCTGGACCGGGTGATGACCGAGTTCTCGGAGAAGCCCTACGAGGAACTGATCCAGCTCATCCGTACCGGCCCGCCGCGCTTCTCGCCGTTCCAGCTCAAGCAGGTGGAGGAGCTGTCGAACACGGTGGAGTTCTACGTCCACACCGAGGACGTGCGCCGGGCCCGCCCCGACTGGACACCGCGCGAGCTGGACTCCGTCTTCCAGGACGCCCTGTGGTCCCGTCTGGAGCGCACCGCCCGGCTGATGGGGCGCGGCGTGCCCACCGGCCTGGTGCTGCGCCGACCGGACGGCCAGACGGTGGTCGCGCACCGGGGCACACCGGTCGTGACGGTGACCGGCGAGCCGTCGGAGCTCCTGCTGTTCCTGTACGGCCGGCAGAGCGCGGCCAAGGTGGAGCTGGACGGCGACAAGGAGGCGATCGCCAAGCTGCACGAGGCGAAGGAGCTCGGGATCTGACGGACCCGGTGGTCACACGGCCCAGGCGGACGAGGTCGGCCTGGGCCTGCGGCGCGCGCCGCACAGGGCGCCACTGAGCCCGGCGAGCAGTCCGATCGGCAGGGCGACGCCGGCGGCTCCAGGTGGGCACGCCGAGGGCGACGACGACCTGGTGGTCATACGGCTCGGGCAGGCGAGGTCTGCGCAGCACGCCGCACAGGGCGCCGTTGGGCCCGGCGAGCAGTCCGACCAGCGGCGCGACCCCGGCGGCTCCAGGTCGGCCGTTCGTCGAGGTGGCGGCGGTACATGTCGGCGCGCTGCTCGTGGCAGAGCCAGGTGGCCGGCAGATGCGCGACCGCCCGCTCGGCGCGTCCCGGAAGTCGCCCTCCTCGGCGTCGGCGTCGCCCTCCCTGGCCCCCTCGACCACACCCGGGGCCCGGCGCGGATGCTCACACTCTGCGACGAGGGCTGCTCGGCCGACTGACCCCGGCCCGCTCAAGGCCCTCTCCCCCCACCCTGCGGGTGCAGCTCTACGGGGGTTTGTGCATGGCGCCGGGGTTTGTGCGTGGCGGGGTCGCGCCGGGGCCGGTCGTTCAGCGGACCGGATGCCCCGCCCCCCGCAGCGTCTCCTTCACCTCGCCGATCCGCAGATCGCCGAAGTGGAACACCGAGGCCGCCAGCACCGCGTCCGCGCCCGCCGCGACGGCCGGCGGGAAGTGGTCGAGCTTGCCCGCACCGCCGGAGGCGATCAGCGGGACGGTCACGTGCTTGCGGACGGCCTCGATCATCTCCAGGTCGTAGCCGTCCTTGGTGCCGTCCGCGTCCATCGAGTTGAGCAGGATCTCACCGGCGCCCAGTTCGGCGGCCCGGTGCGCCCACTCGACGGCGTCGATGCCGGTGCCGCGACGGCCCCCGTGGGTGGTGACCTCGAAGGAGCCCTCAGGGGTACGCCGCGCGTCCACCGACAGCACCAGCACCTGCCGGCCGAACCGCTCGGCGATCTCGCGGATCAGGTCGGGACGGGCGATGGCCGCGGTGTTCACGCCCACCTTGTCCGCCCCGGCCCGCAGCAGCTTGTCCACGTCCTCGGCCGTGCGGACACCGCCGCCGACCGTCAGCGGGATGAAGACCTGCTCGGCGGTGCGGCGCACCACGTCGTAGGTCGTCTCGCGGTTGCCGGAGGAGGCGGTGATGTCCAGGAAGGTCAGCTCGTCGGCGCCCTCGGCGTCGTACACCTTGGCCATCTCGACGGGGTCGCCCGCGTCCCGCAGGTTCTGGAAGTTGACGCCCTTGACGACCCGGCCGTTGTCCACGTCCAGGCAGGGGATGACTCGTACGGCGAGGGTCATGCTGCGGTATCTCCTCGGAACGCCTCCACCTCGACCTCGACGACCAGACTGGGGTCCACGAAGCCGGAGACGATGATCATGGATGCGGCGGGCCGGACGGCGTCGAAGAGCTCCTTGTGAGCGCGTCCGACCTCCTCGACGTCGCGGGCGTGGGTGATGTACAGGCGCGTACGCACCACGTCGTCCCGGCCGAGCCCCAGCTCCTTCAGTGCCGCGAACGCGACGTTGAAGGAGTTGACGGTCTGTTCGTACGGGTCGCCCGCGACGATCTCACCGTCCACCACCGAGGTGCAGCCGGAGACCAGCACCAGGCCGTTGGGCAGCTCCACCGCTCGGGAGTACCCGAAGGTGTCCTCCCAGGGCGCACCGGTCGTGACGCGTCGCAGATCGCTCACTGAGCCACCGCCTCCAAAGCCTCTTCCAGGGTGAACGCCTTCGCGTACAGCGCCTTCCCGACGATGGAGCCCTCGACACCGAGCGGGACCAGCTCGGCGATGGCCCGCAGGTCGTCCAGGGAGGACACCCCGCCGGAGGCCACCACCGGGCGGTCGGTCGCCGCGCACACATTGCGCAGCAGCTCCAGGTTCGGGCCCTGGAGCGTGCCGTCCTTGGCGATGTCGGTGACGACGTACCGCGCGCAGCCCTCCTTGTCGAGCCGCTCCAGCGCCTCGTACAGGTCGCCCCCCTCACTGGTCCAGCCGCGGCCCTTGAGGGTCGTACCGCGCACGTCCAGGCCCACCGCGATCCTGTCGCCGTGCTCGGCGATGACCTTGGCGACCCACTCCGGGCTCTCCAGGGCGGCGGTGCCGAGATTGACCCGGGTGCAGCCGGTGGCGAGGGCGGCGGCCAGCGAGGCGTCGTCGCGGATGCCGCCGGACAGCTCCACCTTGATGTCCATCGCCTCGGTGACCTGCCGGACCAGCTCCCGGTTGTCGCCGGTGCCGAACGCCGCGTCCAGGTCGACCAGGTGCAGCCACTCGGCGCCCGCCCGCTGCCAGGACAGGGCGGCCTCCAGGGGGGAGCCGTACGAGGTCTCGGTCCCGGACTCGCCGTGCACGAGGCGGACCGCCTGGCCGTCGCGGACGTCCACGGCGGGGAGGAGTTCGAGCTTGGGCATCAGAGGGTTCCGATCCAGTTGTTCAGCAGCTGCGCACCGGCGTCGCCGGACTTCTCGGGGTGGAACTGGGTGGCCCACAGGGCGCCGTTCTCCACGGCGGCCACGAAGGGCTCGCCGTGGGTCGACCAGGTGACCTTGGGCGCGGTCATCGCCTTGTTGTGCGTCTCCAGCGACCAGTCCTGGACGGCGTAGGAGTGTACGAAGTAGAAGCGGGCGTCGGCGTCCAGGCCGGCGAACAGGCGGGAGCCGGCCGGCGCGTCGACGGTGTTCCAGCCCATGTGGGGCACGATGTCGGCCTTGAGCGGCTCGACCGAGCCGGGCCACTCGTCGAGGCCCTCGGACTCCACCCCGTGCTCGATGCCGCGTGCGAAGAGGATCTGCATGCCGACGCAGATGCCCATGACGGGGCGCCCGCCGGACAGCCGGCGGTCGATGATCCAGTCGCCGCGGGCCTCGCGCAGGCCATTCATGCAGGCGGCGAAGGCGCCGACGCCGGGCACCAGCAGGCCGTCGGCGTTCATGGCCTTGTCGTAGTCGCGTGTTATCTCGACCTCGGCGCCCGCGCGCGCGAGGGCGCGCTCGGCGGACCTCACATTGCCGAAGCCGTAGTCGAAGACGACGACCTTCTTCGAAGACGGAGCACTCAATTCCACACCTCCAGCCTCATGACACCGGCGACGAGACACATCCCCGCGGCGATGGAGAGAAGCACGATCAGGCCCTTGGGCATCTGCTGCTTGACGAAGGAGTAGATCCCGCCGGCCAGGAAGAGGCCGACGACGATCAGGAGGGTCGAGAGGCCGGTCACAGCGCGCCCTTCGTGGAGGGGAGGATGCCCGCCGCGCGCGGGTCACGCTCGGAGGCGTAGCGCAGGGCCCGGGCCAGCGCCTTGAACTGGCACTCCACGATGTGGTGGGCGTTGCGCCCGTAGGGCACGTGCACGTGCAGGGCGATCTGCGCCTGGGCCACGAAGGACTCCAGGATGTGCCGGGTCATGGTGGTGTCGTACTCGCCGATCATCGGCGCCATGTTCTCGGGCTCGGTGTGCACGAGGTACGGACGGCCGCTCAGATCCACCGTGACCTGGGCCAGGGACTCGTCCAGGGGGACGGTGCAGTTGCCGAAGCGGTAGATGCCCACCTTGTCGCCGAGTGCCTGCTTGAAGGCGGCGCCGAGCGCGAGGGCGGTGTCCTCGATGGTGTGGTGCGAGTCGATGTGCAGATCGCCCTCGGTCTTGACCGTGAGGTCGAACAGACCGTGCCGGCCGAGCTGGTCGAGCATGTGGTCGTAGAAGCCGACGCCCGTCGACACCTCGACCTTGCCGGACCCGTCGAGATCGATCTCGACCAGGACCGAGGTCTCCTTGGTCACTCGTTCGACCCTGCCAACGCGCCCATCGCGAGTCATGCGCTCTGCTCCTTCTTCAGTTCACGGACCGCGTCGAGGAACGCGTCGTTCTCGTCGGGGGTTCCGGCGGACACCCGCAGCCACCCCGGAATGCCGTTGTCCCGGACCAGGACGCCCTGGTCGAGGATCTTCTGCCAGGCCGCGTGCGAGCCGCCCGGGCCGTCGAAGAGCCCGAACTGCACGAAGTTCGCGTCCGACTCCACGACCTGGAAGCCGATCGTGCGCAGCTCGCTCACCAGCCGGTCCCGCTCGGCCTTCAGCTGCTCGACGTACTTGAGCAGCGTGTCGGTGTGCTCCAGGGCGGCCAGCGCGGTCGCCTGCGTGACGGCCGACAGGTGGTAGGGCAGCCGTACGAGCTGGACGGCGTCCACGACCGCCGGGTGCGCGGCGAGGTAGCCGAGACGCAGGCCCGCCGCCCCGAACGCCTTGGACATCGTCCGCGAGACGACGAGCTGAGGCCGTCCCTCGATGAGCGGCAGCAGCGAGTCGCCGTGGCTGAACTCGATGTACGCCTCGTCGACCACGACCATGGAAGGCTTCGCCGCCTGCGCGGCCTCGTACAGCGCGAGGACCGTCTCGGGCGGGACCGCGTTGCCGGTGGGGTTGTTGGGGGTGGTGATGAAGACGACGTCCGGCTTCCGCTCGGCGATCGCCCGCACGGCCGCCTCGACGTCGATGGTGAAGTCCTCGTTGCGGGGACCCGAGATCCAGCCCGTGCCGGTGCCGCGCGCGATCAGGCCGTGCATCGAGTACGACGGCTCGAAGCCGATCGCGGTACGGCCCGGTCCGCCGAAGGTCTGGAGCAGTTGCTGGATGACCTCGTTGGAGCCGTTCGCCGCCCAGACGTTGGCGAGGCCCACCTCGTGCTTGGAGGTGTCCGTCAGGTACTTGGCGAGCTGGGTGCGCAGCTCGACCGCGTCGCGGTCCGGGTAGCGGTTGAGATCGCGGGCGGCCTCGCGGACGCGCTCGGCGATGCGCTCGACCAGCTCGTCGGGGAGCGGGTAGGGGTTCTCGTTGGTGTTCAGCCGTACGGGGACGTCCAACTGGGGCGCGCCGTAGGGGGACTTGCCGCGCAGCTCGTCCCGTACGGGGAGATCGTCGATTCCGAAGTTCACTTGCCCGCCGGTACCTTCCACCCGAACCTCGCCTTGATCGCCGCGCCGTGCGCGGGCAGATCCTCCGCCTCCGCCAGCGTCACCACATGGTGCGCGACCTCGGCCAGCGCTTCCTTCGTGTAGTCGACGATGTGGATGCCCCTCAGGAAGGACTGCACGGACAGTCCGGAGGAGTGGCAGGCGCACCCGCCGGTCGGGAGCACGTGGTTGGACCCGGCGGCGTAGTCACCGAGGGACACCGGCGCCCAGGGCCCGATGAAGACCGCGCCCGCGTTGCGGACCCGGTCGGCCACCGCGGCGGCGTCGGCCGTCTGGATCTCCAGGTGCTCGGCGCCGTACGCGTCGACGACCCTGAGGCCCTCGTCGATGCCGTCGACGAGGACGATCGCGGACTGGCGCCCCGTGAGGGCCGGACGGATCCGCTCCTCGACGTGCTTGCTGGCCGCGACCTGCGGCTCCAGCTCCTTCTCGACCGCGTCCGCCAGGGCCACGGAATCCGTGACGAGCACGGACGCGGCGAGCGGGTCGTGCTCGGCCTGGCTGATCAGGTCGGCGGCCACGTGCACCGGGTCGGCCGTGTCGTCCGCCAGGATCGCGATCTCGGTCGGGCCGGCCTCGGTGTCGATGCCGATCTTGCCCGCGAAGTAGCGCTTGGCGGCGGCGACCCAGATGTTGCCGGGACCCATGACCATCGGCGCGGGGGCGCAGGACTCGGTGCCGTACGCGAACATCGCGACGGCGGTCGCGCCGCCGGCCGCGTAGACCTCGTCGACGCCGAGCAGCGCGCAGGCGGCCAGGATCGTCGGGTGCGGCAGACCGCCGAAATCGGCCTGGGCGGGCGAGGCGAGAGCAATCGACTCGACGCCCGCCTCCTGCGCGGGCACCACGTTCATGACCACGGTCGACGGATACACGGCCCGCCCACCGGGCGCGTACAGCCCGACCCGGTCGACCGGCACCCACTTCTCGGTGACGGAACCGCCGGGCACGACCTGGGTCGTGTGGGTCGTACGGCGCTGCGCGCGGTGGACGAGACGGGCGCGGCGGATGGACTCCTCCAGGGCCGCGCGCACGGCCGGGTCGAGCTCTTCGAGCGCCTTGTCCAGAGCGGCGGCCGGCACCCGTACCGACTCCAGCCGCACGCCGTCGAACTTCTCGGCGAAGTCGATCAGCGCCGCGTCGCCCCGATGATGCACGGCCTCGCAGATCGGACGCACCTTCTCCAGGGCGGCCGAGACGTCGAAGTCGGCTCGGGGCAGCAGGTCGCGCAGGGCGGGGCCCTCGGGGAGGGCGTCGCCGCGCAGATCGATTCGGGAGATCACGTTCCCAATTCTCTCAGACCCTCGTCAGAGCCCGTTCGCGCATTCCAATGGCTGATACGCAACCCGGAAGATCCGCCTCACGTCTAGTGTTCCGTACGTCACTCAACGGGCATGAACGGTTGTACGAAACCCGTGAGTAGATGAGGGGGATGAAAGAGACGTGACCGAGGGGGCCGGCATCCGGAGCGGGGACCTGCCGGACGATCTGACCGCCGCCGAGGCCGGCATGTGGCAGGCCTTCCGCAACGGCACCGTGTACGACCTGAGCAGCGGCGACACCGTCGTCGACGATCCGCACGGCGGGCACCCCTGGGGCCCCGACCGGACGGTACGCGCGCGGATCGTGTGCTGGCTGCTCCTGGACGGTCCGCCCGCGCTCGCGGGCCGGGTCTCGTCCCTGAAGCTCACCGGCGTGCAGATCAGCGGCACCCTGGATCTCGCGGGCGGCACCGTGGTGCCGTACGTGGAGATGAAGGGCTGCCGCTTCGAGCGGGAGATCCTGCTGCCGGAGGCCCGCTTCACCACCGCACGGTTCGTGGACTGCTCGGTGCCGCGCCTGGAGGCCGCCCGGGTGCACACGGAGGGCGATCTGCATCTGCCGCGCTGCCGCTTCCACAACGGCGTACGGCTGACCGACGCGCACATCGGCACCGACCTGCTGATGAACCAGGCGATCGTCTACCGCGACCGCAGCGGCCGTTCGATCGCCGCCGACGGCATGACCGTGGGCCAGGACCTGCAGGCCGAGCTGCTGGAGTCGCACGGTGAGCTGAGCCTGCGCAGCGCGACGATCGGCGTCTCGCTGAGCCTGCGCGGCGCCCGGCTGAACAATCCGTACACCCGGCTCGCGCTGAACGCCCCCCAGCTGACCGTCGAGCGCACGCTGTACCTGACCCCTGCGGGCGTCGGCGCCGCCATGCTGAGCGGGGCGACTCCCGCGCGCGGGACGCGGATCCAGCGCTTCGAGTGCCAGGGCGGGGTGCGGCTGGACGACGGGCGGTTCGGGGACGCCGTGGACCTGGAGCGGGCCCGCTTCACCTTCACCGACGAGCAGGAGCTGTCGCTGCGCCGTATCCAGGCGCCCGAGCTGCGCTTCCTCGGTGAGAAGCCGCAGCGCGGCAAGGTGGTGCTGTCGGGCGCGCGCGTGGGCAACCTCGTGGACCGGGCGAGCGCCTGGCCGGGACCCGGCAATCTGCACATGGGCGGCTTCGTCTACGAGAACCTCGTGCCGCACGGCCCCTTCCCGCTGGCCGAGCGGCTGGAGTGGGTGGCGGCGGCGACCGCCGAGTACAACCCGGAGCCGTACGAGAGGCTCGCCGCCGTGCTGCGGGCCGGCGGCGAGGACGAGGAGGCACGCGAGGTGCTGCTCGCGAAGCAGCGCCGGCGCCGCGAGAGCCTGCCGCCGGCCGCCAAGCTGTGGGGATACGCGCAGGACTGGACGGTCGCCTACGGGTACCGGCCGGGGCGGGCCGCCGTATGGATGGCGGTGCTGTGGGCCGCGAGCTCCTTGGCGTTCGCACACGCGAGCCATCCGCCGCTCAAGGGCGACCATCCGGCCTGGAATCCCGCGCTGTTCGCCCTCGACCTGCTGCTTCCGGTGATCGATCTGGGACAGGTGGGTTTCTGGCAGTTGCGCGGCGGCTGGCAGTGGCTGGCGGCGGCGATGGTCCTTGCCGGCTGGATCCTGGCGACCACCGTGGCGGCGGGGGCCTCGAGGCTGCTGCGGCGGAGCTGACGGGCCCTGTGAAGATATCGGCAGGGCGCCGGGAAGGACCGGTGAGACCGCTGGTCAGAGAGTTGTTGAACGGTCACCTTTTTAACCTCCCTTGACCTTGCGGCGTACAACTTTCCACGAGTTGCACGTGCGCACTGGCGCAGCCTCGTCCTGCCGACCTTCAATGGTCGACACCATGGCTCTGCTGCCCCCCTTCATCCGCGCGTCACGGCTGCCCGCGTACCTCACCGGCGGGCTGCCCGCCGACAACGAGGTTCTGCTCGACGTACCCGACGACCGGCTCGGCCCCGCCCTGGTCGCCGCCGGACAAGGCGGGTACGGGCGCGCGGCCGAACTGCTCTCCGCGACCCGTGAGGACGCCGCCTGGGAGCTGCGCGACCGGTACGTCCGGCGGCTCTCCGCCTTCGCCCGCTCGCGCCCCGAGTGGTACGACGCCTGGCGCGCGGAAGCCCCGCACGACCCGGACCAGCTGCTCCTGGGCGCCCAGCTCGCGGTGGACCGCGCGTGGGACTCACCGGCCCGCGCCGAGCTGCTGCGCGAGGTGAGCCCGCTGATCACGGCCGCGGCTCGCGGCGAGGACCGCGACCCGGTGCCGTGGCGGATCGCGCTGGACCACGCACGCGGCTCGCAGGCCGGGCCCACCTACTTCGGTGAGCTGTGGGAGGCCGCCCTCAGGCGCGCCCCGCTCCACTACGGCTGCCATGTCGCCGCCCTGCGCTATCTGGCGGCCTCCTGGCGCGGCTCCTACCGCGAGTGCTTCGACTTCGCCGAGCGGGCCGCACAGGACGCCCCGGCCGGCTCCCTCATCCAGGCGCTGCCCGCGCGGGCGGCCCTCGCCTGGCTGACCGGGCCCGGCGGCGACGCGGTGCCGCGCGAGCGGCTGGACGCGGCGGCCGACCGGGCGATCGAGCTGTCCGCCACGTTCGCGGCGGCCGACCTCTGGCCGGCCGAGATCCGCAACAAGCTGGTGTTCGTCCTGGTCCGCCTCGGCCGCTGGACGGACGCCCTGGACCAGCTGCGCATGCTGGGCCCGTACGCGACCTCGTTCCCGTGGAGCCGGGAGTCCGAGGACCCGCTGGGCCGCTTCCTGGAGGTCCGTGAGGAGGTCCGGCGGCACGCCTTGATCCATCCACGGAGTGGGCACCGGGGACGTGTGCGCTCCGGGGGCCATTAGGCTTTGGCGCCGTGACCACCGTGCGGCTCCCGCTCTTCCCCCTGAACTCCGTACTGTTCCCGGGGCTCGTGCTTCCTCTGAACGTCTTCGAGGAGCGCTATCGCGCCATGATGCGCGAACTGCTGAAGACCCCCGAGGAGGAACCGCGCCGGTTCGCCGTCGTGGCGATCCGCGACGGCCACGAGGTGGCGCCCAGCGCCCCCGGCCTGCCGGACCGGACGGCCGTGCCCGACGGCGGTCCCGCGGCCGGCTTCGGTGACGATCCGCTCAAGGCGTTCCACGCGGTGGGCTGCGTGGCGGACGCGGCGACCGTACGGGAGCGGGCGGACGGCACGTTCGAGGTCCTGGCGACGGGCACGACCCGGGTTCGCCTGGTGTCCGTCGACGCGTCGGGCCCGTATCTGACGGCCGAGCTGGAGGAGCTGGCGGAGGAGGCGGGCGACGAGTCGGGGCCGCTGGCGGAAGGGGTCCTGCGGGCCTTCCTCCAGTACCAGAAGCGCCTGGCGGGGGCCAGGGAACGCTCCCTGTCGTCCGGCACGGAACTCCCGGACGAACCGTCCGTGGTCTCGTACCTGGTGGCCGCCGCGATGATGCTGGACACCCCCACCAAGCAGCGCCTGCTCCAGGCACCCGACACCGCGTCCCGGCTCCGCGACGAACTGAAACTCCTGCGCGCGGAGACGGCGATCATCCGTAATCTTCCGTCGTTGCCGGCGTCGGAACTGACGCGCGGCCCGACGAGTCTGAACTGAGGCCGGAACCCGTCACGATGGCGAAGAAGTCGAAGAAGCAGCAGCCGGGCGGCACCCCCGCGACCGTGGCCCTGACCACAGCGGACGTGCCCTTCACAGTGCACGCCTACGACCACGACCCCTCCCACCCCTCCTACGGAGAGGAGGCGGCCGAGGCGATGGGAGTCTCCCCGGACCGCGTCTTCAAGACACTGGTCGCGGACGTGGACGGCACGCTGACAGTGGCGGTGGTCCCGGTGGCGGGCTCTCTGGACCTGAAGGCCCTGGCCACGGCCGCGGGCGGCAAACGGGCGGCGATGGCGGACCCGACGCTCGCCGAACGCACCACGGGCTATGTCCGGGGCGGTATCTCCCCCCTCGGCCAGCGCAAAAGGCTCCCCACGGTCCTCGACGCCTCCGCCGTCGCCCACGACACGATCTGCGTCTCGGCCGGCCGCCGGGGCCTGGAGGTGGAACTCGCGCCGAAGGACCTGGCCCGCCTCACGGACGCGGTCCTGGCGCCCATCGCCCGCGCGTGACCCCTCGACGAGTGCCCCTTCCTGGACTAAGCAGAAGGGGCATGTCGAAGAGAACACGCAAGCGCAGGCGCATGAAGAAGGGCCGCTCGAACCACGGCAGGCGCCCGGCCTAGGGGCCGTTCGCAGGCACGTTCACCAAAAGGCTTCGGAGGACATCCCTACGGCACGGGTGCCCCGGACCTACGGCGCGGGTGCCCCGTACCCGTCCCCCGGAGCCGCCGCCCCGTACACCGGCTCGGGATCCCGGGGCCCGAACAACGCCGTGAGCCCCAGGTGCACGACGAGGCCGGCCAACGACCAGGCGAGCAACGCCCCCTTGGCCCCCAGCTTCAGCGGCGCGGAGAAGGTGACTCCCTTGCCCACGGCCTTCGCGTGGGCGATCACATCGGACGAGGGTCCGAGCCACATCCCCACCCGCCACGCCAGGAAGGATCCCAGCAGTCCCCCGACGGCCAGCCCCACCACCAGCGGTACCCCGCCCCGGCGCCGCCACAGGAACACCACGAGCGCGCTGACGAAACCGAAGGCCAGGGCCAGCAGAGTGAGCGTCCCGTCCACGCCCGCCGCCTGCTCGCCCTCGGTGTCCTTGAGATAGACGACCCAGTTCCCCTGTCCGTCCACATCCCCGACCAGCGGTACATGCGGCGCCAGCCACCACCACAGGACCCCGAGCAGCGCCCCGGCGAGCGTCACGGCGACCATGATCACCAAGCCCTCCAGCAGCTCGGTCTTCATCCCGGGCCCGCCCTGCCCGTACCGGACTTCGGCAGGGGCCGCGTAGCCGGCATCAGGGGTCTGCCACGCATCGTGCGGGGACGGTTCGTGCGGCGGCGGAGGAGGCGTCAACGGAGCGGTCACCCTGACATCGTGCCAGGCCCGCCTGTGCGGCGCGTCACCGGACGGCCGCCCGGCGATAGGCCCAGGTGGCGACGGCCAGCGAGACCACTCCCACGCACCCGCACACGGCGAGGTCACCGAGCACGAAGGCCCAGTCGGGATGCGGCCCGAAGGTCCGGGCGAAGGCCTCGACGCCGTAGGTCGAGGGCAGCAGATCCCGGGCGAACCGCACCGCCTCGGGCATCCGGTCGGCGGGCAGCACCCCCAGCAGCAGCGCGGCCGACATTCCGAGCTGTCCCAGCAGGGTGGCCAGTTCCGGCCGGGGCGCGAGCAGCCCGAGGGCCGCGCCGAGCCCCGCCAGAGCGGCTCCCGCGAGCGGAATCACCGCCACGAGCACCCACAGGTGCGCCAGCGGCAGCCCGAACAGCACGCACCCGAAGACCGCGGTCACCACGGTCCCGGGCACGGTGAAGGAGGCGTACGCCCCCGCGGCGCCCAACACCACGGCGGCCGGCGGCACCGGCAGGGTGGCGTAGTGGTCGAGTCCGCCGCTCGCCCGCAGCTGCCCGAAGTACTGCGCGAGCAGGTTGAGCGCGACGAAGGCCACGACCAGCACGGACGCCCCGGCGACCACGGACTGCGCCTCGTCCCCGCCGTCCACGACCCCCCGCATCAGGACCATGATCCCGATCGACTGGAAGGTGGCGACGAACAGCAGCGGGATGCGCGCGACCCGCGCGCGGGACAGCTGCGCCCGGTAGACGGCCGCCAGCGACGGCCACAGCCGCGCGCGCGGCCCGAGCTCGGCGGCCGCGTCCCGGTCCGTCTCCTCGACGGCCAGGGCACCGCCCGGCAGAGCCCCGGCGGGTACGACACTCACGTGGCTCTGCTCCTCTTCGCTCCGGCGGTCGCCCTGTGACGTACGGACACGGCCGCCCGGGTGCTCAACGTGCTCACGCCTTCACCAGTCCCTGCTGCGCGGCCCCGCCCAGCGCGAGGTACACGTCCTCCAGGCTGGGTGTGGCGAGCGTGAAGTCGTCCAGCGCGGCGAACGCGGCCCCGCCGGTGACGGTGGCGACGACCGTGCGGGCCTCCTCGGGGGCGAGCCGCAGCGTCCAGCGGCGCCCGGCGGCCACGGCCCGGTCCTGGAGCGCGGCGACCTCGGGGACGTGCAGCGGGGCCGTCTCGCGCCACACGAGGTCGACGCGGACCTCGCCCGCCACCTGTTCCTTGAGGCCGGACGGCGTGTCGCAGGCGATCACCCGGCCCCGGTCGAGGACGGCGACCCGGTCCAGGACCGTCTCCGCCTCTATGACGTTGTGGGTGACGAGCAGCACGGTCGTACCGCGTTCGGCCCGCCGCCGGTCCACGGCGGACCACACCGCGCGCCGCGCCACGGGGTCCATCGCGGTGGTCGGTTCGTCGAGCACGAGCAGCGGCCGCTCCCCCACGAGCGCCGACGCCAGGCACGCGAGCCGCCGCTGCCCGCCGGACAGCTTCCTCAGCGGCCGCCCGGCGATCGGCGTGAGCCCCAGCTCGTCGAGTACGGCGTCGCGCTCGGCCCGCGCCTTCCTGGCCTCCAGGCCGCGCAGCCGGCCGGTGGTCTCGGCGGCGAGGGAGACGGTGAGGTCGTCGAGGGCGGTGGACTCCTGGCCGAGGTAGGCGAGGATCCGCGAGGCCCGGTCCGGGTGGCGCACGATGTCGTGTCCGAGGATCTCGACACTGCCGCGGTCGGGCCGCATCAGCCCGGTGAGCTGCCGTACGAGCGTGGTCTTGCCGGCGCCGTTCGGCCCGAGCAGCCCGAAGATCTCACCGCGCCGGATGTCCAGCCGCACGTCGTCGGTGGCCCGCACCTCGGGCGTGGCGGGAGCCCCGCGCCGCCCGCGCACCGCGGGGTAGGTCTTGGTCAGCCCGCGCACCGCACACACGACGTCCCCACGGTGTCGAAGTGCCGGTGCAGCGCGCGTACTCACAAGGTACGAGCCTACGGGGTCGGGGAGCTCTGCTCGCCCCTGGGGCGGGGTATGTGCCCTCTCACTCCCCGGCGGGGGCGTGCTCCGCCGCCGTCCGCACGTCGATCTCCCGCCAGAACCCGGCCCGGATCGCATAACGGTCGTGCTCGTCGATCTGGTCGTCCTTGTGCGCGAGCAGCCCGAACCGGGCCGCGTACCTGAGCAGTTCCCCGTCGATCCGGTGCGGCACCCGCGGGTACATCCCGGCCAGCCGCTGCAGATGCGCCTGGTCCCCCAGCCGCTCCATCCAGCGCCGCGCGAAGACCTGCCCCACCTCGAAGGGGTCCCCGCCGACGGTGGTGATGTCCTCCTCCCGGTCGGCCCACCGCTGCTCGGCGGTGGTCAGCTGGGCGAGCGTCGGCATGGAGGCGACCTCGGGCGGCTCGGTGGCACCACTGGGCCGGTCGACCCAGCCCTTGTCGGAGGACCACCGCAGGGTCGCGCTCGCGGGGGGCGGGGCGGCCTGCGCACCGGGGGCCCGCAGTGCGGCGAGGTCCTTGGGCGTGGGCACTCCCTTCGGCGCCGGCACCCGCTCCTGCGTGCCGTTCTCCGAGGCGGCCGCCGGGGCGTGCTCGGCCTCCTGCGCGGTCCGCTCGGCGGCGGGCGCGGACTCGGGCAGCGGTGCCGAGAGGATCGCGGCGATCTCGGGCCGCGGCACGGGCGGCGGCGCGCAGACCCCGCCGAGCTCCTTCGCGCGGACGGCCTTGGTGATCCACGCGCGGTCCAGCACCCGCCGCTCGTCCGCCTCGGCGACCAGGTCCTCGGACTGGTTGTAGTCCCCGTCGGCGGCCTGCACGGCCCACAGGTGGACGGCGACCCCGTGCTCCTTGGCGGCCATCATGCCCGGCAGCAGATCCCCGTCGCCGGTGACGAGCACGACGTCGGAGCAGGCGCGGTTGCGGGCCAGTTCGGTGAGCTCGGCGTGCATGGCGGCGTCCACGCCCTTCTGGGCCCAGCGTCCGTCGCTGCGGGTCAGGGCGCCGAGCCGGACGGTGACCCGGGGCATCACCCGCAGTCTGCGGTGCTCGGGCTGCGGGACGCGGTCGGGGGCGCCGTCGAACCAGTAGATGCGCAGCAGGGGCCGTTCGGTGTCGGACTCGGCCCGGTCGCGCAATCCCTGGACGAGGGCGGCGTGGTCGACGGTGATACGGGAACGGGAGGGCTCCCCGGCAAGGAGACTGGCGGCGGCCCCCAGCAGATACCCGGCGTCCACCAGGACGATGCAGCGGTCCACGCGATCCACCCTCTTTCCGGGAGGTTTGCTTCGGGCTTCCTTCGAGTCTGCCCGACCACGAGAGGGTTAACGGCCCGAACTCGATCTTCGGCGTGGCGTTTCGGGACATTGCTCGGCGACATTCCCTGTCACACACGGTAATTATCCGAAATGCGCCCGCTGTCAGCCTATGTGAATCTGGTCCCGGCCCTGGCCCCTAGATCCCCACAGGAGGCACCACCATGGCCAAGAACAAGAAGCAGAACCGTAAGCCGTCGCAGACCGAGCGTGCCGGGCAGGAGCCCCAGCCCTCCTCGATGGAGCCGCAGACCGAGCAGCACGCTCCGCAGGTGACACCCGGCGACGTCGCCCGCAAGGGGCGGCAGAAAAGCTTCGGCCACAACTGACATGTGCATAAAGGGTTGTTGAGACCCGCGCATACAAAGGGGCGCACCCCGTCAGGAGTGCGCCCCTTCGCAGATCCGTGCCGCCGGTCGCTCAGCCCGCCAGGCAGGACGGTCCGAGCAGCACCTTGAGGTCACCGAAGAGCGCCGGGTCCGGCTTCACCCGGTGCCGGTCCAGCCGGAGGACCGTCGTCCTGCTCGGTCCCTGGAGCCTGATGCGGACCTCGCTCTCCCCCTTGTGATGGCTGAGGATCTCCCCGAGCCGGCTGACCATCGGCGGCGTCACCTTCAACGCCGGGATGGTGAGGATCACGGGCGCGTTGGTGCCCGCGTTGGACAGGTCGGGGACCTGGAGCTCCATCGCGACCAGCCGGGGCACGTCCTCGCGCTTGTCGAGGCGGCCCTTGACGAACACCACGGCGTCCTCGACGAGTTGCGTCGACACCAGCTGGTAGGTCGCCGGGAAGAACATGCACTCGATCGAACCGGCGAGGTCCTCGACGGTGGCGATCGCCCAGGCGTTGCCCTGCTTGGTCATCTTGCGCTGCAGGCCCGAGATGATGCCGCCGATGGTGACCACCGCGCCGTCGGCGTGCTCACCGCCGGTGAGCTGGGCGATGCCCGCGTCGGCCTTGTCGGACAGCACGTGCTCCAGGCCGAAGAGCGGGTGGTCGGAGACGTACAGACCGAGCATCTCCCGCTCCTGGGCGAGCAGATAGGTCTTGTCCCACTCCTCGGTGGTGAACTCCACGTCCAGTCCGAAGCCGGGCTCGCTGTTGTCCTCCTCGCCCATCCCGCCGAAGAGGTCGAACTGGCCCTCCGCCTCCTTGCGCTTGACGGCGACCACGTTGTCGATCATCGAGTCGAAGTGCGCGGTGAGGCCCTTGCGGGTGTGCCCCATGGTGTCGAACGCGCCCGCCTTGATCAGCGACTCCGTGGTGCGCTTGTTGCAGGCGACCGCCTCGACCTTGTCGAGGTAGTCGGGGAAGGAGGCGTACTTCCCCTTGGCCTTGCGGCTGCGGATGATCGACTCGACCACGTTGGTGCCGACGTTGCGCACGGCTTCGAGCCCGAAGAGGATGACGTCGTCGCCCTGGGCGGCGAAGTTGTGCTCCGACTCGTTGACGTTCGGCGGGAGCACCTTGATGCGCATGCGACGGCACTCGTTGAGGTAGACCGCCGACTTGTCCTTGTCGTCCTTCACCGAGGTGAGCAGCGCGGCCATGTACTCGGCCGGGTAGTTGGCCTTGAGGTACGCGGTCCAGTAGGAGACCAGTCCGTACGCGGCGGAGTGCGCCTTGTTGAACGCGTAGCCGGCGAAGGGGACCAGGACGTCCCACAGGGCCTGGATCGCCTCGTCGCTGTAGCCGTTCTTCTTGGCGCCGGCCTGGAAGATGGTGAAGTTCTTCGCCAGTTCGTCGGGCTTCTTCTTGCCCATCACGCGGCGCAGGATGTCGGCCTCGCCGAGCGAGTAGCCGGCGATGATCTGGGCGGCCTTCTGCACCTGCTCCTGGTAGACGATCAGGCCGTAGGTGACCGCGAGGACCTCCTGGAGCGGCTCCTCCAGCTCCTTGTGGATCGGCGTGATCTCCTGGCGGCCGTTCTTGCGCTCGGCGTAGTTGATGTGGGAGTTCATGCCCATCGGGCCCGGCCGGTAGAGGGCCGAGACGGCGGAGATGTCCTCGAAGTTGTCGGGCTGCATCTGGCGGAGCAGCGAGCGCATCGGGCCGCCGTCGAACTGGAAGACACCGAGGGTGTCACCGCGGCAGAGCAGTTCGAAGGTCTTGGGGTCGTCCAGCGGCAGGGCGAGCATCTCCAGGTCGATGCCCTTGTTGGCCTTCACCATCTTGATGGCGTCGTCCATGATCGTGAGGTTGCGCAGGCCCAGGAAGTCCATCTTCAGCAGGCCGAGCGACTCGCACTGCGGGTAGTCCCACTGCGTGATGGTCACGCCGTCGGTGTGGCGCACCCAGATCGGGGCGTGGTCGACGATGGGCTCGCTGGACATGATCACGCCGGCCGCGTGCACACCCATCTGCCGGACCAGGCCCTCGACGCCCTTGGCGGTGTCGATGACCTTCTTCACGTCCGGTTCGTTCTCGTACATCGACCTGATCTCGCCGGCCTCGCTGTAGCGCGGGTGGGAGGGGTCGGTGATGCCGTTCAGGTCGATGCCCTTGCCGAGGACGTCGGCGGGCATCGCCTTGGTGAGCCGGTCGCCCATCGCGTACGGGTAGCCCAGCACGCGCGCGGAGTCCTTGATGGCGTTCTTGGCCTTGATCTTGCCGTAGGTGCCGATCATGGCGACCTTGTCGGCGCCGTACTTCTCGGTCACGTAGCGGATCACCTCGACGCGCCTGCGCTCGTCGAAGTCGATGTCGACATCGGGCATGGAGACGCGCTCGGGGTTGAGGAACCGCTCGAAGATCAGGCCGTGCGGGATCGGGTCGAGGTCGGTGATGCCCATGGCGTAGGCGACGATCGAACCGGCCGCGGAGCCTCGGCCGGGGCCGACCGCGATGCCGTTGTTCTTGGCCCACATGATGAAGTCGGCGACCACGAGGAAGTAGCCCGGGAACCCCATCTGGATGATGACGTCCATCTCGTACTCGGCCTGCCGCTGGCGGTCCTCGGGGATGCCGCCCGGGAAGCGGCGCTCCATGCCGCGGCGGACCTCCTCCTTGAACCAGGTGACCTCGGTGTAGCCGTCGGGGATGTCGAACTTCGGCATGAGGTTCTTGGCCTCGAACATGCCCTCGGTGTCGACCTGTTCGGCCACCAGGAGGGTGTTGCGGCAGCCTTCCTGCCAGGCGTCCGAGGAGTCGATGGCGTACATCTCGTCCGTGGACTTCAGGTAGTAGCCGGTGCCGTCGAACTTGAAGCGGTCCGGGTCGGAGAGGTTCTTGCCGGTCTGGATGCACAGCAGGGCGTCGTGGGCGGTCGCCTCGTGCGCGTACGTGTAGTGCGAGTCGTTGGTGACCAGCGGGGGGATGCCGAGCTTCTTGCCGATCTCCAGGAGGCCGTCGCGGACCCGGTGCTCGATCTCGATGCCGTGGTCCATCAGCTCCAGGAAGTAGCGGTCCTTGCCGAAGATGTCCTGGTACTCGGCGGCGGACTTCAGCGCCTCGTCGAACTGGCCGAGGCGCAGCCGGGTCTGGAGCTCGCCGGAGGGGCAGCCGGTGGAGGCGATGAGCCCCTCGGACCACTGGGAGATGGTCTCCTTGTCCATGCGGGGCCACTTCTGCAGCCAGCCCTCGGCGTACGCGTCCGAGGAGAGCTTGAAGAGGTTGTGCAGGCCCGTCCTGTTCGCCGCCCAGATCGTCTTGTGGGTGTAACCACCCGAACCCGAGACGTCGTCCCGCTTCTGGTGCGGCTGGCCCCACTGGATCTTGCGCTTGTTGCGCCGGGACTCGGGCGCGACATACGCCTCGATCCCGATGATCGGGGTGACCCCGGCCTTCTTCGCCGAGTGGAAGAAGTCGTACGCCCCGTGCAGGTTGCCGTGGTCGGACATGGCGATATGGGTCATGCCCATCTCGTTGCACGCGTCGAACATGTCCTTGAGCCGCGCGGCACCGTCCAGCAGGGAGTACTGGGTGTGGACGTGCAGGTGCGTGAACGGCGGCTTTGACACGGCATGGCCTCCATGGAAAACACTCGACGACAGGCGGACGGACAGTGTGGGGGTCAGCGCCGAAGTCTATGCCTCGGCACTGACACTCAGGGGGCCGCCCCGCGTACCTTCACAACGAGGGTCGCGGGCACTTTCACCCGCGCCCGCCCGTTGGAGAGACGACAGAAACGCTGTCGTACAGATGTACCAGGAGGCACCCCGCGATGTCGGTTCCGCAGCTCAACGACGAGCACCGCGGCGAGGAGATTCTCGCTGTCTTCGACACCGCCTTCGGCGAGCTCCTGGCCGCCGATCCGGCAGCGTTCCGCGTGAAGTTCCGGAAGATGGCGGCGTCCGCGTTCGCGTTCTACCGGGGTACGGCGTGCCTCTTCTACCACGACCTCGACGCCGAGAAGCGGGGCGGCCCGTACCTGGACGAGCGCACCTCGCGCGTGTGGATCCACGGCGATCTGCACGCGGAGAACTTCGGCACCTACCTGGACGCCAACGGCCGGCTGATCTTCAACGTCAACGACTTCGACGAGGCCTACGTCGGCCCCTTCACCTGGGACCTCAAGCGCTTCGCCGCCTCCGTCGCGCTGATCGGGTACGCCAAGGCGCTCGGCGACGAGCAGATCACCGAGCTGGTGGAGGTGTACGCGGGCGCGTACCGGGAGCGGATCCACGCCCTGGCCACCGGCGCCAAGAGCGACGAGGTGCCGCCCTTCACCCTGGACACCGCCCAGGGCCCCCTCCTGGACGCGCTGCGCGACGCCCGCTCCCTGACCCGCTTCGGCCTCCTGGAGTCGATGACGGAGATCCGCGACTTCGAGCGCCGCTTCGCGCCGGGCGGCGGCTCCATCGAGCTGGACGCGGCCACCCGCTACAAGGTGCTCGCGGCCTTCGACGGCTATCTGGAGACCCTCCCGGAGGCCTCCCTGGACCGCCCGGACTCCTACCGCGTCAAGGACGTCGTCGGCCGCCGCGGCATCGGCATCGGCTCGGCCGGGCTGCCGTCGTACAACATCCTGCTCGAGGGGCACACCGACGCCCTGGAGAACGATGTCGTGATCTACATCAAGCAGGCCCAGACCCCGGCCGTCTCCCGTCACATCACCGACCCGGCGATCCGCGACTACTTCCAGCACGAGGGCCACCGCACGGTCATCTCCCAGCGCGCCCTCCAGCAGCACGCCGACCCGTGGCTGGGCTGGACCGAGCTGGGCGGCGCGGGTCAGCTGGTCGCCGAGATCTCGCCGTACGCCGTGGACCTGGACTGGGGTGACATCGACGACCCGGAGGAGATCGCGGGGGTCGTCGCCGACCTCGGCCGGGCGACGGCCACCATGCACGCGGCGGCGGACGACACCTCGGGCGAGTCCCTGGTGCCCTTCTCCACCGAGCGGGCCATCGACGCGGCGATCGCGGCCGACGAGGACGGTTTCGCGGGGCTCCTGGTCGACTTCGCGCACAGCTACGGCGCACGCGCCCGTGCCGACCACCAGACCTTCGTGGACCTGTTCCGCAACGGCCGGATCCCGGGTCTGTGACCGACCCCTGCAACCGCTCATAACGATAGGGCCGCTCACAGGAATCCTTTAGGGGTCCCTTACCGGCCCGCGTGACACACTCTCCACGCTATGGACATATCCGGGACCCAGCTACGAGCGCTCCGCGCGGCGCTGTTCACGGCACTCGTCGTGACGCTCAGCACCGCGTCGCACGTGCTGCTGTCCCGGGCTCCCCTGCCGCTCAACACGGTGGCGGTGGTCGCCGTCGCCGTGTTCGCGCTCACCTTCGCGGTGGCCGGCCGGGAGCGCGGCTTCGGACGGATCGCCGCCGTGCTGATCCCGCTGGAGCTCGCCGCCGACACCGTCTTCACCACCGGACAGCACGTCTGCTACGGCGCCGCGGGCGGCCCGGTGGCCGGCCCGCTGCGCTCGGTCGGCTGGGACGTGTTCTGCGGTGACGGCACCAGCGTCGGCTCGCCGCTGGCCCGGATGACGGGCACCGACCCCGGCCGGCTCGGCGGACTGCTCGCCCACGCCGACCCGCGGACCGCCTGGCTGCTGCTGGGCGCCCATGTCTGCGTCGGCCTGCTCGCGGCCGCCTGGCTGCGCCGCGGCGAGCGGGCGCTGGCCCAGCTGCTGCGGGCCGTGGCCGCCACGACCTTCAGGCCGCTGCTCGTCGCGGCCGCCGCGCTGACCATGCGGTCGGCGCCGGAACCGGCCCGTCCGGTGCACCCCGGCCGCCGCAGGGCCGTCGTGCTCGACGAGTTCCTCGTGCACTCCCTGGGACGGCGTGGACCGCCGTGCTCGACCGCTGTCGCCTGAGCCAGGACAGCACCTGAGCACCACCAGTCCCGACCTACGTATCCCCGCACACCACGTGTGCGCGTCCCCTTGATGGAGAACACCACCATGAGCAAGCGGAACAGCCAGGCCTCGAAGAACGCCGCCCGTGAGCGGCTGCGGCAGGAGCGCGAGCGCCAGGCCAAGCGCGACAAGGTCAAGCGGCAGGTCATCGTGGCCTGCTCCGTCGTCGGCGTCCTGGCGATAGCCGGCGGCATCGGCTACGCGGTCGTCCAGAGCAACAAGCCCAGTTACTGGGAAGAGGCCAAGAACGACAAGCTCGTCAAGCCGGCCAACAGCACGGGCACCAACGGCACGACGGTCGTCATCGGCAAGAGCACCGCCAAGAAGACCCTGGTCATGTACGAGGACCCGCGCTGCCCCGTCTGCGCCCAGTTCGAGCAGACCGTCGGCTCGACCGTCGACAAGGACGTCGAGGACGGCAAGTTCAAGCTCCAGTACGTCGGCGCCACCTTCCTCGACGGCAACCTCGGCGGCGAGGGCTCCAAGAACGGCCTCAGCGCCCTCGGCGCGGCGCTGAACGTCAGCCCCGAGGCGTTCCTGAAGTACAAGACCGCGATGTACACCACGAAGTGGCACCCCGCCGAGGACACCGACAAGTTCAAGGACGACGCCTACCTCATCAAGATCGCGCAGACCGTCCCGGAGCTGAAGGACAACAAGCCCTTCCAGAACGCCGTGAAGAACGGCACCTACGACAAGTGGGCCCTGGTCATGTCCGACAAGTTCAACAAGGACGGCGTGACTGGCACCCCGACCCTGAAGATGGACGGCAAGACGCTGACCGGTTCCGACGGCAAGAGCGCGCCGATGACGGTCGCCGACTTCAACACGGCGCTGGAGGCGGCCCTGAAGGGCTGATCCCGACCTTCGGGCAAAAAGCGGGCGAACTTTTGCGAGTTCGCCCGCTCCCGTTCATACCGATCAGTAACCTGATCGGCCGTGACCAGTCGATACAGAGCATCCGAGCACCCCAACTCCCTGTCCCCGCGCCGCCGTACGGTCGTCAAGGCCGCGGCGGCCGGCGCCGTCCTGGCCGGACCGCTCGCCGCCGCCCTGCCGGCCCGGGCCGCCGACGAGACCCCCGCGTTCCTGCACGGCGTGGCCTCCGGCGACCCGCTCCCGGACGGCATCCTGCTGTGGACCCGGGTGACCCCGACCGCCGAGGCCGTCCCCGGTTCCGGGCTCGGCCCGGACACCGAGGTCGGCTGGGTCGTCGCCCGCGACAAGGCCTTCACGACCGTCGTCGCCAAGGGTTCCGTGACCGCGACCGCCGCCTCCGACCACACCGTCAAGGCGGACGTGCGCGGTCTCGCGCCCGCGACCGACTACTGGTTCCGCTTCTCGGCCGGCGGCACCGACTCCCCGGCGGCGCGCACCCGCACCGCGCCGGCGGCGGACGCGGCCGTCACCAACCTCCGCTTCGGCGTGGTCTCCTGCGCCAACTGGGAGGCCGGCTACTTCTCGTCGTACCGCCACCTCGCGGCCCGCGGCGACCTGGACGCCTGGCTGCACCTGGGCGACTACATCTACGAGTACGGCACCGGCGACTACGGCACGCGCGACACCGTCGTACGGCAGCACGCGCCGACCCACGAGATACTCACCCTCGCCGACTACCGGATCAGGCACGGCAAGTACAAGACGGACCCGGACCTCCAGGCCCTGCACGCGGTCGCTCCGGTCGTCGCGATCTGGGACGACCACGAGTTCGCCAACGACGCCTGGTCGGGCGGTGCCGAGAACCACACCGAAGGCGCGGAGGGCGCCTGGTCGGCCCGTCAGTCCGCCGCCAAGCGGGCCTACTTCGAGTGGATGCCGGTCCGCCCGGCGATCGCGGGCACCACCTACCGCCGGCTGCGCTTCGGCAAGCTCGCCGACCTCTCGCTGCTCGACCTGCGGTCCTTCCGCTCGCAGCAGGTCGCCGTGGGCAACGGCTCGGTCGACGACCCGGACCGCACGATCACCGGCCGCGCCCAGCTGGACTGGCTCAAGGCGGGGCTGAAGTCCTCCGACACGACCTGGCGGCTGGTCGGCAACTCCGTGATGATCTCGCCGTTCGCGATCGGCTCGCTCTCCGCCGACCTGCTGAGGCCGCTCGCGGAGCTGCTGGGCCTGCCGAAGGAGGGCCTCGCCCTCAACCCCGACCAGTGGGACGGCTACACGGACGACCGCCGCGAACTCCTCGCCCACCTGCGCTCGAACGCGATCCGCAACACCGTCTTCCTGACCGGCGACATCCACATGGCGTGGGCCAACGACGTGCCGGTGGACGCCGGTACCTACCCGCTGTCGGCCTCGGCCGCCACGGAGTTCGTCGTCACCTCGGTGACCTCCGACAACCTCGACGACCTCCTGAAGGTCCCCGAGGGCACGGTCACCGCGCTCGCGGCACCGGTCATCCAGGCCGCCAACCGGCACGTCCACTGGGTCGACACCGACCGCCACGGTTACGGCGTCCTGGACATCACCGCCGACCGGGCGCAGATGGACTACTACGTGCTGTCCGACAAGACGAAGCAGAACGCGACCTCCAAGTGGGCGCGTTCGTACCGCACGCGGACCGGCACGCAGAAGGTCGAGCGGACGTACACGCCGGTATAGAGCCGCTCTAGAGGCTGTCGAGGAAGCCGAGGGCCACCCGCCAGGTGGCCTCGGCGGCCTCCTCGTCAAAGTCCGGCAGGCCGGGGTCGGTGTAGAGGTGACCGGCCCCGGCGTACCGGTAGATCTCGACGTCGGCGCCGGTGCGGCTCATCTGGAGATACCAGGCGCTCAGCCAGTCGTCGGTCTCGAAGGGGTCGGGCTCGGCCACGTGCAGCTGGACCGGCAGCTCGTCCGCGGTGACGTTCGGTGCGATGTCCGACGTGCCGTGCAGGAGCAGCAGTCCGCGGGCCTTCTCGTCGCCGAGGGCGAGGGTCTGCGCGACCGAGGCGCCGAGCGAGAAGCCGGCGTAGACGAGGCCGCGCTCGGAGTAGGGGGCGGCGGCCAGGACGGCCCGCTTGAGCAACTCGTCCTTGCCGATCTCCTCGTTGAAGGCCATGCCCTCCTCGACCGTCTCGAACGTACGCCCCTCGAAGAGGTCCGGCGTCCACACCTCGTGCCCGGCCTCCCGCAGCCGGTCGGCGGCCTGACGGACGGCGGGCCCGAGGCCGTAGGTCGAGTGAAAGAGCATGATGTTCATGAGGCCATGGTGCCAGCCCGCTCCGACAGTGCCGTTCCACACATGGCGGCGGCCGTACCCAGTTCGCGGCAGAAGTCACATGTTCATGCCCGACCCGGGCCGGTTAGGTTCGGGGTCATGGAGAACGTACTCCGCCCACTGATCGTGGTCGGCGGCTCGGTGCTGCTCACCCTGCTGATCGGATGGGCCACCGACCGTCTGCTGCGCAAGGCCGATGACCGCCACAGCGAGACCCCGCTGTGGGGTCTGCTGCGCCGTGGCCGCATCCCCTACATGCTCGTGCTGTGCGCGGCCATGCTGAGAGGGGCCTACGACGAGGCGCGGCTGGCGCAGCGGCACAGCGCCTCCATCGGGCAGATGCTGACGCTGATCCTCATCGGGGCGACCGCCTGGCTGGTGATCCGGATCGCCGCCGCCATCGTGGAGACGACGTACACCCGCTACGCGCGCGCCCACCACGACGCCGCCCGGGTCCGCCGGGTGCGCACCCAGGTGACGCTGATCACACGGGTGGTCGCCGCGGTCGTCGGCGTGATGGCGGTGGCCGCGATGCTGCTGACGTTCCCGGCGATGCGCGCGGCCGGTGCCTCGCTGCTGGCCTCGGCCGGAATCCTCGGCATCGTCGCCGGTGTGGCCGCCCAGTCCACACTCAGCAACATGTTCGCGGGGCTGCAGATCGCCTTCGGCGACATGGTGCGCATAGGCGACACCGTGGTGGTGGACGGCGAGTGGGGCACCATCGAGGAGATCACCCTGACCTTCCTGACGGTACGGACCTGGGACGAGCGCCGGATCACCATGCCGGTGTCGTACTTCACCTCGAAGCCGTTCGAGAACTGGTCGCGCGGCACCCCGCAGATGACCGGCATCGTCTACTGGCACGTCGATCACACGGCTCCGGTGGAGCTGATGCGCGAGCGGCTGCGGGACATCCTGCGCCAGTGCCCCGCCTGGGACGGCCGCGACTACGGCCTCGCCGTCACCGACACCACCCCGAACACCATGCAGGTGCGTGCCCTGGTGACCGCCAAGGACGCCGACGACATCTGGACGGTACGGGTGACGGTCCGCGAACAGATGCTCAGCTGGCTCACCGACAACCACCCGTACGCCCTGCCCCGAGTCAACACGGCGGACGCGACCCTGGCCCCGGGATTCCGGTCGAGGAACAGTCACCGGCCGGAGAGCAGCAACTCCGACGGCGCGGAAGCCCCGCGCATCGGCACCGGCCGGGGGTAGGTCCGTCGCGGCGACCGCCAGGGGGCTCCGGCCTCCCGTCACCTGCCGCGCTCGGCCCCACCGTTGACCTGCACGATCTGCGACGTGACGTGTCCGGCGCCCGGGGAGGCCAGCCAGTGCAGGGTGGCCGCGACATCCCCGGGCGTCCCCGCCCGCCCCGTCGACGTGTCATGGATGAGCCGCTCCCGCCGCGCGGGGTCCATCGCGGCGCCGAAGAACTCCGTGTCCTCGACATACCCCGGCGCGACCACATTCGCGGTGATCCCCCGCGGCCCCAACTCCCGCGCCAGATCATGGGCGTAGGGATGCAGCCCCGCCTTCGCCGCCCCGTACGCCCCACTGCCGGACCCCCGGTAGGCGGCGATGGAGCTGACGAACAGTACCCGCCCGCCCGGTGAGGCGAGCCGGTCCCGCAGTCCCTCGGTGAGCAGCGCGGCGGTCAGCAGATTGAGCTGGAAGTTCACGGTCCAGTTGTGCGCGACGGCGTCGAGAGGATCGGAGCCGGCAGCGGGCGGTTCCAGCTGCCCGGTGCCCCCGGCACTGTGGATCAGCACGTCCACGGTCCCCAGTTCTCGCTCCACGAAAGCGACGACCCCGCGGACCTGGTCGACGTCACCGAGATCGGCGGCGTACGTCAGCGCCCCGGGCACCCCGGCCTTCTCCAGCACCTCGGCGCGCCGCCCGAGCAGCAGCACCCGGTCCCCTTCCGCGGCGAACACCTGTGCCGCCGCGCGTCCGATTCCCGTACCGCCACCGCTGATCACTACGTTGCGAGCCATAACCGCAGCCTACAAAGGCGTACTTGGGGAGGTCACCCCGGTTTCGGCGGACTCACCGCAGACTGCGGACGTCCAGGTGCCGCAGCACCCGGTCCACGACCTCGGGGTCGGCCCCCGGTTCACTCCGCGCCGCCAGCACCTCGTGCCGGGCCGCGCTCAGCAGCTCGCCCTGGATCCGTCGCATCCGCTTGAGTCGCCGCCGGGCCTCGCGTCGCTCCTCGTCCCCCATCTCGGGATGGATCCGCACGCCGATCTCGAACGCCCGCCGCATCATCTGCTCGGACACGTCCTCCGGCAGCTCCTCCACGGTCTCGATCTCCCGCAGCCGCCGCTTGGCCGCCTTGGCCGCCCGGACGGCGAGGGCCTTCTCGAACTCCTTCTCCCGCTCGGTGTCGGCCCGCACCCCCAGCCGCTTCACCAGCCACGGCAGGGTCAGCCCCTGGAGCACCAGCGTGGCCATGATCACCCCGAACGCGATGAAGACGATCTCGTCCCGGTCGGGAAAGCCCGCCCCCGAGTCGGTCTCCAGCGGAATGGCCAGCGCCAACGCCACCGACGCCACGCCCCGCATCCCGGACCACCACATGATGACGGTCTCCCGCCAACTGGTCGGGATCTCCTCGTCGTAGTCGCGCTTCGCGTGCATCCGCTTGGTGAGCCAGGTGGCCGGCATCAGCCACGCCAGCCGTACGAGGACGACCACGGCCACGATCGCCGCGGCCCAGCCGAGCATCTCGCCCCAGCGCCCGGACGCGGTCCGGATCGCGTTGTGCAGTTCAAGCCCGATCAGCCCGAAGGCCACACCGGTGACGAGCGTGTCGACGATGTCCCAGAAGGTGTGCCCGGCCAGCCGGGTCATCACGTCGTCGGCGTCGGAGCCGTACTCGGCGAGGAACAGGGCGGTGGTCAGCACGGCGAGCACACCGGAGCCGTGGAGCTCCTCGGCGAGCACATAGGAGGCGTACGGCACCAGCACCGTCAGCCCGATCTGGAGGGTGGCGTCACCCAGCAGATCCATCAGCTTGTTGGCGCCCCAGCCCAGCACCAGCCCCCCCGCGACTGCGACCACGGCGGAGAGCACCAGCTCGAAGACGGCCTCGCCGGGCTTGAACGACCCGCTCACAGCGGCGGCGACGGCCACGTGGTAGAGCACGATCGCCGTCACGTCGTTGAAGAGTCCCTCGCCCTCCAGGATGGACACCAGCCTGCGGGGCAGCCCGAGTTGGCCGGCGACGGCGGTCGCGGCGACCGGGTCGGGCGGGGCGACCAGCGCGCCGAGCGCGACGGCGGCGGCGATCGGCAGCCCCGGCACGATCGCGTGGGCGACAACGGCGACGCACAGGGTCGTCACGAACACGAGCGCGACGGCGAGCAGGAAGATCGGCCGCTTGTTGGCCGCGAACTGGCGCCAGGACGTGCGCCGCACCGCCGCGTAGAGCAGGGGCGGCAACAGGATGGGCAGGATCAGCTCGGGCGGGATCTCGACATTCGGTACGAAGTCCAGCACCGCGAGCACTATGCCGAGCAGGGTCATCAGCACCGGCGCCGGCAACCCGAACCGGTCCCCCACCGGGACACTGATCAGAGCCCCCAGCAACAACACGAACAACAGGGCCAACTGATCCACGGTCAGAGCTCCGGGCAGATCGACGAACCAACGTTCACTTCAGTCTGCCCGCAAAACGCCCGAACCCTCCCGACCGCCGCTCCCGCCGAGCGTCAGAGAACGCGCCGCATGGCCCGGTGCGGTATCCCCGCGTCCGGGAACTCCGGCCCGTACGCCACGTACCCGAGCCGCTCGTAGAACCCCAGCGCATGCGTCTGGGCGTGCAGGTCCACAGCCATCAGCCCACGCGCGCGTGCCGCCTCCTCGACGGCCCGTACGAGCGCGGCCCCCACCCCGAGCCCGCGCGCCTCCCGGGTCACGGCGAGCCGCCCCAGCGACCCCACCGACGCGTCACCGCCGGTCTTCCCGGCCGCCGCCTCGCCGAACAGCAGCCGCCCGGTCCCCAGCGGTACACAGTCCACGCGCACGGCCAGCACATGCACCGCTACGGCGTCGTAGGCGTCGTACTCGATGTCCTCGGGCACGCCCTGCTCTCCGACGAAGACCTCCTTGCGCACCGCGAAGCAGGCCTCACGGTCCGCGGGGTCCTCGGCGACCCGCACCGCGTACGCGTGCAAGCTCACCCGTAGGTCTCCTCGCGCACCAGGTCCAGGGCCTGCTGGAGGTCCTCCGGATACTCGCTGGCGAACTCCACCCACTCGCCGTCCCCGGGGTGCTCGAAGCCGAGCCGCACCGCGTGCAGCCACTGCCGGGTCAGCCGCAGCCGCTTGGCGAGCGTCGGGTCGGCGCCGTACGTCAGGTCGCCGACGCAGGGGTGGCGGTGGGCCGCCATGTGGACGCGGATCTGGTGGGTGCGCCCGGTCTCCAGCTTCACATCCAGCAGGGAGGCCGCGCGGAACGCCTCGATGAGGTCGTAGTGCGTGACGGACGGCTTGCCCTCGGCGGTGACGGCCCACTTGTAGTCGTGCTGAGGGTGGCGGCCGATGGGCGCGTCGATGGTGCCGCTGGTCGGGTCCGGGTGGCCCTGGACGAGCGTGTGGTACCGCTTGTCGACCGTGCGCTCCTTGAACTGCCGCTTCAGGGAGGTGTACGCCCGCTCCGACTTGGCCACGACCATCAGCCCCGAGGTGCCCACGTCGAGCCGGTGCACGATCCCCTGGCGCTCGGCGGCACCGGAGGTCGAGATGCGGTATCCGGCGGCGGCGAGCCCACCGATCACGGTCGTCCCGGTCCAGCCCGGCGACGGGTGCGCGGCCACCCCGACCGGCTTGACAATCACGACGATGTCGTCGTCGTCATGGACGATCTCCATGCCCTCGACCGGCTCGGCGACGAGCTGCACGGGCGCGGGCGCCTGCGGCATCTCGACCTCCATCCAGGCCCCGCCGTGCACCCGCTCGGACTTCCCGACCACCGACCCGTCGACCGTGACCTTCCCCGAGGCGGCGAGCTCGGCCGCCTTGGTACGGGAGAAGCCGAACATGCGGGAGATGGCGGCGTCGACGCGCTCGCCCTCCAGGCCGTCGGGCACGGGCAGGGTGCGGATCTCGGGAATGGTGCTCACCCGTCGAGTATGCCGGACGGGTGAGACAGCCCCGACCGCGCGCTCAGTCCTTGTGGACGGTTCCGTCCGGGTCGAGGCCCTTGAAGGACAGCAGCACGATCAGGATGCCGCCGCACACGATCGCCGAGTCGGCGAGGTTGAAGACCGCGAAGTGCTTGGGCGCGATGAAGTCGACGACCGCGCCCTCGAAGACGCCGGGCGAGCGGAAGAGGCGGTCGGTGAGGTTGCCGAGCGCGCCGCCGAGCAGCAGCCCGAGCGCGATCGCCCAGGGCAGGCTGTAGAGCTTGCGGGCGAGCCGGGCGATGACCACGATCACGGCCGCCGCGATCACCGTGAAGATCACGGTGAACGCCTCGCCGAAGCCGAAGGCCGCGCCCGCGTTGCGGATCGCCTCGAACTTCAGCCAGTCACCGATGATCTCGACCGGCTCGTGGTGCTCCAGCCTGGCGACCACGATCATCTTGCTGACCAGGTCGAGGGCGTACGCGAAGGCGGCCACCGTGAACAGCACGGCGATACGGCGCCTGCCCCCGGGCCGCGCCGTCTGGTGCTGCTCCGGCTCGGCCCCCGCCGCCTCCGGGGTGTCCGGCGTACCGATGATGCGCTCCGCCTCTGCCACGTGAGTCCCTCGACCTAGATACCTGACTGAGGACGAGGGTACGACACGCCTCCAAGGACCCTCAGTACCGGCGTTCCTGCTTCTGCTTGCACTCCACGCACAGGGTTGCTCGTGGGAAGGCCTGCATGCGTGCCTTGCCGATGGGATTGCCGCAGTTCTCGCACAGGCCGTAGGTGCCGGCGTCGAGACGCGCCAGGGCGCGCTCGGTCTGGAGGAGCATCTCGCGCGCGTTGGCCGCGAGGGCCATCTCGCTCTCGCGCGTGATGTTCTTCGTCCCGGTGTCGGCCTGGTCGTCGCCGGCGCCGTCCCCGGAGTCCCGCATGAGCCCCACGAGGGACTCCTCGGACGTGGAGATCTCGGTGCGCAGCCGGTGAGCCTCGGCCGTCAGCTCCGCGCGGGCCTCCTCGACCTCTTGGGGCGTCCACGGATCCTCACCGGGGCGCACCGCCAGTTCGCCGGGCTCCACCGCGGCGACACGCGCGTTGGGTAGGGCTGTCTTCGCCGCTGTGGCCGTGCCAGGGGTCTTCTTCGCAACCACTGTCGTGGCTCCCGTCTGCTTCGCGGCCTTCGCCGCGCCCGCCTTGTGGGCCGTGCTCTTCCCGGCCGCCCTCTTCGTGGGGGTCTTCTTCCCGGAGGTGCCCTGCCCGGCGTCCCCCTGCGGGACACCGGCCTCCGTAGCGACCCCCTCCTCGACCGCGGCGTCCTTCCCGACGGTCTTCTTCCCCACGGCCTCACCCACAGCCGTGTCCTCGGACGCGCTCTTCATCACGCCCGCGCTCTTGCCGGCGGCCGTGCTTTTGACCTCGCTCTTCGTCATGCCAGCGCTCTCGGAGCCGGTCGCAGCCGCGCTCTTCACGGTGCCCTTCGCCCCGCCCGCGCTCTCGGAACCGACCTCGGTCACAGCCGCGCCTTCCATGACACCCGCACTCTTGCCCGCGGCCGTACCCTTCGCCCCGCCCGCGCTCTTGGCCGCACCCGCGCTTTTCACCGTGCCCTTCGCCGCAGAAGTGTTCTCGGAGCCGGCCTTGGTCGCAGCCGCGCCTTCCGTAACATCCGCGGCCGTGTCCTTGGCCGCAGCCTTCGTCACGCTCGCGCTCTTGGCCGCATCCGCGCTTTTCACCGTGCCCTTCGCCGCGGCCGCGCTCTCGGAGGCGACCTCGGTCACAGCCGCGCCCTTCGTCACGCCCGCGCTCTCGGAGCCGGTCGCAGCCGCGCTCTTCTTGTCGCCCGCGCTCTTCGCCGCGGCCCTGTTCTCAGCGACGGTCTTCGCCGCACCCGCACCCGTGCCCTTGACCGTGCCCGTCGTCACGGCCGTGTTCTTGGCCGCGGCCGTGCTTTTGACCGTGCCCTTCGTCGCTGCCGAGCGCTCGGAGCCGGCCTTGGTCACAGCCGCGCCCTTCGTGACACCCGCGCTCTTGCCCGCGGCCCTGTTCTCGGCGGCGGCCTTCGCCGCGCCCGTGCCTTTCACCGTGCCCTTCGTCGCAGCCGTGCTCTTCTTCGCGACCGCCTTCTTCTTCGTGGCCGAGGCCTTCTTGGCGGCCACGGACTTCTCCGCGACCGCCCCCTCGGCAACCGCGGCGTTCTTGTCGACAGCTTCCTCGCCGACCGCCTTCTCCGCGACCGCAGCCGTGCGACCGACCGCCTCCTTGCCGACCCCCTCTCCGGTGACCGCAGCCTTTCGACCGACCGCCCTCTCCGCGACCCCAGCCTTCTTGCCGACCGCCTTCTTCGCGGCCGCAGGCTTTTTCGTAGCCGCAGCCCTCTTCGTAGCCGCAGCCTTCTTCGTAGCCGCGGCCTTCTTCGTCACCTCGGTCTTCTTCCTGACCGCAGCCTTCTTCGTGACCGAAGCCTTGCCGACGCCCCTGGTGGTCTCCGTCGTCCCGCCGACGGGCGGCTCGGTCGCCGGTCTCCCGGCCGACGCCTCCTCCTGCGCGGCCCCCCGCCCGCCGGAGGCAGCCGTGGCCTTCCTGGTGCCGCTCGCCTTCCGGGGCGGCGTCTTCTTCGCCACGGCCACGGCCTTGTCCGCACCCGCGCGCGTGCTCTTGACGGCGGCCTTCTCAGCGACTTTCTTCGCCGCCGCTCCGACCGCCTTCACGGCCTTCGCCGCCGCTCCCTTGCCGGACGGCACCCCGCGCACGCTCTTCTTCCCGCCCGCGTCCTTGGCCCCGCCGCCGGAGGCACGCGCATGGGTGGACCGGCCCGACGCCGACTGCTGTACGGCGGTCTTTTTCGCCACCATGCCGCGGCCCCTTCACATATTGTGATCTTGCTCGCGAATCGTGCTGGGACGATAAATCGACTCGAGTCCCGCGGCAACGGGGCACGCCGCCCGATTCGCCTGCCCCACGCCCGCGGGGCGGGAAGCATGCATGCGTTGTGCCCAGCTCCCCGCCGGGTAATCCGCCGGACCGTCCGTCCCGGATTCCGAACAGCCGTGCCGCTCCATTCGGGTCACCCCACGCCCTACGGCGACCTCCGCGCCCGGCCCGGGAAAAGCGGTCGGCCGCTGTCCCCGGGGCGCCGTACACTGGGCGCAGCGAAAAGCGTGGATGGGGACGAGTAGCGGCGTACGCAGCCCAGAGCGACCCGGGGACGGTGGAAGCCCGGGGGCGAGCGCGACGCGAAGATCACCCCGGAGCCGCCGGAAGAAAGCCCAGCAGTTCCTGCCAGGGCCAGTAGACCCGGCATCGCGACCCCAATGAGGGGGCTCACCGACGCACACCAGGTGTCGGCGGGCCAAGGAGGGTGGTACCGCGGGAGCGCGTCGAAACCGGCGCACGGACTCTCGTCCCTCCGGACGGAAGGCAGCACATCCGCCGGAGGAAGACTGATGACGCAGTACCGCCAGGTGCCCGCCCAGGTCGACCTGCCCGCGCTCGAGCACGCAGTGCTCGACTTCTGGCGCGAGCAGAAGATCTTCGCCAAGACCCTGGAGCAGTCCGAGGGCCGCCCCGAGTGGGTGTTCTACGAGGGCCCGCCCACCGCCAACGGCATGCCGGGCGCCCACCACATCGAGGCGCGCGTCTTCAAGGACGTCTTCCCCCGCTTCCGCACCATGCGCGGCTACCACGTGGCACGCAAGGCCGGCTGGGACTGTCACGGCCTCCCGGTGGAGCTGGCGGTCGAGAAGGAGCTCGGCTTCACCGGCAAGAAGGACATCGAGGCGTACGGCATCGCCGAGTTCAACGCCAAGTGCCGCGAGTCCGTGACCCGCCACACCGACGCCTTCGAGGCGCTCACGACCCGCATGGGCTACTGGACCGACCTCCAGGACCCGTACCGCACGATGGACCCGGAGTACATCGAGTCCGTCTGGTGGTCGCTGAAGGAGATCTTCAACAAGGGCCTGCTGGTCCAGGACTACCGCGTGGCCCCCTGGTGCCCCCGCGACGAGACGGGCCTGTCGGACCACGAGCTGGCGCAGGGCTACGAGACGATCGTCGACCCTTCCGTGTACGTCCGTTTCCCGCTCACCTCCGGTCCGCTCGCCGGCCAGGCCGCGCTCCTGGTCTGGACGACGACCCCCTGGACGCTGGTCTCCAACACGGCGGTCGCCGCGCACCCGGAGGTCACCTACGTCGTCGCGACCGACGGCGAGGAGCAGCTCGTCGTCGCCGAGCCGCTGCTCGCCAAGGCGCTCGGCGAGGGCTGGGAGACCACCGGCCAGTCCTTCACCGGTGCCGAGATGGAGCGCTGGACCTATCAACGTCCGTTCGAGCTCGTGGAGTTCCCGGAGCCGGCCCACTACGTGGTCAACGCCGAGTACGTCACGACCGAGGACGGTACGGGTCTGGTCCACCAGTCCCCCGCCTTCGGTGAGGACGACCTCAAGGTCTGCCGCGCCTACGGCCTGCCCGTCGTGAACCCGATCCGCCGGGACGGCACGTTCGAGGAGGACGTCCCCCTGGTCGGCGGCGTCTTCTTCAAGAAGGCGGACGAAAAGCTCACCGAGGACCTTCAGCAGCGCGGCCTCCTCGTCAAGCACATCCCGTACGAGCACAGCTACCCGCACTGCTGGCGCTGCCACACCGCGCTCCTCTACTACGCGCAGCCGTCCTGGTACATCCGCACCACCGCCGTCAAGGACCGCCTCCTCCAGGAGAACGAGAACACCAACTGGTTCCCGGAGACGGTGAAGCACGGCCGCTTCGGCGACTGGCTCCAGAACAACATCGACTGGGCCCTGTCCCGCAACCGTTACTGGGGCACCCCGCTGCCGATCTGGCGCTGCGAGGACGACCACCTCACCGTCGTCGGCTCCCGCGCGGAGCTCACCGAGCTGACCGGCACGGACCAGTCGGGCCTGGACCCGCACCGCCCGTACATCGACGAGGTCACCTTCGCCTGCCGCCACGACGGCTGCCAGAAGACGGCCACGCGCGTGCCGGAGGTCATCGACGCCTGGTACGACTCGGGTTCGATGCCGTTCGCGCAGTGGGGCTACCCGTACAAGAACAAGGAACTGTTCGAGTCCCGCTACCCGGCGCAGTTCATCTCCGAGGCCATCGACCAGACGCGCGGCTGGTTCTACACGCTGATGGCCGTCGGCACCCTGGTCTTCGACAAGTCGTCGTACGAGAACGTCGTCTGCCTCGGCCACATCCTCGCCGAGGACGGCCGCAAGATGTCCAAGCACCTGGGCAACACCCTGGAGCCGATCCCGCTGATGGACCGGCACGGCGCGGACGCGGTGCGCTGGTTCATGGCGGCCGGCGGCTCCCCGTGGGCGGCCCGCCGTGTCGGCCACGGCACGATCCAGGAGGTGGTGCGGAAGACCCTCCTCACCTACTGGAACACGGTCGCCTTCCAGGCCCTGTACGCCCGCACGTCCGGCTGGGCGCCCAGCGAGGCGGACCCGGCCCCGGCCGACCGCCCGGTCCTGGACCGCTGGCTGCTGTCCGAACTGCACGCGCTGACCGACCAGGTGACCCAGTCCCTGGAGTCGTACGACACCCAGCGCGCCGGCAAGCTCCTGTCGGCGTTCGTCGACGACCTGTCCAACTGGTACGTACGCCGGTCCCGGCGCCGCTTCTGGCAGGGCGACAAGGCCGCGCTGCGCACGCTGCACGAGGTCGTCGAGACGGTCACCCAGCTGATGGCCCCGCTGACCCCGTTCATCACCGAGCGGGTCTGGCAGGACCTGGTCGTGCCGGTCTCCCCGGGCGCCCCGGAGTCGGTGCACCTGGCCTCCTGGCCGGAGGCGGACCTCTCCGCCATCGACCCGGAGCTGTCGAAGCAGATGGTCCTGGTGCGCCGGCTTGTCGAGCTGGGCCGTGCCACGCGCGCGGAGTCGGGCGTGAAGACCCGTCAGCCGCTGTCCCGGGCGCTCATCGCCGCGACCGGCTTCGACTCACTGGACCGCGAACTGCACGCGCAGATCACGGACGAGCTGAACGTGAGCGCGCTCGCCTCTCTCAGCGACGTCGGCGGCAGCCTGGTCGACACCACGGCGAAGGCCAACTTCCGCGCCCTGGGCAAGCGTTTCGGCAAGCGCGTCCAGGACGTGGCCAAGGCCGTCGCGAACGCCGACGCGGCCGCGCTCTCCCTGGCCCTGCGCGAGGGCACGGCCTCGGTGGAGGTCGACGGCGAGACGATCACGCTCGCCCCCGACGAGGTGATCATCACGGAGACCCCGCGCGAGGGCTGGTCGGTGGCGTCCGACTCCGGGGCGACGGTGGCCCTGGACCTGGAGATCACGGAGGAACTCCGCCAGGCGGGCCTCGCCCGTGACGCGATCCGCCTGATCCAGGAGGCCCGCAAGAACAGCGGCCTCGACGTGGCCGACCGCATCGCGCTGCGCTGGACGGCCACGGACCCGGCCGTGATCGCGGCCCTGTCCGAGCACACGCCCCTGATCGCCGACGAGGTCCTGGCCACGGACTTCGCCCAGGGCGAGGCGGACGACACCTACGGCACCCCGTTCACCGACGAGGGCCTGTCGCTGACGTTCCGCCTGCGCAAGGCGTAGGACCGAGAATAGAAGGCCCGGCCCCCACCAGGGGACCGGGCCTTCTTCGTGCCAACACAACGTGGTCAACCCGCGTAAAAGGGCGGGGCCCCGGATCGAAATCCGGGGCCCCGCCCTGAACGCTGCCGACGCCTAAGGCGTACTAGAGGCCGTCAGTTGTCGTCCTCGTCGATGAGGAAGCCACGCATGGGCGAGGGAGCCTGTCCCATCGGACCGGGACCCTGCGGCCGCACGGGCGCCATCGGCTGGGTCATCGCGGGCGACATCTGCTGCTGGCCGCCGTACGACGGGCCGGCCGGCGAAGGACCGCCGCCCATGCCCTGGTTGCCACCGTACGACGGCGCGCTCGCACCGGCCGGAGCCATGGAAGGCGCCGGGGACGGCGGCAGCGACGCGGCGGCCGGGGTACGCGGCGGAGCCAGCGAGTCGTCGGCCTGGGTCTCCAGCTGGCGCAGCTGCGACTCGAGGTACGACTTCAGACGCGTGCGGTACTCGCGCTCGAAGCCGCGCAGGTCCTCGACCTTGCGCTCCAGCGTGGCGCGGGCGGACTCCAGGGAGCCCATCGCGACGCGGTGCTTCTCCTGCGCGTCCCGCTCCAGGGCGTCCGCCTTGGCACGGGCGTCACGCTCGAGACCCTCGGCACGCGAACGCGCCTCGCCCACGATCTTGTTGGCCTCGGAACGCGCCTCGGCGATCGCCTGGTCGGCGGTCTGCTGGGCCAGCGAGAGGACACGGGCGGCGCTGTCGCCACCGGGGCCCTGACCGGGGCCGCCCATCGGACCGCCCATGGGGCCGCCCATCTGCTGCTGCATGGGCGGCTGACCGCCCATGGTGCCCTGGCCCATCTGGCCCTGGCCCATCTGGCCTTGACCCAACTGGCCCTGGCCCATCTGGCCCTGGCCCATCGGACCCTGGCCCATCTGGCCCTGACCCATCGGACCCTGGCCCATCTGGCCCTGACCCTGCGGGCCGCCCTGGCCGGCGGGCAGCTGCGGCGCACCGCTCGGCAGCTGGGGCGGGCCACCCATGGGGCCGCCCATCTGCTGCTGCGGCGGACCGGATATGCCGGCCGGTACGGGGGCACCGGGACCGGGCCCACGCATACCCTGCTGCGGCATTCCCTGTCCGGGCATGCCGCCTTGCTGCTGGTCCTGCTGCTCCGGAGGCTTGCGCATGTTCTGCTGGTTCTGGGCAGCAGCACGCGTCGCCGCGGCCAGCTTGGCGCGCAGGTCCTCGTTCTCGCGCAGCAGGCGGGTCAGTTCGGCTTCGACCTCGTCGAGGAAGGCATCGACCTCGTCCTCGTCATAGCCTTCTCGGAGGCGGACGGTCGTGAACTGCTTGTTCCGCACGTCCTCGGGGGTCAACGGCATCTCTTCACCTCAACGTAGTCATCGGCAGTCGGCAAGACCGTATCGTCCACAGTCACCTCGCCAGGTTTCCCGTGATGGAGATGAGGATGTAGACGATGATCATCAGCACGAAGAAGGACAGGTCGAGCGCCACGCCCCCGAGACGCAGCGGCGGGATGAACCGCCGCAGAAGCTTCAACGGTGGATCGGTGACAGTGTAGGTGGCCTCCAGAACGACCACCATCGCCTTGCCGGGTTGCCACGAGCGGGCGAACTGGAAGACGTAGTCCATGACCAATCGGAAGATGAGCACGATGAGGAACACCATCAGCGCGATGTAGATCACCTGCGCGAACACGCTCATGGTCTGTCTTTCCCTCTCCCCTGTTCGTACTTCGTTCCGGTTGTTGCTTCTCAGCTCTGGTTGAAGAACCCGCCCTCTGCGATGCGGGCCTTGTCCTCCGCCGTGACATCGACGTTAGCAGGCGACAACAGGAACACCTTCTGCGTCACCCGCTCGATGCTGCCGTGAAGACCAAACACCAAACCGGCCGCAAAGTCGACAAGTCGCTTGGCGTCTGTGTCATCCATCTCAGTCAGATTCATGATCACCGGGGTGCCCTCACGGAAGTGTTCCCCGATGGTACGGGCCTCGTTGTAGGTCCGGGGGTGAAGTGTGGTGATCCGGTAAGGCTCTCGTTCGGACACGACCTTGGGCATGATCACCGGTGCGTTCTTCTCCAGGCTTGCGCGCTCTTGTGTGATGGATGCCACGGGCGCGATGCGCGCCGGACGCACCGATTCCGCGGCGAGCGAAGAGGATCGGGGCACCGGGTCGCGCGGCGCCGAGGACTGCACAACTCTGACCGATTCGTCCCTTTCAGGTTGAAGCGCCTGATGTGACTGGTGAGACGGCTCATGCCGTCGGCGGTCCCGCTCGGGCTCCGGATCGAGTTCCGGTTCGAAGTCGTCGTCGGGGTCGAAACCGCGGCCGTCGTACCCATCGTCCTCCACGAGGCCGAGGTAGACCGCCATCTTGCGCATCGCGCCGGCCATTCTCTGAGTCCTCCGCTCTGTGGTGGATCGGCTGACGACTGCCAAGTGCCCGCGATCCACGAGGTCGTTATGACCGCCTTTGGCGGTAATGACCATATTTTCTGCTGTGGTCCGACTTCCTGGCGACGTTACCCGAGCCTGGGGCGGACTCCGAGTACCGCGGTGCCGACGCGCACATGTGTCGCTCCTGCTGCCACGGCCTGTTCGAGGTCCGCACTCATCCCTGCGGAGACCATGTTGGCAGCCGGATGGGCTCTGCGCAGGTCGGTCGACAAATCCATCAACCGCTCGAACGCCGCCTGTTCGCGTCCCGCGTACTCCCCGGTGAGCGGGGCGACGGTCATCAACCCGTCGAGCCGCAACCCCGGAGCCCCGGCCACGAGACCGGACAACTCCTCGATTCCGCCCGGCGCCACACCACCCCGCTCCCCTCGCTCGCTCGAACCGGCGTCGAGGGCGACCTGGATCAGGCAGCCCACCTCGCGCTCGGCCTTCACGGCCTCCCGGGAGAGAGCCGTCACCAACTTCGAACGATCGACGGACTGCACGAGATCCGCGTAACCCACCACAGATCGCACTTTGTTGGTCTGCAACTGACCAACAAAGTGCCAAGTAAGGGGCAGATCCGAGCATTCGGCGGCCTTGGGCGCCGCGTCCTGGTCCTTGTTCTCGGCGACGTGGCGCACACCTAGCTCGGCGAGGATCCGCACATCGCTCGCGGGGTAGGTCTTGGTGACCACGATGAGGGTCACCTCTTCCCGCCTGCGCCCGGCAGCCGCACACGCGGCGGCGATGCGCGCCTCCACCTTCGCCAGGTTCGCGGCGAGTTCGTCCTTACGGTCCGTCATGCCCCATCAGTCCAGCCAGACATATCCCGCGAGTCGCCCCGTGGTGCGATCGCGACGATACGAGAAGTGGTCGCCCGACTCCAGCGTGCACACCGGCGACTGCTGCCGGTCGCGCACCCCGAGCCGGTCGAGCTGCGCGTGCACTCCGGCGGTCACGTCGACCGCGGGAGTGCCCCAACTCGTTTCGGAGTGCGCCGCGGGTTCGACGGCGGCGACGTCGGCGCGCATCTCCTCGGGCACTTCGTAGCACCTGCCGCAGACGGCGGGTCCGGTGCGGGCGACGATCCGGGCGGGGTCGGCGCCGAGTTCGGTCATCGCGCGTAGCGCGGCCGGGACGACTCCGGCGATCATGCCGGGCCGGCCGGCGTGGGCCGCCGCGGCGATCCCGGCGACCGGGTCGGCGAGCAGCACCGGGGTGCAGTCGGCGGTGAGGACGGCGAGGGCGAGACCGCGTTCGGCGGTGACGACCGCGTCGACCCGTGGCACCGGCTTCTCGCCCCACGGCTCCGAGACCACCACGACGTCCGCCCCGTGCACCTGGTTCATCCAGACCACCCGGGCCGGGTCGAGACCGAGCGACTTGGCGGCCAGTTCGCGGTTGGTCCCCACGGCTTCGGGGTCGTCGCCGACCGCCCCGCCGAGGTTGAGCTCCTCATACGGAGCGGCGCTCACCCCGCCCCACCGGTCGGTGAAGGCGAAGTGCGCGCCGCTCACGCTCTCGCGCTGTCCTATCACTTCAGGAAGTCCGGCACGTCCAGCTCCTCGGCCGCGCTGTCCGAGTAGCTCCGGGACGGCGGGACGGGCGGGGGGACCGGGAGGTCGGCGGCCGGCTCGGGCGCGGGCTCCGGGTCCTCCTTCGGCGTGACGCTGCCGAGCGAGCCGAAGGACGGACGGCTCTCGGTCTGCCGTACCGGAGTGGGCTCCTCGCGGCGGGACGGGGCCGAGGAGGAACCCATGACCGTCTCGCGCCGGGCGGGCGGCTGGCCCCCGTCGAAGCCGGCGGCGATCACGGTGACACGGACCTCGTCGCCGAGGGCGTCGTCGATGACCGCACCGAAGATGATGTTGGCCTCGGGGTGGGCGGCCTCGCTGACCAGCTGAGCCGCTTCGTTGATCTCGAACAGGCCGAGGTCGCTGCCGCCGGAGATGGAGAGCAGCACGCCCCGGGCGCCGTCGATGGACGCTTCGAGCAGCGGCGAGGAGATCGCCATCTCGGCGGCGGCCACCGCGCGGTCGTCGCCGCGGGCCGAGCCGATGCCCATGAGCGCCGAACCGGCCTCGGACATGACCGACTTGACGTCGGCGAAGTCGAGGTTGATCAGACCGGGCGTGGTGATGAGGTCGGTGATGCCCTGGACACCGGAGAGCAGGACCTGGTCGGCCGACTTGAAGGCGTCGAGGACCGAGACCTGGCGGTCCGAGATGGACAGCAGCCGGTCGTTGGGGATGACGATGAGGGTGTCGACCTCTTCGCGGAGTTCCGCGATGCCGTCCTCGGCCTGGTTGGCGCGGCGTCGGCCCTCGAAGGTGAAGGGGCGGGTGACCACGCCGATGGTGAGGGCGCCCAGAGTGCGGGCGATGTTGGCCACGACGGGCGCGCCGCCGGTGCCGGTGCCGCCGCCTTCACCGGCGGTCACGAAGACCATGTCGGCCCCCTTGAGGACCTCCTCGATCTCCTCGCGGTGGTCCTCGGCGGCCTTGCGGCCCACGGCCGGGTTGGCTCCGGCGCCGAGTCCGCGGGTGAGTTCGCGGCCGACGTCGAGTTTGACGTCGGCGTCGCTCATCAACAGCGCCTGCGCGTCGGTGTTGATGGCGATGAACTCGACGCCCTTGAGACCGACCTCGATCATCCGGTTGATGGCATTGACACCACCGCCGCCGACACCGATGACTTTGATGACTGCGAGGTAGTTCTGCGGTGCTGCCACGTCGAAGGCCTCTCGCCTCGAGTTACGTGTCGCCGAACCGACGAAGCACTGCTGCCTCGCGATCCGTCGACTGATGCCGAATGGGACGGTCCGTAGCGCCGACCCGAACCCTAACGCTGAAGTTTAGGGTTACCAGTGTGTCTGTTCCCTGGAGTCTTCTGAACAGGACACTAAGTCGACAAGTGGCGCACGTTCAACGAACACGCCGAACCTCCCGTTTTTCTTTTCACCCTATGTGATCAGCCGTAGCAGTGCCCAACCAGGGTGCTGGCCTGCGCTGATGTGCGTCAACTCCCCGATGACGCAGGGGCCGTGGGAACGCTGACGTCGAAGTGCCGGGCATCCGGGGCGGCCTTCATGAGAGCGCTGAGCGTACGGGCCTTCGCGGCACCCTTCTCGCCGCTTCCCCAGGCGACGGTACGACCGCCCCTCAACTCCAGCGAGATGTCGTCATACGAACGCACCTTGACGGAACGGGTCACGCGCGCGACGTCGACCGGAATGTCACCCGCCACGCGCACCGCTTCCCGCACCAGTCGGCCCTCCCCGAAGCGACGCAGGCTCGCGGCGCGGGAGTCCGGCCGGGAGAGCGCCAATTCCAGTGCGGGGACGCCTTTCGGGGCTACGGAAACCGTGGCGAATCGGACACCTTCATCGTCCACTTCGACAAAGTTTCCGCCCTTTTGGACAAGCAGAACCGGAGTACGCTCAGTCACTTTCAGCCCGATTCCATGGGGCCAGGAGCGAGCCACATCAACTGAGTCAATTCGGGGCAATTTCCGGCGCAGCCGCGCCTCAATCGCATCGGTGTCGACGGAAATCAGCGGCGAGCCGAGCGGGATGTCGGCGGCCTCACGGACCTGTTCCGGAGTCAGTACCAGGGTTCCCGTGGCCGACACGCGTTCGACACGGAGCCACTGGGATCCGTACAACAGCCAGACGGCACCCGCGGAGAGAAGCGCGAGCGCCACGGCGAGGATGATGATCGTACGAAGCCGACGCACCCTCAACCGCCGGGCGGGAGGCGGGCCGGACGACTCCTGCTGGCGTTCACCGCGCTCGGCGGTCGTCGATCCGGCCACGCGCACTCCCTCTTCCTGGCTACTGGCGTCGGTGCGAGGCGATCGCCTCGTACACCATGGCGACAAGCAGCTCGTCGGCGTCCCGGCGGCCGAACTCGGCGGCGGCGCGGGACATCTCGTACAACCGGTGCGGGTCGGCGAGCACGGGCAGGACGTTGCCCCGCACCCAGTCGGGCGTCAGTTCCGCGTCGTCGACCAGCAGTCCGCCGCCGGCCTTGACCACCGGCTGGGCGTTCAGCCGCTGTTCGCCGTTGCCGATGGGCAGCGGGACGTAGGCGGCCGGGAGCCCGACGGCGGAGAGTTCGGCGACGGTCATCGCGCCCGCGCGGCAGAGCATCATGTCGGCCGCGGCGTACGCGAGGTCCATCCGGTCCAGGTAACTTACCGGGATGTAGGGGGGCATTCCCGGCATCTGCTGTACATGCGGCAGTTCGTTCTTCGGACCGACCGCGTGCAGGATCTGGATCCCGGCCTGCTGGAGCCAGGGCGCGACCTGCTGGACGACCTCGTTGAGGCGCCGGGCGCCCTGCGAGCCGCCGGAGACCAGCAGGGTCGGCAGGTTCGGGTCGAGGCCGAACATGTGCCGGGCCTCGGGGCGGACGGCGGCCCGGTCCAGGGTGGCGATGGTGTGGCGCAGCGGGATGCCGATGTAGCGGGAGTTGCGCAGCTTGCTGTCCGGCGTGGCCACGGCGACCTGGGCGGCGTACCGGGAGCCGATCTTGTTGGCGAGGCCGGGGCGGGCGTTGGCCTCGTGGACCACGATCGGTACACCGAGCCGCTTGGCGGCGAGATAGCCGGGCAGCGCCACATAGCCGCCGAAGCCGACGACGGCGTCGGCCTTGGTGCGCTCCAGGATCTGCTCGGTGGCCTTGATCGTGCCGCGCAGCCTGCCCGGCACGGTGATCAGCTCCGGGGTCGGCTTACGGGGCAGCGGGACGGCAGGGATGAGCGCGAGCTCGTAGCCGCGCTGTGGGACGAGCTTGGTCTCCAGGCCCCGTTCCGTGCCCAGGGCCGTGATCCCCACGGTCGGGTCCTGCCTGCGCAGGGCGTCCGCGAGGGCGAGCGCGGGCTCGATGTGGCCGGCGGTCCCCCCACCGGCGAGTACGACATGCACCGAAATTCACCGCTCTCCGGACGAACGCGCCGAGGAGGCGCGCCGTCGCATCGTGTTCCATCTCCGAGGACCCCGTGCCGGCACGGCGCCTCCCGCCCGCTTTCTACCAAAGCGGGGTTGCCGCATCGAAAGCGCCATCCGCGCAGCGGGATCGTCACGCGCGAACGCGATCAACAGCCCGATGGCGAACATGGTCGGCAGCAGGGCGGACCCTCCGTAGGAGAACAGCGGGAGCGGGACGCCGGCGATCGGCAGCAGACCGAGCACCGCACCGATGTTGATCACCGCCTGAGCGGTGATCCAGGTGGTCACACCTCCCGCGGCATACCTCACGAAGGGGTCCTCCGTGCGTCCGGCCACGCGGATACCCGCATAGCCTAGAGCCGCGAAGAGAGCGAGTACTGACAGCGTCCCCGCGAGGCCTAGTTCCTCACCGGTGACGGCGAAGATGAAGTCGGTGTGGGCTTCGGGGAGTTGGCCCCATTTTTCCACACTCGCGCCGAGCCCGGAGCCAAAGATCCCGCCTGATGCGAGGGCATAGATGCCGTGCACGGCCTGCCAGCAGTCGGCGGCCCCCGACTTGGGCTCGGTGGCGCCGATGCAGGCGAGCCGGGCCATGCGGTTGGGGCTGGTCTTGATGAGGATCATGCCGATCAGCCCGGCGATCGACAGCACCCCGACGAACAGCCTCGTCGGGGCCCCCGCGAGCCACAGCAGGCCGAACAGGATCGCGGTCAGGATGATCGCCGTACCCATGTCGCCGCCGAGCATGATCAGCCCGAGCAGCAGGAAGGCGACCGGGACGAGCGGCACCAGCATGTGCTTCCACTGGGTCAGCAGCTTCTTGTCCTGCTTGCGGGCGAGCAGGTCGGACGCCCACAGCACGAGGGCGAGCTTGCCGAACTCGCTGGGCTGGATCTGGAAGGAGCCGCCGAGCGAGATCCAGTTCTGGTTGCCGTTGACCGACATCCCTATCCCCGGCACCTGTACCAGGGCCATCAGGAAGACCGCGCCCGCCAGGATCGGATAGGCGAGTGCCCGGTGCAGCTTGACCGGCATCCGGGAGGCGATCAGCAGCAGTACGGTGCCGATGACGGCGGCCAGGAACTGCTTGCGGAAGAAGAAGGAACCCGGCAACGACATCTGCAGGGCCGTGATCTGGGAGGCCGAGTACACCATCACCAGACCGAGCACGGTGATCAGCAGGCTGCCACCGAGGATCAGGTAGTAGGCGGTCAGAGGCCGGTCCCAGGCCTTCCGCGCACGCATGTAGAGCTGTTGCACGGGGTTCTCGCGCGCCTGCCGGGGGACGGCGGGGCGCCGGGCCCGCTGCACGGGGGGCCTGCCGGTCCGGCTACTGGGCATCAACGCCTCCGCTACGTCGGTCAGGCGCCGAGTTCGCGAACCGCCTCCGCGAACGCGTCACCGCGCTTGTTGTAGTTGGCGAACATGTCCATCGAGGCGCAGGCCGGAGCCAGCAGCACCGTGTCACCTGCGACGGCGAGGCGTGAGGCCTCCTGGACAGCCGCGAGCATCGCCCCAGTGTCGGTCCGGTCGAGGTCCACCACGGGTACCTCCGGGGCGTGTCGCGCGAGGGCTTCACGGATCAGGGCGCGGTCCCGGCCGATGAGCACGACACCGCGAAGTCGCTGTGCCGACTTGGCGACCAACTCGTCGAAGGTCGCGCCCTTGGCGAGCCCGCCCGCGATCCACACGATCGACTCGTAGGCCGCCAACGAGGCCTGTGCCGCGTGGGTGTTGGTGGCCTTGGAGTCGTCGACGTAGCCGACCCCGTCCACGTCGGCCACGTGGGAGATGCGGTGGGCGTCCGGGGTGAAGGCCCGCAGCCCGTCCCGTACGGCCCTTGCGGGCACCCCGAATGCGCGGGCGAGGGCCGCCGCCGCAAGGGCGTTGGCGATGTTGTGCGGAGCCGGCGGGTTGACGTCGGAGACCTCGGCGAGCTCCTGGGCGTTCTTGTGCCGGTCCTCGACGAAGGCCCGGTCGACCAGGATGCCTTCGACGACACCGAGTTGAGAGGGCCCCGGAGTGCCGAGGGTGAAGCCGATGGCCCGGCAGCCCTCCTCGACATCCGCCTCGCGCACCAGGTCCTCGGTGGCCTTGTCGGCCACGTTGTAGACGCAGGCGACCCGATTGCCCTCGTAGATACGGCCCTTGTCGGCGGCGTACGCCTCCATGGAGCCGTGCCAGTCCAGATGGTCCGGCGCCAGGTTCAGCACGGCGGCGGAGTGGGCGCGCAGCGAGGGCGCCCAGTGCAGCTGATAGCTCGACAACTCCACGGCGAGGACGTCGTACTGCTCGTCGCCGAGCACGGCGTCCAGCAGGGAGACGCCGATGTTGCCCACGGCGGCGGTGCGCAGCCCCGCGGCCTTCAGGATCGACGCCAGCATCTGGGTGGTGGTCGTCTTGCCGTTGGTGCCGGTGACCGCGAGCCAGGGGGCCGCGTCGGGGCCGCGCAGCCGCCAGGCGAGCTCCACGTCGCCCCAGATCTCCAGGCCGGCCTCACGGGCCGCGGTGAAGAGCGGCTTGTCCGGCTTCCAGCCGGGCGCGGTGACGACGAGGTCGGTGCCCTCGGGCAGGGTCCCCGCGGCGGAGCCGCCAGTGGATGCAGTGTCACCGAGACGCACGGTCATGCCGAGCGCCTCCAACTCCGCGGCCTGCTCACGCGCGCGTGCGTCGCCGCCGTCGTTGACGACCGTGATGTGTGCCCCGCGCGCGTGCAGCGCCTTGGCCGCCGGGATGCCGGAGACGCCGAGTCCGGCGACGGTGACGTGCTTTCCCTGCCAGTCGAGGTGCTCCGAGGAGGTCACTTTTCTGCTGCCCATCCCGCGTAGAAGAGACCCAGGCCGACGATCACACAGATGCCCTGGATGATCCAGAAACGGACCACCACGAGGACTTCGGACCAGCCCTTGAGTTCGAAGTGGTGCTGGAGCGGGGCCATGCGGAAGACGCGCTTGCCGGTGAGCTTGAAGGAGCCGACCTGGATGACCACCGACATGGTGATGAGGACGAACAGGCCGCCCATGATGGCCACCAGCAGCTCGGTGCGGGACAGGATCGCGAGGCCGGTCAGGACACCGCCGAGCGCGAGCGAACCCGTGTCACCCATGAAGATCTTGGCCGGCGAGGTGTTCCACCACAGGAAGCCGAGGCAGGCACCCATCAGCGCCGAGGCGATGACCGCGAGGTCGAGGGGATCCCGTACCTCGTAGCAGGCACCCGGGTTGGTCAGGGCGCCCGCGTTGGCGCAGGACTCCTGGAACTGCCAGACGCCGATGAACGTGTAGGCGCCGAAGACGAGGACGGAGGCGCCGGTGGCGAGGCCGTCCAGACCGTCGGTGAGGTTCACGCCGTTCGACATCGCGAGGATCATGAACAGCGCCCAGACCACGAACAGGATCGGGCCGATCTTCCAGCCGAAGTCGGTGATGAACGACAGCTTGGTCGAGGCCGGGGTGTTGCCGCGGGCGTCCGGGAACATCAGCGCGAGCACCGCGAAGCTGATGCCGACGATCAGCTGGCCCGCCATCTTCGCCTTGGCCCGCAGACCCAGCGAACGCCGCTTGACGATCTTGATGTAGTCGTCGAGGAAGCCGACCAGGCCCATGCCGCACATCAGGCCGAGCACCAGCAGGCCCGAATAGGTGGGCGGGAAGCCGGTGATGACCTTGGACAGGAAGTAGGCGACGACCGTCGCCAGGATGAAGGCGATACCACCCATGGTCGGCGTACCGCGCTTGCTGGCGTGCTCGCGCGGGCCGTCGTCCCGGATGTACTGGCCGTAACCCTTGCGCGCGAGCAGCTTGATCAGCAGCGGGGTGCCGACCAGGGTCAGAAACAGGCCGATGACTCCTGAGAACAGGATCTGCTTCATCATCGGGCGGCAACCTCACCCTCGGCGTCGAGCAGCGCCTGGGCGACGCTCTCCAGACCGACCGAACGGGACGCCTTCACGAGGACGACGTCTCCCGGGCGCAATTCACTGCGCAGCAGGTCGACCGCCGCCTGTGCGTCGGACACGTGCACCGACTCCTCACCCCACGAACCCTCGTTATATGCGCCCAGTTGCAGCCAGGACGCTTCCCTGCCCCCGACCGCGACGAGCTTGCCGACATTGAGCCGGACGGCGAGCCGTCCGACCGCGTCGTGCTCGGCGAGCGCCTCGTCCCCGAGCTCGGCCATCTTGCCGAGCACCGCCCAGGTCCGCCGCCCCTTGCCCATCGCCGCGAGCGCGCGCAAGGCCGCTCGCATGGACTCGGGGTTCGCGTTGTAGGCGTCGTTGACGATGGTCACGCCGTCCGGGCGCTCGGTGACCTCCATACGCCAGCGGGAGAGGGAGCCCGCCTCGGAGAGCGCGGTGGCGATCTCACTTGCGGACATGCCCAGCTCATGGGCGACGGCGGCCGCGGCGAGCGCGTTCGACACGTGGTGCTCACCGTACAGGCGCATGGTCACTTCGCTTGCACCGGAGGGTGTGCGAAGGCTGAAGGCGGGCTGTCCGCTGTCCGTGAGTCGCACGTTCTCGGCGCGAACGTCCGCTTCGCCGGACTCTCCGAAAAGGATCACCTTCGCCGTCGTACGGGAGGCCATGGCACGTACGAGAGGATCGTCGGCGTTGAGAATCGCGGCGCCGCCGTCCTGTGCCGACGGCAGGGCTTCCACGAGCTCGCCCTTGGCCTGCGCGATCTGCTCGCGGCCGCCGAACTCGCCGATGTGGGCGGAGCCGACGTTCAGGACCAGGCCGATCTTCGGGGGCGTCAGATCCGTGAGGTAGCTGATGTGGCCGATACCGCGGGCGCCCATCTCCAGGACGAGGAACTTCGTCTCCTCGGTGGCGGTGAGCGCGGTGAGCGGCAGCCCGATCTCGTTGTTGAGCGAGCCCGGCGTGAACACCGTCGGCGCCTTGCGCCGCAGCACCTGGGCGATCAGGTCCTTGGTGCTGGTCTTGCCGGCCGAGCCGGTGAGGGCGACGAGGGTCGCGCCGAGCCGTCGTACGACGTGACGCGCGAGGGCGCCGAGGGCCGTCTGGACGTCCTCGACGACGATCGCGGGCACGCCGACGGGGCGTTGGGCCAGCACGGCCACCGCGCCCGCCCTGACGGCCTGGTCGGCGTAGTCGTGGCCGTCGACGCGCTCCCCCACGAAGGCGGCGAACAGAGCGCCGTCCTTCACCTGCCGGGAGTCGATGACGACGGGCCCGTGCACCTGCGCCGACGGATCCGGTATGTCGTGGGTCTGCCCGCCGACGACTGAGGCGATCTCGGCGAGAGAGAGGGCGATCACAAGTTCATCCCTGGGTCTGCTGGATGGCTTCTCGAAGCACCTGGCGGTCGTCGAAGGGACGGACCACCCCGGCGATGTCCTGGCCCTGCTCGTGGCCCTTGCCCGCGACGAGCACGGTGTCACCGGGCTGCGCGCGGGCGACGGCTGCGGCGATCGCGGCGGCCCGGTCCTCGAAGACCTGGACCTCGCCGCGCTCGTGTGCCGGTACGGACGCCGCGCCCTCGAGCATGGTTGCGAGGATCGCGAGCGGGTCCTCGGAGCGGGGGTTGTCGGAGGTCAGTACGGCGGTGTCGGCGAGGCGGGCCGCGGCCGCGCCCATGGGCCCGCGCTTGGTCCTGTCGCGGTCGCCCCCGCAGCCGAGCACGACGTGCACCTTGCCCTCGGTGACCTTGCGGAGCGCCTTGAGCACCGACTCGACGGCGTCGGTCTTGTGGGCGTAGTCCACGACGGCGAGGTAGGGCTGCCCGGCGTCCACGCGCTCCAGGCGGCCCGGCACTCCCGGTACCGCGGCGACGCCGTCGGCGGCGGTCTGCGGGTCGAGGCCGGCCGCGGCCAGGGCGACGATCGCGGCGAGGCTGTTGGCCACGTTGAAGGGGCCCGCGAGCGGCGACCTGGCGGCGATGCGCTCGCCCTTGGGGCCGATCACGGTGAACGTCGAGTCCATGGGCCCGACTTCGACGTCCTCGGCACGCCAGTCGGCGTCGGGGTGGCCCTCGGCGGAGAAGGTGACGACCGGGACCGTGGCTTCCTTGACGAGCCTGCGGCCGTACTCGTCGTCGAGGTTGACGACGCCGAGACGGCTGCGTTCGGGCGTGAAGAGCTGCGCCTTGGCCCGGAAGTAGTCCTCCATGTCGGAGTGGAACTCCATGTGTTCCGGGCTGAGGTTGGTGAAGACGCCGATGTCGAAGACACAGCCGTCGACCCTGCCGAGGACCAGCGCGTGGCTGGAGACCTCCATGGCGACCGCCTCGACACCGCGCTCGCGCATGACCGCGAACAGGGCCTGGAGGTCGGTGGCCTCGGGCGTGGTGCGCTCGGACTTGATGCGCTCGTCGCCGATGCGCATCTCGACGGTACCGATCAGACCGGTGGACCTGACCCCCTTCAGACCGCCCTCGACGAGGTACGCCGTGGTGGTCTTGCCGGAGGTGCCGGTGATCCCGATCTGGAGCAGGTCCCGGCCGGGGTGACCGTAGATCGTGGTGGCCAGTTCGCCCATGCGCGCGCGTGGGTCGTCGACCACCAGCACCGGGAGCCCGGTCGCGGCGGCGCGCTCGGCGCCCGTCGGGTCGGTCAGCACCGCGACCGCGCCGAGGCCGGCGGCCTGGGTGACGAAGTCGGCGCCGTGCAGACGGGCTCCGGGGAGGGCGGCGTACAGGTCGCCGGGGCGGACGGCACGTGAGTCATGGGTGATACCCGTGACCTGCGCGGTCTTCTCCGGCTGTTCGATACCCAGCTGATCGGCGAGCTCCGCGAGGGGTGTGGCGGAGACCCGGACCGGCCGGGGCGGTCCCGGATAGGTCACGGGTGCGCCCTTCTGGGTGGTTTGGGACTGATCAGCGTGTGGCACGGCGGTGAGCGTACCGGGCGCACCCGCCTCGGAGCTAAAAGAGGGCCCGCGCGCAGCGCGGTCGGACAAGGGTGGTGGTGGGCGACGGGCGGGCGAGGGGCGGGGGGCGCCCTGGTTCCCGGGATCGGAGGTGATCGTCGTCACGAGGTGGTTCCTGGTGGCCTTTCCGAGGTGCTGATGAGGTGCTCGGGTGGTGCTGATCAGGGCGTGTAGGAGACGGGCAGCTTCGCGGCCTTCGCCCCCGTGGGCGGGACCTGCAGGGTCTTCAGGGCGAACTCCATGACCTTCTTGTAGACGGGTCCGCAGATCTGGCCGCCGAAGTAGCTGCCGCTGGTGGCGTTCTGGATGGCGCAGTAGACGGTGATCCGGGGCTGGTCGGCGGGCGCGAAGCCGGCGAACGAGGAGGTGTAGCCCTTGTACTTGCCGGTGGCCGGATCCACGCGGTTGGCCGTGCCCGTCTTGCCCGCGACCCGGTAGCCGGGGATGCGCGCCTTGGTGCCGGTGCCCTCCTGGTCGTCCACGACCGACTCCAGCATCCGGGCCAGCGTCTTGGCCGTCTTGGCGCTGACGACCCTTGTCTCCTTGGGCTTCGCGGCGGGTGTGAAGCGTCCGTCGGGCCCCTTCGTGCCGCGCACGAGGGTGGGTTCGACGCGGACTCCGCCGTTGGCGATCGTCGAGTAGACGGACGCGGCCTGCATGGCGTTGAGGGAGACACCCTGGCCGAAAGGAATCGTGTACTGCTGCGAGGTCGACCAGTCCGCGGGCTTGGCCAGGATGCCCGGGGTCTCGCCGGGGAAGTCGAGCCCGCTGTAGCGGCCGAGGCCGAACTTGCGCAGGTAGGAGTAAAGGGCCTGGTTGGCCTGCGCCTGGGTTTTGCCGAGCTGGCCGGTCGCCAGGATGGTGCCGATGTTGCTGGACTTGGCGAGTACGCCGTTGAGCGTGAGGTACCAGGTCTCGTGGTCGATGTCGTCCTTGAAGAGCCGGTCCCCGCGGTGCAGCCGGTTGGGCACGATCACATGCGTGAGCGGGGTGGCGACGCCCTGTTCGAGTACGGCGGCCATCGACATCACCTTGGCGGTGGAGCCGGGCTCGTAGGCGTCCTGGAGAGCCGCGTTGCCCATGTTCACCGAACGCGCCTTGGACAGGTCGTTCGGGTCGAAGCCGGGCGAGTTGGCCATGGCCAGGACCTCGCCGGTCCGGGTGTCCTGCACTATCACGTACCCGCGGTCCGCCTTGGACTCCTTCACCTGGTCGGTGATGGCCTGCTGGGCGGCCCACTGGATGTCGCGGTCGATGGTGAGCTCGACGTCGCTGCCGGGCACCGCGGGGGTCTCGGTGGAGCCCACGGTGGGCACTTGACGGCCCCCGGACTGGGCGTAGCGGACCTTGCCGTCCTTGCCGGCCAGCAGGGAGTTCAGCTGCTGCTCGACACCGCCGCCGCCCTTGCCGTCGGCGTTGACCCAGCCCAGTATCCCGGCGGCGAGATCGCCGTTCGGGTACACGCGCTTGGTCGTCGGCACGGACAGGACGCCCCCGAGGACGTTGGCCGTGCCCGGGTCGGTCGCGCTCTTGGTGGCGAGCGCGGACTTCAGGTCCTTGATCTGCTTCCAGACCTGCGGGGTCTGCCGGTTGGCGAGCAGGACGTAGCGGAGCTTCTTGTCCTTGGGCCGCAGCTTGCCGAGGATCGTCTCCTGGTCCTGCCCGAGGATCGGGGCGAGCAGGGCGGCGGCCTGCTCGGGGCCGTCGTCGATCTTCAGCTGCTTGCGGGTGAACAGCGTGGGGTCGGCCGTGATGTCGTACGCGTCCTCGCTGGTCGCGAGGGCCACGCCGGAGCGGTCGGTGATCCCGCCGCGCTCGGCGGCGAGCGTGTAGCCGACGTACCGGTTCTGCTCGGCCTTGGCGGCGTAGGTGCTCGCGTCGACGGCCTGCACCTGGAGCAGTCGTACGACGAAGGCGGCCAGCACCAGCGTCAGCGCGAGGCCGACCAGGCGCAGCCGGGGGCGGGGGCTGCCCAGGCGGATGGTCTTGGGGGCGGCCGCACGGGGCGCCGACGGGCGGCGGGCCGGGCGGGCGCCGGGACCCGGTCGCGATCGCCCGACGGAGCGGGCGGAGCGCTCGGAGCGTGCGGGTCCGGGCACGCGGCGGCGCGGCGGTTGCCTGCCGAAGTCGTCGGACACTTCCGTCACCTGCCGGGGGTCGTGGTCGTGGGGAGCGGGACGTCCGAGGGGACGGTCTCGGGTGTCGGTACGACGTCCTCGGGAGCCGGTACGACGGTCTCCGTCGGGGTGGGGCTGGCCGTCGGCGTCGGGACGGCCGTGCTGTCGATCACCTCGGGGGCGAGGACGAGCGGCATGTGGTAGGTGACCGGGTCGGCGTCGGGGGCGGCGGAGGGGACGCCCTTGACGGTGCCGTCGGGGTCGAGGAAGGCCGGGTCGCCGCCGGGCACCATGCCGAGTTCACGGGCGCGGCGCACCAGGGCGTCGGGCGCGGAGTAGGCGTCGATGTCCCGCTGCAGGGCCTGTTGCTCGTCGGTGAGGCTCTTGGTGTCCTTCTGGAGGTCGGTGAGCTTGAACGAGCCTTCGCTCAGCGCGGAGTTCAGCACCAGCAGCCCGATGAGGCCGCCGCCGAGGAGGAGGACCACGAGGAGCACGAAGGGGGCGCGGGCCGCCTGACCGGGGCTCGCCGTGCCGGGGAGGAGACGCGCGAGACGAGCCGCCCTCCCCCTCAGTTCGGGTTTCCTGCTCACGCGCCCTCCAGTGAGTCCGGTTGCCCAACCCACCGGCGCGGCTCACGCGCCTCACGCATCATTCGATGGACTCCCTGATTCGCTCGGCGCCTCTGCACCGCGCCGGTGCGGCTCGCCGGTTCTCGGCGATCTCTTCCTCGGTGGGAAGTTCGGCACCGCGCGTGAGCAGCTTGAGCCGGGGCTGGTACTGCTCGGGGACGACGGGCAGCCCGGGCGGGGCGGTGGTGGCGGCGCCGGCCGCGAAGACCTGCTTGACCAGCCGGTCCTCCAGCGAGTGGTACGACAGCACGACGATCCGGCCGCCCACCGCGAGCGCCTTCACCGCGGCCGGGATCGCCCGCTCCAGGACGGAGAGTTCGCCGTTGACCTCGATGCGCAGGGCCTGGAAGGTGCGCTTGGCCGGGTTCCCGCCGGTGCGCTTGGCGGCCTGGGGCAGGGAGTCCCGGATCAGCTCGACGAGCCGCGCGCTGTTCGTGAACGGCTCCTTGTCGCGCTCGCGCACGATCGCGGACACGATCCGCTTGGCCTGCTTCTCCTCGCCGTATGCCCTGAGGATCCGGACGAGTTCGCCCGGCGGGTAGGTGTTGAGGACCTCGGCGGCGCTCATGCCGGTCGTCTGGTCCATGCGCATGTCGAGCGGGGCGTCCTGGGCGTAGGCGAAGCCGCGGTCGGCCTCGTCGAGCTGCATGGAGGAGACGCCGAGGTCGAACAGGACGCCTTGCACGCGCGCGATGCCGAGCCGGTCGAGGACGTCCGGGAGTTCGTCGTAGACCGCGTGGACGAGGGTGGCGCGCTCACCGAAGGGCGCGAGCCGCTCGCCGGACAGGCGCAGGGCCTCCTTGTCGCGGTCGAGGGCGACGAGCCGGGCCTCGGGGAACCGCTGGAGCAGGGCCTCGCTGTGGCCGCCGAGACCGAGCGTGCAGTCGACGACCGCCGACCCGGGCCGCTCGAGCGCCGGGGCCAACAGGTCCAGGCACCGCTGGAGCATGACCGGGACGTGTCGACTCTGGCTCAAGGGGCCCTCTCAGGTCCGGCGCGGCCCGTACGCACCGCCGGGTCCCCGCCCGCTCATGAAGGGGAGGCCTGCCGGCGCCGGAAGCGTCAACCGACCGGAGCGGGAGGAGGCCGAGCCGTACGTACGCGCCGCGCACGTGGGGAGACCGTCCGTGCGCTAGCCGGGGCCTCCGGAAAGTGTCAGCAGGGAGGCCTCGCCTCCCGCTTCGCGTCACTTTAGTCCACGGTGTCTCGCGGTCAATCAACCGGCCTGCGCGTCGCGTACCGGCGCGGATCCGACGCTCCAAAAGGACCGAAAACACCCGTTCGGGTGCACCCGCTCCCCATGTGGGGTACCTCACACACAAGACGTGATGACGCTCTTTTTCCCTTCTCACGGCAGGACCGCGACGGCGGTGACCAGTACCGTCATGGTTATGACGACTTCCGCATCCGTTCCCACCGAAGGCGCCATATCCGACGGCGGCCGTGTGACCGATCGCCTGGTGAAGGCCAATGAGCAGTACGCCGCCGCGTTCACCGACCCCGGGATGGACGCCCGCCCGGTCCTGCATGTCGCCGTCGTGGCATGCATGGACGCCCGCCTGGACCTGCACGCCGCGCTCGGCCTGGAGCTCGGCGACTGCCACACCATCCGGAATGCGGGCGGCGTGGTCACCGACGACGTGATCCGCTCGCTCACCATCAGCCAGCACAAGCTCGGCACCCGCAGCGTCGTGCTCATCCACCACACGGGCTGCGGCCTGGAGGCGATCACCGAGGACTTCCGCACCGAACTGGAGATGGAGGTCGGCCAGCGTCCCGCGTGGGCCGTGGAGGCCTTCCGGGACGTCGACCAGGACGTACGGCAGTCCATGCAGCGGGTGCGCACCTCGCCGTTCCTGCTGCACACCGAGGACGTGCGCGGCTTCGTGTTCGACGTGAAGACGGGCCTGCTGCGCGAGATCGACCCCGCCTGAACGGCCCCGACCAGGCCCGCCGTAGCTGTCGTTTCGCTGTTGATTTCGGCCCTCGGGGTGCCCAAACCACCGCAAGACCCGACATAGTGCGGCCAGTTGTCCACAGTCGAGTGACACGAATCGGTAACGGCAGCAAGAATGCGGTTGTGGCGTCACGCGGAACTTTTCACGCGTGGTGTCCGTGATTCGGGGTGGGCCGGTTGCGCATCATGAGCGTCGGCCCGGAAAGTACGGGCCGAGGAGGGCCGGGTGACCACCTATGACGATCGATCGAGCCTCACTGATCTGACCGCCGTCGTGGAGCGGGTACGCAGTTCGGTGGAGGGCGTGATCGAGGGGAAGCCCGAGGTCGTACGGCTTTCACTGACCGTGCTGCTCGCCGAGGGACATCTTCTGATCGAGGATGTCCCCGGCGTCGGCAAGACCATGCTGGCCAAGGCGCTGGCGCGGTCCATCGACTGCTCGGTGCGCCGCATCCAGTTCACGCCCGACCTGCTGCCCTCGGACATCACGGGCGTGTCCATCTGGGACCAGCAGCGCCGGGACTTCGAGTTCAAACCGGGCGCGATCTTCGCCCAGATCGTGATCGGCGACGAGATCAACCGCGCCTCGCCGAAGACCCAGTCCGCGCTCCTGGAGTCGATGGAGGAGCGCCAGGTCACCATCGACGGGCAGACCTATGAGCTGCCCAGTCCCTTCATGGTGGTCGCCACGCAGAACCCGGTCGAGATGGAGGGCACCTACCCGCTGCCCGAGGCGCAGCGCGACCGCTTCATGGCCCGGGTGTCGGTGGGCTACCCCAGCGTGGAGGCCGAGCTGAAGATGCTCGACATCCACGGCGGAGTGAGCCCTCTGGAGGACCTCCAGCCGGTGGCCCACGCGCACGACATCGTGAAGCTCATCGAGGCCGTCCGCGGCGTCCACGTCGCCGAAACGGTCCGGCGGTACGCCGTCGACCTGGTCGCCGCCACGCGCACCCACCCCGACCTCAGACTCGGGGCCTCCCCGCGCGCGACGCTGCACCTGCTGCGCGCCGCCAAGGCCTCCGCCGCCCTCAGCGGCCGCGAGTTCGCGCTGCCGGACGACGTCCAGGCGCTCGCCGTGGCCGTCCTCGCCCACCGTCTGCTGCCCACCGCCCAGGCCCAGCTGAACCGGCGCACCTCGGAGCAGGTCGTGCAGGAGATCCTCCAGCGCACCCCGGTCCCCGCCGCTCCCCAGCAGGGCGGTCTCGGGATCGGCCGTGGGGCGCCCGCGTATCCGCAGCAGCCGCCGCGGAGCCTGTGATGTCCACCGGGGTGCCCTCGGCCGGCGGCCCCGATGCCGACCGGGGCGACCGGGGCGACCAGGGCGGGGTCCGCACGGCACTGACAGGGCTGACCACCCGGGGCCGCTCCTTCTTCGCCGCCGGTATCGCCGCGGCCATCTGCGCCTATGTCCTCGGCCAGAGCGATCTGCTGCGGGTCGGCCTGCTGCTGGCCGTACTGCCGCTGGTCTGCGCCACCGTGCTCTACCGCACCCGCTACCGCGTCGCGGGCAGCCGCAGGCTCTCCCCCGCGCGCGTGCCCGCCGGCAGCGAGGCCCGCGTCCATCTGCGGATGGACAACGTCTCGCGCCTGCCCACCGGCCTGCTGATGCTCCAGGACCGGGTCCCCTACGTCCTCGGCCCGCGCCCCCGCTTCGTACTCGACCGCGTCGAGCCGGGCGGCCGCCGCGAGGTCTCCTACCGGGTCCGCTCCGACCTGCGCGGCCGCTACCCGCTGGGCCCGCTCCAGCTGCGCCTGACCGACCCGTTCGGCATGTGCGAGCTGACCCGCTCCTTCTCGACGTACGACACCCTGACCGTGATCCCGCGCGTGGAGCCGCTGCCGCCGGTGCGGCTGAGCGGTGAGGCCAAGGGGTACGGCGACGGACGGCAGCGCTCGCTCGCCCTGCCCGGCGAGGACGACGTGATCCCGCGCGGCTACCGCTACGGCGACGACCTGCGCCGGGTGCACTGGCGCTCCACCGCCCGCTACGGCGAGCTGATGGTCCGCCGCGAGGAGCAGCCCCAGCGCGCCCGCTGCACGGTGCTCCTGGACACCCGGGGCCTCGCCTTCGCGGGCGCGGGCCCCGACTCGGCCTTCGAGTGGGCCGTCTCGGGCGCCGCCTCCGTCCTGGTCCACATGCTCGAGCGGGGCTTTTCGGTACGGCTGCTCACGGACACCGGCAACTCCGTGCCCGGCGAGGGCGCCGACGGCTTCGCGGGCGCGAGCCAGGGGACCGCGGACGCGGCCGGGCTGATGATGGACACCCTCGCCGTGATCGACCACTCCGACGACACCGGCCTGTCGCGCGCCTACGAGGTGCTGCGCCGCGGGAACGAAGGACTGCTGGTGGCCTTCTTCGGCGACCTCGACGAGGAGCAGGCCACGGTGGTCGCCAAGATGCGGCAGCGCAGCGGGGGCGCGCTCGCGTTCGTGCTCGACAGCGAGGGCTGGGTGCGGGAACCCACGGATGTGTCCGGGCCGTTGGACGAGCGCGAGGCGCGGCTGCGGATGCTGCGCGAGGCGGGCTGGACGGCGGTGGGTGTGCCGCGGGGCGCCTCGCTTGAGGAGCTGTGGCGGCTCGCGGACCGTGAGCGCACGGGCGTCGGTGCGGCCGGGGCCGGGGCCGGGGAGGCATCGTGATGAGCGGGCGGGCACGACTGGCGCTGTGCGCGTGGGCGGCCACGCTGATGGCCGCGTGCGCCCTGCTGCCGCTGGTCGAGCCGGTCACCTGGATCGTGCAGGCCGCCTTCCTGCTCGGGGTGCAGACGGTCGTGGGCGCGGTGGCCCGGCGGATCCCGCTGGCCCGTCCGCTGACGGTGGCGGCCCAGGCGCTCGCCACACTGTTCATGCTGACCCTGATCTTCGCCCGCGACCAAGCCTTCTTGGGGCTGGTCCCCGGCCCGGGCGCCTTCCTGCACTTCGGTGACCTGCTGCAGCAGGGCGGCGACGACATCGCGCGGTACGCGATCCCGGCGCCGCTGGCGTCCGAGGGCATCAAGCTGATGGTCTTCGGCGGTGTCCTGATCGTCGGGCTCGTGGTGGACACCCTCGCGGTGACCTTCCGCAGTGCGGCGCCGGCAGGCCTGCCGCTGCTCGCGCTGTACTCCGTCGCGGCGGGGCTGTCCGAAGGCCACGGCGACTGGTTCTGGTTCCTCGTCGCGGCGATCGGCTATCTGCTGCTTCTCCTGGCCGAGGGCCGCGAGCGGCTCTCGCAGTGGGGCCGTGTCTTCGGCGGGGCGGCACGCTCCCCGGGCGCCGACTCCGGGCCGGTCGCGCCGGTGCGCACCGGCCGGCGGATCGGCGTGGCCAGCCTCGGCATCGCCCTCGTGGTGTCGGCCACCCTGCCCTCGATGAACGGCGGCCTCCTGGACGCCACCGGGGCGGGCGTGGGTGCCGGAAACGGCAGCGGTGGCACGATCTCCGCGGTGAACCCCCTGCTCTCGCTGCGCGACAGCCTGAACGTGGACGAGGACCGCCAGGTGCTCTCCGTGCGGACCCAGAGCAACGACACCTCCGACCTGTATCTGCGGATCGTCTCCCTGGACGACTTCGACGGCCGGACCTGGAAGCCGTCCAAGCGGTCCATCGGCGCCGTACCCAAGGACTTCCCCCTCCCGATCGGCCTCGGCTCCGACGTCAGGCGCACGGAGATCAAGACGAGCATCTCGGCGGCGAACTGGTACGAGCAGAGCTATCTGCCCATGCCCTACCCGCCCAGTGGCGTCCAGGTCCGAGGCAACTGGCGCTACGAACCGGAGGGCATGGCGCTCGTCGGCGACCACGGGCAGAACACGCGCGGGCTGACGTACGAGGTGAAGAGCCTGGACGTCCAGCCGACGGCCGAGCAGCTCGCCGCGGCACCGGCGGCTCCCCCGGTCATCGAGCGTGAGTACACCGATCTGCCCGACTCGGTGCCGGCGGTGGTGGGCAGGACCGCCCGCGAGGTCACCGCGGGCGCGAAGAACCCCTATGAGCAGGCGGTCGACCTCCAGGACTACTTCGCGGTGACCGGGGGCTTCGAGTACGACACCCAGGTGGAGGTCGGCGACGGGCCCAACGCGATCGCCAACTTCCTGCGGGACAAGCAGGGCTTCTGCGTCCACTTCTCCTTCGCCATGGCGGCGATGGCCCGCTCCCTGGGCATTCCGGCCCGGGTCGCGGTGGGCTTCGCGCCCGGCACCCCGCAGGCGGACGGCTCGGTGTCGGTGGGGCTCAAGGACGCCCACGCCTGGCCCGAGCTGTACTTCGAGGGCGTGGGATGGACCCGCTTCGAGCCCACCCCGACCCGGGGCACGGTGCCGTCGTACACCATTCCGGACGCCACCGGCAGCGTGGACCCCGGCGTGGCGCGGCCGTCCGCCGGGTCGTCCACGGCACCGTCGGCCTCGCCCTCGGCGAGCGAGAGCTGCTCGGCCCAGTTGCGGAAGCTGGAGGCGTGCGACAGCGCCTCCCCGGCGGCAGCGGCGGCCACGGACGGTGGCGGCCCCTGGTGGGCCGTACAGGGCCCGTGGTGGTATCTCAAGCTGCTGTTCTGGGTGCTCGTCGGACTGGGCGTTCTGTTGATCCCCCTGGCGCCCATGCTGTGGCGGCTGCGTACCCGTTCGGTGCGTCTGGGCGGGCACGGCCGCAGTGACGAGGGCGCCGCCGCGCACACCCTGGCGGCCTGGCAGGAGCTGACCGACACGGCGTGGGACTTCGGGATCCTGCCGGACGACTCGCAGACGCCACGCAAGGCGGCCGCACGGATCGTCCGGCTGGGGCATCTCGATCCGACGGCCGCGACCTCGGTGCACCGGGTGGCGGACGCCGTGGAGCAGGTGCTCTACGCCCCGCATCCCCGGCTGACGGCCGGCCTCGCGCAGGACGTCCATCGGGTGATCGGCGGACTGCGCGGCTCGGTCGGCCGGGGCACGCGGGCGCGTGCGCTGATCGCCCCGCGTTCCACCGCGAGGGTGGTGTGGGCGGTCTCGGAGTGGTGGGCAAGGGTCAGGACACGCGCGGCGGCGGCCCGGCCGACCCTGCGCAAACCGTCCGGTCAGCAAGGCTGAGTCAGGAAGGCTGGAAGAGCCGCCCCGCAGGGCGGCGGACGACGGTGGCCCGGGCCTCTCGAAGGCCCGGGCCACTGTGCTGCCAGGGATGAGCGCCCGCACGGGCGGGGATGGGTGGGGGGACAGCTCGGAGACATGCGGGAGGGGGTGAGCACCCGGCTGGGTGCTCACCCCCTCAGAACGTCTGTGAGAGCGGCTCGTGGCGACTGCGGTGTGCGGGGGCCGGCTACTGGCCGCCCTGCTCATCGCGGCGGCGCTGCCAGCGCTGCTCGATCCGGTCCATCATCGAGCGCTTCTGGCGTCCCTGACGACGGGCGTGCGGGGCACCGGCAGCGGGCTGCTCGCCCGGCTTGGGGGCCTTGCGCCAGCCGGTCACCGCGAGCACCGCGCACCCCAGCATGACGAGAAAACCCACCACGCTGAGCCACACCTGCTTGGCGACCATACCGGCCATGAGGAGCGCGATACCCACGAGGAAGCCGGCGACCGCCTGGTAGACCCGCCGCCGGGTGTACGTACGCAGCCCGCTTCCCTCGAGCGCCGACGCGAACTTGGGATCTTCGGCGTACAGCGCTCGCTCCATCTGCTCGAGCATGCGCTGCTCGTGCTCCGAGAGCGGCACGGAGTCCTCCTCATCGTGCAGTCGCCGGGGCGACTCGGGGGGTCCCTTCAGGATAGGCAGGGAATCGCCCCCGTGAAACCCGCCCCTCTGCGCCAATTGGCCAACCGGATTCCGCCATGAACGCTCCGGCTGCTGAATCTTGTCATTCCCCAGCGGCCGTCCCGTCATGCCGGGCGGTCTCCCTCGATCATACGGCGCTGCGGGCGCGATCGGGGGGCCTGTGGCGTACTCCATGCACCATCAAGTACCTGATCAGCACTCCGGCACAGGGGGCGGCTCAGGCCTCGGCGGCCTCCCGCGTCTCACCGAGCACATGGAGCTGGGTGGCCACGGAGTGGAAGGCGGGTAGTTCGGCCGCCGCCGCCTCCAGCTTCAGCAGGGCTTCCATGGCACCGGGTTCGGTGTCCACCAGCACGCCGGGGACGAGGTCGGCGAAGACCCGCACACCGTGCACGGCGCCCACGGTGAGGCCGACGCCCTCGACGAGTTCGGTGAGCTGGTCGGCGGTGAAGCGGCGCGGCACGGGGTCGCCGTCGCCCCAGCGGCCGTTCGGGTCGTCGAGCGCCTGCCGGGCCTCCTTGAAGTGGCCGGCGAGGGCCCGCGCGAGCACGGCGCCGCCGAGTCCGGCGGCGAGCAGGCTGAGGACGCCTTCGGGGCGCAGGGCGGCCACCACGTTGCGCACGCCCTCGGCCGGGTCGTCCACGTACTCCAGGACGCCGTGGCACAGCACCACGTCGTAGCCACCGCGCTCGGCCACGTCGAAGAGGCCGTGGGCGTCGCCCTGGACGCCCCGCACCCGGTCGGCGACACCGGCCTCGGCGGCGCGGCGCTCCAGGGCGAACAGCGCGTTGGGGCTGGGGTCGACGACGGTGACCTGGTGGCCGAGGCGGGCGACGGGCACCGCGAAGTTGCCGCTGCCGCCTCCGGTGTCGAGGACGTCCAGCGCCTGGCGACCCGTGGCCTTGACCCGGCGGTCGAGGGCGTCCTGGAGGACCTCCCAGACCACGGCGGTACGGAGGGAGGCGCGGGGTCGCAGCGGGTCCGACACGGCAGTTGACTCCTCGGCGCGGATGTGAAGGCTTCAGGCGCCTTCCACCCTATTGCCTCCGGTACCCCACCTGGTTACTCCGGTGCCGTGCCCGATTGCCCGTCTCGTACGGCGGACCCTGGGGCCCCGGTGGTCCGTGGCGCCGCGCGCCGGTCACCCGGCGTCCGGAAAGCCACGGTCGGTGCCGTGGCCGCTCTCCTGTGGCCCCTCGGCGTCCTGGCGTGGCTGGGGCAGGACCGGCTGGAGCACCAGCATCCGCTCGACGAGGCGCAGGAACATCGCCACGTCGCGTATGAGGTCGTCCGCGTCCCGGCGGCTGGCCGCGCCCTGGATGCCCGCCTCGGCCCTGGCACGGCGCCGGGCCCCGGAGGCGAACAGCGCGCTCCACTCGGCGAGTTCGGGCGCTATCTCGGGGAGCACTTCCCAGGCGCTCCGTATCTTGGCGCGGCGTCGGGGCGTCGGTTCCGGACGCCCCCGGGCGGCGAGCACGGCGGCCGCGGTGCGCAGGGCGGCGAGATGGGCCGTCGCATAGCGCTCGTTCGGCGTCTCCAGTGCCGAAGCCTCGTCGAGGCCCGCGCGGGCCTGGGCGAGCAGGTCGAGGGCGGCGGGCGGGGCCGTCGCCCGGCGCAGGACGGGGTGTACGTCGCTCGCCGGGCCGGTCAGTGAGGGGGCAGGGCCGGTGGCGCGGCGCCGACGGGCGGCGGCTGCGTGGTAGCTGGCCATGACGATCCTCCTGTCGTCTGGTTGCCGGCATCTCGCGCTACGGAGTGCCGTATGTGCCCATCGTGAGGTATGCCACTGACAATCCGTTCTGACCTGGGCTTTTGCTTCGATCGAAGGTTCGCGTTACTTTTTGCACTGACCAGTCAGTGCAAAAAAGTTCTCGATTCAAGAAGATCAGGGGGTGGCCGTGGACGGAGTCACTGTCACGGCCGAGGGTCTCGGTCTGAAGGGGCCTCGCGGGTGGGCGTTCCGCGGGGTCGACCTCGCCGCGGAGCCCGGCGCGTTGATCGCCGTGGAGGGCCCCTCGGGGTCCGGTCGTACGAGCCTGCTGCTGGCGCTCACCGGGCGGATGAAGGCCACCGAGGGCACGGCGACCGTGGGCGGGGCACGGCTGCCCAAGCAGCTCGCGGCGGTGCGCCGGTTCAGCGCGCCGGCGAACGTCGCCGGGGTCACCGACCTCGACGCGGCTCTGACCGTCGGGGAGCACCTGCGTGAACGGACGCTGCTGCAGCGCCGGTTCGGCGACTCGGTGCGCGCCCTGCTGCGACCCCGCGCGGAGCGTACGGCCGAGGCGAGGCTGCGGATCGACACCGTGCTGGCGGCCGCCGGGCTCGACCTCCAAGCGCTGCCGAAGGGCGCGCGGACCGCCGTACGCGATCTGGAACGTCTGGAAGCCCTGCGGCTGTCGATCGCCCTGGCGCTGATCGGCCGCCCGCGGTTGCTCGCCGTCGACGACCTGGACCTGAAGCTGTCGGACGCCGAACGCGCCGAGGCCTGGGCACTCCTCAGGTCCCTCGCCGAGGCCGGGACGACGGTCGTGGCGGTGTGCAGCGAGGCCCCTGAGGACGCCGTGACGGTGTCCACACGGCCGGAAGCCGTGCGGGACGAGACCAGTGAGGAGATGACCGATGCGCTCGCCGAGACTCGCCGCGCTTGAGCTGCGCCGCTTCGGCAGGGGGAAGCTGCCGCGCGCCGCCCTGGTGGCCCTGCTGGTGCTGCCCCTGCTGTACGGCGCCCTGTACCTGTGGTCCTTCTGGGACCCTTACGGCCGCCTGGACCGCATCCCCGTCGCCCTCGTGAACGATGACAAGGGCGCCACCGCCGACGGGAAGAAGCTGACCGCGGGCGACGACCTCACCCAGGGGCTGCGCGAGAGCGACACCTTCGACTGGCACGAGGTCGGCGCCGCCGAGGCGCGAAAGGGTGTCGAGAACGGGACCTATTACCTGTCGCTCACCATGCCGGCCGACTTCAGCCGGCGGATCGCCTCCAGCGCGGGCGACTCCCCCGAGACCGGCGCCCTCCAGGTCCGTACGAACGACTCCAACAACTACATCGTCGGGCAGATCTCGCGGACGGTCTTCGCCGAGGTGCGCCAGGCCGCGTCCACCAAGGCGTCGCGGTCCTTCCTGGACCGGATCTTCATCTCCTTCTCCGACATCCACGGCGCCACGGTGAAGGCCGCCAACGGGGCCGACGACCTGGAGGGCGGCATCGGCAAGGCGGAGAAGGGCTCCGAGGACCTCGCCTCGGGCCTGCAGGAGGCCAAGGCCGGCAGCGGCAAGCTCTCCGACGGGCTGGCGAAGCTCGACACGGGCTCGGGCGACCTCGCGGACGGCGCCCGCCAGGTCGCCGACGGCACCCAGAGCCTCGCCGACAAGGTCAACGGGGTCGCGGACAAGGTGGGTCCCTTCCTCGACGGCAACGAGAAGACCATCGGCGATACCGCCCGGCTCGTCGCCGACTCGGCCGGAGCCGTCCGCCACAACCTCGGCACCCTGGTGAGGACCGCCCCGGCCGCCGCCAAGGGAGCGCATACGGCAGCCGACAGCCTGAACGCCGTCTACAGGGCGCGCTGCACGGACCCGGTGCTGCCGGACCCGGCCTGTGCCGACCTGAAGAAGGCCCGGCAGGCCGCCGACCACGTGGCGAAGGTCGCCGACGACGTCAACGTGCTCGTCGCCGACCAGAACGGCGACCTGAAGAAGCTCGACGGCCAACTCGCCACCCTCCAGCAGCAGGCCCGGACCCTCGCCGACCGGGCGCCCCGCCTCTCCGAGGACCTGGACGACGCCGTGGCGAAGATCAACCAGCTGAACCGGGGCGCGGGCAAGGTCGCCGCCGGCGCCAGGACGCTCCACTCGGGTCTCGGCACCGCGCGGACCGGCGCACAGGACCTGGACGAGGGCGTCGGCAGACTCAAGACCGGGGCCGACACCCTCAGCGGCGGCATGTACAAGCTCGCCGACGGCTCCGGGAAGCTCTCCGACGGGCTGCACGACGGTGCCTCGCAGATCCCCGACTACGACAAGAAGGACCGCGACCGGCGCACCGGCGTGATGGCCGACCCGGTCCAGCTGGTCTCCAAGGACCTGCACAAGGCGCCGAACTACGGCACCGGGTTCGCCCCGTACTTCATCCCGCTGTCCCTGTGGGTGGGCGCGATGGTGGCGTACATGCTCATCACACCGATGAACCGGCGTGCCCTCGCCGCCGGTGCCGCGGCCTGGCGGATCGCGCTGGCGGGATGGCTGCCCGTGGTGGCGATCGGAGTGTTGCAGGTCGTGGCGCTGATGTCGGTGCTGCACTGGGCGATCGGCCTCCAGATGGCGCGGGCGGCCGGGACGGTGGGCTTCCTGTTCCTGGTGACGGCCTGCTTCGCGGCGATCGTCCAATGGCTCAACGCCCGCTTCGGAGCCGCGGGCCGGATCCTGGTCCTCGCCCTCCTGATGCTCCAGCTGACGTCCGCGGGCGGCACCTACCCCGTCCAGACCAGCCCGGACTTCTTCAACGCGATCCACCCCTTCCTGCCGATGAGCTACGTCGTCGAGGCCCTCAGAAGGCTCATCACGGGCGGCGGTCTCACTCCGGTGTGGCACGCGTGCGTGGTGCTCCTCGCCTTCACCGCGGGCGCCCTCGCGCTGACCGCCGTCTCGGCGCGCCGCCGGCAGGTGTGGACGCTGGACCGACTGCACCCGGAGCTGACCCTGTGAGCCCTTCCGCGACCTCAGGTGCCCCCTCACCTGTGAGAATCAGGACCATGGAAAGCAGCAGCGCCACGGCGGGCGTCAGCACACGCCGCGAGGCCACCCGGCAGAAGCTCTACGAGGCGGCCGTCACGCTCATAGCCGAGCAGGGCTTCTCCGCCACCACGGTCGACGAGATCGCCGAGCGCGCCGGGGTCGCGAAGGGCACGGTCTACTACAACTTCGCGAGCAAGTCCGTCCTCTTCGAGGAGCTGCTGCGGCACGGTGTCGGCCTGCTCACCGCCTCTTTGCGGGAGGCGGCGGAAGCGACGGCACGCGCGGGTGGCGGCAAGGTGGACGCCCTGGACGCGATGATCCGCGCGGGCCTCGTCTTCATCGACCGCTACCCGGCCTTCACCCAGCTGTACGTGGCCGAGCTGTGGCGCACCAACCGGACCTGGCAGTCCACGCTCATGGTGGTCCGTCAGCAGGCCGTGGCGGTCGTGGAGGACGTGCTGCGCGAGGGCGTGGAGAACGGCGAGTTCAGCGACGAGATCGACGTCTCGCTGACCGCCTCCGCCCTGGTCGGCATGGTCCTGGTGGCCGCCCTGGACTGGCAGTCCTTCCAGTCCGAGCGCTCCCTGGACGACGTGCACGCGGCGCTGTCGCGGCTGTTGCAGGGGCGGGTGAGCGGGCGCAGGGGATGACACCGGGCTGACATGCGAAAGCGCCGGTCCGCTGTGGCCGCGTCCCCCGCGGGCCACCTCGAACCGGCGCCTTCCCTTGCCCCCCGTACTCCCCCGATCCCCCGTCCCCCCGTTGGGCCCCCGTTCGGTCGTTCCCCCGCTTTCCGGGTTCCCCCGTGCCTCGCTCCCGCCGACCTCGGCCGACGGAAGGAGCGGGTCCGGGGCGGCTCCGTTCCGGCGCCCCGTGTCGCCGGTGCCGGAGCCGTTCCCCTTCGCCGTGCCTCCACTCTGTCGTTCACACAGGTCGAGGCCCATCCGCGCGCGTACTCATCTCCGCCCCTAAGTACGGATACTCAGTCCTGAGCGCTCACCCCCAGGACGGCTCGTGGCCGACTGGTTACGATCGCGTCCGTGTCCGTACTCCCCTTGGTGTTCACCAGCGGCTGGGCCAGCGGCGTCAACGCGTACGCGGTGGTGCTGCTGCTCGGCGTGTTCGGCGCGACGGGGCTGAGCGACGACGTCCCCGAGACCCTTCAGCGCCCCGAAGTCCTCGTCGTGGCCGGCGTGTTGTTCCTGTGCGAGGCGGTGGCGGACAAGATCCCGTACGTCGACTCGGCGTGGGACTCCGTACACACCGTGGTGCGGCCGGTCGCCGGCGCCTGGGTCGGGGCGTTGCTCGCGGGGCAGAGCGGTTCGCTCAACGACGTGGTCGCGGGCCTGGTGGGCGGTTCGACGGCGCTGGCGAGCCACACGGTCAAGGCGGGCACCCGCATGGCGGTGAACACCTCCCCGGAGCCCTTCAGCAACATCGTCCTGAGCCTGGCGGAGGATCTGGGCGTCGGTGGCATCGTCGCCTTCGCGATGTTCCACCCGGAGGCGGCGGCGATCATCGCGGGCGTCCTGCTGACGACCGGACTGGTGGTGCTGTTCTTCCTGATCTCCCGCATCCGGAGATTCCGCCGCCGCAGGGCCCAGCGACGGGAGGAGCGACGCCTCGCGACCCAGCAGGACCGCCCACCGGCCTGACGCCGTAGACGGCCGGAACGACCCGCCTTCTGCCTGCCGCGAGTACCACCGCTGTGCCGACCACCCGCGCGGCCCACGGGACCGGCCACCGGGCCGATACCTTCGGCAGGCGAAACGACCCCGCCTTCCGCCTTCCTCACACGCACTGGGGCACCACTGGGCCGACCACCACGCGGCATGCGGAACCGACCACCGGACTGACGCCCTCGGCCGGCGAAACGATTGAAGCGGCGCTGGTGGCCGAGCCCCACGGGCAAGGGGTGCGCCGACAGGGTGCACCACGCGCAGAGCGGCCCCGGCCGACGGAATGCGCCGCGACCGGGCCTCCCCGACCCAGCCCGCACCATCCGCAGAACCGTGCCTCCCGTCCCCCGACCCGGTCTGCGCACCTGCGCCGAGGCGGGCAAGGTCCTGGTCGGTCGCCCGGTGGGGCGTGGCCCGCGGAACGGCCGACTGTCGCGTGACGAGGCGGTCCGACCTGCCCGTAACCGCGGCCCGCGGCCGTGGGGTGTCAGTGGCGGCCGATAAAGTCGCAGGCATGGCACGGATTGCGGTGATCGGCGCCGGGATGGGCGCGATGGCGGCCGCTGCCCGGCTGGCCGTCGCGGGCCACCGGGTGGCGGTGTACGAGCGTACGGAGACGTACGGCGGGGCGGTGCGCCGGTTCGAGCGGGACGGGTTCGGGTTCGACACCGGGCCCGGGCTGCTCACCCTTCCCGCTGTCTACCGCGATCTGTTCATCAAGACCGGCAAAGAGCCGCTGGAGTCGGTCGTCGAGCTGGTCCAGGTCGACCCGTCGTCACGGCACGTCTTCACAGACGGCACCGAGGTGTCCCTGCCGAACGCCTCGCGCGCGGGAGTGGTCACCGCACTGGACGAGGCCCTCGGCGCGGGCGCGGGTGCACGCTGGGGCGACTTCCTCATCCGGGCCCGCGAGGCCTGGGACCGCACCCGCAGGCCACTCCTGGAGGAGCCCCTGTGGCCCAACTGGCAGGTGCTGCAGCGCGAGCCCTACCCCGCGGTGCCGCACAAGCGGCTGCTGCGCACCCGACGGGCCTGCACCCTGGCCCAGATCGGCGCCTGGGAGCTCCGGGACCCCCGCCTCGCGGCGCTGCTGTACGGCCACGCGCTCGCGTACGGCGTCGACCCCGGTTCCGCTCCGGCGAGCGCGGCCGTCCTGCCGTACATGGAGCACGCCTTCGGGACCTGGTATGTCCGGGGCGGCGTGAGGGAGTTGGCGCGTGCGGTGTACGAGCGGTGCGTCCAGCGCAAGGTCGAGTTCCGCTTCGGCGCCGAGGTGACGGGCGTCCTGGAGAAGGACGGTCGCGCGGTCGGGGTGGAGTTCGCCGACGGGACGGTCGAGGACGCGGACACCGTCGTCGGCACCGGACCCTGGCGGCTGCGCGCGCTCGTACCGGGTCGCGAGCTCTACGGCGGCGAGGGCGTCCTTCCCGGCGCCGAGGACCTGCACCCGGGCCGGTTCGTGGTGTGTCTGGCTCTGCGCGGCGCGCGCGAACCGGACGCCGCGCACCGCACGGTGGTGTACGGCCCCGATCCGGAGGGCGAGTTGGACCTGTTCGCGCACGGGGAGATGCCCGACCCCACGGTCCGGATCGACCGGCCGGCCGACCCCGCGCTGCGCCCCGACGCGGACCACGAATCCGTCGTGCTGACGGCGACCGTGCCCTGCGGCCGGGGATACGACTGGGCCACACCGGGGGTCGTCGAGACCTTCGCGGACCGGATGGTCGCCGCCGCCGAGCGGGCGATTCCGGGCCTGCGCGAGCGGATCCTGTGGCGCGAGGTGCGGACGCCGGTGCACACCGAGCGGGAGACAGGGGCCGAGGGCGGCGCCGTTCCCCCGCCCTCGCTGGCCGGCGGCGACGGCATCCTGCATCCGTCCAACAGCACGGCGATACCTGGCCTGTTCACGGCAGGCGGCTGGTCGCATCCCGGCGGCGGCCTCGCCCACGCGGGGATGTCGGGTGCGCTGGTGGCCGGACTGATCGTGGAGGGGCCGGAGTTCCGCGGCTCCCAGTGACGCGGGCCGCCCCGCGTCAGAAGCGGTACTGCTCGTCGAACCCCTGGCCCTGGTTGTGCTGCCCCTGGCCGCTGTCGTCCTGGTAGTACCCCTGCTCCTGCGGGAGTTCACCGCCGTAGGACTCGTCGGTGCGCTGCTGCGGCACCCACACCCCGCCGGCCGGGGTCTCGCCGCCGTACGTCCCGGCGTACTGGTCGTAGCCCTGTTGGACGAACTGCTGCTGGCCACCGTAGGAGCTGTCGTACGAGCCCGCGCCATAGGTCTGGGTGCCGATGTACGGGTCGGAGTAGGCGGCGTACTGCTGCTGTCCGGCCTGGTCGTAGCCGTACTGCTGCTGGTCGTAGCCGGTGTAGCCGTCGTAGCCGTAGCTCTGGTCGGCGGCGGCCGTCGCGTACTGGTCCTGGGTCTGGCCCGTGGACGCGTAGGACTGGTCACCGGCGTAGGCGGAGTCGTTGTACACGCCGTAGGAGCCGGTGTCGTCGGGCAGCGGCTGCGGCTCGTAGACCGAGGTGGTCTCGGCGGCCGTGGGCGCGGCGGAACGTGCGGGCGTGAAGACGTCGTCGCGGTCGTAGTCGTCGTCCTGGCCGAAGCCGGCGGTGTTGGCCGGCCGGCCCTGGTCGTACCCGGTCTCGTCGAGGTAGGCCGCGCCACCCGTCGCCAGGTCGGAGCCCTCAAGGTCGGGCTCCTCGCCGCCGCGCTCCCGGCGGCTCTTCTTGCCACCGGTCAGACCGCCCAGTGCGGCCGGGGGGTTGACCGCCCAGCCCTGCTCGAAGCCGCGGCGGAAGGACAGGGTGACGTAGGTCTGGCCGACCGCGAAGGCGATCGCGCCCAGGCCGATGACGATCACCGACGGGATCAGCACGCCGAGGACCACGCCGAGGAAGCCGACGAAGGCGAGCAGCCGCCAGCGCAGTCGCGCCTTGTACTGCAGCAGCACCTCGCCGAGCAGCCACAGCGCGACGAATCCGAACGCGATGTAGAGGACCGTCCAGCCCATGTACGCCCCTCTCCCAGTGACCGCTACGCAGTGTGTCGTATGTCCGTGCGGCCGGTCTAGGCCTGCGGTGGATGGTGCAGACCCAGGTTTTCGTAGATTTCCAGCGAGGCCGTGGAGTTGTTGAGCGTGATGAAGTGCAGTCCGGGCACTCCCTCGGACAGCAGCCGCGCGCAGAACTCCGTGGCGAACTCGATTCCGATTGAGCGTACAGCGGCCGGATCGTCCTTTGCTGTGAGGATCCGCTCTTTCAGGACGGAGGGGATGATCGCGTTACTGAGCTGTGGTAGCCGCTCCAGCATCCGGACGCTGGTCACGGGCATGATCTCCGGGATGACGGGGGTCGCGCAGCCCGCCGCGTCGACTCGGTCACGCAGCCGCAGATAGGACTCCGGCTGGAAGAACATCTGGGTGATGGCGTAGTCGGCGCCGGCACGGCACTTGTCCACGAAGCGCGCGACGTCGGTGCCCCAGTCGGCGGAGCGCGGGTGCATCTCCGGGAAGGCGGCGACACCGACACAGAAGTCGCCCGACTCCTTGATGAGCCGGACGAGTTCGGCGGCGTAGGTCAGGCCCTGGGGATGCGCCACCCACTCGGCCATCGGGTCGCCGGGCGGGTCGCCGCGCACGGCCAGCATGTTGCGGATCCCGGCGTCGGCGTACTGGCCGATGATGTTGCGCAGTTCCGCGATGGAGTGGTTGACCGCGGTGAGGTGGGCGACCGGGGTCAGGGTGGTGTCCGCGACGATCTGCTGGGTCTCCTTGACGGTGCCCGCGCGGGTGGAGCCGCCGGCGCCGTAGGTGACGGAGACGAAGTCCGGGGCGACCGCCTCGACCCTCCTGAGCGCGCTCCACAGGTTCCGCTCGCCTTTGGGGGTCTTCGGCGCCGAGAACTCGAAGGAGTACGTCGTCTTTCCCGCGGCGAGCATGTCGCGCACGGTGCGTGCGCGGTCAGTCCTGGTGGATGCGGTTCCTAGGGCCATACCGGCAGGTTAGCCAGGGGGCAGCGGTCACCCAACCAGATCAGGGAAATTTGCCCGTTTTGTCGACTTGTTGTCCATCCTTCGGACACCGGGCCGATCATGCGACCGGTCTCCCCGGTCGGCACCGGCCCGTCATCGCGTGTCGCGCAACCGCTTCGCGAACTCCGCGGCGGCCGCGCCCGGATCGTCCGCCTCGGTGATTGCCCGGACGACCACGACCCGGCGGGCGCCGGCCTCCAGGACCTCGTCGAGGTTGCCGAGGTCGATGCCCCCGATGGCGAACCAGGGGCGGTCGGTGCCGAGGGCGGCGGTGTGGCGGACCAAATCGAGGCCGGGGGCGGGCCGGCCCGGCTTGGTGGGGGTCGGCCAGCAGGGGCCGGTGCAGAAGTAGTCCACGCCGTCCTGCACTGCAGCCGCGGCGGCCTCCGGCTCGGCGTGGGTGGAGCGGCCTATGAGGATGTCGTCGCCGAGGATCGCGCGGGCGGCGGTGACGGGCAGGTCGCCTTGGCCCAGGTGCAGTACGTCGGCACCGGCCGCGTGGGCGACGTCGGCCCGGTCGTTGACCGCGAGAAGCTTGCCGTGCCGCGCGCAGGCGTCGGCGAACACCCGCAGATGCTCCAGTTCCTCGGCCGCCTCCATGCCCTTGTCCCGCAGCTGCACGATGTCGACACCGCCGGCCAGGACCGCGTCGAGGAACTCGGCGAGGTCGCCCTGGCGCCTGCGGGCGTCCGTGCACAGGTAGACACGGGCGTCGGCGAGCTGGGTGCGGGCGGTGTCGGGCATGCGTGTGTCTCCCCCGGGTTCGGTGGCGTACGGGCCGTGCCGGACCGTGGCCGTGGCCTCGGTGGGCACGGCCCGTATGCCGGTGTGGTTCGGATCAGACGGCGAGCGCCTGGGCCCGGCGCTTCACCTCCGTGCCGCGATTCTCGCTCAGGGCCTGCGCGGGGGTGCCGGGCAGGCTGTCGTCGGGCGTGAAGAGCCACTCCAGCATCTCTTCGTCGGTGAAGCCGTCGTCCCTCAGGAGCGTCAGGGTCCCGGTCAGGCCCTTGACGACCTTCTGCTCGGCCACGTCGATGAAGGCGGCGGGCACGTGCAGCGCGCGGTTCTCACCACGGCGTACGGCGATGAGCTGGCCCTCCTTGACCAGCTGCCGCACACGCGTCACCTCGACATCGAGCATCTCTGCGATGTCGGGGAGGGTGAGCCAGGCGGGGACGAGAGCATCGATCTTTGCGTCAATCTCGGTCACGGGATCAAGCGTGCCATCCCGCACTGACAGTCGGAAGCCGGGGCACCTCCGACGGGGCGACGGAAGGGCTGATCGCCGCGTTCGGTCAGGGTGGCCCCGGGGGCCGAAAGAGAGGCCGTCAGCAGGTCAGGGGCATCGAGCAGTACCGGACCGCGCCGCCGGACCACGCCGCCGGCCGATGCGCCACTGTGACCGCGGGTGGCGTCCGATTGCGCGGCGCCTCGCCCGGAAAGCCCAAGCGTGGCCGCCGGTAGGTCAGGGGCATCAGACACCACCAGGCCGCGCCGCCGAACGACCCGCCACCGCAATCCGCCGACCGCGACCCGTCGCGCGACACCCTGCCCAGACGGCCGGAAGCGTGGCTGCCAGCAGGTCAGGCGCGTCAAGCGTCACCCGACCGCGCCGCCGCGACGGAAGGGCCTTGCCCGCCTCCGCTGTGGTCGCCGGTGGCGGACTCGTCGCCCTTGCCGGAGGCCTTCACCTTGGCGACCCCGCCGGCGCGATCGCCGAGCTCCGTGGCCGGACCGGGCCGCCCACGCCTTCGCCGCTCCGGAATCGCCGGGTCCGGGCCGCCTAGGCTGTCGCCGCCTTGAGCGGTCTCGCCGGGTCTGCCAGGAGTTCCGGGTCCATCTCCGTGCCCGCCTCGATCAGGCGGCGGCCCTGGGCCAGGTCGCGGGGCCGGCCCACCGCCAGGAGGGCCACCAGGCGGTTCTCGCGCAGCCAGCACACCGTCCAGGCGGGACCGGACGGCTCGCCGCGCCACAGCGTCGTGTCGGCGGACGCGTGGTGGCCGGCGTACTGGACGAAGCGGCCGAACTGCTCGGACCAGAAGTACGGGACCGGGTCGTAGACCGTGGGGGTCTCGCCCAGGATGTCGGCGGCCACCGTGCGGGGGCCCTGGAGGGCGTTGTCCCAGTGGTGGACCAGCAGGCGCTCGCCGTACCTCGCCGAGGGGAAGGAGGCGCAGTCGCCGACCGCGTAGACGTCCGGCGCGGAGGTGCGCAGCCGGTCGTCGGCGAGGACCTCGCGGTGGGCGCCCAGCTCGATGCCGGAACCGGCGAGCCAGGCCGTGGCGGGCCGGGCGCCGATACCGACCACCACAGCCCCCGCGGCCACCCGGGAACCGTCGTCCAGGACGACCGCGCCCGGCTCGATGCGCTCCACGCGCGCGTTCGTCCGCAGAACGGCCCCGGCGTCGGCGTACCAGGAGGCCATCGGCGCGGCCACCTCGGCGGGCAGCGCGCCCGCGAGGGGCCGGTCGGCGGCTTCCACGACCGTCACCGCGCAGCCCGACTCACGCGCGGCGGTGGCGAACTCGGCGCCGATCCAGCCCGCGCCGACGACCACGATGTCGTGCTGCAAGGCGAGCACAGGGCGCAGCCGCTCGGCGTCGTCCAGGGTGCGCAGCAGATGCACGCCGGGCACGCCCTCCGCGCCGGGCAGCCGGATCGGTTCGGCGCCGGTGGCGATGACCAGGACGTCGTACGGGCAGGGCCCGGCCTCGGTGTCCAGCTCGTGCACGTCGGGGCGCACGCCCAGTGCCTCGCGGCCGAGCTGCAGTTCGATGCCGAGGGCCTCGAAGTCCACGTCGAAGGCGGATCCCTCGGCCTTGCCCAGCAGCACGGCCTTGGAGAGCGGCGGACGGTCGTACGGCTGATGGGGCTCCGCGCCGATCAGCGTGACGGTTCCCGTGAAGCCCTGTTCACGCAGGGCGACCGCGGTCTGCACCCCGGCCATGCCCGCGCCGACCACGACCACCCGCCGCTGCGCCTGCGCCTGCATCTGCTCGCTCATTTGATCACCATAGTCACCTGACAATCAGTCAGTCAGGAGTCGTGCTCCGTGACCTGCTCCACAACGCTCGTCCCGCTGCCCGGCTGCGACTCCCACTCCCATGTCTCCTCCAGCCGCACCCGGCCGTCGGGAAGCTCCACGACCGTCGAGACACAGTGCCCGGAGGATGTCGTCCCGTCAGGCTTGAGCTGGACGTACCGGAAGTCGAGACGGTCCCCCGCGCGCGTGCCGACGAGATGGCCGCGTACGACGTCGCCGCCCGCGTACTCGGCCCAGATCTCCCCGTCCTTCTCGTGGTAGGTGAACCGGGTCCGCGTCCCCACCTGACCCGGTGCCTGATCGGCCACCGGGGCGAGGACGAGACCGTCGAGCGAGCGGGGCATGGCGCGAGGCTCCCTTACAGCGGCACACGGGCACGGGCTAGGGTGGCCAACGTAGAGCACTCGCGGGAGCCCGGACGCACCGGGCTGAGAGGGAGGCTGGCGGCCTCCGACCGTACGAACCTGATCCGGGTCATGCCGGCGAAGGGAGGGGCTGGACGCCCATGTCCTCACGTACGTCAGACGTCCTCGTCGTCGGGGGCGGCATCATCGGCCTGGTCACGGCCTGGCGGGCCGCGCAGCGCGGTCTCACCACGGCCGTCGTGGACCCCGAACCGGGCGGCGGGGCCGCCCAGGTGGCCGCCGGGATGCTGGCCGCGGTCACCGAACTGCACTACGGCGAGCAGACCCTGCTGGGCCTGAACCTCGCCTCCGCCCAGCGCTATCCCGCCTTCGCGGCCGAGCTCACCGAACTGACCGGACAGGATCTCGGTTACCGCCGGTGCGGCACGCTCGCCGTCGCCCTGGACGCCGACGACCGCGCCCACCTCCGCGAACTGCACGCGCTCCAGCGGCAGTCGGGGCTGGAGTCGGAGTGGATGTCCGGCCGGGAGTGCCGACGGCTGGAGCCGATGCTCGCGCCGGGGGTGCGGGGCGGGCTGCGGGTGGACGGCGACCACCAGATCGATCCGCGCCGCCTCACGCGCGCGTTGCTGGCCGCGTGCGAGCAGGCAGGTGTCGTCTTCCACCGCGCGTGGGCCAAGGGCCTCCGTGTCGCGGGGGACCGGGCCGCGGGGGTCACCACGACTGACGGCGACGAGCTGGGCGGGGGTCAGGTGGTACTCGCCGCCGGAAGCCTCAGCGGCCGCCTCGAAGGGATCCCCGCGGACGTCCTGCCCCCGGTACGGCCCGTCAAGGGCCAGGTGCTCCGGCTGACCGTTCCTCCGCGCTACGCGCCCTTCCTGAGCCGTACCGTGCGGGCCGTCGTGCGCGGCAGCCAGGTCTATCTGGTGCCGCGGGAGAACGGCGAGCTGGTGATCGGCGCGACCAGCGAGGAACTGGGCTGGGACACGACGGTGACCGCGGGCGGGGTGTACGAGCTGCTGCGGGACGCCCACGAACTCGTCCCCGGCATCACCGAACTGCCGCTCACAGAGACCCGCGCGGGACTGCGCCCGGGGTCGCCGGACAACGCCCCGCTGCTCGGTCCGACGGAACTGCCCGGCCTCCTGCTGGCCACCGGGCACTACCGCAATGGCGTGCTGCTCACGCCGGTCACCGGGGACGCCATGGTGCACGTCCTGACGACCGGTGAGCTCCCCGACGTGGCACGCCCGTTCACCCCGAGGCGCTTCGCCGCCACGGAGCTCCTGGAGCAGCCGGTATGAACATCTCTGTCAACGGAGAGCCGCGGGAGTTCGCTCCCGGCACGGCTCTCGACACCGTCGTACGGGCGCTGACGCCGGCGCCCTCCGGGGTGGCCGCCGCGCTCAACGAGACCGTCGTCCCGCGCACGCAGTGGCCCTCGACGCCCCTCACCGAGGGAGACCGCGTGGAAGTCCTCACCGCCGTCCAAGGAGGCTGACCCATGGCCGACGATCCCTTTGTCATCGGCGGTACGTCCTTCTCGTCGCGGCTGATCATGGGCACGGGTGGCGTGCCCAGCCTGGAGGTGCTGGAACGGGCGCTGGTCGCCTCCGGCACGGAGCTGACGACGGTCGCGATGCGGCGGGTGAACCCCTCGGTGCACGGCTCGGTGCTGTCCGTGCTGGAGAAGCTCGGCATCCGGGTGCTCCCGAACACGGCGGGCTGTTTCACCGCCGGGGAGGCCGTCCTGACGGCCCGCCTCGCGCGCGAGGCGCTCGGCACGGACCTGGTCAAGCTGGAGGTCATCGCCGACGAGCGCACCCTGCTGCCGGACCCCATAGAGCTGCTGGACGCGGCGGAGACGCTGGTCGACGACGGCTTCACGGTACTGCCGTACACGAACGACGACCCTGTACTGGCCCGCAAGCTGGAGGACGCGGGCTGCGCGGCGATCATGCCGCTGGGCTCACCGATCGGCTCCGGCCTCGGCATCCGGAATCCGCACAACTTCCAGCTGATCGTCGAGCACGCGCGTGTGCCGGTGATCCTGGACGCGGGGGCGGGCACCGCGTCGGACGCGGCCCTGGCGATGGAACTGGGGTGCGCGGGTGTGATGCTCGCCTCGGCGGTGACGCGGGCGCAGGAGCCCGAGCTGATGGCGCATGCGATGCGGCACGCGGTGGAGGCGGGGCGGCTGGCGCGGCGGGCAGGGCGGATTCCCCGGCGGCACTTCGCGCAGGCGTCGTCTCCTGCGGAGGGCCTGGCGGCGTTGGATCCGGAGCGGCCGGCTTTTCAGTGAGTCGCGCCCAGGGCTGAATGCGTCCGGTGCACCTGCCTCGAGAGGCGCGCGTCCCCCACGTGCGATCCTCGTCACAGCTCGGCTGCAGTACCGCCCCGATCGGGTCGAACCGAATCGACTGTCAGCGGCGGCTCGTACACTCGCCTGCGTGGATACGACCCTTCAGGACCCGCTGGTCGGGCAGGTGCTCGACGGCCGCTATCGCGTGGACGCGCGGATCGCGGTCGGCGGGATGGCCACGGTCTACCGGGCCCTGGACACCCGCCTGGACCGCGTGCTCGCGCTCAAGGTGATGCACCCCGCGCTCGCGGCGGACGGGACCTTCGTCGAGCGGTTCATCCGGGAGGCCAAGTCCGTCGCCCGGCTCGCCCACCCCAACGTGGTGCAGGTCTTCGACCAGGGCACCGACGGGTCGTACGTCTATCTCGCCATGGAGTACGTCGCCGGCTGCACCCTGCGTGACGTGCTGCGCGAGCGCGGGGCCCTGCAGCCGCGCGCCGCCCTGGACATCCTGGAGCCGGTGCTCGCCGCGCTCGGCGCCGCGCACCGCGCCGGTTTCGTGCACCGGGACATGAAGCCGGAGAACGTCCTGATAGGGGACGACGGCCGGGTCAAGGTCGCCGACTTCGGTCTCGTGCGGTCGGTCAACACGGTGACGAGCAGCACCGGAGCCGTCCTCGGTACCGTGTCCTATCTCTCACCCGAGCAGATCGAGCAGCCGGGCGCCGCGGACGCCCGCGTCGACGTGTACGCGTGCGGTGTCGTGCTGTACGAGATGCTGACCGGCAGCCAGCCGCACGACGGCGACTCCCCCGCCATAGTCCTCTACAAGCACCTCCACGAGGACGTCCCGCCCCCCTCGGCCGTGGTCCCGGGGCTGCCCTACGAACTGGACGAACTGGTCGCGTCGGCCACCGCCCGCACCCCGGACCTGCGTCCGTACGACGCCGTGGCACTGCTCGCGATGACCCGCGAGGCGTATGGCCGGCTGAGCGCCGACCAGCTGGACGCGGTGCCGCCGCAGGCGCTGTCGGTGGAGTACGCCGGCGCCGAGAACAGCACGAGCGTGATCCCGCGCGCCCTGACGGTGCCGCGTCTGCTGCCGGTCAACGAGGACGAACCCGAGCCGGTATACCACCGCACCAGCGTGCTGGAGAGTCCCCCGCTCCCGCCGTCCCGGCGTGGCCGCTCCTCGGGCGGTTCCCGACGCGGCTCGCTCCTGATCGTCGCCGCGGTCCTGCTGGCCCTCGGGCTCGGGGCGGGCGTCTGGTACATCAACTCCGGCCAGTTCACACAGGTCCCGGCCCTCCTGGCGAAGACCGAGGCACAGGCCCGGGACCGGCTGGACGAGGCCGGTCTGGAGACCGGCAAGGTCACCTACGCCTACAGCGACACCGTCAAGCGCGGCACCGTCATCAGCACGGACCCGGAGATCGGCACCCGGATACGGAACCACGACTCCGTTTCGATCACCCTCTCCAAGGGCCCGCAGACGGTGAAGGTGCCCGACGTGGACGGCTACGAACTCGGCAGGGCGAGAACCCGGCTGAAGACCGAAGGACTCCAACCGGGCATGGTGACCCGGGAGTTCAGCGACGACGTCCCCAAGGGGTTCGTGATCGGCACCGACCCCGAGGGCGGCACCACGCTGCGCGCGGGCTCGGCGATCGCGTTCACCGTCAGCAAGGGCGCCCCGGTCGACGTCCCGGACGTCACCGGCGAGGACCTGGCGGACGCCAAGGCCGATCTGGCGGAGGCCGGCCTGAAGGTCAAGGTCGCCACCGCGCGGGTCAACTCCGACGACGACGCGGGCCAGGTCGCCCGGCAGACCCCGGACGCCGGCAGCGAGGCGGCCGACGGCGACACCGTCACGCTGACGATCTCCAAGGGCCCGGAGATGGTCGAGGTCCCGGATGTCACGGGCGACAGCGTGGACGACGCCAAGTCGGAACTGGAGGCGGCGGGCTTCCAGGTCGAGGAGGACCGCGGCCTGCTGGGCCTCTTCGGCGACACGGTGAAGAAGCAGTCGGTGGACGGCGGGGACACGGCCCCCAAGGGTTCGACGATCACGATCACCATCCGCTGACGAACGCTCCGCGCGGGCGCCACTCCTTGCCTCACACGGCCACGGGCGAGGCCGCCCGCGCCACACCCACCCAGGGGCGCGGGGAACTGCGCGCCCAGCCCCCACGGACCCGCAGCCACCCGAGGCAAGAGGCACCCCACCCCACCCCACCGGCCCGAGCGCCGCAGGCAATGGCACCCTGGATCGGTGACAACACAGCGCAACCCCGTCGGCGGCCACGTCCCCGTGGCCGGTGGCCTTCACTCGGTGGGCCTGTCGTACGCCCAGGACCTCGATGCCGAGACCGTGCAGGTCTTCGTCGCCAATCCACGCGGCTGGGCCACCCCCGTCGGCAACCCGCGCCAGGACGAGGCGTTCCGTGAGGTCTGTACGGAAAAGGCGATACCGGCGTACGTCCACGCCCCGTACCTGATCAACTTCGGCTCGCACACCGAGGCGACCGTGGAGAGGTCGGTCGACTCACTGCGGCACTCCCTCCGACGCGGACGCGAGATCGGCGCGCTGGGGGTGGTCGTGCACACCGGCAGCGCGACCGGCGGCCGCGACCGCTCCGTGGCCCTGAAGCAGGTGCGCGAGTACCTGCTTCCGCTCCTCGACGAGCTGACCCACGACGACGACCCGTATCTGCTCCTGGAGTCGACGGCCGGCCAGGGCTCCTCGCTCTGCTCCCGGACCTGGGACTTCGGGCCCTATTTCGAGGCCCTGGACGCCCATCCGAAACTCGGCGTCTGCCTGGACACCTGCCACATCTTCGCCGCCGGCCACGACCTCACCGGCCCGTCCGGCATGCACCAGACGCTCGACCTCCTGGTGGACACGGTCGGCGAGGGCCGCCTGAAGCTGATCCACGCCAACGACTCCAGGGACGTGGTCGGCGCCCACAAGGACCGCCACGAGAACATCGGCTCCGGCCACATCGGCGAGGACCCGTTCCGCGCCCTGATGACCCACCCCGCCACCGAGGGCGTCCCCCTGATCATCGAGACACCCGGCGGCAAGGAAGGCCACGCGGCGGACGTGGAGCGACTGAAGAAACTCCGGGACGGACAACCGGCAGGGAGTCGGGAATACCCCCAGGGGGTATGCGGTTCCTACCTACTGGACACAGAAACCGTCACCTGACATGGGGGCACTCATGCAGCACCGGACACAGGGTTGGGCCGTCGCAGTCCAGGCCACCCTCCACTGCCTCACCGGCTGCACCATCGGTGAGGTGCTCGGCATGGTCGTCGGGACCGCGCTGGGCTGGGGCAACCTGGCGACCACCGTACTGGCGATCGCCCTGGCCTTCTTCTTCGGCTACTCGCTCACCCTGCGCGGGGTCCTGAAGGCCGGCATGGGCTTCAGGGCCGCGCTTCGCGTCGCACTGGCCGCCGACACCCTGTCCATCGCCGTGATGGAGCTGATCGACAACGGCGTGATCGCCCTGTGGCCGAACGCCATGGACGCGGAACTCGCCGACCCGCTGTTCTGGGTGTCGCTGGCGATCTCGCTGGCCATCGCGTTCGTCGTCACCGTGCCGGTCAACAAGTGGATGATCGGCCTCGGCAAGGGGCACGCCGTGGTCCACCAGCACCACGGTCACTGAGCCCCGGAAGCGTCAGAGCTCGGGACCGTCCCCCGGCTCCTCCTGGTACGAGTACCGCTGTTCCTTCCAGGGGTCGCCGACGTTGTGGTAGCCGCGCTCCTCCCAGAAGCCGCGCCGGTCGGCGGTCATGTACTCCACGCCACGGACCCATTTGGGCCCCTTCCAGGCGTACAGATGGGGGACGACCAGGCGGAGCGGGAACCCGTGCTCCGCGGTCAGCAGCTCCCCGTCCTTGTGGGTGGCGAAGATCGCGCGGTCGGACGCGAAGTCCGCGAGCCGCAGGTTGGAGCTGAAGCCGTACTCGGCCCACACCATCACATGGGTGACCGTCGGCGCGGGCGGGGCGATCTCCAGGAGGGTGCGGGCGGGGATGCCGCCCCACTCGGCGCCGAGCATGCTGAACTTCGTCACACAGTGCAGATCGCCCACGACGGTGGTGTGCGGCAGAGCCGTGAACTCCTCGTGGTTCCAGCAGTGCTTCTCGTCGTCCGCGGTGGCGCCGAAGACCCGGAACTCCCAGCGCTCGGGCCGGAACTTGGGGACCGGGCCGTAGTGCGTGACGGGCCAGCCGCGCTGCAGTCGCTGCCCCGGCGGAAGCTCGGAGTGCGCCGCTTCTCCACTCTCCCGCTCCACCGGCTGACCCATGCCTTCCATCCTGACAGACCCGAGGCGATGCACCCGACCAACCCCCACTCAACACATCCCAAATCGGACTAAGCATGCCCTTACTTACTAAGTGAAGACTTACTGGACGATCTTCTTCGCCGGTGCAAGGATGCGGCGCAGCCTGCCTGTTCCCCACGGTTGGAAGGAGCCTCTGCGATGCAGGGCGACCCCGAGGTCATCGAATTCCTCAACGAGCAGCTCACGGGCGAGCTCACCGCGATCAACCAGTACTTCCTGCACGCGAAGATGCAGGAGAACTTCGGCTGGACGAAGCTCGCGAAGTACACGCGGCACGAGTCGTTCGACGAGATGAAGCACGCCGAGATCCTCACCGACCGCATCCTCTTCCTGGAGGGGCTGCCGAACTACCAGCGGCTGTTCCATGTGCGCGTGGGGCAGACCGTCAAGGAGATGTTCGAGGCCGACCGGCAGGTCGAGGTCGAGGCGATCGACCGGCTCAAGCGCGGTATCGAGGTGATGCGCGCCAAGGGGGACATCACCTCGGCGAACATCTTCGAGTCGATCCTCGCGGACGAGGAGCACCACATCGACTATCTCGACACGCAGCTGGAGCTGCTGGAGAAGCTCGGTGAGGCGCTGTACATCGCCCAGCTGATCGAGCAGCCCGAGAGCTAGTCCGGAGAGCTGGGCCCGAGAGCTGAGCCGGAGAGCTAGGCCGCCTCTTCCAGTTCCTCGACTCCGGTCAGGACCTGCTTGCCCGGGTCGGCCGGCTCACGGCGGGGGAACGCGCCGCGGCCGAGGATCGCCTGGATCCGACGTACACAGGATCCGCAGTCCGTCCCGGCCTTGCAGGCGGAGGCGATCTGGCGGGGTGTACAGGCGCCGCTGTCCGCGTGCTGCTGAACCTGCGCTTCGGTCACGCCGAAGCAGTTGCAGACGTACACGCGGACTCACCTCCTGCCGAGATCGATAAGGCTAACCTAACCTTACCCGGCGCTCAGGAACCGCAAAAGTGGAGTGGGGCGCGGATCGTATGTGATCCGCGCCCCACTTCATGTCCCGGTAACAGGCGAACCCGTCACTGGTCCCTGTACATCTCCGCGACGAGGAACGCCAGGTCGAGCGACTGGCTGCGGTTGAGCCGCGGGTCGCAGGCCGTCTCGTAGCGCTGGTGCAGATCGTCGACGAAGATCTCGTCGCCGCCGCCCACGCACTCGGTGACGTCGTCGCCGGTGAGCTCGACGTGGATGCCGCCCGGGTGGGTGCCGAGGCCCTTGTGGACCTCGAAGAAGCCCTTGACCTCGTCGAGCACGTCGTCGAAGCGGCGGGTCTTGTGGCCGGAGGCCGCCTCGTAGGTGTTGCCGTGCATCGGGTCGGTGATCCAGGCGACGGTCGCGCCGGAGGCGGTGACCTTCTCGACCAGCTCGGGCAGCTTGTCGCGGACCTTGTCGGCGCCCATGCGGACGATGAAGGTCAGCCGGCCGGGCTCACGGTCGGGGTCCAGGCGCTCGATGTACTGCAGCGCCTCCTCGGCCGTGGTCGTCGGGCCGAGCTTGATGCCGATCGGGTTGCGGATCTGGGAGGCGAACTCGATGTGCGCGCCGTCCAGCTGCCGGGTGCGCTCACCGATCCACACCATGTGCGCGGAAACGTCGTACAGCCGCCCGGTGCGGGAGTCGACGCGGGTGAGCGCCGACTCGTAGTCGAGCAGCAGCGCCTCGTGCGAGGAGTAGAACTCGACGGTCTTGAACTCCTCCGGGTCGGTCCCGCAGGCCCGCATGAAGTTCAGCGCCTGGTCGATCTCCCGGGCCAGCTGCTCGTAGCGCTGGCCGGAGGGGGACGACTTCACGAAGTCCTGGTTCCAGGCGTGCACCTGGCGCAGGTCGGCGTAGCCGCCGGTGGTGAAGGCGCGCACCAGGTTGAGCGTGGACGCGGACGCGTTGTACATCCGCTTCAGGCGCTCGGGGTCCGGGATGCGGGCCTTCTCGTTGAACTCGAAGCCGTTGACGGAGTCGCCCCGGTAGGTCGGCAGCGTCACGCCGTCGCGGGTCTCGGTGCCCTTGGAGCGCGGCTTGGAGTACTGGCCGGCGATGCGGCCGACCTTCACGACCGGCACCGAGGCGGCGTAGGTCAGCACGGCGCCCATCTGGAGCAGCGTCTTGAGCTTGTTGCGGATGTGGTCCGCGGACACGGCGTCGAAGGCCTCGGCGCAGTCGCCGCCCTGGAGGAGGAACGCCTCTCCCTTGGCGACGGCCGCCAACCGGGCGCGCAGCTGGTCGCACTCGCCCGCGAAGACGAGCGGCGGATACGACGCGAGGTCCGCGATCACTGCGCGCAGAGCCTCGGTGTCGGGGTACTCGGGCTGCTGCGCCGCGGGCAGGTCTCGCCAGGTGTTGCCAGCGCTGGCGCTGGTCTTAGCGTTCACGGTCACGACCTCAACATTACGGGGTCGTGTCGTGGCTCCCGAGCCGTGCCCAGGAAATGAGACACGGGGTACAAGGGCCGGACATGGGATAGGGTGCCTCGCATGTTCGCGCACTCGACCCAGAACTGGTGGTGGACCGCTCATCCGGCGGCCCACTGACTGCGCGTACGCAAGACTTCGCGAAGGCCGCCCGAGGGGCGGCCTTCGGTGTTTTCCGGGTCGTTCCTCACCGACATCGAGTCATCGAGAGTTGAGGAACCATGGACCTGACACACCTCCTGGACGACGACCGCCCCTTCGCCCTGCTCCGCCGCCGCACCCCCGGCCACGACGAGAGCACGGTAGAACTGCTCCTCGGCCCCGTCAGCACCTACGACCGTCTCGCCGACCTCCCCGACGAGGGGCTCGCGCTCATCCCCTTCCGCCAGATCCGCGAGCGCGGCTTCGACGTACGGCACGACGGGACCCCGCTCGCGGTGCTGACGCCCGACGAGACCCACTCGCTGTCCCTGCGGGAGGCCCTCGAGCAGCTCCCCGCGCACGACGTCCGGGTCGAGAACGGCGGCTTCGACGTCCCCGACGAGGAATACGCCGAGATCGTCGGGCGTGTCCTGCACGAGGAGATCGGGCGCGGCGAGGGCGCCAACTTCGTGATCCGGCGGACGTACGAGGGCGAGATCCCGGGCTTCTCCCGCGCGGACGCCCTCGCGCTGTTCCGGCGGCTCCTGGTGGACGAGCGGGGCGCGTACTGGACCTTCGTCGTCCACACCGGCGAGCGCACCCTGGTCGGCGCGAGCCCCGAGGTGCACGTCCGGATGAGCGGCGGGACCGTCGTCATGAACCCGATCAGCGGGACGTACCGCTATCCCGCCGAGGGCCCCACTCCCGAGCACCTGCTCGGCTTCCTCGCCGACGGCAAGGAGATCGAGGAGCTGTCGATGGTCGTCGACGAGGAGCTCAAGATGATGTGCACGGTCGGTGACATGGGCGGGGTCGTCATCGGGCCCCGGCTGAAGGAGATGTCCCACCTCGCGCACACCGAGTACGAACTGCGCGGGAAGTCCTCGCTGGACGTGCGGGAGGTCCTGAGGGAGACCATGTTCGCGGCCACCGTCACCGGTTCCCCGGTGCAGAACGCCTGCCGGGTCATCGAGCGGCACGAGGTCGGCGGGCGCGGCTACTACGCCGGGGCGCTGGCCCTGCTCGGCCGCGACTCCGGTGGGGCGCAGACCCTGGACTCCCCCATCCTCATCCGCACCGCGGACATCTCCGCCGACGGCCGCCTCAGGGTCCCCGTCGGCGCGACCCTCGTGCGCGGTTCGGACCCGGCGAGCGAGGTCGCGGAGACCCACGCGAAGGCGGCGGGGGTACTGGCTGCTCTCGGCGTACGACCGTCCCGGCCCCGTGCGGAGCACGCGCGCGTGAGTCTCGCCGACGACCCACGCGTGCGTGCCGCGCTCGACGGGCGACGCACCTCGCTGGCGCCGTTCTGGCTGCGGATGCAGGAGCCCCTCGACGAGCTCACCGGGCACGCCCTGGTCGTCGACGGCGAGGACACCTTCACGGCGATGCTCGCGCACGTCCTGCGGTCGAGCGGGCTGGACGTCACCGTCCGCCGGTACGACGAGGAAGGGCTCCGGGAGGCGGTGCTCGCGCACGAGGGACCGGTCGTGCTGGGCCCCGGTCCTGGTGACCCCTCCGACCTGGACGACCCGAAGATGCGGTTCCTGCGGGGCCTGACCACCGAGGTGATCAGGCAGCACCGGCACGGCGTCCTCGGCGTCTGCCTCGGACACGAGCTGATCGCGGCCGAGCTGGGCCTGGAGATCGTACGGAAGGAAGTGCCGTACCAGGGCGCGCAGACAACGGTCGATCTGTTCGGGCGGCCCGAGACCGTGGGCTTCTACAACAGCTTCGTGGCGCACTGCGACGACGAGACGGCGACCGAACTGGCCGCGCACGAGATCGAGATCAGCCGGGCGGCCAACGGAGAGGTGCACGCCCTGCGCGGCCCCGGCTTCGCGGGCGTCCAGTTCCACCCGGAGTCGGTCCTGACCCTGAACGGCGCCGTCGTCGTACGGGAGTTGGTGAGGCAGCTGCGCCGCACGACCGTGTGAGCCGGCCGGCGTCAGCCGAAGAACACCCCCACCTCCTCGTACAGCTTCGGGTCGACCGTCTTCAGCTTCGCCGTCGCCTCCGCGATCGGCACGCGCACGATGTCCGTTCCGTGCAGGGCGACCATCTTGCCGAAGTCGCCCTCGCGGACGGCGTCGATGGCGTGCAGACCGAAGCGGGTGGCGAGCCAGCGGTCGAAGGCGCTGGGGGTGCCGCCGCGCTGGATGTGCCCGAGGACGGTCGTGCGGGCTTCCTTGCCGGTGCGCTTCTCGATCTGCTTGGCCAGCCACTCGCCGACCCCGGACAGCCGCACGTGTCCGAAGGAGTCGAGCGACTCGTCCTTGAGGACCGCGTCGCCGTCCTTCGGCATGGCACCCTCGGCGACGACCACGATCGGGGCGTACGACGCCCTGAAGCGGGAGGTGATCCAGGCGCACACCTGGTCGATGTCGAAGCGCTGCTCGGGGATGAGGATGACGTTGGCGCCGCCCGCGAGGCCGGAGTGCAGGGCTATCCAGCCGGCGTGGCGGCCCATCACCTCGCAGACCAGGACGCGCATATGGGACTCGGCGGTGGTGTGCAGCCGGTCGATGGCCTCGGTGGCGATGCCGACCGCGGTGTCGAAGCCGAAGGTGTAGTCGGTGGCGGAGAGGTCGTTGTCGATGGTCTTCGGTACGCCGACACAGGGCACGCCGTGGTGGTCGGAGAGCTGGGCGGCCACGCCCAGGGTGTCCTCGCCACCGATGGCGATGAGCGCCTCGATCTCCCGCGCGGCCAGGTTCTCCTGGATCCGGCGGATGCCGTCCTCCCGCTTCAACGGGTTGGTGCGGGAGGAGCCGAGGATGGTGCCGCCGCGGGGCAGGATGCCGCGCACGGCCGGGATGTCGAGACGCACGGTGGCGTCCTCCAGTGGACCCCGCCAGCCGTCCCGGAAGCCGGTGAAGTCATAGCCGTACTTCTGAACGCCCTTGCGGACGATGGCCCGGATGACGGCGTTGAGGCCGGGGCAGTCGCCGCCTCCGGTCAGTACTCCGACGCGCATGGACAGATCCCTTCGCCGCAGGTGCCTGACGAAGGGTCAGTGTGACGCCCGTCTCACTCGTCGTCGAGGCCTCGTTCAATGGCGTATCGGACGAGCTCGACCCTGTTGTGGAGTTGCAGCTTGCCGAGGGTGTTCTGGACGTGGTTCTGGACCGTGCGGTGGGAGATGACCAGACGTTCGGCGATCTGCTTGTAGCTCAGGCCCTTGGCGACCAGCCTGAGCACCTCGGTCTCCCGCTCGGTGAGTTGCGGGGCTCTGGGCTGGTCAGGGTCCGTGGTGGGCGCGGGGTCGGTGGCCAGGCGCCGGTACTCGCCGAGGACAAGGCCCGCGAGGCCGGGTGTGAAGACAGGGTCGCCGACGGCCGTGCGGCGGACCGCGTCCAGGAGTTCCTCGGTCGACGCCGACTTCAGCAGATAGCCGGTCGCGCCCGACTTCACGGCCTCCAGGACATCCGCGTGCTCGCCGCTCGCCGACAGCACGAGGACGCGCAGGGCCGGGTTGTGGCCGACGAGCTCCTTGCAGACCTGGACGCCGGGCTTCACCGGCAGGTTCAGGTCGAGCACCAGCACGTCGGGGTCCACCGCCTTGGCCCGGCGTACGGCCTGGTCGCCGTCGCCCGCCGTCGCGACCACGTCGAGGCCGGACTCGGCCAGGTCGCGGGCGACCGCGTCGCGCCACATGGGGTGGTCGTCGACCACCATGACCCTGATCGGACCTTTGTCGCTCATCGCAGTCCTGCCTTCCCCCGTGAGACCTTCGGTACTTTCAGCTCGACCTCCGTGCCCTGCCCCGGAGGTGAGATCAACTCGGCGCTGCCGCCGAGGTCACGCAGCCGGCCCCGGATCGACAGGGCCACCCCGAGCCGCCCCTCCCCCTCGGCCTGCGCGAGCCGTCCTTCGGGGATGCCGGGTCCGTCGTCCCGTACGGTCACGATCACCTCGTCGGGTTCGTCCTCGACGAGGATCCACGCACGCGCGTGCTCACCGGCGTGCCGGTGCACGTTGTCCAGGGCGGCCCCCACGGCCGCCGCCAGCTCGCGCGCGGCGGGCGGGGGCAGCGGGACGGGGGCGCCGGGCTCGACGAGGGAGACCTTCGCCGAGGCGTACGGGGCGAGCAGCGCGCGCAGGTCGAGCGGACCGTCGTCCGGTCCGTCGTCGTCCACGTCGTCGACGACGTGGACGACGGCCCCCTGGGCCGCGTCCCGCGAGACCCGGGAGACGGACGTCAGCCCGCCGGAGACCAGGGTGCGCAGCGCCACCTCCTGCTCGCCGGCCATCCGGCCCAGCTCGGCCGCCTCGCCGCCCATGACCGCGCCCCGGCGCTGCACCATGGCGAGCACCTGCAGGACGCTGTCGTGGATGTCCCGGGCCAGCCGCTCGCGCTCCCGGGTCGCCGCCTCGATCTCCAGGGCGCGGGCGAGGGTGCGCTCGGAGGCACGGGCGACCTCGACGACGTAGCCGATGGCGATGGAGGCGACCCAGACGAGGATCACGTTGTGGACGGTGTCGCGGGCCGGCTGGCCGCGCTCGATGAGGTTGGCGGCGGCGACCGGCGTGGAGGCGAGTGCGGCCCAGCGCCAGCCGCCCTTGATGGCGAAGGCGAGGACGGAACCGGCGGTCCATATCGACGGCAGGGTGGGCCCGCCGCTGTCGATGTGGTGGTCGTTGACGACCAGCGGGGTCAGCACGATCCCGGTGAGCGCGATCGCGAGGTCGACGGCGAGGAAACGCTTGGTGCAGGCGGCCGCGTTCTGGACGCGGGGCAGCGTGGCGAGCGTCCAGACGCACAGGACGACGTAGTAGGTGATAGCGATGCCGGGCCGGTCGTACTCGTCGTACTGCGTGGCGAAGAGGCCGACCGCGTACAGCATGGTGAGCACCCGGTACCCGGTCAGCGCACGCCACAGCGGCTGCTCGACCGACATGCGCATGACGCGTACTTGTTTGGCCATCTCCCCCACCCCCGGCCCGGACTGCGTGTCCCAGGATCCTAGGGCTTGTCCTTGTCGGCCTTCGCGACAGCGGCCTTGGCGGCCTTCGCCGCGTCCGAGATCCGGCGCTTGGCGGCGGTCGCGTAGATGTCGACGTACTCCTGGCCGGAGAGCTTCATGATCTCGTACATGACCTCGTCGGTCACCGCGCGGAGCACGAAGCGGTCGTGCTCCATGCCCTGGTAGCGGCTGAAGTCCAGCGGCTCGCCGATGCGGATGCCCGGCCGCATCAGCTTGGGCATGACCTTGCCGGGCGGCTGGATCTTCTCCGTGTCGATCATGGCGACCGGGATGACCGGGGCGCCGGAGGCGAGCGCCACGCGCGCGAGGCCGCCGGGCTTGCCCCGGTACAGGCGCCCGTCGGGCGAGCGGGTGCCCTCCGGATAGATGCCGAACAGCTCACCGCGCTCCAGCACGTCGAGGCCGCTCTTGATGGCCGCCTCGCCCGCGCCGCGCGCGCCGGAGCGGTCCACCGGCAGCTGTCCGACGCCCTTGAAGAAGGCGGCCGTGAGGCGACCCTTCACTCCGGGCGTGGTGAAGTACTCGGCCTTCGCGATGAAGGTGACCTTGCGGTCGAGGACCGCGGGCAGGAAGAACGAGTCGGAGAACGACAGGTGGTTGCTCGCCAGGATGGCCGGCCCCTCGGCGGGAATGTTCTCCAGGCCCTCCACCCAGGGCCTGAAGGCAACCTTCAGCGGCCCACCGATGGCGACCTTCATCGTGCCGTACAACAACCGAGTGCCTCCTGTGTTCGTCGTTCAGACCTTAACCCGGAGGCCTGTCAAAGAGACCGACGGCCCTGGTCGGTGTCAGTGCGGTCGCGTACGGTGAACCTCACCTGGACTTGCTCACGCTTCTTTCATGAACAGGAGACCTAGGTGCCGGTCCTCCCCGGAGCCGAGCCGTTCCGCCATGAGGGCGGGGAGGCCGGTGTCCTTCTCTGCCACGGCTTCACCGGTTCCCCCCAGTCGCTGCGGCCCTGGGCCCAGTACCTCGCCGACCGCGGTCTGACGGTCTCCCTGCCGCTGCTGCCCGGTCACGGCACCCGCTGGCAGGACATGGCGCTCACCGGCTGGCAGGACTGGTACGCCGAGGTGGACCGCGAGCTGCGTGCCCTCACCGAGCGCTGCACCTCCGTGTTCGTGGCCGGTCTGTCCATGGGCGGCACCCTGGCCCTCAGGCTGGCCGCCAAGCACGGGGACGCGGTGAGCGGCGTCATCGTCGTCAACCCGGCGAACCGCATGCACGGCCTCGCGCCCTACGCCCTTCCGGTGGCCCGGCATTTCGTGCGCACGGCGCCCGGGATCGCCAGCGACATCAAGAAGGAGGGCAGCGTCGAGCTGGGGTACGACAAGGTGCCGCTGCACGCGGCCCACTCCCTGCGGACCTTCTTCCGCCAGGTCGACGGCGAGCTGCCGCAGGTCACCCAGCCGCTGCTGGTGCTGCGCAGCGCCCAGGACCATGTGGTGCCGGCGGCCGACTCGGCGCGGGTGCTGAGCCGGGTGTCGTCGACGGACGTAACTGAGATCGTGCTGGAACAGAGCTACCACGTGGCGACGTTGGACCATGACGCGGAGCGGATTTTCGACGAGAGCCTCGCGTTCATCGGCCGGCACACCACCGGCATCGGCAGTGAAGGGACGGCCGCCCGTGGCTGAGCACGACTCCGATCGCGAGGACCGCGAGGGCCCCGAGCCCGAGGAGCAGGGCGTCCCGTTCGACGAGGAGGCCGCGTGGGCGGCCATCGTCGCCGGGTACGGCGAAGAGCCCAAGGACCCGCCGGGCACGAAGCCGTTCAAGTCGGTCGAGGATCTCGCGCTGCTCGAGACCGAGACGAACGACGAGCCGACGGCCACGCGGACCCAGCCGGAGAAGGACGCGCCGAAGGCGGACTCACCCAAGAAGGACGCACCGAAGCAGGACGAGAAGCCGGCGAAGCCGCTGGGCGGTTCCGTCTCCTTCGCGCCCGGCGTCGGGCCGCGTGACTACAGCGCGCCGGAGCCGTCCGAGGACGACTTCGAGGACGACGACGAGGGGCACTTCGTGCCGCCGGAGCCGCCGCCGCTGCCCGCCGCCGACACCACCGCCAAGTTCGCCTGGCTGGGCGTGCTCGGCGGGCCGCTTCTGCTGCTGGTCGCGGTGCTGCTCGGCTGGGAGATGACGTGGTGGCTGGCCACGGTGGGGATCGGCGGCTTCCTGGGCGGCTTCGCCACGCTGGTGACGCGGATGCGGGCGGACGACGAGGACGACGAGAATCCCGGCCGGGGTGCCGTCGTCTAGGTCGGCTCGGCTCAGCTTCAGCTCACGGGGATGTTGAGGGTGGCCAGGACCGGAAGATGGTCGGTGGCCGCCCTCAGGTCTGTCTCCGTGATGCCGGGCAGGTCCACGGGGACTCCGCAGCCGACCACCTCGATGCCCTTGGTGGCGAAGATCGCGTCGATGCGCCGCTGGGGTTCGGTGCGGGTCCAGGTGTGTTCGGCGCCGGTGGGACTGCTCGCCCAGCAGTCCTGAAGGCTGTCCGCGATGCGGGTGAAGGCGGGGCCGGTGGGGCGTTCGTTGAGGTCGCCGCCGGCCACGGCGTGCTCCACGCCCATGCCGGCGAGGCGGTCGAGGAGCATGCCCGCCTGGTCGTAGCGCTCGTCCCTCTGCAGTGACAGGTGACAGCTCAGCACGCCGAGCCGGGCGCCGCCGATTCGCACGACGGCGGTGGCGAAGCCCCGTCGGTGCTCACCGGGGGTGAGCGGGAGGAGGACGTCTTCCGTCCGTTCGACCGTCGCCCGCAGGTTGCAGAGGATCGCGGGGCCCGCCGCCGTGCCGCCGCCGGTGAGCACGACCAGTCCCGCGGCCGACGCCAGCCTTGCCAGCTTCTTGCGCCAGCGGAAGAAGCGGGGGGCTTCCTGGATCAGGACGAGATCTGGTTCGCAGGCCTGGATGACCCGGGCCAGCGCGTCTGTGTCGTCTCGCATCGAGCGGATGTTGTAGCTCAGGACCTTGACCAGAACCATGTGGATCAATTTACGCCCAAGGAGAAGGGGCGTGGGGATCGCGCCCCACGCCCCTGAGGAGGAGCCCCTGAAGAGGAGAAGTCACCCCTTACATGACCGGGTCGGGCTCTCGCGCCAGGTCCGCCGCGCCCACCAGGCCCGCCTTGTTGCCCAGTTGGGCGGCGATGACGTCCGCCACCGGGCGCCAGTTGCCGCCCACCAGCCAGCGCTTGTAGGACTTGCGGATCGGGTCCAGGACCAGTTCGCCCTCGTCGGAGAGGCCGCCGCCGACGATGAAGGCGGACGGGTCGAAGAGGGAGGCCAGGTCCGCGAGGCCCGCGCCGGCCCAGCGGGCGAGCTCGCGGTAGGAGTCGACGGCGACCGGGTCGCCCTGACGGGCGGCCATGGAGATGTGCTTGCCCTCGATGCCGTCGGGGCTGCCGTCGCCGAGGCCCAGGAGGATCTCGGCGTTCTCCGGGGTGGCGTTGGCGCGTTGCTTGGCGTACCTCACCAGTGCCCGCCCCGACGCGTACTGCTCCCAGCAGCCCTGCGAGCCGCAGCCGCACAGCAGACCGTCCGGGACCATGCGGATGTGCCCGAACTCGGCCGCCACGCCGAAGTGGCCGCGGCGCAGCTTGTTGCCGATGATGATGCCGCCGCCGAGGCCGGTGCCGAGCGTGATGCAGATGACGTTGCGGTGGCCCTTGCCGGCACCGAACTTGTACTCGCCCCAGGCGGCCGCGTTGGCGTCGTTCTCCACGACCACCGGGAGGCCCACGCGGGCCTCGACCTTCTCCTTCAGCGGTTCCTGGCGCCAGTCGATGTTCGGTGCGAAGTAGACCGTGGAGCGCTGCCGGTTGACGTATCCGGCGGCCCCGATGCCCACGCCGACGATCTCGTGACCGGCGTGCGCGCCCTCCACCGCCGAGGCGATGGCGTCCACGATGCCCTCCGGCGTGCCCGGGGTCGGCACCGTGTGCGTCGAGAGGATGTTGCCTTCCTCGTCGACCACACCGGCCGCGATCTTCGTGCCGCCGATATCGACGCCGATGGTGAGTCCCATGAATCCCTCAGTTTCGGTCGAGCCCCGCTACGGCCAACCGTACCCGAGGCCCTGCCGTCAGGGGGTTTCAGTCCAAATCGATGCGCTCGCCGGGGCCCGGTTCCTCGCCCCGGTCGCGCAGGGTCTCGTCGCGGCGGCTCCAGCGCTGCTCCTGCGCCTGGACCGCGGAGCGGTAGGCGGCGAGGAGTTCGCCACCGGCGGCCGCGAGGTGGTCGAAGACGTCCGGGTTGCGCTCGATGACCGGCTCGACCGCGGCCTTGGCCTGCTGGACGACCTGCTTGACCACCTGCTGGGCGGCCGGCCCGGCGATGCCCCCGAGGAGCGGGGACTGGAGGCCGGACAGCTTCTCGGCGACGTTGTCGACGAGTTTGCGCAGCTCTTCGGCGGCCGAGCCCGGGGGCGGGCCGTACTGGGTGCGGCGGCGGACCTTCTCCGCCGCGAGGTCCTCCGCGACCGCCGTCGCCCATGCGTCGGCGTCGGTCGCCCGTACCTCGTCCACGGCCTCGTTCTCCTCGGCGCCGGACGGGGGGAGCTCTTCGCTCATGACGGACTCCTGACTACGGTTCGTCCCTACGACGTTACCCGAATGGGCGTACGTGGTTCACGGGGTGCGGGGCCACAGATCCGGGTCCGGGGCGAACCGGATCCGCAGCTCGCCCTCGCGCAGGGCGGCGCCGGCGACCGTGCAGCGGCGCAGGGCCGAGGGCAGCGGGACGATCCGGCGGAACTGCCCCGCCCTGATGAGGAGTTCGTCGCCGCGCCGGATCAGGTCCAGCTCGTCGCGCAGGGCGCCGGGCAGCGGGAGGTGCCACACCAGCACGCCGTCCTCGGCGAGGTGGTCGGCGACGGGCCACTCGACCGTGGAGGTCGTGTCGTTGACCACGGGGACGCCGAGGGCGGTGAGGTCGTCGTCGCCGCGGGGGTCGTGGCCCAGATGCGGGACGACCTGGACGTCGTACGACTCCTGCCACTCCTCCAGGGCCTTGCGCTGCTGGGCGACGAGTCCCGGGGACCAGTCCTCCGGTACGACGCGGTTGGCGACCAGGGTGTCGGGGCGCAGGCCGCGCAGGGCGAGGGCGAGGCTCGCGGCGCGGACCGCGTCGGCGCCGGCGGGGCCGGGTTCGGCGACGAGCCGCACCACGGCCCGCCGGTCGGCGAGGACGGCCTCGACCGCGCCGAGTTCCGTGTCCCAGCGGGCGGCGGTCTCGTACAGCCACTCCGAGGGCATGGGAATGCCGGCGAGCCGTCCGAGGACGGGCCGCAGACCGGCGGCCGCCTGGCGCTCGGCGGGGAGGAGTCGGCGCAGGTAACGGCGCAGTTCCTCGGGGAGGGAGAGGAGGGCGAGGGCCTGCGGGGTGGGCGGCAGGTCCACGACGAGCAGGTCGTGCCGCTCGGACAGGGCCGCGTCACGCAGGGCGCGCAGGAGGGTGAGCTCCTCGGCGCCGGGCAGCGGGGTGACCTCCTCGGGGTCGAGCCGGGAGGCGCCGAGCAGGTCGAGCACGTGGGAGGCACGGTCCTGGAAGGCGGCCAGATCGTCCCGGAAACCGGCGGTGGCGTCAGGGCGCCACGCGGTGAGGGTGGGGGTGACCTGGGCCGGGGTCGGGCCGGTGGGCACGCCGAGGATCGCGCCGAGGGTGTCGGTGCGGTCGGCACTCAGCACCAGGGTGCGGGTGCCGTCGCCTGCGGCGCGCAGGGCGGTGGCGGCGGCGACCGTCGTACGACCGCTGCCGCCGGGGCCGGTGATCAGGATGGTGCGCATAGGGGTGAACCGTAACGGACGCGACGGTTCAGTCCGGCGGGGCAGTCTTGCGGCTGCGGCCCGGCGGGGGCTGGTCGCGCACCGTTTTCAGGGGCGCGGGGCTGTAGCAATGTGCGGCCCCGCCGCGTGGGCGCGACCAGCCACGACGGACCCGCACCCGAAAGACGGCCCTACCGCTCGGACTCCACCCGCTTCTTCAGCCCCGCCAGCGCCCGGTCGATGATGACCTTCTCCGCCTTGCGCTTGATCATGCCGAGCATCGGGATCTTGACGTCGACCGTCAGCAGGTAGGTGACCTCTGTCGAACCCGCACCCGCCGGCTTCAGCACGTACGAACCGTCCAGCTGCCGCAGCATCTGGGACTTGACCAGCGTCCAGGAGACCTCGTTCTCGCCGGTCCACGTGTAGCCGAGGACCTGGTCGTCCTTGATGGCGCCCGCGTCCATGACCAGCCGGACCTGCTCGGCGCGGCCGGACGCGTCCGTCGACAGGACCTCCGCCTGCTTCACCTCGCCCGTCCAGTCCGGGTAGCGGGCGAAGTCCGCGATCACCGCCATGACGTCGGCAGGCGCAGCTTCGATCGTGATGCTCGAACTGGTGTGTTCCGCCATCGCCGTGGCTCCTCCAGATAAGGTCCGGTGAGGAAGGGTGGTACGCACGTCTGTGCAGCGTGAAGGCTACCGCGCGGACGGGCTCACCATTCCAGCGCCCACGGCTTCCCGCTCCCCGCGAAGTGCCCCACGTTCACACACTCGGTCGCCCCGATCAGCATCCGCCGGACCAGGGGCTGGTGGACATGGCCGAACAGCGAGTACCGGGGGCGGGTACGGCGGATCGCGGCGAGCAGTGCCCGGCTGCCCCGCTCGAACCGCCGCGCGACGGTGTCGTAGACCAGCTCCGGCACCTCCGGCGGGATGTGCGTGCACAGCACGTCCACCTCGCCGACCGCCTCGATCTTCGCCGCGTACTCCTCGTCGCTGATCTCGTACGGCGTCCGCATCGGGGTCCTGAGACCGCCGCCCACGAAACCGAACGTCCAGCCGCCGATCTCCACCCGCTCGCCGTCGAGCACGGTCGTACCGGGCCCCGCGAACTCCCGCCACAAAGGCGGCATGTCGACATTGCCGTAGGTCGCGTACGTCGGTGTCGGGAACGCGGCGAACATCTCGGCGTACTGCTTGCGCACCGCCTTCTCGATCACCGTGCCCCGGTCGGCACCGATCCCGCTCCACAGCCGGGCCCCGAGTTCGCGCGCCTCCTCGAAACGGCGGGCGGTGCGCAGTTCCACGATGCGGTCCGCGTTCTCCGCGCCAAACAGGTCGGGGAAGATGCCGCGCGAGTGGTCGGCGTAGTCCAGGAACAGCACCAGGTCACCGAGACAGATCAGGGCGTCGGCGCCTTCGCCGGCTCTGGCCAGGTCACGGGCGTTGCCGTGCACATCACTGACCACGTGGACGCGTGTCTTCCGGCTTCCGGCCGGTGTGGGTGCCATGACGATCAAGAGTAAGCCTGTGCGGCATACGTGAACAGTGGCGTCCGGCCCTGCGGTTACTGGCCAGTCGGTAAGTAGGTGGACTACTGTGCGCGAAAAGAACCCCCAATCCGTGTGACGCAGCGAACATCTCGCCGGGACCCCCTGTCGAAGAAGCCATACCGGCGGGTAACGTCCGGGCAGTCCAGTCGTGCTCAGCATTCAACTACCGAATCCCTGAGCACCTGCCCGAGCCTTGGACCGACCGTCGCATCACACAACGTCGTGGCGCCGGCGCCCTATGAGGAGCAGCAGTCTTGCGCGAGTTCAGCCTTCCGGCTTTGTACGAGGTCCCTGCGGACGGCAATCTCACCGACATCGTCCGGAGAAACGCCGCGCAGCATCCCGACGTAGCCGTCATCGCCCGCAAGGTGGGCGGTCAGTGGCAGGACGTGACGGCCACGGCCTTCCTGGCCGAGGTGCACGCCACCGCCAAGGGGCTCATCGCCTCCGGCGTCCAGCCCGGCGACCGGGTCGCCCTGATGTCCCGCACCCGCTACGAGTGGACGCTGCTGGACTTCGCGATCTGGAGTGCGGGCGCGATCACCGTGCCGGTGTACGAGACCAGTTCGCCCGAGCAGATCCAGTGGATCCTCGGCGACTCGGGCGCGACCGCCTGCGTCGTGGAGCTGGACGGTCACAGCGCGGCCGTCGAGTCGGTGCGCGACTCGCTGCCTGCCCTCAAGCACGTCTGGCAGATCGAGGGCGGCGGGATCGAGGAGCTGGCCCGCGCCGGCAAGGACATCAGCGACGCGGCCGTCGAGGAGCGCAGTTCGCTGGCGAAGGCCGACGACCCGGCGACCATCGTCTACACCTCCGGCACCACGGGGCGTCCCAAGGGCTGTGTGCTCACCCACCGCAGCTTCTTCGCGGAGTGCGGCAACATCGTGGAGCGGCTGCGCCCGCTGTTCCGCACCGGCGAGTGCTCGGTCCTGCTCTTCCTGCCGCTCGCGCACGTCTTCGGCCGGCTGGTGCAGATCGCACCGATGATGGCGCCGATCAAACTGGGCATGGTCCCGGACATCAAGCAGCTCACCGACGAACTGGCGGCCTTCCGGCCGACGCTGATCCTCGGCGTCCCGCGCGTCTTCGAGAAGGTCTACAACTCGGCGCGCGCCAAGGCGCAGGCGGACGGCAAGGGCAAGATCTTCGACAAGGCCGCCGACACGGCGATCGCCTACAGCAAGGCCCTGGACACCCCGTCGGGCCCGTCGCTCGGTCTGAAGATCAAGTACAAGACGTTCGACAAACTCGTCTACAGCAAGCTGCGGGCCGTGCTGGGCGGTCGCGGTGAGTACGCGATCTCCGGCGGCGCCCCGCTGGGCGAGCGCCTGGGGCACTTCTTCCGCGGTATCGGCTTCACGGTCCTGGAGGGCTACGGCCTGACCGAGTCCTGTGCCGCGACCGCGTTCAACCCCTGGGACCGTACGAAGATCGGCACCGTCGGGCAGCCGCTGCCGGGTTCGGTGATCCGGATCGCGGACGACGGCGAGGTGCTGCTGCACGGCGAGCACCTGTTCAAGGGCTACTGGAACAACGAGGCCGCGACCGCCGAGGCGCTGACCGACGGCTGGTTCCACACCGGTGACATCGGCACCCTCGACGAGGACGGCTATCTCAGGATCACCGGCCGCAAGAAGGAGATCATCGTCACCGCGGGCGGCAAGAACGTCGCCCCGGCCGTGATCGAGGACCGTATCCGGGCGCACGCGCTGGTCGCGGAGTGCATGGTGGTGGGCGACGGGCGGCCGTTCGTGGGCGCGCTGGTCACCATCGACGAGGAGTTCCTGGGCCGTTGGGCCGAGGAGCACGGCAAGCCGGCGGGTTCCACCGCGGCGTCGCTGACCGGGGACGCGGACCTGAACGCGGCGATCCAGGCCGCGATCGACGACGGCAACGCCGCGGTGTCGAAGGCGGAATCGGTGCGGAAGTTCCGCATTCTGTCCTCCCAGTTCGCGGAGGAGACGGGCCACCTCACGCCCTCGCTGAAGCTCAAGCGGAACGTGGTGGCGAAGGACTTCGCGGACGAGATCGAGGCGATCTACGCGAAGTAGTACGTCCTCTGACGAAGCGTCATGGCGCGGTGTCCTCCACGAGGACCCGCGCCATCGTGCGTTCGGCGAGGGCGGTGATGGTGACGAACGGGTTGACCCCGATGTTTCCGGGGATCAGCGAGCCGTCGGTGACGTACAGCTTCGAATAGCCCTTCACCCGGCCGTAGTTGTCGGTGGCCTTGCCCAGCACGCAGCCGCCCAGCGGGTGGTAGGTGAAGTCGTCGGCGAAGACCCTGCTGGGGGAGCCGAAGAGGTCGTACCGGTAGATGGTCGAGTTGGCGGAGTTGATCCGGTCGAAGAGCTTCTTGGCCATGCCGGAGGAGACCGAGCTCTGCGCGCTGCTCCAGTCGAGGCCCAGTCCCCCGCTGCCGTACGAGAACCTGGCGCGCTGTGGGTTCTTGGTGATCGCCAGATAGAGGCTGACCCAGTGCTCGAGTCCCGTGGGTAAAGGCGCGATCTCGGCGAAGACGGGGTTGTCGGTGTTGGCCCAGTCGTCGATGCCCATGACCGGCATGGTCGACTGGTTGGCGCCGACGGTGTCCCACAGGTGGTTGGCCCGTCCGAGCATCGTGTTGCCGTTGGGCCCCCAGCCGGCCCCGACGCTCGCGTCCAGCGCCGGGAGGGTCCCCGACTGCCGTGACCTGAGCAGGAGTTCACTCGTGCCGAGGCTGCCGCCGCCGAGGAACAGATAGGTGCAGCCGTACTGCTTGGTCTCGACGACCGCGCCGGTGTAGTCGATCCGGTCGGCGGTCAGCACCCAACTGCCGTCGCCCGCCCGGCTGATGCCGGTGACCTTCTCCATGGTGTGGATGGTGACGTTGCCGGTGCCGAGCGCGGACGCCAGATACGTCTTGTCGAGGCTCTTCTTGCCGTGGTTGTTGCCGTAGATGACCTCCTGGCCGAGGGCCGACTTGGTGGCGGTGCCGGCGGCCTCGCGCTGCATGTAGCCGAAGTCGTAGACGCTGGGCACGAAGGTGGTCTTCAGGCCGGTGTTGCCGGCGTGCTTGCGGGAGACCCGGCTGAACCGGTACCACTCGGTCGACTCGAACCAGGCCGGGTCGATCGTGTTGACGCCGAGCATGGCGCGGGCGCGCGGGAAGTACGTGCCGTACATCTCGGCGGTGTCGACGCCCGGGAACTGCTCGGCGAAGTAGGACTGGAGCGGGGTGACCGCCATCGAGCCATTGACCAGGGAGCCGCCGCCGACCCCGCGGCCCACGAAGACGGACATGTTGGGGAAGTGCACCCGGTCCAGGACGCCGGGGTAGGGGTTGACGTCCTTGTTGACGACGTCCAGCCACAGGAAGGTGGCCAGCGGCGCCTCGGTGCGGGAGCGGAACCACATGGAGCGCTGGTCGGGACTGGCGGTGTTGCAGAAGATGTTGCCGTCGGGGCCGGCGGTGTTCCAGAGCCGGCCCATCTCGAGGACGAGGGTGCGGATACCGGCCTGGCCGAGGCGCAGGGCGGCGACGGAGGCGCCGTAGCCGGAGCCGACGACGATGGCGGGCGCGGACTCGACCGCGGCGGGCTCGTCCGCACGGGCCGACTGGAGCCCGACTCGGGTGAAGCCGAGAGTGGCCGCCGTCTGGAGGGCGGCCATACCAAGGATCTGACGTCTAGTCAGCTGACGCTGCATCAGTTTTGCTGTCATGCGCGCAGCATCGGCGGATTATCGGCCTCCGGCTATACCAACGTCTTCAACTTTTCCGCCAACAAATCCCACCGCCACTTCTCCTCGACCCACTCCCGTCCCCGCTCCCCCATGCGGCTCCGCAGTTCCGCGTCGCCGAGGAGGACGACGATCCGCTCGGCGGTCTCCTCGGCCGACCCGCCCCGCACGACCCACCCGGTCTCGCCGTCGAGCACGGCGTCCGGGGCGCCGCCCGAGTCCCCGGCGACGACGGGCAGGCCGGTCGCGGAGGCCTCCAGGTAGACGATCCCGAGCCCCTCGACGTCGAGTCCGCCCCGGCGGGTCCGGCAGGGCATCGCGAAGACGTCCCCGGCGCCGTAGTGCGCGGGCAGCTCGGCCCAGGGCACGGCTCCGGTGAAGCGGACGGAGGCGGCGACCCCCGTCTCGTGTGCGAGCCTGCGCAGGTCCTTCTCGTACGGCCCGCCGCCGACGATCAGCAGCACGGCGTCGGGCTCCTTCGCGAGGATCCGCGGCATGGCGAGGATCAGCGTGTCCTGCCCCTTGCGCGGCACGAGCCGGGACACGCACACCACCACCGGCCGGTCCGTCAGCCCCAGCCGCGCCCGCACGGCGTCGCCGCCCGACCCGGGGTGGAAGGTCTTCTCGTCGACCCCGGGCGGCAGCTGCACCATCCGTGCGGCGGCCGCCGGGGTCAGCGCGGCGGCGATTCTGGACCGCGTGTACTCGCCGAGGTAGGTGATCGTGTCGGTCGACTCCCCGATACGGCCGAGCAGCTGCCGCGCGGCGGGCAGTTGGGCCCACCCGGCCTCGTGCCCGTGGGTCGTGGCCACCAGCCGCCGGGCCCCCGCCCTCCTGAGCGCCGGCGCCATCAGCCCGAGCGGCGCTGCCGCCCCGAACCACACCGACGTACAGCCGTGCTCACGCAGCAGCGCGACCGCCTTCCGGGTCGCCCCGGGCGTCGGCAGCAGCATGGTCGTGGAATCCCGTACGACGGTGAAGGGCTGCTCGGCGTCGAAGGCGGCGGTCGCCTCGACGCCCTCCCGGCTCCGCTTCCAGGTGGAGGCGTAGACGACCAGCCGCTCGGGGTCGAGGCGCAGCGCCATGTTGTGCAGGAACGCCTGGATGCCACCGGGGCGGGGCGGGAAGTCGTTCGTCACGATCAGGGTCTTGTGCATCGCGGCCGAGACTACCGAACCGGCTGCTCACAGCCGGGCGCGGCCACGTTTATGGCACCCTCACAGGAGGGCGGGACATCATGTTCCCCTCAAGAGCGCGAGCGAACGGCAGGGGATCACGTGGAGACGAAGGCCGGACGGCGGTCCCTGACGTGGCTGCTGCTGACCTGGGGCGTGACCAGGCTGCTGCTCCTGCTGTGGGTCTTCAAGGTGTACGTCTTCCCGGGCCCGGACGTCACCAGTGACGTGTCGGTCATCTACCAGGGCTGGTACGACGTCCTGCGCACCGGAACGTTCCCGCGGTCCGACGTGACCTGGCAGTATCCGCCGGCCGCGGCCCTCGCGATCCTCTCCCCCGCGCTGCTGCCCTTCCTGGAGTACACCCAGGCCTTCTTCGTCCTCGCCTTCGTCGCCGACCTGGCCGCCCTCCTCCTGCTGCTGTACGCGGGCCGGCGTCCCGGGCGGCAGCTGCGGGGAGCCTGGGTGTGGGTGGCGGGCGTACCTCTGCTCGGCCCGACCGTCTACTCCCGCTACGACGTGATGGTGACCGCGGTGGCCATCGCGGCGGTCCTCGCGGCCGCCCGGCATCCGAAGGTGGCGGGGGCGCTGGTGGGCTTCGGGGCGCTGCTGAAGGTGTGGCCGGCGCTGATCCTCGTCGGGATCCGCAGGCGCAGTGTCTGGGCCTCGGCGGTGGGGACGGTGGTCGTGGTGGCCGGGCTGTTCGCCGTGGCGATGCCCGGGGCCTTCGCCTTCCTGACCTTCCAGCGGGAGCGCGGCACCGAGGTGGAGTCGCTGGGCTCCCTGGTCTTCCACATCGCCCGCCGGCACGGCTGGGACGGCTCGGTCCTGCTCAACTACGGCTCGGTCGAGTTCCTCGGCCCCTGGGTGACCGCCGTCAGCACGGCCGCGCTCGCGCTGACCGGCATGGCCTTCGGGCTGCTGCTGCTGTGGCGGCTGACGGCCACCCGGTTCGAGGCGCACACGGCGGCCGACGCGGCGCTGGTGGCGGTGCTGATGTTCACCACCACGAGCCGGGTGATCAGCCCGCAGTACATGGTGTGGCTGGTCGGCCTCGCGGCGGCCTGTCTGTGCTTCCGGGCGAGCCGGATGGGCCTGCCGGCCGTCCTGGTGCTGGCGGCGTGCTTCGTGACGGTCCTGGAGTTCCCGATCTGGTTCGCGGACGTCGTGGGAAGCACCCCGCGCGGCATCATCCTCCTGCTCGTGCGCAACGGCCTGCTGGTCCTCGCCACGGTCATCGGAATGCGCGACCTGTGGCGCTCGACGGTCCCGAAACGGACCCCGCCACCCCCGGTACCGGATCAGCCCACGACTCCGGCCCGCGAGACCTCGACCTCGTCCTGAAGGCCGGCGGAGGCCGTCGAGTTGTTGGGTCAGTCGAGCTGATCCCGCAGGTACTCCTGCCACGCCGCGGTGAAGGTCTTCAGGTCGGTGTCGAGCACCTTCGTCATGGCCTCCTCCACCGCCCCCGGCCGCTTCTCGTGCGTGCCCACGGCCCGGTAGAACTCGCCCAGCTTCGCCTCGCCCCACCGGTCCGCGATCATCCGGCAGGCCATCCAGCCGCCCTCGTAGGACATCGCGAGCCCGGACGCGCTGCCGTCGAAGCCGAAGTCCGCGTCGGAGGGCAGGGCCGTGGGCACCCGGCCCGCGGACACGGCCTCCTCCAGCTCCGGCGCGGCCTCGGCCGGGGTGCTCCCGGTGCCCCGGTAGCCGACCCAGTCGGCATACCCCTCCGACAGCCACAGCGGTGTCGCGGCGGTGGTGTCGGCGCGGGTGGCGACATGAGTGGTCTCGTGGGTGAGCACGACCTGCCGGCCCAGGGTGCCCAGCAGGCCGTACGCGTCGGGGTTGACGATGATCCGGTCCGCGGGCGCCTGCGCCGGGGCGCCCGTCTCACCGGTGGTGACCGCCGCGATCCCGCGGTACGAGGAGGCCGGCGAGCCGAGCAGCCCCGCCATCCCCTGCAGGGAGCGCGGTACGAGCACGACGACGTGCCGGGACCACGTGGTGCCCCAGGCGTCCGACACGGCGGGTACGGCGTGGTCGGCGAGGTCCGCGAAGGAGTGCAGTCGCTCGCCGGACTGGCCGACGCCTAGGACGATGCTGTGCCGTCCGCGGACGACGGTCACCTCGCCCTGGTCCCACAACTGCTGCGGAGCCTTCCTCGCCGGCTTCTCGTCCTTCACGTACCACTGGCCGGCCGCGTCCAGGGAGAGGCCCAGGGTGCGGGCGACGGTGACGGGGGCCTGGTCGTACCCCTGCACCTGGTAGCGGAGTTCGGCGTCGGCGGTGGCCGTGGCGCCGGTGCGGTGGACGCCGGTGACCTTGTAGGCCCAGGAGGCGAGGGGCACGGCGCTGACGTCCTCGAACCAACTCGCGGTACCCGTCTCGGCTACCGCCGCCTTGTCGCGGTCGAGGACGGCCGCCGCCCGCCGGTCGAGGACGCGCTGCACGTCGGCCCTGGCGGTGTCGCCGGCCGTCGGCCGCCCGCCGCAGGCCACCAGCGAGGTGAGCAGCAGGCACAGCACCACCACACCGTGTTTCGGCACCCGCCTTCGACCAGCCATGTCTCCCGATCGTACGGGCAGGGCGGCCGTCGGTCAGGGGCGCGTGACCGTCGCCCCCGGCATCATGCCCACCGGGTCGTAGCGCACCGGGGCGCCGGGGTACGGGGCGTGGACGACCTGGCCGTTGCCGACGTACATGCCGACATGGCTGGCATCGCCCCGGTAGGTGACCAGATCGCCGGGTTGCGCCTGGGAGAGCGGCACCTGGCGGCCGGCGTAGCGCTGGGCCTGCGAGGTGCGCGGGAGGGAGACCCCGGCCTGGGCGTACGACCACTGCATCAGGCCCGAACAGTCGAAGGCGCCCGGCCCGTTGGCGCCCCACACGTACGGCTTGCCGATCGCGGACTGCGCGGCGGCCACGGCGGCGGCCGCCCGGCCCGAGGGCGCGGCGGCACCCGAGAGGTCGGGCATCCCGGAGCGGCCGGAGCGCGAGGCCCGGTCGTAGGCGGCGCGCTCGTCGGACGGCAGGGAGTTCAGCAGCGCGCGCGCTCTGGCGAGCTTTCTCTCGACGGTCCGCTTGTGGGAGGCGACGGCCTTGCGGCTCTTCTCCAGTTCGCCGAGCTTGCGGGCCGCCTCGCCGCGCTCCTGGGCGAGTTCGCGCATGGCGTCCTGGAGGTCCTTGAGTTCGCCCGCCTGGCGCGCGTTGATCCGGTCGAGGACGGCCGCCTTGTCGAGGTAGTCGTCCGGGTCGTCGGAGAACAACAGCGCGAGGGACGGGTCCAGGCCGCCGGAGCGGTACTGGGCGCCGGCCAGTGAACCGAGCGCCTCCCGCATGGAGTTGATGCGCTCCTGCTGGCGGGCGATCCCGTCCTGTGCGGTGCTGACCTCCTCGCGCAGCGCGTCGGCACGCTCGTCGGCCTTGTTGTAGGCCTCGGTGGCCTGCTCGGCCTGCTCGTAGAGGCGGTCCACCTCGGCCCGGGTGCCTTCGGAAGGTGCGGCGGCGGCCGGTACGGCGCCGAGCGCGGCGGCCGCCGCGGACAGCACACACAGAGCGGCACCGGCGCCCCGGTTGAACCCGGACGTCTGGACAAGGCGGCGATGGAACCCCACGGGAAGCCGCGCTCCTTCCACTGGCGGACACAGACGTTCCCCGATGAGGGGAAGCGCGGCCGACAGTAGCCCTGCGGCAGGGGCGTATCCAACGACCTCCGCGGGCACACAACGTGACGCCCCGCCCAAGACGCAGGTCATGGGCGGGGCGCGGAGTCAGTTGTGGTGATCGTGATTCGCCCGAACGGGCGGCGAGTCGTCGTGATCTTGAGCAGGTACGGGGCTCAGATCCGCACGCCGAACTGGAACGGCATGTTGTTGATCGACTCGTAGCGCACGACCGTGCCGGTGCGCGGGGCGTGGATGACCTGTCCGTTGCCCGCGTACAGGCCGACGTGGTGCAGGTCGCCGTAGAAGATCACCAGGTCGCCGACCTTGAGGTCGCTCATGCTGTAGATGCGCGTGCCGGCGTTGGCCTGGGCCTGCGAGGTGCGCGGGATGGTGATACCGGCCTGCGCGTAGGCCCAGGAGGTCAGGCCAGAGCAGTCGTAGGAGGCGGTGCCGGTGGCGCCGTAGACGTACGGCTTGCCGAGCTGGGTCTGGGCGGCGTTGAAGGCCGCCTGGGCCCGGGCGGAGGAGGCGGGGGCGTCTCCGAGGTCCACGCGCTCGCTCGCGGAGCGGCTGGCGCGGGCGTCGGCGGCGGCGAGGGCGGCCTTCTCGGCGGCCGTCAGCGAGTTGAGGAGCTTCTGCGCCTCGGCGAGCTTGCCCTGAACGGACTTCTTCTGCTTGGCCAGTTCGGTGCGGGTGCTCGCGAGGTCCTTGAGCTTCTCGGAGGCCTCGGCGCGGTCCTGGGCCAGCTCGCGCTGCTTCTCCTGGATCTTCTTCAGCGCCTCGACCTGCTGGGAGCTGAGCTGGTCCGCGGTGGACGCCTTGTCCAGGTAGTCGTCCGGGTTCGACGACAGGAAGAGCTGGAGCGAGGAGTCGATGGTGCCGGTGCGGTACTGCGCGGCGGCCGCGAGGCCTATGGAGTCGCGCAGTTCGTTCAGGTCGCCCTGGCCGCGGGCCACGTTGTCCTGGATGGTGGAGATCTCCTTCTGGAGCTTCTCCTGCTTCTCCTTGGCGCCGTTGAGCTTTTCCGTGGCCTGCTCGGCCTGCTCGTACAGGGCGTCGACCTTCGCCTTGACCTCGTCCTTGCTCGGCTTCTCGCTCGGCGCGGCGTTGGCGGCATTGGCACTGAGGGCCACGGCGGCAGCGGCTGCGGTCGTGAGCACGGTCACGCGCGTACGGCTCGGCTGCTTGGGTCGACGGTGGGACGCCACGGAGGTGAACTCCTTCTTTTGAGTGATCACCCGCTCGGAGGTTCGAGAGCAGACCCTAGTGACCTTACTGTGATCAGTTCAAATCCTCAGCAGCAAAATCTCGTCACGCCATGCATTCTTTGCACAGAACTCACATGCAGTGAGGCGGCCTTGACACTACGTTGCGTGACGATACGGCCAATTCGGTCATTCAGCCTGGACTTTGATGTTTAGGACAGGCGCTTCAGGAGCACCGCGGAAGCGACCGGCCGGGCCCCCGCCTTGGCGATGCCGTCGGCGACCTCGCGGTCGGTGGAGGCGACGATCACCGGCCGCCCGGGCGGCTCGGCGCGCACCAGCTGGCGGATCAACTCGTCGGCGGTGACGCCCGCCTTGGAGAACAGCACCCGCACCCCGCGCGGCGGCGCGAGCAGCACCGGCGCGGCGAGCTCGGCCCCGTCGAAGACACAGGTAACCTCCGCCCCGGTCTGCGCGGCGAGCTGCGAGAGCTGCCCGAGGAGCCTCAGACGCTGCTTCTCCAGCGGCATCTGGGGATAGCCGGTCTTGGTGACGTTGTAGCCGTCGACCACCAAGTGCGCCTGGGGCAGGGCGAGAAGCTGGTCCAGGATCGCGGGGTCGTTCTCGGACAGCGCCCGCGCGGCGATGTCCTTCGGGGTCATGCGGCCCGGTTCCACCGCATCGACGGTCTCGGCGGGCCGGACGGAGACCGGCGGCAGGGCCAGTTCCCGGCGCAGTCCCTGGGCCGCGTCCAGAACGGTGTCCAGAAGCAGACGCACGCGCATGTCCTCGACACTGCGCCCCTCCCGTGCCGCTCTGCGCGTGGCCTCCAGAGCGGCCTCCGCCTCCCCCAGGCGTGCCTTCAGCCGCCGGGACTCGCTCTCGGCGGCGGACACCTGGGCCTGGCTCTCGGCGCGTACGGCGTCCATCTCGGCCTGCAGCTTGCGCAGGGCCGCCTCGCCGCGCTTGACGTCACTGAGTGCCGCGCGCAGCTTGCGGTGAAGCGATTCGGCTTCCTTCTTGGCGGACTCCAGCTCGGTGCGCAGCCGCTCGGTGTCGGCGCGCGTCTGGTCGCGGGCGGCTGTGAGCTGCTCGCGCAGCCGCTCCAGCTCGGCGCGGCTCTCCTCGTCGGCCCGCTCGGCGTCCGCCCGCTGGGCCTCCTCGCCGGCCGCGGTGACCAGCTTGACCCAGCCGGTGGGGCGCAGCACATAGGCCGCGGCCGCCACATCGAGCGGGTCCGCGGCCGGGGGCGGGGAACCGGAGTCGAGGGCGCCGGCCAGCTCCGGCTGGACCTCTCTGAACTTCTCCCCGATGCGCTGGCGGAACAGCGGATCGGTCTCCAGCGCGGCCGCCATCGCGTTGCCCGCGAACTTGGCCCGCCGGTTCGGCGCGAAGCGCGCGTACTGCCTGAGCTGGGCGGGCAGTTCACCGACGGTCAGCCCGCCGAACCCCTCCGAGACGATGTGCACGACCCGGCGCCGCACACCGTCGGGCAGCGGACGGTCGAGGACCTCGGCGGCGGCGCCGTCGCCCGGCTCCCCGCCTTGTGTCTCCACCATCCGTCACACCCCATCACTGTGCGGGGCCGGCCCTGTCAGGAGCCGGCGCCCGGCCTGTCCACGAGTTCCACCTGGTCCACGGCGTTGCACCAGCGGCACCGCACCGACTCGATGGTCTCACTGACCACCTCGCGCTCCTCGACCTTCGGCTCTCCCGCCAGGTCGAGGTGGACGTACTCGACGACCTTCGACGAGCGGGTCACGTCGAAGCGCGTGAGGTTGCCGCAGAGGGTGCAGCGCCACCGCGTCGAGGCGGTCGGGAGGGGAACCGTCATCGTGGCTGTGCTCTTTCCTACTAGCCATTGTCCGTGACACACCGGCGGCCCGGTGCATGTGGCTCGTAACCCTAAGGCCTGGCGGGTACTCGCCGCTCGGGCGTCCACAGGACCTGTCCGGCGGCGAGGCGCTCTGTGCGGTTGCGTCCCGTTACGCCATGCTCTGTGTTCATGATCCGCAACTGGAGGGTGACGGTCGGTGCAGCGAACGGGCGGCTGTGGGGGCCGGCTCCGGTCACCTACGGCCTGATCGCCCTGTGCTGTCTGGTCTTCGTGATCGGCCCCGCCTCGGGCCTCGATCCGGCCTACGGCTCCGGGGACGCGGCCCTGGCCGCCCAGCGGGCCTACTTCCACCGCTGGGGCGTGGTCCCCGCCGAGCTCTTCGAGGGCTCGCCCGCTGCCGCCCTCACCCCGGCCACCGCGCTGTTCGTGCACGGCAGCTGGGTGCACCTGCTGGGCAACATGCTCTTCCTCTACGTCTTCGGGGTGATGACCGAGGAACGGATGGGCCGGGTGCAGTTCCTCCTCTTCTACGTGGGCAGCGGCTACCTCGCCCTGCTGGGCTACGCGGCTGCCAACGCCGACTCCGAGCAGTCCCTGGTCGGTGCCTCCGGGGCGATCTCGGCGGTTCTCGGCGCGCTGCTCTTCCTGTTCCCCGGGGCCCGGGTGACCAGTCTCCTGCCGTTCCTCTTCTTCCTGCCGCTGCGCTTCCCCGCCTGGGTCGTCCTCCCCTTCTGGGCGGCGCTGCAGTGGCTCGCCGCGGGCCGGGCCTCCGACGGCCCCGGGGTGGCCTACCTGGCCCACCTGGTGGGCTTCGGCCTGGGCCTGGTCTTCGCCTGGGCGCGTTTCGGCCGTACCACTGCTGTGCCTTCCCGGGGGACGACGCCCGGACCCCCGGCAGAAAAACCGGGCCGACTGGACCGCGAGTAGGGTAAGAGCCCTGCCACCGCCTCCGAGGGAGAGAACCAGCCGTGATCACCGCGATCGTCCTCATCAAGACCAGCGTGGACCGGATCCCCGAGATCGCGGAGCGGATCGCCGCGCTGGAGTCCGTGAGCGAGGTCTTCTCGGTCACGGGCACGTACGACCTGATCGCCATGGTCCGGGTCAAGCGGCACGAGGACCTCGCCGAGGTCATCCCCGGCAGCATCAGCAAGATCCCGGGCGTCGAGGCGACGGACACCCACGTGGCCTTCCGCACCTACTCCCAGCACGACCTGGAGGCCGCGTTCGCGATCGGCCTCGACAGCTAGGGCCTGCCCCTAGGAGCCGAGCGCGAGCACCGTGATGCCGTCGGCGGTCGCGGCGTACACGCGGCCGTCCCGGACGACCGGACTCTGGGTTCCGACGGAGGCGCCGCCCTCGACGCGCCGGTGCCAGGTCTGCTTTCCCTTGCGGTTGATGCCGTAGAGGGTCGATCCGTGGCGTACGTAGACGGTGTCGCCCTGGACGGTGGGGTCGCCGTACTGGCGTCCGTCGTCGGTGAACCGGAAGGACCACGCCGTCGATCCGTCGGCGGGATCCAGGGCGACCAGTTCGTAGTCGGACGCGGTGACGCCCACGTCGCCGAAGGGCACACAGGCGAAGTAGCGGCTGCCGTACACCTTGTCGTTGGTGCAGTCCCACAGCGGTTTGCCGGTGCGGCTCAGGCCGTGCAGCATGTCCTCGCCGCCCGATCCGACCATCAGCGTGTCGCCGACCAGCACGGGACGGCCGGTGTCGAGGCCGGCCTTCGTCGCCCAGAGCCGCTTGCCGCTGGTCGCGTCCAGGGCCTGGACCTGGTCCCCGAAGGTGCCGACGTACACCACGCCGTCCGCCACCAGGGGCTCACCGGTGGGTGCCGGTCCGGTCGGCGTGGACCAGCGCACACTGCCGTCGGGGGCGTAGGCCCGCACCCCGCCCGCGTCCGAGCCGTCGCCGTAGGACACCAGGACCAGTCGGCCGGCGGCGACCGGGAACTGACCGTTTCCGGCGAACCGCCTGGCCCAGCGGACCGTGCCGCCCCGGCCGAGCGCGCACAGCTTGGAGGAACCCTCCTGGCCGTCCTCCAGCAGGCAGTACACGCCGTCGGCGGTGGCGAGCGGGGACATGGCCTCCGCGCCGAGCGAGGTCCGCCATACGGTCCGCCCGTCCAGGTCCAGCGCGTGCAGCGCGCGGTCCGTGCCGCCGACGTACACCCGCGTGCCGTCGGGCGAGACGGCCGCACAGGGGCCGCGCCGCCCGCCGAGGCCCTGGACCTTGTACTGCCAGCCCGTCGCCGGCGCGCCCGGGGCCCCTGCCTGTACGGAGCCGTCCGGCGCGTCCCGCAGCCACAGCCACCCGCCCAGTCCGCCGGCCGCCACGACCCCGGCGCCGCCCGCCACGACCCGCAACAGCCGGCGCCGCGACGGCGGGACAGGGGCCGGTGTCACATCGGTGACCGCGGGGATGTCCGTGGCGGTCGGCGGGGCCACGTACTCGACGCGGCTCTCCCGCTCCCCCGAGTCGTGCCCGGGAACCCAGCGCGCCCCGCTCCGCACGGTCTCGGGCTCCTTCACGGCACCGGGTCCGTACCACCCCGGCCGCAGGCTCTCGCGCAGCGAGGCCGTGGTGTGCCCCGCGGCCGCGACCAGCTCCGCGGGGGTCGGCCGGGCCCCGGGGTCGTCCCGCAGACACGCCTCCACCAGTGGCAGCTGCTCCTCCGGTACGGCGGACAGGTCCACGTCACCGGTCAGGATCCGCAGCAGAACGACCGAATCCTGCCCCTCGCCGAAGGGTTCCTTGCCGCCGGACGCGTAGGCGAGGACCGCGCCCAGGGAGAAGACGTCACTGGCCGGCACGACCTGGGCGCCGTTGCGGATCTGCTCGGGCGAGAGATAGCCGACCGACCCGACGACCACTCCGGTCCGGGTCAGGGCCGTGCCTTCCAGGGCCCGGACGATCCCGAAGTCGATGACCCGGGGGCCGTCCGGCGCGAGCAGGATGTTGGAGGGCTTGAGGTCCCGGTGCACCAGGCCCTTGGCGTGGATCGCGGCGAGCGCCTCGGCGAGCGCGGCCGCCAGCAGCCGTACCGCGTCCGCGGGCAGCGGTCCCCGGTCGAGCACGGCGTCCCGCAGGTTGGGTCCCGCCACGAACTCGGTCGCCATCCAGGGACGGGCCGCCTCGGTGTCTGCGTCCACGACCCGCGCGGTGTAGGTGCCCGCCCCGCCGACGGTCTGCGCGGCCCGTACCTCGTGCCGGAACCGGGCACGGAAGGTGCGGTCCTCGGCGTGTTCGGCCCGTACGACCTTCACGGCCAGCCGCAGCCCGCCCCGCGCCTCGGCGAGATACACCTCGCCCATGCCGCCGGACCCGAGTCTGCCCAGGACCGCGTAGGGCCCGATGGCCGGCGGGTCCGTCTCGCGCAGCTCCTGCACCCCGTGCTCCCCCTGCTTTCCGTACGGTTGCTGAGGGGAGCGTATACGCGCGGTGGACTCCGGTCCGTCAGACGGCGGGGACGCAGCGGCCGTCCTCGGTGCGGTACGTCCACTTCGCACCGTCCTCGACCAGTTCCTTCACGGCCTGCACGAACCGCTCGACGTGCTCGTCCGGGGTGCCGGCACCGAAGCTCACCCGGATCGCGTTGAGGGACTTCTCGCCGGGCGCGGCCTCGGGGGCGCCGCACTCGCCCTGGGACTGCGGGTCGCTGCCGAGGAGGGTGCGCACGAGGGGGTGGGCGCAGAAGAGGCCGTCGCGGACGCCGATGCCGTACTCGGCGGAGAGGGCGGCGGCGAAGTGGGAGCTGTTCCAGCCCTCGACGACGAAGGAGATCACGCCGACGCGGGGGGCGTCGTCGCCGAAGAGGGACAGGACGCGGACCTCGGGGACCTCGGCGAGGCCGGCCTTCACCTTCTCGATCAGGTGCTGCTCGCGGGCGACCAGGGTGTCGAAGCCGGCCTCGGTCAGCGCCTTGCAGGCCGACGCGATGGAGTAGGCGCCGATGACGTTCGGGGAGCCGGCCTCGTGGCGGGCGGCGCTGTCGTGCCACTCCACGTCCACTCCGCCGTCCTCGCGCCGGGTGACCTTGCGGCTGGCGCCGCCGCCGGCGAGGTAGGGGTCGGCGGCCCGGAGCCAGTCGGCGCGGCCGGCCAGGACGCCGGAGCCGAAGGGGGCGTAGAGCTTGTGGCCGGAGAAGGCGACCCAGTCGACGTCGAGGTCACGGACGCTCACCGGGTGGTGCGGGGCGAGCTGGGCCGCGTCGAGCACGATCCGGGCGCCGTGGGCGTGCGCGGCCGCCGCGAGTTCCCGTACGGGCCACAGCTCACCGGTGACGTTGGAGGCGCCGGTGACGCACACCAGGGCCGGACCCCGGGGGTCCCGGTCGGCGAGGGCCTTCTCCAGGGTCTGGACGGCCTGGCGCGGGGTGCGCGGGGCGTCCAGGTAGCTGACCCGGGCGTCCTTCCAGGGCAGCAGGCTCGCGTGGTGCTCGGTCTCGAAGACGAAGACCTGGCAGTGGGCGGGGAGCGCCGCGGCGAGGAGGTTGAGCGAGTCGGTGGTCGAGCGGGTGAAGATGAGCTGGTCGTCGTCGCGGCAGTCGAGGAACTCGGTGACGGTCCTGCGGGCGTTCTCGAACAGGTCGGTCGACAGCTGGGAGAGGTAGCCGGCCCCGCGGTGCACGCTGCCGTAGTAGGGCGCGTACGCCGCCACGTCGTCCCAGACCCGCTGGAGGGCCGGTGCGCTGGCCGCGTAGTCGAGGGCGGCGTAGGTGACTTCGCCACCGGTGACCAGCGGGACGGTGACATCCCGCCCCAGAACGGGCAGGGGGGCACAAATGGTCTGGACGGCGGCAGCGGTGGAGACAGACATGGGGGACTCCCGTGAAAGGTGAAAGGTGAGAGGACGTGCGGAGGCGGGGCTCTGCGCCCTATCGCATTCGGTTGCTCACGGAAGACTCCTCGAACGACCAGGATCCCTGGCTCGTGAGGGATCCGCGCTTGCCGTAGACCTCGCTGCCTACGGCCTGGTCTTCACCCGGGGCACCCCGCCACGGACGGAGGGTTGCCGGACAGTCGGCCGGGGCCTCATGACTGTCACTCATGACCTGGTCGAAGAACGTACGTGAAATGATCGTCGTCCCGCAACCCGTGTCCGGATCGCGGGACGACACCCTGGTGAGCGCTATGCGTTGCTCGCGGCCACCCAGCGCTCCAGCGTCCGCTTCGCCGACCCCGAGTCGATCGCCTCGGCGGCCTTGTCCATCCCGGCCCTCAGCTGCTCGGCCAACGTCCCCGAACCCGGGTCCAGGGCCACCAGCGCGGCCGCCGAGTTCAGGAGTACGGCGTCCCGGACCGGGCCCTTCTCGCCGTCCAGCAGGCGGCGGGCGACCTCCGCGTTGTACGCCGGGTCACCGCCCCGCAGGGCCTCCACCGGCACCAGGTCGAGGCCGGCGTCCCGGGGGTCGAAGCTCTCCTCGGTGACCTTGCCGTCGCGGACGACCCAGACGCGGGAGGTCGACGTGGTCGTCAGCTCGTCGAGGCCGTCGTCACCGCGGAAGACGAGGGAGGAGTGGCCGCGCTCGGCGAAGACGCCCGCGACGACCGGCGCCATGCGGGGATCCGCGACCCCGACCGCCTGGGACCGCACGCGGGCGGGGTTGGTCAGCGGGCCGAGGATGTTGAACACCGTGCGGATGCCCAACTGGCCGCGCGCAGCGCCCGCGTGACGCAGCGCCGGGTGGAACTTGATCGCGAAGCAGAACGTGATCCCGGCCTCTCCGGCCACCTCGGCGACCCGCTGCGGGGTCAGCTCCAGGTTGACGCCGAGCTTCTCCAGGACGTCCGAGGCGCCGGACGCGGAAGAGGCGGCCCGGTTGCCGTGCTTGACGACCGTGGCGCCGGTTCCGGCCACGACGATCGCCGACATGGTGGAGATGTTGACGGTCTTGGCGCCGTCGCCGCCGGTGCCGACGATGTCCACCGTCCGCCCGGGGACCTCGATCACGTTGGCGTGCGCGTACATCGTCCGGACGAGCCCGTTGATCTCCTCGACCGTCTCGCCCTTGGCCCGGAGGGCGACCACGAAGCCGGCGATCTGCGCGTCGGTCGCCTCGCCCTGCATGATCCGGTCCATCGCCCACGCCGTCGCGTCGGCGCTCTGGTCGCGGCCGTACAGCAGGGCGTTCAGTACCTCGGGCCAGGAACGGCCCGCCGCGGTGTCGCCTCCAGCGGGGGTCACAGCGCTCATGGGGCCGCTCCAGATGTCGTAGAAAAGTGTGCCCACACCCTATCCAGCGCGGGGCAGCGCAAAGGGCCCCGTCCGGCCTTCGGACGAACCCCTTCCCCTCGGCCCCTCGTGGCACGGCGAAGGGCCCGTCCGGGGTGTCGGACGGGCCCTTCTACCGCGCGTGGCGAGCGCAGCGATCAGTGGTGGCCGTGGCCGCTCGTGATCTCCTTGTACTCCTCGACGGTCGGCTTGGCGATCTGGGACTCGTCGCCGTAGTACGCCTCGCTCAGCTTGGCGCGCAGCTTCTCGGAGCCCTTGATCTTGCGCTCGACGCCGTTCTCGTCGACCGTGGGGCCGATCTCGGCCGGCTTGTACTGCTCGTGCGCCGTGAGCGTGTGCAGCTGCTCCTGGCTGAGCGGCTCGTGCACCTCGATGAACTCACCGTGCGGCAGGCGCTTGATGATGCCGGACTCGCGCCCGTGCAGCACCTTGTCCTTGTCGCGGCGCTGCAGGCCGAGGCAGATCCGCTTGGTGATGATGAACGCCACGACCGGGGCGACGAAGAACGCGACCCGCACGAACCAGGTGATCGAGTTGATCGACAGGTGGAAGTGCGTGGCGAACAGGTCGTTGCCACCACCGATCAGCAGCACCATGTACCAGGTGATCCACGCGACACCGAACGCGGTACGCGTCGGCGCGTTGCGCGGGCGGTCCAGGATGTGGTGCTCGCGCTTGTCGCCGGTGACCCAGGACTCGATGAACGGGTAGACCGCGATGGCGACCAGGACCAGCGGGAAGATGATCAGCGGGATGAACACGCCCAGGACGAGCGTGTGACCCCAGAAGTTGATCTCCCAGCCCGGCATGACACGGATCAGGCCCTCGGAGAAGCCCATGTACCAGTCCGGCTGGGCGCCCGTGGACACCTGGTCGGGACGGTAGGGACCCATCGCCCAGATCGGGTTGATCGAGGCGATCGCCGCGATGGCCGCGATGGCACCGAAGACCAGGAAGAAGAAGCCTCCGGCCTTGGCCATGTAGACCGGCAGCAGCGGCATGCCGACGACGTTGTTGTTGGTCTTTCCGGGGCCCGCGAACTGCGTGTGCTTGTGGTAGAAGACCAGGATCAGGTGGCCGACGACCAGGCCGAGCATGATGCCCGGCAGCAGCAGCACGTGGATCGAGTAGAAGCGGGCCACGAAGTCGCCGCCCGGGAACTCGCCGCCGAACAGGAAGAACGACAGGTACGTGCCGACGATCGGCACGGACAGGATCGCGCCCTCCATGAAGCGGACACCGGTGCCGGAGAGCAGGTCGTCCGGGAGCGAGTAACCGGTGAAGCCGGTGAACATGCCCAGGACGAACAGCAGGAAGCCGAACAGCCAGTTGACCTCACGCGGCTTGCGGAACGCGCCCGTGAAGAACACGCGCATCATGTGCACGAACATGCCGGCGAGGAAGATCAGCGCCGCCCAGTGGTGGATCTGCCGGATCAGCAGACCACCGCGCACATCGAAGGAGATGTGCATGGTCGAGTTGAACGCCTCGGACATCAGCTGGCCCTGCAGCGGGACGTAGCTGCCGTGGTACTCCACCTCGTTCATCGACGGGTGGAAGAACAGCGTCAGATACACACCCGTGAGGATGATGATGATGAAGCTGTAGAGGCAGACCTCGCCCAGCATGAACGACCAGTGGTCGGGGAAGATCTTGCGCATGTTGGCCTTGGCCAGGGAGTAGATCCCCAGCCGGCCGTCGGCCCAGTCGGCGACGCGCTCGCCGGCCGGTGCCTTCCCGCGTGCGCGGGCCTCGGAGGACTCTGTAGTACTCATCCGCGCTCCCAGAAAGCAGGACCGACGGGCTCCTCGAAGTCGCCGAGCGCTTCGAGGTAACCCTGGTCGTTCACGCCGATGCGCAGCTGCGGCAGGGCGTGACCGGCGGGGCCGAAGATCACCCGGGCACCGTCGGAGAGGTCGAAGGTGGACTGGTGGCAGGGGCAGAGCACGTGGTGCGTCTGCTGCTCGTACAGGGAGATCGGGCAACCGACGTGGGTGCAGATCTTCGAGTACGCGACGATTCCCTCGTACGACCACTCGAGCTCGCGCTTGTCCTTGATGTTGTCCGGCTGGATGCGGACGATCATCAGGGCGGCCTTGGCGATCTCGGTCTGGAACTCCTCGTCGTGCTCCTCCAGGCCCTCGGGCTTGGCAAAGGTCAGCGAGCCGACCGCGACGTCGGAGGGGCGCAGCGGCTCGTTGGTGTTCATGTTGACGAGCTGGAGACCCTTGCGCCACATGGTGTGGCGGAGCTTGGTGCCGGGCAGCGGACCGAGGTCGCGCAGCAGCATGACGCCGGACAGCGGGAACAGGGCCAGCGCACCGAACATCGTGTTGCGGATCAGCTTGCGACGGCCGAGCGCCGACTCCTTGGCGCCCTGCTTGAAGTCCGCGTGGACCTTCGCGCGGACCTCGGGGGGCGCCTCGATCGCGTGACGCTCGTCGGCGATCTCCTCGTCGGACATCAGGGTGCGGGCCCAGTGGACCGCGCCCGCGCCGATCGAGAAGAGGGCGAGACCGAGGGTCAGGCCCAACGCGAAGTTCAGCGCGTTGATGTGCCCGATCGGGAAGACGTAGATCGACTCGTCGTGGGGGATGCCCACGTACGAGGCGATGAACCCGACGGTGGCCAGCATCGACACCGTGAACAGCATGGCCACCACGCGCTCGGACCGCCTGGCGGCCCGCTCGTCGATGTCCTGCACCCGGTGCTCGTGGGGCGGGAGGCCGGGGTCCGCGAAGGGGTGCTTCTCGTCCGCGACGCCTACCGCGCCGTGCGCGTCCTGCTCTGCGGGCAGGTTCTCTTCTGGAATGTCTTGGCTACTCATGACTTCTTGGCCTTTGCGGTCCGAGCGGCGACCCAGACGGCGACCGCGATCAGCGCGCCGAGGCCGAAGATCCAGGCGAACAGGCCTTCGGAGACCGGGCCGAGACCGCCCAGCTCAAGGCCGCCGGGGCTCACGGTGTCGTCGCCGTTGACCGCGTTCAGGTACGCGATGATGTCCTTCTTGTTCTGCTCCGACAGCGTGGTGTCGGGGAACGACGGCATGTTCTGCGGGCCGGTCTGCATGGCCTCGTAGATGTGCTTCGGGGAGACACCCTCGAGGTCCGGTGCGAACTTGCCGTGCGTCAGCGCGCCACCCTTGCCGGTGAAGTTGTGGCACTGCGCGCAGTTGGTGCGGAACAGCTCGCCGCCCTTGGCGATGTCGGCTCCGTCCGGGCCGTAGTCCGCCTTCGTCGGGACGGACGGACCCGAACCCAGCGAGGCGACGTACGCGGCCAGCTGGTCGATCTCGGCCTGCGTGTAGATGACCTTCTTGCGCGGAACCTGCGCGCCCGGCTGCTGGGCCGGCATACGGCCGGTGCCGACCTGGAAGTCGACGGCCGCGGCGCCCACGCCCACCAGGCTCGGACCGTCGGAGGACCCCTGACCGCCGGTGCCGTGGCAGCTGGCGCAGCCTACGGCGAAGAGCTTCTTGCCCTCGTCGATGGCCAGGGACTGGGCGGTTTCATCTGCCTTCGCCTGGCCCGCGGGGGCGAACACGGCGTACAGCCCCCCGGTGCATGCCAGCGCGAGGAGTAGGACGACGAGCGCCGCCAGCGGGTGGCGTCGTCGTGCGGAGAGCTTTTTCACGGATTACCCCGGTGTCAGGATCTTCTGCGTCGATGCTTGCGATGTCGGGAGCGGGCCCGGCTACTTGATCATGTAGATCGTGGCGAAGAGGCCGATCCAGACGACGTCGACGAAGTGCCAGTAGTAGGACACGACGATGGCCGCGGTCGCCTGCTCGTGGGTGAACCTCTTGGCCGCGTAGGTACGCCCGAGAACGAACAGGAACGCGATGAGGCCGCCCGTCACGTGCATGCCGTGGAAGCCGGTGGTCAGGTAGAACACCGAGCCGTACGGATCGGAGGAGAGCGAGAGCCCGTCCTTCTTCACCAGCTCCGTGTACTCGTAGATCTGACCGCCGATGAAGATCGCGCCCATGATGAAGGTGATGATGAACCAGCCCCGGAGCTTCTTCACATCACCGCGCTCGGCTGCGAAGACGCCGAGCTGGCAGGTGAGGGAGGAGAGCACCAGGATCGTGGTGTTCGTCGCCGAGAACGGGAAGTTCAGGCTGGACGCCATTTCCTTCCAGTGGTCGGGACCCGTCACCGATCGCAGGGTGAAGTACATCGCGAAGAGGGCCGCGAAGAACATCAGCTCGGAACTCAGCCAGATGATGGTTCCGACGCTGGTGAGGTTCGGCCGGTTGACCGATGGGTGCGCGTGCCCGGTTGTCTCTGTCGTTGCTGTCGCCACGACCGACATTATGTCGGTCGCTTATCCCGCCCTCACCCCGGGGGGTGCCGTTCGGAGTGTCTTGCTCCTTCATACCGGTGTTGACGTGGTGTTCAAGGGAGTAGCATCCGGCCCAACGGGCCTGTCCTTACGACGCTGACGTCACGGAGGAACAATGCAGCCGACCGCCACGGTGCTGGTCTACAGCGACGATTCCAACACCCGCGAGCAGGTGCGGCTCGCCTCCGGCCGGCGACCGGCTCCGGACGTCCCGTTGGTGGAGTTCGTGGAGTGCGCCACGCCCGCGGCGGTGGTCAAGGAGCTGGACAAGGGCGGGATCGACGTCTGTGTGCTGGACGGGGAGGCCGTGCCGATGGGCGGCATGGGCCTGTGCCGGCAGATCAAGGACGAGGTGTTCAACTGCCCGCCGGTGCTGTTGCTGATCGGGCGGCCGCAGGACGCGTGGCTGGCGACATGGAGCCGGGCGGAGGGTGCGGTGACGCATCCGGTGGACCCGGTGGAGTTCGCTTCCGCGCTGGCTTCTCTGTTGCGGGATCGGAAAGCCCTGAGCGCCTAGGAGCACGGGGGGCTTCCATGGTCGGGCGACTGCGGGCCGTCTGTGGCTGGTCGCGCAGTTCGCCGCTCCCCTGGTAGGTCCAGCGGGCCCCTGTCTAGACGCTCTGTGGCCTCAGCCTCGCCACCTGCTCCGCGCTCGGGGCGTCCGGGGTTCCCGCCACCAGGGCGCTGCCGTCGCGCCACTTCTTCCAGTCCACGTTCCAGTCGCCGAAGCCGTTGCCGAAGGGCTCCATGGTGTTGCCGTCCGAGTTGACGACCTGCACCACGTCGCCCTCGTGGACCGTGTCGAAGAACCACTCGGCGTTGGACGTGCTCATGCCGGTGCAGCCGTGGCTGACGTTGGCGTAGCCCTGGGAGCCGACCGACCAGGGGGCGGCGTGGACGTACTCGCCGCTCCAGGTGAGGCGGGTGGCGTAGTAGACCGGTAGGTCGTACGACTCCGAGGAGCCCTCGGCGATGCCGATGCTGGTGCCGCGCATACGTACGAAGTACTCCTTGCCGAGTACGACCTTGACGCCGTTGCGGGTCTCGAAGCCGGGCTTGCCCGTGGTGACCGGGAGCTCCTTGATGACCTCCTCGTTCTTGTAGACCTTCATCGAGTGTGACGAGGCGTCCGTCACAGCGATGACGCGGTCGCCGGTGGTCAGCTTGAGGGCCTTGCCCTTGCCGCCCCAGAGCCGGTCGCCGATCTTGATGCCCTCCAGGTCGCTGCGGACCTGGATCGTGGCGTGGGCGGGCCAGTACTCCTTGGGCCGGTAGTGGAGTTCCTTGTCGTCCACCCAGTGCCAGGCGCCCGGTACGGCGGGTGCGGAGTCGACCCTGAGGGCGCGCTCGACGACGGCCCGCTGGGCCTTGTCCTTGACCGGCTTGTCCAGCTTGGCGGTGACGGGCTGGCCGACGCCGTACGTGCCCGACTTGGGGCCGAAGGTGACGTTCAGGCGCTTCTTGCCCACGGGCTTGCTGGTGTCGAAGTCGAGGACCTTGCGGCCGGGTGCCCCGTCGTCGTCCTCGGTGCTCACCCGGACCACGTAATGGGCGTTTGCGGCCAGTGGGGAGGTGCTGCGCCAGCGGGTGCCGTCGGCGGAGAGTTCGCCCGCCAGATAGCGGCCTGTGGCGTCCGTGGCCGTGACGTCGGTGATGCGGCCGTCATCGTCCTCGGCGGTCACCTCGAGCGGCTTGTCCGGGTCGGCCTTCTTGCCGTCGCCCGTGGGCGCGTTGAAGGCGATCTGGTCCGCCGCGTCGTAGGGCGTGGCCGCCAGCGGGTTCCCGTCGGACCCACAGGCGGCGGCGCTCACGCCGAGGGCGATCACCAGCAGCGTGCAGCTCACGACGGTGCGGGTACGCGGTGCGTGGTTCATGACTTCACGCTAGGAAGCCCCGTCAAGAACGGCACGCCGGGTGACTCGTACGAGGGATACGGATTGCGGCAAAAGCAGGAGCCCGGACGCTCCTCGCGGAGTGTCCGGGCTCTGTCGAGCTCAGCTCGTGCTACTGCGTGCGGTTCTCACCGCGGTAGTACTCGAAGACCCAGCCGTACAGACCGATCATGATGACCGGCACCGAGAAGTACAGCAGCCACCAGCCGATCGCGACCGACAGGAAGGCGAGGGCGCCGCCGAAGCCGAGGGCGAGCGGCTGCCAGCTGTGCGGGCTGAAGAACCCGACCTCGCCGGCGTCGTCCGCGACGTCGGCCTCCTTGTTGTCCTGCGCGCCGGCGTCCACCCGCTTGGCCGTGAAGCCCAGGTAGAAGCCGATCATGATGGACAGGCCGAAGGCCAGGAAGAGCGCGGTGGTACCGGCCGGCTCCTTCGACCACACGCCATAGACGATCGCCATGGCGAGGATGAAGATGCTCAGCCAGAAGAACATCCGTCCCTGGATCTTCACTTGCCGGCCTCCTTGCCGCCGTTGCCGGCCAGAGCCTTCTCACCGTGACCGGCGTTCTCGAGCTGGTCGAGAGCGGCGATCTCCGGGTGGTGCAGGTCGAACGCCGGGGATTCGCTGCGGATCCTCGGCAGGGTGAGGAAGTTGTGGCGCGGCGGCGGGCAGGAGGTCGCCCACTCGAGCGAGCGGCCGTAGCCCCACGGGTCGTCGACGCCGACCGGCTTGCCGTACTTGGCCGTCTTCCACACGTTGTAGAGGAACGGCAGGATCGACAGGCCGAGCACGAAGGAGCTGATCGTCGAGATCGTGTTCAGGGCGGTGAAGCCGTCGGCCGCCAGGTAGTCGGCGTACCGGCGGGGCATGCCCTCGGCCCCCAGCCAGTGCTGGACCAGGAAGGTGCCGTGGAAGCCGATGAACAGCGTCCAGAACGTGATCTTGCCGAGGCGCTCGTCGAGCATCTTGCCGGTGAACTTCGGCCACCAGAAGTGGAAGCCGGAGAACATCGCGAAGACGACGGTGCCGAAGACGACGTAGTGGAAGTGCGCCACCACGAAGTACGAGTCCGAGACGTGGAAGTCCATCGGGGGCGAGGCCAGGATGACACCCGTCAGACCACCGAAGGTGAAGGTGATCAGGAAGCCGGTGGCCCAGAGCATCGGGGTCTCGAAACTCAGGGACCCCTTCCACATCGTTCCGATCCAGTTGAAGAACTTCACGCCGGTCGGTACGGCGATGAGGAACGTCATGAAGGAGAAGAACGGCAGGAGCACACCGCCGGTGACGTACATGTGGTGGGCCCACACCGTCACGGACAGACCCGCGATCGCGATGGTCGCCGCGATCAGACCCATGTAGCCGAACATCGGCTTGCGGGAGAAGACCGGGATGACCTCGGAGATGATGCCGAAGAACGGCAGGGCGATGATGTACACCTCTGGATGGCCGAAGAACCAGAAGAGGTGCTGCCAGAGCAACGCTCCGCCGTTCGCGGCGTCGAAGACGTGTGCCCCGAATTTCCGATCCGCCTCCAGCGCGAACAGCGCGGCGGCGAGAACGGGGAAGGCGAGCAGGACCAGCACCGCGGTCAGCAGCACGTTCCACACGAAGATCGGCATGCGGAACATGGTCATGCCGGGCGCGCGCATGCAGATGATCGTGGTGATGAAGTTGACCGCGCCGAGGATCGTGCCGAAGCCGGAGAAGGCCAGACCCATGATCCACAGGTCGGCGCCGATGCCCGGCGAGCGGACCGCGTCCGACAGCGGGGAGTAGGCGAACCAGCCGAAGTCGGCCGCGCCCTGCGGGGTCAGGAAGCCGCCCACCGCGATCGTCGAGCCGAACAGGTAGAGCCAGTAGGCGAACATGTTCAGCCGCGGGAACGCCACGTCGGGCGCGCCGATCTGCAGCGGCATGATCCAGTTGGTGAAGCCGGCGAACAGCGGCGTCGCGAACATCAGCAGCATGATCGTGCCGTGCATCGTGAACGCCTGGTTGAACTGCTCGTTCGACATGATCTGCAGACCCGGCCGGGCCAGCTCGGCGCGCATGAAGAGCGCCATCACGCCGCCGATGAGGAAGAACGCGAACGACGTGACCAGGTACAGCGTGCCGATCGTCTTGTGGTCAGTGGTGGTGAGCCACTTGATGACCACGCTGCCGCGGTTCTGGCGCCGGACCGGCAGCTCGTCCGTGTAGTGGGACCCTGCCGCCGCGGCACCCTGGGGTTCGTTGAGGATGCTCACAGGTTCGTCGTCTCCCGGTCCTTCTCGTGGGCGGTCTGCTCGATGCCCGCGGGAACGTAACCGGTCTGCCCCTTCTTCGCGAGGTCCTTGAGGTGCTGCTCGTAGCGCTCCGGGGAAACGACCTTCACGTTGAACAGCATCCGGGAGTGGTCGACGCCGCAGAGCTCGGCGCACTTGCCCATGAAGGTGCCCTCCTTGTTCGGAGTCACCTCGAAGGCGTTGGTGTGACCCGGGATGACGTCCTGCTTCATCAGGAACGGCACCACCCAGAAGGAGTGGATGACGTCACGCGAGGTGAGGACGAAGCGGACCGTCTTGCCCTTGGGGAGCCAGAGGGTCGGGCCCGGGTTGCCGGTCTGCGGGTTCCGCGTGGCGGGCGTCCCGAAGTCGTAGACACCACCGGCGTTCGCCGGGAAGTCGTCCTTGAACCGGGTCGGAATCGCGTCCAGGTTCTTGTCCGTCTTCGCGTCGCCCGTGGAGCCCGCGACGGGCGTGACGTAGTTGAAGGCCCAGCTCCACTGGTAGCCGACGACGTTGATGGTGACGTCGGGCTCCTTCTTGAGGCTGAGGAGCTTCGACTCGTCACGGGCCGTGAAGTAGAAGAGGACCGAGACGATCACCAGCGGAACCACGGTGTACAGCGCCTCGATGGGCATGTTGTACCGGGTCTGCGGAGGAACCTCGACCTTGGTGCGGCTGCGCCGGTGGAAGATGGCGCTCCAGATGATCAGACCCCACACCAGCACGCCAACGGCGAGCGCGGCAGCCCAGGAGCCCTGCCACAGGGAGAGGATCCGCGGAGCCTCTTCCGTGGTCGGGGTGGGCATACCAAGGCGGGGGAAGTCCTTGTATGTGCAACCGGTGGCGGTCGCCAGGACCAGGCCCGCGGTCATTGCCTGCAGCAGCTTCCGCCGCATCGGGCGCCGCGGCGAGCGGTCGGAGCCGTTGGGACTCACGTAGCGCCTTCCCGAGAGTCTCGCCCGCGCGGAGTGGCTGCGGCCTGGCCTTACTCGGTGGTCGGTCGCCGGCCTGCGTCGGGCAGGGGTTTGGATGTTTATGCGGACCAAACCCTAGCCGACGCCCTCCGGGGGTTCAGCGGGAGGGGTGCCTAGTGGGTGGGTTGGTTCGCTGGATTGGCGGCTGCGGGTTGTTTGTGGCTGATCGCGCAGTTCCCCGCGCCCCTGGGGGGTTAGCGTGGCTGTGTGTCATATTTCGACGCTGCATCCAGTGCGCCCCTTCACCCCGTTGCCCGTCAGGCCCTGTTGGCCTCTCTGGATGAAGGGTGGGCCGATCCGTCCCGGCTCTATCGGGAAGGGCGGCGGGCTCGGTTGTTGCTGGATGCTGCTCGGGAGGCCGCTGCCGAGGCTGTGGGGTGTCGGCCCGATGAGCTGACGTTCACCTCTTCGGGGACGCGGGCCGTGCACGACGGGATCGCGGGGGCGCTGGCCGGGCGGCGGCGGATCGGACGTCACCTGATCGTGTCAGCTGTCGAACACTCCTCGGTGCTCCATTCGGCGGAGCCGTTCGACGTGACCGAGGTGCCGGTGGACCGCACGGGAGCCGTGAGTCCGCGGTCGTACGCCGATGCCCTGCGCCCGGACACCGCGCTGGCCTGCCTTCAGTCGGCCAACCACGAGGTGGGGACCATTCAGCCGGTGGCCGAGGTGGCCGACGTGTGCCGGGGGGCCGGGGTGCCGTTGCTGGTGGACGCGGCGCAGTCACTCGGGTGGGAACCGGTGGAAGGTTCCTGGTCCCTGTTGACGGCCAGCGCGCACAAGTGGGGCGGCCCGTCGGGGGTGGGCCTCCTCGCCGTACGGAAAGGTGTCCGGTTCTCGCCCCGGGGACCGGCCGACGAGCGGGAGTCGGGGCGGGCGCCCGGGTTCGAGAACCTGCCGGCGATCGTCGCGGCGGCGGCCTCGCTGCGGGCGGTGCGGGCCGAGGCGGCCCAGGAGGCCGTGCGGCTGCGGGAGTTGACGGCGCGGATCCGTTCGCGGGTGCCGCTGCTGGTGCCGGATGTGGACGTGGTGGGGGATGCCGAGCGGCGGCTGCCCGGGATCGTCACCTTCTCCTGTCTCTATGTCGATGGAGAGACCCTGCTGCACGAGCTGGACCGGGCGGGTTTCTCCGTTTCCTCCGGATCGTCCTGCACCAGCAGCACGCTGACGCCCAGCCATGTGCTGAAGGCGATGGGGGTGCTGAGTGAGGGAAACGTGCGGGTTTCGTTGCCGCCGGGGACGACGTCCGAGGAGGTCGACCGCTTTCTGGAGGTGTTGCCGGGGGCGGTGACCGCGGTCCGGGAGAAGCTGGGGGCGCCGACGCCTTCGGCTGTCGTCCGTGCGGACGCCCTGGTCGTGGACGCCCTGGGCAAGCGGTGCCCCATCCCGGTCATCGAACTGGCGAAGGTAATCGGGGACGTGCCGGCGGGCGGGACGGTCCGGGTCCTGTCGGACGACGAGGCGGCCCGGCTGGACATCCCGGCGTGGTGCGAGATGCGGGAGCAGGCGTACGTGGGGGAAGAACCGGCGGACCAGGGTTCGGTGTACGTGGTCCGCCGGATCTCCTAGCCGGTCATCCGAGGTGGGTCAGCCGAGGTGGGTGCGGACCTCGTCGGCCGCCTCGTCGCCGTACGCCTTGGTGAAGCGCTCCATGAAGTTGCCCCGTCGCAGGCGGTACTCCTGCGTGCCCACCGTCTCGATGACGAGCGTGGCCAGCATGCAGCCCACCTGGGCCGCGCGCTCCAGGGAGACGCCCCAGGCGAGCCCCGACAGGAATCCGGCGCGGAACGCGTCGCCGACGCCCGTCGGGTCGGCCTTGCGCTCCTCCTCCGCGCAGCCGACGACGATCGGCTCCGCGCCGGCCCGGTCGATCCGCACCCCCTGCGCGCCGAGCGTCGTGACCCGGTGGCCGACCTTCGCGAGGATCTCCTCGTCGGACCAGCCCGTCTTGGACTCGATGAGCCCCTTCTCGTACTCGTTGGAGAAGAGGTACGTGGCGCCTTCCAGCAGGATCCGGATCTCGTCGCCGTTCATCCGGGCGATCTGCTGGGAGAAGTCCGCGGCGAACGGGATGCCGCGGGAGCGGCACTCCTCGGTGTGGCGGAGCATCGCCTCGGGGTCGTCGGCGCCGATGAGGACGAGGTCGAGGCCGTCCACGCGGTCGGCGACCGTCTTGAGCTCGATCTGGCGGGCCTCGCTCATCGCGCCCGTGTAGAAGGAGCCGATCTGGTTGTGGTCGGAGTCCGTGGTGCACACGAAGCGGGCGGTGTGCAGCGTCTCGGAGATCCGGACGGACGCGGTGTCGACGCCGTGGCGGTCCAGCCAGGCGCGGTACTCGTCGAAGTCGAAGCCCGCGGCGCCGACGAGGATCGGCTTCGTGCCGAGCTGGCCCATGCCGAAGGCGATGTTCGCGCCGACACCTCCCCGGCGTACGTCGAGGTTGTCGACCAGGAAGGAGAGCGAGACCGTGTGCAGCTGGTCCGCGACGAGCTGGTCGGCGAAGCGGCCGGGGAACGTCATGAGGTGGTCGGTGGCGATGGAGCCGGTGACTGCGATACGCACGGCGAGGCTCTCCAGAAGAAGGGTGTATTGACACTTCACGCTATCGGGTCCGTATGGAGTACTGCGAGCAGGCCGACGGCGCGGTGAAGCAGGTAAAACTACCCGATAGTAGATCTTTCTTCGCGAGCTCCGGCGTGCCTACGGTTCCCACATGACGAACCTTGAGCTGTACACCTCCGCCCCGGCCGACCTGGACGGTGACCTCGCCTCGCTGCGCGGTGACTGCGCCCGGATGGCTCCGCACTGGGCGGCTCCCGACCGGATCGTGGCGCTTCCGGTCTCTCCCTCGCTCATCCACGGTGTGACGGTTCCCGAGGGGTCCGCCCGGGTGCTGGAGGCCATGTCGGAGTACCGCGACTGAGTCACGGCGCCGAGGCAGGGCGTGCGTCGGCGCGTTCGAGGGAACCGCGCGCTCCCCCGCTGCGTCCCATCGCTGTCCCCCGGAAAGGGGATGCGGGATACGACCCGTTTGCCGACCTTTTTGACAGGGCCGGGTCAGGGTCGAGGGACAGTTGCGCAGCAGAAGGAGCGATGCGGTGAACACCGAGCGACCCGACAACAACGACCCCGGCGAGACCTCCGACGCCGGGGACGAGAGCGCTGCGGAAGCGCGGGGTGCCGGTGGGGCGAGCGGTACCGAAGCGCAGGGCGGCGGCGAGGCGAGTGGCGCTGCGGAGGAGCGGGGTTCCAAGGCTCCCGGTGATGAGGGGACGAGCGGCTCCGAGGCCGGTCACAGTGGTGAAACCGAGGGCACGGAGAACGCCGGAGGTGCCGCCGCGGACACGCCGGAGGACGAGCACGCCGAGGGCGTCGCCGACGCCGACACGGACGACCCCCCGGGCTCCGACACCGAAGCGCAGGGCGGCGGCGAGACGAGCGGCGCTGCGGAGGAGCGGGGTTCCGAGGCTCCCGGTGACGAGGGGACGAGCGGCCCCGAGGCCGGTCGCGGTGGTGGGAGCGAAGGCACGGAGAACGCCGGAGGCGCCGCCGCGGACACGCCGGAGGACGAGGACGCCGAGGATGTCGCCGACGCCGACACGGACGACTCCCCGGGCTCCGACGCCGAAGCCACCGCTGCCGCTGCCGCTGCCACCGAGCCGGAGGGCTCCGTAGGTGCCCGCTCCTCCCTCGGCACCGGCGCCGATTCCGACGTCACCGGCGCTGCCTCCCCCGCCGCTCTCCCCGACTCCGAGATCCCCCGGGACGGGGATGCCGGGGTGCCTCGGGTGGCCCGGCATCGGTCGCCCGTCGCCATTGCCGCCGTAGCCGCTGCGGTGTTGCTGGTCGGGGGCGGTGGGGCGTACCTCGCCGCCGGTACCTCTGGGGGGTCCGGCGGTGGCGCGGCCTCCGGTGCGGCCGGTGACGGCACTCCGCCGCCTCTCGCGCTCGACGGCTACAGCGCGGGCGGTGGGACGGGGAGCGGGATCGCTCCCGGGGAGCCGAATCCGTACGGCGTGACCTATCGCGTCGACGGCAGCCTCCCTCAGGGGCCCGGCTCGGCGCCCGTCTACCGGGTCCAGGGGCAGGTCACCGAGGACGACGTGACCCGGCTCGCCGAGGCGCTCGGGGTCGACGGGACGCCGGTGGCGCAGGGGCAGGTCTGGCGGATCGGGGTCAAGGACGGTTCGGGGCCGAGTCTCCAGGTGAACCGGCAGGCGCCGGGCGCGTGGACCTTCCAGCGCTACTCCCCCGTCATCGACGACTGCCGGAGCGCCACCGTGTGCGGGGCGCCCACCGGCCGTCCGGTGAGCGAGGCGGTCGCGGAGAAGGCCGCCGCGCCGGTGCTGAAGGCGGTGGGCCAGGGCACCGCGAAGCTGGACGCGAGCCAGGTGATGGGCGCCCAGCGGACCGTGAACGCCGACCCGGTCGTCGGCGGGCTGCCCACGTACGGCTGGGCGACCGGCGTCACCGTGAACGGGCAGGGTGAAGTGGTCGGCGGCACCGGCCAGTTGAAGGCGCCGGTCAAGAGCGACACGTACCCCGTGCTGAGCGCCGAGAAGACGCTGGGGCTGCTGAACAAGGTGCCCGTGTCCGGCCACCGCATGGGCATCGGCGGCTGCGCCAGTCCCGTACCGCTCAAGGACCGGCAGGAGGCGCCCTGCGGGGAGCCGACGGCAAGCCCCGCGAACAGCTCGCTCAGCGTCGAGAAGGCGGTGTTCGGGCTGGCGTCGCACTTCGTGGGCGGCCGGCAGGCGCTGGTGCCGTCCTGGCTGTTCGAGGTGCGGGCGCCGGGGGCGAAGGACGCCTTCACGGTGACGTATCCGGCGGTCGACCCGGCGCACATCACCGCCCCGGCGACGGCCACGCCGACCACGCCCGCCTCTCCCACCGGTCCCTCCGACCGGCCCACCTCCTCGCCGAAGACGCGGGACGTCCAGGTGGACGGCTACACCGCCGAGGGCAATGAGCTGACCGTGAGCTTCACGGGCGGGGTGTGCGGGGACTACACGGCGTCGGCGAGCGAGAGCGCGGACGAGGCGAAGGTCACGGTGACCTACACGCCGTGGCCGGACAAGGTCTGCATCATGATCGCCAAGGAGATCCAGAAGACCGTGCCGCTCGACGAGCCGCTCGGTGCCCGCAAGGTCGTGGGCTCGGACGGCAAGGAGATCCCGCTGAAGAAGGCGGGCGCACGACTGCCGGAGACCTCCGGGGCGGCCCGGTAGACCTGCGGATGCGCGAAGGCGGCGGCCCCGTCGGAGGGGGCCGCCGCCTTCTGTCGCCGCAGGCGCAGGAGCCGGTCGCGTCCGGTTGTCGATCGGGACCAGGGCGGATCGCCGAGGACGACGTGGCGCGGCCCGCCGAGGCCGCTCGGGGTCGACGGGACGCGGGGGGCGCCGATGCACGAAGGCGGCGGCCGCCCCGCGGAGGGGGCCGCCACGCCTTGCCTCCGCAGGCGCAGGAGCCGGTCGCGTTCGGGGCGTCGAGCGGGCCCGGAGGCAGACGAGTTGCTCGGGGTCGACGGGACGCCGGTGGCGCGGATGCGCGAAGGCGGCGGCCCCGTCGGAGGGGGTCGCCGCCTTCTGTCGCTCTGGGCCGGTGCGAACCGCGGGTCAGCTGAAGGAGTCGCCGCAGGCGCAGGAGCCGGTTGCGTTCGGGTTGTCGATCGTGAAGCCCTGCTTCTCGATGGTGTCCACGAAGTCGATGGACGCGCCGCCCAGGTACGGGGCGCTCATGCGGTCGGTGACGACCTTGACGCCGCCGAAGTCCTTGACGACATCGCCGTCGAGCGAACGCTCGTCGAAGAAGAGCTGGTAACGCAGGCCGGAGCAGCCGCCGGGCTGAACGGCGACGCGCAGGGCCAGGTCGTCACGGCCTTCCTGGTCGAGCAGGGCCTTGACCTTCGCCGCGGCGGCGTCGGACAGGATGATGCCGTCGGTGACGGTGCCGGTCTCGTCCGATACGGACATCTACATCTCTCCCGGGTTGTACGGAGACTGCTTGCCGACTGGTGCAACCGGCAAGGCCGCGGATTCATTCCGGGCCGGACGCCGGTTTTTCCGGCGCCTCCTTCATGCTCGCACATGCCGTGCCGGGCGGAAAACGTCTCTTCGGGATTCACGTCACATCGACGCAATGACCGTCGTCAAAGTGACGTGAACCGGGTTATGATAGATAACGTCAGTTCGACGAAAAGTAGAAAGGGTGCGTGTCGTGACCACCGCCCAGACCACGGAGCTCGACGTACAGCCGACTCCGCTCGCCCTGTTGCTGCTCGGCCGCGAGGCCGACCCGAGGAGCGAGCGGGGCGTCGAGTGTCCCGGCGATCTGCCCTCGCCCTCCGATCCCGACCTGGTCGAGCGCGCCCGCGCGGCCAAGGAGAAGCTCGGCGACAAGGTGTTCGTGCTCGGCCACCACTACCAGCGTGACGAGGTCATCCAGTTCGCCGACGTCACGGGCGACTCCTTCAAGCTGGCCCGCGACGCGGCCGCCCGCCCGGAGGCCGAGTACATCGTGTTCTGCGGTGTGCACTTCATGGCCGAGTCCGCGGACATCCTCACGTCCGACGACCAGAAGGTGGTCCTGCCCGACCTCGCCGCCGGCTGCTCCATGGCCGACATGGCGACGGCCGAGCAGGTCGCCGAGTGCTGGGACGTCCTCACCGACGCCGGCATAGCCGAGCAGGTCGTGCCGGTGTCGTACATGAACTCCTCCGCGGACATCAAGGCGTTCACGGGCAAGCACGGCGGCACCATCTGCACCTCGTCCAACGCCAAGAAGGCTCTCGAGTGGGCCTTCGAGCAGGGCGAGAAGGTGCTGTTCCTGCCCGACCAGCACCTCGGCCGCAACACCGCCGTGCGGGACATGGGGATGACCCTGGAGGACTGCGTCCTCTACAACCCGCACAAGCCGAACGGCGGCCTGACCGCCGAGCAGCTGCGGGACGCGAAGATGATCCTGTGGCGCGGCCACTGCTCGGTCCACGGCCGCTTCTCGCTGGAGTCCGTGAAGGACGTCCGCGCCCGCATCCCCGGGGTGAACGTCCTCGTCCACCCCGAGTGCAGGCACGAGGTCGTGGCCGCGGCGGACTACGTCGGCTCGACGGAGTACATCATCAAGGCGCTGGAGGCGGCCCCGGCCGGCTCGAAGTGGGCCATCGGCACGGAGCTCAATCTCGTACGACGCCTCGCGAACCGTTTCGCCCCCGAGGGCAAGGAGATCGTCTTCCTCGACAAGACGGTCTGCTTCTGCTCGACCATGAACCGCATCGACCTGCCCCACCTCGTCTGGACCCTGGAGTCCCTGGCCGAGGGCAAGCTCGTCAACCGGATCGAGGTCGACAAGGAGACCGAGGCGTTCGCGAAGCTGGCCCTGGAGCGGATGCTGGCGCTGCCGTAGCACCGTCGCCAGAAGCGCTCACCCCGATGCGGAGGTCCGCTCGGGGTGGGCGGGGTCGAGGCTGCGGGGATAACGCCTTGTCCGTGGATCTTGTGTCCGCTAATTTACGCACAGCAATATGCGATCTTCATCCTTACAGCTGCGCCTCATACGGGGGATCCATGAGACGACTTCTTTCCACAACCCTTGCCACCGTTGCGCTTGCCGGCGGCCTGGTCATCAGCACTTCAAGCCCCGCTGCAGCCGAGTCCGCCCCGGGCTGCGGCACTGTTGCGCAGATCGGGGACACGGAGTACGTCAATGCTGACGGACAGACTGCCCTCTCGGTGAAGCAGTTCAAGGGCTGTGGCAAGAACTGGGCGTATGTCTACGTCTGGCAGAGCTTCCGCGACACCCACAGTTCATGGCGGATAGGCGCCGCTATCCAGACGTCGTCGCAGCTGCTGGGTTTGAGGGCATCGACGGGGAACGAGGTTTGGTCGGACGGGGCTAACACCCTGGATGTCTGCACCCAGGCCTATGGCGAACTGCAATGGAATGGTTCCAAGTACAAGGGGTGGACGGATACCCGCTGCTGATTTTTTGCGGTAGCGGTGGCGAGGAACAGGGCGGGTAGATGATCCAGGCCCGTCCAGGTCTGCGGCGGGCTGTGCGCCAGTGTCACGGAGCCCTCTGTTCGCCCCGGTGTGGAGGTCAGCCTTCAGCGACGCGGCTGCTTTCCCCGTCAGTTGCGCGTATGGGAGTTGAGCCGGGCCGCCCGGCGGGTCAGGTAGTCGCGTTCGGCGAGGTTGGGAGCCTTGTGGGCGGCCTCTGCGTACAGGCGGGCCGCGGTCGGCAGGTCGCCGGCGCGTTCGTGGAGATAGGCCGCGGCCGCGGTGTGGCGGGGCAGTGAGTCCTCGACCGCCGCCAGGGCGGCCAGGCCCGCGCGGGGGCCGTCCGCCTCGCCCACGGCGACCGCCCGGTTGAGGCGGACGACGGGGCTGTCGGTGAGGCGGGCGAGCTCGTCGTACCACTCGACGATCTGCACCCAGTCGGTCTCCTCGGCGGTGGGCGCGTCGGCGTGCAGGGCGGCGATGGCGGCCTGGGCCTGGAACTCGCCGAGGCGGTCGCGGGCGAGGGCGGTCTGGAGGATCCGGACGCCCTCGGTGATCGCCGCCGTGTCCCAGCGGGCGCGGTCCTGCTCGGCGAGCGGCACCAGGCTGCCGTCGGGGGCGGTGCGGGAGGCGCGGCGGGCGTGGTGGAGCAGCATGAGGGCGAGCAGCCCCGCGACCTCGGGGTGGTCGATGGCGGCGGCGAGCTGCCGGGTGAGCCGGATGGCTTCGGCGGCGAGGTCGACATCGCCGGAGTAGCCCTCGTTGAAGACCAGGTAGAGGACGCGCAGCACGGTGGCGACGTCGCCGGGCTGGTCGAAGCGCACCCCGGACACGGTCCGCTTGGCCCGGCTGATGCGCTGCGCCATGGTCTCCTCGGGCACGAGATAGGCCTGGGCGATCTGACGGGTGGTGAGTCCGCCGACGGCCCGCAGGGTGAGGGCGGCGGCGGAGGACGGGGTGAGCGAGGGGTGGGCGCACAGGAAGTACAGCTGGAGCGTGTCGTCCACGGCGGGCGCCGGTCCGGGCGCCGGTTCCTCCTCGATACGGTCCTCACGCCGGCGACGAGCGGTGTCCGAGCGGGTCGCGTCGAGGAACTTGCGCCAGGCCACGGTGACCAGCCAGCCCTTCGCGTCCCTGGGCGGATCGGCCGGCCAGACCCGGACGGCCTCGACCAGCGCGTCCTGGACGGCATCCTCGGCCGCCGCGAAGTCGGCTCCGCGGCGGACGAGGACGGTGAGCACGCTCGGTGTGAGGCTTCTGAGCAGCGCCTCATCCACCGGGGTGGCACTCCGGGTCGGTGGGTGATGCCGCGTAGAACGGGCGCAGCTCCAGCCACTCGTGGATCGGCTTCCCGCCGGCGCCGGGGGCGGCCGACAGTTCCCCGGCCAGTTCGAGGGCCCGCTCGTAGCTGTCGACGTCGATCACCATCCAGCCGGCGATGAGGTCCTTGGTCTCGGCGAACGGCCCGTCGGTGACGGGCGGGCGCCCCTCGCCGTCGTACCGCACCCAGGTCCCCTCGGGAGCGAGCGCCTGCCCGTCGACGTACTCCCCGGTCTTGACCAGCCCGTCCGCGAAGTCCCGCATGTACTGCACGTGCGCCGAGATCTCCTCGGGCGTCCACTGCTCCATGGGCACGTCGTTGGCCGGAGCCGGAGCGCCACGGTAGTGCTTCAGCAGCAGGTACTTGGCCATGGTGTCTCTCCTCGGTCCCGATGCGACCCATTCTGGTCGCTCTCATCACGGGGACGGAGCGGGGCGCGGGTTCTCGACATCCCCGCGAGAATTCTTTTTCCGGCCCCCGTGTTCAGGTGAGTGGACCGAGGCTATTCCACCCTCGGCCGTACCAGTCCCGACTCGTAGGCGATCACCACGAGCTGGGCCCGGTCCCGAGCGCCCAGTTTGGCCATGGCCCGGTTGACGTGGGTCTTGACGGTGAGCGGGCTGACCTCCAGGCGCTCGGCGATCTCGTCGTTGGAGTGGCCGCCGGCGACCTGGACGAGGACCTCGCGCTCGCGGACGGTGAGGGCGGCGAGGCGTTCGGAGCGCACCGGGTCGTCGTCGTCCGCGTCGCCCTGGGCGAGGAAGCGGGCGATCAGGCCCTTGGTGGCGGCCGGGGACAGCAGGGCCTCGCCGCCGGCGGCGACCCGGATGGCGCTGAGGAGTTCCTCGGGTTCGCTGCCCTTGCCGAGGAAGCCGGAGGCACCCGCGCGCAGGGACTGCACGACGTAGTCGTCGACCTCGAAGGTGGTCAGGATGACCACGCGGACGTGGGCGAGGGAGGGATCCTCGCTGATCATGCGGGTGGCGGCGAGGCCGTCCGTGCCGGGCATCCGGATGTCCATGAGGACGACGTCGGCGCGCTCCTGCCGGGTCAGCCGGACCGCCTCGGCGCCGTCGGACGCCTCGCCGACCACCTCCATGTCCGGCTCCGAGTCGACGAGCACACGGAACGCGCTGCGCAGCAGTGCCTGGTCGTCGGCGAGCAGGACACGGATCGTCATACGGGCTCCCCTGGTTCGTCCCTCGCCGCGGCGCGGGTCCTGACCGGCAGGATCGCATGGACGCGGAAGCCGCCTCCGTAGCGGGGACCGGTGGTGAGGGTGCCGCGCAGGGCGGTGACGCGCTCGCGCATGCCCAGCAGGCCGTGGCCGCCGCCGTTGTCGGGATCGTCGTCCTCGCCGGCGCCGTTGTCGAGGACGGTGATCTCCACGTTGGGTCCGACGCGTACGACGCTGACCTCGGCCTTGGCCTGTGTGCCGGCGTGCTTCTGGACGTTGGTGAGGGCTTCCTGGATGACCCGGTAGGCGGCCAGGTCGACGGCGGCGGGGAGGGTGGTGCCGTGGTCGGCGCGGGCGACCTCGACGTGGAGGCCGGCGCTGCGGAAGGTGCCGACGAGTTCGTCGAGGCGGGCGAGGCCGGGGGCGGGTTCGGTGGGGGCCTCGGGGTCGCCGGACTGCCTCAGCAGGCCGACGGTGGCGCGGAGTTCGTTGAGGGCGGAGCGGCTGGCCTCGCGGACGTGGGCGAGGGCTTCCTTCGCCTGGTCGGGGCGCTTGTCCATGACATGCGCGGCGACTCCGGCCTGGACGTTGACCAGGGCGATGTGGTGGGCGACGACGTCGTGCAGGTCGCGGGCGATGCGCAGGCGCTCCTCGGCGACCCTTCGGCGGGCCTCTTCCTCACGGGTGCGTTCGGCCTTCTCGGCGCGCTCCCTGATGGCCTGGACGAAGGCACGGCGGCTGCGGACGGCGTCGCCGGCGGTGGCTCCGATGCCGGTCCAGGCGAAGATGCCGAGGTTCTCCTGGGCGTACCAGGGCAGGGGTCCGGCGAGCATCGCGGCGCCGGTGAGCACGGTCATGGTGAGCAGGCCGGCCCGCAAGGTGGTGGGGCGGTCGGTGGTGGAGGCGACCGTGAACAGGGCGATGACGGCGGCCATGGCGACGGGGGCGCGGGGGTCGCCGGTGACGCACTCGATGATGGAGGCGCTGCCGGTGAGGGCGAGGACGGTGAGGGGGGCGCGGCGGCGGAAGACCAGAGCGAGGGCACCGAGAGCCATGAGGACGAGGCTGAGCGGCTCGGGGGCGCGGATGCTCCAGCTGACGGCGTCCCTGTCATGGGGCTCGACGAAGGAACCGGCCACCATGCAGGCGAGGACGCCCGCCGCGAGGACGGCGTCCAGGGCCAGGGGGTGCGCCTTGAGGTGGTGCCGGGCGCGATCGACGGTGCGGCTCACTCCTGAACAGTACGGGGACCCTGCCGGGGGCGGAACGGGGGCTAGCAGTGCGTTTCCGGCTCCGCGGGCGGGCGGTGTGCTGGTCAGCCAGACGCAGGGCTGGAGCGGGGGGTGCCTGGGGCGCGGCGGGGGCGCCCTTGACGCCGGAAGAGCCAGTGGTGCGGGCACGGGCGAACGTGCAAGCGGCCGTGCCGGGGGCGAAACCGGGGGGCACCAGTGCCTTTTCGGCACCGCGGGCGCGGCGTGCGGTGACCGTCCTCGGAGCGCCGGTCACCAGACGCCGGGCTGAAGCGGGGGTACCTGGGCACGGCCGGGGCGTCCTTGACGCCGGTAGAGCCAGGGGTGCGGCAGGGGCGAAGGCACGAGCGGACGTCGGTGGCTCGGTGGCTGGGGCACGTCGACGTGTGAAGTGCGGCGGCTGAAGGGGCCCGGCCCGTATCGAGTAGACACGTCTCGCCGGCGGCTCGAGGCGTCGAGCCTCGGGGCGTCACGCCTCGCGCTTCGTGAGGAAGCGGTCGGCGCGGGGCTGCACGGGGCGGAGTCGGTCGTACTGGCCGGTGTTCGGCGGGGTGGTCTCAGCCCGGGATCAGGCCGTCGTCGCTGAGCAGGTCCCGGACTTCCTCCAGGGTCGCGTCCGGGGACGGGAGGATCAGATCCGAGGGTTCCAGGGAGTCGTCGGGGAGCGGATCGCCCAGGTCCCGGACCCTGGTGAGGAGGGCTTGGAGAGTGCGGCGGAAGCCCGGGCCGTCGCCGTTCTCCATCTCGGCCAACAGCTCGTCGTCCAGCTTGTTCAGGTCGGCGAGGTGGCTCTCGGCCAGCCTCACCTGCCCCTCCCCCATGATCCGTACGATCATGTCGCCCTCCTCGGCGTGGGACCTACTGCTTGTCGAAGCGTGGAGTGTCCTGCGGCTGCTGGGACTGCGACTGGCCGGTGCCGCCCTCGATGGCCTGCTGCGACGACGAGCCTCCCGCCAGCTCCGCCTTCATGCGCTGCAGTTCCAGCTCTACATCCGTACCACCGGAGAGCCGGTCCAGCTCGGCCTGGATGTCGTCCTTGTGCATGCCGGACTGGTCGTCCAGGACACCCGAGGCGAGGAGTTCGTCGATGGCACCCGCCCGGGCCTGGAGCTGTGCCGTCTTGTCCTCGGCGCGCTGAATCGCCAGGCCGACGTCGCCCATCTCCTCGGAGATGCCGGAGAAGGCCTCGCCGATCCGGGTCTGTGCCTGGGCCGCGGTGTACGTCGCCTTGATGGTCTCCTTCTTCGTGCGGAAGGCGTCCACCTTGGCCTGGAGGCGCTGGGCCGCAAGGGTGAGCTTCTCCTCCTCGCCCTGGAGCGTCGAGTGCTGGGTCTCCAGGTCGGTCACCTGCTGCTGGAGCGCGGCACGGCGGGACAGCGCCTCACGGGCGAGGTCCTCACGGCCGAGCGCGAGCGCCTTGCGGCCCTGGTCCTCCAACTTGGAGGACTGCGACTGCAGCTGGTTCAGCTGGAGTTCCAGGCGCTTGCGGGAGGTGGCCACGTCGGCCACGCCCCGGCGCACCTTCTGGAGCAGCTCCAGCTGTTTCTGGTACGAGTAATCGAGGGTTTCGCGCGGGTCCTCGGCCCGGTCAAGGGCCTTGTTCGCCTTCGCGCGGAAGATCATCCCCATACGCTTCATGACACCGCTCATGGGCTTCGCGCGCCCCCTTCTGACGGACTTCCAGCTCAGCTCTGCGACAAGACCCACAGTACGGGCCCTGCATCCATTGACGCACTGTTCCGGGACGGATGCGCTCATCCCCAAGGACGACTGACCGATCCCCTGCTCCGGCGTAAGGAGTAGGTGACCTTCAGGGTGAGCAACCCGGCACCGGACGTCCCCTCTGTCCCCCTGCATGACGACCGGTGTTGCCGGATCGTTCCCCACCGGGCTGGGGTCCAACCCCGGACACCCCTTACCCTTGGGTTTTGTGTTCCGTAGCCGTGCCACCAAGGAAGAGAAGGCCGCCGTCGCCGACAAGGCGCAGCTGACCGACTCCAAGCAGCCCCGCGACCCGCAGGCCCCCAAGGGCCGGCCCACGCCCAAGCGCAGTGAGGCCCAGTCCCAGCGCCGCAGCGTCGCCAACACGTCGCTCACCCGCAAGGACGCCGCCAAGCGCCAGCGCGAGGAGCGCCGCAGCGCGCTGGAGAGGCAGCGCCAGGCGCTGGCCGGCGGTGACGAGCGGTATCTGCCCGCGCGGGACAAGGGCCCGGTGCGCAAGTTCGCCCGCGACACCATCGACGCGCGGTTCAACGTGGCGGAGTTCTTCCTGCCGATGGCCGTGGTCATCCTGGTGCTGAGCGTGGTGCGGGTGGGCGCGCTGCAGAGCATCGCGCTGATGCTGTGGCTCGTCGTGATCGTGCTCATCCTGCTGGACTCGGTCCTCACCGCTTTCCGTCTGAAGAAGCGGCTCGCCGAGCGCTTCCCGGACCACAACCGCAAGGGCGCGGTCGCCTACGCCCTGATGCGCTCCCTCCAGATGCGTCGCCTCCGGCTGCCGAAGCCGCAGGTCAAGCGCGGAGAGCGGCCCTGAGTACGACATCTTTCTCCGGGGGCGCGGCCGATGCCTGGCTGGACAAGCTGGGCGGGCTGCGAAATGTCGTACGACAGGAGCTGGTGGCCCGGCAGCTCGATGAGCAGATAGTGGGGCGGTACCCGGTCGGACAGCGGCTGCGGGTGCTCGACGTGGGGATGGGCCAGGGCACGCAGTCGCTGCGGCTGGCCCGGGCCGGGCATCAGGTGACCGGCCTCGAGCGGGACTCCACGATGGTCGCGGCGGCCCGGGAGGCCCTGTCCGCCGAGCCCGAGGGCATCCGGGAGCGGATGCGGATCATCGAGGGCGACGGCCGGGACACCGGGGTGCACTTCCTGCCGGGCAGCTTCGACGTGGTGCTGTGCCACGGCGTGCTCATGTACGTCGAGGAGCCGGACCCGCTGCTCGCCGGGCTGGCGCGGATGCTGGCACCGGGCGGGCTGCTGTCGCTGCTCGTGCGCAACGCCGACGCGCTGGCGATGCGGCCGGGGCTGGCCGGGGACTGGGCCGACGCCCTGGGTGCCTTCGACTCCACCGCCTACCGCAACCGGCTGGGGCTCGACGTGCGGGCCGACCGGCTGAGCACGCTGACCGCCACCCTCGCCGGCATCGGGGCGCCGCTCCAGGCCTGGTACGGGGTGCGGGTCTTCACCGACACGGCAGCGGACGACACCGAGGCACCGGCCGACGTGGAGACGCTACTGGCCTGCGAGGAACGGGCCGGTCGCACGGACCCCTATCGCGGGGTCGCCGCACTGCTGCACCTGTGCGGGGTGCGGGGCTGAGCGTTCGGTGACGCTGCGTGAGCAGTAGCGCGGTGCTGGGCGAGGGTGGTGCCGCTGTGTCCCTCGCCCAGCCCCGTCACGCTTCCTCTGCCGCCTTCAGGCTCATCGGGCCGTAGATCTCCGTGGCGTCCTCGAACAGCCGCACCTGTTCGGCGCCGCCGGCGAGCAGGGGCTTCCAGTACTCGCCGAGCCAGGACTCGGCGTCGCCCTGGGTGGTGAACTCCTCCGGCTCTACGGCGGGCTGGGTCTCCGCGCCGTCGGCCTTCTCGAATCGCCAGGTCCATGTCGCCATGTGAGCCTCCCGTGTTTGATCCGTTACGAAGAGCACCCTAAGCGGTGCGTCGTGGGCTGCGGGCCGGTGGGGGCGCACCCCCTGCGACGCGGCCGCGTATCGACACGGCCCCGCGCCCCTTGAATGCGCCGCTGCGCGCGCTGGATCACCGGGCACCGGCGAGAATCGTCCCGTGGAACTGACATTGCTCGGCACCGGCGCTCCCGCCGGCCTCCCCCGCCCCTCCTGCTCCTGTGCCGCCTGTGCCGTCGCGCTCGATGAGGACGCCCGGGCCGCCACCTCCGTACTCATCGACGAGACGCTGCTGCTCGATCTCACCCCCGGTGCCGCCTTCGCCGCCGCCCGGGCCGGGCACTCGCTGGCCGGCGTACGGCAGGTGCTGCTGTCGCACCCCCATGACGGGCCCCCCGTCGAGGTGCCCGCCGGGCTTCCACAGCCGGGGCGGGTGCCGGACGGGCGGGAGTTGGCGTTGCTGACGGGGCATCGGGTGCGGGCCGTGGCGCTGGACGCGCCGGGGACCGGGTACGCCGTCACCGGGCCCGCGGGGCAGCGGGTGCTGTATCTGCCGCCGGGGGGTGCGCCCGCCGGGCTGGAGAAGGGCCCCGTGGAGTCGTACGACATGGTGCTCGCCGATGTCGTACGGCGGCCGGACGCGCTCGCCCGGCTGCGGGCCGTGGGGGCCGTGGGGCCCACGACCGACGTGGTCGCCGTGCATGTCGATCACGACGTGCCGCCCGGCACGGAGGTACGGCGGAGGCTGGCCGCCGCCGGGGTGCGAGTCGTGCCCGACGGGACGACTCTGGTCGTCGGGGTCTACGAGGACGTACCCGATGTGCCGCGGCGGACGCTGGTGCTGGGCGGGGCGCGGTCCGGGAAGTCGGTGGAGGCCGAGCGGCGGCTGGAGGCGTTCCCCGACGTGCTGTACGTGGCGACCGGCGGCTCGCGGAACGGGGACACCGAGTGGGCTTCCCGGGTCTTCGCCCATCGGGAGCGGCGGCCGGGGTCGTGGCGTACGGCGGAGACCTGCGACCTGGTGCCGCTGCTGAAGGACGACGGGGCGCCGCTGCTGATCGACTGTCTGTCGCTGTGGCTGACGGACGCGATGGACGCCGTGGGGGCGTGGGACGACGCGGAGTGGGCCGGCGGCGGGGAGCGGGAACTGCGGGCGCGGGTAAGGGAGTTGACGGACGCGGTGCGAGACACGCGGCGGACGGTGGTGGCCGTGTCGAACGAGGTGGGGTCGGGAATCGTGCCGGCCACCGCGTCGGGCCGCCGCTACCGGGACGAACTGGGGCGGCTGAACGCGGCGTTCGCGGCTGAGTGCGAGCAGGTGCTGCTGGTGGTGGCGGGGCAGGCGATGGTCCTACGGGGCTGACGGCTCCTTGCGGGCGATGACCCGGTAGGTCCTGGCGAAGCGGGTGCCGGCGAGGAGGAGGGCCAGGGCGTGGTCCAGTGCTCTCGCGGCAAAGGCCGTCGGTCCGGTCGCCCTCGGCGGCAGGCGGGTCGTCACGCGGCCCGGGATGTGCGCGGATCTGCGGGCCGTGGCGACGATGGCGCAGCCCCGGGCCTCCAATTCGGCGCGGGGGTCGTGCCGGGATTCCACCAGGAGGTGGCCGCCGGGGCGCAGCACGGCGAGGGCCGCCGCGAGTTCCCCGGGGTCCGCGTGTGGGTTCAGCAGGCTCACCACGTCGTAGCGGGCCCGCAGGTGGGCGGTGATCGGCGGGTCCGTCAGACGGCCCAGGTAGCCCTCCTCCAGACGCTCGACCGCCTGGGCGTGCAGGACGCGGGGGGTGGGGTCCAGGCCGTCGAAGGCCGTGTAGGGGAAGTACGTTCGCGCCGCCTCCGGGAAGTCCGCGTCCCCGGTGTCCACGTCCAGCCAGCTCTCGGGTTCGGGGAACGGCAGTATCGCGCGGGCGGTGGAGCGAAGTCGCCGTACGGAAGGGGCGGTCGGTGCGGGCATGGGGCCTCCCGGGGGTGCACGGCAATTCGTACAAAGCGGAACGTATGGGATCCCGTTCCCGGGTGCAATGACGTCATGGCCACGTGGCGCCCCCGTGTTCGATCAGGGCCGGTACTGTTCGGCGAATGAGCTCGCTTAATCTCGACGACTTCACCGATCTGATCGAGCGCCCCGACGGCGGGATGCGTCGCGACGCCGAGGCGCGCCGGGAGCGTCAGGTCGTGCCGCCCGGGGCGCTGGGCCGCCTCGACGACCTGGGTGAGTGGCTGGCCGCGGCGCAGTCGGCCGTACCAGTACGGCCGGTCGAACGGCCGCGGGTCGTGCTGTTCGCCGGTGACCACGGGATCGCCGAACTGGGTGTCTCGGGGCGGGCCGCGGGCAGCGCGTCGGAGTTGGTGCGGGAGGTCCTGGAGGGCGGCCGTCCGGTGTCGGTCCTCGCACGGCGCTTCGGCGTGCCGGTGCGGATCGTCGACATGGCGCTGGACTGCGATCCGGAGGAGCTGCCGGAGGCGGTCGTACGTCATCGGGTGCGGCGCGGGAGCGGTCGTATCGATGTCGAGGACGCGTTGACCCTGGAGGAGGCGGAGGCCGCCTTCCGGGCCGGGATCGCGGTGGCCGACGAGGAGGCCGACTCCGGTACCGATCTCGTGGTGCTCGGTGATGTGAGCGTGGGCGGGACCACGGCGGCCGGAGTGCTGGTCGCCGCGCTGTGCGGGACCGACGCGTCGGTGGTGACCGGGCGGGGCGGGACCGGGATCGACGATCTGGCGTGGATGCGCAAGTGCGCGGCGATCCGGGACGCGCTGCGGCGGGCGCGGCCGGTGCTCGGGGACCAGTTGCAGTTGCTGGCGACGGTGGGCGGAGCCGACCTCGCGGCGATCACCGGGTTCCTGCTCCAGAGCGCGGTGCGCAAGCTGCCCGTCGTGCTGGACGGGGTGGTCGTGGCCGCCTGTGCCCTGGTGGGCCAGCGGATCGCGTTCCGGGCGCCGGACTGGTGGCTGGCCGGGCAGAACAGCGGGGAGCCGGGGCAGACGAAGGCGTTGGACCGGATGGCTCTGGAACCGCTGCTCGACCATGGCGTGACGGTCGGGGAGGGTGCGGGCGGACTGCTGGCGCTGCCGCTGGTGCAGGCCGCGGCGGCGCTGGCGGCCGAGCTGCCGGAGAAGCCCGCGGTTTCCGAGGAGGAGCCGGAGCAGGCGGAACCGGAGAAGGTGTCCGAGGAGGAGTAGCCGCGAAGGAGCAGCCGCGGACAGGTGAGTGCCCTTGCGGCGGAATGGCCCGCACAAGGGGCATGATCGCCCTTCATGGGAGATGTCCGGGTTGCACCTGTTCGGAATGTCCGCCGGTCCACCGGTGCCTCGCGGCGGGCCGCCGGGTTCGCCGTCTGGTACCTGCGGGTCGTCGCGTTCGTCAACTTCCTCAGCGCGGTGTGGGTCTCGCTGGGGCAGGACGTGCGGCGGCACAACCAGGAGGACTTCTTCACGCCGTATCTGCTGACGGCGGGCTTCGCCTCCGGGGTGTTCACGGCCTTCCTCGCGATCACCATGCGCCGGCGCAAGCGGGCGGCGTGGATCCTGAACCTGGTGCTGTCGGGGGCGTTCCTCGCGCTGTTCGTCCTCGCGATGGCGTTCCCGGAGATCCGGCGGTACGCGCAGAACTGGATCTCGCTGGTCCTCACGGCCGCCTTCGTGGTGGCCCTGCTCGTCGGCCGGCGGGAGTTCTACGCCAAGGGCGACCGGTCCAATCCGCGGCTCGCCGCCGCCGTGGCCGTGGGCGGGCTGCTCGTGTCCTCGCTGCTGGCCGCGCTGCTGGTGACCGCCACCAACAAGGCGTCCAGGTCCTCGTCCTTCGGGGAACGGTGGTGGTACGGCACGCTGCGGCTGGTCTCGGTGGCCGCCGACGACTCCCGCTTCGACGGGATCCTGACGCCGAACTGGGTCAACGTCGCCATCAACGTGCTCAGCACGGTCCTCGTCCTGGCCGTCCTCTACGCCGCCTTCCGCTCCCGGCGCGCGGTCGACCCGCTCACCGAGGACGACGAGCGGCGCCTGCGGGAACTACTGAAGCGGCACGGCGAGCGGGACTCGCTCGGGTACTTCGCGCTGCGCAGGGAGAAGAGCGTCGTCTGGTCGCCGACCGGGAAGGCGGCCGTGACCTACCGGGTCGTCAGCGGGGTCTCGCTGGCCTCCGGCGATCCGATCGGCGACCCGGAGGCCTGGCCGGGGGCGATCGAGCCGTGGCTCGCCGAGGCACGGGCGCACGGGTGGCTGCCGGCGGTGATGGGGGCCGGCGAGGACGCGGGGACCGTGTACGCGCGGCACGGCCTGAACGCGCTGGAGCTGGGTGACGAGGCGATCGTCGAGGTCGCCGAGTTCACGCTGGAGGGGCGGGCGATGCGGACCGTCCGGCAGGCCTACAACCGGGTCGGACGGGCCGGGTACACGGTACGGATCCGGCGTCACGAGGACATCCCCGCCGAGGAGATGGCGGCCCTCGTCCAGCGGGCGGACGACTGGCGGGACGGGGCCACCGAGCGCGGGTTCAGCATGGCGCTGGGGCGGCTCGGGGATCCCGAGGACGGCCGGTGCGTGGCGCTGGAGTGCAGCGATGCCGAGGGTGAGCTGAAGGCGGTGCTCTCCTTCGTGCCATGGGGGCCGCGCGGGCTGTCCCTCGACCTCATGCGCCGGGACCGCGACGCGGAGAACGGCCTCATGGAGTTCATGGTCATCGAGCTGCTGAACCGGGCCCAGGAGATCCAGATCACCCAGGTCTCGCTCAACTTCGCGATGTTCCGTTCGGTCTTCGAACGTGGTGCACGTCTTGGCGCCGGGCCGGTGCTGCGGCTGTGGCGGTCGCTGCTCAGCTTCTTCTCCCGCTGGTGGCAGATCGAGTCCCTGTACCGGGCCAACGCCAAGTACCGGCCGATCTGGGAGCCGCGGTTCCTGCTCTTCGAGAAGAGCGCGGACCTGCCGCGCATCGGCATCGCCTCGGCCCGCGCCGAGGGGTTCCTGGAGGTGCCGGGGCTGCCGGGGTGGCTGCGGCGCCGGGAGCACCTCAGTACGCACAGATGAGGACCATGGGATGAAGAGGGTCGCCCGCTGGGCCCGCGCGGAGTGGGGGCCGTTGTACGTCACCGTGCGCGGGCCGTTGCTCCGGCGGGGGTGGCGGGCGGTCCCCCTGGCCCTGGCGGCCGTGTGTCTGACGGCGGCCCTGCACTTCGTGCACAACCAGTCGTGGGGCTACGGCTTCGTCCAGGACGTCGGTGCGGTACGCGCCGCGGATCCCCTCTGGCTCGCCCTGCTCCGCACTCCGCTCTCCCTGTTCGTGCCGGCCCTGGACCTGCCGGTGTGGGGTGCGCTGGCGCAGCTCCTGTTCGTGTTCGGGATCGCCGAGATCTGTCTGGGCCGGTGGCGGACTCTCGCTCTGGCCTACGCGGCCACGCTCGCCGGGACGCTGTACGCGCGCGTGGGCATCTGGCTGGGCCCCGACATCCCGCTCGGCCTGCCCGCCTCGGACGCCCACGTCGTCGACACCGGGCCGTCGGCGGCCGTGGTGGGCCTCGCCGTCTTCCTCGGCCTGCGCTACGGCGCCCGGGTCACCGCGGGTGCCGTGATCGCGGCGATGGTGGTCGAGGTACTGGTGAAGGAGAACCTCGCCGGCAAGGAACACATGGCGGCGATCGCGGCGATGCTGGTGCTGTGCGCGATCCCGGCGGAGCGTCGGCGGCGGGCGCGGGAAAGGGTCCGGGGGGACCTGCCGCCGTCAGGACCGTGAGGGGACGGTCGGGACTGCCGAAGGCAGCCGTTTCACACAGCCCTCGCGGTGCGTCAGCGGCGTTCCAGTGACGGGGTCGGGTCCGGTTTGCCGCCGATCAGGTCCTGGAACTTCCGGCGGGGGCCCGACCAGCGTCTGTCCCGGCGGTAGGCGCGCAGGGTGGCCCGGGCGCGGGCGCGCGGGCGGCGGCGGTAGAAGCGGCGGGCCCAGGGTGAGCCGGGGCGGGCCAGGCGGAGGACGCCGATCAGGCCGACGAGCGGGACGATCACGCTGAAGATCGCCATCCGGGTCTTGCCCTTGAACAGGACGAGTATCGCGAAGAGGAAGTTGACCACCACGCTGGTGATGACACCGCCGCGGTCCTGGGCCTCCTCCTGCGTCACGTCGTTGACACCGAACGGCGAGAATCCCGCGAGCATCAGGCCGACCAGCGCCGCGGTGAGGACGACGACCTCGACGCTCTTGCGGCCCTCCTCGCTCCAGTACACGTCGTCGAGGTGCAGGATCAGCGCGAACTCGTCCAGCACCAGACCCGCGCCCATTCCGAAGACGACCGCGCACAGCCCCGCCACGAAACCGTGCCGCCCGCTCGTGACCGCGCCGAAGCCGCCGACGATGGTGAGGACGACTCCGGGCACCACGTGGTGGATGTGCATCCCTCCGGTGCTGACGTTGCCGAAGGGACCCTTGCCCGCCCGGATGAGCCGGGTGATGACCCGTGTGATCAGGAAGGTCAGCACGAACGCGGTCAGGGCGAGGAGCAGCGGCAGCTTGCCGGGTTCCACGATGTTGCGGTGCAGCCAGTGGCCCATGGAACCAGTCTCCGGTCGGCGGGGGCGGGCCGCCCGGCGACCGGGGCGTCCGGGCTACTCTGCCGACGTGTCCATGACCCTGCCCCCGCTCGACGGCCTCCGCTTCGCCTTCGGCACGCTCAGCGTGCTCCCCGTGAAGGTGACCCGCTGGGACCGGGAGGCGGCGCGCGCCGGAATGCTGTGCGCGCCCCTGGTGGGGCTGGTGCTGGGCTGCGGGTCGGCCGCGGTGGGGCTCGTGCTCCTGTTGCTCGGTGTCTCCGCGCCGCTCGCCGCGGTCGCCACGGTGGCCGTACCCGCCGTCCTCACCCGGGGCCTGCACCTCGACGGCCTCGCGGACACCGCCGACGGCCTGGGCAGCGGCAAGCCCGCCGAGGACGCCCTGCGGATCATGAAGCAGTCGGACATCGGCCCGTTCGGGGTGATCGCCCTCGTCCTCGTGCTCCTCGCCCAGGTGGCCGCGCTCTCACAGATGTACGGCGATTCCTGGGCGCGGGGTGCGACAGCCGCGGTGGTCTCGGCGACGGCCGCGCGTCTGGCCCTGACCCTCGCGGCGCGCGCCGGAGTCCCGCCGGCCCGGCCGGAGGGGCTGGGGGCCGCGGTGGCGGGGGTCGTCCCGGTGCGGGGGGCGGTGCTCACGGCCGCCGCGGTGACCCTGGGGGCAGCCGCGGCGGGGGCGCTCTTCGGGTTGTACGACGTCGTCCGCGCGGTTCTCGCGGTGGCCGCCTCCGTAGGAGTCGCCGAGCTCGTGCTGCGGCACTGCACGCGCCGCTTCGGCGGAGTGACCGGGGACGTGTTCGGCGGGCTGGCCGAGACGGCGGCCACGACGGCGCTGGTAGTCCTGTCGATGACGTTCTAACAGGCCTTCCGCCACACCCCGAGCTCGTACTTCTTCAGCATCGAACTCAGCTTCAGCCGCCGGGACTCGGCGCAGAAGCGGCTGGTGGGGAGTTCGTACTCGACGTGGAAGACGGCCTTGCCGGCCTTGATGAACGGCTCCATGTCCCCGCACTCGCCGTACTGCGCGCACTGCTCGTTGACCGCGAAGTCGAAGTCCCCCACCAGCGCCGGGATCTGGTCGAGGTCGTTCTTCAGGCCGACCGACATGCCGCGCTCGTGGGCCAGTTCGGCGATCAGGCGGTTGTAGCGGAGCTGGTCCGCCGCCGTCAGCGGGAAGCCCGTGCGGTTCCGGTAGCCGTCCATGTTGTCCGGCTCCACCGCGTCGAAGCCCTTCTCGCGGCACATGTCGAGGCGGTCCGCCATCAGCGGTTCCAGGACGTCCGTGGCGCGGATGTCGAGCCAGCGCTCCCCTTTCCAGCCGTTGCCGCGCCCGATCACCGACTTGGGGAAGTCACCGGCGTCGGGGCGCCAGTCCTCCCACGCGCCCGTGGAGAGGTAGCAGATGACCTTGCGGCCTTCACGGTGGAGCGACGAGACCACCGCCTTCGACTGGTCGAAGCCGTCGATGTCGTACACCGGCACGAGCACGGAGGTGTCGACGCGGCCGGTCAGCTGCCACTGCCAGGCGATGCCGGGGCGGGGCCGCCAACGGGAGTCCCCTGACCCGGAGTCGGGGGTGGAGTGAGGGGTGGAGCGAGGGGTGGTCGAGCATCCCGTCGCCAGGAGGAGCAGGGTCACGAGCAGGAGGCGGCGTATCAAGAGGGGGGCTCCAGGGCGTGCGGCGAACGATCGGCGGCCGACCCGAGCGTAGGCTCTTCCCGGGTGGTCGCCGACAGGGGTGAAGGCCCCGATCGGGATCCGTGTTCGGACACGAAATAGGGTCGGCCGTCGGGCCCGGTCGACCCACCCGCTCGACCCAGACAACCTCACATCGGAAGCGAGAATTCACCACCGTGACTGCTCTGACTCTCAGCACCTCCGCGGCGCCCGGCCTGCGGGCCGACGCGATCGTGATCGGTGTCGCCAAGGGCGTGAAGGGCCCGGTCGTGGCGCCGGGCGCCGAATCCGTGGACAAGGCCTACGACGGCAGGCTCGCCGGTGTCCTGGAGACCCTCGGTGCCTCCGGCGCCGAGGGCGAGGTGACGAAGCTGCCCTCTCCCGCCGGCCTCAAGGCCCCTCTCGTGGTGGCGGTCGGCCTGGGCGCCGAGCCCGAGAAGGACTCCTCGTTCGCCGCGGAGACGCTGCGCAAGGCCGCCGGTGTCGCCGCCCGCACGCTGACCGGCGCGAAGAAGGCCGCGTTCGCGCTGCCGCTCGCTGACGCCGCCGACCTCGGCGCGGTCGCCGAGGGCGTGCTGCTCGGGGCGTACACCTTCGACGCCTACAAGGAGAACGCCAAGGACCCCAAGGCCAGGAACGGCAAGGCGCCGCTGGCCGAGGCCGCGCTGCTGGGCGGCAAGCCGCGCGACGCCGCGTACAAGGCCGCGCTCGCCCGGGCCGTCGCGGTCTCCGAGGAGCTCAACCGCGCGCGCGATTTGATCAACATGCCGCCGAACGACCTGGACCCCGCCGCCTTCGCCGCGATCGTGCAGGCCGCGGGCAAGGAGCACGGCCTCAAGGTGCAGGTGCTCGACGAGAAGGCCCTGGAGAAGGGCGGCTACGGCGGCATCCTCGGCGTCGGCGCGGGCTCGGCGTCGGGGCCGCGGCTGGTGAAGCTGTCGTACACCTCGTCCAAGGCGAAGAAGCACCTCGCGCTGGTCGGCAAGGGGATCACCTACGACTCGGGCGGCATCTCGCTGAAGCCGGCGGGCCACAACGAGACGATGAAGTGCGACATGAGCGGGGCGGCGGCGGTGTTCGCGGCCGTGGTCTCGGCCGCGCGGCTGGGCCTCGAGGTCAACGTGACCGGATGGCTGGCGCTCGCCGAGAACATGCCGTCGGGGTCCGCGACGCGCCCCGGTGACGTGCTGCGCATGTACAGCGGCAAGACGGTGGAGGTGCTCAACACCGACGCCGAGGGCCGGCTGGTGCTCGCGGACGCCCTGTGGGCGGCGTCGGCGGAGAAGCCGGACGCGATCGTGGACGTGGCGACGCTGACCGGGGCGATGATGCTCGCGCTGGGCAGCCGGACGTTCGGGATCATGGCCAACGACGACTCCTTCCGTACGGCGGTGCACGAGGCCGCGGAGGAGGTCGGGGAGCCGGCGTGGCCCATGCCGCTGCCGGAGCACCTGCGCAAGGGGATGGACTCCCCCACCGCCGACATCGCGAACATGGGCGAGCGGATGGGCGGTGGCCTGGTCGCCGGACTCTTCCTGCGGGAGTTCGTGGGCGAGGGCATCCCGTGGGCGCACCTCGACATCGCGGGGCCGGCGTTCAACGACGGTGGGCCCTTCGGGTACACGCCGAAGGGCGGGACGGGATCCGCGGTGCGTACGTTGGTGCGGCTGGCGGAGCTTGTCGGCTCGGGTGACCTGGGGTGATGGTCGCCTAAGAGCTCGGTGCCATCGGTTGTACGGCGTCTAAAGGGGCGTGGGGCTGGTCGCGCCCACGCGGCGGAGCCGCATATGGCTACAGCCCCGCGCCCCTTGCGTGTCTCACCTGAACCCTTCTTCTCATGTGAGCGTGTGGTGTCTCACACCCCGGCCCGGCGTCTCGTTCAGTGCTGACAAGTGCGAAGATGGGGCTCGGCAGGACAGGGCCCCCACACAGGGCCGAAGAAAGAGCGGCCGGACACCAGCCGCCGCCCGGTCACTGGAGACCGGCGTACGGCGCACATGCATGGAGGACGTGACGTGGCGAACGACGCCAGCACCGTTTTCGACCTAGTGATCCTCGGCGGTGGTAGTGGCGGTTACGCCGCGGCCCTGCGCGGGGCGCAGCTGGGGCTTGACGTCGCCCTGATCGAGAAGGACAAGGTCGGCGGTACCTGCCTGCACCGGGGATGCATCCCCACCAAGGCCCTGCTGCACGCGGGCGAGATCGCCGACCAGGCCCGCGAGAGCGAGCAGTTCGGTGTGAAGGCCACCTTCGAGGGCATCGACATCGCCGGGGTGCACAAGTACAAGGACGGCGTGATCGCCGGTCTGTACAAGGGCCTGCAGGGGCTCGTCGCCTCCCGCAAGGTGACGTACATCGAGGGTGAGGGCCGGCTGTCGTCGCCCACCTCCGTCGATGTCAACGGTCAGCGCGTCCAGGGCCGCCACGTGCTGCTCGCGACCGGCTCCGTGCCGAAGTCGCTGCCGGGCCTGGAGATCGACGGCGACCGGATCATCTCCTCGGACCACGCCCTCGTCCTGGACCGCGTGCCGAAGTCCGCGATCATCCTGGGCGGCGGTGTCATCGGCGTGGAGTTCGCCTCCGCGTGGAAGTCCTTCGGCTCGGACATCACGATCATCGAGGGTCTCAAGCACCTCGCTCCTCTCGAGGACGAGAACTCCTCCAAGCTTCTTGAGCGCGCGTTCCGCAAGCGCGGCATCAAGTTCAACCTGGGCACCTTCTTCCAGAAGGCCGAGTACACCCAGGACGGCGTCAAGGTCACCCTCGCCGACGGCAAGGAGTTCGAGGCCGAGGTGCTGCTGGTGGCCGTCGGCCGCGGGCCCGTCTCCGCCGGTCTCGGCTACGAGGAGCAGGGCGTCGCGATGGACCGCGGCTACGTCCTGGTCGACGAGTACATGCGCACCAACGTCCCGACCATCTCCGCCGTCGGTGACCTGGTCCCCACGCTCCAGCTCGCGCACGTCGGCTTCGCCGAGGGCATCCTGGTGGCGGAGCGTCTGGCCGGTCTGAAGACCGTTCCGATCGACTACGACGGTGTCCCGCGGGTGACGTACTGCCACCCCGAGGTCGCCTCCGTGGGCATCACCGAGGCCAAGGCCAAGGAGATCTACGGTGCGGACAAGGTCGTCGCTCTGAAGTACAACCTGGCGGGCAACGGCAAGAGCAAGATCCTGAACACCTCCGGCGAGATCAAGCTCGTCCAGGTGAAGGACGGTGCCGTGGTCGGCGTCCACATGGTCGGCGACCGCATGGGCGAGCAGGTCGGCGAGGCCCAGCTGATCTACAACTGGGAGGCGCTGCCGGCCGAGGTCGCCCAGCTCATCCACGCCCACCCGACGCAGAGCGAGGCGCTCGGCGAGGCCCACCTGGCCCTGGCGGGCAAGCCGCTGCATTCGCACGACTGATCCCTCGGTCCACGAACGCGACTCCGCGACTCCGCGACGACACAGACTTCCGCAATTCGTAAGGAGCAACCGAAACCATGGCGGTTTCCGTAACCCTTCCGGCGCTCGGCGAGAGCGTCACCGAGGGCACCGTCACCCGCTGGCTGAAGGCCGAGGGTGAGCGTGTAGAGGCCGACGAGCCGCTGCTCGAGGTGTCGACCGACAAGGTCGACACCGAGATCCCCTCCCCCGCCGCCGGTGTCCTGGCCTCCATCAAGGTCGCCGAGGACGAGACGGTCGAGGTCGGCGCCGAGCTGGCCGTGATCGACGACGGCACCGGCGCCCCCGCCGCCGAGCCCGCCCCGGCCGCCGAGCCGGCCCCGGCCGCCGAGCCGGTGGCCGAGCCCGCCCCCGAGCCGGCCCAGGCCGCTCCCTCCACCGAGCAGGCCGCCCCGGCGCCCGCTCCCACCGCCGAGGCCGCTTCCGGCGGCGGCTCCGCCGAGGGCACGGACGTCGTCCTGCCCGCGCTCGGCGAGTCCGTCACCGAGGGCACCGTCACCCGGTGGCTGAAGGAGGTCGGCGACTCCGTCGAGGCCGACGAGCCGCTGCTCGAGGTCTCCACGGACAAGGTCGACACCGAGATCCCGGCGCCCACCTCCGGTGTGCTGCTGGAGATCGTGGTCGGCGAGGACGAGACCGCCGAGGTCGGCGCCAAGCTCGCCGTCATCGGCGCCCCGGGTGCGGCTCCGGCCGCTGCCCCGGCCCCCGCCGCTCCCGCCCCGGCCCCGGCTGCCGAGGCCCCCGCCCCGGCTCCGGCTCCCGTCCCCGCGGCGCCCGCCCCGGCTCCGGCCCCGGCCCCGGCCCCGGCCCCGCAGCAGCAGGCGGCTCCGGCGCCCGACCCGGCACCCGCCGCTCCGGCTCCGGCTCCCGCCCCGGTCACCCCGGCCCCGGCGCCCGCCGCGACCTCCGGTGACGACGGCGCCTACGTGACCCCGCTGGTGCGCAAGCTCGCCGCCGAGCACGGTGTCGACCTGGCGTCCGTCAAGGGCACCGGCGTCGGTGGCCGTATCCGCAAGCAGGACGTCGTCGCCGCCGCCGAGGCCGCCAAGGCCGCCGCCGCTCCGGCTCCGGCCGCTGCCGCCGCCCCGGCCGCCGCCAAGAAGGCGCCGTCCCTGGATGCCTCTCCCCTCCGTGGCCAGACCGTCAAGATGCCGCGCATCCGCAAGGTCATCGGCGACAACATGGTCAAGGCGCTGCACGAGCAGGCGCAGTTGTCCTCGGTCGTCGAGGTCGACGTCACCCGCCTGATGAAGCTGCGCGCCCGTGCCAAGGACGCGTTCGCGGCCCGTGAGGGCGTCAAGCTCTCCCCGATGCCGTTCTTCGTCAAGGCCGCGGCCCAGGCGCTGAAGGCGCACGCACCGGTCAACGCCAAGATCAACGAGGGCGAAGGCACGATCACCTACTTCGACACCGAGAACATCGGTATCGCGGTGGACTCCGAGAAGGGCCTGATGACCCCGGTCATCAAGCACGCGGGCGACCTCAACCTCGCCGGCATCGCCAAGGCCACGGCGGAGCTCGCGGGCAAGGTCCGCGCGAACAAGATCACGCCCGACGAGCTGTCCGGCGCGACCTTCACCATCTCCAACACCGGTTCGCGCGGTGCGCTCTTCGACACGATCATCGTGCCGCCGGGCCAGGTCGCGATCCTCGGCATCGGTGCCACGGTCAAGCGCCCGGCGGTCATCGAGACCGAGGAGGGCACGGTCATCGGCATCCGCGACATGACCTACCTGACCCTCTCCTACGACCACCGTCTGGTGGACGGCGCCGACGCGGCCCGTTACCTGACCGCGGTCAAGGCGATCCTGGAGGCGGGCGAGTTCGAGGTCGAGCTCGGCCTGTAAGCCTCTTCGCTCCTACGGTGCCCCCGTCCGGTTTCCGGTCGGGGGCACCGGTGTTTGATCACCGGGGTGTCAGTGCCCCGTCCGGCTTGACGAAGACGCAGGCGGCGCCCTGACGGACGCGACACTTCTCGGTGCCGTGGGGGTCCGTGCTTGACAGAAGCCGTGCGACTGGGAGCGTGTAAGCCTCGTCTCACCTGCATGAAAGCGCCCCCGTGCGCCCCTCCCGGACGAGCCCTCGGCCTTATTGTCTTAACGTCAAACGCCCTTAAGGAGCTCTCATGACCGCGCCCGTCGTCCACTCGCTGCGCGAACAGATCCGCGAGCACATCGTGGAGGGGATCGTCAGCGGGCGCTGGCAGCCGGGCGAGCGGATCGTGGAGCGCCGTATCGCCACCGAACTGGAGGTCAGCCAGACGCCGGTGCGGGAGGCGCTGCGCGAGCTGGAGTCGCTGCGACTGATCGAGTCCGCGCCGAACAAGGGCGTACGGGTGCGGAACCTTTCGGCGGCCGACCTGGAGGAGAGCTACCCGGTCCGGGCCGGTCTGGAGGCGATCGCGGCGGAGCTGGCGGCGGAGCGGCTGGCGCGGGACTGCTCGGCCCTGGAGCCGCATGTCGCCGCGCTGTACGAGGCGGACCGGGACTCCGACGGCACCGGCCAGGTGCGGCACACGGTGGGTTTCCACCGGGAGCTGGTGCGGGCGGCCGGCAACTCGGTGCTGCTGCACACCTGGGAAGGCCTGGGCATCGAGGTGTTCACCGCCCTGTCGATCCGCTGGCTGGGAACGGTCCAGCAGTCGTACGCGGAGGAGCACGAGGAGCTGGTGGCCGCGTTCCGGAGGCGGGACCCTCGGATCGCCGACATCGTGAAGTCCCACGTCCTGGGCTGCGCCCCAAGGGCCTGACGGCCGGTTCGGCACCACCGAACACGCGCTGCGGCGCCTGCACCGCCGCAACTGAGCACGACAGCCGGGGCGAGCACCGTCGCGACTGAACACCAGGGTGGCCGAACACGATGGACCCGACCACGCTCACGGCCGAACACCACCGCAGCGAACACCACCTGGCCCGAGCAGCGTCCCGGCGAGCCCAATCGGCCCCAGCACCGCCGCGCCAAGCACCACCCCCGCCGAGCACCATCCTGGCCAAGCACCACCGTGGTGAACACCGCCCGCCCCAAGCAGCGTCACGGCGAGCCCAATCGGCCCCAGCACCGCCCAGCCAAGCACCACGCCGCCGAGCACCGTCCCGGCCAAGCACCACAGTGGCGAACACCGCCCGGCCCGAGCACCGTCGCGAGTGAAGACCACCCTGGCCGAACACCGCCGCACCCGAGCACGGTCACGGCCGAGCACCACCCGGCCCAAGCAGCGTCACGGCGAGCCCAATCGGCCCCAGCACCGCCGCGCCAAGCACCGCCCCCGCCGAGCACCACCAGCCCCGAGCACCATCCTGGCCAAGCACCACCGTGGTGAACACCGCCGGGCCGGAGCACCACCCGGCCCAAGCAGCGTCACGGCGAGCCCAATCGGCCCCAGCACCGCCACGCCAAGCACCACCCCCGCCGAACACCACCAGCCCCGAGCGCCATCCCGGCCAAGCACCACCATGACGAACACCGCCCAGCCCCAAACATGGTCACGGCGAGCACCACCCGGCCGCCCAGCACCGCCGCGCCAAGCACCACCAGACCCGAGCACCACCCTGGCGAACACCGCCCAGGCCCAAGCATGGTCACCGCGAGCACCACCGGCCCCAGCACCGCCAAGCCAAGCACCACCGGCCCCAGCACCGCCAAGCCAAGCACCGTCGCGGCCAAACCGCCGGACCCGAGCACCACCAGCCCCGAGCACCGTCCCGGCCGACCACCGCCCCGCCCCAGCACCACCAGGCCGAACACTTCCAAGCACCACCAAACCGAACACCCCGCACCACCGCGCCCGAGAACACAGGACCCCTGCCCCAAGACGTTGCCGCACCCGAGCGCGCCTCCGCTCAAACGGCCTCCGACCTGCAAAAACCCGGGGCTCCTCAGTCACCCGGTGCCACCGCCGGAGGCACCCCGTGCCTACTTTCTCGTCATCGAGAAGTTTTGCCCCTCAACCCTTTGATCGATCATCGATCAGCGAGTTAGAGTCGCCGACGGGCCCTTACCGGGGCCCTCCGCCCTGTCCTGCCAAAGACAAAGGGCACCCCCGAACCCTTACCGATGAGGGAACCCCCTTCGACTGAGGAAGGCGGCGACATGACCGACCCCAACGCCATCCAGGCCAGCGAGCTCGACCAGCTCCCCGACCGGGACCCCGAGGAGACCGCCGAATGGCAGGCCTCCCTGGACGCGGTCGCCAAGGCGGCCGGCCCGCACCGTGCCGCGTACCTGATGCGCCGCACGCTGGAGAGGGCGGAGGGCAACGGCATCGCGCTGCCGAAGCTCCTCGAGACCGACTACGTCAACACCATCCCCACCGCCGCCGAGCCGGGCCAGCCCGGTGACCCGGCGATGGAGGCCCGCATCACCGCGTGGAACCGCTGGAACGCGGCCGCGATGGTCACCCGCGGCTCCAAATACGGCGTCGGCGGCCACATCGCCACCTTCGCCTCCGCGGCCTGGCTCTACGAGACCGGCTTCAACCACTTCTTCAAGGGCAAGGAGGCCGACGGGTCCGGCGACCAGCTCTACATCCAGGGCCACGCCTCCCCCGGCATCTACGCCCGCGCCTTCCTCGACGGCCGGCTGACCGAGCACCACCTCGACAACTTCCGCCGCGAGTCGGGCGGCGACGGCCTCCCGTCGTACCCGCACCCCCGCCGCCTGCCCTGGCTGTGGGAGTTCCCGACGGTGTCGATGGGCCTCGGCCCGCTCTCCGCGATCTACCAGGCGCGCTTCAACCGCTACCTCACCGCCCGCGGCATCAAGGACGTCTCGCAGTCCCACGTCTGGGCCTTCCTCGGCGACGGCGAGATGGACGAGCCCGAGTCCACGGCGGCACTCGCACTGGCCTCCCGTGAGGGCCTCGACAACCTCACCTTCGTCATCAACTGCAACCTGCAGCGTCTCGACGGCCCGGTCCGCGCGAACTTCAAGATCGTGCAGGAGCTGGAGGCCCAGTTCCGCGGCGCCGGCTGGAACGTCGTCAAGTCGCTGTGGGGCAACGCCTGGGACGAGCTCTTCCAACTCGACACCACGGGCGCGCTCGTACGACGGCTCCGCGAGGTACCCGACGCCCAGGTGCAGACGTACCAGACGCGCGACGCCGCCTACATCCGCCAGGACTTCTTCGGCAAGGACCCGGCGCTCGTCGAGATGGCGAAGCTGCTGTCCGACGACAAGATCCTCGAGTGCTTCCACCTCTCCCGCGGTGGCCACGAGGCAAGCAAGGTCTACGCCGCCTACAAGGCCGCCGTCGAGTTCAAGGGCGCGCCGACCGTGATCCTGGCCCAGACGGTCAAGGGCCACACCCTCGGCGAGGGCTTCGCGTCGAAGAACGCCAACCACCAGATGAAGAAGCTGACGGTGGACGAGTTCAAGACCATGCGCGACCTGCTCGAACTGCCCATCAAGGACAGCGACTTCGTCGACGGCGTGGTGCCCTACGGCCACCCGGGCGCCGACTCCCCCGAGGTGCGCTACCTCCAGGAGCGCCGGGCCGCTCTCGGTGGTCCCGCCCCGGCCCGCCGAGTGCACCCCGTGGCCCCGCTGCCGGCCCCGGCGGAGAAGACGTTCGCCTCCTTCGACAAGGGCTCGGGGACGCAGAACGTCGCGACGACGATGGCCTTCGTACGGCTCATCAAGGACCTGGTCCGCGACAAGGAGACCGGCAAGCGATGGGTGCCGATCGTCCCCGACGAGGCGCGCACCTTCGGCATGGAGTCGCTGTTCCCGTCGCTCGGGATCTACTCCCCCAAGGGCCAGACGTACGAGCCGGTCGACCGCGACCAGTTGATGTACTACAAGGAGGCCACCAACGGCCAGATCCTCAACGAGGGGATCACCGAGGCCGGTTCGATGGCCGACTTCATCGCCGCTTCGACGTCGTACGCGACGCACGGCGAGGCGATGATCCCGTTCTACATCTTCTACTCGATGTTCGGCTGGCAGCGCACGGCCGACCAGATGTGGCAGCTCGGCGACCAGCTCGGCCGCGGCTTCCTCGTCGGCGCCACGGCGGGCCGTACGACGCTGACGGGCGAGGGACTGCAGCACGCGGACGGGCACTCGCCGGTGATCGCGGCGACGAACCCGGCGGCGCTGACGTACGACCCGGCGTTCGCCTACGAGGTCGCCACGATCGTGCGTGACGGCATCCGCCGCATGTACGGCGAGGCGGCTCCCGGCGAGGACCCGAACGTCTTCTACTACCTGACGGTCTACAACGAGCCGCTCCCGCAGCCCGCCAAGCCGTCCGGCCTCGGTATCGACGAGGGCATCGTCAAGGGCCTGTACCGCTTCAACACGGCGGAGTCCGCAGGGGTTTCCCCGGCCGCGAACGCCCCCCGCATCCAGCTGCTCGGCTCCGGCACTGCGATCCACTGGGTCCTCAAGGCGCAGCGAATGCTGGCGGAGGAGTGGGGCGTGGCGGCCGACGTGTGGTCCGCGACCTCCTGGACGGAGCTGCGCCGCGACGCGCTGGAGGCCGACGCCGGCCTGCTGCGCGGCGAGGAGCGGATCCCGTACGTCCGTCAGGTGCTGCACGGTGCCGAGGGTCCGGTGCTCGCGGTCTCCGACTACATGCGCCAGGTCCCGGACCAGATCGCGCAGTGGGTCGAGCAGGACTGGTCCTCGCTGGGCGCGGACGGCTTCGGCCTCTCCGACACCCGCGAGGGCGCCCGCCGCCACTTCGGCGTCGACGCCGAGTCGGTCGTCGTCGCGGCCCTGGCCCAGCTGGCCCGGCGCGGCGAGGTCAAGGCGACGGCGGTGAAGGAAGCGCGGGAGAAGTACGGGCTGTAAGCGCCTGGGCTTCGATGCTTTCGCTTCGATGCTTCCGGTGAAGGGGTACGGCTGCCGCCGTGCCCCTTCGCTGTCAGTGGGCCCCGGCATCATGGCCGTATGCGTGCTGCCCGGCTCATCAAGATGGTGCTGTTGCTCCAGTCCCGGTCCTCCATGACCGCCGCCGAGCTGGCGCGCGAGCTGGAGGTGTCGGAGCGGACGGTGACGCGGGACGCGCAGGCGTTGTCGGAGGCCGGGGTTCCGGTCTACGCCGACCGGGGGCGGGCTGGCGGGTACCGGCTGATCGGCGGGTACCGGACCCGGCTGACCGGCCTGGCGCGCAGCGAGGCCGAGGCGCTGTTCCTGTCCGGCTTGCCGGGCGCGCTGCGCGAGATGGGCCTGGAGGACGCCGCCTCCGCCGCCCGGCTGAAGGTCTCCGCCGCACTGCTCCCCTCCCTCAGCGACGCCTCCCGTACGGCCGCTCAGCGCTTCCACCTCGACGCGCCCAACTGGTTCACCGAGCCGAAGCCCCCCGAGCTGCTGCCCGCCGTCGCCGACGCGGTGTGGGACGACAGACAGGTCGGCGCGCGCTACCGCGGCCGGGAGGGCGAGGTGGAGCGGGACCTCGAGCCGTACGGGCTCGTGCTCAAGGCGGGCGTCTGGTACCTGTGCGCACGGATCCCGGACGGCGGTTCCTTCCGGGTGTACCGGATCGACCGTTTCACGGCGGTGACGGCCGGCGAGGCCCGCTTCGAGCGCGACGGGGAGTTCGACCTGCCCGGCTTCTGGGCGGAGCGCGCCGAACAGTTCGCGCGCTCGATCCTGCGGGCCGAGGTCGTCGTACGGCTGTCCGGGGCGGGGGCGCGCGGACTGCCGTACGCCGTCGATCCCGCCACGGCCCGGGAGGTGCTGGCGGCTGCCGGGCCGCCGGACGGCGACGGATGGGTGACGGTGACCCTCCCGGTGGAATCCGAGGAGGTCGCCCACGCGCAGCTCGCGTCGCTGGGGCCGGAGGTGGAGGTGCTGGCCCCGGAGAGCCTGCGGGCGCGGTTCGCGGGGGACGCCGTACGTCTGGGGAGGCTGTACAGGACGTGAAGACCCTGTTCGGGACATAACAATCCGCCGCACTCCACGTGCGCCGCACCCTTCCAGGCCCGATGCTGGACCCGTGATGGACGAGACGGAGTTCTGGGAGCTGGTGGACGCCACCCGCGAGGCCGCCGAGGGCGACCCCGAGGAACAGGCCGACCTGCTCGTGGAGCGGCTGCTGGCGCTGGACCCGGACATGGTCCTCGACTTCGCCCGTCACTTCGAGGCCCGCTTCAACCGCGCGTACACCTGGGACCTGTGGGGCGCCGCCTGGATCCTGCTGGACGGGGCGAGCGACGACGCCTTCGACTTCTTCCGGTGCTGGCTGATCGGCCAGGGCCGTGAGGTGTACGAGGGCGCGGTGCACGACCCCGACGCGCTCGCCGACCTGCTGGCCGACTTCGACGAGGAGATCGACGGCGACGGCGAGGAACTGGGCTACGCGGCCGACGAGGCCTATGAGCAGCTCACCGGTACCGTCGCTCCCGACCTCGGCATCCCGCCCGCGGCCTCCGAGCCGATCGGCGCGCCGATCGACCTGGAGAGCGACCGGGTGCTGGCGGAGCGGTATCCCAAGCTCTGGGAGCGGTTCAGGGGCTGAGTCCCCGTCACGCCGCTCGCGGTGCGTTCAGGCCGCCGTGCCGGCCCTGCGCCGGGTCGTGTCCGTCGGGATGTACGCCTGCGTCTGGTCGGCCTTCACCGCGTGGTGCAGCGGGGCCGCGTTGGCCTGGTCGAGCGCGGACGCGGTGACGGCGGCCGGGCCGAGGACCACGGCGACGACGGCGCAGACGACCGCCCAGGGGCCGCGGGTCCTGTTGCTCAGGGTGCTCATGTGACTGCTGTTCATTTCTTCCCCACCTCCGTCAGTGCGTGTGCATGACCATAGGGCGGCTGTTTCGGCGTGATCCTTGAGTGGCCTACGAGAACCCTGTGAGAGCTCGCCGACCCGACGGGTCATGTCCTGCCCTGGAGACGGGCCGCCCGCTGTCTGATCTCGGGCAGCAGGGCTCTCAGCGCGGCGCCGGGACACGTCGTCATGTAGGCGGCGCCGTGGCCCGCGAGGGCGGGCAGCGCCGCGGTGGTGCCGGCGGTGTAGCGGCTGGCGCTGTTGCTGGAGGTGAGACGGACGGTGCTGCGCGGGTCGATGCCGGCGAGGCCGAGCTTCCAGGCGACCAGGGCGGCGATCGCGTCGGTCATCGCCCGCGGGACGGTGACGCCCGCGGTGAAGGTCCCGAGGGCGGCGATGCCGGCCGTGCGGTGGTTGAAGCCGAGGGTGTGGGCGCCGGTGACGGGGCGGTCGACGCCGCCGGCACGGCCCTCGTAGATGGTGCCGCAGCGGTCGACGAGGAAGTTGTAGCCGATGTCGTCCCAGTCCCGGGCGCCGGTCTGGCCGGCGGCCAGGTAGCGGATGATGCGGGGCGCGTCGGCGCAGTCGTAGTCGTTGGGCGAGTCGGTGTGGTGCACGAAGACCGCGAGCACCTTGTCGTCGTAGTCCGGGGGCGGCGGGGTACGGGCGGCGGTGTTCGCCTCCCCGTCGACGGCCCACACCGACCTCGGCACGATGTGCGGTCTGCTCGCGGCGTGCGGCACGGTCTTCTGCCGGGCCACCGCCCCACTCCGCGCGGACCGGACGGAGACCGCGTCCTCGATACCGGTGACACACAGCACCAGAACGAGGACGACGGCGAGGCCGGGAAGACAGGCGAGGAGGGGGTGGGGGAAGGGCGCAGCGGAGGGAGAGGGCCGGTCGACGGAGTCGGGGTTCGCGGGCTGTACGGAGGGTGATCCCTCCGAGGGCGGGAGGGCCGGCGGGACCGTACGTCGGCCGGATCCCGCCGCCTTGGTGCCGGACCTGGGGCCCGCGGAGGGTGGGGCGCCCGAGGAGGCCGCCCGCTCCGCAGGACCGGCAGGCGACGAGGGCCGGACCGGCCCGCCCGGGAGCGGCCGGACCGGCGGGGCCGTACGTCGGCCGGATCCCGGCGTCTGGGTGCCGGCCCCGGGGCCCGTGGAGAGTGGGGCGCCCGAGGAGGCCGCCCGCTCCGCAGGACCGGCAGGCGACGAGGGCCGGACCGGCTCACCCGGGAGCGGCCGGACCGGCGGGGCCGCCGTGCGTCGGCCGAAGGCCGTCGGCTGGGGGCCGGCCCCGGAGCCCGTGAAGGGCGGGGCGCCCGAGGACGCAGGCCCCTGCGCGGCCGCCCGCTCCGCGGGGCCGGCAGGCGACGGGGGCCGGGTCGGCGGGGCCGTATGTCGATCGGAGGCCGTCGGCTGGGAGCCAGGCCATGGGCTCGCCGGGCGGGGTGCGTCCGAGGGCGGGGCCGGCTGCTCGGCGGGGCCGGCAGTCGGCGTCGCGGAACGGGCCACAGGCGTGGGAGTCACGGAGGAGGGCGCGGCCGGGGCGCGGCCGGTGGGCAGGGCTTTTCGGATCGCGAGACCTATTCGGCTCGCGTGGCGTATTCGGGGCGCCCGCCGTCTTCGCGGTCCCCGCGATCTTCGGACACGCATGCTCCCACTGTCGGACGTATTCGCCCCGCCCGCGATGTGTGCTGTGCCACGCGGTGGAACCATCGTCCGGGTCCGCGACGTTTTTCCAGGTGCACGCACGCGTACCGCCGGGAACCGGCCACGCGTGCGTGTAGCTGATCACTGGACGCCTCGCCTGCGTACTGAAGGTTCCGAGAGAGAAGGGCGGCTCCGTGGACGTGCTGGACATCCTGCTGTTGCTGGTGATCGCCGCCTATGCGGCCTCCGGCTACCGCCGCGGCCTGGTGGCCGGCTGTGTGTCGTTCGCCGGTTTCGTGGGCGGCGCGGTCGTGGGCGTGTGGGTGCTGCCGTGGATGATGGACCTGGTGACACCGGGGAGCACGGCCGCGACGGTGACCGCGGTGGCGACCGTGCTGGTCCCGGCCGCCGTGGGGCACGAACTGGCCGGACGCCTGGCGCTCAGGCTGCGCCGGGAGCTGGACCAGGGCCCGCTGAGAATCGCCGACGGCGTCGGCGGGGCCGCCGCCAACTCCGTGGCCGTGCTCATCGTCGCCTGGGTCGCCGCGAGCGTCCTGGGCGCGTCCTCGTCCCCGCTGGTCACCACGGCCATCCGGGACTCCGCCCTGCTCGGCGCCGTCCAGGACTCCATGCCGGAGACCACGCCGAACTGGTTCTCCCGGGCCACCTCCGCTCTCACCGAGGCGGGCTTCCCGCAGGTCTTCAACCCGTTCGAGAACGAGTCGACGGCCGAGGTCGCGAGGCCCACCGGCGACAGCGTCACGGCGGCCGCCACCAACGCCGCCAAGCTCAGCACCGTCAAGATCGAGGGCGCCTCCGGCACCCAGGGCCGCGAGGGCAGCGGCTTCGTGTACGCGCCGCAGCACGTGATGACCAACGCCCACGTGGTGGCCGGCATCGACGCCCCCAGCGTCCGGATCGGCGGGGTCGGACAGGTGTACGAGGCACGGGTGGTGCTGTTCGACCCGGACCGGGACGTGGCCGTGCTGTACGTCCCGGATCTGCGCGCACCGGTGCTGCGCTTCCACCAGGGCGCCGCGCGGGGCGACTCCGCGGTGGTCGCGGGCTATCCGCAGGACGGCGACCTGAACCTGCAGGCGGCCACGGTCGCCAACCGGGTGAAGGCGACCGGGCAGAACATCTACAGCGACGCCACCGTGACCCGCGAGATCTACTCGATCCGCTCGACCGTCCGCCCCGGCAACTCCGGCGGCCCCCTGCTGACCACCACCGGCAAGGTCTACGGCGTGGTGTTCGCCCGCTCCACCTCCGACAACGAGACGGGCTACGTCCTGACGGCCGACGAGGTCGCGGGCGACGCCCAGAAGGCGGCGGACGCCACGTCACCGGTGGACACGGGCGATCTGGTCACGTCGTAGCGCGGTCGGCTCCCGGATGATGGGACCACGGTCCCGCACGGCACTCCGGAGGCACCCGTGCCCGTCCTCTTCCCGATCTTCCCGATCTCCTACGACCGCGCCGGCCGACCAGGTCCTCAGAGTCGGCGCCCCATGAGTACGTCGTCGACGTACTCCCCCGCCAGCAGGAACTCCTCGGGCAGCACGCCCTCGACCGTGAAGCCCTCGGACTCGTAGAGCCTGCGGGCCGGGGTGTTGTGGCCGAGGACGCGCAGGGTGAGGCGGCGGGCGCCCCGGCGGCGGGCCTCGTCCGTGACCGCGCGGATCAGGGCGCGGCCGACGCCCCGGCCCCGGGCCTCCTCGCTGACGGCCAGGCCCTGGATCTGGCGTACGTGGGCGTTCGCTTCGACCGGCGTCGGGAAACCGAGAAGGACGTATCCCAGGATGCGGCGGTCGGCCTCGGCGACCAGGCAGTCGTCGGGGCCGTGGTGCTCCCCGAAGAACGGCCGGTAGGGAGGCCGCTGCTGCGGCGAGACCGCGTGCAGGGACGACCAGGCCGCACGGTCGAGACGGGCCAGTTCCTCTTCGTCGTCGGGGAGGGCGCGGCGTATGGACAGCTGGGGCATGACCGCCACACTACGGCGGGACAACCGGAACCAGACATCGCTTTACGCACCCACCAGGCAGGATGAGATCATGGAACATTCAAGAATCGCGGTGGCCGGGGCGTCCGGACTGATCGGCTCGGCCCTGGTGGGTTCCCTCACCACGGACGGGCACGAGGTAGTGCGGCTGGTGCGCCGGGAGCCCCGGGACGGCAGCGAGGTCCGCTGGGACCCCGAGGCCGGGCGGGTCGACACGGCCGGGCTCGCCGGGTGTGACGCCGTGGTCAACCTCGCCGGGGCGGGGGTCGGTTCGCGGCGCTGGACCGAGGAGTACAAGAAGCGGATCCGCGACAGCCGGGTGAACGGCACGACCGCCCTCGCCCGGGCTGTCGCCGCCCTGGACGAGCCGCCGCGGGTCTTCGTGAACGGCAGCGCGATGGGGTACTACGGCGAGACCGGCGACCGGATCGTCGACGAGGACTCACCGGCCGGCCGGGGTTTCCTGCCCGAGCTGTGCGTGGAGTGGGAGGCGGCCGCCGCACCCGCGCAACAGGCGGGCGTACGGACTGCGTTCACCCGCACCGGCCTGGTGGTGGGCCGCGGCGGCGGGGCCTGGGGCAGGCTGTTCCCGCTGTTCAAGGCGGGGCTCGGCGGGCGGATGGGCGACGGCGGTCAGTACTGGTCGTTCATCGCGCTGCACGACGAGGTCGCCGCGATCCGCCACCTCCTGGAGACCGACGGGCTGTCCGGTCCCTTCAACCTCACCGCCCCGGAGCCCCTGACGAACCGTGAGATCACCGAGGCCATGGGCCGCGTGCTGCACCGGCCGGCGCTCTTCACCGTCCCCGCGCCGGTCCTGCGGGCCGCGCTCGGCGAGATGGCCGGGGACGTGCTGGGCAGCGCACGGGTGCGGCCGAGGCGACTGCTGGAGTCGGGGTTCACGTTCGCGTTCCCGGACATCGAGGGCGCGATCCGGGCGGCCTGAGGAACGCGCCGGGCTCCCGTGCGGGCGTACGACATCCTCGACGACCGTCCGTGACGACATGCGACCGGTGTGCGACCGTGCCCTGTTGATGCGCGACTGTTCCTGACCGGTAACAGCCCTACCCTCGACCCGAACTCGGGTATCCCCGGAGCCTGTTGGGGGCATGACGTCCCCACCGGCCGCGCAACCTCGAGGAGGGGCACGTGCTTGAGCCCGCGTACCAGGCGGACGTCGTGATCGTGGGAGCCGGGGTCGCCGGACTCTCCGCGGCGCATCGGCTGACCAGCCAAGGAGTGACCGTCGCGGTGGTGGAGGCCGCCCCTTGCGTGGGCGGCCGCATGTCGACCGAGAAGGTCGACGGCTTCCGGCTCGACAGGATCGGACAGTTGCTGTCCACGGCGTATCCCGAACTACGTCTGACCCCCGGGCTCGACGGGCTGGTCCTGCGCCCGTTCGCGCCGGGGGTCCTGCTGCACGGAGACGGGCGCCACCACCGGGTGGACGCTCCGGCGGGCGCCCGGAGCGCGAGGGGCGCACTGCGTGCGGTGCGCGCCCTGGCGAGCGCCCCTCGCGGGGTGCCGGGACTGGGACTGGTGGCCGTGTCCCGGCGGGCCGCGTTCCGGGTGCTGCCGGGTGCCGGTCAGGGGACGGTGTCCCGGGTCGCCCGAGGAGTCGCGCCGCTCGGCGGTGCCGTCGATCAGGCCCGGCTCGGTGCCGCCCTCACCCGGTTCGCCAACGTGCCGGTCGAACGTCTCCTGGCCCGTCCCGAACTGCCCGCCGGGCAGGCGCTCGCGGCCCGGGGACTGCCCGCGCGCACCATCGACGGGTTCCTGCGTCCGCTGCTCGCCGCGCTGCTGTGCGACCCCGCGCTGACGACGTCCAGCCGGTGCGCCGACCTGGCGCTGCGGGCCTTCGCGGGCGGGCGGCTGTGTGTGCCGGAAGGGGGCGCGGAGACGCTTCCGGAGCTGCTCGCGCAGACCCTGCCGGCGGGGACCGTGCACACGGGCGTGCGGGTCACGTCCGTCGCGACGACCTCGGTGACCACGGCCGAGCACGGTGAGATCCGGTGCCGGGCGGTGCTGCTGGCGACAGACGCGCGCACCGCGGCGGAGCTGTTGCCGGGGTTGCGGGTGCCGGACTTCCACCCGGTGACGGTCGTCCACCACACGACGGACGACCCGCCCCGCACGGGTTCCGCGCTGCTCCTCGACGCCGACCGGGGCGGTCCGGTGGCCCACACGGCGGTGATCAGCGAGGTCGACCCGAGCCGGGCCCCTTCGGGCCGGGCCCTGATCTCCTCGACGGTCCTGGGCACCCCTCCGGCGGATCTGGAAACGGCCGTCCGCACCCATCTGGCCCGTCTGTACGGCACCCCCACCCACCGCTGGGAGACCCTCGCGGTGCACCACACCCGGGACGCGGTCCCGGCCATGCCCGCCCCCCACGACCTGCGCCGCCCGGTCCGCCTCCTGGCCGGCCTGTACGTCTGCGGCGACCACCGCGACACCAGCACGGTCCAGGGGGCGCTGCATTCAGCCCACCGAGCAACGACGGCAATCCTGAAGGACCTGGGCACGGCGGGTTCGATGCACCGAGCGGATCCGGCTCCCACGGCTCAGGCAGCGTGACGGTTCACCCGCGCCCCTTTTAGGGGCGCGGGGAACTGCGCGACCAGCCACAACGCACCGGAACTCGTCATACATCGGCACGAAGTTACGGCGAGGCGGTTCCTACCCCAGCGCAGCGACCTTGTCCCGATAACTCCTAACCGGCGCCGCATCCTTGTACGGCTCCAACCGCCGCTCGAAGTCCCGCACATACTCCACCGCCCGCACCGACCGCATCTCCGCCGCCTGCCCGGCGGCCTCCGCGGCCAGCGAACAGGCCTGGTCCAACTCCCCCAGCCCCAGCCTCGCAGAGGCCAGCACCACCCGGCAGAACAGCCGACTCCGCGCATACGCCGGCGCACGCAACTGCAGGGAGCGCTCGGCGTGTTGCGCCGCCGCCCGGAACTGCTGCAGGTCCCGGTGGCAGTGCCCGAACTCGTCCGCCAATTGCGCCTCGTCGAAGAACCGCGCCCAGTGCGGGACCTCGTCGCCGGGCCGCGCCGCCTCCAGGGCCCGTTCCGCGCGGACCAGCGAGGCCGTGCACGCCCGCACCTCCCCCAGCACCCCGTGCCCGCGCGCCTCGGCCGAGTGCAGCAGTGCCTGCACGACCGGCGGAGCCGCCGTACCGACGCCCTGCTGGGCCACCCGCGCCAGCTGGATCGCCTCCCGGCCGTGCCCCAGGTACACGGCCTGCCGGCTCATCGTGACCAGCACATACGCCCCGTACGCCCGGTCCCCCGCGGCCTGCGCGAGCCGCAGTGCCTGCACGAAGTACCGCTGCGCGAGTCCGTGCGCGGCGATGTCGTACGAGGTCCAGCCCGCGAGCCGGGTCAGGTCCGCCGCCGCGGCGAACAGCCTGCGCCCGGTGGTCTCGCCGTAGGTGCCGCGCAGCATCGGCTCGCACTCGTGCTCCAGGTAACGGACCAGGGCCTGCCGGGCGTGGCCGCCGCCGTACTGGTCGTCGAGGGTGCGGAAGAGGTCGCCGACCGAGGTGAGCGCCGCGATGTCGCCCCCGGTGACCTTCTGGCCGGGTCCGCGTTCGGCCTGGCCGCGCTGCCGGGGCACCACCGGGCGCCCCTGGGGAGGGACCCGGATGGGAGGCTCGCCGCGGGCGACCCGGTCGTCGGGGCGGCCGATCAGCCAGTCGCGGCTGGGGACGACCAGGCCGGCCGGCGTGAAGGCGATCTTGCGGAGTTCGGCGTGGCTGCCGGAGTCCTTGCGCCACAGCCCGCTGACGATGTCGACGGCCTCTTCGGGTCCGGCGGCGAACTCCAGCCCGGCGTAGACGGGTGCGCAGGCGTCGAGGCCGAGGTCCTGCGCGGAGAGCCGGCGTCCGAGCCGGCGGGTGAAGACCTCGGCGATGAGGGCGGGTGTGGTGCCCCGGGGCTGCTGTCCGCGCAGCCAGCGGGTCACGGAGGTCTTGTCGTATCTGAGATCCAGCCCGTGTTCGAGACCGAGCTGGTCCACGCGTCGGGCGAGACCCGCGTTGGAGAACCCCGCTTCTGCGATGAGCGCGGCGAGCTGTCGGTTGGGAGTGCGCTGCGCGGGTCGTTCCGTCATCTGCGGTGCGGTCTCCTGCCTTTCGGGCCGTCACGTGGTCACGTGGTGCCCGGATTGCCTGTGAGCAGCCCTTATGGCCTGCGCGAACGGCGAATGTAGCGGAGAGTGAGCAGACGGTCGCACACTTCGACGTTCGTTCATCCGATCGTGTGAGGATTGCCCCCGGGGCTGACGCCCGCGGGCCGGACGTACAGTGGCGTGGGCACCCTTCGTGCCTTACGACCTTCTAGGGAGGCGCTTGCCGTGAGTGGGTTGCGGTTCGTCCGTATGGGCTTCGGTGCGGACGCGGTCGAGTACCAGGAGGCGTGGGACGAGCAGCGCCGGGTGCACGCGGCGCGCTTCGAGGACGAGATCCCCGACACGGTCCTCCTGCTCGAACACCCCCCTGTGTATACGGCGGGCCGGCGCACCGCGGACAACGAGCGCCCCCTGGACGGCACCCCGGTCATCGACGTCGACCGCGGTGGCAAGATCACCTGGCACGGTCCGGGCCAGCTGGTGGGCTACCCGATCCAGAAGCTCCCGCGTCCGGTGGACGTGGTGGCGCACGTACGGCGCCTGGAGGAGGCCCTGATCCGCACCTGCGCGGAGTTCGGCCTCGAGACCACCCGGGTCGAGGGCCGCAGCGGCGTATGGGTGCTCGGCGACCCGGTCGAGCAGCGGCCGGCGCTCGGTGGGCTCTCCCTGGACTTCGACCCCCGGCTCACGGACGAGGAGTTCGACCCCCGCCTGAACGGCCCGGAGTACGCCCCCTCCAACGCCGGCCAGCGCCGGGAGGACCGCAAGATCGCGGCGATCGGCATCCGCGTCGCCAAGGGCGTCACCATGCACGGCTTCTCGCTGAACGTGAACCCGGACAACAAGTGGTTCGACCGGATCATCCCGTGCGGCATCCGGGACGCGGGCGTCGCCTCCCTCGCGAGCGAGCTCGGCCGGGACGTGACCATCGACGAGGTCCTGCCGGTCGTCGAGCGGCACCTGAGGGACGTACTGGAGAACGCGGAGCTGAAGCCGAGGGTGATCGAGAAGACACCTGCGGCCTGAGACAGGCCGCAGGCTTTCAAATCCACGGGCGTACCCTTGAGCACGCCGAAGAATCAATCGCTAGGGAGCCGGTCGTGTCCGCAGTCGCCCCCGACGGACGCAAGATGCTGCGCCTGGAGGTCCGTAACGCCCAGACCCCCATCGAGCGCAAGCCCGAGTGGATCAAGACCCGGGCGAAAATGGGTCCCGAGTACACCGCCATGCAGAAGCTCGTGAAAAGCGAGGGCCTGCACACGGTCTGCCAGGAAGCCGGCTGTCCCAACATCTACGAGTGCTGGGAGGACCGCGAGGCGACCTTCCTCATCGGCGGCGACCAGTGCACCCGGCGTTGCGACTTCTGCCAGATCGACACCGGCAAGCCCGAGGCCCTGGACCGTGACGAGCCGCGCCGCGTCGGCGAGTCCGTGGTCACCATGGACCTGAACTACGCCACCATCACCGGCGTCGCCCGCGACGACCTGGAGGACGGCGGCGCCTGGCTGTACGCCGAGACGGTCCGGCAGATCCACGAGCAGACCGCGGGCCGTGAGGCCGGCCGCACCAAGGTCGAGCTGCTCGCCCCCGACTTCAACGCCGTGCCGGAGCTGCTCCAGCAGGTCTTCGAGTCCCGCCCCGAGGTCTTCGCGCACAACGTCGAGACGGTCCCCCGGATCTTCAAGCGCATCCGCCCCGGCTTCCGCTACGAGCGCTCCCTGAAGGTCATCACCGACGCCCGCGACTTCGGCCTGGTGACCAAGTCCAACCTGATCCTCGGCATGGGCGAGACCCGCGAGGAGGTCAGCGAGGCGCTCCGGCAGCTGCACGAGGCGGGCTGTGAGCTGATCACCATCACGCAGTACCTGCGCCCGTCGGTGCGTCACCACCCCGTGGAGCGCTGGGTCAAGCCGCAGGAGTTCGTGGAGCTGAAGGAGGAGGCCGAGCAGATCGGCTTCTCCGGTGTGATGTCCGGACCCCTCGTCCGGTCCTCCTACCGGGCGGGCCGGCTCTACCAGATGGCGGTCGAGAAGCGCGGTTCGTACGTCGCTTCGCAGGCCGTCTGAGCACCCGCCTGAGCATGATCTGAGCACCCTCGGATGGCACGGAGTGCCACTCCAAACGTGTGAATCCAAGCACAAGCAACTACCACCCGGTAGTGGCCGATTGACGCGGTCCCGGACATCCCCGCAGATAGGGGGGTCATCGGGGCCGCGTCCGCGTTTTCGGGCGGAGCATCAAGGTTTCATGGGCGTTTGACCGGCCGGTCACGCCCTGGTAACACCAATCAGTGACGCTCGTTGTACACCCCGTGCATCACTCACCCGAGCCGCCATCCCGAGGGGGGACCTCAATGCAGGCCGCGCCGGTTCGCGCCACCGCCATCCCGTCGTTCACCACTGCACTGCGTGCCGTCGAGTCGCTGCTCCTGAGCAGCGGTCAGCGCACCGCCCGCCGCAACGCCTGGACCTCCGTCCTGGAGGACCGCCGTCGCGCCAAGGACCGGGTCGAGGTGCAGCGCGTGCTGGACCAGACCTTCACCGTCAGCTCCTGAGTCTCCCCTTCCGAGGGGCGGACACTGCCGTCGTCGGCGTCTGCGGGGCCACGTAGACTTCGGGGCATGGCGAGAAGTGACAGTGCGGCGGATGCCGCGAACAGCGGGCGACTGAAGCAGATCGCCCTGACGTACAAGATGACCCGCAAGGCCGACAAGAAGATCGGCCTGGTACTCGCGGGTGTCTTCCTCCTCATCCTCGGCGTCTTTCTCGCCATCGGCTTCCTGATCGGCCACCCGGTCTACCTCGGCATCCTGGGCGTCCTGCTCGCCTTCCTCGGGACGGCGATCGTGTTCGGGCGCCGGGCCGAGCGGGCCGCGTTCGGGCAGATGGAAGGCCAGCCGGGTGCCGCCGCGGCCGTACTGGACAACATCGGCCGGGGCTGGACGACCACCCCCGCCGTGGCGATGAACCGCAGCCAGGACGTGGTGCACCGGGCCGTCGGCAAGGCCGGCATCGTCCTGGTCGCCGAGGGCAACCCGAACCGGGTCAAGGGCCTGCTGGCCGCCGAGAAGCGGAAGATGAACCGTATCGTCGCGGACGTGCCGGTCCACGACATCCTCGTCGGCACGGGCGAGGGCCAGGTCCCGCTCAAGAAGGTGCGGACCACGATGCTCAAGCTGCCGCGCGTGCTGACCGGCCCCCAGGTGACCGCCACCAACGACCGACTGCGGGCGCTGGGCGACCTGATGAGCAACATGCCGCTCCCCAAGGGCCCGATGCCGAAGGGCATGAAGCTGCCGAAGGGCGGCGGCAAGACCCGCTGAATCCTCTCGTACGACGATGGGGGCGCCCGGTGTGACACCGGGCGCCCCCATCGTCGTAGCGGATCAGCAGTCGTTGCGGGCGGATCTGCCCGCGAAGCGGTCGCCGAGCCAGGAGACGACGTCGCCGACGGCCTGGTTGTCGGTGAGGAGATGGTCGCCGGGATAGATCTTCCAGCCGGTCTTCACGCCCGCGGCGCAGTAGGCGGCACGGACCGCGTCCTCCGTGGCGGTGGGGATGACCTCGTCGAGGGCGCCGCGGTACTGGAGGACGGGGAAGGCGATCTTGTAGGTCCCCAGGTTCACGCCGAGTTTCTGGGCGTCCAGGACCTGGCCCCAGGTGCGGCCGTCGCTGCCGCGCTGCCGGTAGAGCTGGTCGAGGGTGAGCCCGGCCGTGGTGAAGTCCTTGATGCTCTTGCCCGCGAGCGCCGTGACCGTGCCGGCCACGCAGACGGACTTGGCGGTCTTCACCGCCTCCCGGCCCTGGTCGTTGAGGAGCGCGTCGAGGGGCAGCGTGGGATAAGCGGCCTGGATGCCGATGGCCGCGTCGGCGAGGAAGCCGGAGAAGGCGCTGCCGTCCAGCCCGGCCGCCACCTCCTTCAGATCACCGGGGACGCCTCCGGAGGCATCCCCGACCACGTTGAGCTCGGGTGCGTAGCCCGCCGCCAGCTGGGCCGCCCACAGGCTGGCCCGCCCTCGGAGTAGCCCCACAGGCCGATACGGGTCTGCCGGGACAGACCGCTGCCCGGTACGGCGGGGGCGGCGCGGGCGATGTCGAGCAGGGCGTGGCCGGAGTCGGTGCCGGCGACATAGCGGTGCGTCTGCCCGTCGAGGTAGCCGGGACCGTCGGTCGCGGCGACGGCGTACCCGGCCCTGAGCAGGGCCGCGATGTTGTCGCCCTCGTACTCGTCCTGGTAGGCACCGGCGAGCTGCTTGGAGAACGCGCACTGGGGGCCGAGACCGAGGGTACCGGGGTGGAAGGCGACGACGGGACGGGCGCCGGGGCCGGTCCAGGGCGCCGTGGGGACGGCGAGGGTGCCGGAGACGGCGACGGGCCGGTCCTGGTTGTCGGTGGAGCTGTAGAGGACCTTCCACGCGGACATGGCGATGGTGCCCGGCACCTGACTCAGCGTGACCGAGCGGCAGGCCAGCACGGTGCCCGGGGTAGCGGGGACGGAGGCGGGGGGTGTGTAGACCTCGGCGTCGGCGGCCGTGCAGGCGGCGGCCTCGGTGCCGTCAGCGGCGGCGGGGGCGTCGACGGCCGCCTGGGATACGAGGGCGCCGCCCAGCAGGGCGGCGGTGGTGAGGGCGGTGACCAGGGCGGATCTCTTCATCGGTCCGGCGTGTCCCTTCGCAACGGGGGGAGGTTGCTTGGGTGCTCGACGCTAGGAGCCGGACCGGTTGACCCATAGTCAGCCGCCGCGCGAGTTCGCGGCGGCGGCTGTCAGGACACGACAAAGCCGTCGGGACACGACGAGGACGGGGGACCTCTTCGGATCCGCGACACAACGAGGACGAGGGATTTCCTCAGATCCGCGACACGACGAGGGCGACGGACCTCCTCAGATCCGCACTTCCACGGTCTTCGCGAGCCGGTCGTGCAGGCCCCGGCCGTCGCGGTCCCAGATCAGGGCCGGGAGGGCGAGGCAGAGCAGGACCGTGCGCAGGAGGGCGCGCGCCGGGTGCACGCGTCCGGTGTCGAGAGCGACCACACGCAGGCCGAAGAGGCGCTTGCCCGGGGTGAAGCCGATGGTGCCGACCGTGAGGACGCCCATCACGAAGAAGACCAGCAGCGACCAGTTCGAGGTCGACGGGTCGCCGTAGCTCTGAGTGATCAACCGGGATGCAATCAGGACGCTCATCGCCCAGTCCACGGCGAGTGCGCCGAGCCGTCGCCCGGGGCGGGCGATGGATCCGGGCCCCTCCTCCGGCAGGCCGAGCTGCTGTCCGCGGTATCCGAAGTCGACACCGGCGTCCTCGGCGGCCGCGCGGGGCCCGGAGAGCCATGATCCGATTGCTTCCCTCTTGTCCACGGGTCCACGGTACTGCGACCGTTTCGGGATACGGACAGGTGGGGCCGGGCCGACGATGTCCGGTTAACTTGTGCGAAACAAATGGGTCACGCCCGAGAAACCACCCGTCCCTAGGGTCGAGGACAGCGTGTGCCACCGCACTGGCCGCACGAACGAACTACCACCCCGGTCCAGGAACGGTCGGGAGTAGGAGGAGCTGGATGTTCCAGAACGCCGACGAGGCCAAGAAGTTCATCGCGGACGAGGACGTCAAGTTCGTCGACGTCCGGTTCTGCGACCTGCCGGGCGTGATGCAGCACTTCACGCTGCCCGTCGAGGCGTTCGACCCGGACGAGGAGCTCGCGTTCGACGGTTCGTCGATCCGTGGCTTCCAGGCCATCCACGAGTCCGACATGGCGCTGCGCGCGGACCTGTCGACCGCCCGGGTCGACTCCTTCCGCCGCGACAAGACGCTGAACATCAACTTCTTCATCCACGACCCGATCACCGGCGAGCAGTACAGCCGTGACCCGCGCAACGTGGCGAAGAAGGCCGAGGCCTACCTCGCCTCCACCGGTATCGCCGACACCGCGTACTTCGGCCCCGAGGCCGAGTTCTACGTGTTCGACAGCGTGCGCTTCGCCACCTCGTCGAACGAGTCCTTCTACCACATCGACTCCGAGGCCGGCGCCTGGAACACCGGTGCGGTCGACAACAACCGCGGCTACAAGGTCCGTTACAAGGGCGGTTACTTCCCGACCCCGCCGGTCGACCACTTCGCCGACCTGCGTGCCGAGATCTCCCTGGAGCTGGCCAAGTCCGGCCTCCAGGTCGAGCGCCAGCACCACGAGGTGGGCACCGCCGGCCAGGCGGAGATCAACTACAAGTTCAACACGCTGCTCGCCGCGGCCGACGACCTCCAGCTCTTCAAGTACATCGTGAAGAACGTCGCCTGGCGCAACGGCAAGACGGCGACCTTCATGCCGAAGCCGATCTTCGGTGACAACGGCTCGGGCATGCACATCCACTCGTCGCTGTGGCAGGGCGGCTCCCCGCTCTTCTACGACGAGGCCGGTTACGCGGGCCTGTCGGACACCGCCCGCTTCTACATCGGCGGCATCCTCAAGCACGCCCCGTCGCTGCTGGCCTTCACCAACCCGACGGTGAACTCCTACCACCGTCTGGTGCCGGGCTTCGAGGCGCCGATCAACCTGGTGTACTCGCAGCGCAACCGCTCCGCGGCCATGCGTATCCCGATCACGGGCTCCAACCCGAAGGCCAAGCGCGTCGAGTTCCGCGCGCCCGACTCCTCCGGCAACCCGTACCTGGCCTTCTCCGCGCTGCTGCTCGCGGGCCTGGACGGCATCAAGAACAAGATCGAGCCGGCCGAGCCGATCGACAAGGACCTGTACGAGCTGGCTCCCGAGGAGCACGCGAACGTCGCCCAGGTCCCGACCTCCCTCCCGGCGGTCCTCAACTCCCTCGAGGCCGACCACGAGTTCCTCCTCCAGGGCGACGTCTTCACGCCGGACCTGATCGAGACGTGGATCGACTTCAAGCGCACGAACGAGATCGCCCCGCTGCAGCTGCGTCCGCACCCGCACGAGTTCGAGCTGTACTTCGACGTGTGATCGGCTCGTAGGCCAGTCCTACGGCGGCTTCACGGCGCCCCCGTCCCGGTTTCTCGGGACGGGGGCGCCGTCGTATGGTTTCTGGCACGGCTGTTCGAGAAGACGTACGGGGGTTGGGATGTCCGAACAGGACGACACGGAGCGGGAGTTCGACATCAAGTGGGCCGACGGGGCCGAGCTCAAGGAGCCCTCCGCGCGGGCCCGGATGCTCGCCGCCCGCTGGAAGGAGAACCCGCCGAAGCCCCAGCCGTTCCGCGCCGACCCGGAGCCGAGGGCACCGAGCCGCTCGTCCTGGAGGTCGACGGCCATCGTCCTCGGGACCGTGGCAGTGATCATCCTGGTGCTGGGGTATGCGGACTTCCGTCCGTTCTAGCGCGCAGAGCGAGTAAGGGGCGCACGTGCGCAGCAGTATCTGGAACGGGACGCAGGCGGCGGTACGCCTCGCGAAGGGGGCCGTACTGCGAGAGGTCATGTTCGACGTGGCCGACCCGGCTGTCTGGATCGCGCTTGACGACGCGGTGCGGCACAGCGTCGGGTCCTCGGCCGACGGCACCTGGCTGCCGACCTGGCAGACGCCGACCGACGCGGAGCTCGCGCTCGCCCTGTGCCACCGGGACGGGAGGATCCGCGAGCGGGCGCTGGGGAAGGTCGCGGGGCGGCCGGAGTTGTTGCCCTTGGTCGTGATCCGGTGCGCGGACTGGGCCGGACCGGTGCGGGACCAGGCCCGGACGCGGTGGGCCGAGGCGCTCACCGTGGAGACGGCGGTCGCGCTGGCCCCGCTCGCCCTGCGAATCGGCGTCCGGCACCGGGGTGACTTCGCCGTCGGCCTGATCGACGCGGTGCTGCGTTCGGCGGACCGCGAGGCGCTGCTTCCGCTCCTCACCCACGCCGACCGCACCGTGCGCCGCTTCACCCACCGGCTCGCCGTGGAGCAGGGCTTCCTCTCCCCCGTCGAGCTGGCTCGCGCCGCCGCCCGGGACGAGGACACGGTCGTCCAGAGCCTCTGTGCGGAGGCCGCCCTGGCCGCCGTGGTGGAGGGCGACGCGGACGACGACGTGCTCGAACCGCTGCTCGTCGCCCGCAATCCGCGGGCGCGGTCGGCCGGGGTGACCGCGTTGCGGCGGGCCGGGCGCGGGGAGCGGGCTGTCGGGTTTCTCGGCGACCGGGCCGGGGTGGTGCGGGCCTGCGCCCGGTATGTCGTACGGCAGTCGGGGGGCGATCCGGTGGAGTGGTACCGGCGGCGGTGTGCCGACGCCGGTGACCCCGCGCTGTCGGCGGGGGTGGTGAGCGGGCTCGCGGAGTGCGGGAACCGGAGTGACGCCGAGACGCTGTGGGCGTTGACCGGGCATCCGGATCCGGTGGTCAGGGCGCGCGCGGTGGGCGGGTTGCGGCTGCTGGACGTGCTGGACGTACGGCGGCTGCGAGCGCTGCTCGACGATCCCGCGCCCGGTGTGGTGCGGGAGGCGACCCTGGCGCTGGTGCCGTCCGCGCGGCTGCTGGACGCCGGGTGGCTGTCGGAGCGGCTGGCGGTGGAGCGGGGCCGGGAGACGCGGGTCTCCGCGTTCCGGCTGCTCAACGCGCACGGCGGGCTCGTACGGCTGCGGGCCGCCGTCGAACTGCTCGACGATCCGGACGACAAGCTGCGGCTCTGGGCCCGGCAGTGCGTGCGGCGCTGGCGTCCGACGGCGGATGTGCCGCCCGGGTCGGCGGAGGTGGGTGAGCTGCTGGACCGGGCGCGGCTGTTCGACGCGCACACGTTGCACCGGCTCAGGTGGGAGGCCGGGCTCAGGGGCTGAGCCTTTGCTTGCCCCAGGGCTGATCGCGACCGCTTCATGGGCCGGGCCAGGTGCACACTGAAGGGTGGGACGAGTGCCTGACTGCGGGGTGGTGCAGATGCGGAGTCGTTTCCGGAGCGACCGGCGGCTGACCGTGCGGATGACGGTCACGATGTTCCTGCTCGGACTGCTGTACGTGGCGTTCTTCGCCGCGTTGATCGTGTTGCTGAAGTCGTGGCTGCTGGTCGTGGCCCTGATCGCCGTGATGTTCGTGGCGCAGTTCTGGTTCTCCGACAGGATCGCGATGTTCGCGATGCGCGGGCGGGTCGTGGGGCGGGAGGAGTATCCCGAACTGCATGCCGTGGTCGACCGGCTGTGTGCGATCGCGGACATGCCCAAGCCCGTGATCGCGGTGTCCACGATGGACATGCCCAACGCGTTCGCCACCGGGCGGAACCCGGACAACGCCGTGGTGTGTGTGACCACCGGACTGCTGCGGCGGCTGGATCCCGCCGAACTGGAGGGTGTGCTCGCGCACGAGCTGTCGCACGTGGCGCACAAGGACGTCGCCGTGATCACCATCGCCTCGTTCCTGGGTGTGATCGCCGGTCTGATCGTGCGGTTCGCCTTCTACAGCCAGCTGTTCGGCGGGCGGAAGGACCAGAACACCGCCGTGATCTTCGCTGCCGTGATGGGTGTCTCGGCGGCCGTGTACGCACTGAGCTTCCTGCTGATCAGGGCGCTGTCCCGGTACCGGGAGCTGGCGGCGGACCGGGCCGCGGCCCACCTCACCGGCCGGCCCTCGGCCCTGGCGTCCGCGCTCACCAAGGTCTCCGGGGAGCTCGCCCGTATCCCCACCAAGGATCTGCGTACCGCCCAGGCCTTCAACGCCTTCTACTTCACTCCCGCCACCGGCAAGGAGCCCGGCATCGAGCGGATCTTCTCGACCCATCCGTCCCTGGAGCAGCGGCTGGAGCAACTGGGGCGGATCTCGGCGGAGTTGGGTGAGGCGGCGACGCCCGGGAACGGCAGGGCGGACTGAGTATGGGGCTGCTGGACATCCTGCTCGGGCGTACGAAGCCCGTCGCGCCCGATCTCGACCGGCTCTTCGCGCTGCCGTCGGCGGCCGTCACGCTGGAGGCGGCCGCCTCCTTCACGCCGACCGGACGCGGGGCGGTGTGCTTCGCCACGGTGGAGGGCGCGGCCTTCGAGCAGACACACCGGGAGGTCCAGGCCCTGCTGGACGCGGACGCCGACCGCGACGGCCCGCCGGTGGAACTGCGGCGGGACGAGTTCGGCTACTCCTGGCTGGTCTCCGAGCGCACCCCGGACCAGTTGCCGCAGCTGGTGAACGACCTGCACGCGGTGAACAGTTCGATGGAGGTCAACGGCTTCGGGCCGCAACTGCTGTGCTCGCTGACCGGGTTCCTGGACACCGAGGGCCGTTCCCTCGCGCTGGTCTACCTCTACAAGCGCGGCACCTTCTATCCCTTCGCGCCGCTGCCCGGTGAGGGACAGCGCCGCGACAACCCGCTGGAACTGCGGGTGAAGGCCGCACTCACGGACGATCTGCGGATCGAGCAGGACCTGAACCGCTGGTTCCCCCTGTGGGGAGCCCCCGGCCTCTGAGCCCTGGCCCTTCCCTCACGGGCTCTTTCTCTCACGCGCCTGCCGACGGGACTCCAGGGGACGCTCGCGGCGGTAACGGCGGTCCCACTTGGCCTGCTTGTCCCGGCGGTCGCGGTACGCCCGGTAGTCGCCGGGCACGGCCCCCGAGCCGCCGCCGGACGAACCGCCCGACGAGGACGCCGAGGCCCCGCCCCGGCCGTACTGCATGTACACGAAGAGCAGGGCGACGGCGACGAGCCACCAGGCGTGGTTCCCGAAGCCCAGGATGACCAGGACGACGGTCCCGGAAAGGATGATGGTGCCCATGACGGGCCTCCGTGTGCGTGGGTGTGGTGTAGAAGACTAGCCCCGGAGCGGCGGGGTGATGCCTGCCCTGTGCGAAGCTCTTTCGCCGCGTGGCCACACCCGGATACAGCACCGAGCCCCTGTGGCGCGCGTGTTGTCAGTGGCCTGCGCCAAGATGGTCCGTATGGCTACGGATGGCGGGGAGCGGTACATCGGGGTGGGCGAGCGGCGGGCTCGGCTCGGGTTGCGGCAACAGTTGGCCGTGCGGGCTCGGGTGGGGAGTCCCGAGGAGGTGGCCGGTGCTCTGGTCGCGCTGCACGGGTCCGATCCCGCGACCGTGTATCTGGCCGTCGGCGCGCGGCTCACGGATCCCGCCGGGACCGTCGCCGAGACCGAGCGGGCGTTGTACGAGGACCGGTCCCTGGTGCGGATGCACGGGATGCGGCACACCGTGTTCGCGTTCCCGGCCGAGCTCACCGCGGTCGTGCACGCCTCGACCGGTCTCACGGTCGCCGCGCGGGAACGGGCCGCGCTCCTCAAGGACATGGCGAAGGCGGGTGCCCCGGACGCGGCCTGGCTGAAGGAGGTCGAGGAGTCGGCGCTGGCCGCGCTCGCCCGGCGCGGAGAGGCGACGGCGACGGAGCTCTGCGAGGACGAGCCGCGGCTGCGGGAGCAGTTCGTGTACGCGGCCGGGAAGAGCTACGAGGGCGTCCACACCGTCGTGAGCCGCCTGCTGAGGGTGCTCGGTGTGGAGGGCAAGGTGGTCCGCGGGCGGCCGCTCGGCACCTGGATGTCCTCGCAGTTCCGCTGGGCGGTGGCGCCGCCGCACCCCGAACTCGAAGTCGCCGGGGCCCAGGCGGAGTTGCTGCGGCGCTGGCTCGCCGTGTGCGGTCCCGCCACCGAGGCCGACCTGAAGTGGTGGACGGGCTGGAAGGTGACCGACGTGCGCCGCGCCCTCACGGCGATCCGCGCGGTGCGGGTGACCGTGGACGAGGGCCCCGCGTACGTCGTCGAAGGCGACGCCGGCCCGGTCGTCGAGCCCGTGGAGCCCTGGGCCGCGCTGCTGCCCGGCCTCGATCCGACGGCGATGGGCTGGCAGCAGCGGGACTGGTATCTGGCGCCGTCCCTGCGGCCCGCGCTGTTCGACCGGAGCGGCAACGTGGGGCCGACGGTGTGGTGGAACGGGCGGGTGATCGGCGGGTGGGGCCAGCGGCCGGACGGCGAGATCGTCTGGCGGTTGCTGGACACGGGCGGGGTGGGACGCGAGGCGGAGGCGGCCGTCGCGATGGAGGCCGCCCGCTTGCGGGACTGGGTGGGGGTGGCTCGAGTGCGGCCGCGGTTCCGGACGCCGCTGGAGAAGGAACTGGCCGAACCCGCGGGCTGACCGGAACGCCGGGTGCTCGGCGGCCAGGTCACTGGCCGGGTCGACCAGGAAGGGGGCCCTCCTGATCCCGGCATGGAGGGTGAGCCGGTCGCCGAGGGTTCTGGTAGCCGTCGCCGATCCGGACGAACGCCGGGCACCCCGAGGGATCAGGGGCACCCGGCGTCGCGGCCTACCGGGCGTACCGCATCAGCGCCCGCACCATGTGACACGTCGTGTCCGACGGCGGGTGGACGCCGATCATCTCCGCCGCCTCCCGGATCGTCTCGTTGCGGGCCTGGTTCGGTACGTAGACGCCCGAGTCGAGCAGGGCGATCGCGAGCCGCATCGCCTTGAGGCGGCGGTTGTGGGTGACATACCACTCGCGAGGACGGCCCGGCGGCAACGGGCGCTTCTCCACGGGGGTGTACGGCAGATCGAGCAGCACGGGATGCTTCGCGGTGGACTGGGTCGGGAACGGCTTCTGCTTCAGTGCGGCAGCGGGCACAGGCATCCTCCTGTCGCGGTAAGGACGGCCACCGGGACCCCGGCGACGCCCTCGAACACTGGTTTTATTCTACCGCCCGCCACTGACAAAAGCCCCTGGCCACAAGGGCTTTCGGGGGTGCTGTGACGCAGGTGGACAACGGGTTTTCGCAGTACCGTGGGGCCATGGAGATCTGGATCAATCCGGCCTGTTCGAAGTGCCGCAGCGCGATCAGCCTGCTCGACGCGGAGGGGGCCGAGTACACCGTCCGCCGCTATCTGGAGGACGTCCCGAGCGAGGACGAGATCCGCGAGGTGCTCGACCGGCTGGGCCTCGAACCGTGGGACATCACCCGTACCCAGGAGGCCGCCGCCAAGGAGCTCGGCCTCAAGGAGTGGGCCCGGGACGACAGTTCGCGCGACCGCTGGATCACCGCGCTCGCCGAGCACCCCAAGCTCATCCAGCGGCCCCTCATCACGGCGGACGACGGCTCGGCGGTGGTCGGCCGCACCGAGGACGCCGTACGGGATGCCATGGCCAGGAAGTAACCGGATGTGACGCACGTTACGTCGGATGTCTCCCGCGAGCGCTGAGCAACCTCGTTCGGTATCTCGTACATAGCCGCGTACGCTCCCCTAGCTCTCAGGAGTCGCGGATGTCGCGCAGGAGAACGCTCGGTACGAAGAAGAAGGTCGCGCTGCTGGTGAGCGCGGCGGTGGCGGCGGGTGGTGGGGCCTTCGTGATGGCCAGCACCTCGAACGCCGCGAGTCCCCAGACGGCCGCAGAGTCGACGGTCTGCCAGGGGCTCGCCACCGCGCTCGGCAACAACCAGCGGTTCATCGCGGATCAACAGGCCGCTCCCGACGCACAGTCGGCGGCCCGGATCGCCAACCGGGAAGCGGTGATCGCGCAGATCAAGGTGCAGCAGGAGGCGTCCGGTTGCGTGGTCGGGGAGTCGGCTCAGGGCTCCCAGGCCACCGCGGGGCAGCCCTCGCAGCCCTCGCAGGCCGCGTCCCCGTCGGCGCCCGCCGCTTCCCAGGCCCCCTCCACCGGGAACGCCGCCTCCGGGCAGCAGGTGTGCAACGGCTCGACCGTCACCCTGTCCGGCGAGGCCGGCGCGCCCGCCGCGTCCAGCAACCAGTTCCCGACCGGTACGAAGTTGAAGGTCACCAACCTGGACAACAACAAGTCCACGACGGTGGAGGTCACTTCGGTCTCCGGCAGCTGTGCGCTGCTCAACAACGCGGCTTTCGAACAGGTACGGGAGCCCGGCAAGTTCCTCATCCGCCGGGCCCTGATCGAGAAGGTGGGGTGAGGCTATTCGGGGCGTGCACCTAGGAACTCGCTGAGGCGGCGGGCCAGTTCGGGAGGTGCGGACTGCGGCAGCGCGTGGTGGGAGACGCCGGGGACGACGTCGATCTCCGCCCGCGGCAGCAGTTCGCCGGCCTGGCTCGTCACCTGGTACGTGTCATGGGTCCTGCTGTTCGCGGCCACGAGCAGCAGGACCGGCGCCTTCAGGGCGCGCAGTGCGTCCGGGGCGGGTCGGGGGCCGGTGACAGGCCGGGCGGCGGGGAAACCGGCGGCGGCCTCCTGGAGGCGGAGCCAGTCGGGGTCCAGCACGGCTCCCCCGGTCTCCCACTCCAGGAAGGCGCGGACACGGGCCGGCGTCGGACGCAGCAGCATCGGCAGGGCGTGCAGCAGATACGCCGCCTTGAACCCGGCGAAGCACTGGGTCGGGTCCAGGAGGAACAGGCGGCGCATCCGGTCGGGGGCGCGCAGGGCGTAGTGCAGGGCGGTCCAGGCGCCGTAGGAGTGCCCGCCGAAGTCCGCCCGCTCGACGCCGAGTCCGTCGAGGACGGCGTCCAGCCAGGCGGCGAGGTCGGCGACCGTGCGGGGGTGACGGTCGGCGGCCGGTTCGCTGCGACCCGGGGCACCGATCAGGTCGACGGCGAGGACCCGGCGGGTGCGGGCGAGGTGGGCGGCCTGGGCGTACCAGGACGTGGAGGTCGCTCCCCCGCCGCCCGGCAGCAGGACGAGCGGGGGTGCGTCGGCCGGGCCGCAGGCGTTCACGTACGTCGTGCCGAACGGGGTGGGCACCCGGAGCGCCTCCCGGTCGGCGGGCCACTTGTCCCACACCTTTTCGTATGCGGCCTCGAACGCGGCACCGTCGTATCGGCCCATCGACCCCTCCCCTATTATCTCGTTCAGCGAGATACTCGATGAGCGAGATAATAGCGGGAGAGTGCCCATGCCGTCCGAGGGACCCGAGATGGAGATCGTCCATCTGCTGCGTGCGGTGACCGTCGAACTCGGCCTGCACAGCGCCCGGTTCGCGCAGCGCAACGCCATGCACCCGACGGACGTACGCGCCCTGATCGCCCTCATGGACGCCTCCCGCGCGGGCGAGGAGATGACGGCGGGGCGGCTCGGCGCGGAACTCGGGCTCAACTCGGCCGGGACGACCTCACTGCTCGACCGGCTGGAGCGGGCCGGTCATGTGCGGCGGGTGCGGGGCCGCGAGGACCGGCGCAAGGTGGTCGTGGAGGTGGACGAACGGGCCGTGGAGCTGGGGCAGGCGTTCTTCGGGCCGCTGATCGGGCGGGCGGTGGAGCTGCTCCGGGGGTACGACGAGGGGGAACGGGCGGCGATCCGGGGGTTCTTGGCGGGGGTGCGCGACGCGGCGGCCGACGGGACCTGACCTCGACCGAAGGACGCGGGACACGGCAGCCGAGGAGACCTGACCTCGACCGAGAGTGCGGGACACGGCAGCCGAGGGGGCCTGACCTCGCCCGACGCGCCCGGCGTCGCGCACCTGCGCGCCTCGGCAGGCGCGGCCGAGCGCTCTTCTCAGTCGCGTTCCCCGGCCGCGAGTGCCTTCGCCTCCGTCTCCTCGTCGATACCCACCACCGGCCGGTCCGGGCGCTGCGGCGCCACCCCGCCGATCTCCAGCAGCCACTTCCAGGTGTCGGCCACCGTCTCGGTGACCGGACGGCAGCGCAGGCCCGCGGCGGCGGCCCGGGAGGTGTCCGCGCCGTGGAGGGTGGTGTGCAGGTCGGTGTCCGGCGGGACCCAGACCGGCAGGCCGGTCCAGGGGGCGATGCCCGCGTCCAGGAGGATGTCCGGGGCGGTCCAGCGCAGTTCGGCGTCGCCGCCGGTCACCGCCACGCAGGCGTCGAGGAGTTCGCCCGTCGTGGTGTGGCCCGGTGGACTCACCAGGTTGTACGGTCCGTGCCGCCCCGCCGCGGACGCCTCCAGCACCCACCGCGCCAGGTCGCGGACGTCGACGTACTGGAGGGGGAGGTCACGGGGCCCGGGCGCGAGGACCGGGCCGCCGCGGGCGATCCGGCCCAGCCACCACGGGAGCCGGCCGATGTTCTCGTACGGGCCGAGGATCAGGCCGGCCCGTACGAGAAGGGAACGGTCCGCGCCGAAGGCCTCGACGGCGGCCAGTTCACCGCCCCGCTTGTCCCGGGCGTAGTCCGTATGGTCCGCGTCGGCGAAGGCGCCCTCGACCACCGGGGCCTCCTCGGTGAATCCGGCCGGCTGCGGCCAGGCGTACACCGAACGGCTCGACACATACGCGTAACGGTCGGCGCGGTCCCGCAGCAGCCGTGCCGTGTCCCGGACCGCGCGGGGCGCCGCCGACCAGGTGTCCACGACCAGGTCCCAGGGGCCCCCTTCGGCGAGGGCCGCGAGACCGCCGGGCGCGGTGCGGTCGCCGTGCAGCGACCGCACCCCGGCCACGGGTGCGTGCCGTCCCCGGTGGAAGACGGTCACGTCCCAGCCGTGCGCCAAGGCCCCCTCGGCGAGGGCCCGGCCGACGAACTGCGTACCGCCCAGCAGAAGAAGTCTCATGCCGGTGACTGTGCCCGCCGGGGCGGCGCGGGGGAACCCAGGTCTGCCGTGGGCAGAAGCCGTGGGCAGAAGCCGCGGGCAGAGGGTCAGCCGCCGGTCGGCGGGGTGTACTTGTAGCCGACCCGCCGCACGGTCTGGATCGCGCCCCGGAAGTCCGCGCCCAGCTTGCGGCGCAGCCGGGCGATGTGGACGTCGACGGTACGGCCGTCGCCCACGTGGCCGTAGCCCCAGACCGTGGTGACCAGCTGGTCACGGGTGTGCACCCGGTGGGGGTGCTGGACGAGGTGGGCGAGGAGCTCGAACTCCAGGTAGGTGAGGTCGAGTTCCCTGCCGTTCACCTCGGCGGTGCGCTGCACGGTGTCGATCCGCACGAGGGGGGCCTCGGCGTCGGCGGCAGCGTCCGTGATCGCCGGTTCCTGCGGGAAGGGCGGGTGCTGGTCGGCCGGGACGAGCACCAGGTAGCCGATCATCGGGGGCTGGCCCGGCAGGGTGGGCAGGGTGTGCTGGGGAGCGGGCAGCCAGGTCGCGCCCGGGGGGAGGAACTCCGCCACGTTCAGGACCTCGTCCGGGCCGACGGCTCGCAGTCGATGCCGTGCGCCGTTCTCGGAAGGGGCGGGGAGGGTGGCGGTGGAGAGAGAACGAGTGGTCGCCATGAGGTCAGCTCTTTCGCGCGAGAGGGTCGTCGAGGGACGTACGCTTGCGCGCTGGCCGAAGGCCGGGGTACGGCTTTAGAGGGCCGGCGCGTTCATCGCGCGGCAACACACCCGGTCGAAGTCATGGTGCTGACGGGAAGGCCAGAAGGGCTCGAGGTCATGGCGACCCGTCGCGCTGCACTTCCGGTGGCTGGCCATGAGCTCATTGAAGCAGACGTCGGCCGACAACAGGAGCCTCCTCTCACTGCTCGGACAATTCCTTGGCGTGAAATTGGTGTGGCACCTGTACGGCGCGACACGGCGAGGGGCGCCCACCGTGGCCGGTGGACGCCCCTCGGGGAACAGCGGGGGTCAGACCTGGCCGGCCTTCTCCAGCGCGGAGCAGCAGGTGTCGACGATCAGCCGCGTCACGACGTACGGGTCGACGTTGGCGTTCGGACGGCGGTCCTCGATGTAACCCTTGCCGTCCTTCTCGACCTGCCACGGGATACGGACCGAGGCACCGCGGTTGGAGACGCCGTAGGAGTACTCGTTCCACGGGGCGGTCTCGTGCAGGCCGGTCAGGCGGTCGTCGATGCCGGCGCCGTAGTTCTTGACGTGGTCGAGCGGCTTGGAGCCCTCGCCCAGCGACTCGGCGGCGGTGATGATCGCCTCGTAGGTCTCGCGCATCGCCTTGGTGGAGAAGTTGGTGTGCGCGCCGGCGCCGTTCCAGTCGCCCTTGACCGGCTTCGGGTCCAGGGTCGCGGCGACGCCGAAGTCCTCGGCGGTGCGGTAGAGCAGCCAGCGGGCCACCCACAGGTGGTCGGAGACCTCCAGCGGGGAGACCGGGCCGACCTGGAACTCCCACTGGCCGGGCATGACCTCGGCGTTGATGCCGGAGATGGCGAGACCGGCCTTGAGGCAGTTGTCGAGGTGCGCCTCGACGATGTCACGGCCGAAGATCTCGTCGGCGCCGACACCGCAGTAGTAGCCGCCCTGCGGGGCCGGGAAGCCGCCCTTGGGGAAGCCGAGGGGGTAGCCGTCCTTGAAGAACGTGTACTCCTGCTCGATGCCGAAGATCGGCTCCTGGGCGGCGAACTTCTCGGCGACCTCGGTGAGCGCGGCACGGGTGTTGGACTCGTGCGGCGTCATGTCGATGTTGAGGACCTCGCACAGGACGAGGATGTCGTCGCCGCCGCGGATCGGGTCGGGGCAGGAGAAGACCGGCTTGAGGACACGGTCCGAGGAGTGGCCCTCGGCCTGGTTCGTGGAGGACCCGTCGAAGCCCCAGATCCCCAGCTCGGCGCCCTTGGCGTCGTCCGAGAGGATCTTGGTCTTGGAGCGGAGCTTCGCCGTCGGCTGGGTGCCGTCGATCCAGATGTACTCAGCCTTGAAGGTCACGGGCCACTTCCTTCGGGGGATGTGTCTACGCACTGCGGGTGCTGCGGCGCTGCGGCACTGAAACGCCGCCACTTGGTGCCCGCGAGCCTGTCAACAGGCGATTTCCCGGTCATTGCTCGAATGTGAACCCCGTGTTACCGGGTGGTGCTGTGGCGCGATTCACGGTGTGAGCGCGGCAGAGGTGTATCTGGCACCACTCCCGGACGGGGCGGCCAGGCCCAGTGACCCGCGTCGCCCCCTCGGCGAGACTGACCGTATGACCATGCAGACGGGGAACGGCAGCTGGGGTATGAGGGTGCGGGCCATCGGTCTCGCGGCCGCACGGGGGTTCGCGCTGGCGCTGGTGACGCTGCCGGGAGCGCTGCTCGGTTTCACGCTCGCCCTGGTGTCGATCGCGCTGGTGCCGGTCGGGATCGGCCTGTTCACGACCCCCTGGGTGCTCACGGGGGTACGGGCCTTCGCGGACTGGCGGCGGGTCCTGGCCGCCGAGTGGAGCGGGGTGCGGATCCCGTCGGCGTACCGGCCGGCACCGAAGGACGCCAAGCCCTGGACCCGCACCTACGGGATGCTGCTCGACCCGGCGGTCCGGCGGGACCTGCGGTGGCTGCTGGTGGACATGACGGCGGGGTTCGTGACCGCGCTGCTGCCCGCGGTGCTCGTCTTCTACCCGCTGGAGGGGCTCGCGGTCGCGGCCGGGCTGTGGCGGCCGCTCGCGGAGCTGGGCGGCGGCTACTGGTACGGCTTCGTGCATGTCACCGACCAGGTCTCCGCGTTCGCCGCCGGCGCCCTGGGTGTCGCCCTGCTGTCCCTCGCCCCGCTTGCCCCGCGTCTGCTGACCGTCCACTTCCGGCTCACCCGGTCCGTACTCGGCGCCGGGCACGGCGAGTTGGCCGAACGCGTCCGGGTCCTGACCGAGACCCGGCGGGACGCCGTGGACACCTCCGCGGCCGAACTGCGGCGCATCGAGCGGGACCTGCACGACGGGGCGCAGGCCCGCCTGGTCGCCATGGGCATGGATCTCGGCACCATCGAGATGCTCCTCGACAAGGACCCCGCACAGGCGAAACGGCTCCTCGCGCAGGCCCGCCAGTCCTCGGCGGACGCGCTCACCGAACTGCGCGACCTGGTGCGCGGGATCCATCCGCCGGTGCTGGCGGAGCGCGGACTGGGCGACGCCGTACGGGCGTTGGCGCTGCGGCTGCCGGTCCCGACGGAGGTGACCGTGGAGCTCGAAGGCCGGCCGGACGCGCCCGTGGAGTCGGCCGCCTACTTCGCGGTCAGCGAGGTCCTCACGAACGCGGTCAAGCACTCGGGCGCCGACCGGATCTGGATCGACCTGCATCACCTGAAGGAGGGGGCGGGGATGCTGCGGATCAGCGTCACCGACAACGGCCGGGGCGGCGCGCTCATCACGGCCGGTTCGGGCCTGGCCGGGGTCGAGCGGCGGCTCGGTACATTCGACGGCGTCCTGGCCGTCAGCTCACCCGCGGGCGGTCCCACCATGGTGACCATGGAGATCCCTTGCGCTTAGTCCTGGCCGAAGACCTGTTCCTGCTGCGCGACGGCCTCGTACGGCTCCTGGAGGCGCACGGCTTCGAGATCGCCGCGGCTGTCGAGAGCGGGCCCGAGCTGGCCCGCGCGCTGGCGGAGCTGGAACCGGACGTCGCCGTGGTGGACGTACGGCTGCCGCCGACGCACACCGACGAGGGCCTGCAGTGCGCGCTGAACGCCCGGCGGGACCGCCCCGGGCTGCCGGTGCTGGTGCTGTCCCAGCACGTGGAGCAGCTGTACGCGCGCGAGCTGCTCGCCGACGGCACCGGCGGGGTGGGCTATCTGCTCAAGGACCGGGTGTTCGACGCGGAGCAGTTCGTGGACGCCGTACGGCGGGTCGCGGCGGGCGGTACGGCGATGGACCCGCAGGTGATCCAGCAGCTGCTGACCCGGCGGGCCGCCGACGACCAGCCGCTCGCCCGGATCACGCCCCGGGAGCGGGAGGTGCTCGAGCTGATGGCGCAGGGGCGGTCGAACGCGGCGATCGCCGGCAAGCTCGTCGTCACGGAACGGGCGATCGCCAAGCACACCGCCAACATCTTCACCAAACTGGGCCTTGAGGTGTCGGACGACGACAATCGCCGCGTTCTGGCGGTGCTCGCGTATCTGGACCGCGGCCGGTGAGCAGACCTTCATTCTCTGTAACTCCTGCTGCTCAGGGGCCTGTTGTCCCCCCGAGGCCCGGCAAACCTCTGATTTGTTTGTGGGACTGGTGAACACCCTTGGGACGCCATGCGTATGGGAGGGCGCCGCTTCACTCCTGTCGGGCGCCTCGATAGCCCCGAAAAAGGAAGTCAGAGGAGTTCCATGGGACGCAATGCACGTAAACGCCGCTCGTCGATGACCACGAAGGTCATAGCCGCGTCGGCGGCCCTAACGCTCGGTGGGGGCGGGCTGATCTGGGCGAACTTCTACGCTTCGGCGCACGAGTCGAACAACAACGGATGGTCGCAGAACCAGACCAAGGCCGCCGCCGCGCAGGTCGCGACCATCTCGTGCCCCGACGTCGGTCAGAAGCTGACGAATGTGCCTCAGAACGCGCGTCAGGGGGTGGCCACGGAGCTGGCCAACCTGGACAAGCAGATCACCGAGGCCTACGCCAGGCTCGCCTCGACGCGACAGGCCCAGGCAGGTGACTCGGGCTTCGTCCAGAACGCCATCGTCGGTCCCCTGAAGGAGAAGCGGGCGGCCACGATCGACCGGATCCGCATCGACATCCAGCGGGTCGGGGGTCAGTTCAACACTTCGCTCAGCCAGTTGGCCGCCTGCACGACGCAGAACGCGGCCCCGCAGACCAACGCCGGCGGCCAGCAGCAGAATGGCGGCCAGCAGCAGAATGGCGGTCAGCAGCAGGGTGGCCAGCAGCAAGGCGGCCAGCAGCAGGGCGGCCAGCAGCAGGGCAACGGCGGACAGGGCGGCAACGGCCCGGTCGCGGCCGACTTCGTGGACATCACCAAGGTCCAGGGCAACGCCCAGCTCGGTGTCGGCCAGAACGGCCTCCCCGCCAACGGCAACTCGGGCTCCAAGGGCACCTTCACCACGAAGTGCGGCACCAACGGGAACGACAACCACAACACGGACAACGTGATCGTCGCCCCCGGCGTCGCCAACGGCGCGCACCACCTGCACGACTACGTCGGCAACCAGAACAACGACGCGTTCGCGAGCGACCAGGAGCTGGCCGGGGCCACCACCACCTGCCAGAACCAGGGCGACAAGTCGTCGTACTTCTGGCCGGTGCTGCGCCTCCAGGACGGTTCCAAGGACTTCGACCAGAACAACGACGGCGGCGGCAAGGAGGGCAACGTCGGCAAGATCCTCCAGCCGGCCCAGGCCCAGCTGAAGTTCGTCGGCAACAAGACCGGCAACGTCGTCGCGATGCCGACCGCCCTGCGCATCATCACCGGTGACGCGAAGGCCTTCGTCAACGGCAACGGCAACGCCAACGTGAACTGGAGCTGCACCGGCTTCGAGAACAAGGTGCAGCTGCACGACAAGTACCCGATCTGCCCGCAGGGCAGCCAGGTGGTGCGCACGACCAACTTCCAGAGCTGCTGGGACGGTCAGAACATCGACAGCGCCAACCACCGCACCCACGTGGCGTTCGCCCAGGCGAACGGCGCCTGCGCCAACGGCTTCAAGGCGATCCCGCAGCTCCAGGTCCGGCTCGTCTACAACGTCCCGGCCCCGAAGCTGCAGAACGGCACGGTCGTCAACCCCTACGCGGTGGACACCTTCCCGGAGAACCTGCACAAGCCGATCACCGACCACAACGACTTCATCAACTTCTTCTCGCAGAACACGATGAACAAGATGGTCAACTGCATCAACACCGGCAAGAACTGCCAGTGACGCACTGAGAAAGCCGGCGGTGAGAATCTCTCACCGCCGGCTTTCGCGTGTCCGGGTCCCCCAGGGCGCTGTCTCAGTGCGCCGCCCTCAGTGCGCCGAGTGCGTGGCACCCATCTTCGAGTGGTCCGTGCCCTCCTCGATGTCCCCGCCGAGCGTCTTGCGCAGCCCCGTCACCGTCTTGGTGGTGTCGCCGACGGCGACCCATTTGCGGCCGACCAGGAAGTGACCGCCGTAGTCCTTGGCCCCGTTGATCCACTCGCGCTGGCCGCGGTCGGTGGCGAAGGTGGCGAGGATGAACTTGCCGTCGGCGTCCTTGGACTTCTTGCACACCGCCTGGCGCAGTTCGTCGGCGTCGATCTGGATGTTGGGCGTGCACTTCACCTCGGCGGCCAGGTGCTCCAGGCTGCCGGTGGCCGCGGAGGGCACCGCAGCGGCCTTCGCGTCACCGCCGGATCCGCAGCCCGCCAGCGCCAGCACCGCGGCCGCGCCGGTCAGCGCGAGCATCGGTCGGGTCAACCTCATCTGTTCCTCCGGTCACGGGGTCACGTCGGACGGGCCCCGGCGGGGGTCCGTCTCCTCCCATACGGCTGTGGAGCGCGGGACGCTCAAATCCTGGTGTCATCAGGGGTACGGCTGTGCGAAAGTGTGCCGGTGAACGACGACTGGGAGAAGCGGGTCGACGCCGCCTGGGCGACCTTCGACGAGTATCCGCAGGAGCGGGCGGCCGAGTTCCGGGCCGTGATCGACGCGCTCGTGGCCGAGCTGCCGGACGGCAGTGCGCTCGGTCTCTTCGAGCGGGCCTGTGCCTGGGACTCCACGGGGCACTCCGACACGGCGGCCCCGCTGTACCGGGAGGCACTCGCGAAGGGGCTCAGCGAGGAGAGCGGCTACAAGGGCCGCCGCGCCAAGATCCAGCTGTCCAGTTCGCTCAGGAACATCGGACAGGCGGCGGAGGGCGTCGAGCTGCTCACCCCCGAACTGGACGCCTCCTCCGACGAGTTGGACGACGCCGTCCGCGCCACGCTCGCGCTGTGCCTGTCCAGCCTCGGCCGCGACCGCGAGGGGCTCTCGCTGGTCCTGGGCGCGCTCGCCCCCCATCTGCCGCGCTACCAGCGGTCGATGGCCAACTACGCGCGCGCCCTGGTCGACCCGGCCGACTGAATTAGCCCGAGCGGCGATGATCTCGTGCCGCGATGTGGCCGCAGAGCCGCGGAGACCGTCGCCACGCAGGTCACGCGGGGTTCCCGTGAATGCTCCGCGTCCCACCCGGTGACCAACCGCCGATTCGCTCGTTCTGCTGAACGTGCAGTCACAGGATGTCGCCCCGCGCCCCGCACCCGCTTCCGGCTCCACCGCCGACCCCGTCGTCGATGTGGCGCAGGCCGAGGCCGCGCTCGTCGAGCACTACCCCCGGCTGGTCCGGCTCGCCTATCTGGTACTGCCGCCGGGCCTGGGCCGGGGCCGCCGGGTCCTGACCGCGCACGCCCTCACCCAGCGTGCCCTGCCGCGGGGCCGGAAGGCGATGCCGGTGATCCCGGCCCAGTCGGCCGGCCGCGAGGGCGACTGCGGCTACGCCTTCGTCCGCCTCCAGGTGGTGCGTACAGCCCTGGAGGCGGGCCTGCCGCTCAGGCGCAGGGCGTGGCCCAAGCGCTCCCAGCTCCCGCCGCTGCTCCCCCAGGTGTGGGGGCTCAGGCTCTTCCCGCGCTCCGGCGGCGCCGACGAACTCGCCCTGGACCAGCGCCTGTCGGCCATGTCAGGGCCGGCCCGTGCCGCCTATGTGCTGCGCGGCCTGGAGAAGCTCCCCGACGGCGACGTACGCGAGCTGCTGACGGCGGCGGGCGTGACCGACGCGGATGCGGCGCTCGACGAGGCCGCCGGTACCGAGGGTGCGTACGCCCTCCTCGACTCCCCCGAGTTCGACCCCTGTTCGCTCCAGGCCCGCCCCACCGACCTGATGCGGCGCAGGCAGCACATGAAGGCCGCGCTCGCCGCCGCCGCGGCCGTCGCTGTGTGCGGGGCGCTGCTCGGCATGCCCGGCGACGGCTGGGGTCCCGACGGCGCCGCCGCGCCCCCTTACGCGCGAAACCCCGCCGCCCAGGCCGCCCTGAACCCGGCCCTGCTGCTCAAGGTCCCGGCCGCCGCATGGGAGTCCTCGGCACGCACCGACTTCTCCGTGTGGCCCGCGCGCGGCGACCTCACCGGCGACAAGGCCCTGCTGCGCCGCGCCCTCGCCGTCTGGGCCCGCCCCGGCGAGAGCGTCCAGGTCTCCGCGACCCCCGGCACCCCCTCGGGCGGCCCCGCCGGCCCGCCGCAGCTCCTGTACGCCGGGACCGTCGACAACGCGCACGTGGTGCTCCTCCACGACGGTCTGCGCATCGTCCGTTACGCCGAGCCGCGCGACGGCACCCAGGGCGCCGCCCTCGACTTCGCCCGGGTCGACGGCGCGGACCGGGCCGGGGCGAGCGCGGTCGTGCTGGGCCGGGCCGACGGCAACATCCGCTATCTGACGGCCCCTTGGGTGACGGGGGCCGCCGAGCGGGACCTGCTGAAGCCGGGCGCCGGTGCCATGGAGCTCACGCTGACCGGCGGCACCACCGCGCCGATGGCGGGACCCGCGCAGAGCGGCGCCTGCACCTCCTGGAACGTGCTCCAGCTGACGGACGCCTCCGGCACCCGGCTGCTGACCGACCTCGGCGAGCTGGTCCCGGCCCGTCTCACCACCGGCCGCCCCGGTTCCGTGAAGGACGCGTCGGGAGCGGGGGCGCTGCGCGCCTGGGCGCCGTACGCCTGCTCGCTGGGTGCGATGCGCTCCTCGGGCGTGCGCGCGGTGAACGCCTGGACGTACGCGTCGCAGCCGCTGCCCGAGGCGGGCGGTTCGGCCGACTGGGTGTGCACCCGGGCCGAGACCTGGCAGGGCGGCGGGGAGCGGGTGCTGGCCCAGTTCCACACGCCGGGCTCGACGTATGGGGCGGTCGCGGCGAAGGCCGAGAACGTGCCGGCGTGCGGGGCGAAGGATCCGCAGGTGCTGGCCGGGGTGCTGTGGAAGTCGGGGTCCGGCTCCTGGTACCTGCTGGCGGCGGGGAGCCGGAGGACGTCGTCGATCAGCGCGACGGGCGGGGTGCAGGGGTCCGCCCCGGGCAATCTGCTGGCCGTCAAGGCGAATCAGGGGGCTCAGGCCGAGCTGAAGGGGACCCTGGACGACGGGCGGGCGGTCAGCGGGCTCCGCTGACACCACCGACCGGATCGGCCCGTTCCAGGCCGGATTCGATCGGTAAGGTGTTCGTATGACAACCGGGGTCCGTCGAAGAATGGGAGTCGAGGAACGGCGTCAGCAGTTGATCGGCGTCGCCCTCGAGCTGTTCGCCCGCCGCTCGCCCGACGAGGTCTCCATCGACGAGATAGCGTCGGCGGCCGGAATCTCCCGGCCACTGGTCTACCACTACTTCCCCGGCAAACTCAGCCTGTACGAGGCCGCGTTGAAGCGGGCGGCACAGGATCTGGCGAGCCGGTTCGAGGAACCGCACACGGGGTCGCTGGGCGGCCGGCTGCTGCGGGTGATGCGCCGCTTCTTCGACTTCGTGGACGAACACGGGCCGGGTTTCTCGGCGTTGATGCGGGGCGGGCCCGCCGTGTCCGTGGGCGGAGCCCATTCAATGAGCCACGTCTCGGCGACGAACGCGCTCATCGACTCCGTACGGCAGGTCGCCTACGAGCAGATCCTGTCGCATCTGCGGGTGACGGACCCGCCCGCACGCCTGGAACTGCTCATCCGCGCCTGGATCTCGCTCGTCGAGTCGACGGCCCTGATCTGGCTGGACGGCCGCCGCATCCCGCGCGCCGAACTGGAGCGGCAGCTCGTCCACGACTTCGCCGCGCTGGCCGCGGTGAGCGCGGCCTACGACGAGGAGATGACCGCGCTGCTGCGCCGCATGCTCAAGGACGAGCCGAACGACGGCCCCTTCACCGACCTCGCCGCCCGGCTGATCGCGCTGGCCTCCTAAGCCCTGTCGGCCTAGAGCACGGCCTTGGTGTAGGAGGCGTCCAGGTCGCGCACCTCGGCGGAGAGGTGCACGGTGAGGCCCTCGGCGGGGCCGACGTGCTTGCGCAGCAGTTCCACGACGGCCTCGGTGAGCTTCGCCTTGGTCTCCTCGGACCGTCCTGCGAGCAGGGCGAGCGTGACATTCACGATCGCGTGGTTCCTGATCTCGCCGCCGACCGCCTCGTCCTCGGTGCGCAGTACCCGGGTCTTGCACGCCTCGAGCTTCGCGGCCGCCGTCTCGACGACGACCGGGTGCAGCGCCAGGGCGAACTCCTCCCAGTCGACATGGTCGAGATACGGGGAGTGTTCGACGGTGATCTGCGGCATGAGGACTCCTGTTCTACGACGGCACAGGTCACCCTAGCCGCAGCGCCAGCATGGCGATGTCGTCCTCCCGGTCGTGGCCGAAGGTCTCCAGGAGGGTGTCGCACAGAGCGTCCAGTCCCGGCAGGGCGCCGGAGGAGGCCGCGCGCAGGTGTTCCAGGGAGGCCGTGAGGTCGGTGCCCCGGGTCTCGATGAGGCCGTCGGTGACCATGAGGAGCCGGTCGGTGGGTTCGAGGAACAGCTCGGTGGCCGGCGGATGGGGCAGTCCGACCCCGAGCAGTGGGCCGGCCGCCTCGGCGTAGTCGGCGGTGCCGTTGTCGCGGACGATCAGCGGCGGGATGTGACCGGCGTTGGCGATCCGGGTGCGTCCGGTGGCCGGGTCGATCAGGGCCAGGCAGACGGTGGCCGTGGTGTCGGGGTGGTAGCGCCGCAGTGTCCGGTCGAGGCGCTCGGCGAGCACGGCCGGATCGCTCTCGTCGACGGCGTAGGCGCGCAGCGCGTGCCGGAGTTCGACCATGACGGTCGCCGCGTCCAGCGAGTGCCCGACGACATCGCCGACCGCGGTCAGCACGCCCTCGTCCACGCGGAGCGCGGCGTAGAAGTCGCCGCCGATCTCGGTCTGCCGGGAGGCGGGGACGTACCGGACCACGACGTCGATGCCCGGCAGCTCGGGCAGCCGGTGCGGCTGGGGCAGGAAGCTGTGCTGGAGGGTGAGGGCGACATGCCGCTCGACCTTGTACATGAGCAGCGGCTCGGCGGCCAGCGCGGTGGCCTGGGCCAGCTGGGCCAGCAGGGCCTCGCCCTCCAGTCCCACCCTGCGCATCCCGCGCGCGGGCGCGGCCAGGCACACCGGGGCCCGGCCGTCCTGGGTGACGACGAGCGCGAGGCGGGCGTCCTGCTCGACACCGGGCCGGAAGAACCCGCTGGGCCACAGCGGCGCGGGCACGGTGGTCAGCTGTACTCCGGCCTGCCCGCGGGTGAGCCGGCGCAGCAGGCCGGCGACGGCCTGGTCGGCGGCCTCGTCGGGCAACGCGACGCGGATGCGGTCGCGGGACAGACCGCGGTAGAGCTGGTCGTCCTGGTCGAGGACGAAGACCGCGGCGGGGGTGCCGGTGAGCCGCGAGACACCCTCGGCGGCCGCGTCGGACAGTTCCTGCAGGGTGCGTGCCGACTGGATGGTGACGATCGTCTCGGAGAGCAGGGTGAGCCGTCGTACGAGCGCCTGGTCACCGGCCCGCAGTTGCGCGTTGCGTACGGCGGCCCGGACCACCGCCTCGATCTCCAGGGGCTCGGCGGGCACCCGCAGGTAGGCCTCGACGCCCGCGTCCAGGCCCTGGCAGAAGTCGGCGGGGGGCGAGGCCGCTGCGGAGAAGTGCACGACGGGCATCCCGGCCGTGTGCGGGCGCTCCTTGAACAGCCGGCAGAGGTCGAAGCCGCTCATGTCGGGCAGCCCGACGTCGACGAGCGCCACGTCCGGCAGGGTGCCTTTGAGCAGCCGTGCGTCGAGTTCGGCGAGGGCCTCGCCGCCGGTGGCGACCGGTACGACCCGGTGCCCGGCGCGGCTCAGCACGGTGCCCACGGCGTACCGGCTGGCCTCCACGTCGTCCACGACCAGCACGGTCGTGCCTGTCAGCTTGCTTTTTACGTCCATCTGTCACCCCTCGGGCAACACCGGTGGAGCAGACCGCGGTTCGGGGCCTGCTCCACCAAGGTAATGCGTTCAACTAAGGATGGCGGAGGAAAACGGCCACGGTTCTCGCCGGAACGGCGAACGTACCGGATTCCTTCTCGTAGGACGCCTCCTTGACGGTAGAGTCCGCCCCCGCCACCTGCACGGGGTGCAGCCGGTAGGTGCTTCCGGCAAGGGTGCCGACCCGCTGGCTCTGGGCCTTCGGCGTCGCGTTGAAGACGACGACCAGGTCACCGAGTTCCATCGTGATCACCCCGGGCGTCTCCTGAGTGCCGGACAGCGGGAAGGACAGCCGCGACTGCACCTGGTCCGCCGTGCCGAGCGAGAACGCCCGCTCCGTCGTACGGATCCGCAGCAGGTCCCGGTACGCGGCCGACGCCCCCTCGATCTGCGCGCAGCCGACCTTCACCGAGCCCAACAGCGGCTTGGCGTACGGCCACTTGGAGGCGTTGTCGGCCGCCATGGGCAGTCCGCGGCCGAAGCCGTTGCCGTCCCGGCAGTCCCAGTGGATCGCGTTGAACCAGTCGCCGCTGTCGAAGGAGTTGCGGTCCAGGGACTTGGAGCGCAGCAGGTCGGTGCCCGCCTGGGAGAGCGCCGGGCCCTGGGAGAGGGCGGCCGTGGCCAGGGCGAGGACCTGCATCCGGGCCCGCTCGGAGGCGCTGGTGCCCGCGGGCAGCTTGTACGTCAGCGCGTCGAACAGTGACTCGTTGTCGTGCGCGTCGGCGTAGGCGAGGGCGTCACCGGGCGCGTCCGCGTATCCGGCGGGCTGCCCGTTGTAATCGACCTGGGCGCCGGTGACCTCCTTGCCGTCGCTGTCGGTGAAGCGGTACGTCGCGAGGTTGCCGGACAGGCCCACCTTGATGAGGTCCTGGTAGTGGAGCAGGCGGGCCTTCTGCTGCGCCGGCGTCCCGTTCGCCGTCGATCCGTTGGGGTCGGTGTACAGCCCGGAGGCGAAGCCCTGGACGCCGGGGTCCTCGTCGAAGGGTCCGCCGCCGCGTACGGCGTCTCGGGCGCGGTCGGAGAAGGTGGCGATCCCGGTGCCGGCCATGTTCTTCTGGGTGGCCTGCACGAAGCGGGCGTCGTCGGCGACCTCGCCGAAGTTCCAGCCCTCGCCGTAGAGGATGATCTTCTTGCCGTCGACGCCGTCCTTCTTGAGGGTCAGCGCGTCGAGGGCCTTGCGCACGGCCAGGATGTTGGCCTTGGGGTGGTGGCCCATGAGGTCGAAGCGGAACCCGTCGACCTTGTACTCCCTGGCCCAGGTGACGATCGAGTCGACGACCAGCTTGCCCATCATGGCGTTCTCGGTGGCCGTGTTCGCGCAGCAGGTGCTGTTGGCCACCGAACCGTCGGCGAGGAGCCGCTGGTAGTAGCCGGGCACGATCCGGTCGAGGACGCTCGTGGGAGCCTGTCCGCTCGCCGCGGTGTGGTTGTAGACGACGTCCATGACGACCCTCAGGCCGTCGTCGTTGAGGGACTTGACCATCCTCCGGAACTCCACCGTGCGGCGGGTGCCGTCGGGGTCGGTCGCGTACGAGCCCTCGGGGACCGTGTAGTGGTACGGGTCGTAGCCCCAGTTGTAGGCGTCCTTCGCGGCCGACTTCGCCACGCACTCCTGCTGTCGGTCGGAGTCGGCCGGGTAGGAGGCGAGGTCGCAGTCGGGAGTTGCCTGATCGGACGTCTTCTCGGGGATGGTCGCGATGTCGAAGGCGGGCAGGAGGTGGACGTACGAGGTGCCCGACTTCGCCAGCCGGCGCAGGTGCTCGGAGCCGTCGCTGTTCCTGTCGGCGAAGGCGAGGTAGGTGCCCCGGTCCTCGGCCGGCACGGTCTTGTCCGCCACCGAGAAGTCCCGGATGTGCAGCTCCTGGATCTCGGCGTCCCTGAGGGGCACCGCCTTCGGCTTGGTGTACGTCGACCAGCCGGGCGGGGCCAGGGACCTGTCCTCCAGGTCGACGACGAGGCTGCGCTCGGAGTCGGTGGTGAGGGCGACCGAGTAGGGGTCGGTGACCTTGTTGGTGACGACCTTGCGGACACCGGGCGCCCAGACCTTCACGACGTACCGGTAGGGCTTGCCCTTCCAGGACGCGGGGCCGGTGACGGACCAGACGCCGGTAGTGGCGTCGCGTCGCATGGCGACCGTGGAGCCGTCCAGTTCGAGCTGCACCGACTGCGCGGTCGGCGCCCAGACGGCGAGCCTCGGGCGTCCCTTGCTGAACGTCGGCCCGAGGTCGGCCTTCGTCGCCTTCGGGTACAGGTCGTCGAGCACGCCCGCGATCTGCACGCCGGTCGCCGTCAACACGGCCCCGTTGGCGGCACGTTGGGAGGCGACGAGCTGTCCGCCGAGGGCTTCCTGCACGCGGTCCCGGTCACGCGGGTCGACCGACCAGGCCGTGTAGTCCTTCAGGTGCGGGAACTTCGTCTTCTGCGCGTCGGTGAGAGTGGTCCTGGCCAGCCGCAGCCACCGCTCGTCGTCGCTGGTCAGGGCTCCCCCGTCGACGGTGATCGAGCCGTCGTGGGAGTACAGGAGCTGGGTGGAGGCGGCGGCCTCGGAGCCGTTCCAGGCGAGGGTGTTCCGGTCGATCCAGACCGCCTTGGAGGTGGTCAGGTCGAGCGCGGCGGCCGACCCGGCGGGCTGCGGGAGCAGGTACTTCTCCTGGCCGTTCAGCAGCCACACCTCGTGGCCGTTCGCCGTGAGGTCGAGGGACTGGTCGGTGGGCAGGTCCTTCTCGTCGCCCTTGTGGATGATGTAACTCAGGCTGGTGGCACCGTCGTTGAGAGGTACCTCGTAGACCGCGCCGAAGGCGTCGGTCCGCACCGGCTCCAGCGGCTTCGACCAGTCGGTGGGGTGCGCGGCGCCGGTCCAGACGTGCAGACCCCAGCCGTCGTAGTTCCCGTCCGCGCGGTGGTAGTGGACGACCGCCTTGGTCCTGTCCTGCGCCGGGTAGTCGGGGCGCTGTGTCTGTACGGCGTCCTTGCCCTGCTCGATCCAGATCTCACCGGTCCTGGTGACGTCGATCGTGCGGTCGGTGGAGACGTCCTTGTTCCCGTCCTTGTCGATGACGAGGAAGCCCACGTTCGAGGCGCCGGGCTTCAGCTTGACGTAGGCGAAGGCGCCGTACGCGTCCCGGCCGACGAAGGGGTGGCTGTCGGGCCAGGTGGTGGACTCGCCGTCGGCGAGGTCGCCCCAGGCGTACAGGCCCCAGTCGGCGTAGTCGCCGTCGGCGCGCTTGTAGTGGACGACCGCGTAGTCGCGGGAGGAGGCGGTGGGGGTCTCGGCTGCGGGCGGGGTGCCGGTGACGGACTCCGCCGTCGCCGAAGCGGTGCGTCCCCTCGCGTCGACGACAACGGCCTTGTAACGCAAGGCTGTTCCGGCCGGTACGGCCTTGCCGACGACCTGCGTGACCTTGTACGGCGCGTGGTCGGCGGAGCCGAGGGTCCGCCACTCGCCGCCGCCGACCTGTGCGGCGAAGACGACCCGGTTGAGCTGTCCGCCGGCCACGTCGGCGGTGAGCTCGACGGTGCCGGTGGCGCCGGGGGCGGGGGCCTTGAGGGTGATCGTCGGCCTGGTGGCGGGCTTGGCGAGCGAGTCGGCCGCCTTGAGGACGATCGCGGAGCCGGCGGGGACGGTGACGGTGACCTTCTTGTCCGCGTCGGAGGTGACGCCGGCGGCACCACCGTAGATTCCCTTGAACGCCATGTTCGCCGAACCGGTCGCGAAGGTCGCCGACTTGGCCTCGCTCACGTTGTTGAAGGCGACGACGTACTCGGTGCCGGTCGTGGCGTCGGTGCGGGAGAAGGCGTAGACCCCGGCCCCGTCGGCCGCGTACCGCTCCTCCTGGACGCCGTCCGCCAGCGCCGGTTCGGCCTTGCGGAGCTTGGCGAGTCGGGCGATCTGCCGGTAGAGCGGTGCGCTCGTGTCGTACGCGTCGCTCGCGTGGGTGCGGTCGGTGCCGATCTCGTCGTCGTCCAGGTAGTCGGCCGTCCTGGACGCGAACATCGTCTGGCGGGCGTCCTTGTCGCCGCCGGCGCCGGTGAAGCCCTGTTCGTCGCCGTAGTAGACGACGGGGTTGCCGCGGCTGAGGAACATCAGCTCGTTGGCGAGCCGGTCCTTGGCGAGGAGTTCGGCGTCGGTGGCCTTCGGGTTGTCCTGGTTCAGGAAGTACCCGAGGCGGCCCATGTCGTGGTTGCCGAGGAAGGTGACCTGCTCGTAGGCGTTGGCCTTGTCGGTCGTGTACTTGTAGTCGTCGCCGAAGACGCTCGCGAGCTTTTGCGCGCTGCCGCCCTGGGAGACGTACTGGCGGGCGGCCTCCTGGAAGGGGAAGTCGAGGGTGGCGTCGAGGCGGCCCTGGGTGACGTACGGCGAGGTGATCGACGTGTCGGCGGAGTAGACCTCGCCGAACATGAAGAAGTCCTTGCGGCCCTGCTCGGCCGCGTAGGCGTCCAGGGCGGTGGCCCACTGGGTCCAGAACTCCATGTTCACGTGCTTCACGGTGTCGATCCGGAAGCCGTCGATGTCGAAGTCCCTGACCCAGCGCCGGTAGATCCGCTCCATGCCGGAGACGACCTCGGGACGCTCGGTCCACAGGTCGTCGAGGCCGGAGAAGTCGCCGTAGGTCGTGGACTCACCGGCGTAGGTCGAGTCGCCGCGATTGTGGTACATCGTCGGGTCGTTGAGCCAGGAGGGGACCTTGGCGCCCGTGTCGGTGACCGTCGGGGTGCGCGGGAAGGAGTCGGCGTCCACGGCGGGGAACCTCTTGCCGCCGGACGCGTAGTCCGCGTCGTCGAAGGGCTCCCCGTCCTTCGTCAGATAGGGGAAGGCGCCCTTGGAGAGGTAGTCGTAGGACTTCTCCTCGTAGTCGACGACGTCGGCCGTGTGGTTGGTGATGACGTCGAAGAAGACCTTCATGCCCTTGGCGTGGGCCTTGGAGATGAGGGTTTCCAGGTCCTTGTTGGTGCCGAAGTGCGGGTCGACCTGGGTGAAGTCGGTGATCCAGTAACCGTGGTAACCGGCGGAGGCGTCGGCCCCCGTCCCCTGCACGGGCCGGTTCTTGAAGATCGGGGCCATCCAGATGGAGGTGGTGCCCAGGCCCTTGATGTAGTCGAGCTTCCGGGTCAGCCCCTTGAGGTCGCCGCCCTGGTAGAAGCCCTTGTCGGTGGGGTCGTAGCCGGTGCTCAGCCGTGAACCGGTGAGCCCGCCCCGGTCGTTGGAGGTGTCGCCGTTGGCGAAACGGTCCGGCAGGACGAAGTAGAACTGCTCGCGGGTGTCGTCGTGCCGGGCCGGCTGCGCGGCGAGCTTCGCGTCGGAGGGCGGTGGCGGCGGGGTGTCCGCCCGGGCGGACAGCGGCTGGACGAGCGCTGCGGCCAGCGCGGTCACGGTGACCGCGGCGACCCGTCCGGCATGCGTGGTGCGGCGCCTGGACGGCACCGGCCATCTCGGTATCACAGACGTGAACTCCTTGCGATGTACGGCTCTGCGGGTCCGACCCCGCGTGACCGTATCGCCGCCGTAAGGATTACAGCAAGAGTCCTGAAACAGATGGAAAGAACTTTCAGCGCCGGATGGTGTAGGTGACGAGCGAGCGGGCCGGGACGGTGGCCGTGAGAGAGCCTCCGGTCACGGGGACCGACGCCTGGCGGGAGGTGCTGTTCGAGCCGTTGGTGAGGTACGGCGTCGCACTCCCGCTGGTGATTCCGGTGTTCCGCAGGCTGAAGCGGACCTGGTTCGCCTCGGTGGCCGTGTTCAGCGCCACGACGGTGACCGTGCCGTCCGTGTTGCGGAACGCCGAGAGCTTCAAAGCGCTGTCGGGGGTCGTGGCACCGAGGCGGGTGGCGCCGGGGCGGATGAAGCGGCTGTAGTTGGCCATCGCCCACAGCCGCTTGGAGACGTGGTAGCTGTCGCCGTCCAGCTGGATCAGACCCCGGGTCGCGCCCAGGGAGGCGCCGTACCAGTAGACGTAGCCGCTGACGTTCCCCTTGGTGAGGGCGTCGTGGATCGCGGAGGCGACCGTGAAGCCGTCGTAGCCGCTGCCGTCGTCCCAGTTCTCGTTCCAGGTGGTGCCGTTGGGCGACCACTCCGACATCCAGGTGCGCCTGGAGGTGGGCAGCGGGCTGTCGACCGCGCTGGCGTAGTTGTGGCCGGTGTGGGTGGTCACGTAACCGCGGGCGGTGGCGTCGGCCTCGATCGCGCTCGTGTAGGCCTTCTGCTGGGTCCAGCCGAAGGAGTCGCAGCAGGCGACCTTGTATCCGGCCGCCTTCGCGACCGGACCGAAGAACTTCACGTACTCGGTCGCCTGGGCGGGCGTGAGCCGCATCGAGTCGTACGTCGCCGTCCAGTCGGGTTCGTTGGTGAAGCCGATGTCGGTGATGCCGATGCCCTCCCGGCCGTAGAACTTCGCCCATTGCACAAGGAAGTCGGCGTACGCCTTGCGCCAGTCCCCGCTCGCGCAGGTGGCTCCGCTCAGCCCGCACAGCGTGCCGCCGTCGGCGTCCGTGCCGTTGGTCTTCATGTAGCCGGGCGCGGTCCAGGCGTCGGCGTAGAAGCGGTTCACGCCGTACGCCTTGGCCTCCTTGGCGAGCCACACCTGGCCCTTGTCGTAGCCGTCCCAGGTGTACCGGGGGGCGGCGTCCGGGCCGCCGGGGTCGGTGGGCTGGATGCCGGAGTCGATGCCGAGGCGCAGGATGCTGAGGCCGGCGCCGGTGGTGCGACTCAGCAGCAGATCGAGCAACTCCCGCTGGTGCTGGGCCGACAGGCCCTGCGAGCCGTTCATGACGGCGGCCCGGCCGAAGTGCTCGGAGAAGCCGAAGCCGTCGATGGGCTGGTAGGTGGTGGAGCCGTTGACGGTGGCGGTGGTGGCGGTGACCTTGTGGGGCAGGTCGGCGGCCGTGACGCCGGCGACGGCGAGCAGGGCCGCCGCCGTGGTCATGGCCCACGTGCTGAGTCCGCGCTGCATGACGCACTCCTTCGGGAAAGGGATGGGAGCGCTCCCATAGACAGCAGGGAACGTAGGACGACACTCCTTGAGCGTCAGTCCCACGTTCCCCATGAGTGGCTCAGCAGGTGGACTTGCCCGCGTAGATCGCCAGTGCCGTGTTGGCGCCGAGGGTGGCGGTGAACTGGCCGTTGGAGCCGACCGTCACGCTCGTGTTGTTCTGCACGTTGCAGTACGTCCCGGCGGGCAGCGAGGTCTGGTAGGTCCGACTCAGGCTGCCCGACTCGTGGTTGATGGCGACATAGCCCTTGGCGCCCCGCCCGAAGGCGATCCAGTCGCCGCCGTTGTCCCACCAGTTGGTGACCGGCTCACCGCGGGTCGCGTTGCGGAAGGCGACCATGCGCAGGATCTCCGGCCAGGCGTGCTGGCACTTCCAGCCGTTCTGCCAACACGCGCTCACGGAACCGTTGTTGGGCGGCCCGGCGTCCGTGTCGGACCACTCGTAGCCGGAGTTGATGTCCGGGGCGCCGTACGGGTACGCGAGCATGAACACGTTGGCCAGCGTGTAGTTCGCGCCGTCCTTGTAGTTCAAGGTGCTGCCGTTGCGCTCGGTGTCGTGGTTGTCGACGAAGACACCGGCCACCGAGCTGTTCAGGTAGCCCCAGCCCTCGCCGTAGTTCTTCAGATAGGCGAGGTTCTCGTTGTTGAAGACGCGCTTGAGGTCGTAGGCGTAACGGAACTCCTGGACGTCCCCGTTGCCGGTGTACTCGGTGGGCTGGACGGCCTCTCCGCTGCCGTAGATGACCTCCTGCTTCCAGTACACCGACGGGTTGCTCAGCCGGGACTTGATGTTGGCGAGGTCGGTGGCCGGGATGTGCTTGGCCGCGTCGACGCGGAAGCCGTCGACGCCGTAGCCGAGCAGGGAGTTCATATAGCCGGCGATGGTGGCGCGGACGTACTCCTCGCCGGTGTCCAGGTCGGCTAGGCCGACGAGTTCGCAGTTCTGGACGTTGGCGCGGTTCGTGTAGTCGGTGATGGTGGAGGTGCAGTCGTCCATGTCGTACGAGGAGTACAGGCCCGGGTAGGTGTACTTCGTGTACGACGAGCCGCCGGTACCGGTGCCGCTGCCCGCGGACATGTGGTTGACGACGGTGTCGACGACGACCTTCACTCCGGCCGCGTGGCAGGTGTTCACCATGTTCTTGAAGGCGGTGGCGTCACCGAGGCGCCCCGCGATCCGGTAGCTGACCGGCTGGTACGAGGTCCACCACTGCGAGCCCTGGATGTGCTCGGCGGGCGGGGAGACCTGGACGTAGCCGTATCCGGCGGGGCCGAGGGTGTTGGTGCACTCCTTGGCGACGGAGGCGAAGTTCCACTCGAAGAGGACCGCGGTGACGTCCTTGCCGCCCGGCGGGGAGGCCTGGGCGGCGGTGGGGGTGAGGGCGGCGACGGTGGCGGCGAGGGCGGCGGCGGTCGCGCCGGTGGACCATCTCGATATCACGTGGGGGTTCTCCTTGCCCGACGGCCAGGCGTCTTTGCCTGGCGCCGGCGAGAACGTACCGCTGTTGAAATGTTTACAGCAAGGGCCGTGAAAGCAACGGCAAGAAGTTTCACGCGCTCTCGTGAGGGGGCCGCTCAGCGCTGGCTGGCCGGCTTGTCCGGAAGGTCCTCGCGGCTCCCGGTGCAGGAGTACACGATCTCCACCGACCCGCCGGGCAGCGCCCGCTGGCTGAGGAAGGTCAGGCCGGCATCGGGGCTGAGGGCGGGGGTCAGCCGCATTCCGCCGCCGAACAGCATGGGCACGACGACCAGTTCGAGGCGGCCGAGCGCGCCGAGGGCGTGGAAGATGCCGATCGTGCGGGGGCCGCCGACGAGGTGGACGTCGCCTCCCCGGTTGGCGGCGCGGATCTTCTCCAGGAGGCGTACCGGGTCGCTGTCGGTGGTGACGTGGTCCGGGGTGCCCTCGGGGCGGTGCGAGCCGAGGACGAACACGTCCAGGTTCGGCCAGGGCCAGCGGCTGTTGGTGAGCGCCGGCTCGAAGGTCGTACGGCCCATGAGCGCGGCCTCGCAGTCGGCCAGGAACTCCCGGATGCCGTGGCTCTCGCCGGAGGCGAAGGCGGGGTCGGCGGTCTGCGCGGGCCAGCCGTTCGGGGTGGTCACATAGCCGTCGGCACTGATACCCAGGCGGGCGCGGATCTGCATGGTCTCTCCTCGGACGCGGGGCGCGGTTCGCCCTCTCCCCCAAGCGTCGAACGCACCTCCCGCCGATCGACACGCCGGGCAGAAAAATCACCGGGCCCCCGTGAGGGCCCGGTGATTCCCGCGTCTGCTCAGGCCGTCGTCCACCACACGGTCGTGTCGGCCGGCACCTTCGCGTCCCCGTCGACCTCGGCGACCTGCCCGCTGGCGAGCAGCAGGCGGCCGTACGCCGGAGTCGTCACCGACTCACGACCGGTGTTGGCGACACAGACGAACTCGCCGCGGCGGAAGGCGAGGACGCCCTCGGGTGCCCGGAGCCACTCGACCGCGTCCCCGGCGCCGAGATCGGGCTGGGCGCGGCGGACGGCGAGGGCCGTGCGGTACAGCTCCAGGGTGGAGTCGGGGTCGCCGGTCTGCGCCTCGACGCTCAGCTCCGCCCACTCCGCCGGCTGGGGCAGCCAGCTGCCGCCCGCGCCGAAGCCGTACGACGATCCCTCGCGCGTCCACGGGATCGGCACCCGGCAGCCGTCGCGGAAGCCGTCCTGACCGGCGCCGCGGAAGTACGCCGGGTCCTGGCGGACCTCGTCGGCGAGGTCGACGACGTCCGGCAGGCCGAGCTCCTCGCCCTGGTAGATGTACGCCGATCCGGGCAGCGCCAGCATGAGCAGCGTGGCGGCGCGGGCGCGGCGCAGGCCCAGCTCCCTGTCGCCCGCGGTGCGGATCTGGGTGCCGAGGCCGGGCGGGTTGGCGAAGCGGGTGGCGTGGCGGGTGACGTCGTGGTTGGACAGCACCCAGGTGGCCGGGGCGCCGACCGGACGCATCGCCTCCAGCGTGCGGTCGATGACCTCGCGCAGCTCCTCGGCGTCCCAAGCAGTGCTCAGGTACTGGAAGTTGAAGGCCTGGTGCAGCTCGTCGGGCCGCACGTAGTTGGCGGTGCGCTCGATGGTCGGGGTCCAGGCCTCGGCGACGAAGATCCGCTCCCCGGAGTACTCGTCGAGGATGAGCCGCCACTGGCGGTAGATCTCGTGGACGCCGTCCTGGTCGAAGAACGGCATGACATCGTTGCCCAGGAGCTTCACCTGGTCGTGGGATCCCAGGTCGGGCAGCCCCTCCGCCTTCACCAGGCCGTGTGCCACGTCGATGCGGAAGCCGTCCACGCCCATGTCGAGCCAGAAGCGCAGGATCGAGCGGAACTCGTCGCCGACGGCCGGGTGGTCCCAGTTGAAGTCGGGCTGCTCGGGCGCGAAGAGGTGGAGGTACCACTCGCCGTCCGCGACACGCGTCCAGGCGGGGCCGCCGAAGATGGACTCCCAGTCGTTGGGCGGGAGCTCGCCGTTCACGCCCTTGCCGGGCCGGAAGTGGTAGCGGTCCCGCAGCGGCGATCCCGGGCCCTCGGCGACGGCCCGCTTGAACCACTCGTGCTGGTCGGAGGAGTGGTTGGGCACCAGGTCGACGATGGTCCTGAGTCCCAGTGCGCGGGCGTCGCGGATCAGCGCGTCGGCGTCCAGGAGGTTGCCGAACATCGGGTCCACGGCCCGGTAGTCGGCGACGTCGTAGCCGGCGTCGGCCTGCGGCGAGGCGTAGAAGGGGCTGAGCCACACGGCGTCCACACCGAGGTCGCGCAGGTACGGCAGTCGGGTGCGGACGCCTTCCAGGTCGCCCATGCCGTCACCGTTGCTGTCGGCGAAGCTGCGCGGATAGACCTGGTAGATCACCGCGTCCCGCCACCAGTCGCTGCGCTGGGCTTTGGCGGGGGTCGATGCCGGGGCGGTGGCGTAGTGCTGCTGGCTCATGGCGTCCTTGAAACGTAAGGGGGTCATGGGGTCGTCAAGTGGCGAGGCGGCCGCGGTGACAGCGGGGTCGGATGGACACTGCGGCCGCCTCGGGTCTCGGAGTGGGCCTCAGCCCTTCGTGCCGCCCGCGGTGAGGCCGGTCACCAGGTTCTTCTGCACCAGGTAGAAGAACACGGACACCGGTATCGCGATCAGCACCGCCGTCGCGGCCATCAGGTTCCGCTGGGCGTCGTGCTCGCTCACGAAGCTCTGCAGTCCCACCGCGAAGGTGTACTTCGTGTCGGACAGCATGAACGTCGAGGCGAACGCGACCTCACCGAACGCGGTGAGGAAGCTGTAGAACGCGGCGACCGCGAGCCCCGGCTTGGCGAGCGGCAGGATCAGCCGCGCGAACGTGCCGAAGGGGGTCAGCCCGTCGACGCGTCCGGCCTCGTCGATCTCGAACGGGATGGTGTCGAAATAGCCCTTCAGCAGCCAGGCGCAGTACGGCACCGCTGTCGAGCAGTACACGAGGACGAGTCCAAGGTAGCTGTCGATGAGCTGGAGGTCCGAGAGCATCTGGTACATCGGCACCATGAGGACGGCCACCGGGAACATCTGGGTGACCAGGAGCACCCACATGAACTTCCGGTAGCCCGGAAAGCGCATCCGGGACACGGCGTACCCGGTGGTCGCGGCGATCAGCACGCCGATCACCGTGGTGCCGAGCGAGACGATCAGCGAGCTCTTGAGCCAGCTGAAGAACTCGGTGTGCTGAAGAACGAACGAGTAGTTGTCGAACGTCATCTTCTTCCAGATGCCGCCCGGGTGGAGGTAGTCGTCCTTGTCCGGGCCGAGTGACAGGAACACCAGCCAGGCGATCGGGAACAGTGCGACGAGGCTCGCGACGACGAGGATGCCGTGCGAGACGAGGGAGCCGGCGAGGCTCTGCTCACCGCGGCGGCGGATCCGGCCGGGTGCCGGTGCGGGGCCGGCCTCGGACACCGCGGCGGAGGTCTCGACTGTGGTCGTACTCATGGGAGCTCCTGCCTCAGATCGCGAGCTGCTGGTCATTGCGGTTCAGCCAGCGGCGGTAGAAGGAGGTGAAGACGATCAGGATGGCCAGCAGCAGGATGCCGTACGCGGCCGACTGTGCGAAGTCACGCGGCTGCTGTCCGAAGCCCAGGTAGTAGGCCCAGGTGACCAGGATCTGCGCGTCCGGCGCGGTGTTGCCGAACAGCAGGAAGATCACGGCGAACTGGTTGAACGTCCAGATGATGCCGAGCAGGACGACGGTGGAGCTGACCGAGCGCAGGCCCGGGAGGGTGACGTACCGGAACCGCTGCCAGGCGCTCGCGCCGTCCATCTCGGCGGCCTCGTACAGCGAGCCGTCGATGGACTGGAGTCCGCCGAGCAGCGAGACCATCATGAACGGCACTCCGCACCAGGTGTTGACCATGATCGCGGCGAACCGCTGCCAGAAGGTGTCCTCCAGCCAGGCCGGTGACGGCAGGTGGAGTGCGTCCAGCGCGGTGTTGATGATGCCGCCGTCGGCGAGCATGAACCGCCAGCCGAAGACGGTGACGAAGGTCGGCACGGCCCAGGGCAGCACCAGGATCAGCCGGTACAGGGTGCGGCCCCGCAGCTGCTGGTTGAGCAGCAGGGCCAGGCCGAGCCCGATGCAGTAGTGCAGGGCCACGCACAGGGCCGTCCAGACGACGGTCCAGATGAAGTGCGACCAGAAGCGGTCGTAGGCCGTGTCGCCCCACAGGATGTCGGCGTAGTTGTCCAGGCCGATGAACTTGTAGGTGGCGTCGATGTGGTTGACGCCGATCGTGCGGGCCGTGTTGAGGCTGTTGGCGTCGGTGAGCGTCAGGTAGACGCCGTAGACCAGGGGGTAGAGCACGAGGACGCCGAGGACGACCGCCACCGGGGCGATCATCGCGTAGGCGTACCAGTGCTTCTGGTAGCTGAGCTTCAGGCGTTGGCCCCGCCCGGGCCGCGGCGCGCGGTCACCGCGGCGCTTGCCGGTGGCGCGGTCGATGGCGACTGTCATGTTCGACACCTTCTGAAAGTTCTGCGGCTCTGAGAAGTGGCTGGGCGACGCGGCCCGCCGGGCACGGCTGGGCGCAGGCCGGTGGCCGCCGGATCTCTCCCCCATGACCGGGAGATCCGGCGGCCACCCGGGCTCACTTGCTGAAGTCCGGCACCAGCTTGGCGATCGCGACCTCGGCGTTGCTCAGACCCTTGTCCAGGGACTCCTTGCCGCCGGCGATCTTCAGCAGCTCGGTGTCCAGCGGGGTCAGCAGGGAGCTGTACTCCGGCAGGGCCAGGCGCGGCTGGGCGGAGGAGAGGACCGACTGGTATCCGGCGATGCCCGGGTCGGCCTTGACCTCGGCGGTGTAGGCGTCGTCGCGGGTGGGCAGCGTGGAGTTCTTCAGCGCGATCTGCGTCTGCGACTTCGCGGAGGTCATGAAGCCCACGAACTTCTCGGCCGCCTTCTGGTGGGCGGAGTCCGAGCCGGCGTAGACCGACAGGTTGTGGCCGCCGGTCGGGGCGCCCGCCTTGCCGCTGGAGCCGGCCGGGACGGTGGCGATGCCGAGGTTGTTCTTGTCCTTGAAGGCCGAGCCCTTGTAGAAGTTGGTGATCTCCCACGGGCCCTGGATGATCGCGGCGACCTTGCCGTTGACGAACGCGTCCTGGATGTGGGCGTAGGCGTCTGCGGTGGTGTCGGCCTTGTGCAGGCCCTTGCCGGAGAAGAGGCTCAGCCAGGTGCCGTAGCCCTTCTTGGCGGCGTCCGAGTTCACCGTGATCTTCTTGGCGGCGGCGTCGACGGTGTCGGTGCCCTCGCCGTAGAGGAAGGTCTGGGCGTAATAGGCCGCGGTGGAGCCCCAGTAACCGTCGACGCCGGTCTTCGACTTGATCGTGGCGGCGGCGGCCTTCAGGTCGTCCCAGGTCTTGGGGGCCTCGACACCGGCCTTCTCGAAGAGCTGCTTGTTGTAGACCAGGGCGAGGGTGTCGGTGACGAAGGGGACGCCGTAGGTCTTGCCGTCGTACTTCGCCTGCTCGATCAGGTTCGGCTTGAACTTGGCCTGGTCGGCGAGGGCCTCGGTGCCGTCGAGGGGCAGGAAGTAGCCCTTCTTGGCGAAGGCGGGGGTCCAGCCGACGTCGGAGCGCAGCACGTCGGGGGCGCCGCTCGCGCCGGCCGCGGTGTCGAACTTGTTCTGCGCCTGGTCGAAGGGCACGTTGACGTACTTGACCTTGATGCCCTTGTTGGCGGCCTCGAAGTCCTTGATCAGGGCCTGGTACGTCGGCGCCTCGTTGGTGGCGTTGGAGGTGTCCCACCAGGTGATGGTGACCGGACCGTCGGCCTTGTCGCCGCTGTCGCTTCCGCCGCACGCCGTCGCCGCGAGAGCGAAAGACGCCACCAGCGCTGTGGCCGCTATGCCACGCCGCATGAGTTCTCCTTGAGGGTGAAAGCCCGTGTGCTGCGAGGAGAGGCCCCGTCTGCCCTCCCCGTCCACCGGCTGCGCCTTTGCGGCCGCCGGGCGAGTGGGAACGTAACAGCGATGCAAGGCTTGCGAAAGAGCTTGCAGCAAAAAAGTGCAAGAGGCTGCGGAAGTTACCCCGTCGTGACCCCTTGTCGACCGTCGCGAGACCCTTGTTTTACGGGGCTGAGCGGGACGATTACCGGGTGTGCAAGACTCTGCAAGCTCTTGCCATCCCCCTGTCTTGCGGGAATCATCCCCTTGCGGGACAAGGGGCGCCGACCAGAACAGAGGGACCGCGATGACGATACGGCCGGTACAGTCCGGTGCCGTGACCACACGGCTAGCCGACATCGCTGCTCAGGCCGGGGTGAGCGAGGCGACCGTCAGCCGCGTCCTCAACGGGAAGCCGGGCGTCGCCGCGACCACCCGCCAGACCGTGCTGGCCGCACTCGACGTGCTGGGCTACGAACGCCCGGTGCGACTGCGGCAGCGCAGCGAGGGCCTGGTGGGCCTGATCACCCCGGAGCTGGAGAACCCGATCTTCCCGGCCCTGGCCCAGGTGATCGGCCAGGCGCTGACCCGACAGGGCTACACCCCCGTCCTCGCCACCCAGACCCCGGGCGGCTCCACGGAGGACGAGCTCACCGAGATGCTCGTCGACCGGGGCGTGGCGGGCATCATCTTCGTCTCCGGGCTGCACGCGGACACCTCCGCGGACATGCAGCGCTACGAGCAGCTGCGGGCGCAGGGCGTGCCGTACGTGCTCGTGGACGGGTTCTCGCCGAAGGTGCAGGCGCCGTTCATCTCCCCCGACGACCGCGCGGCGATGGCACTGGCGGTGACGCACCTGGTGTCGCTGGGGCACACGCGGATCGGGCTCGCGCTCGGCCCCAAGCGCTTCGTGCCGGTCCAGCGCAAGATCGAGGGCTTCGTCCGCACCATGCACGACCTGCTCGGGCTGGCCGCGGCGACCGTCGAGGCGGACCTCGTCCAGCACTCGCTGTACACCCTGGAGGGTGGCCAGGCGGCGGCGTCGGCGCTCATCGACCGTGACTGCACGGCGGTGGTGTGCGCGAGCGACATGATGGCGCTGGGCGCGATACGGGCGGCCCGGCAGCGCGGTCTGGAAGTGCCGCGGGACGTGTCGGTCGTGGGTTTCGACGACTCCCCGCTGATCGCCTTCACCGACCCGCCGCTGACGACGGTCCGCAAGCCGGTACCGGCCATGGGACAGGCGGCGGTGCGGACCCTGCTGGAGGAGATCGGCGGAACGCCCGCGCCGCACAGCGAGTTCGTGTTCATGCCGGAGCTGGTGGTGCGGGGTTCGACGGCCTCGGCACCCGGGGATCGCACTCGTCCGTAGGGCGGAGACCCCGGGCTTTCACCCCTGCGCCGGTAGGAGAACGGGACACTCTTCCCGTCGTAGGACATGCGGCCCCAACCCGACCGCGGGATGATCGGTGGGACAAGCCGTCTCTGGCAGACTTTGCGTCTATGGGTGACTCGACCGTGACCAGTCTGGAAGACCGCGGGAATGCGGCCGCTCCGGACTCCCTCACGGCCGCGGACCGGCCGGGTTCCCAGCCCGGTCTTCTGCGTCGGACGCGCACCCCGGGCCGACCGCGTCTGTGGTTCGAGATCCTGCTGATCGCGGTGAGTTACTGGACGTACTCACTGATCCGCAACGCTGTGCCGGAGCAGAAGGCGGAGGCACTGCGCAATGCCGACTGGATCTGGCGGATGGAGCACCACCTGGGCATCGCGGTCGAGGAGTCCGTCAACCACGCGGTGAACTCGGTGACTTGGCTCGTCGTCGGGATGAACTACTACTACGCGACACTGCACTTCATCGTGACGCTCGGCGTCCTGGTCTGGCTCTTCCGCAGCCACCCCGGCCGTTATGCGGCGACCCGTCTGGTGCTCTTCGCGACCACGGGTGTGGCACTGGTCGGTTACTACCTGTATCCGCTCGCGCCCCCGCGGCTCATGGACGGCGGCGACTTCGTCGACACGGTCATGGTCCACCAGACGTGGGGCTCGATGGCCTCCGGCGACCTGAAGCAGATGTCCAACCAGTACGCGGCGATGCCGTCCATGCACATCGGCTGGTCCCTGTGGTGCGGCCTGACGGTCTTCGCGCTGGCGTCGGTGCCCTGGGTGCGTGTCCTGGGCCTGCTCTACCCGGCGGCGACTCTGCTGGTCATCGTCGCCACCGCCAACCACTTCTGGCTCGACGCGGTCGGCGGCATCCTGTGCCTGTTGTTCGGCTTCACGGTGGCGCGGCTCTGGTACGGGGCGCTGCCGTACGCGTTGCCGAAGGCCGTGCCGGCTCGGCCGCGGGGCGCTGCGAGCCGGTTTGGGCGGCCCGGGCGGCTTGGGCGGCCGTCGGCCGGGACGCCCCCTCACGCCCCGTAGAACAGCTCTTCCACCACGCCCCGGGCCCGCCGGGCCGTACGCCGGTAGTCGTCCAGCATGTCCCCCGCGTGCCCCGGCCCGTACCCCAGGTACCGGCCGACGGCGGCGAGTTCCCGCGCCTCGGCCGGGAACGTGTCCCCGGCCCGCCCGCGCACCAGCATCACCGCGTTGCGCACCCGGGTCGCCAGCACCCACGCCTCGTCGAGGACCTGGGTGTCGTCCGCGGAGATGAATCCGGCGTCCCGTGCGGCGACGAGGGCCGCGCGGGTACGGGTCGTGCGCAGCCCCGGCACCTGCGCCCCGTGCCGCATCTGGAGCAGCTGGACCGTCCACTCGACGTCCGAGAGGCCGCCGGGCCCGAGCTTGGTGTGCAGTTTGGGGTCGGCGCCGCGTGGCATCCGCTCGGACTCCATGCGCGCCTTCAGCCGCCGGATCTCGCGTACGGCGTCGTCGCCGAGGCCGGCCACCGGATAGCGCAGGGGGTCGATGAGCTCGACGAAGCGGCGGCCCAGCTCCTCGTCGCCGGCGACCGGTTCGGCCCGCAGCAGCGCCTGCGCCTCCCAGACGAGTGACCAGCGGCGGTAGTAGGCCGCGTACGACGTCAGGGTGCGCACCAACGGCCCGGACTTGCCCTCGGGACGCAGGTCGGCGTCGATGAGCAGCGGGGGGTCGGCGCTCGGGATCTGGAGCAGGCGGCGCATCTCGGAGACGACCTTGTTGGCGGCCTCGGAAGCCACCCGTTCCTCGACGCCCTCGCGCGGTTCGTGCACGAACAGGACGTCCGCGTCGGAGCCGTAGCCGAGTTCGTGACCGCCGAAGCGGCCCATGCCGATGACGGCGAACCGGGTCGGCAGGGTGTCGCCCCAGCCCTCCCGGACGACCGCGCGCAGGGTACCGGCGAGGGTGGCGGCGGTCAGGTCGGACACGGCGGCGCCGACGCGCTCCACCAGGGCGCCCTGGTCCGGTTCGGCCGGCTGGGTCTCGGTGCCGTAGGAGCCGACGATGTCCGCGGCGGCCGTACGGAACAGCTCGCGGCGGCGCACTCCACGGGCCGCCGTGACGCCCTGGACGGCGCCGTCCGCGCGGCCGACCGCGGAGAGTATCTCCTGCTCGAGACCGGCCCGCCCGCGCGGAGCCAGCCCGCCGCCGTCGCCGTCCCCGAGCAGGGCCACGGCTTCGGGGGCGCGCATCAGCAGGTCGGGGGCGAGGCGCCCGGCGGACAGCACGCGCGCGAGGTTCTCGGCGGCGGCGCCCTCGTCCCTCAGCAGCCGCAGATACCAGGGGGTCTTGCCCAACGCGTCCGACACCTTGCGGAAGGTGAGCAGCCCGGCGTCCGGGTCGGCCGACTCGGCGAACCAACCCAGCAGAACGGGAAGGAGGGTTCGCTGGATGGCGGCCTTGCGGCTGACTCCGGAGGCGAGGGCCTCCAGATGGCGGAGCGCGGAGGCGGGGTCGGCGTACCCGAGCGCGATCAGCCGCTCCCGCGCCGCCCCGGCACTCAACCGGGCCTCGCCGGGCCCGAGTTGGGCCACGGCGTCCAGCAGCGGCCGGTAGAACAGCTTCTCGTGCAGTCGTCGTACGACGGAGGAGTGCCGCTTCCACTCGCGGTTCAGGTCGGTCACCGGGTCGGCGCGCAGGCCCAGGGAGCGGCCGAGACGCCGCAGATCGGCCTCGTCCTCGGGGACGAGGTGGGTGCGGCGCAGCCGGTAGAGCTGGATGCGGTGCTCCATGGAGCGCAGGAAGCGGTAGGCGTCGTCGAGCTGGGCGGCGTCGGCCCGGCCGACGTAGCCGCCTGCGGCGAGGGCCTGCAGGGCGTCGAGGGTGGTGCCGCTGCGCAGCGAGCCGTCCTCGCGACCGTGCACCAACTGCAGGAGCTGTACGGCGAATTCGACGTCCCTGAGACCGCCGGGCCCGAGCTTCAGCTGCCGGTCGAGCTCGGCGACGGGGATGTTCTCCACGACCCGGCGGCGCATCTTCTGCACGTCGGCCACGAAGTTCTCGCGCTCGGCAGCCTTCCAGACGAGGGGTTCGAGGGCCGCGACGTACTCCTCGCCGAGCTCCAGGTCGCCGGCGACCGGGCGAGCCTTGAGGAGGGCCTGGAACTCCCAGGTCTTGGCCCAGCGCTGGTAGTAGGCGAGGTGGCTGGCGAGGGTGCGTACCAGCGGACCGTTTCTGCCCTCGGGCCGCAGATTGGCGTCGACGGGCCAGATGGACCCCTCGACGGTGGTCTCGGAGCAGACGCGCATCATGTGCGAGGCGAGCTTGGTGGCGGCGCGCAGGGCCTTGCCCTCGTCGGCCCCGTCCACCGCCTCCCCGACGAAGATCACATCGACGTCGGAGACGTAATTGAGTTCGTGGCCACCGCACTTGCCCATCGCGATCACCGCGAGCCGGCACAGCGCCGCGTCCTCGGGGGCGGCCGCCCGCGCTATCGCGAGCGCGGCGCGCAGGGTCGCGGTGGCGAGGTCGGCGAGTTCGGCGGCGGTCTCGGCGAGGTCGGTGGTGCCGCACACGTCACGGGCGGCGATCGACAGCAGACAGCGCCGGTAGGCGACCCGCAGCGCGACGGGGTCGGCGGCCTCGGCGAGCCCGCGCTCGAACTCCTCGACGCCGGGGTGCAGGTCGCGGGGCTCGTAGGTGACGAGGGCGTGCCAGTCGCCGGGGTGCCGGGCGAGGTGCTCGGCGAGGGCGGCGGACGCGCCGAGCACCCCGAGCAGCCGGTCACGGAACGGCTTCGCCGCTATCACCGTGTCGAGCAGTTCCCGGCCCGGCTGCGCCTCCAGGAGCCGGACGAGCCCGAGCAGCGCGAGATCGGGGTCGGCGGTCGCGCCGAGCGCCTCGAGGAGCACCGGATCATTGCGTACGCCGCTCAGCTCCGCGCTGTCGAGCAGCCGCTCGGCGGCCGACGGATCGGTGAAACCGTGCCGCAGCAGCCGCGTGAAGGTACTGCTCCTGCGCCCCGGCGCCGCCGTCATCCCGGCCTCCCGTCCGATCAAGGTCGTACCGATCGAGCCTAACCGGAGAGCTGGGGAGAAGCGCCCTCGTCGTCTTGCCCCGCATTCGGGGAACGCCTTCGGCAGACTGGGGGTGTCGAGCCGGACCGCCGCGGTGGCCCGGGTGTTCCCGAGCCGGAGGCCCTGTGATGACCGAGATGGAACCCGAGACCCAGCTCGACCCGCGCTACAGCGATCCCGACGCGACCGCGCACGCCTGGGCCGACGCGGAGTCGCTGCTGGCCTCCGCCGAGCTGTTCTGGATCTCGACGGTACGACCGGACGGGCGCCCGCACGTCACGCCGTTGCCGGCGGTGTGGGCCCACGGGGCGCTGCACTTCTGCACCGGCCCCGAGGAGCGCAAGGCGAAGAACCTCGCGCACAACGCGCACGTGACGCTGACGACCGGCACCAACATCTGGGACAAGGGCTACGACCTGGTGGTGGAGGGCGAGGCGGTGCGGGTGTCCGACGACGCTCGTCTCCGGGAGCTCGCCGCCGCGTGGGAGGCCAAGTACGGCGATTTCTGGCGCTTCGAGGTACGGGACGGCTACTTCCATCACGGACCGGGACACGCTGTCGTCTATGCGGTGGCGCCGCGGACGGTTTTCGGCTTCGGCAAGGGACAGCCGTTCAGCCAGACGCGGTGGCGCTTCTGAGAACGGCCCTCTGTACAGACGTCGACAAGGGAGTCACGCCATGGACATGAGCCTCGAGGTCATCCTGTTGCCGGTCACGGACGTGGACCGCGCCAAGGAGTTCTACCGCGACAAGGTCGGTTTCCACGTGGCCCTGGACGGCGAGGTGATGGAGGGCGTCCGCATCTGCCAGCTGACCCCGCCCGGCTCGGGCTGTTCCATCGCCCTGGTGGACGGCCTCCAGGCCCCCACGGGAACCCCGCAGCCCGGCACGTACCACGGCATGCAGCTGTGTGTGACGGACGCGAAGGCGGCGTACGAGGAGCTCACCTCGCGTGGCCTGGACGTGAGCGAACCGGTGCAGTTCGCCCCGCAGGACGGCGCCACCTTCATGTACTTCAAGGACCCGGACGGCAACGGCTGGGCGATCCAGGAGTACAAGCGCAGGGAGACGGAGCCGCTGCACCAGGTACTGGCGAAGCTGGCACAGCAGTAGCCGACCGCCAGGGGCGCGGGGAACTGAGCGACAGTCCCCGCGCCCTACGGCGAAGCTCTACAGCACCGGCAGGTTCTTCCGCAGCTCGAAGGCGGTGACCTCGCTGCGGTACTCCTCCCACTCGCTCTTCTTGTTGCGCAGGAAGAAGTCGAACACGTGCTCGCCCAGGGTCTCGGCGACCAGGTCGCTGCGTTCCATCAGGGTGAGGGCCTCGCCCAGGTTCTGGGGCAGGGGCTCGATGCCCATGGCGCGGCGCTCGGAGTTGGACAGGGCCCAGACGTCGTCCTCGGCGCCCGGCGGGAGCTCGTAGCCCTCCTCGACGCCCTTGAGGCCGGCGGCCAGGAGGAGGGCGTACGCCAGGTACGGGTTGGCGCCGGAGTCGAGGGAGCGGACCTCGATACGGGCCGAGCCGGTCTTGCCGGGCTTGTACATCGGGACGCGGACCAGGGCCGAGCGGTTGTTGTGGCCCCAGCAGATGTAGGAGGGGGCCTCGCCGCCGGCGCCGGCGGTGCGCTCGGTGCCGCCCCAGATGCGCTTGTAGGAGTTGACCCACTGGTTGGTGACCGCGGAGATCTCCGCCGCGTGCTTGAGCAGGCCCGCGATGAAGGAGCGGCCGACCTTGGAGAGCTGGTACTCCGAGCCCGACTCGTAGAACGCGTTCCGGTCGCCCTCGAAGAGGGACAGGTGGGTGTGCATGCCCGAGCCGGGGTGCTCCGAGAACGGCTTCGGCATGAACGTGGCCTGGACGCCCTGCTCCAGCGCCACCTGCTTCATGACCAGGCGGAACGTCATGATGTTGTCGGCCGTCGAGAGCGCGTCGGCGTAGCGGAGGTCGATCTCCTGCTGGCCGGGGGCGCCCTCGTGGTGGGAGAACTCGACCGAGATGCCCATCGACTCCAGCATGGTGATCGCCTGGCGGCGGAAGTCCATGCCGATGTTCTGCGGGGTGTGGTCGAAGTAGCCGGAGTTGTCGGCCGGGGTCGGGCGTGAGCCGTCCAGCGGGCGGTCCTTCAGGAGGAAGAACTCGATCTCCGGGTGGGTGTAGAAGGTGAAGCCCAGGTCGGACGTGCGGGCCAGGGCACGCTTGAGGACGTACCGGGGGTCCGCGAAGGACGGGGAGCCGTCCGGCATGAGGATGTCGCAGAACATCCGGGCCGTACCGGGGGCCTCCGCGCGCCAGGGCAGGACCTGGAAGGTCGACGGATCCGGCTTGGCGATCATGTCGGATTCGTATACGCGGGCGAATCCCTCGATCGCCGAGCCGTCGAAGCCGATGCCCTCGTCGAAGGCCTGTTCCAGCTCGGCCGGGGCCACGGCGACGGACTTGAGGAAGCCCAGCACGTCCGTGAACCACAGGCGTACGAACCGGATGTCGCGCTCCTCCAAGGTCCGGAGCACGAACTCCTGCTGCTTGTCCATCTTCCGCTTCCCCATCCTTGCTGGTCAGGCCGCCTGTCTCCGTATCCCGCAGGAGGCGGTCGGGCACCTGAGCATCACACCACAACAGCATTTCGTGCGCGTTGCCGACCTTGATCGTCCCGGCGGCCCGGGAATGAACGCCTCACGTCCGGTGGATGTACTGCTCCGCTGCCCATCTTGCCTGCTCGGACTGACATACGTAATGCCCGGCCCGCCCCGTCTCACCCCGCGCCCCGGTTTCCTATGGCCTCCCTACGAGAAGTCACCCCCGCCCCACTACGATCAGCGGACCGATCGTCACCATCCGTCCCGCCCCTTTCCCCCAGAAGGACACACCTCATGGGTTCCGCCAAGAAGAGCACCGCCACGGCACGCAAGGCGCGCATAGAGGAGATGCGGCGCGCCGAACAGTCCCGCGAGCGCCGCAACCGGATCCTCACGATCGCCGCGAGTGTGGTCGTCGTCGCCGGTCTGGTCGCCGGCGGCATCGTGCTGGTGCAGTCGCAGTCCGACGACGACAGCACGGCGGCCGACGGCAAGGGCAAGGGGCACTTCGTCACGGGCTCGGACGGCGTGAAGACCTGGAAGGGCACGCTGGGCCGCAACCACGTCGTCAAGACCGTGAGCTACCCGATGGAGCCCCCGGTCGGCGGCGACCACAACCAGGTCTGGATGAACTGCAACGGCGACGTCTACACCAAGGCGCTCAACAACATGAACGCCGTGCACTCGCTGGAGCACGGCGCGGTCTGGGTGACGTACACCGCCAAGGCCAAGAAGGCGGACGTGGACGCGCTCGCGGCGAAGGTGAAGAAGACGCCGTACACGCTGATGAGCCCCGACGACAAGCAGAAGGACCCGATCGTGCTGTCGGCGTGGGGCCACCAGCGGACCGTGACGGGGGCGAGCGACCCGAACGTCGACAAGTTCTTCGAGAAGTTCGTGCAGGGCGAGCAGACGCCCGAGCCGGGCGCGGCGTGCACGGGTGGTCTGGGTCAGTGAGGTTCGCAGGAGTGGCCGTGGCCGTGGCGGGCGTGCTCGTCGCGGCCGGCGCGATCACCTACGCCGTGGCCGAGGACGGCGGCTCGGCCGACACCCCGTCCGCCGAGTCCGCGGACGCCGGTTTCGCGCGCGACATGGCCGTGCACCATCAGCAGGCCGTCGAGATGTCGTACATCGTGCGCGACCGTACCAAGGACGTCGAGGTGCGACGGCTCGCCTACGACATCGCGCAGACGCAGGCCAACCAGCGCGGCATGCTGCTGGGCTGGCTGGATCTGTGGGGGCTGCCGAAGGTGTCGGCGGATCCGCCGATGACGTGGATGGGCATGGGTGACATGCCGTCGGCCGGTGAGGGTTCGCTGATGCCGGGCATGGCGACCGACAGCGAGATGAAGAAGCTGGGCACGCTGAACGGCAAACAGGCCGAGATCCTCTATCTGCAGTTGATGACGGACCATCACCAGGGCGGCGTCCACATGGCGAAGGGCTGTGTGGACAAATGCACGGTCGGCGTCGAGAAGCGGCTCGCGCAGGGGATGGTCGCCGCGCAGCAGTCGGAGATCGACCTGATGGCGGGGATGCTGAAGGAGCGGGGCGCAAAACCCCGATCATAGAGGGTTAACCCTCGAACAAGCCTTTTTCATTAGGTTAATTGGGCTCTTCTTGGCATGCGCATTCCCCTTGCATGAACCGTTCGTCGCAAGAGTGGCCACACCGTCGAGTGATCACTCGCGACGAACCGCATCCAGGGGGTTCCATGAGATCCAACCGCGCCAAACTCCGCGCCGGGGTGAGCATGGCGGCGACGCTGCCGATGCTCGCGGGCGCGCTGGCGCTCGGTATACCCGCGGCCCACGCCGCGGACAGCCCGAACCGTGACACGCTGGCCGGGACCAAGCCCGCGTGGGCCACCGCCAAGGCCGACAAGGGCGCCACCGCGGACAGTTCCAAGGTCTCCGCCCGGGTCTACCTCGCCGGCAAGGACGCCACCGGGCTCGCCGCCTACGCGAAGGCCGTGGCCGACCCGAGCTCGGCGTCGTACGGCAAGTACCTGAGCGCACAGCAGGCGAAGCAGCGTTTCGGCGCCACCGCCGCCCAGGTCTCGGCGGTCAAGTCCTGGCTGACGTCCGCCGGACTGAAGGTCACGGACGTGACCGAGCACTACGTCGCCGTCAGCGGTGACGTGGCCGCCGTCGAGAAGGCCTTCGGGACCCAGCTGCACAACTACGCCAAGGGCTCGAAGACCTACCACGCCCCGGCCAAGGCCGCCTCCGCGCCGGCCGCCCTCGACGGTGCGGTCCTGACCGTCACCGGCCTGGACAACGCACCGCACAAGGCGAGCAGCAAGGACCAACTGCCGCCGCCGGACGCCGTGTTCAAGAACGCCGGGCCGTTCTCCTCGTACTACGGCTCGAAGACCGCGAGCACGCTGCCCGCGGCCTACGGCTCGAAGATCCCGTACGCGATCAAGGGCTACACGGGCAAGCAGCTGCGCGCCGCCTACAGTGCGGGCACGTACACCGGCAAGGGCGTGCGCGTCGCCATCACCGACGCCTACGCCTCCCCGACCATCGCCTTCGACGCGGCCACGTACGCGAAGAAGAACGGTGACGCCGCCTACACCAGCGGCCAGCTGAAGCAGGTCCTGCCGAAGAACTACACGAAGACCGAGGAGTGCGGGGCGGCCGGCTGGTACGGCGAGGAGACCCTCGACGTCGAGGCCGTGCACGCGGTCGCGCCGGACGCGAACATCACGTACGTGGGTGCCGCGTCCTGCTACGACGACGATCTGCTCGACTCGCTCAGCAAGGTCGTCGACAACCACCTGGCCGACATCGTCTCCAACTCGTGGGGCGACATCGAGGCCAACCAGACGCCGGATCTCGCGGCCGCCTACGACCAGGTCTTCCAGTTCGGCGCGGTCGAGGGCATCGGCTTCTACTTCTCCTCCGGCGACAACGGCGACGAGGTCGCCAACACCGGGACGAAGCAGGTCGACACCCCGGCCAACTCGGCGTGGGTGACGGCGGTCGGCGGTACCTCGCTGGCCGTCGGCAAGGGCGACAAGTACCTGTGGGAGACCGGCTGGGGCACCGAGAAGGCCACGCTGTCCGCGGACGGCAAGAGCTGGACCAACTTCCCCGGCGCGTTCACCTCCGGTGCGGGCGGCGGCACCAGCAAGACGGTCGCCGAGCCCTTCTACCAGAAGGGTGTCGTCCCGAACGCGCTCGCCACGGCCAACAACGCCGCGGGCAACCGTGTCGTCCCGGACATCTCCGCGATCGCCGACCCGAACACCGGTTTCCTGGTGGGGCAGACGCAGACCTTCCCCGACGGCTCGCAGCAGTACAGCGAGTACCGCATCGGCGGCACGTCGCTGGCCTCGCCGGTGATCGCGGCCGTGCAGGCGCTCGCCCAGCAGGCGCGGGGCGGCAAGGCGATCGGTTTCGCCAACCCGTCGATCTACGCGAAGTACGGCTCGAAGGCCTTCCACGACATCACGGACAACCCCACGGGGTCCGGACTCGCGGTGGCCCGCACCGACTTCGTCAACGGCTATGACGCCAGCGGTGGTCTGACCGTCTCGGTCCGCAGCCTCGGCAAGGACAGCTCGCTGTCCGCCGTCAAGGGCTACGACGACGTCACCGGCGTGGGTACGCCCGCGAACGGTTACGTGCAGTCGTTCGGCAAGCACTGATCCGGACGCGCGTCCACAGGGGTCCGGTCCCGGAGGTGAGAACCTCCGGGGCCGGGCCCTCGCGCATGTCCCGCCCGGCCAGGGCCCTTTTGATGGATCTCCGTGGAAGACGGAGCGGCGTTCGGTGCGTGCGATCGGCGTGCGGCGTTGAGGGTCATGTGGCGGAGCCACCTGGCCCTGCGCGCCGTGCGGTGAGCGTGCGTGCCGGGCGTCGCGACGCCGCGGAGATCCATCAGGAGGGCCCTAGCTCTCCGACACGCGGCCCGCTCCCTCGCGGCGGCCGGTCATCGCGTGGATCACGCAACCCGCCACCAGTACGAGCACCCCGGCGACGAGGAACGGAACAGGCGTGTACTCGTCGGTGCAGGACTGCCCGCCGGGCACCGCGTGGCACACCTCCCCCGGGCCGCCCCGGTTCAGGTACGCGAGGTAGAACAGCGGCAGGGCCACTCCCGAGACGCCGCCCAGGACAGCGCGTCGAGGTCCGCTGCGGAGCAGGAACACCGCGGCCACCGCGGCGAGTACGACGAAGGCCGCGCCCACCGTCAGGATCGCCGCGAGGCCGATGCCGGCGCACGCTCCCACCAGGAGCCAGGCCAGGAACCAGCCCCATCCCGCCGCACGGCCCGGGCCTTCATCTCGCGTGCCGCTCATGCCATTTATGCCGCTCATACCGTTCATTGAAGGCAAGGTCATGACAATCCGGCAAGGGGCATCAAAGGATCATGACCCGGCCAACACACAGACTTGGCTTCGGGCAGACCGTCCCGCACCGCGCAGGCCCCCTCCCCCATCGCGTCGCTCTGACGATTACACTGATGCCCGTGACTGCCTCGAACTTCTGGTCCATCTATCAGCACGGGTTCGCACGCATCGCCGCGTGTACGGGTCACACCGTCATCGCGGACCCGCCCGCCAACGCCGAAGCGGTACTGCGTCACGCGCGCCGGTGCTCCGAGGAGGGGGTCGCCGTCGCCGTCTTCCCGGAGCTGGGGCTGTGCGGCTACTCCATCGAGGACCTGCTCCTGCAGGACGCGCTGCTCGACGAGGTCGAGACGGCGCTCGCGGACGTGGTCGCAGGGTCGGCCGACCTGCTCCCGGTGCTGGTCGTCGGCGCCCCGCTGCGCCACCGCAACCGGCTCTACAACTGCGCGGTGATCGTGCACCGCGGCCGGGTCCTCGGTGTCGTACCGAAGTCGTACCCGCCCAACTACCGCGAGTTCTACGAGCGTCGGCAGATCGGCGACGGTGCCGACGAGCGCGGCGGCTCGATCCGGGTCGGCGGTGCGAGCGTGCCGTTCGGCGTGGACCTGCTGTTCGAGGCGGGAGATGTCCCGGGTCTCGTGCTGCACGCGGAGATCTGCGAGGACATGTGGGTGCCGGTGCCGCCCAGCGCGGAGGCCGCCCTCGCCGGCGCGACCGTCCTGGTCAACCTCTCCGGCAGCCCGATCACGGTCGGGCGGGCCGAGGACCGCAAGCTGCTGTGCCGCTCGGCGTCCTCGCGCTGCCTCGCCGCCTACGTCTACGCGGCGGCCGGACTCGGCGAGTCGACGACCGACCTGTCCTGGGACGGCCAGGCCATGGTCTACGAGAACGGCGTCCTGCTGGCGGAGACCGAGCGGTTCCCGCAGGGCGACGAGTACGCGGTGGCCGACGTGGACCTGGACCTGCTGCGGCAGGAGCGGATGCGGATGGGCACGTTCGACGAGAACCGGCGGACCCATCTCACACGCACCGGTGACTTCCGGACGGTGGCGTTCGAGCTCGACCCGCCGGCGGGTGACCTGGGTCTCAGGCGCCGTCTGGAGCGCTACCCGTTCGTGCCTGCCGACGCCGAGCGGCTCGCCCAGGACTGCTACGAGGCCTACAACATCCAGGTCGCCGGGCTCCAGCAGCGGCTCGCGGCGATCGGCGGCCCGAAGGTGGTCATCGGTGTCTCCGGCGGCCTGGACTCCACGCACGCGCTGATCGTCGCCGCCCGCGCGATGGACCGGGCCGGCCGGCCGCGCAGCGACATCCTGGCCTGGACGCTGCCCGGCTTCGCCACCAGCGACCACACCAAGTCCAACGCCCACCGTCTGATGCGTGCCCTCGGCGTCACCGCGGCCGAGCTGGACATCACGCCGACCGCTCGGCTGATGCTCCAGGAGATGGGCCACCCCTTCGCCTCCGGCGAGCCGGTGTACGACGTCACCTTCGAGAACGTCCAGGCGGGCCTGCGCACCGACTACCTGTTCCGGCTGGCCAACCAGCGCGGCGGGATCGTGCTCGGCACCGGTGACCTCTCCGAGCTGGCGCTCGGCTGGTCCACGTACGGCGTGGGCGACCAGATGAGCCACTACAACGTCAACTCGGGCGTGCCGAAGACGCTGATGCAGCATCTGATCCGCTGGGTCGTCAGCAGCGAGCAGTTCGACGCGGAGACCGGTGAGATCCTCACCGCGATCCTCGACACCGAGATCAGCCCGGAGCTCGTACCGGGCGAGGAGATGCAGTCCACCGAGTCGAAGATCGGGCCGTACGCGCTGCACGACTTCACGCTCTTCCATGTGCTGCGCTACGGCTTCCGGCCTTCGAAGATCGCCTTCCTGGCCTGGCACGCCTGGCACGACGTCGACGCCGGGGCGTGGCCCCCGGGCTTCCCCAAGGACAAGCGCGGGACGTACGACCTGCCGGAGATCCGGCGCTGGCTGGAGGTGTTCTGCCGCCGCTTCTTCGCGTTCGCGCAGTTCAAGCGCTCGGCCATGCCGAACGGACCGAAGGTCTCGGCGGGCGGTTCCCTGTCACCGCGCGGTGACTGGCGGGCCCCGTCGGACAGCTCGGCGAAGGCTTGGCTGCGGGATCTGGAGCGGTTCGACTAGGCCGGTGGGAGGGCGGGCGGCTACGGAGGTCAGCCGTCCGTCATGACCGGTGCGCTGCTGCGCCCGCTCCCCCGCCCGGTCATCTCGGCGTCGAAGGTCTCCTGCGCCACCTTCATCGCCTCCACGTACTCCGGCATCCTCAGCCGTTTCCACATCTCCTCCTCGGCAACGTCCTCGACCTGGGCGACCACCCACCAGATGTTGCCGAAAGGGTCCTTGATCCGGCCGCCACGCTGCCCGAAGGCGCTGTCTCCCAGGGACGTGACTACGTGGGCGCCGGCCGCGACCGCCCGGGAGAAGGCCTCGTCCGCGTCCGTGACGAAGACCCGCAGCAGGCTCGGCATGACCGGCCAGTCCGCGCGCCGGTCGAAGGCCAGGACGACCGTGTCGCCGATCCGGATCTCGCCGTGGCCGATCGATCCGTCTTCGGTGGCCACCCTGCTGAGCTCGTCGCCTTCGAACACCTCGGTGACGAAGTCGAGGAAGGCTCCCGTGTCGTCGGTCACGACCCAGGGCGCGACGGTGGTGTAGCCCTCGGGCGCGGCGCTGGTCTGCTCGGACATGTCGGCTCCTTCGCTCACGTCGGCTGTCTCGACGACCGTAGGCACCCAATAGGCATGTTCCTGTCCTAAAGCCTGTTCTGGATGCGGAACGCCCCGCCGACGGGGGAAGATCGGCGGGGCGCTGTGGTGCCGCTGTGGCTCTGGCGGGCCTTAAGGCCCTAGTGGACGGAGTGCTCGTCCAGCGGGAACGTGCCGCCGACGACGTCCTCCGCGAAGGCCTTCACCGCGTTGCCCATGACCTCGCGCAGGTTGGCGTACTGCTTGACGAACTTCGGGACCCGGCCGCCGGTGAGGCCGAGCATGTCGGTCCAGACGAGGACCTGCGCGTCAGTCTCCGGTCCCGCGCCGATGCCGACCGTCGGGATGTGCAGGACCCGGGTGACCTCGGCCGCGAGCTCCGCCGGGACCAGCTCCAGGACGACGGCGAAAGCGCCCGCGTCCTGGACGGCCTTCGCGTCGCGCAGCAGCTGCTGGGCCGCCTCCTCGCCGCGGCCCTGGACGCGGTAGCCCATGGCGTTGACGGACTGGGGGGTCAGACCGATGTGGGCCATGACCGGGATGCCGGACTCGACAAGGAGACGGATCTGCTCGTGGGAGCGCTCGCCGCCCTCCAGCTTCACGGCGCCGACGCCGGCCTCCTTGACCAGCCGGGTCGCCGAGCGCAGCGCCTGCACCGGGCCCTCCTGGTAGGAGCCGAAGGGCAGGTCGCCGACGATCAGGGCGCGGGAGGTGCCCCGTACGACGGCCGCCGACAGCATGGTCATCTCGTCCATGGTGACGGGCACGGTGGTCTCGTAGCCGAGGTGGCAGTTGCCCGCCGAGTCGCCGACGAGCATCACGGGGATGCCGGCCTCGTCGAAGACGGAGGCGGTCGTCGCGTCGTAGGCGGTGAGCATGGGCCACTTCTCGCCGCGTTCCTTGGCGAGGGTGATGTCCCGGACGGTGATGCGGCGAGTGCCCTTTCCCCCGTACAGCGTCTTGCTGCCGTCGGAGGGCTTGGTGTGGGCAGCCGAAAGCTGCGTCATTGCAACGGCTCCTTACGTCATCTCGAGGCGCCCTCACGGCGTCCCCGGATCACGTCCATGGTGGCACCTCCTCCCGGTCAGGGCCAGAGGTGGTCGGTGTGACCGTTCAGGCACGGCTCGGACGGCCGCCAGGATGAGTAAGAGCTGGGTAAATAATTAACGATACGAGACGGTACCGTATCGTAATGGGGTTAGTCTCGGAGGCATGACTACCGCAGCCCCTGACTCCCGGGTACCGGAGGCGGTGCACCGGCGCCGCTGGGCGATCCTCGGTGTACTGATGCTGAGCCTCCTGATCGTGGTGCTCGACAACTCCATTCTGAACGTCGCGATCAAGACGATCTCGACTCCCGCGCCGACCGGCCTGGGCGCCACCCAGAGTGAGCTGGAGTGGGCGATCAACGCCTACACCCTGGTCTTCGCCGGTCTCCTGTTCACCGCGGGCCTGCTCGGCGACCGGCTGGGCCGCAAGAAGGTGCTGCTGGGCGGGCTGTTCGTGTTCGGCGCCGGTTCCGCCCTCGCCGCGTTCTCCGACTCGCCGAACCAGCTGATCGCCTTCCGCGCGCTGATGGGCCTCGGCGCCGCGTTCGTCATGCCGGCCACGCTCGCCGTCCTGATGAACGTGTTCGAGCGCGAGGAGCAGCCCAAGGCCATCGGCATCTGGGCGGGTGGCGTCGGGCTCGCCATCGCCATCGGGCCGATCACCGGCGGTGTGCTGCTCGACCACTTCTGGTGGGGCTCGGTCTTCCTCATCAACGTGCCGATCGTGGTGCTCGCACTCGCGCTGATGCTGTGGCTGGTACCCGACTCGCGCGACCCGAACCCGGGCCGTCTCGACCCCGTCGGTGTCGTGCTGTCGGTCATCGGACTGGTCCTGCTCGTCTACGGCATCATCAAGGGCGGTCAGCTCGCCGACTTCACGGACGCGACGGTGCTGGCCACCATCGGTGCCGGTCTCGCGGTGCTCGTCGCGTTCGTCGTGTTCGAGAAGCGCAGCGACCATCCGTCGATCGATGTCACCTACTTCAAGAACAAGGTCTTCTCGGCCGCGATCGGTGCCATAGGGCTGGTGTTCTTCGCGCTGATGGGCGTGACCTTCTTCTCGGTCTTCTACACCCAGAGCGTGCGGGGCTACTCGCCGCTGCAGACCGGTCTGCTGATGCTCCCGCTGGCCGCCGCGCAGCTGATCTTCGCGCCGCGCGCCCGGCTGGTCGTGGATCGCTTCGGCAACCGGGCGACGACGACCGGGGGCATGCTGCTGATCGCCGCGATGCTGTGCGCGTTCGCCGCGCTGGAGGCGGACACGCCGATCTGGCTCCTCGAGGTGATCTTCTTCCTCATGGGCACCGGCATGGCGCACATCATGACGCCGACCAGCGTCGTCATCATGCAGGCCCTGCCGCGCGAGAAGGCCGGCTCCGCGTCCGCCCTCAGCAACACCTTCCGGCAGGTCGGCGGCGCGCTCGGCATCGCCGTCCTCGGTTCGGTGCTCTCCACGGCCTACCGCAACGGCATCGAGTCCCACCTGGGCCAGGTCCCGGCGGGCGTACGGCACACCGCGGGCGAGTCCATCGAGGCCACTCTCGGCGTCGCCGCGAAGCTCGGCCCCCGGGGCGACGCCCTGGTCGGCCCGGCCAACGACGCCTTCCTCCACGCGATGCACGTCACCGCGCTGTGGGGAGCGGGCGTGGCCGTGGTGGGCGCGGTAGTGGTGGCGCTGTACCTGCCGGGCCGCCCGAAGGAACCTCAGCAGGGCCAGGAGGAAGAGAAGTTGGTCCCTGCGTCGGAGTGACCTGACGAGCCTGACCCCCGGGCCGGCCAACTGGCCCAGGGGTCTGGGGCGGTGGGGCCGGACGGGACTACCGGGCAACGGCTGTAGCTGCAGCAGGACACCAGGAGTCACCGGCACCGGGCGAACGGCCGGGAAAAGCGGTGCCGAAGAGACCGGAGGCGGGTGTGCGGGACGGGACGACGGGACAGCGGCAGCGGCAGCGGCAGCGGCAGCGGCAGGACGCCAGCCCAGCCACCGGCACGGGGCAAAGGGCCCGAGGCGGCGGTGCCGGACGGGACTACCGGGCAACGGCTGTAGCTGCAGCAGGACACCAGGAGTCACCGGCACCGGGTGAAGGGCCGGGAGCAGTGGCGCCCCGAGGGAGTGACGCCGGGGAAACCTGAGGCAGCGGTGCGGGACGGGACGACCGGACAACGGCAGCGGCAGCAGCAGCGGCAGCAGCAGCAGGCGGGCGCCCGACGCCACCCGCACCGGCGACGACCAAAAACCACCTGCACCGCGCAGAAGCCCCAGCCGCCCCCACCACGCGGCCCCGGCCCAACCCCGGCCCCCTGCACCGCCGTAGACCGTAGACCAGGGAGAATCACCCATCCCACAGAGAGGACCAGGCGACGTGAGCGGCCTCGCGGAGGGTCAGGCCAGGCAGTCGGGGGCCGTACGGGGGCGGCCCCGCAGTGAGGCCGTGGAGCGGTCCATCATCGAGGCCGTCATCAAGCTGCTGGAGGACGGCGTGCCGCTCGCCGAGCTGTCCATCGAGCGCATCGCCCGGACCGCGGGCGTCGGCAAGGCCACCATCTACCGCCGCTGGAGCGGCAAGGAGGAGCTCTTCGTCGACGTCGTGCGCACCGCCGAGCCCCCGGACGCCGAACTGCCCGGCACCTCGATGCGCGACGATCTCGTGGCGCTGCTCGAGCAGTTGCGGCAGCGCGGGCTGATGACCCGTTCCTCGGCGCTGCTGCACAGTGTCTTCGCCCAGATGAAGAGCAGCCCGAAGGTGTGGGACGCCTACCACACGCTCGTCGTCGCGCCCCGGCGCCGCAGACAGATCGCCATCCTGCGCCGGGGACAGGCCAACGGCGAGCTCCGCACGGACATCGACGTCGAGCTGGTCAACGACCTGATCGTCGGCCCCATGCTGTTCCGCACCATCATGCAGCCCAACGCCGACCTGCTGGAGGGCCTCTCCGAACAGATCGTCGACACCGTCCTCGAAGGCCTACGCCCCGTCAGTTCCTAGTGTGCGCGTTTCGTCACAGAGGGCGCTTTCCGAGCCGCAGCAGGGAACTCGGGAAGCCGACTTGTACGTCAACGCCCCCGTACGGTCGTCATGGGACGACGAGAGAGAACCCGAACATCCCCTAGGGTCGTACGGGGCGTCTGGCGCCCCACGGCAACGGGGTGAACGGTGTGCACGGCAGGTAGTGAGGCGACGGTATGGCGCAGCAGGCATACGTGACGGAGACGGCGGACGGCGGCTCGGGACCCGAACGCCAGAGAGACCGGCTCCGGCGCCTGCTCGGCCGCCCGCTCTCCGGCTGGCGCGGTGATCGTCGGATCTGGCGCCGCGGTGTCGTCCTGGCCGCCCTCGCGCTGCTCATCGCCCTGGTGATGCTGCTGCACGCGCAGATCCCGAACGCCGTCGGCAACCTGGGCAGTCTCACCGAGACCTTCCTGCCGTGGCTCGGCGTGTTCGTCCCGGTGCTGCTCCTGCTCGGTTTCCTGCGCAGGTCGGCGACCGCGCTGATCGCGGTGCTGCTCCCGGCGGTCGTGTGGCTGAACCTCTTCGGCGGGCTGCTCTCCGACAAGTCCGCCACCGGCGGCGACCTCACGGTGGCCACCCACAACGTCAACGCCGACAACCCCGACCCGTCCGGCACCGCCCGGGACGTGGCCGCCTCCGGCGCGGACGTGGTGGCCCTGGAGGAGCTGACCGCCTCGGCGGTGCCGGTGTACGAGAAGGCGCTGGCGTCGACGTACAAGTACCACGCGGTCGAGGGCACCGTCGGGCTGTGGAGCAAGTACCCGCTCAGCGGCGTGAAGCCGGTCGACATCAAGCTGGGCTGGACCCGTGCGATGCGCGCCGCGGTGGCCGCCCCGGACGGACAGGTCGCGGTGTACGTGGCCCATCTGCCGTCCGTGCGGGTGAAGATGGCGGCCGGCTTCACCGCCCGGCAGCGCGACAAGAGCGCCGACGCGCTGGGCGAGGCCATCGCCGACGAGAAGCTCTCCCGGAAGATCCTGCTCGGCGACCTCAACGGCACGATGAACGACCGCGCGCTCAACGCCGTCACCTCCCAGATGCGCTCCACGCAGGGCGCGGCGGGCAGCGGCTTCGGGTTCAGCTGGCCGGCGTCGTTCCCGATGGCGCGGATCGACCAGATCATGGTGCAGGGCGTGGAGCCGTTGAGCTCGTGGACGCTGCCCGCGACCGGCAGCGACCATCTGCCGGTGGCGGCCCGTGTGAACCTCGCCACCTCGTCGTAACCCGCCGGACGTCCCTTGGAATACCGGGCCCGGGAGTATTTGTTCCGTACTTGAACATACACTCGTACGGAACTCCGCTCTCCCCTGAAAGGCTCGGCTCTTCATGCCCTTGGCCCTGCTCGCTCTGGCCGTCGGCGCTTTTGGTCTCGGCACCACCGAATTCGTGATGATGGGCCTGCTGCCCGATGTCGCGGACGACCTCGGCATCTCGATCCCGACCGCCGGACATCTGGTGTCCGCGTACGCGCTGGGCGTGGTGATCGGCGCCCCGCTGCTCGCCGCGGTCACCGCCCGGATGTCCCGTCGCGTGGTCCTCATCGGCCTGATGGGACTGTTCGTGGCCGGCAACGCGCTGTCCGCCTTCGCCCCCGACGAGCACTGGCTGCTCGCGGCCCGCTTCCTGAGCGGGCTGCCGCACGGTGCCTTCTTCGGGGTGGGCGCGGTCGTCGCCACCGGCATGGTGGCACCGGAGCGCAAGGCCCGCTCGGTGTCCCTGATGTTCCTCGGCCTGACCCTCGCCAACATCGCGGGCGTGCCCGTCGCCACCCTCATGGGCCAGCACCTGGGCTGGCGGGCGACCTTCCTCGGCGTCAGCGCGATCGGCCTGGCGGCGATAGCCTCCCTGGCGCTCCTCATCCCGCGCGACCACGCACACGCCCCCGCGGTGGGCCTGCGCCGCGAACTGGTCGCACTGAAGTCGCTGCCGGTCTGGCTGGCGCTCGGCACGACGGTCGCCGGCTTCGGCGCGCTGTTCGCCGCGTACAGCTACATCACGCCGATGCTCACGGACGCGGCCGGTTACGCGGGCTCCAGCGTGACGCTGCTGCTCGCCCTGTTCGGGGTGGGCGCGACGGCGGGCAACCTGGTCGGCGGACGGCTCGCCGACCACTCGCTGCGCGGCACCCTGTTCGGCGGCCTGACCGCGCTGGTCGTGGTCCTGGCCCTGTTCCCGGTGCTGATGTCCACGCAGTGGAGCGCGGCGGTGGCGGTCGTCCTGCTGGGCACGGCGGCCTTCGTCACCGGCTCGCCGCTCCAGCTGATGGTCATGGAGAAGGCGTCCGCCGCCCCCTCCCTGGCCTCCTCCGCCAACCAGGCCGCCTTCAACCTGGCCAACGCCGGCGGCGCCTGGATCGGCGGTCTCGCCCTGGCCGCGGGCCTCGGCGCGACGTCCCCGGCCCTGACGGGCGCCGCCCTGGCGGTGCTCGGCCTCGGGGTCGCCGCGGTGGCCGCGGTCGTGGACCGGCGGCGCGTGGCCGTCCCGGCCGGCCGCGAGCGCGTGGTCGCGACCCATCTGCCGGAACACGCGGAGGCCGTACGGCACTGAGCGGCCGTACGACGAGAAGGGGCGCCCGGTGAACGCCGGGCGCCCCCCTTTTTTGTGCTCTGTCGGTGGGCTGTAGGTCCCTGTAGGCGGCCTGTCGGTGGTTTGTCGGTGGCGGCTGGCACCGTCCTCGGTATGACGCGAATCGACAAGAACCCCAAGAGCGGGGACTCCGCCGTTTCCGTGCGGGGGCTGGTCAAGCACTACGGCGAGACCAAGGCGCTGGACGGCGTCGACCTGGACGTGCGCGAGGGCACCGTGATGGGTGTCCTCGGGCCGAACGGCGCCGGCAAGACCACCCTCGTACGCATTCTCTCCACCCTCCTCGCCCCGGACTCCGGACAGGCCACGGTCGCCGGTTACGACGCCGTACGGCAGCCCCGGCAGCTGCGGCGGGTGATCGGGCTCACCGGGCAGTACGCCTCGGTGGACGAGAAGCTGCCCGGCTGGGAGAACCTGTACATGATCGGGCGGCTGCTCGACCTGCCCCGCAAGGAGGCCCGCTCCCGGGCCGACGAGCTGTTGGAGCGGTTCTCGCTCACGGACGCGGCGAAGCGGCCGGCGAGCACCTACTCCGGCGGTATGCGGCGCCGGCTCGACCTCGCCGCCTCGATGATCGGCCGGCCCCAGGTGCTGTTCCTGGACGAGCCGACCACCGGTCTCGACCCGCGCACCCGTAACGAGGTGTGGGACGAGGTCAAGCGGATGGTCGGGGAGGGCGTGACCGTCCTGCTGACCACGCAGTACATGGAGGAGGCCGAGCAGCTCGCCTCCGAGCTGACCGTCGTGGACCACGGCAAGGTCATCGCCGACGGCGCCATCGAGGAGCTCAAGGCGAAGGTCGGCGGCCGCTCGCTGCGGGTACGGCCCGTCGATCCGCTGCAGCTGCGGCCGCTCGCCGGGTGGATCGACGAGCTCGGCATCACCGGGCTGGCCACCAGCACGGTGGACACCGACGGCGGCGCCCTCATCGTCCCCATCCTCAGCGACGAGCAGCTGACCGCCGTGGTCGGCGCGGTCACCGCGCGCGGTATCACCCTCTCCTCCATCACCACCGAACTGCCCAGCCTGGACGAGGTGTTCCTGTCCCTCACCGGCCACCGTGCCAGTGCCCCGCAGGACACCGTCCCCACCGACACCCGCGAGGAGGTCGCCGTATGAGCGCCGCCACCCTTACCGCCACGGAAGCCGACGCCCGTATCCCGCTGCGCGGCCATCTGCGCCACACCGGCGCCCTCATCCGCCGCAACCTGCTGTGGATCAAGCAGGACCCGGAGTCGATGTTCGACGCCATCCTGTTCCCGGTCATCTTCACCCTGCTGTTCGTGTACGTCTTCGGCGGCTCCATCGGCCAGTCCCTCGGCGGCGGCCAGCAGGCCTATGTGCAGTATGTGGTGCCCGGGCTGATGGCCATGATGGGCATGAACATGGCCCAGGGCGTCGGCACCGGCTTCAACACGGACTTCAACTCCGGTGTCATGGACCGCTTCCGGTCCCTGCCGATCGGCCGCGGCTCGGTGCTGTTCGCCAAGATCGCGGTGGAGCTGATGCGGATGCTGTTCGCGACCGCGGTCCTGATGGTCGTGGGTGTTCTGGTGGGCTTCGACATCACCAACTGGGGTGGTCTGCTCGCGGCGGTGGGGCTGTCCGCCGTCTTCGGCTCGGCCCTGATGTGGGTGTTCCTCACCCTCGGCGTGGTGATGAAGAGCGCCCAGTCCGTGCAGGCCATGGGCTTCCTGGTGCTGATGCCGCTGCAGTTCGGCTCGTCGATCTTCGCACCCACCCAGTCGATGCCGGGCTGGCTGCAGAACTTCACCGACTACAACCCGCTGTCCGCACTCGCGGACGCCGCGCGCGGGCTGATGGTGGGCGGTCCGGCGGCGCACGACGTGTGGCTGACGCTCGGCTGGTCGGCGGCGATCACGGCGGTGATGGCGCCGATCGCCATCCACAAGTTCCGTACGAAGAGCTGACGTTCACCCTGCGTGCGCGTCACACCAGGGCGGCGGCCTCCTGCGGGGAGAGGCCGTCGCCCTCCGCGTACGCCGACTCGTAGGCCGCGTCGCCCAGCACCGCGCGCAGCTCCCGCTCGGCCCTGCCGCGCACGGTGCGCTCGATGGTCGTCGGGGCGTGGCTGGGCGGCAGCAGCGCGTCCCCCGCCCTGAGGCAGCGGGCTCCGTCGCGGGCGCGGGCTCCGCCGTCGGCCCCGGCGAGGGCCAGCCCGGCGGTGTGAAGGTACATGGTGCGCATCTGCGGGGCGATGGTCAGCGCCAGCGGGTCCTCGGACTTCTCCAGCGCCCGGCGGGTCAGGGTCAGGCACTTCTCGTAGCGGCCGTCCCAGGCCTCCAGCCAGGCCTCCGAGCCGAGGATGAAGGCGTCGAAGATGACGAAGTGAGCGATACCGAACTGCTGGCGCAGCAGCTGGAGTTGTTCGCGCGCTTCGGGAATGCGGCCGGTCATGCCGAGCCGGCCGGCCAGGAACATCCGGGCGGCGGGCATCGCCTCGTTGCGGGCGCCGTCCTGATCGGCGATCACCTCATGCAGCAGGAGTTCGCCGCGCTCGGCCTCCCCCGTCTCCAGCAGCGCGCTGCCCAGCCGGGCGTTGAGCACGGACTTCTGGGCGCGGGCGCCGAGTTGTTCGGCCCGCTCGATCGCCCGCTCGTAGTCGGCCGCGGCCTCGTGCCATTCACCCTTGCGCTCATGGGCCTCGGCGCGCGCGGAGAGCGCCTCGGCGGTGCCCCACAGGTCGCCGATCCGCTCGTAGATCTCCAGCGCCTCCTCGGCGTCCTGGATGGCGTCCCCGGCCCAGTCGGAGCGGTTGGCGAGCAGATTGGCCCGCCACTGGAGGGCCGCGGCGAGCTCCCAGTCGTAACCCGGGGTGGTCCGGCAGGTGTCGACGGTCGCCTGGATGACCTTCCGCAGCCGCTCCAGGTCCCCGGTGAGCATGATGGCGAAGAACCACAGGGAGCCCGGCATCCGGCAGGTCTGCGCCATGCCCGGCTCATAGGTGGCGGCGATGGACCGCAGCTTGGTCTGCGCGTGCTGGTTCTGCCAGGCGTCCAACTCGGTGTCCATGCAGGCGAGATGAACGAGATGGGCGCCGCGCCGGGCCTCCTGCAGCACCTCGCCGGTCCAGGGCGGCGGGGTGTCCGTGCAGCGCTCCCACACCGGCGCGGCCGGGCGGACCGGCTCGGTGAAGGGGTCGGGGCCCAGGCCCTGGACGTCACGGGACCAGTTGCGGGCCTCGATGCGCAGGTCGCGCATCTGCCAGTACCAGGCCAGCGACAGGACCAGGCACAGCCCTTCCTGCTCGTCTCGGTCGGCCACGGCCCGGCGCAGGGCGGTGCGGAGGTTCTCGTACTCGCGCTCCAGCCGGCCGATGGCGGCGAGTTGGCAGGGCCCGCGCAGCAACGGGTCAGTGGTACGGGCGAGTTCACGGTAGTACGTCAGATGCGCGCGCTCGGCGTCGGCGCGCAGTCCTTCCACCTCGTCGAGGCGCTCGCCGGCGTACTCGGCGACGGTCTCCAGGAGCCGGTAGCGCATCTCGCCGTCCCCCTGACCCGGTGAAGGCGCCGCCACCACCAGGGACTTGTCGACGAGCGAGCCGAGCGCGTCCAGCGCGACGGGACCGCACACGGCCTCGGCGGCGGCCAGGTCGCACCCGCCGGCGAACACCGACAGCCGCCGCAGGACGTCCCGTTCCTCCTCGTCGAGCAGGTCCCAGGACCAGTCGACGACGGCCCGCAGGGTCTGCTGGCGGGGCAGCACGGTACGGCTGCCGGAGGTCAGCAGCCGGAAGCGGTCGTCGAGCCGGTCGGCGATCTGACGTGCACTCAGCATCCGTAGCCGGGCGGCGGCGAGCTCGATGCCGAGGGGCAGCCCGTCGAGACGCCGGCAGATCTCGGCGCAGGCCGCCGCGGTCTCCTCGTCGGTGTCGACCCGGAATCCGGGCCGGGCGGCGGCACCCCGGTCGGCGAGCAGCCGCAGCGCGACCGGCTCGGGGAGGGGCTCCACGGGTCGCAGCAACTCCCCCGGTACACCGAGGGGTTCACGGCTGGTGGCGAGGACGGTCAGCCCCGGACAGCGCTCCAGGAGCGTCTCCGTCAGCCGGGCCGCCGCGTCGACCACGTGCTCGCAGTTGTCGAGGATCAGCAGCATGCTGCGCCGACCGCAGTGCTCGGCGAGCCGCTCCACGGGGTCGTCGAGCCGCTCGCTCCCGGCGGCGCGCATCGCCTCGGCACCGGCGCCGTACATCACGGTCTCGCGGGCGCCTACGGCGGTGAGTACGGCCTCGGGAACGGCGCCCGGATCGTCGACCGGCGCGAGCTCGGCCAGCCACACCCCGTCCCGGACCACGTCCCCCACGGCCTCGGCGGCCTCCTGCGAGAGCCGGGTCTTCCCGGCCCCGCCCGGCCCGAGCAGCGTGACCAGCCGCGCGCCGGCGAGGTCTCCGCGAATCGCCTCGATGTCGGCTTCCCGGCCGACGAACGAGGTGAGACGGGCGCGGAGGTTGCCGGGGGGCGAGGGTGCGGTCGCGTGCGTCGCGGCCGGGGCGTTTGTGCGGGCGCCACCGTCGGTGCCGCGAACCGCCTCACCCGCGGGTGCTGCCGCAGCGGCCCCCCGGTCCTCGCGGGACGGCTCCGGTCGCAGCAACTCTCCGTGCAGCGCCCGCAGTTCGGCTCCCGGGTCGGCTCCCAACCGGTCCGCGAGCAGCTGTCGTACGGACTCGTAGGCGGCCAGCGCCTCGGCCGTGCGGCCCGTGTCGCGCAGGGCGCGCAGGCGGAGGGCCTGGAGGGGCTCGTCGAGGGGGTGGGTGTCGCACAGGGCGGTCAGTTCGGGCAGAGACTGATCGGCCTGGCCGAGGGCGAGCGCGGCGGTGTGACGGGCGCGCAGGGCATCCAGCCGGCGGGCCTGCACGCGCGCCGCCTCGGCCGTACGGTCGGGCAGATCGGCCAGCGCCGGGCCCCGCCACAGCGCGAGGGCGTCGTCCAGGACCACGGCCGCCTTCGCGGGGTCGCCGTCGGCCAGCGCCCGCATGCCGTCACCGGCGAGCCGCTCGAAACGGTGCAGGTCGATGTCGTCCGGCCCCGCCGTGAGCCGGTAGCCGCCGCCCTCCACCGAGGCGACCGCGTCCGCCCCGAGCGCCCGCCTGAGCCGCCCGACCAGCGCCTGCAGCGCACCGGTCGCGTCGGCCGGCGGGTCGCCACCCCACACCTCGTCCACGAGAAGGCTCACCGGGACGGTACGGCCGGGCCGCAGAGCGAGAACGGTCAGCAGCGCGCGCAGCCGCGTGCCACCGACGGGGACGGACGTACCGTCGGAACGGAGTGCCTGGGTGGTGCCGAGGATGCGATAGCGCACGGGGTCCATTGTCTCCGGTGAGGTCGGGGCCGGTCACGGGGTTACTTCAGCGGGGTGTCGTCGGGCGGGGTCGGGTCGTCGGGCGGGGCGGGTTGTCAGGCGGGACGGGTTGTCAGGCGGGGCAGGTCACCGGGCGGATCGGCTCTTCAACCGGGTCGGGCCCCCAGCCAGGTCGACTCGCCAGCCCCATCTGGCCGCCGGCCAGGCCAGATCGCCGCATGGATCTGGCCCCGGCCAGGTCGGACCGCCGTACGGGCGGGGTCGCTGGGCAGATCGGGCCGCCAGCCGCATTGGTCCCCAGCCAGGTCGGCTCGCCGGCCGTATCTGGCCGCCCGGCGGACCGGGTTGCCGGCCAGGTCGGGCCCCCGGCCGACCTGGGCCCCCACCCACCACGCACCCCAACCCCCGCACCAGCCCCGCCCGCCCGACCCCCACAAGCGCCGCAGGCATGCGCACCCCCCACCCCCCATGGAACCTCCGCCCCACCCCAAGACGTTCTCACCTGTGCCCGGTACCGTCGGGCCGTCCCGCCGCGTGCTCGTCCAGTTCAGGGAGCCCCATGACCACCGCCACCACCCGCCACAGCGACCGGCGGATCAGCCCCGTCTTTGTCGGCATCTGCGCCGTGACGGCGGTGACGGGCTGGGCGACCTGGACCGGATTCGCCGAGCGGACGGACATCGCCGTCTTCCTGTTCGTGACCGGCGCCTGGATCGTGTCCCTCTGTCTGCACGAGTACGCCCACGCCCGCACCGCCCTGCACAGCGGCGACATCACGATCGGCGCCAAGGGCTACCTCACGCTGAACCCGCTGAAGTACACCCACGCCCTGCTCAGCATCGTGCTCCCCGTCATCTTCGTGATCATGGGCGGCATCGGCCTCCCCGGCGGCGCGGTGTTCATCGAGCGCGACCGGATCCGCGGCCGCTGGCGGCACAGCCTGATCTCCGCGGCGGGTCCGCTCACGAACGTCCTGTTCGCCGTCGTCTGCACGGCCCCGTTCTGGCTGGACGCCCTCGACGGCGTACCGCCGGTGTTCCTCTACGCGCTGGCCTTCCTCGCCCTGCTCCAGGTCTCCGCCGCCATCCTGAACTTCCTCCCGGTCCCGGGACTGGACGGCTACGGCGTCCTCGAGCCCTGGCTCTCGTACGAGGTCAAGCGGCAGATCGAGCCCTTCGCCCCCTTCGGCCTGCTGTTCGTCTTCGCACTGCTGTGGGTGCCGCAGGTCAACAGCGTGTTCTTCGACCTGGTCCACGCGGTCCTGAACGGACTCGGGGTCAGCGACCTGGAGGCGTCGAACGGCTGGAGCCTCTACCGCTTCTGGTAGGCGTCGATCCTGCCGCGCTTGACGTAGTACCAGCACATGTTGGACGACAGCCCCGCCAGCAGCACCCACACGATCCCCAGCCAGCTGCCCTGGACGAAGGACACGACCGCCGCCGCGACGGCGAGGAGGCAGACGACGAGGGCGTAGAGGGCGAGGCGGGGCATGGGATCGGGCTCCTGTCGGGGGACACTGCTGCGCTACGGCGTCCAGTGTCCCCCATCGGCTCACACGTCCGTGACCCGCAGCCCCGCGTGCGCCTTGTACCGCCGGTTGACCGAGATCAGGTTGGCGACCAGCGACTCCACCTGGTGGGCGTTGCGCAGCCGGCCCGCGAAGATGCCGCGCATACCGGGGATACGGCCGGCCAGCGCCTGCACGATCTCCACGTCGGCCCGCTCCTCGCCGAGCACCATGACGTCGGTGTCGATCTCCTCGACCTCCGGGTCCTGGAGCAGCACGGCAGAGAGATGGTGGAAGGCGGCGGTGACCCGGGAGTCCGGGAGCAGGGCCGCCGCCTGTTCCGCCGCGCTACCCTCCTCCGGCTTCAGCGCGTAGGCGCCCTTCTTGTCGAAGCCGAGCGGGTTGACGCAGTCGACAACGAGCTTGCCGACGAGTTCCTCGCGCAGCGACTCCAGCGTCTTGCCGTGGCCGTCCCACGGCACGGCGACGATCACGATGTCGCTGCGGCGCGCGGTCTCGGCGTTGTCGGCGCCCTCGACCCCGTGCCCGAGTTCGTCGGCGGCGGCCTGGGCGCGGTCGGCGGCGCGGGAGCCGATGATCACCTTCTGCCCGGCGCGGGCGAGCCGGTAGGCGAGGCCCTTGCCCTGCGGCCCGGTCCCGCCGAGCACGCCGACGACGAGCCCGGAGACGTCGGGAAGGTCCCAGGGGTCCTTGGCGGGAGCCTTCTGTGCAGCACTGTCGGTAGAGGTCATGGGCCCGACTTTACGTCCGCCCCGGCAGCCCCGGCCGGTCGGGTGAGCGGCGTCACGGGCACCCGCCCGAGGGGGGATCCGCTCACGGGCGCCGAGATCCCCGGCCTCGTCGCGGAGCCCGACGGGCGGGCGTCGACCCGGGACAGGTCAGAGCGCCCGATCCGGGCCGGAGCTCGCAGCAGGCGGCGGACGGGCCTTCGGCGATGCGCGCCGGGCCTCGGGGGGCCGTCGTCCTCGGTGCCGCTCTGCCCGGTTCGGGCGAATCCGGGCCGAACCACCGGCCGCGCACGTCCGCTTGCGGCAGGATGCGACCCCATGGACGCCGTACGGGTCGCGCTGCTGCGCGAAGTGCTCGCCGGGACCGAGTGGTTGGGAGCCACGCGGCGGTTCGCGGGCGTGCTGCGCGGGTCGGTGGTCTCGCACGGCGGCGGACTGCTCCTGGTAGGCACGCCGGAATACGAGCCGTGGCACCTGGCGGCCCATCTGGTGGACGAGGCCGCCTGGTCGGGCACACCGGAGCTGGCCCCCACCCTCGTACGCCACGACGCGCGCCCCTCCGACCCCGCGCATCTGTCGGTCGGTCCTGGCCGGCTCACGGCGGCCCGGCGCGGCGAGACCCTGCTGGTGGTGTCCCCGGACCGGCCGGGCGCCCCGCTTCTGGAGCAGGTCCATGACGCCCGGCGGGCCGGCGCGACGGTCCTCTCCCTCGGCCCAGGTGAGGGCGAACTCGCCGCGATGGCCCACGAGTCGCTGGCCGTGCCGGAGGGCACGGACCTCGATCTGGACACCGTGCAGCACCTGGTGAGCGCGGCGGCCGGCGAGAACGCCGTGCCCACGCCCAGGGGCCGGCGGCGGTTCCGGGACCGGCTGTCGAGACTGGCCGACCAGCTGACGGCGCCGCCTCCGGCCCGCTGGTAGCCGCGAAAAGCAGTTGCCGCACCGGGAGGCCTCCCCGGACCATGGCGAGTCGTGACCGACGACGCCCCCGCACCCCCTTCCGGCCTTCGCGCGATGCTCCCGGACCTCGCCCCCTGGCGGGCCTCCCAAGACTTCCGGCGGCTGTGGTACTCGGGGCTGATCTCTAACTTCGGCAGCTTCCTGACCTTCGTGGCACTGCCGGTGCAGCTGAAGGACCTGACGGACTCGGCGGCGGCGGTGGGCGCGATCGGGGCCGTGGAACTGCTCCCCCTCCTCGTCTTCGGGCTGTACGGCGGCGCGCTCGCGGACGCGTGGGACAAGCGGAAGCTGATCGTGTGGACCGAGGCGGGGCAGGGCCTGCTGAGCGCGGCCCTGCTGCTCAACGCGCTGCTCCCGCACCCCGCCGTCTGGCCGCTGTACGTCGTCGCCGCCCTGTCCTCCGCCCTGGTCTCGGTGCAGCGTCCCGCGCTCGACTCCCTCTGGCCCCGGATCGTGGCCCACGAGCACCTGCCGGCGGCGGCCTCGCTGAACTCCTTCCGCTGGACGGTCGGCGGGGTCGCGGGCCCGGCGCTGGCAGGCGTGGTGGTGGCCTACGCGGGCCTCGGCTGGGCGTTCGGCGCGGACCTGCTGACCTTCGCCGTGTCCGTCGTCCTCGTCGTACGGATCGCGGCGTCCCCCGCCTCCCACGAGGCGGCCAGGCCGTCGCTGAGGGCCATCGCGGAGGGCGCGCGCTATGCCTGGAGCCGCAAGGAACTCCTCGGCACCTACGCCGTCGACCTCGCCGCGATGTTCCTGGCGATGCCGCTGGCCGTGCTGCCGTTCCTCGCGGACGAGCTGGACGCCGAGTGGTCGCTGGGCCTGATGTACGCGAGCGTCCCGCTCGGCGCGCTGCTGGTGAGCCTGGTCAGCGGCTGGACCGCGCGGATCCACCGGCACGGGCGGATGGTGGTCCTCGCGGCGGCTCTGTGGGGCCTGGCGATCGCGGCGGCTGGGACCATGAGCAACGTCTGGCTGGTGCTGCTGTTCCTGACCGTGGCCGGAGGCTGCGACATGGTCAGCGGGATCTTCCGGGGGATCATGTGGAACCAGACGATCCCGGACGAGCTGCGCGGGCGGCTCGCCGGGATCGAACTGCTGTCGTACTCCGTGGGCCCGACCGTCGGCCAGGTCCGCAGCGGTGGTTTCGCCGCGTGGTGGGGCGTACGGACGTCCGTCTGGTCGGGCGGGGTGCTGTGCGCCGGGGCGGTGGGCCTCCTGGCCCTGTGCCTGCCGAAGCTGATGACGTACGACGCCCGGACCGACGAGCACGCGGCCCGGGTGCGGGACCAGAGGACCGCGGCCCAGGTGTGATCAGTCGTCCTCCCGGCCCGCCGCCGGGGTGTCGTGCCACTTGGGGTCGTTCTCCCACTCGAGGTTGCGCTCGCGGGCCGTCTCCATGGCCTGCTCGGCCTCCTTGCGGCTCGCGTACGGCCCGAACCGGTCCTTGGCCGGACACTCGGGCCCTTCCTCGACCTTCTTGTGCTCCAGGCAGTAGTACCACTCGCCCGGCTTGCCGACCGTGCGCTTCTTGAACAAGGACATGACCTGCTCCTCTCGCCTCCGACATGTTCCCCCATCGCCGCTGGATAGACTCGTCGCCATGTCTGGCCAGTCGCTGCTCGTGCCCGGGGACCTGTCCCCCATCCGTTCCGTGCCCGGAAACATCCGTCGCCCCGAGTACGTCGGCAAGCCCGCGCCGACGCCGTACACAGGGCCGGAGGTGCAGACCCCGGAGACCGTCGAGGCGATGCGGATCGCCGGCCGTATCGCGGCGCGGGCGATGGCGGAGGCCGCGAAGCTGATCGCTCCCGGGGTGACGACCGACGAACTGGACAAGGTGGCGCACGAGTACATGTGCGACCACGGCGCCTACCCGTCGACGCTCGGCTACCGGGGTTTCCCGAAGTCCCTGTGCACCAGCCTCAACGAGGTGATCTGCCACGGCATTCCGGACTCCACCGTGCTCCGGGACGGCGACATCATCAACCTCGACGTGACGGCGTACATCGGCGGGGTGCACGGCGACAACAACGCGACGTATCTGGTGGGTGACGTCGACGAGGAGAGCCGGCTGCTGGTCGAGCGGACCCGGGAGTCGCTGGCCCGCGCGATCAAGGCGGTCAGGCCGGGCCGCCAGATCAACATCATCGGCCGCGTGATCGAGTCGTACGCCAAGCGCTTCGGCTACGGAGTCGTCCGCGACTTCACGGGCCACGGCATCAACTCCTCCTTCCACAGCGGCCTGATCATCCCGCACTACGACAGCCCGCACGCGACGACGGTCATCCAGCCCGGCATGACGTTCACGATCGAGCCGATGCTGACGCTCGGGACGCACGAGTACGAGATGTGGGACGACGGCTGGACGGTCGTCACGAAGGACCGCAAGCGGACGGCCCAGTTCGAGCACACGCTGGTGGTGACGGAGACGGGCGCGGAGATCCTGACGCTGCCGTAGTCCTGTTCCCGGGTGGCCGACCGAGTGACGGCGCTTCGGGTACGCGGCGTCGGCCCGGTGGCGCGCGCTGGAGCGGGACCTGGCGTATCTGCGGGGACCGCAGCGGCGGTCGAACCTGTCCGCATCGTGGCGAGTCCAAGAGGGCCCTCGCGCTGGACAGCGGGATGTTCCGGGCACTCGGCCGAGACGTTCCCGCTGTCCGCGTGAGCCGCGTGAGACGCGTGAGCCTCAGCGTTCCAGGAGGACGCGGCCTCCCACCTCGACCCAGTCCCCCGGCTGCGGAGCCGTGAGGATCTGGGAGCCGGCGCCCTGGACGATGTTCAGGGCGCGCCCCAGTTCGGCGGTGAGCTGGAGAGCGGCGGCACCGGTGGCCTCGTCCTCCTCGACACCGTCACCCCGGCCGGGGAAGCCGCGGGCCCTGATCCGCCCGGCGGCCTCGTCCTCCCAGGCCCAGGCGTAGATCCAGTCCCCCGTCGAAGGGACGGCCAGATCGTCCACCTCGGCGGCGGTGGCGTACTGCCGGAACGTCCGAGGCGCGGCCCATTCGGCCCGCGCCTCGATCCAGCTGAACTCCCCGTCGAGCCGGGTACCGACGACGCCTGCGGGTGTGACGAGTTCGGGCACGTCGAGCAACCAGGCGGCCCCGACGCACGGATATCCGGCGAAGGCCAGCCGTACGGAGGGCGTGTAGATGTCGATGACGCCCCGCTCGGGGTCGTCGACGAACACGGTCTCGCTGAACCCGAGCTTCGCGGCGAACGCCTGTCGCTCGTCCGGGTCCGGGATCGCGGACCCCTCGCGGACGACCCCCAGCTCATTGCCGTAGCCGCCGTTCGGCGCGCAGAAGACGCGCAGCACGTCGTAGTCAGTCACGGGGGAATTGAAGCATCCGCGCAGGTCCCGTACCTCCACGTGCCTCCGGAGCTGAGTCTTTGACTCCGACTTGACCCTTACTTGGCAATTGCTTTGGGCCATACATAGATAAGCCTCAGATAAGTTAGGCGAGCCTATCCAACCCTCAGGAGCTCGTATGCGCGCCGCCAGACTGTCCGTCGTCACCGTCACCGCCGTGGCGGCCCTGACCGCCGTCACGGGATGCACGGAGAAAGCGAGCTCCGGCTCCGGCGACAGCGACCGCGTGATCAATGTGACCGCCACGGACAGCAAGTGCGAGATCTCCAAGAAGGAGTTCCCGGCCGGCCACGTGGAGCTCGCGATCGAGAACAAGGGCTCCAAGGTCACCGAGGTCTACGTCCTGTTCCCGGACGACCGGATCGTCACCGAGCGCGAGAACATCGGCCCGGGCACCAAGCAGAAGGTCACCGCCGAGGTGAAGGCCGGCGACTACACGATCGCCTGCAAGCCCGGCATGAAGGGCGACGGCATCCGCCAGCAGGTCAAGGCCACCGGCGGCACCGCGGCCAAGCGCGACCCGCGGCTGGACGCGGCCGTCGCCGCGTACCGCAAGTACGCGCAGGAGCAGGCCGACGCCACCCTGCCGCTCGCGAAGACCTTCGCCGCCGCGGTCAAGGCGGGCGACCTGGAGGCCGCCAAGAAGGCGTACGCCCCCTCCCGCATCGGCTGGGAGCGCACCGAGCCGGTCGCCGAGTCCTTCGGGGACATCGACCCGAAGGTCGACGTGCGGGCCGACGGCCTTGAGGACGGGCAGAAGTGGACCGGCTGGCACCGGCTGGAGAAGTCCCTCTGGCAGGACAAGAAGATCACCGCCGAGGACAAGACGCTCGCCGACCAGCTGATCACCGACCTCACCGACTGGCAGAACCGGGTCGGCAAGGCGGACATCACCCCGACCTCCATGGCCAACGGCGCCAAGGAGCTCCTCGACGAGGTCGCCACCGGCAAGGTCACCGGCGAGGAGGAGCGCTACTCGCACACCGACCTCGTCGACTTCAAGGCCAACGTCGAGGGCGCCGAGAAGTCGTACGCGCTGCTCAAGCCCGTCGCCAAGGAGAACGACGCGGCCCTGGTCACCGAGCTCGACAAGCAGTTCGCGGCGCTGAACACGCTCCTTGACAAGTACCGCGCCGACAAGACGTCGTACGACTTCACCTCGTACGACAAGGTCGGCGACGGCGATCGCAAGCAGCTGTCGGACGGGGTCAACGCGCTCGCGGAGCCGCTGTCCAAGCTCGCCGCCGCCGTCGTCACCAAGTCCTCCTGAGGCAGGGGCCATGACGGACGCAGAGAACACCACGGCTCCCTCGCGCCGCGCGCTCATCGGCTGGGGCGGGGCCGGGCTCGCGCTCGGTGCCGCCGCGGCCGGTGGCGCGGTCGCGATGACCCGCACCGGGGACGACATCACCCCGACCGCCGCCGAGGCCGGTGCCGCCGTGGAGTTCCACGGCACCCACCAGGCGGGCATCGCCACGCCGGTGCAGGACCGGCTGCACTTCGCCGCGTTCGACGTGACGACCGACGACCGCGCCGAGTTCGTGCAGATGCTCAAGGACTGGACGGCCGCGGCCCGGCGGATGGCCGAGGGGAAGGCGGTCGGGGAAGGGGCGTACGGCGGTCTCGCCGAGGCGCCGCCGGACGACACCGGCGAGGCGCTGGGGCTCAAGCCGTCGCGGCTGACCCTGACGATCGGCTTCGGGCCGTCCCTGTTCGGGAAGTTCGACCTCGCCGACCAGCGCCCCGAGGCGCTCGTCGACCTCCCCCAGTTCGCCGGGGACAACCTCGACAAGAACCGCAGCGGCGGCGACCTGTGCGTCCAGGCCTGCGCGGACGACCCGCAGGTCGCCGTGCACGCGATCCGCAACCTCGCCCGGATCGGCTTCGGCAAGGTCGTCATCCGCTGGTCGCAGCTCGGCTTCGGCAAGACCTCGTCCACCACGCCCGACGCCCAGACCCCGCGCAATCTGATGGGCTTCAAGGACGGTACCCGCAACATCGCGGGCACGGAGACGGACCGTCTGAAGAAGTTCGTGTGGGTGGACTCCAAGGACACCAAGGACGCCCCGTGGATGAACGGCGGCTCCTACCTCGTGGCCCGCCGCATCCGCATGCACATCGAGACCTGGGACCGCACCTCCCTCCAGGAGCAGGAGGACATCTTCGGCCGCGACAAGGGCGAAGGCGCCCCGGTCGGCAAGGCCAAGGAGCGCGACAAGCCGTTCCTGCCGGCGATGAAGCCCGACGCGCACGTACGGCTCGCGCACCCCGACTCCAACGGCGGGGCGACGATCCTGCGGCGCGGCTACTCCTTCACCGACGGCACGGACGGCCTCGGCCGGCTGGATGCGGGGCTGTTCTTCCTGGCGTACATGAAGGACGTCCGGGAGGGCTTCATCCGTATCCAGCGTCATCTGGCCACCGACGCGCTCAACGAGTACATCCAGCACGTGGGTTCGGCGGTCTTCGCCGTCCCGCCCGGCGTCCGTGACAAGGACGACTGGTGGGGCAGCACGCTGTTCCCCGAGGAGGCCTGACCCGTGTTCTCCAACTACCTGATCGGTCTGCGCGAGGGCCTGGAGGCGTCTCTCGTCGTCTGCATCCTCATCGCCTACCTGGTCAAGACGGGCCGCCGGGACGCCCTGCGGCCCATCTGGACCGGCATCGGCGTCGCGGTCGCGCTCGCCCTCGGCTTCGGGTGCGCGCTCGAATTCGGCTCGCAGGAGCTGACGTTCGAGGCGCAGGAGGCGCTCGGCGGCTCCCTGTCGGTGCTCGCGGTCGGCCTGGTGACGTGGATGGTCTTCTGGATGCGGCGCACCGCCCGGCACCTGAAGTCCGAACTGCACGGCAAGCTGGACGCCGCCCTGCAGATGGGCACCGCCGCCCTGGTCGCCACCGCGTTCCTCGCGGTGGGCCGGGAGGGCCTGGAGACCGCCCTGTTCGTGTGGGCGTCGGTGCACGCGGCCGGCGACGGCACCCCGCGCCCGCTGATCGGCGCGGCCCTCGGTATCGCCACGGCGGTCTTCCTGGGCTGGCTGTTCTACCGGGGCGCCCTGCGCATCAACCTCGCCAAGTTCTTCACCTGGACCGGCGGGATGCTGGTCGTCGTGGCCGCCGGTGTGCTGGCGTACGGCTTCCACGACCTCCAGGAGGCCGACTGGCTGCCCGGCCTGAACGACAGGGCCTTCGACATCAGTGACACCATCCCGCCGGACAGCTGGTACGGCACGCTCCTCAAGGGTGTGTTCAACTTCCAGCCGGACCCGACCGTCCTTCAGGTCACGGTGTGGCTGCTGTACTTGATCCCGACGCTCGCGCTGTTCCTCGCCCCGGTAGGGTTCGCCTCCGGGAAGGGGAAGGTGAAGGCACCTGATGAGCAGGGATCGCGGCCCTCGAAGGCTCCGCAGGCTTGACCGGAGCGCACTGACAGCAGCCACTGTGACCGTTTTGTCGATGACGGCGAGCGGATGCGTGGTGGTGCACGGCGAGCGGGAGGTGCTGCCCGCGACCACCAGGGCGGAGGCCGCCAAGGCGCTCCAGCAGTTCACGAACGCGTACAACGCGGCGGACAAGGCGTACGACAGCTCGCTGGACGCCGCCCATGTCACCGGCGCGCTCGGTGCCATCGACGCGGCACGGCTGAAGGCCGGCAAGGCCAACAGCCCGAGCGGGAACGCCTCGCACACTCCGCTGAAGCTGTCGGACGTGACGTACACCATCCCCAAGAAGGCGGGCTGGCCGCGCTGGTTCGTCGCCGACGCGGCCGGCAACAAGGGCGGTACGGCGCGCTGGCTGCTGGTGTTCACCCGTGACCGTCTGAACGAGCCGTTCCAGGTGGCGTATCTGACGCTGGTGGCCGAGGGCAAGGTGCCGGAGTTCAAGAAGGACGCGGACGGCTGGGCCGAGGCGGTTCCGGCGAACTCGACCGGTCTGGCCGCCGAGCCCGGGGACCTGAGCAAGGACTACGCGAGCTATCTGAAGAGCGGCGCGGACGACGTCTTCGCGGACGGCACCCACACCAGCGTGTGGCGGGCGGACCGGGCCAAGGACGCCATCAGGCCGGGCCTTGCCACGCAGTACATCGACGCGCCGCTGGCGAACGACGCGTACGCGCCGCTGGCGTTGCGCACGAAGGACGGTGGGGCGCTGGTGTTCTTCGCCACGCACCACTACGTGAAGGAGACCGCACACTCCGGTACGTCGGTCCCCAGTCCCGGTGCGGCCGTGCTCGCGCTGACGACCGGTGAGATCAAGCAGTCGCTGATGATGGAGTTCGTCTCCAACGAGGTGGCGCTCGACCCGCCGAAGGGCGCGGACGACCAACAGGTCGACGTGATCGGCCGGATCCAGGGCCTGACGTCCGCGCAGGGCTCGTAGCGCTCGGGACGCTATCGGCGCAGGGGCCAGGCCGTGTTGGTGTGGTCCGGCTCCTCGCCCACGTGGCGGGCGCAGACGTCGGTGAGGACTTCCAGGAGGCTCAGCGGGTCGGGCAGCGGGTGTTCGAGGCCGCGGACCCAGTGCACGGTCTGGTCGCCGGGCAGCCGGGCGGGCGGTACGAGGACGTAGGAGCCGCGGCAGTGCCAGCGCAGGCCGGGGTGTTCGTCCGCGGTCTCGGGGTGGCAGTCCAGTTCGCACGGCCACCACTCGTCCTCGTCCTCGGGGGTGCCGCGGGTGAGGGTGAAGAAGAGGAGCCGCCCGTCGTCGCTCTCGGCGACCGGGCCGACCTCGATGCCGGAGGCCAGCAGCCGCTCCAGGGCCTCCCGGCCGGCCTCCAGCGGGACGTCCAGGACGTCGTGGACCATGCCGGTCGCGGTGATGAAGTTGGCCTGCGGCTGATTCCGGGCCCAGCGCTCGATCTGCGCGCGGTCGGTGGTCGACTGGGTCTGCCAGGCGAAGGACACGGGGTGACGGGCGGGCGTGGGACAGCCGACCCGGTCGCAGGAACACCGGTATCCGGGGGCGGGATGCGCTGCGGGCGCGAGCGGGAGCCCCGCTGAGGCGGCGGCCAGCAGCAGAGCCTCACGACCGCCTTCGTCCCCGGCGTCGGCCTCCTTCGACCGGCGTCCGCGCAGCCATTGGGAGAGTTTGCCCTGCAGGCCGGTCAGGCCCCCCGACTCCGCGCTCATCTACCACCCTCGCCTCGCTGTCGTGCGGAACAGCATGCCTCATGGTCCCACTTTCCACGGCTTCGGGGGTCCGGAACCGACGTGGGGCACTCAGCGGGGTGCGATGCCGTGGAGCGCGTAGTCGACGAGGGTGTCGGTGTAGTCGTAGCTGATCGGGCCGGTGTGCTGGAGCCAGCGCTGGGCGAGGGGGGAGACCCAGAGTTCGAGGGCGATGCGGGGGTCGATCTCGGGGCGCACCTGGCCGGCCTCCTGGGCGGCGCGCACCCGGTCGACGTACAGCTGGAGCGACGGTTCGAGGAGCTTGGTCATGAAGGCCCGGCCCACTTCCTCGTTGACGACGCCCTCGGCGGCCAGGGCACGGGAGGGGGCCTCGAAGCGGGGGTCCTTGAGCTGGTCCACGGTGAGCCGCAGTACGGCCTTGAGGTCGGCGGCGAGGTCACCGGTGTCCGGGATGGTGTACGCCGCCTCGGGGCCGGCCTCGCGGGCCGCCTGCTCGCCCAGGTCGAGGAACGCCTCCATCAGGACCTCCGCCTTCGACGACCACCAGCGGTAGATCGTCTGCTTGCCGACACCGGCGCGGGCGGCGATCCCCTCGATCGTGGTCTTGGGGTAGCCGACCTCGGCGACGAGGTCGAGGGCGGCGTCGTAGATGGCGCGGCGGGAGCGCTCGCTGCGGCGGGTGGTGTCGGGGGCGGGCTGCTTGGGGTTGTGGGTGGCCATGAAGCGAACTTACCAGGTTGACAAGACGCTGCGTCTCGCTGGAGAGTGGAGTCAGTTAGCGAGACGAGACGTCTCGTTTGGAGTGGGAGGCGTGAAAGGAGCAGGTCATGGCACGAGGTGGATCGGGCGGCATGCTCGGAGTCGGCGGTACGCGCAGCAACATCGGCCGCAAGGCCCTGCGCGGGGACGGCCGTGGCGGCCGGATCGGCGGCGCGCGGGACCCGCAGGCGCACAAGCGTGAGCTGTTGCGGAAACTGCAGGAGAAGCGGGACGCGGACGCGGCGGGGGAAGCGTCCGTGTGAGGGGGCTACCGCGGATCGGGGTTACGGCAGTTCGGGGTTACGGCCTCTGCGGCGGGGGCCAGGCGTCGCCCCACGCCGTGTCCCTCGCCGCCTTGTACAGGTCGCCGTGGCGCTTGGTGACCGTGCGGCGGGTCAGTTGCTCGTCCGGCTCGCAGAGGTCGAGGAGGACCTGGCCCTTGCGGATCTGGGGACGCCGGATCACCCGGGCCGGCGCCGGGGTGGCGGGGAGCCGGGTCGCGGCGACGTAGCTGAACTTCTCGTCCTCGTACGGCAGGGAGCCCCCCTTGACCTGGCGGTGGAGGGAGGAGCGGCTGACCCTCGCCGAGAAGTGGCACCAGTCCTCGCCGGGGGTGATCGGGCAGGCGGCGCTGTGGGGGCAGGGCGCGGCGACGCGGAAACCGGCGGCGACGAGACGGTCGCGGGCCTCGATGACGCGGGCGTACCCGGCGGGGGTGCCGGCCTCGACGATCACGACCGTCTGTGCCGACGCCGCCGCGGTGTCCACGAGGGCGGTGCGGTCGGCCGGGGCGAGTTCGTTGAGGACGTACGAGACGGTGAGCAGGTCCGTCGCGGGCAGGGCGAGGTCCTGGCCGATCCTGGCGCGCTGCCAGCGGGCCTCCTTCAGGGCCGGGTTGGCGGCGGCGATCTCGCGGCCGAGGGCGAGCGCGGGCTCGGACCAGTCGAGGACGGTGACCGCCCGGTCGCCCGGCCAGGTGGCGGCGACGGCCCAGGTCGCGGCACCGGTGCCGCCGCCGACGTCGGTGTGGCCGGCGGGACTCCAGTCGGGGACGGCGTCGGCGAGCGCCTCCAGGGCCGCGTGGACCGCCTCGAAGGTGGCGGGCATGCGGTAGGCGGCGTAGGCGGCCACGTCCGCGCGGTCCCGGAGGATGGGGCTGTCGGTCGGGGTGGCTCCGCGGTAGGTGGCGATCAGACGATCCACCGCCTGGGCGGCCTGCTTCGGGGGAAGGCCGTCGAGGAGGGCGCCGAGGGCGCTACGGAGGGTCTCGGCCGGGGGTGCGGGGGCGGTCACCCGGTGATTCTATGGGCGGCCGGGGCGAGGGCGGACCTCGTGGTGCGGGGGCGGTGGCCCTCGCCATGCGGCGGCGGGCCGCGCGGGTTCCCCCCTCCCGCGGTCCCTGTCCGTACCGTCCTTCAGGGGCTGCCGCCCCTACGAGCCCGCCCGTGGGCTGCGGCCCCAGACGTCAGCCCCACCAGCCCCGAGGGCCACGTTCTCGAACGCCGGTCGGGCCGGGATCGCCCGGGCCGGTGTGAGAGCGAAGCCGCTCACGCCCCCCGCACCGCCCGCGCCACCCTCGTAGCCGCCTCCGCTCGCGGACGGTTGTCCGGTGGGCGTCTTCTCGGGTGGACGGTGTTGGCCAGGAGTACCACGAAGGTGTCGGTCGCCGGGTCGAGGACCAGGGACGTGCCCGTGAAGCCCGTGTGGCCCGCCGCTCCCCGGCCCGCCAGCTCCCCCATGAACCACTTCTGGTCGATGGCGAACCCCAGCCCGGGTGGCGTCAGCAGGAGCTCCACGAAGTCCGGGCCGAGGATGCGGGCGGGGCCGTACGCGCCGCCCGCCAGCAGGGTCCGGCAGAAGATCGCGAGGTCGTGCGCGGTCGAGAAGAGGCCCGCGTGGCCTGCCACCCCGCCCAGTGCCCACGCGTTCTCGTCGTGGACCTGGCCCCGCAGCATCCCCCGGTCCGCCTTGGCCCACGGCCGGCGCTGGTCCTCCGTGGCCGCCGCCTCGGGACAGGGGCCGAAGCGGGTGGACATCATGCCGAGGGGGCGGGTGATGCCTTCGTGGACAAGGACGTCGAGAGGGCGGCCGGTGATGCGTTCCAGGACGTGCTGGAGGAGGAGCGGGTTGAGGTCGGAGTAGGTGTAGGTGCCGGGGACCCCGACGGGCGGCTCGGCGCGCAGGAGGTTCAGCCGGTCCTCGTCGTCGTCGCAGTCGTGGAGCGGGAGTTCGGGGCGCAGTCCCGAGGTGTGGGTGAGCAGTTCGCGGACGGTGATTCCGTGGGTCACGGCCGCCGTGAAGTCGGGCAGGTAGGCGCCCACCCGGGCGTCGATGCCCAGCGTGCCCCGCTCGATCTGCTGCACCGCCGCCACGGCCGTGAACAGCTTGGTGAGGGACGCCAGGTCGAAGGGGGTGTCCACCCGGGCGGGGACGCGCGCCCCGGGGGGCAGTTCCACCCCCGCGTCGGCTGCGGGGTCGTAGGACGCGTAACGGACCGCCCAGCCCGACGACTCCTCCACCGCGATCACCGGGCCGCGCCCCGCGACCAGGACGGCGCCGGGAGCCCAGGGACGTTCGCCGGTGGTGAGGGCGCGGAAGTCCCGGACGAGATGCCGGAGTTCCCCGGGGTCGAGCCCGGCCCGCTCCGGTGTGTCGGTGCGCAGTCTCGGTGCGCTCAGTTCTCTGCTCCCTCCACAGTCGCACGCCTGTTCCAAGGACGGCACATTGCCATGAAACACAGCAGCGCTACCAGTGCGGCCACCAGCTGGACGACCGCCATCGGGACCGCCGTGCCTTCTCCGGCCATTCCTACCAGCGGGGAGGCGATCGCGCCGATGAGGAAGGAGGACGTACCGAGCAGGGCGGACGCGGAACCGGCGGAGTGCTTGGTGCGCAGGAGGGCGAGGGACTGGGCGTTGGGCAGGGCGACACCCATCGCGGACATCAGGACGAAGAGGCCGGCGGCGACGGGGAACAGGCCCACCTCGCCGAAGACCCCGGTCGTCATCAGCAGCAGGGCCGTGGCCGCCGCAGTCACGGTCAGCAGGCCCACGCCCAGGACCCGCTCCAGGCTGACCCTGCCCACCAGCACCTTGCCGTTGATCTGGCCGACCACGACAAGGCCGACCGAGTTCACGCCGAACAGCAGGCTGAACGTCTGCGGGGAGGCGCCGTAGATCTCCTGGATCACGAACGGGGACGCCGAGATGTAGGCGAACAGCGCGGCGAAGGCGAAGCCGCCGGTGAGCATGTAGCCGGTGAACGGCAGGTCGGCGAGGAGTCGGCGCATGGAGTGCAGGGCCTCGACGACACCGCCGGTGTGCCGCTCGGCCGCCGGGAGGGTCTCGGGCAGCCTCGCCCACACCAGCGCGGCGAGCAGCGCCCCGATGACCGTGAGGACCACGAACACGCCCCGCCAGTCCGTGACCCGCAGGATCTGCCCGCCGATGAGCGGCGCCACGATCGGCGCGACCCCGCCGATCAGCATGAGGGTGGAGAAGAACCGGGCCATCGCCACGCCGTCGTACAGGTCCCGGACCACGGCCCGGGCGATCACTATGCCCGCGGCGCCCGCGAGCCCCTGCACCAGCCGGAAGCCGACCAGGAACTCCACGGTCGGCGCGAGGGCGCACAGCGCGGTGGCGACGACGTACGCGAGGAGACCGGCGAGCAGCGGACGGCGGCGGCCCCAGCGGTCGCTCATCGGGCCGACCACCAGCTGCCCGAGCGCCATGCCGAGCAGACAGGCGGTGAGGGTGAGCTGGACGGTGGCGGCGGGCGCGTGCAGGGAGTCGGTCACCTGCGGCAGCGACGGCAGGTACATGTCCATCGCCAGCGGCGGCGTGGCGGTGAGGCCGCCGAGGAGGAGGGTGACGAGCAGACCGGTGCGCCGTACGGCGGCCGCCGGTGGTTCCGCCTTCGGTACGTCCGCCCTCTCGACGTGCCCCCGCTGCTCAAGGTGCCCCTGCTCGGGCATGTGCCCCTCCCTCTCCACGTGATCCGACACCTATGCTCTCAGCTCGTACAGAGTGGCGAGGGTCATGTGAGCGAGGGTGGAGCCGGGATGACGGAGCAGAGCGTGCGCTGGGGGATTCTGGCGACGGGCGGGATCGCGGCCGCGTTCACCGCGGACCTGGTGGATCTGCCGGACGCGGAGGTGGTCGCGGTGGCCTCCCGGTCCGAGGCCTCGGCGAAGGCGTTCGCGGAGCGGTTCGGGATCGAGCGGGCGTACGGCGAGTGGGGCGCCCTGGCCGAGGACGCGGACATCGATGTCGTGTACGTCGCCACCCCGCACGCGGCGCACCGCGCGGCCGCCGGGCTGTGTCTGAGCGCCGGGCGCAATGTCCTGTGCGAGAAGGCGTTCACGCTGAACGCGCGGGAGGCCGAGGAGCTCGTCGCGCTCGCGAAGGAGCACGACCGCTTCCTCATGGAGGCCATGTGGATGTACTGCAACCCGCTGGTCCGGCGGCTCAAGGCCCTCGTCGACGACGGCGCGATCGGCGAGGTCCGCACGGTGCAGGCCGACTTCGGGCTCGCCGGGCCCTTCCCGCCCGCGCACCGGCTGCGGGACCCGGCGCAGGGCGGGGGCGCACTGCTCGACCTCGGCGTGTACCCGGTGTCGTTCGCGCAGCTGCTGCTCGGGGAGCCCTCGGACGTCACGGCGAAGGCGGTGCTCTCCGAGGAGGGCGTCGATCTGCAGACGGGCGCGCTGCTGTCCTGGGACAGCGGGGCGCTCGCCTCCCTGCACTGCTCCCTGACCGGCGGCACCGCCACGATCGCGTCGGTCACCGGCTCGCTGGGCCGCATCGACATCCCCAACGGCTTCTTCCACCCGGACCGTTTCGTGCTGCACCGGGACGGACGTGACCCGGAGGAGTTCGTCGCCGACCCGGCCGACGGGCCCCGCAACAGCCTCAAGCACGAGGCCCTTGAGGTGATGCGCGCGCTGCGGGCCGGGGAGACCCAGTCCCCGCTGGTGCCGCTGGAGGGCACCCTCGCGGTGATGCGGACGCTGGACGCGGTACGGGACCGGATCGGCGTGCGCTACCCGGGAGAGACCGCCGGGATCGTCACGCCGGCCTGAACCCTGCCTCACCTACGCTGCGGGTTCATGGACACCAAGAAGTTCATGGACACCAAGAACGTGAAGACCGCCGTGGTGACCGGCGCGGGCTCCGGGATCGGCCGCGCGGTCGCCGTGGAACTGCTGCGGACGGGCTGGTCGGTGGCGCTGGCCGGGCGGCGCACCGAGACCCTGGAGGAGACGGCGGCCCTCGTGCCCGAGGGCGCCCATCTCGCCGTACGGACGGACGTCTCGCAACCCGACGACGTGGCCGCGCTGTTCGCCGCCGTGGTGGAGCGGTTCGGGCGGGTGGATCTGCTGTTCAACAACGCGGGGACCTTCGGGCCCGGCGGGGTGCCGGTGGAGGAGCTGCCGTACGACGCGTGGCGGCACGTGGTGGACACCAACCTCAACGGGGCGTTCCTGTGCGCGCAGGCCGCGTACCGCCAGATGAAGGAGCAGGACCCGCGGGGCGGCCGGATCATCAACAACGGCTCGATCTCGGCGCACACGCCCCGGCCGCACTCCGTCGCCTACACCGCGACCAAGCACGCCCTCACCGGCCTCACCAAGTCGCTGTCGCTGGACGGGCGGGCTTACGGCATCGCGGTCGGGCAGATCGACATCGGGAACGCGGCGACCGACATGACGGCGGGTATGGGGGCCGGGGCGCTGCAGGCCAACGGGGAGGTCGTGCCGGAACCTGTGATGGATGTGGCCGATGTGGCGCGCACGGTGCGGCACATGGCGGAGCTGCCGCTGGAGGCGAACGTGCAGTTCGCGACCGTACTGGCGACGGCGATGCCCTATGTGGGGCGTGGCTGAGCAGCCGATTACCACAAACGGAATCTGATATTCCACCCCACTGCGGCCGGTTGGCGGCTTATGCTCATCACGCGTCCTCCACAAGAGCTTCACACTTGAGGAGTGGCGTTCCGACGACCGCATCCGAGGGGGGAGCGCGGCGGCCATCCATGGACCGGGTGGGGGTGGATCTCGCGTGGGACCGCGAGGTACGCACCGGTCCTTGGACGGCCGCCGCGCACATTCTCAGCTCACGCACATCCCTTCTCAGCCTGCGCATATCCCTTCCTCACGGCCCCGCAATGCAGCGTCCCTACGTTGAGGGCGCGCCCACAGCGGGCGCCAAGAACCTTCGAGGAACGGGATGTTTGGCATCTATCTCAAGCGCGAGCTGGGTCGGCGCAAGAAGGCGGCCCTGGTCATCGCTCTGGGTCTGGCGCTCGGTATCGCGCTGGTCATCACCGTCAACTCGGTGTCGGCCGGCATGACTCAGGCTCAGGACAAGGTCCTGAAGTCGCTGTACGGGCTCGGCACCGACATGACCGTCACCAAGACCAGGTCGGCCCCCACGTCCGGGAGTTCGGGCAGACCGAACTTCCAGTTCGACGCCAACTCCAACGACAGCGACGACACGCAGAGCTCGGACCGCGTGATGACCCAGGGCGGTCAGGCCCTGGCGTCCAGTGTGGTCACCAAGGTCGCCGCACAGAAGGGCGTCTCCAGTGCGGTCGGCGCGCTGACGCTCAACGTCACCAAGGTCGACGGCTCCTTCACCCAGGGCAAGGCGCAGAGTTCCGGCGGAAACACCGGGAACGGCGGCCAGGGCGGTCCGGGCGGCGGCAGCAGTGGCAGCACCGCCGCGCCCCAGGTCCAGGGCGGCGGCGCCAACTTCGACGTGAACTCCTACTCTGTCGCCGGCGTGGACGTCACCGACCAGACGCTCGGCCCGCTGGCCGGCTCGAAGATCACCACCGGCAAGACCTTCACCGCCGCGCAGACCAATGCGAAGGTCGCGGTCGTCAGCAAGGCGTACGCCAAGGAGAACTCCCTCAAGGTCGGCAAGACCCTGACCATCTCCGGCACCAAGTACACGATCATCGGTATCGCCACGCCCGACAGCAGCGAGTCCACCACCGACGTCTACCTGCCGCTGAAGCAGGCCCAGACACTGGCCGACGCCAAGAACCAGGTCACCACGATCTACGTCAAGGCCACCGACTCGCAGCAGATCGACTCCGTCAAGGCGGCGATCCAGAAGAACATCTCCGGTACGACCGTCACGACCTCCGCCGATCTCGCGGAGACCGTCTCCGGGTCCCTGTCCACCGCCTCCAACCTCGCGACCAGCGTGGGCAAGTGGCTGTCCGTCGCCGTGCTCGTGGCCGCCTTCCTGGTCGCCGCGCTGCTGACCTCCTCGGCGGTCTCCCGCCGGGTGCGCGAGTTCGGCACCCTGAAGGCGCTCGGCTGGCCGAGCCGCCGGGTCACCCGGCAGGTCGTCGGCGAGTCGATCGTGAACGGCCTGCTCGGCGGCGCCCTCGGCATCGGCCTGGGCCTCGCGGCCGCGTACACGGTGACCGCGATCAGCCCCAAGCTGACCGCGCAGCTCGGCAACACCGGCGGGGGCGGCGCGGGCGGCCCCGGCGGGGGCGGTCCCGGCCGGCAGGCCACCCAGAACACCATGGAGATCGCGCTGTCCGCGCCGGTCTCGATGACCACCATCGCGCTCGCGGTGGGCCTCGCGGTGACCGGCGGGCTGATCGCCGGTGCGATGGGCGGGTGGCGGGCGTCCCGGATGCGGCCGGCGGACGCGTTGCGCAGCGTGTCGTAACACCCCCTCACTTCATCGCTACGGAATTCGCAACGGAGCTCTCATGTACAGACTCACCGGCGTCACCAAGCGCTACACGCGCGGCAAGGAGACGGTCGAGGCACTGCGCGGCGTCAACCTCACCATCGAGGACGGCGACCAACTGGTCATCCAGGGCCCCACGGGCGGCGGCAAGTCCACGCTGCTCCAGATGATCGGCGGCCTGGACCGCCCCACCGAGGGCAGCGTCGAACTGGACGGCGTCGACCTCGCGAAAATCAGCGAGGCCAAGCTGACCCGGCTGCGGGCCGAGAAGGTCGGCATCATCTTCCAGTCGTTCAACCTCATCCCGACGCTGACGGCGCAGGAGAACGTGGAGACGGCCCTCGTGCCGCTCGGCGTGAAGCCGGCCGAACGGCGCGAGCGCGCGGCGGAGGCTCTCAAGTCCGTCGGCCTCGGCGAACGGCTCACCCACGCGCCCGCCGAGCTGTCCGGCGGCCAGCAGCAGCGGGTGGCCATCGCGCGGGCGCTGGTCAAGAAGCCGAAGGTGCTGCTCGCGGACGAGCCCACCGGCAACCTCGACGAGTCGATGCGCGACGAGATCATGGCCTTGCTGGAAGGGCTGTGGCACGAGTACGGGCTGACGTTCGTCCTGGTCACGCATGACTCGTCGATCGCCCGGCGGGCGCCACGGCTGGCGACCATCAAGGCGGGGCAGATCACATTGACCGAGCAGGCCTTGGCTCAGGGCTAGCAGTCGCTCGCCCGGGAGGGGCCGCTCACCGTTCCAGAAGCTTGTTGATCTCGGTCACCTGCTCGGCGGTGAGCGGTCCCTTCTCGATCGCGCCCGCGTTCTGCTCGGCCTGGGCCACCGACCGGAAGCCGGGAATCGGAACCGTGCGGGGGCTGCGGGCCCAGATCCAGGCCAGGGCGCCCTGCGCGAGCGTACGGCCGTCGCTCGTCAGGATCTCCTTGAGCGCGTCGATCCGGGACAGCCACTCCGCGTCGGCGGACGTACCGTCACCGAAGCCCTGGAGCCAGGCCGGGGGCTTGCTGCGGATGTCACCGGCGTCCTTCGGCCCTTGGCGCTTGCCGGCCAGCAACCCCATGGCGAGCGGGCTGCGGTTGATGCCGGCCAGGTCCAACTCCTCGCACAGGGACAGCATGTCGGGCGCGTCCTGCAGCACGTTGAGCGCGTGCTGTACGGCCGTGCAGTGCTCCCCTCGCGCGAACACCGCGGCCCGGGCCGGGTCGTCGGTGCTCCAGGCGTAGGCGCGGATGAGCCCCTCGCTCACGAACTCCTCGCACAGGTCACGGAGTTCGGCCGCGAGTGCCGGGTCGAGGTCGGAGAGGTGGAGCTGGTACAGGTCGATGTGGTCGGTGCCCAGACGTCCCAGGGAGGCGGTCAGGGCGCGGCGGGCGTACTCGGGGGTGTGGTCGGAGCCGGTGAGGGTGCGGGTGTCCTCGTCGAAGACGTTGCCCCACTTGGTGGCGAGGACGATGTCGTCCCGCCGCTTGCCCAGCGCCCTTCCGAGCACCCGCTCACTGTGTCCGGCGCCGTAGGTGTCCGCCGTGTCGAAGAAGGTGATGCCGAGGTCGAGGGCGCGCCGGACGGCCCGTACGGACTCCTCGTCGTCGACCTTGCCCCAGCCGAGGGGCTGTCCGTCGGCGTCCTGCCATTCGCCGCCGATCGCCCAGCACCCGAAGCCGAGCGCGCTGACCTCGATGCCGGAACGGCCGAGAGTGCGTGTGGTCTCCATGATCTCCATGGGTGAGAACGCTAGGAGTTGGAGCGCACACGAACGCAAGGGGCTGGGCGAAAAACTTATGCCTGGCCGGTCTCGAAGCGGGAGATCCTGCCGTCCTCCCCGACCGTGAAGTCCCAGCGGGTGCGCATCTCGCCCCAGGCGTCGTTGCAGTAGTGGGCGAGCAGGGAACGGCCGCCGTTGGACTCGTTGTCGACGTCGAGATGGCCGTGGGAGGAGAAGATCTCCCGCTCGACCCACTCGTCGAGGTCACGGTCGCTGCCGTCGTCCGCCATGGTCGCCCCGGGCGCGAGCAGGGCCCGGAAGGCCTCGCGGTCATGGGCGTTGACGGCGGAGACGAAGGCACGGACGGCCGGGTCGCTGAGCCTCGCGGTCTGAATCGTCATGCCAGCCAGACTCACACCGCTCCCCCACACCCGCCACCCGAACGGCGGCCCGAGTTTTCGGGCAGGTGTGAGCGATGCGACGGTGGAAACGCGAGGGGGGTCTCTTTCCACTTCTGCTGGGAGTCATCGTGAGCGCTTACGACCGACGCGATCTGGGCCTGCTGCTGCTCCGGCTGGGAACCGGGGGTGTACTGGCCGCCCACGGCGCGCAGAAACTGCTCGGCTGGTTCGGCGGGGGTGGCCTCGAAGGGACCGGCCAGTTCATGGAGTCCGTCGGCTACGCGCCGGGCAAGGCCAGCGCCACCGCGGCGGGCCTGGCCGAGGCGGGCGGCGGCACGCTGCTGGCGCTGGGTCTGGCAACCCCGGCGGCGGGTGCGGCGGCGGCCGGCGCGATGGCCGGAGCCTCCGCGATACACGCCCCCAACGGCTTCTTCAACACCGGCGGCGGCTACGAGTACGCGGCCAGCCTGGGCCTCACGGCAGCGGGCCTCGCGGTGACGGGACCGGGCCGCCTGTCCCTGGACCACGCGCTCGGCCACACGGTGAACCGCGGGTGGATGGTACCGGTGGCGCTCGCGGCGACGGGGCTGGTGACCGCGGCGGTCGTGGGGGCGCGGGGGCGGCGGCTGCGGGAGAAGGAGGGTGCGGGCGACAACGGACAGGCGACGCTGTTCGAGGAGGAAGAGGCGTTGTTCGCGGAGTAGGCGAGGGGGACTGCAGGCCGTGGGAAGCTGCTCCGCATGAGTGATCACGGCACGTCCCGCGAGGACCTGTGGACATCCGTCGACGCCCTGTGGACCTGGCTGGAGAGGGATCAGCCGGTGAACGGCCGCGAGGGTCTCCTCCTGCGGATGCTGAAACTCTCCGAAGAGGTCGGCGAGGTCTCCGAGGCGGTCATCGGGGCGATCGGCCAGAACCCCCGCAAGGGCGTCAGCCACACCTGGGACGACGTGCAGGGCGAGCTGTGCGACGTGGTGATCACGGCACTGGTGGCGCTGCGCACGCTGACACCGGACACGCGGGAGGTCTTCTATCGCCATCTGAAGGGGGTGACGGAGCGTTCGCTGGGGCCCGGGGCCGTGTGACTCCGTCACCCGGTCGGCCTACGCCCCGGGCTCCCCGCCTCGCCGCACTCCTCGGACGATGAACCGGAGGGCGGCGGTGGCGGTCGGAGGAGCGCCATGAACGGCACCCGGCCTACTTCGCAGACCAGGACTACGCGGCCCGCATGACATGGGCGGCAGGGACACCACCGAGGAGGGCCTGGCAAGGTCGGGGAACTGCCGAAGTACCTCGCCGACGGACACGCATCGCTGATCGAGGCCGCGCATGCCCTGAACACCTGGCACACGCAACTCACCGACTTCCAGACTCTTGCCGCCCGATACGAGAGGGAGGCGGAAGAGGCTCGCCGTGCGCTCAAGGAGGCAGAGGCCAACCCGGACCTCCGGCTGGCGGGCCGGACCTTCGACACACAGGCCGCCCTGGACAACGCCCAGAAGGCGCTCGACCACGCTGTCAAACGCGTCGACGAGGCTACCGGCGACCTCAACGCCATAGTCAAGAGAGCCCAAGACCTGCTCAGTGAGCACGAGCAGGCCGCGCGGGCGGCCGCCGAGGCCATTCGCAGGGCCGCCGAGGGCGCCCCTGACGAACCGGGCCTCTTCGACCGCTTCATGGACGCCCTCGATGGCCTCGGCGACAAGATCAAGGATCTCGCCGGTGACGTCTGGAAATGGATACAGGAGCACGCCGACACGATCTACGAGATCGGTGACTGGCTCGGATACGCCAGCGCCGCGTGCGACGTCCTGGCCGTCGTCTTCTCCGAAACGGTGATCGGTGCGATCGCCTTCGAGGCGATCGGCATGGTGCTCAACGGCGGGGCGCTCGCCTTTCACGGAGTCGGCTGGGCGGCCGGCTCCAAAAAGGGCAACTGGATGGACATCGGTCTCGACCTCGCCGGTTTCATCCCCTTCGGTGACCTGGCGCGCGTCGGGAAGGTGGCGAAGGGAACGTTCACCGGCGTCAAAATCCCCATGAACGTCCTCGACTTCGGAGTGAAGGCCGCCGACTCCTGGAAGCGCGCGGGTGACATCGTCGAGAGTGTCGGCGGAACCGCGAAGCTCGGCGAGGACGCCGAGAAATGGGTGATGAGGAACTGGGGTGAGCTCGGCTCGAAGGCGCACGCCATTCACGTCACCGCCGACACTCTCAAAGATCGGTTTGCGGTTGCCGTCGCCAAGGAGTTCGGGGACTCCACCTTGTACCGGGCGGGTGCCGGACTGTTGGACAAGCCGTTTCAACGACTCATGCCGACGTTGGTCGAGAACACACCTCTGGGTCGCATTCCAGCGATCGCGGACTCCGTCAGGCCCGTGGTCGACAGCGCGGGCAACACGGTTTCCCACTACGTCGATCCCAGGTCATGGACGGCACGTGGTTACGAAGCGGTGGTCGGGGCGAAGGGTCTTTACACGGAAGGCGCCCGTCTTGTCACGGAGGACGTCCAGTACGCGTCCGAGAAGTTCCACGAGAGCGTCGACAGGGCGCGTCATGCCGCCGGGGAGTTCGCCGACCGCGCAGCTGCCGCAAATCCCTTCGGTTGAGCCGGTCGGCACCTCCAGCCCCGCGTCAACGGCGGCCGTATCCTCTACGTCCTCTACGCATGTACGAATGACCTGATCAATCGAGCGCATCCGTATCTCACCCGGAGCCGGAGACCAGAATGCACCCCACTCCCCAGGAGCAGCCCTCTTCGGCCTTTTCCGCGCCGATGCAGTCGCCGCAGACCCGCTACACGTTCGTGGTCAAAGCGAACAACCCTGTCCCGACAGGCTCTCAGCGCGATGTCGAGATGAGCTCGACGATCCAGTTGACGGGTGCTCAGCGTGAGGCCGCCCCCGCGGCGGAGATCTTCGAGCGGCGGACGACGGAGCGGTGGAGTCGCCGGTCTCCGATTCCCTTCTGGATCCACGGCGGAGGCGGGGGTGGGCTGATGTGCTCGATCCAACCGGCCGGCCCGGACGTCCACGACGTGTACGCCGCCGACGGCACGCCTCTGGCCCGCATCACGCGCCGCGCGGGCCGGTTCCTCCCCTGGCCCCGCCGTGTCCGGTGGACCGTACAACTCAGCGGCGCGCCACGGGCCTTCACGGGGAAGGTCGGAAGCGGGTACATCTGGCTGCTGTACGTCCTGACCTCTCCGGTCTGGCTGCTCTTCTTCCTCTTCATGCTGATCTACTCGCTGTTCGAAGGCGACACGACCGACACCAGCCTCGACGGTCCGACCCGAACGCAATGGCGTACGGGTGGAGTCGGCACGGCTTTGGACTACCGGGGAATCAACAAGGTCTACCACTACGAGCCCCAGCGGCTGGACGTCCGCGTCGCGTATGCCCAGGCGGTGTTGCATGCGTGGGAGCGGGTGCGCTGATCTGGACGCGGGGAGAACATGGCCGGGCTGCATTGACGATGCGTTCGAAGGTACCTGTCGCTACTGAGGCTCGTGCTCGATGGTCGCTGTGGCTGCGAGTTCGGGCGTGTCCGCTTCCGTCGCGCCGACGCCCGGACGCCCCGGACGTCGAAAAGCCTGGTTCCCCCTCTACGGCTCCGGGTCCGGCCGAGGCCGTGTACCCGCCGGGCTGCCCAGCCCCAGCCGTGTGAGGAACCGCTGCAGGGTGAAGGCTGCCATGCCGAGGGCCACGGCGTTGCCCGGGACCCGGGACGGCTCCACGGTGAGGCCCGGAAGGGAACCCGGCATGACGTGGTCGGGGAGTTCGGCGCGCACGGCGGGGACGAGCCACCGGGCCAGGGCCGTGGAGGTCCAGCCGGTGAGGGTGACGCTAGGGATGTTGAGCAGGTTCACCAGGTCGCCGACAGCCGCCGCGAGGTAGCGCGAGGTGCGCAGGGCCAGTTCCTTCAGCGCAGGGTCGCCCGCGGCGAGACCGTCGGCGACCGCCTCGACGAAGTCGCGCTGCCGTGACTGCCCGAGCGTGGGGTGCTCCGGGTCGATCTCGGCGAGCGTCGTGCGCAGACCGGGGGCGCCGAGGTACGCCTCAACACAGCCACGCCGGCCGCACCGGCACGGTCTGCCGTCCAGCCGGAGGAGCGTGTGGCCCCATTCCCCGGCGTTGTTGGTGGCGCCGCGCATCAGTGACCCGTCGATGGCGATGCCCGCGCCGACGCCGGTGCCGAGGTTGACGACGGCCATGCTGTCGACGACGCGCCCGACACCGAACCACATCTCCGACAGGACGACCGCCTTGAGCGGGTTGTCGACGTACACGGGGACCGGGAGCACCTTCTCCAGCAGTTCCTCGATGCGCACGTCGTGCCAGTCCCAGTTCGGCGCGAAGACCGAGACGCCGGCGTCGGGATGGACATGCCCCGGCATGCTGACCCCGACGCCGAGGATGCGCTTCTGCTCGACTCCCCCGTCCGCGACGGCCGCCTCGATCGCGCGGACGATTCCGTCGACGACGTACGAGGGGTCGTTCTGGTGCTCGTCGAGTGCGACCTCGCCATGCCCGAGCACGCCGAGTTCGAGGTCGTACACCGTGGCGTCGACGTACGTCTCGGCCACGTCGACGCCGACGATGCGGCCGCGCTCGGGGTCGATGGTGAGCCGCTCCTGCGGCCGTCCACCGGTGTTGTTCTCCACCGTGGCGACGCACAGGACACCTTCGGAGAGGAACTCTGTGACGATGGTCGCCACGGTCGCCGGGCTGAGTCCGGTGTGCCGGGCGAGCTCCTGCCGGGTGGAAGGCCCGAGTTCGAACAAAGCGTGCAGAACCTCGAAACGGTTCTCGCTCCGGAGATCCCGGGCCGTGTGCCGCGCCACCGCGCTCCCTCAGTCGTCTGGATACTCCAGCCGCAGTGTGCGGAGCTCCGGATTGCCCGGTCCGGCGGTGCCCCGCACCAGCAGGGTGAGGCCGGACCAGCCTGGCGGTATCCATAGTATGTTCGAGTCCCCGCCGGAGAAGGCGGGCCGACCGTCGGCCCAGATCCGGCCCAGGCACTCCCCCGCGGCCCATCCGGTCATGCGGATCTGCGTCCCGGCCGGCCGCACCGCGAAGCCCTTGTCGGACGGCGGCAGATGCGACAGATCGACGTCGAGCCAGGCCTCCTCGCCCGGTTCCAGGGCCAGCGGCAGCCGGATGTCGTAGCGCTCGAGGGCCGCGGGGTCGGCGGGGTCGGCGGGGTCGGCCTCGGCAGCGAACCTCGTCAGTACGTCGTCGTTCTGGACGGCGCAGGTCCAGCCCGTCACCGGTTCCAGGCCGAGCAGTTCGGCGCGCAGGCCCCCGCCGCTGGGGTGGTGCGGCAGCGTGACGGAGACCCGGTGGGTTCCGGCGGGAAGCAGGACCCAGGGGTCCTCGGTGTGGACGGTGCGCGGCTCGCCGTCGTCCACGCTCACCCGCACCGGCTCGACCACGCCCCGCAGGTGCAGCGCCGACGCGGTGGCCGACCGGATCTCGCGGCGGTAGGTGACGGGGATGCCGACCCGGGTGCTGCTCCAGCCGCCGAGCCCGCGGACGGGCGCGGGCAGGCCCGCCCAGTGGCCGTGCACCGTCCACAGCGCCGACACGTCCGTCACGTCCCGGACCGTCCACAGCGAGCCGAGCCCGCGCAGCGCGCCGAGCCGGAGAGCCGGAAGCCGCGCGTCGTCGAAGTTCGCGTGCCCCCAGATCTCCACGACGGCCTCGACACTGACCCGGCCCCCCGCCTCCTGGACGTCGATCCGCTGTGCCGCGCCGAACCCGGCGATCGTGGGATGCACCCGGCCGCCGACCGACAGGTCGACGATGTCCGCGGCGCCGACGAGCAGCAGTTCGTCAACTCCCTTCAGCTCAAGGGTGGTTCGGTAGGTCCCCGCCCCCGATACACACCGAGTGCCTCCAGCGCGGGCGGCAGCTCATGGGCCCCGGCCGGCTCCTCGTGGGCCCCGGCCGCCCGCCGCCGGACGTCCCGTACCTCGACGGACAGCGCCGCACTCGGCAGGGGCGACGCGTCGGCCAAGCGCACCGTTCCGTCGCGCTCCGTCGCCCGCAGTCGTACGGCGTCCCCCGGCGCCAGCGCGACAAGGGTCAGCCCCTCGACCGTCACCCGCTCGGGCACGCCGACCGCCGGAGCCGGGATCTCGACCCGGTTGCCGCCGAGGACGACGGTGACCGGCACCTCGGAGGAGAACGTCAGCACACCGTCCGACGCGGCCACCAGATCCGCGGAGGCCAGAGTGAGCGTCCCGTCGTAGCCCCAGGGCCGCAGCGGCACGTCCGTCAGCATCAGCGGGCACGAGTCCGCGGCGACGGCGACCGGTACGCCGTTCACGACCGCCGTGCCCGGTGCCGTACCTGCCGTGCCGAGATGCGGTACGGCGATGAGCTGCCCGCCTCCGTCGAGGTCCCGAGCCGACGGTGAGGAGCTGGTCGGGAAGTCGGCGGTGACCGGTACGCGGGGCACGGACGAGCCGGCGAGTGCCAGCCGCGAGCCCAGAGTGTCGATCACGCGCGCGAGCAGCTGGGCCTGGGCGTACTCGGGGCGTTCGGCGCCGGTGGAGGAGACGTAGCCGCCGAAGTCGTAGCCGTGGCTCATGAAGTTGGCGGGGTCGCCCCAGTTCCCGGTGGACGGGGTGTACCCGAAGTTCCAGCCGGACGACTGGAGATAGGGCGCGATCAGCGAGGCGCCGCTCGCCAGGAGCCGCCGCAGTGTGCGGTGACGGCGGTTGGTCTCGGTGATGAGCAGGGGCAGGTCGCGGTCGGCCAACACCTGTGCGTATCGACGGACTTCGGGCTCGATGTCCGGGGAGTCGTCGTCCGGGTAGAAGTTGCAGGCGGGGATGATTCCAGGGACGTCGCCGGTGGCTCCCTCGATGTCGCCCTGCCCGGAACAGGCGATGAGGGGCACGGTGATGCCGTGACGCAGGGCCTGGTCGCGCAGGGCGGTCAGGTAACCGGCGCGGTCCTCGCAGTCGAAGAAGTCGAGCTCGTTCTCCAACTGCACCATGATGACGGGGCCGTTGGCCGGGTGCTGGCGCTCGGCGAGCAACGGCAGCACCTGGTCGAACCAGGCGGTGACCTGGGCGAGGAAGCGCGGCTCGTGCTGCCGTACACGGAGGTCGGGATCGAGACCCAGCCAGGCCGGCAGCGCGCCGCCGTCCCACTCGGAGCAGATGTACGGTCCGGGGCGGGCGATGACGTACAGTCCGGTCTCCTGCGCGAGGTCCAGGAAGGCGGCGACGTCGCGCCGGCCCTCGAAGGACCAGCGGCCGGGGGCCAACTCGTGGAAGTTCCACGGCAGGTAGACGTCCACGCAGGTGTATCCCGAGTCCCGGACCTGTTCGAGCCGGGCGCGCCACTGCTCCCGCGGCAGGCGGAAGTAGAACAGGGACGCGCACAGCACGACACGCTCGGTGCCCTCGATCCGGATGCCGCGCGCATCCAGGTCGATGCCGGTGCCCGCGATGGTTGAGTGGCTCACTTGACTCCCGCGCTTCCGCCGCTGATGTCCATTTCGTACAGGTACCGCTGGCCCAGGTAGTAGACGGCGATCATCGGCAGGGTGAGCAGGATCGAGCCGACCATCACCAGGTTCCACGGTGGCGGCTGGCCCGCCACGGCCGTCGTGGTGATGTACTGCACGCCCAGCGCCAGCGGCATCTTCGAATCATCGTTGAGGTAGATCAACGGCCCCATGAAGTCACCCCAGTTGTAGGTCAGGGTGAAGATGCCGATCGCGATCAGCACGGGCCACAGCATCGGGAGCATGATGCGCCGGTAGATGCCGAAGAATCCGAGCCCGTCGACCATGGCGGCTTCGTCGAGCTCGCTGGGCAGGCGGGAGACGAACTGCCGTACCAGGAAGACGTTGAAGGCGTTGGAGAAGAAGTTCGGCACGATCAGCGGGAGGTAGGTGTTGACCCAGCCCAGGTCCTTGAACAGGATGAACTGCGGGATCATCGTGATCTGTGTCGGGATCATCATCGTCGCGATGACGACGAGGAACATGACGTTCTTGCCGGGAGCCCGAAGACGCGCGAACGCATAGCCCACGAGTCCACTCGACACCATCTGGCCGATGACCGAACCGAGCGCGATGATCAGGGAGTTGACGAGGAACCGGCCCATCGGCAGGTCGCCTTCGAAGACCTTGGTGAAGTTCCGCCACTCGAACTCGTGCGGGAAGATCGTGAACGCGTTGGTGGTCACGGTGTGGTCGGTCGACAGGGCGATCGACACGGCGAACACCAGCGGCACGGACAGCACCGCCGAGACGATGATCAGGGTCGCGTAGGTGAAGGGGGTCGCCTTGAAGACGCCGAGAACGCGACTCGTACCGCCCTCGGGCTCCTCGTCCTTGTCGGCCTGGCCGCCCTGTTGGGGTGCGACGGTGGGTGCGAGGGTCGCCATCACTTCACCTCGGTCTCGTAGAACACCCAGCGGCGGGTGGTGCGGAAGGCCAGCAGGGTGAACACCAGGATCACGGCGAACAGCAGCCATGAGATCGCCGAGGCGTAGCCCATGTGGTAGTAGGAGAAGGCCTGGTCGAAGAGGTAAGGCACCATCGTCTGGCTGGCGTTGTAGGTGCCGGGCTGGGAGGCCTTCGGCATGAGGATGTACACCTGCGAGAAGACCTGGAAGGCCGCGATGAGCCCCATCACCAGATTGAAGAAAATGACCGGGGTCAACTGCGGGACCGTGATGGACCAGAACTGCCTCACCGGTCCGGCGCCGTCGATCTCGGCGGCCTCGTACAACTCCCGCGGGATGCCCTTCATGGCGGCGAGCAGCAGGACGGTCGCGCTGCCGGCGCCCCACATCGACAGCAGGATGAGCGCGAACTTCACCCAGCTGGGGTCGAGCAGCCACTGCGGCCCCTTGATCCCGACCCACCCGAGGACGTCGTTGAGCGGGCCGGACGGGGCGAGCACGACCCGGAAGGCCAGTGACGCGGCGACCAGGGGGACGAGTGTCGGCAGGTAGATGAGGGTGCGGAACAACTTGCGGGCCCGGACCTGCTTGTTGAGCAGATTGGCCAGCCACAGCCCCACGAGCAGTCCCAGCGGAACGGAGACCGCTGCGTAGAAGAGGGTGTTCCCGAGGGCCTTCCAGAAGATGGGATCGTCGGTCAGCAACTTGGTGTAGTTGTCCAAGCCGACCCACTTGGGCGGGGTGAAGGAGTCCCAGTCCGTCATCGAGAAGTAGATCGAGGAGATCATCGGCCCGAGCAGGAACGCGAGGAACCCGATCACCCACGGTGAGACGAAGACGTAGAACCAGAGCGCCTCACGGCGCCGCAACCTCGACATGGCCATGGGCGGTCATCCCGCGGACTTGATGATGGACTCGAGGTTCTTCTGGAGCGCGGTGAGCGCCTTCCTGGCGCTGCGCTCCTTGCCGAGCCAGAAGTCGGCCGTCGCGGTGTCGATGGCCGCGAGCATCTCGTTCCACTCGGGGATGAACGGCGCCTTGAAGAGGAACTCGCTGGACTCGGCGAACACACCCATGTTCACATCGGACTTCATCCAGGCGGGCTTGAGGAACGCCTCGCTCTTCTGCACCTCGAGGTTGGCCGGCACGTCCTCGGCGGCGGCGATGATCTGCTGCTGGGTCGCGGGCGAGGTGAGGAAGTCGATCGCCTTGAAGGCGTTGTCGGGGTTCTTCGCGGTACGGGAGATGGCGAGACCGCTGCCGAAGGAGGCCACGGCCTGCTTCTTGCCGCGCCACATCGGCGCGATGTCCCACTCGAACTTGGACTCCGCCTGGCCCGCGATGGCCCAGAACCCGGTGGCGTTGACCGCGACCTTGCCGGCCGCGAAGGCCTGGTCGCCGCCGACGTCCGTGCCCATGTCGGCGTACTGCGCCTTCGTCGGCACCACGCCGTGCTTGAAGGTCAGGTCACCGACCCACTGCAGCGCCTCGACGACCTCGTCACTGTCCGCCGTCGGCTTCCCGTTGGCGTCGATGATGGCGCCACCGTTCTGGTACGCCATGCTCCACCACTGCGGCCACCAGCCGGCGCCGCCGTAGCCCCAGGTCTTCCCCTTCTCCGTCAGCTCCTTGAAGGCATCGAGGGTGTCGTCCCAAGTCCACTCGGCAGTAGGAGCCTTGATGCCCTTCTTCTCGAAGAGGGTCTTGTTGTAGTAGACGATCATCGCGCCGGACCGGTCCGGTATCGCGTAGAGCTTGTCCTCGTACGAGTAGAGCGACCCGATCGTCCCGAACCGCTGCGTCAGGTCCAGCCCCGCGCTCTTGGCGAGGTCGTCGAGCGGCCGAAGCTGGTTCTTGCTGGAGTACACATTCACGTTCTCCGCGACCTGCATGATGTCCGGGCCGTTGCCGCCCGCGATCATCGTCTGCACCTTCTGCGGATACGACTCCGACGGGATCAGCTGGAGCTTGACCTTCAGCTCGGGGTACTTCTTGACGAGCAGGTTGATGCGCTTCTGGTACGTCGCCCGGTCGGTCTCCCCACCCCACACGGTCATCACCAGCGGGTCATCACTCGACCCGGCGCCGGAGCCGCACGCCGTGAGCGTGATGACCCCCGCCGCGACTCCGAGACCCAGAAAACCCCGACGCGAAAACTGCGCCCTGTCAAGCGTCATGGCACTGCCCTTCCTTGAAGCATGCACACGCCGTGGAGACGCCCGGGTGATCAGGTCGGGCTTCGAATGGCGGTTAAACTAACCGTCGTTTTAAGTCGGGGGCAAGGGCTTGTTTCATGCGAGTTTCAACTGGGTCCGGCGGGAGCGCTCGCGAATCCTCAGATAGGAGGGGTAGCGGTAGCCAAACATGACAATGGGCGCTGACCGGCCATCAGACCAGGTCAGGTCACTGCGGTCTGCCTCGCGCTGTTACTCATTCGCCCGACCTCCGGCCAGGTGAGCCGAGACGTCGAGGACCGACGCCTCGACGAAGAGCCTGGCCGGGGGCAGTCGACGGCGGTACGCCGTCAGCACGCCGTTCGTCCACCGTCCGACGGCGCGCGAAGCGGCGGAGGCGCGGCGTACCGCCGCGGCACGGGCGCGGGGAGGCACACCGAGCCTTCAGGGCTTGCACGCAGACACGTACGAGAGTTCCTCGAAAGCTGCGCCACGCCAGAGCGGGTCGACGACGCCGTCCTGATCGCCTCGGAGCTCGTGGGCAACGCGCTCAGACACCCGGCCGGCGGACCGGACTGCATGCGGGTGGAGATCTACCGGGACGTGGCTGTATTGCGGGTCCATGACGCGGGACGGGATGTCTCCAGGGTCCGGGCACGCTCTGTGGAGAGGTCGGTGGATGAGTTGACGGGCAGTGGTCTCGGACTGCTGCTCGTCCGGGAGTTTGCCTCCGCGTGGTCCGTCCGGCCGACGGCGATCGGCAAGGAAGTGGTCGCGGTTCGCGAGACTCCACCTGACCGCCCCCTTCACCGTCCCCTCCCCGTGATCGACTCGCTCACCTAGGATGGCGAGCACCATCTCAGCGGCCCGACGGGCTTCCTGATCCGCCCGCGCGGCGGACATCGGAGGACATGCCCCCACCCGCACGAGTCTTCTTCGTGCTGCCTGGGGGCATTTTCTTGCTGTTCCGTGAGTCTGCGGCGTCCGTGGCCGCCCGCATCCTCGAAGGGTCGCTGGCGCTGCATCTGACCGAGAACTTCCGTCACCAGCACGGCCGGAGGCCCGCACAGGCGGAGATACGGTCCTGGGAACGCAGCCTTCCCGCCCTCGTCAATGCACTCATCGAGGCCGGACTCGACGACGTGGAGGTCCTCGTCGAGTACAGCCTCCCCCTCACCAGCAAGCGCGCGGACGCCGTACTCGCCGGCGTGCATCCGACCACAGGCGAGCCGTCGTACGTCGTCGTCGAACTCAAGCAGTGGAGCGCGGCCTACCCGGAGGAGGACGAGCCGCTGCTGTGCCGGATCGACGCGTACGCTCAGCCCATCCTCAACCCGATCGAGCAGGTACGGGGCTACTGCGAGTATCTGCAGTCGTTCAACGGTGCGTTGGAGCGGATGCCCAACTCGCTGGCCGGCGTGGCGTTCCTACACAACGCGACCGAGTTCCAGATCGCGGGGCTGAGGACCGTCGAGGAGAACCAGTACGGTCGGATGTACACCGGGGAACAGCGCGGCGCCTTCCTCGACTTCCTGCGCTCGCGGCTCGCCGCGAAGCCCGGCGCGCACGTGGCCGACGTACTGCTCGACGCCAAGGTACGGCCGTCGAAGCAGCTGATGTCGGTAGCGGCAGCCGAGATCCGCGACCGCGAGCAGTTCGTGCTCATCGCCGAACAGCGGGTGGCGTACGAGAAGGTGATGTCCGCCGTCCGCAAGGCCAAGCGCGGCAACCATAAGCAGGTGATCGTGGTGACCGGCGGTCCCGGATCAGGCAAGAGCGTCATCGCTCTGTCAGTCCTGGGCGAGCTGTTCCGCCGCGGAGTACCCGCGCTGCACGCGACCGGCTCCGCGTCGTTCACCAAGACGATGCGCAGGGTCGCGGGTCACAAGAAACGTGAAGTGCAGCAGCTGTTCATGTACTTCAACAGCTTCATGGACGCAGAGCCCAACGACCTCGACGTGCTGATCTGCGACGAGGCCCACCGTCTGCGGAAGACCTCCGCGAATCGCTACACCAAGGCCGCACTCCGCACCGGACGTCCCCAGGTGGCGGAACTGATCGACGCGGCCCGGGTCCCCGTGTTCCTGCTCGACCAGCACCAAGTGGTGCGCCCCGGCGAGATGGGGACCCGACAGGAGATCGAACGGGCCGCCGCCGCAGAGGGCCTCGACTGCACGGTGGTGGAACTGGACGGCCAGTTCAGGTGCGGTGGGAGCGACGCGTACGAGAAGTGGGTCATCGATCTCCTCGGCCTGGACGGCGGCACACCCAGCCAGTGGGAGCCCGACGGCAAGCTGCAACTACTGACCGCCGAAACCCCGCAAGAGCTGGAGGACTTCCTCGTCGCACGCCGGGAGGAGGGATACGGCGCCCGCATGTCGGCCGGTTACTGCTGGAAGTGGACCACGAAGATCACGCCCCACATGACCACCCTCCCCGAAGACGTCGTGATCGGCCAATGGTCCCGCCCCTGGAACCTCTACGGCGACCGCTCCGCCCTTGGCGCACCACCCGCCCCCCTCTGGGCCACCGACCCGGCCGGCTTCGGCCAGGTCGGCTGCGTCTACACCGCGCAGGGATTCGAGTACGACTGGTCCGGCGTGATCATCGGCCCCGACCTGGTCTGGCGAACGGACCGCTGGGTCGTGGACCGCTCGGCGTCGAAGGACCCGTCCTTCACGAAGACCACGCCGGACGACGACGTCGACCGGCTCATCCGCAACACGTACAAGGTGCTGCTGACCCGGGGAATGGTCGGGACAATCCTCTACTCGACAGACGCGGAGACCCGCGAGAAGCTGCGGTCGCTCATTCATCCGGTATCTCGGGCCGAGATGCCGGCGCTCGTGTAGTTCAGCGGGCGCGAGAGGTGGTCATCTCTCGTGAGCTGGCTGCGCAGCGCAGGGGGTGTGTGGCCGCCCGCCACGCTGCTCGTGAAACAGGGTCCCCCGCTTCGCGCACGCGATGGCCGACCTGCGATGACAAATGCTGGGGGGCAGTCACCGGAAGCTCTGCTCGTACGCTGAGTCGAATACGGATGCTCTCGGCAAAGAGTGCGGTGATCAACCGTCGCTCTGGGCCTGACGCAACTGCACTACGGGGACCAGCTACTCATCATGGGCGCATAACGAAGCGCACAGGTTCGGAGAGCACCTGCGCTGCCGACTGCAGATCCGCCAGCCGCCTCGCCAGCGTCGATTCGGCGAGCCTAGGTGGCAGTGCGTCCGCGAACTTCAGTCCTTTGACCGCCCGCTCGTCGACCTTTGGCAGGCACAGGTGATCTGGGGCAGCGGCCGAAGCCTCTTTCCAATCATTCGGGCTGAGGTCCTCACGCAGGCGGATCCAGCAGTCGTTGATCTGCTGGGCAGGCACGGCGACCTCGGCGAGCGTCGCCGCGAGCGTGGCGTTCGCCCGATGCCCGGCCCATGTCCACCACCTCACGTATCCACCCGAGCCACGAATGATCACCGTGCCTCCTGGATGCACCTCTTCCATGAAGTGCTCCCGTGCTTCGGCCAGGTACTTCTCCGCACGCGCCGTGAGGTCCACCGGCGGGTTCGCCCCGAGGAGCACTTCTCGTACTGCGCGCGTGAGTTCGAAGGAGATGCCGAAGTCGAGTCCGGCGCCACTCCACTTCGCTCTGCCGCCGCCGTCGACGGGTTCGACGAAACACCGCTTGCGCTTCCAGTCGATGTACGTGACCTGCCAGCTCCGCCCGGCCAGGAGCAACCGCCGTGGTCCGTCGATCCGTTCGGTGAGCAGGCTCGGATCCGTCCTGCCGATCTCCTTGCGGCCTTGCAGCACGGTGAACTGCGGAGGCGCGGTGAATACCGCCGTGAGGTTCATGAAGTGCCGGTGCCCGAAGCGCCGTTCGGCCTCCGGGCCGATGAACAGGAGTCCGCCGTCCTGGTCCAGGTAGCCGTTGTCGACCAGGTGCCGGACGATCGGCTCGGCGGACTGGCCGAACGGGCCGAGGCCGTTCCACCACTCCCGCCAGAGACGGTCCCCGACCTGCGGTTCCTGCAGGCACAGCGCGAGAAGCTGCTGGGCCACGATGTGCCGCGGCTCCGGCGGGGCGACGACGGGCTCCACCCAGCCGCGCGACCACTGCATGAGAAGAGCCGCCGCGCCGAGCAGTCCATCACGGTCCAGCGCGAGGAACAGGCAGTTGCGTGACGTTCCGGACCTGCGTCCTGTACGGCCGAGCCGTTGCAGGAAGGAGGCGACGGTGAGCGGGGCGTCGATCTGAATGACCCGGTCCAGGTCCCCGACGTCGATGCCGAGTTCGAGGGTGCTCGTGGAGACGATGACGCAGTCACGGGCCTCGGCGAATGCTTGTTCCGCGCGACGGCGTTCGTCGACGGAGAGGGAGGCATGGGAGAGGAAGGTGGTCACGCCCTTGGCGCGCAGTTTCTCGCCCAGTTCCTCGACGAGCCTGCGGGACTCGCAGAAGACGAGCCGTTTCTCGCCGCGGTGCAGAGCCGCAATCATGGTGGCGGCGTTGTCGACGGAGCCCACGTAGTCGAGCTGGATGTCCGCCGGGGCCGGCGACGCCGCTGCCGATGTCTCTGGCTTCGGATTTGTCAGGTGCGGTGCCACCACCGCAGACGGCTGCTTCCCCGCTCCTGACCCCTGCAGCCACAGCAGCAGCTCGTCCGGGTTTCCCACCGTCGCGGACAGTCCGACTCGCTGGATGGGACGTCCGACGACACGCTGTAGCCGCTCCAGGACGGCCAGCAGATGCCAGCCCCGGTCGTCTCCGGCGAAGGCGTGCACCTCGTCGACGACCACGGTGCGCAGCCCGGAGAAGAAGGACGGGTGATCAACATTCGCGCTCACCAGCATCGCCTCCAGCGACTCCGGCGTGGTGAGCAGGATGTCGGGCCGCGCGGCCAGGATTCGCTTCCGCGTGCCGGAGGTGACGTCCCCGTGCCATAGAGCGGCCGTGCGCCCGAGCCACGAGGTGTACGTCTCCAGCCGGGGCAACAGGTTGTTGAGCAGCGCCTTGAGCGGACACACGTAGAGGACGGACGTCCCCGACCACTTCTGCTGCACCATCTTCGACAGGAGCGGAAAGGACGCGGCCTCCGTCTTGCCTCCGGCAGTGGGCGCAAGAAGGATCGCGTCGTCACCCGCGAGCAGCGGCCCGATGGCCTCCTCCTGCAGGGGGCGCAGTCCGGGCCAGCCGAGCGTGTTGACGACATGGTGGACCAGTGCGGGTTCGAGATCGTCGATCCCGCTCACGGCATCTCCAAGTCGATGTCTTCCGCGCGCGCGGCTGCCGCGTTGCGTTCCACTTCGGTCAGCTCGCCGTCCGTGATGGTGAGCGCGTAGTGCTTACGCGGATCGAAGTCCTGGAACTCGTCCACCCGGTCGAGTACATCGGCGACGAGTTTGCGCAGGAAGACGCGGGGCGCGACCCCGACCTTGCCCCCGAGTCCGCCGGTCACGGCAGTGGCGAGTTCCATGAGATACGCGTCGTCCACCTGCTGCTCGACTCGTTCCGGATGCCGGGCGGCGCCCGCATACAGGTCGCGCACGCGCCTGCCCAATTCGCCGAGCCGCTCCAGGTCGAAGCCGGCGAGCCGCAGTTGGACCGCTCGCGGGGAGTCGAAGCGCGGGTCGGTGGTGAAGTCGGTCGCCAGCCGCTGCGCGAGCGGCGGAAGCCGCTGTGCACCCTGTTGGCCGTCGTAGAAGGCCGGCGTCCCGGTGATGACGAGGAACAGCCCTGGGAAGCGTCCCGCGTCGATCTCGTCGAGAAGCTGCCGCAGTGCGTTGAGTCCCTTCTCCCGTACGTCACCGCGCACCCGCTGAAGTGTCTCGATCTCGTCGAGAACGAGCAGCAGACCGGGGTGGCCGCAGTCCCGCAGCACGGTGAGCAGACCCTGCAGGAAGCCGAGCGCCGCGAAGTGGTCCAGGTCGCCCCGTACCCCGGCGGCCCGGCGTGCTGATGCGGCGACGGACTTCTGACCGCCGAGCCAGGCGATGAGGGCTTCCGCAGTCGCCGCGTCGTCGGCCGCGACCGCGCGCCGGTATCCGCGCAGGGCCGCGGCAAACGCCGGTGTGGTGCGGGCCACTTCGGCGAGCCGACGCTCCATCAGCGCGTCGACAGCTTCACCCAGCGCCGCTTCGTCCTCCTCGTCCACGTCCCCGTTATCGAGGACCTCCTCCTCCAACGTGTAGAACCAGGAGTCGACGATCGCGCGCAGCGCACTGGGCTGGTGGGTCGCCGTGGACAGCCGCTCGGTGAGCCGGCGGTACACCGTCTCCAGCCGGTGCAGAGGTGTCTCCGTCTCGGAGATCTGTACCTCGGCCGTGGCGAGCCCGGCGCGCTTGGCCCGCTCGGCGAGCCAGCGTGCGAAGAAGGTCTTGCCGGATCCGTACTCGCCACGGATGGCGTGGAAGGCGGCTCCGCCCCTCGCCACCGTGGCCACATCCTCGTCGAGGGCGCTGGTGAACCGGTCGAGGCCGACCGCGAAGAGGTCGAGCCCGGAGTGCGGCACGGTGCCCCGGCGCAGTGCGTCGACGACTTCCCGCCGCCGGACCGCGCTCACGTCGGGCGACGACGTCACGTTTTCTCCTTCGGGAAGAACTGGTCGCGCAGCAGGGTCACATCGAGTTTCACCGTGTGGCCGGCGTCGATGAAGCCCAGGACGGGATAGCCCTCGATGTTGAGCAGCCGCTGCACGGTGGCGATGAACCCGTCGATGTTGCGCCGCACCCGCCCAGTCGCCGAGATGGCCCCGGCGAGCGCGGCCGGTGACATGGTGCCGCCCGCCCCGGCCAGCGCGTCGATGACGGCCGCCACGACCTTGCTCTCGGGGGCCTTGCGTACGTACTCCTTCTGCGCCTCGTACACCTCGCTCGCGACCACTCGCTCGCCCAGGGTGGCGGGGGCGGCTCCGTCCGCGGCAGGTGCCACGAGGTCGTCGGTCGCGAAGAGACCTTCGCCGGCCGGCTGCTCCTTCGGCTTCCCCCGCTTCGGCTTCCGCGGTGCCTCCTGCATGGCAACGTTCCCGGGCTGCCCGCCCTTGTGAGGAGCCCACCATTGCGGGACGGCCTGCTCCCGAGGCAGGGCCTCCCATCCCCTCGGCACCAGGTCGCGGTCGGGCACCAGGACGAGCAGCGGCACGGTGACCTCCGCGAGCGAGGCTCCTCCGTGGTACCCGGCCCGGCGACCGGTGTAACGGATGTCCTCCCGCCAGGGCGCGACGATGGTGCCGCCGCCCTCCAGTACGCGTGGCCCGGACAGCTGAACCTCGCCGTCCTTCGCCGCGCCCGTACGCCATCGGGCCGAGCCGGGCCCCTCGCCCTCGTCCCCCACGGGTCCTTCACTCGCACCGCGCTCCAGCACATGCCCATGATCTGCGACGAGCACGACCGGGCGCCCGTACCCCTTGGCCGCCGACAGCAGTTCCCGCAGGTATGTGACGTCACCCAGGCTCCACTGGGTACGCCGCCCCTGCTGTCCCTTGTCCAGGGCGTCGTCGATGGTGTTCAGCACGACGCCGACAACCGCCTCCGAGGCGAGTGCGGCCATGATCTCCTCGGAGAGGAACCTTCCCGCTCCTCCCTCTATCCCGGCCTTGTGGAAGAGCATTGCGTCGAGTCGCCGCTGCCTCCAGAAAGCGGCAAAGCCCGAACTCTCCTTCGTCTGCCCGCCCTTGACCGCCGTACCGGTGAGCAGGGACGCGCGGCTGACCTCCGTGACCGAGGGGAGCATGGACACCGCGGCCATCCGCTGTGGCGCACCCGCCGAGCCCGCCTCGCTGGGCACGATCTCGGTCCAGCCCTCGCGCTCGACCTCCTCGCCGAGCTGGGCCGCGACAGCACAGCTCATGCCGTCCAGCACCAGGACGAGCGGAGCCGTCTCGCCGGCCAGCGGCCTGACCGCTTCGGCCAGCACGTTCTCGACGACCAGACAGCCGCCGGGATGGAGAGCGGTGGCATTCGGCGTCCAGGACACCAGCCTCCGCGCGAACTCCTCGTCCAGCCGCTCGCGCCACTCCCGTGCCGCCTCGTACAGGGCACGGAGGTCCTCGCCCGTGGCGGTGTCCCCGTCTGGGTCTCCGGCCCACAGCACCGCAAGCGCCCGGTCCACCCAGCCCCAGTCCCCTACCTGATCCCGTACCCCGGCTGCCACCGACGCCACGGCGGGCCGCGGGAGAGCCAGCCAGCGGGCGACCCGTACGGCCATCTCGGCCACGCCGACGCGTTCTGGGTTCAGCCGGGCCAGCATGTGCGCGTTCAGCTCGGCCAGGGCGGCTTCCCCCGCTGCCGGGGAGGTGCGGGCCGCTGCCGCCACGTGCCGCAGCTGGGCCGTGAAGCTGGACGGCAGGAAGCGGTTGGATTCGACGGCAGTGGTGAGTCCGGCGCCCTCGGCGAGCTGGTCGGCGCGGTTGAGGACGGCAAAGACCCGGGTCCGGGCTTCGGCGTTGTGCCGAGCCTCACCGATCCAGCGGATGAGGGCGCCTTCGACCGCCTCGGTGAAGGACTGCAGCTCGGTCCGGCGCGGCATCACCTGCCCGAACAGCCCGCCCACGGCGAGCACCACGTCCGGGCTCACTGCCGGATCGCGCAGGACCGCTCCCAGCAGACCGAGCGGCATCGCGTCCTGTCCGCGCCCGGTCTCCGCCAGGGACATCAGAACCGGTGCCGCCGGGCCGGCGGTCTCACCGAGCCACTTCTTCAGCTCGTCCCGTTCGATCTTGTCCAGCTCCGCGAAGCGAAGGGGCCCCGCGGGTGTACGGGACCACGTGAGAAGTGCGTCCAGATCGACGACGGCTCCTGCCGTCGGGCCCGCCTCGACATCGCCGTTGCCCAGCCCGAGTCGCGCCACGACCAGCGCGCGCAGGGCCGCGTCCCGCGTCAGGACGGAGCCCGCACGCTTCCAGCCCTGCGAGGGCTCGGCGTCGAGCAACGCCTCCAGCAGCCACCCCTCGTCGTACATACGCGGGTCGAGTCCGGCGGCGCCGAAGCGCTGCATGACGATCTCCGCGTTCTCCACCGTGAGCGTCTGCCGCCGTACCGCCTGTCCGCGCAGGTCCCAGCCGATCTGGCCGTCGTCGACGCCTGTGGTGACAACGAGGAGGTCCGCACCAGCCGCCTTGTCCCGGTGCTTCGTCCACTCCTCCAGGATGCCCAGGACGGACGCCTGATGGCTGACGCGAACTCGCCGCGTCTCCTCCCCGGTCCGCACGGTGAACTCCTCGGGCGCGCCGGTCGTGTAGCGCCCGTGTACCAGGATGAGCCGCCGGTCTGCGAGCCCGGAGGCGTGCGTGGCGAGCAGGGCCTCGATGGTGCGGCGGCCCACCTGGGGCAGAGCGGCCATCAGTGACCGGCCTCTTGGCCGTCCGCGGGCACGGGACGCCAGGTGACCTGGATGCGTGTGCCCGGATGGGCGGCGAGGTACGACCTGATCTCCTCCTCCACATCGGCGACTGTGGCGGCGAGAGTTGCTTCGAGTCGAGTGGGCTCGACGACATGCGGAGCACCCGGTCGTACGTCCTGAGCAGGTACGTCGGCAGTCCGTTCGCCACCGTCGGACCGCTGGGGCGCGCCCTCCGTCACGCCAGACCCCGACTGGACGACCGGCTGCCCGTGTTCCGTGAGGCTGACGTCGTCCACGGTCGGCTGCGTTAGCGGTGCCACCGGCTGGGCCACCTGCGCCAGGCGTGCCACGTCGTTGATGAGGGCCAGGGCCCGGTCCTGGAGCTGGTCGAGCACCGGGACGAGCGAACGGGCCTGCTCGTGGTCGTTCGCTGTCTCCTCGACGACGCGGATCAGCCGCGCCGCCCGGTCCCCCACGCTGTCGTCCCGCCCGGCGAAGCCGCGCACGCTGTCGAGGAGCTTCCAGTTGGTGTCGTCGAGCGCAGCCAGCACTTCAGGCGCCTGCTTGAGGGCTGCCCCGATCTCCGGGTCGGTCACGTCGTAGGCCACCGCCGCGAGCTCGCGCACCACCACGGCCGTATCGTGACTGCGGGCGAGCCGGGCCACCAGGTCCGCCGCGGCCTTCATGGACTTCATACGAGGAGCGTCCGCTCCCTGCGGACCTCGCAGTCCCAGCTCCTCGGCCCGCCTCTGCAACACGGACCGGACCCCGCTCACGGCGTCCCGGTGCCTCTCGGCCACTTCCTTTACACCGGTGGCGAGTTTGGCCACGTTCAGCGCGATGAGTGCAGGCGGCACGGCAACCCCGAAGATCCTGCCGGCCCGTTCACGCGCGGTCGCGAACTCCTCGTCGGTCGGCTTTTCGACGGCACGCAGACCGTACCCGGGGCCGATCCGCTCCAGCTCCGGCGCCTGCTGCAGCGGCGAGGTCTGGTACACCCACGTCCGGTCGTCGAGCAGCGCGTACGTCGCGATGATCAGGTTGCTGACGTTCTTCTCCAGGCCGGTGAACCCGAGCTGGCCGATCCACTTACGGACGTCCTCGACGGACAGGTCCGTCCCGGCGTGGCCGTCGGCGGCCTTCTGGTTGATCCGCAGCCGCCAGTCGCGGCTGACGTTCAGCGGACCGTCGTACACCTCGCCCAACCCCAGCGGGTGCACGATCTTCTTCACCATGGCCAGCTGGTGGCTGTCGACGACGACCCGGCGCTCGCCGCTCTCCATGGCCCGGCCGATCCATTCGAGCGCCGTCTTCAGCTCGCGCAGGGTGACCGGCTTGCGGGTGAGGGCGGGATCGAAGTCGGGGTGCTTCGGGTACAGCACGGCGAACATCTCGTCGGCGAGGGCGTAGAGGTTCTTCTCGAAGCCGACTCCGGGCTCGGGCTTCTTCCGCGTGAAGCCGGGCCGCAGCGACCACAGGTGCTGGTCCGCCGGGACCTCGGCTCCGACGTTCGCGGCCTCCGCCTTGCTGATCCCGTACAACTGCTCCAGAACGGCGGAGAGTTGGGTGGTGAGGTTGTCGCTCTGCGCCTTGAGTTGGTGACGGATCTGGATCCGTTCCTCGGTCGAGCGGGTGGCGGTGACGTCGTCGAGCCGGTCACGCTCAAGCAGATAGTTGATCTTTAGCAGCCGTCCGAGCTGCCGGGCCCGCTGCTCGGAGAAGAAGTCGGGCAGCCAGACGATGGTGCTCCCCGTCCGACCTGACCGCCTCAGGGTCTCGATCCGCTGAACGTCCTCAATGGGCGAGCGCTGAGGCTCGTCGAACGGATAGTCCAGGACGAAACGGATGTTGCCGTCCATCTGCGGTTCGAACTGCTCGTCGGGCAGATGCGGATCGCGCACGTTCCCGAAGACGAACTCGGCGGTCCGCTTGGTGCCCCGCCAGACGATCTCGCGCTCGCACACGAATGCCTGGGTGTCTCGGATGCCGAAGGCCTCCCACAGCTGGTCCTTGACCCACTGCCGCCGCTGCCCGACCTTGTCCGCGACCCCCTGGACCTCTTCGAGCAGCGGCTCGACGTCCAGGTCGGACAGGTGCAGATGGAACACCGGGTCGGCGTCGCCCTCGCTCCTCAACTCTCCGAATCCCTGGGCCTGGAGGTCCCGCAGCGCCTTCACCGCGATCGATCCCGCCGATCCCACCCGTGCCCGGATCGTGCCGTGGTTGAGCGCGGCTAGCCGTCCGCCGGTCAGCCGTGCCAGAGCGGGCACATTGGGTGCGAGCGCGCCGAGCAGAAGCGTTTTGACGAGCCGGTCGTCCCGCCGGTAGCGCGGATCGTCGACTGACCCGTACTTCTCCAGTAGATGGGCCCGTACGCGCGCGTGGAAGCGGTGCGCGATCTCGGACTCCCGGCGCAGCTTGGCGGTGAACGCCTCGCCGGTGCCCGACGCGATGACGTCCCACAGGTCGCCGAGCGGGATCAGCTCCCCCATCTTCAGGTCGTCGCGACGGCGCCGTAGCAGTTCCTGGACGAGCTTCAGACCGGTGCGTTCCCGCTGGAGCGCTCCGGAGAGGTCCACGAGGACGTTGAGCAGCGCGGGTGACAGCGGGTACAGGGTGCGGAAGTCGTCCCAGGTCGCCGAGGTCCGCCCGTGGGCGTCGAGCAGCACCTGCCGGACCTCGTCCTTGGACGACTCGACGAGCGTGAACGCCTCGTCGCGGGCCGACTCCATCCCGGGCTTCGGCTCCAGCACACGGCGCTTGATGATCTCGACGAGGTTGCTGTCCTCCAGGTTCACGACGTCAACGCGTCCGGCCAGATACTCGATCTGCTGCTCCAGGTTCTGCACCTCGGCGCCTGCCACGTCGGAGCCGATGAGCTGCGACAGGTCACGCTGACGCGAGATGAAGGACACGATCGGCACAGGCCGGTCGGTGTCCCCGGACTCGATCAGCTTGACCAGCCGCTGCACCTGGTCGCGCACGAAGTCCTGCTCGCCCATGTGCGCCTGGAGCCACAGGATCAACTCGTCGAGGAACAGCACGATGCCGTCGTAGTTGAGGGACTTGGCGTGCCGGGAAATGACGGACAGCCCGTTCTCCAGCGGCACGAAGGCGTCCTTGTCGCCGCGGGCGCCCTGCGCGTACGCAGCCATGGGCCCGGAGAGCAGCGCGGACACGAGCGCCTCGCGGTACGGGTCTCCGGCGGGCGCGTCGAAGGCACGGTTCAGGTCGGCGGAGGTCCAGCTGCCCGCCGCCGGGGCCGCGTCGTCCGCGTCGAGCAGGTCGAGGTCGTCGTCATCGCCGTCCGCGCCGACGGCACCACCGCCTGGAGCCACCGCGGCGGCCCCGTCCCCGAGCCACTGCACGAACTTCGCGTCGTCAGCGAGGAACTCCCGCTGCCTGCGCGCGTCCACGAGCGCGGAGTCGGCCCGGTAGACGGCGGGGGTCGGCTTGTCCGAGTGCTGGGAGCGCACCGCGTGCACGTACCCGCCGAGGATGGCCGAATCGAGGTCCGTGGAGCCAACGAGGTGGTACGGCACCATGAGGAACCGGCTGTCGCGCAGCCAGTCGTCGTGCTCAGCGATGACCTCCTGCAACCGGGGCTTGGAGCGGGCCGCCGCGTTGTTGTTCAGGACGGCGTGCAGCACGGTCAGGAAGTGGCTCTTACCGGCACCGAACGATCCGTGCAGGTAGGCGGCGTGCGAGTTCCCCGACCTGACCGCCGCCCCGACCAGCCCGAGCGCGCTCCGGAAGGCCCCTTGTAGCTGCTCGGTGACCACGTACTCCGCGACGCGGGCATCGGTTTCGGTGAACCCACCGGACAGCTCGACCTTGAAATCGCCGGCATGGACGTCTTCCTTGATGTCGATGACATCCTTCAGGAAGAGCTCGCTGGTGGGCATCCGGCTCTCGTTCCCTCGCTCGGCAGCAATCGGAGCGCGCTGATCTCACGCGCGACATCCAATCTTGCCAGTCTTGCCATGCCTTGTGCCCAGGCCAGGCGCAAGTTCCGTGACGTGAGTGTCACGTTGAGCGACTCGCACGGACGAAATCATCGCGGAACGCAACAGATGGGCACCTCACCGTGACATTCACCTGGACGCGGCCCTGCCGACGGCCTGGCCGAGAACCGCTTACGCCCGCATACGACCGTCTTGCGCTCCTTTTCGACCGGCTCCGACACTCGTGACCAGCGGGACGTGCTTCATGACCCTGAGGGGGACCCCATGGGGGGCGACGGGATCGAAGGCTTACTGCGCGACCGGTTACTGATCATGGTGAACGACAGGTCGGCGATCGGCCTGCTGCCGCACATCGACGGAAACGCCGGCGGCCTGCTTCTCACCGGTGTCGATGCGGCGTCGCGGTGCCGGAACATACGCAACAGCTACCCGGACACGGTCGTGGCCGTCGACTACGGCGGCCACGAGCACCGGATCGCGACCGTCGACCGGCCCTTCGGCTATCAGGCGGCCGACGGCTGGCACGCGCTCGACTTCTCCGGTCTGGAAGAGGTCCTGAACGGCCAGCTGGCCAACAAGGCGGCGTTCGCGGTGACCCCGACCTGCTTCATACCACCGGACGAGGACGGCGACGCCCGCGTCCTGCGTGCGGTGATCACCCAGGCCAACCGGCTGCAGCGGACGGACACGGTCGTCCTGCTGCCGTGCAGCTACCGCTGGCTGCAGGACGAGTCGCTGCTGCACCTGGTGAAGGCGGTACGGGCCAGCCGGCATCCCGTGGCGCTGATCATGCAGCACTATAAGGACCCGTTGGAGCGGGTGGGTGTGGCCGAGGGACTGCGCGTGCTGTGCCGGTCGTGCCCGCGCATGCTGCTGTGGCGCACCGACCTGGCGGCGTTCGACGCGCTGGCGCACGGGGCGCTGGGCACGGCGGTGGGGGTCACCGCCATGCTCCGTCACGGCATGGACCCGCGCCGCAAGGGCCGGGGCTGGCGGCCGTATCCGGTGGTGCTCGTCCGTGAGTTGCTGAAGTACCACCGGGTGGAGGTGCTCCAGAACTGGTTCACGCGCGTCGATCCGTGGACGTGCGGGTGCGCGGTGTGCGAGGGCGCGGAGTTGTCGCGGTTCAGCGAGAGCAACGCCGATGTGCGGGAGTCGCAGCGGCACAACACGTGCGAGTTGTACGCGCTGCACGACGAGTTGATCTCGGCCGACGCGGGCCGGGACCGGCTGGAGTGGTGGCGGCAGATCGTCGATGACGCGGTCGCCCGGCATCATCTTCTGACCTCCGATCTTGCGGAGGAGGTAGCGCATCCTCCGGTGCTGCATTACTGGCAGCGGGCGAGCCCGCCGGCGGTTCCGACGCCGTGACGGTTACTGGTGGTATTTCAGCTTCGGCGGAGGTCGATCTCGGCCCAGACGATCTTGCCGGGCCCGGGGCGGTCGGTGACGCCCCAACGGGAGGCCAGGGCATCGACGATGACGAGACCACGACCGTGGTCGTAGTCGGTCGTCGTGTCTGTGGTCGTCGGCGCTGCGGCGACAGGGCTGCGGTCGCCTCGGGCGTCGGCGACCTCGATGCGGAGCGCGTCCGCACGGTGCTCAAGGCAGAGGGCGAAGTCCCGGCCCGGTACGCGTGCGTGGAGTACAGCATTGGAGGCCAGTTCGGCGACGGCGAGGGCCACGGCGTCGGAGAGGTCCGAGCCGAACGGGATGCCCCAGACGTCGAGTTGATGCGTGGCGAGGTGGCGGGCGAGGCGGGCGCCGCGCCGGGTGGCGCTGAGCCGCTGGAAGAACATACGTACGGTGACGACTGGTTGGGCCTGAGGTGTGGTCATGCGGTCCAGCGTCGCGGGAGGGAGAGTGCCTCAACAGGCACGACACTGGTACAGCCGCAACTGGGTGGGTTCACTGAGTGGACAGGGTGAGTGACGGTCCGTAACCCTGGGTGGATTGATGTCCCGGTGGCGTACGTGGGAGGTGGGCCGGGCGTGTTGGACGGCATCGCGAGCAGTGAACCGGAAGTGTCGGACGGCCTCAAGAGCTTCGGCGCGGTCCTGAAGGCGTTGCGGGAGGAAGCGGGTCTGACACAGGAGGAGTTCGCGCCGCTGGTGCGGTACTCGGTGCATGCGGTGGCCAAGCTGGAGCAGGGGAAACGGTTCCCGTCGGTGAGGTTCATCGAGCGGGCCGGGGCGGCCCTTGAGGCACCGAGGGTGCTCAAGGCGGCGGCGCGGCATTTGACGCGGAGGCAGGGGCTGGCCTCGTGGTTTGTGCAGTGGGCGGGGATCGAGGAGGAGGCGATCTCGCCTTATGCATATGAGTGCCGGGCCATTCCTGGGTTGTTGCAGCCAGAGACCTACATCCGGGCGATCTTTGATCGGAGGTTGCCGCCGGTCACCGAGGAGCAACTGGAACGTGAGACTGCGGCCCGGCTTGAGCGACAGCAGCTCCTGACGCAGAAGCCGAACACGGCCTTCAGCTTCGTCATCGAACAGGCGCTGTTGGAACGGCGGGTGGGTGGAGTGGGCGTAACGAGTGCCCTCATCGACCATCTCCTGGAGGTCGGGAAGCTCCGCAACGTGGAGATCCAGCTCATGACCCTCCGACAGGAGGACCACGTGGGCGTTGACGGCCAGATGTACCTGGCGGAGACTCCCGACAACCAGTGGATCGGCTACACCGAGGGTCAGCGTTCGAGCACTCTGATCACGGCATCGAAGGACGTGAGCGTCCTGCTCCAGCGCTATGGCAAGCTGCGTGCGCAGGCCCTCGATTGCAGGGCCACGGTGAGCCTGCTGGAACACATGCGAGGAGCGCTATGACCACCACCGAACCGGCGTGGTTCAAGAGCAGCTACAGCGGTAGCGAGGGGGACAACTGCGTTGAGCTCGCCGACTGCCCTGAGGCCGTCCGCGTGCGGGACTCCAAGGACAAGGAGGGCGGACAGCTCGCCCTCTCCCGGACCACGTGGTCGATTTTCGTCGCGTACGCGGCAGACGCCCGAGTCTGACACCGCTCGCCCAACGCCCGTGGGGCTGCCGAGGTTCTGGACTCCGTCAGCCCTGCTGCCACGTTGTGCCTACTCGATGTCGAGGGCGGGCTGCTCCGGGGCACTCGCCTTCTTCGAGGCGGCGGCCTTACGCCCTCGCGCCCGCTTCACGGGCCGCCATGCCTTGAGATCCGTCGCGCTGAGCCGATGCTTGCCCAGCTGCTCATCAAGGAAGGCATCGCAGTCCTCCGCCGGCACGGACTCCCACTCGGCGTCGTACTCACCGTGCCACTGCCGCACCCAGGGCATGACCTCGTACAGCCCGCCAAGCAACGGCGTGAGCCGCTCGGTGTCCCAACCGCTCTGCTCCGTACGGTCCTCAATGAGGTTGATGAGCGCCTGGGCCTGATCCTTGTGATCCCATCCGGCCCACCCGAGCAGAACTGTTGGGTCCGCGTCGGGGCTGGCTTCCACGTAAGAAATGAACCGCTCCTTTGGTACGTCGAGCCTACCGCGGTTAGACCAGTAGGAAACTTTAAGAAAGTCAGCCGACGTGTACTTGGGCGGTGCCGGGATGTCCAGCCGCTGCCCACTGCGGTCTTCCTCCCGCTGCTGCTCCCAAACCTTTTCCCACTGCGCACGCTTACGGAGACCAGAATCCTTATAGCGCAAGGCCGCGAGATACGGCACGTGCTCATCGGCAACAACCTCTGTCAGCACCTGCCCGAGTGGGAGGTCCGGCTTCTTGAGGTGATCGCTCGCGTACAGCATGGCAACGGCGTTGAAGTCCGAATCGGAGCTCAAGGCATCCGCAAGCTGGTTGACCGTCAGTGTGCGAGGCTGCTTCACACTGTCACGCAGGCTGAACCACAGCGATGGGTCCTCACACCTGTCCAGCAACCAGGCGCGCAGAGCAGCCTTCTCCTTCTTCTCCCAAGGCTCGACGGACCACCGCCGCTTGAACTCAGACCGCTCAATAAGCCCAATGTCTCGCCTGCTCTCGATTAGATCGATACGAGCTTGGACAATATTGCGATACGAGGCCGGCCAGCGTTTCGGGATTTCAGTAATAGGCTCAGATCCATGCCGATCAAACCATACGGTATCCGTATCTCCATGAGCCACCTTCCGCGCCAGCACGATCTCAAAGGCTCGCTCACCGAGGCGCACTTCGGGAATAGCCATCTGGGTCGACGACGATGGAGCGACCCGCGCCACGTCAGTCTCGGACAGCAGACCGTACAGCCCATACACCTGCCAGTCCAGCTCCTCTTGTAGGGCAATCATGCGTTCACGAAGACGGGTATTTTCGATGCAGGCAGCGTTGAGAGCAGCACGATTAGGAACTTCCTCATCGCTAAGTGTCGAGGGCTCAACCTTGGCCAGTTCCTGGGCTAGGGAGTCCAACACGCGCCCCAGGACTAGCGGCAAATCTTCAGGCAATGGGAATTCCTGGAGCTTCGTTCCAGTAAACTCATAAAACCTCTCCCATTCATCATGCATGAACCCGCCCGTACCTGACTGGCTCCCCTTGTCGTGGCTCACCTGCTTCAACCAGAAGCAAGCCGTCGACGAGTTCAGAACTCCCAACAACTCCAGATGCTCATCCTCCCCCGTCCCCTCCGGCAACTTGATCACCGGCGCGGAACGGTTAAACACCTTCCCGCCACGGTCCAGCACGAAATGGTTATGTGTCGCTACAAACGCAAACGCGATTCCTAGCGGAATCGCAAAGCGCTCCGGATGCCAACGACTCCACTCAAACCAAGTCAAGCCGATTTCTTCGTGCGTACCACCCGGCTCCCTTCGCCTCCTCAAGATGCTCCGATGCTGCCAGAGAAGCCGCCCCGAAGCGGGGTCAGAGAGATCGGCAATCAGTTCCTTTGAGTACGGAAAGAGTGCTTCTGTTTCGGGAGACAGGTCCCAGTCTCTGATTACGTTGCCTTCCACAAGCGGAACCACCCGCGAAGTGCCGACACCAAAGCGCACCCAGTTACCCGGCGGGGCAAAGTACGCCTCATCCGCCCCCGTATGAGTGGTGCGCCCGATGAGCCGCACGCGAGTCGCAAGCAAGGTCCGCTCCTGCGTTGCCAGACGTGAAAACACATCAGCAGCAGCACCTCCGCTCAGCGACCAGGGCGCGTGAGCGAACCGTTCCCGAGCCAAGTCGGCCACGGATACCCAGTCAGACTCGCTACCTGGTTTCCCAACCTGCTCAGCAATAGCTCGCCAGACGACACCGCTAGAGGCGATGACTGGCTGTGACGGCTCTCCACGCACTCCGAGTACCGCCCGGATCTCCCGGCTGTCACTAGGTACCCGGTTCCGCCCTACCAGGATCACCGTAGGCGTCCCATGCCCCGGGATAAACGCTCCTGACGTGTCGATGACATGCGAGAGCTCGACTCGCTCCCGGAAGACCACCTCAATTAGTTTCTTACCGAACTCACGCTTCATGAAGGAGTTTGCAGTGATCTGCCCGACAAACCCACCACCACCCTTACTCCCGCCGGCACCCTTCACCGCAAGTTCAAATAGCCGCTGCGCGAATGGAACAGACAAAGCAAATAGCCCTGTACAGGCGTCGTAACCCTTCTTATAGTTCTTCTTCTCCTGATCATCCTTCACCGTGATATACGGCGGATTCCCCACCACTACGTGATACGACCCGCGCCCCAGTAGGTCAACCTCGAGGGCGAACCCCCTCACATCTTCAGTCGAGTAAGCAAAAGCGCCCCCACCCCCAGAGTCACCCCCCTCCACTTCCGTGAACAACGTCCCCAAATCCGTCTGAATACCCGCCGCATCCCGCCCATGAAGCAACGAGTCCCCCACAGCCACATTGATGGGAAACACCGGCGCATCCGCTAGCCGCTCAGCCCCCGCAGCCCGCATAGCCGCAACCAACAACCGGAACCGAGCGATACTCACCGCGAAGGGATTCTTGTCGCACCCGTGAACGGACTCCAGAGCCCTCCGCACCACCGACCACTCATCCGCGCCCGGCTCCGCCTCCCGCCACTTCTCCACGAGCCGCTCGAAGATGCCCAGCAGGAAGTGCCCGGACCCGCACGCGGGGTCGATCGTCCGCAGCCCGCGCCGCTCAACGCCCCCCAGCCCCTCCATCACGGGGTCCAGCCCGAACTCCGCGACGGCCGGCTCCAGCGTCAGATCGAGAATGAACTCCTCGACGAACTCCGGCGTCTGCAACAGCGCGTACGTCTTCCGGGCGTGGTCACTCAGGTCCTGATACAGGTCACCAAGGAACCGCGTATCCCAGCCCAGATACGAGAAGTCGTAAACGATCCGCCCGTCCGCGTCCCACCGCCGCCAGAACCGCAACAACTCCGTCGCGGCCTCATAGCTCGGCATCAACTCCCACAGCGGATTGTGCGCCCGGTCGAAGAGACCGGCCACCGTCTCATGGGCGCCCACAAGATGCTCGAACGCCGCAAGCAGCCAGTCACGGTCGTTGTGATCAGGATGCTCACGGAAGTGCGCCTCGTGCCGCTCCTCCGCCTCGACCAACCGCTCCCCCGGCCCGGCGATGAACGGCGCCTCAATCAGGCCGTGATCCTCACAGAATCGTACGAAGACACAGGCCAGCACCCAAGCCACCGCAGCCTGAGTCACCCGCTCGTCCCGCCACGCCCCATACGTCGCCGCCGTACGCTGCGCCTCCCGAGCCCGCCGGTACTCGGACTCCAGCCGGACGCGGTACTCCTCCTCGGACTCACTACGGGCCCGCAGATCGTCCTCAAGAACAACGACCTGCCGCCGCAGATCCTTCAGCAGCGCCGCCTGGTCCAGCGCCGCCCGCGCATCCTGGCCCGTGACCGTCACTCTTCGCATCCCTCTCGCAGCACCACGTCACCCACCGCACATCGCCATACGGTTTCGCATCCCAATCCTGCCAGCACCGTGGACCGCAACAGATCCCGCAGGAGTCATCGCAAAGTACTCTCATCTGCCATGATCACGCCGCTAAGGTGATCACCGTGACGGCTCAGACACCTCCTCCGGTCCCGGCGGCCCCGAACACACCCGCGGCATCCACGCCGGCACCCGCACCCGCCCACCAACACTCTTTCTTAGAGGTGGGCCGCTGCCACTTCGACGCGGCAACGCAACTCGCCACCTCGCCCCAGCTCTTCGGCTCCGCCGACCATCTCGCTGGGATCGCCGCCGAGTGCGCCATCAAGGCGATGCTCCTCGACTTCTTCGGTTCCCGACAGGACTCCCCGCTCGGCATTCCGTACAGCCCCGCGATCAGGAACACACCGACACAGAGCAACAGACAGGCCGAGAAGGTGCGGAAGGCCTCCGAGCACGGTCACCTGCCGCGCGTCTGGGACCAACTCCTCCTGCTCGCCAACGGCCACCGTGGCGCCACTGTCCTCGCGCAGATCCCCCAGAAGAACCCCTTCCGGGAATCCACCGACGAGTGGGACGTGGCCCACCGCTACCGTGACAGCGGCCAGATATCCGAGCAGCGCGTGAAACGTCACCTCGCCGCGGCCCGTACCGTCATCGCCGCCTACCAGCAGGCGAAGTAGCCCAAGCAAGCAGCCCGAGCAGAAGACGCAGCCGAAGTGGAAAAGCAGGCGCCCACCCCATGAACCCCACCCGATTCGACGCCGCGTGGACCGCCGCCCTAGGCCACGCCCACCGAGCCGCCGCAACCGGCCGGGACACCGTGCTCGTACGCGACCTGTTCGGGCGTGCGTCGCTCCTCCTCGACGACGAGGACGAGCCGCTGTCTGCCGAGGAACTGGCGTCGCTCACGGAGGAGTTCCGACGCGACACCCAGGCCTTCGCAGGCTCACAGCCCGTCCAGGTCGCGTCCACGATGTTCGCGCCGGAAATGTTCTTCGCCTCTCCCGAACTCATCGTGCAGGACGAGGGCGAGCCGGGAAGCCGCGGCCGGGTCGCCGTACTCGAACGGACCGTTGTGGGCGCCGACTGGGCCCGGGAGGCCGCACCGGGCGCTTCGCCGCGGCCCGAGGTGCGAGAGCGACGCGTCGCCCTGTACGGGTTCAAGGGCGGCGTCGGGCGCTCCACCGCCACTGCCGTCCTCGCACGCCACCTCGCCGACAAGGGCCACTGCGTACTCGTAGTCGACCTTGACCTGGAGTCCCCGGGAGTCTCCTCGCTCCTGCACAGCTTCGACGAACTACCCGATCACGGCATCGTCGATCACCTGGTCGAAGCCGGCGTCGGCAACGCCGAAGGGCTGGAACTCGTCACTCAGAGCTCTTTCTTCGTGCCCGCCCAGGGCAACGGCGAGATCTGGCTGGCGCCCGCCGGAGGCCGTCCCCGCGACGACTATGACTACCTCGCGAAGCTGAACCGCATCTACAGCGACCTGCCGGCCGCCGAACCGGGCGGCGCCCCCAAGCCGTTCTGCGTACGGCTGGAGGAGGCCATCGCCGCCTGCGAGGCCCAGGTGGCCGGGATTTCGCGGCAGCCGGACGTGGTCCTGCTCGACAGCCGCGCCGGCATTCACGACATCGCCGCCGTCACCCTCACCCAGCTCAGCGGGCTCTCCCTCCTCTTCGCCGTCGACAACCCGTCCACCTGGTACGGCTACGGCATGCTGCTCTCCCAGTGGAAGCAGCATCCGGACCGGGCGGTCGACCTGCGCGAGCGCCTCCGTATCGTGGCCGCCATGTTCCGGTCCGCCGGGGACATACAGCGCCTGCACAAGCTCCGCGACAACGCCCAGAAGATGTTCGCCGACACGCTCTACGACGACGCGGAGGGCGCGGACCTGGAGGCGTACCACCCAGCTCTGGAAGACAACCAGGCCCCGCACACGCCCATCCCGATCCTCTTCAGCCACGACCTGATCGGCCTCGACCCGCTCCAAGACCGCGACTGGCCCGAACTGCCCTTCGTGGAAGCCGCGTACAAGAGGTTCCTCAAAGAGGTCGAACAACTCGTCTTCCCGAGCGAGGAGCTGTCATGACGGACCCGCTGTCCACCGACGAGTACCGGACACTGCTTGCCACCGCCCCCGGCAGCGCCTTCGACGCCGACACCGTGAGCCCCGACGTCACACGGCTGTTCACTCCGTCGAGCCACCGGCGCGCTCTGGACCCCGACGTGACGGTGGTGCGCGGCGCACGCGGTTCCGGTAAGACCGTGTGGACCAAGGTTCTGAGCGACGACCGGATGCGCGAGATCGCGGCGGCCTCGTACATGATGCCCCGGCTGGACCGGATGACGGTCGCCACGGGCCACGCGAAGGGCGGCGAGCCCAACCTGTACCACCCCAGCAAGAACGTCATCAGCAAGCTGCTGGAGGATCCCCGAGTCACACCTCAGCACCTCTGGTCCGCGGTCGTCCTGACCGGACTCCGGGCCCCGGAGATCCTGCGCATCGAAGGCTGGGACAAACGCGTCCGCTGGGTCGCCGACCACATGGAGTCCTACGAACGCGCCCTGTGGACGATCGACCAGGAGGCCCGCAAGAGCGGCCGCACCCTCCTGCTGATCTTCGACGCCCTGGAGCACCTCCACAACGACCGGCCGGTCGTCGACCGGCTGGTGTCCGGCCTCTTCGAGGTGGCGCTGGACCTCCGGATGAGCACCAGCGCTATCCGGGCGAAGATTTTCGTCCGCCCAGACATGTACGAGAGTGCCCCCAAGCACTTCCCCGACGCCTCGAAACTCGGCGCCAACGCGACCGAGCTGACCTGGACCACGGAAAACCTGTACGGCCTGCTCTACCACCAGCTCGGCAATCACCCCATCCCCGAGGCCGAGAAGTTCCGGGTGGAGACCGGCAGTTGGAACAGGGAGGGCGAAGGCCGGTTCATCGCCCCCGTCGACGTCATCGCGACTCCACAACGCCAACACGAGCTGTTCGTCACGATGGCCGGCCAGTACATGGGCACGAGCCACCGCCGCGGCTACACGTACACCTGGCTTCCCAACCACCTTCAGGACGGCCGGGGCCAGGTGAGTCCGCGCACTCTGCTCCAGGCCGTCTCCACCGCGGCGACAATCACCCGGGACCGGCATCCCACGCACGAGCACGCTCTCCACTACGACGCCATCCGGGCGTCCGTGAGTACCGCTTCCCAGATCCGCGTGGACGAGATCACGGAGGACATCCGCTGGGCCGCGGTCGCCGTGGAGCAACTGCGGGGCGGCCAGGTGCCGATGCAGCCGTCCGTGGTCCTCGCCTACTGGCGGGACGCCTCCCTCTCCGTGAAGCTGCGCGAGGTTCTGGCGAACGGCTCGCAGGGCAGCGGCCCCGAGGACGTCGACAACCACCGTGAGCTGATCGACGAGTTGGAAAGGCTCGGCGTGATGACACGGCGCGCGGCGGGCGCCACCGACTTGCGCGACTACGCGGTCGACATCCCCGACGTCTACCGCCTGGCCTTCGGAATCGGCCGCAAGGGCGGCGTTTCCAGGCGCGCCCACTGACGACCGGCTGGGCCCGCGCACCCCTTGGCGGTGGGCGCGGGTCTAGGCCGCAGCCGCAGCCACCGCCGCCAGGAAGTCGCCGTCGAGGTACGCCCGTTCCCCGTCCCCGCCGATCACCTCGACCGTCCGCCCGTCCAGGTGAGGGACCTGCGTCCGCGTGTCCACGGGGCAGAGCAGCCACAGCCCGTGCGGGTCGTCGGCCGGTCGGCGAGCCGCCGTCTGCAGCCGGACCAGGAGGTCGTGACCGCCCTCGTCCCAGTACCGGGCGAGCAACCCCGCGTCATGCAGGAAGAGGACCGTACGCGGCGCTGCGGCCCGCTCCAGCAGGGCAGCCTCCAGACGCACCCACACCGCGCGTACGAACGAAGCCAGGCCCCGCTTGATGTGCCCCGGCGCGGAGCCCGCGTCGGCGCGCAGGACCTTCTCCCAGTCCTGCCCCTTCTCCGCCGCCAGCGCGCGGAACTCGGCGAGGAACTCCCGCCCCAGGTCGACACGTTCGATGGGGAACGCCGCGGCCACCGCCTCGGCGGCACCCGGCAGCCGGCTGCCCTTCACCGTCAGCGCGAGGAACCCACCGCGCTGCACGCAGGAGGCGAGCCTGGCACGGGTGGCGGCATGCGGATCCCCGTCCACCTCCGCGACCGCCGGGACGCCATGCCCGGGTGACAGGTAGCTGGTGCCCGTCCCGGTGGACGTCCACTGGCCGACCGCCTCCAGGGCCGGCGGGAAGAACCGCTCCAGCTTGGTGTCGTACCGGAGCTCGAAGCGCGCCTCCCGGAGCGGGTCCTCCAGCTCGACGTACGTCGGCTCCCGATCCCCGGAGAGCGCGTCGAGCACCGGGAACCGCGCGCGCAGCCTGGCCAGCAACTCGGCGACCGTGATGCCGCGGTCCCGTCGCACCCCCGCCCCTGCCTGCGAGATCCGCAGGGCGCGGTCCAGGCTGAGGTCACGGGGATACAGCTCAAGGCGCGGAGTGGCCTCGGTCCCCACGGCGACAGCGGCTGCGAGGGCGACCAACCGGGTGTCCGCGAGCGGGGCGAAGCCCTCCGGGGCGGGCACCGCACGCAGGTCGCGGACCACCGCGGCCCGCCCCGGCAGCGGCTCCTGACGTGCCAGACGTTCCGCCTCCGTCCCCAACTCGGCCGCATAGTCGGCCAGTTCGCGGGGGCTGGGGTCGTCTGTCCCGGGCAGCGACTCCCCAGCGATCAGTACGGTGTCTCCTCGCCGGTGCACGGCCAGGCGCGGCTCGTGCTGCTCCGCGCCCTCGCCGTCCCACAACTCGGCCTCGGTGGCGGCCCGTACGACGGCCAGCGCCCTCGCGAGCGTGCGTTCGGGCGTGTCGTCGCCCGCGCCGTGCCGGACGCGCAGCTCGGCGGCGGCCTCCTGGGCGGTCATGACTCGCCCGGCCGCCGTCACGATCTCGACGAGCTCGTCGCGCACCCGCCCCAGCCAGTCCACCTCGGCCCACTGCTTGATCTCGACGCGGTGATGACGGGAGACCGGCGGCTGCTTGATCTTGAGGTGGTCGGCGACGCGGGCCTGGACCGGCCAGGGGCCCAACGGCGACAGCCCGCCCTCCTCGGGCGGCAGGCCCAGCGTGAGCCGGACCACGGACGCACGGTGGGAACCCTTGCGACCGGGCTCAGGGGTGAGCCGGGCGGCCATATCGTCTATCGACAGGACCAGCGGCCCGTCCGTGTCGGAGTCGCCGTCCCTGCGCGCGGCCGGTACGGCAGGTCGGGCATCGGCCCCGCCGGGCTGCCGCAGGGCGACCGCCCACTGCTTGCGGCGCCGGTTGAGTTCCTTGCGTACCAGCGCACCGGCGCCCCGCGCCTTCGAGATCGCGTACGGCTGGACGTTGAGCAGTTCCCCCACCTTGGTGGCACCCAGCCCGTGCGCGACGGACACGGCCCGGGGTGACAGGCCCGCTGCCTCCAGCAGAGTCTCCGCGTCCGCGGCCTCCGCGGCGGCGTCGCGGGCCTCCTCGGCGTCTTCGGCCTGGGTGCCGACCGTGGCCGGGGTGGTGGCCGGCTTGGTCGCGTCGGCCGCCCGGAACACCTCGCGCCACTCGTCGTGCATCTGCCGCAACGTGTCGAAGCGGTGCTCGGTATCGCGGTGCAACGCCCGTCGGAAGAAGGACGTGAGGCCGTCGCTGAGGGCCGGCTCGAACAACTCCGAGGCGATGTACAGCTCGGCTGACTCGTTGGTGAGCGGGTCCACCTGTCCGTCGCCCCACATGGGGCGCTCTCCGCCGGCCATCTCGTGCAGGGTGACGGCCGCCGCGTACCGCTCGGCGTGGTCGTCGTAGTACGGGCGCCGCAGGGAACCGAGGAACGGGTCGAGGTAGCCGCGCGTGCCCGCCTTGATGTCACGCTCGGAGGCGTCGGCGAGGGAGAAGTCGAACAGCTTCAGACGCCAGATGCGGTCCTTGCTGTGGTGGATACCGAAGTTGTCGGGCTTCAGGTCGCGGTGCAGGACTCCGTTGGCGGCCAGCTGGTCCATCGCCCTGAAAAGGTCGTCGCCGAAGCGCTCCAGCTCGTGGTAGGTCAGCTTGCCCTTGCCGCGGAGCCGGGCACCCAGGGACTGCTCACCGGCGTACTCGAGCTGCAGGACGGTCCGTCCACCGATCTCGCGCAGCCCCTCGCCCCGCAGCTGCACGATCGCTCCGCCGCCCACCTCCTTGAGGACGCCCGCCTCGGCACGCAGCCGTTCCGCTTTCTGCTCGTCCAGGGCGACCTTGAAGACCCACTCGTCGATCTGTACGTGACCGTCCTCGTCCTCGACCGCACGCTCCACGAGAAGGGCGCGGGCCGTGGCGCCGGTGCCGAGGACACGCCGTACGGACCATTCCGCGTCGAGCGACTGGCCGGGTAGTGCCTCCAGCGGGTCGACGCCGACGGCGGTGGGCGCCTCCGGCAGCACGCTGGCACGTTCTGCCCTGTCCAGCAGGTCGAGGAACTCTTCGGCTGAGCCGAGGCGTTCGTTGACGTCGGAGCGAGTCGCCTTGAAGACCAGCTCGTCGAGCGCGTCCGAGAAGCCGTCGGCGACCGCGTACAGATGCAGGCCCGAGTCGGTGCGCAGCCGCTCACTCAGGGCACTTCGCTGCGTGGCGGGAGGCTGGCCGGTGAGGATCAGATACGCGACCGCGCCGAGCCCGAACATGTCCAGATCGGCCGGATCGGCGTACGGCTGGTCGGTCTCGGGGGCGAGATAGAGGCGGGCCGCGTCCTCGATAAGAGCGGCGTCGAGCGCTGAGCCGCCGATGGACCGGAAGAAGGTGGCGTTGCTGTCGAAGTCACGGGCCGCTGTCTGCCAGTCGGTGATGCGCAGTTCGGGGCGCGTCCCGTCGGAGCGGAAGGAGACGTAGACGGAACTGGCCGCCAGGGCCCGGTGGTAGAGGGCGCGATTGTGCGCGTAGCGGACCGCTTCGGCGAGCTGCCGTACGAGATCGAGGCGGATCTCGGGGGTGAGCTTGCCACCGTAGGTGGCCAGATACTGGTCAAGCCGGAGGTCCGTGTGCTTGTGACGGAAGAGGATCGCCGGTCCGCCTTGGTGCTCCCGGATCTCGACGGCCTCGACGATCCCGCGGTGCGTGATGCCCTGCAGTACCTGGTACTCACGGCGGGCCGCGCGATCGGTCGACTTCTTCGCCGCCTCGGTGGCCATGTGGCCGACCAGGTAAATGCGGACGCGGCCCTCCTCCTGGACAAGTCCGTCGTCGCGCGTTGCCAGGCGGTCCTCCCAGGACTGCCCGCGGTCCAGGGGATGCGGCTGCAGTTTCCAGGCGTCGCCGAACCGGAGATGGGCCGTGGACTGCTGCACGCCGATGGCCTTCAGCAGACGCGGCAGAGTGTCCCGGGAGAAGTCGGGCGTGATGCGACGGTCGGGGCGATCCGGCGGCAGCCCGAGGAACTCCTGCCAGATGCGCTTCAGACCGGTACGGCGGTCGTCGCGCCCGTAAACCTTGACTCTCTGGACATCGTCAAGATGGCTCTCGAGGTCCGGAGCCGAGAGGAAAATCGCCGGTTCCACGCGTGGCACGGAGCGCTCGGGGATGCCCAACTTGCGCGCCGCCCAAAGGAGTCTGCTCTTGAGGTCCTTCGACTTGGCGTCGTTGAAGTGGAGCGGGTTGTTGATCGTCCTGGTGCGGTCGGAGCCTCGGAAGTTCCAGGTGGATCCGTTGTTCTCCAGCCGCCCTGGATGGCTCTTGATCTCGACCAGGTACAAACCCGCGGGCACCGCGATCAGCAGGTCGCACTCGTTGATACGGCCCGACTGCGCTGTGAAGGAGAACGTGGCCCAGGCACGATAAGGCTCGGCGGCAGGCATCAGGCGACGTACATGGTCGAGAGCATCCTGCTCCCAGGGGTACGGCGATGGCCGATCCTGGAACCACTGCTGCGCCGGACGCGGCGGTCCGGGCTTGGGCACCGGACGCGATCCTGCTGCCGTCACCGTCCGACCTCCGCTGTCCGCTTCTCGCCTTGTTCACGGCGAAATCCCCTGGCCGACTTTACCGTGCCCCACCGACAGGCCGGATCCGTCTTGTTTCACGGCTCGGTCATGGCAAGGACGGTGGGATGCTGCTGGGCAGGAATGACGGCCGTCGGCAGGGGTGCCGCCAGTCCGACACCACGACCCGGCCCCGCGAGCGCCGATGGGTTGCGACTTCGAACGCCTCCCTCAACGGCACAGGACCCTCGGGCGTTGCACCCCCTATACCACCTCACCTGCGTCACACAGTGGCCCACGCTGAAAAAGCTCACGGACTGTGGTGGATGATGGCCTCTCAACGCCGAATAGGGGGTAATGCGATGAGAGACGACGAATTCGCGGCCATGATGCAGTTCCTCTGGGCCCGTCTTCACGAGGACGAAACCGCGGCTCGCGCACTGAAGCCCGGCAAGAACCAGGATGCGGCAAAGTTGCAGGCCCAGGTCCTCGCCGACGTCGAGGCGAAGCGCCGGCTCATGGACTGGGTGGAGGAGTTCCCGCGGAGGGTGGCGGACAACGAGGAGCGCGTCCTCTGGAAGAGGGCGGCAGGGAAGTTGTGGGCCGGACTCTCGCGGGATTTCCGTAGCCCGGTGATCCACGCACTCGTTGCGGCGTACGACGGCCATCGCGACTTCCACCCTGCGTGGCGGCTGGTCGAGGTCGAGGATGAGTACGAGCCACGTGAGGGCACCCCGATGGCTCGCACTGCGTGACCCGCAGGAGACCGAGGGCCCGTGACGATGAGGAGCGCCATGAGCCCGAGGTGGCGCCAGGAAGGGCTGAAACGGCACGCTTTGACGAGACCTCGACGGTCTCGACGCGACGCTCAGGGGCCTCCCGAAGGACCTGAGGCAGGCCTTGGGGCTACGGCCTGGGGAACGAGGAGACGGCCCGGATGCTTGCCCTGGAGGCAAGATCGTCCGGATCTGCAGCGACAAGGCGTCCCGATCCTCACTGACCGTGGCTACACGGGCGCTGGCCCCCGGGGCACCTCGGCAAGCCGCAGACGCCCACCCGGCGGTGAACTCACCCCCACGCAGCGCACCCTCAACCGCGCCCTCACCCAGGTACGAGCGCCTGTCGAACGTGGCATGGCACGACTGACGTTTCTGCCAGATCTTCCGCCGATCCCGCATCGGCCCCAAACCGCATGACCGTCGCCGCCAGGCCGTCCTCACCCTGGAGAGGCGACGCTGAAAACGCTCGCTGAGAACCGTTTGTCCTCGAACGGCAAAAACCCTCGCGCTTGCCGCTGCCGGGACTATGCGCAGGTAGGCGTCGCCTGGCTCCTAGTCGGCACCGGCGAACCAAGTGGAAGGCGAAGGTTGCCCACTCATGGGCCCTGCTCTATTCCAGTCGGGACCAGGCTAGCCAGCATGGCCTGAGTCTCGGGATCGGTTGAGTAAAGTACGGTACCGACCATCCCCCGCGTGAGTAGCACTTTGTAGGTATTTCGAATAAGGCGACCGAAGGCTCCTGGCTCCGCCTTTTTCACGGCGTGGTCTTTGCTCTCTCCAGGAACAGCACGCCACTCATTTCCGCGCCACACTAAGTCGGGACCGAAGATCATTCCGTTCCAGGCGTACTCGAATCCTTGGGCCGTGTAAATGCACCCGATCTGCCCGAAGCCTGACGGATCAGTGGCCCACAGCGAGGAAACGGGTGCCCCTCCTACAGGTTGCTCACCTCTGAGGTTCCAGGGCCTGCGCCATTCCCCAATAGCCACGTCATCGACGAGGCTGCCGTCAATTCGCGGATCGCTCCACGGCCAGCAGAATCCTGCCGTCATGCGAGAGGTATAGCCGGATTCCTGCCGACCGCGTAGGTAGCTCTCCATGGCCTGGGGCGATTCGGCGACGAGCAACTCGAAATCTGCCTCGGGCTGCCACTGAATCGGACCACCGGATTCAAGGCCGAGGAGACGGAGGACCCAATGTTCGTAGGCACGGCTTCCGCCGCACCGGAACTGGCTGTTGAGATCGACATGGCGAACAATGCACCCGCGCGCGTGAGCAGCCTCGTCGATGGTCTCGACACTTCCCATCTCCCCGGGCCTCACGACCTGATGCTCGTCGATCAGGAAGACGGGGACCCTGGCTGCGTCGATGAGTTCCTCCACTTGGCTTCGACCGCTCCGATGCCCGGCGTAAGCGCCCTGCCTCGACGACCGCTGGCGAATGCGGTGGGCTTCATCACAGATCAAGACGTCCAGCCCGTTTCGTTCAGCACTTGTGAAGTCGAAGAAATAACGGAAGAGCTTTGGAATTCGGCCGTTCTTAGCACCGACGACATGCCGAAGAGTCGTAGTGAAGGACTTGGACCCGGTGGCGTGGACAACACTTCGCCCGTTCCTCCCAAGGTGTCCCATCAGATGCAGCGCAATGATGCTTTTACCCGAACCAGGGCCCCCGGATATCACTATGACTTCCTTTTGGTCCGACTGTCGCGACAGGTCCGCCGCCCGCTTCACCAAACGGGCCGCCACCTCTTGCTCATCCATCAGGAGGAACTCACCGCCATCGATTATCTCGGCAGCAGCGGCACGCATTAGTTGACGGCCGGGAGCACGGGGGCTACCCAGGAGATAATCAGCCTCTACCGAACCATCCAGGGCAGAAAGGCGGGTCTGTAGATACTTAATAAGTTCTCCGCGGGATGTATCCGTGAAGAGTTGCGCCTTCACGTCGGGCACTCTTAACAGTTCACTGACATCTTGATCGGCTGCGTAGTGCAGATAGGCCACGCCCGCGACGGCGTCCTCTTGATCACTCAGCACATTGGTGAAATCCTGCAGGTAGTCGCAGTAGCGGCGCACCTGGGCCACGGGATGCAGAGCCGGCCGATTGCCCATTCTCGCTACTAGACATAAATTGTCAGTGCCAGGAACGAGGCGCGCTTCGCTCCACTGCTTGAGTTCGACGATGACGTAGGACGGTCTGCCCGTCGCGGGGTGGGAGCCAGCAAGGATGATGTCCGCGCGAAGGCTGGTGAGGGGTAATCGGTGCTCTATCAGCACCTCGACGTCATCAAGCCCTGCATCGCACAGAACCTCTGCCAGGGCCGGGATGCTGTTCTCCCACGAGCGGCGTTCACTGGGCGAAGGGCTCTGGAAGAGCGCCGAGCGGTACTTCTGGGCGAGCCGCTCAGAGAGGGCTCCGTCACTGCATTGATCGAACAGCGCGCGTGCGGACATGCGAAGAAGAGGCACGGAAGATCTCCGTAAGGGCGGTGGACTCGAAGGCAAGGGGGCTAGCGGGGGCTTGCTCCCGGAACCCCTGAAGGTGCATCTCGGCAGTCAGCGAGCGGTAGGCGGTACTCGAAGCTCCTGGGCCTCAGGTCCTCCTCAGCCGGCGTCCAGTCATGGAGGTGCGACACCCTGCCGCCACTCGCTGTGTACTTGTCGATCCGCAAGTCCACCTTGATGTCACTGACCACAAATAGGTCCACGGTGTTCTGCGGGTCCCGGGCATGCTCGACCTCGTTAATCGTCAGGTCGACGCTCGTTGCCGCTCCCGTTGTGCCCTTCACCTCTACGCGACGCTCTTCCCTGTCACGGGTGCAGTGGAGGTCGTACGGCTTGCCAAGGCGTTCGACCGTCCAGCCCTCCCCCTCGTAGTGAGCGACTGCCATGTCCTCCGCGTGCAGTTCAATGGCTTTGCGCTTCTTGGGGTCGGAGACGAAGCCCGCTCCATTGGAGGGCCGCTTCGGTGGCTTGGGCGGCTTCACCTGCTCCGCGGTGAAGCCGGGCGCGCGATTCAGAGCCACCGTCTGCTCTTCCGACCAGTTCGCTGGAATCCCGGCCGCATCGAGCAACGGCTGCGGATCCATGTCGACGACCATGCCTACGCCTCGTTGAGTCCCCGAAACACGTATGGCGTCACTGGCGGCCATTCCAAGCGGTCCGTCCTCATCGAGACGGACGTCGTGGAGTACAGCCAACGGCTCGATGCCGAAGCGCACCGGGTACTTGATGGCATTCTCGGCTTCCTCGTCCGGCCAGTGAGGGGCCTCTGCCTCGTAGAAGTTCTCACGTACTTCGAACAGGTACAGAGTGATCTTCTTGGTACTCCATACGTCGAGTTGTACGCGCGGACCGACTCCCGTGGCCAGCACGGCGAAGCGCGGGCGCGCGGACCGGTACTCGGGCCTCCACACAGGGAACCCCCACGACCGGGTTTCGATCCCGTACTGCAGGTTGCGCTGGTTTCCGGTCGATTGGCCTACGTGGACCATCACGAACGAGGCGGTCCGCGAGAGACCGTGGAGGGGAGCAGGATCGTCGCCCTTGCGGCTGTCCTCGTGCCTCGCCAAGTGCCTTCCTCCGTGACCGCCTACCTCTGCGCCGATCCCAAACGATCGACTGAGCCCATGACCATGCCACACGGCAGTAAGATTTTCATACAACTAAAGCCAACGGTAGGCGAGTTGGCAGCACAAATCAGACACCGGACGGGAGGACGCCTCAGCGCTCTACCCCGACCTGCTCAAGGCGCGCTACTCAAAATGGCGCCCCGCATCCACACACGCCCAGTGCCTCAGACCCCGAAGACGGATCACGCCCACCTGCTGGGCAGTGTTAGGGCTGTCCTGACAAACGAGGTGCACACCTTCGCCGACGACGACGGCTCTTCGCGGACCCCATGACCAGACCCAGCAGCGACTCCAGCGCCAGAAGTGCTTGTCGCAGCCAATGGTCATAATCAGCAAGGGTCCGGCCGAGGCCGCTGTCCGGGCCGTTCCCTGTCCCTGCGAGTGCGACCTGATCGTCGGCAGGGAGAACGGCTCCGCCATGCAAGCCCTGCCGCCGCATCTGAAGCGGTCCCTGACGCGGGATCAGTGCTCCGAGGTGGCCGCCAACTACGAGTTCACCGTCGCTACCAATGTCCTGGTTTACTTACGCGCCCCCGGCCAGCCCCCTGACAACGCGGCTCCAACGAGAACACGAACGAGCTGCTGCGACAGTACTTCTCCAAGAGCACCGAAATGTCCACCCACACCCGCGCGGGCCTCGGCGCCTCGCTGTCAAACGGAGAGTCGCCCATGCAAGACGCTGGGCTGGGAAACTCCAGCCGCACCCCCTCTGTCTAGACTGCTCGCTGCCTGACCCACCGACTACTTGTTGCGCGATCACTGGAATTCGCCGAGTTCCCCCTGGGGCCCAGTGCCGGTACTCATCGAGCCCGCCGTCCAGCAGCATGCCCCAGTGCACAACGCGTGCACACTTGCGCGGAACTCCAGAGAACTCGCGGGTAGAGGCGGAAACCACCCGAACACAACAGAGGGCCCTGACCATGCCATAAGACCAGGTCAAAGCTCTGTTGGCAGACGAGTCGGGCTGTACGCCGGGTTCTGTTCCGAGGGGGCCTCACGGCCCCCTCGGCGACGGCCATCCATCTAGGGCCGATGTTGCCATCGGCCTCGTGCGGTCTACCCACGGACTCGGGCGGGCAGCCCTCGAACGTCCGCGCAGGAGCCCTTTCCTATCCTTGGAAGGAACTCCCTTTTGACCTTGCTCCGGGTGGGGTTTACCTAGCTGCTCAGGTCGCCCTGGGCACTGGTGGTCTCTTACACCACCGTTTCACCCTTACCGAGGACCGAAGTCCCCGGCGGTTTGTTTTCTGTGGCACTTTCCCGCGGGTCACCCCGGGTGGCCGTTAGCCATCACCCTGCCCTGTGGAGCCCGGACGTTCCTCGGGAAGCCCTCCAAGAGGGGACTTCACGCGGCCGTCCGCCCGGCTCGTCTGCCGTGTCGACCATGTTACCGGGCGCACGCCCCGCCTCTGTCCGGCCGGGGCCCCGCCCGCGGCCTCGCCCCTCGGGGGACCCGGCGCCGGGGAAGTGGCGGCCCCGGACGCGGTCGCCAGTACCGAGCCCGCCAGGATCAGGGTGAAGGCCACGACGATGGTCGCCGTCAGTGGCTCGGACAGGAAGATCGCGCCCGCTGCCACCGCTACCGCCGGATTGACGTACGTGAAGACGGTTGCCCTCGTCGGGCCGGCCTCCTTGATCAGCTCCAGGAAGGCCACGAAGGCGACCGCTGTGCAGATCACGCCCAGGGTGGCCAGCGCGGCCAGGACCGAGGCGGAGGGCATCGCCGACGGCCAGGTCATCGCCGCCGCCGGGGCGTAGACCAGGGCCGCGAGGGCCAGGCAGGGGGCGATGAGCTGGAGGGTGGGGATGTTTTTGAGGTAGCGCGCTGCGATCAGGGGGGCCGTTGCGTAGCCGATCACCGTTATCAGCACCTCGGCCAGGGAGCGGGCGTCCCCGCCTGTCAGGTGCGGGACCGTGAGGACTCCTACGCCGGCCAGGCCCAGGCCGAGCCCGACAACGCGCCGCACTCCCAGCCTCTCCGTCTCGCCGAAGAAACGGGCCAGGGCCACTCCCACGATCGGGACGCCCGCGATCAGCAGGCCCGCTGTCGAGCTGGACAGGTGGCGTTCCGCGTCGGTCAGGGTCCACCACGGGCCGATGATCTCGATGCACGCGAAGGCCAGCATCGGGCGCCAGTGGGTTCGCACCGTGGCGGGCAGGCCGCCCTGCCGTATCGCGAAGGGCAGGAGCAGGGCCGCGCCCAGCGCACAGCGCGTGAACACCACCATCGACGGGGACAGCGGGGCGTCCACCGCCACCTTGATCAGCAGATAGGGGATGCCCCAGACCACTCCCATCAGGGAGAACAGAAACCAGCCGCGTGCAGTCATGCGCCCATCCTCGGCGCGTCAGCGGCCCGCGTCTTGAACGCTGTTGCGGTACGCCGCCGGGGTCACCCCGAGCACCTTGCGGAACCAGCGCGTCAGGTGTGCCTGGTCCGCGAAGCCCACCAGGCCCGCGACCTCGGCCGGCTTCAGGCCGGACTCCAGTAGTCCGCGGGCTCGGTGTACCCGGTGCTGCGCCAGCCAGGCGTACGGCGGTATCCCCATCGTCGTACGGAAGGCTCGGAGGAGTTGGTAGCGGGACAGGCCCAGAGCGGTGGCGAGTTCGGCGAGGGAGGGGGGTTCCAGGAGGTCGTCGGCCAGGCGGTCCCGTACCGCGTGGGCGATGTGGGCGGCGCCTGGCAGCGCATCGTCGGAAGCACGGGCCGTGGAGTGTCGGCGGGCCAGTGCCGTCAGCAGCCATGGGAGGCGGGACTCCGTCTCCAGCGGGTCGGGGCAGACGCTCAGTTCGGCGTGGGCGCGAATGAAGGCGGTGGCGAGTTCGGGGTCGTCCAGGAGGGGTTCGCGGAAGTACGGGAGGCCGCCGCCGAGGGTGCCTTCGGTGAGGAGGGAGGGGTCGGGGTACAGGGCGCGGTAGGCGTAGCCGCCGTCGGGGGCGGCGGGGCGACCTGTGTGCATTTCACCTGGGGCCAGTACGACGATGGAGCCCGGGCCCGGGCGGAGGTGGTCGCCCCGGTAGTCGATGACCTCGGAGCCGCCGACGCAGATGCCGATGCTGAACTGCTCGTGCGTGTGCGCGGCGTAGACGTGGCGGTCGAAGCGGGCGGTCAGGAGATCGAGCGGGGGGCCGCAACGGCCCAGCCGTGCCCTGGTCCACAGTGCCTCATCCGCCACGGTCCGTCCCCCTGTCCGTCCTGCTCAGAGGATGCAACGCCGCGGCGGTCAGAGAAAGTCCGCGGTCTCCAGGTCGAAGGCGAACGGTTCGGGGAGAGTGACTGGCTTGCCGAAGGGCCGGGTGCAGTGTCCGCGGTAGTCGTCCTTCTCCGGGTCGCCGAACAGCGTGACCGAGGCTGCGTCCCGGTCGACCAGAAGGTAGAGGGGAATGCCGCCGCGTGCGTAGCAGCGGCGCTTGGCCTCACGATCTGCCTGGGGCTTCGTGGACGCCACTTCCAAGACCATGGCGACACCGTTGCAACGCATCCAGGATCCGGCATGCGCGAAAAGGTCGAGGTCAAGGGGCGCGAACGTGACATCCGGAACCACGTGGTTCTTCGGACAGGCATCGCCGCTCTTCAGTAGGAGACCCTTGTTCCCGGAGAAGTCCATGTCCGTCCGGGACTGTTTGATCACTTGCCGCACGAGCCTGCTGATGTACTTCTCGTGCTCCCCGTCCGGCGGCGGCGTCACAACGATCTCCCCCTCGATCAGCTCCGCCCGGAAACCCTCCGGGGTGTCCAGGGCGAGAAAACCCTCCAGCAGGACCTCTTCCTGCGTGAGCGGCTCGTGGGCCATGGCAGTCATGTCACGCCCCTCCTTCTGTCGCTCGCCAGACTGGGACATCGGAAGATCACCTGCCCGAGAGATCGGGAACCGTTCCCTCGATCGTGGCACATGAAGATGAGCGACGTCAGTCACCGAGGCCGCCCCTCACCCGCCGGACCCACCACCCTGCGATCAAGCGGGCGCGAAGCGCACTTTCGAGGTTCCCGGATCCGACTGAACGACCTTCACCCTGAGGCGTTCGCCCAGCGACAGCGACAGACCCTCCCCGTCGATCCGGCCCATGACCGCCGGCGTCTCCAACTGCACGGTCCCCACCGTCGGTCGGTCTTCGTCGACGTCCACCACACAGCCGTCGAACACCTCCCCCACCCGGTCCTTCAGCAGGGCCGCCTCGACCAGGTCGACGCACTCCCGTTCCGCCTTGGCAGCGAGCCGACCGCCCTCGGTCATCTCGCGAGGCAGCGCATCGAGAGCGGCGAGCACCCACTCCGGCACCGGCTCCCCCGCCACCGCAGCCAGGCAGATCTCCGACGCGTACCTGTCGACCAGGCGCCGCAGCGGGGCCGTGCAGTGGGCGTAGGGGGCGGCGACCGCCGCATGGGTGGTGATGGCCGGCAGGACCCCGTCCCGAAACACCGTGTAGCCCGCGCCCCGCAGCAGGGTCGTGCACTCCTGGAGGAAGGCCGCGTGGTGGGGGATCCGCGGGTCCAGGGAACGCACCAGCGCCGCGTACGACACATGGTGTGGCCAGTCGATGTGCAGGGCATGCGCGGTGCGGCGCAACCGTCCCACCGCGCCGTCCGGTGCGGCGGGCAGGGTGCGGAGCACTCCCGTGCCGTGTCCGAGCATCAGGTCCGCCGCCGCCATGCCCGTGAGCAGGGAGATCTGGGCGTTCCAGCCGTCGGCGGGCAGCGGGGCGCGGTACGACAGTTCGTACGTGCCGTCCCGCTCGGCAATCTCCTGCTCGGGGATCCGCAGGGAGATCCCGCCGCGCTCGACCTCCAGCCGTTCCCGCAGCTCGCCGACGACGCGAAGCAACTCCAGCGGCTCCTCGGCCGTGCCGGAGTCGATCGCTCGCTGCACGCCCTCGTAATCCAGCTTGGCCCGGCTGCGGACCAGGGCCCGGCGGACGTCGGCCGCCGTCGTACGGCCTTCCGCGTCGAGGTCGATCGTCCACAGCGCGGCCGGGCGGACCTGGTCCGGGAGGAGGCTCGCGGCGCCCTCGCTCAGCACCGGCGGGTGGAGCGGAATGCGCGTGTCCGGGAAGTACAGGGTCATCACCCGCCGGTGCGCCTCCGCGTCGAGGGAGCCGCCCGGGACGACGAAGGCGGCGACATCCGCGATGGCGTACCGGAGGCGGTAGCCGGTGCCCTGCCGGGAGAGGTGCATGGCCTGGTCGAGGTCGGTGGAGGCGGGCGGGTCGATGGTGAAGAGGGGGATGTCGGTGGCGTCCTCGTACCCCTTCGGCACAGGCGCCGCCCGTTGCGCCTCCGCTGTCACCTCGGACGGGAAGTCCGACGGCACGTCGAGTTCGGTGCGCAGGGCGGCGAAGGCGGTCCGGAGCGAGGCGTCGGTCACGCGGATGCGACGGCGAGGCATACAGCGAGGGTAAGCAGATCGGGCCCCGTACGCTGTCCGGAGCTCAAACAGAAGGAGATGTTCCGTGCTTGTCCTGCTGCCTCCCTCCGAAGGCAAGGCGTCCTCCGGTCGTGGCGCCCCGCTGAAGCTGGAGTCGCTGTCGTTGCCGGGGCTCAACGAGAGCCGTGAGGCGGTCCTCGACGCACTCGTCGAGCTGTGCGCCGGGGACGAGCAGAAGGCGCGGGACGTGCTGGGGCTGAGTGAGGGGCTGGCCGGCGAGGTCGCGAAGAACGTCGAGCTGAGGACCGCGGGGGCACGGCCCGCCGGGGAGATCTACACGGGGGTGCTCTACGACGCCCTCGACCTGGCTTCTCTCGACGCGGCTGCGAAGAGGCGTGCGGGGCGTTCGCTGCTCGTGTTCTCGGGGCTGTGGGGAGCGGTCCGGGTGACGGACCGGATTCCGTCGTACCGCTGCTCGATGGGGGTGAAGCTGCCGGGGCTCGGGGCGCTGGGTGCGCACTGGCGCAAGCCGATGGCCTCCGTGCTCACCGAGGCCGCCGGGAACGGGCTCGTGCTCGACCTGCGGTCCTCCGCCTACGCGGCCGCGTGGAAGCCGAAGGGTGAGGTCGCGGGGCGGACGGCGAGCGTACGGGTGCTGCACGCGCCGACGCGGAAGGTCGTCAGCCACTTCAACAAGGCGACGAAGGGGCGGATGGTGCGGAGTCTGCTGGCGGCGGGGGTCTCGCCGAAGGGGCCGGCCGAGCTGGTGGAGGTGCTGCGGGAGCTGGGGTACGTGGTGGAGGCCGAGGCGCCTGCGAAGGCGGGGGCCGCCTGGACGCTGGATGTGCTGGTGGACGAGGTTCACTGAGCCTCCCCAAACAGTTGGTTGCAGCATGTGCAACGACCTTTGCGCATGCTGCACACTGCGGGCAGGATGACGCCATGGCCCCCTCGCTCCTGGACCTTGCCCCCGTCGTGCCCGTCGTCGTCATCGAGGACGCCTCCGACGCCGTGCCGCTCGCCCGGGCACTGGTCGCCGGCGGGCTGTCCGCGATCGAGGTGACCCTGCGGACGCCGGTCGCGCTGGACGCGATCCGGGCGATCGCCGGAGAGGTGCCAGAGGCTGTGGTCGGGGCCGGGACCGTCATCGCGCCGGAGCAGGTCAAGGACTCAGTGGCCGCCGGTGCGCGTTTTCTCGTCAGCCCGGGCTGGACGGACGTACTCCTGAAGGCGATGCGGGGGTCCGGGGTGCCGTTCCTGCCGGGGGTGTCGACGACCTCGGAGGTCGTGGCGCTGCTGGAGCGGGGAGTGCGGGAGATGAAGTTCTTCCCGGCCGAGGCCGCCGGCGGGACGGCGTATCTGAAGTCCCTGTCGGGGCCGTTGCCGCAGGCGCGGTTCTGTCCCACGGGAGGGATCGGGGCCGAGAACGCCCCCGAGTACCTGTCGCTGCCCAACGTCGGCTGCGTGGGCGGGACTTGGATGCTTCCGGCGGATGCGATCGCCGCGCGGGACTGGGCACGGGTAGAGGCGCTGGCCCGCGCGGCGACGGGGCTACGGGCGCAGGTGTGACGTGTCGTTCAGGAGCCGTACGCTCGCGTTGCCGTCGGCGTAGTACGCGACCACCGACATGGACGCCGCCGAGAGTTCCATGCGGAACAGGGACTCGGGTGGGGCGCCCAGCGCGAGGCGTACGAACGTCTTGATCGGGGTGACGTGGGTGACGAGCAGGACCGTACGGCCCGCGTAGGCGGCAACGAGCTTGTCCCTGGTCGCCGCGATCCGGGTCGCCGTGGCCGCGAAGCTTTCGCCGCCGCCGGTGGGTTCGGCCTCCGGGTCGGAGAGCCAGGTGGTGAGGTCGTCCGGGTAGCGCTCGCGCACCTCGCCGAAGGTGAGGCCCTCCCAGGCGCCGAAGTCGGTCTCGATCAGGCCGTCCTCGACGGTGACCTCGAGACCGAGCCGGTCGGCCACGGTCTCGGCGGTCTGCCGGGTACGGGTCAGCGGCGAGGCGAGGATGTGCTGGATCGTGCCTCGGCGGGCCAGCGCCGCCGCCGCGCGTTCCGCCTGTTCCCGGCCGATCTCGGAGAGGGCGGGATCGGTGCCGCCGCTGCCCGAGAACCGCTTTTGGGGGGTCAGGGGCGTCTCACCATGCCGCAGGAGGACGAAGGTGGCCGGAGCCCCCATGTCGGCGGGCGCCCACCCGGGGCTGGCGACCGCCTTGGCAGCACGCACATCAGCCTCAGCCTTGACCTCAGAAGCAGAAGCAGAAGCAGAAGCAGCGGAAGAAACAGCAGAAGACGACAGCTTCCGTACCGAACTCGCCGACGCCCCCGAGTCCATCGCCTCGTTCGCCAGCCGGTCCGCGTGCTTGTTCTGCTCCCTCGGGATCCACTCGTACGTCACCCGCTCCGGCGGAAAGACCCGCCCCGCCTCCAGAGCGAGCGGCTTCATGTCGGGGTGCTTGATCTTCCAGCGCCCCGACATCTGCTCGACGACCAGCTTGGAGTCCATGCGCACGTGGACGCGGGCCGAGGGATCGAGGTCGTGTGCGGCACGCAGGCCCGCCAGGAGTCCCCGGTACTCGGCGACGTTGTTGGTGACGATGCCGAGGTATTCGTACGTCTCGGCCAGCGTCTCCCCCGTCGCCGCGTCCCGCACCACGGAGCCGTAGCCGGCCGGCCCGGGGTTGCCCCGCGAGCCGCCGTCCGCCTCGACGATGAACTCCCGCACGCCGACGACCGCCTACAGACCCGACTCGGACGTGCGGACCAGGATGCGGCGGCAGTTCTCGCAGCGCACCACGGTGTCCGGCGCGGCCGCGCGGATCTCGTTGATGTCGGTGATGGCGAGCTCCTGGCGGCAGCCCTGGCAGGTGCGCTGGTACAGCTTGGCCGCGCCGATGCCGCCCTGCTGCGCGCGGAGCTTGTCGTAGAGCTTGAGGAGGTCGGCGGGGACGGAGGCCGCGATGACCTCGCGCTCCTTGGTCGCGGAGGCGATGTCGCCGTCGAGCGTCTGGAGGGCCGCGTCCCGGCGGGCGGTGGCGTCCTCGATCTTCGACTGGACGGAGGCGACCCGCTCGGTCAGTTCGGCCACCCGCTCCTGGGCGGACTCCAGGCGCTCCATGACCTCCAGGACGACGTCCTCGAGGTCGCCCTGGCGCTTGGCGAGGGAGGTGATCTCGCGCTGGAGGTTCTCCAGGTCCTTGGGCGAGGTCGCGGCCCCGGAGTCCAGGCGCTGCTGGTCGCGGGCGGCGCGCTGGCGGACCTGGTCCACGTCCTGCTCGGCCTTGGTCTGCTCGCGGGCGGTGTCGCTCGCCTCGGTCTGCGCGGCCACGAGCAGGTCGCGCAGCTGGGTGGCGTCCTTGGTGAGCGACTCGATCTCGGCGTGCTCGGGCAGCGACCGGCGCTTGTGGGCGAGCTGCTGGAGGCGGACGTCGAGGTCCTGGACGTCGAGGAGTCGGATCTGGTCGGCGGGCGCGGCGTTCAGTTGGGGGCTCCAGGTGAAGGGGAGTGGCTGGTCCAGGGGTCGGTGACCGTCTTGGAGACGTGCACGCGCAGGTTCCAGCCGTGGCGGTCGGAGATCTCGTCGAGCTGGGCGGCGGCCAGCTCGCACCAGGGCCACTCGGTGGCCCAGTGCGCCGCGTCGAGCAGCGCGAGAGGACTGTGGGCGCGGGCCTCGGATACGGGGTGGTGGCGCAGGTCCGAGGTGAGGAAGGCGTCGACGCCGGCCGCGCGGACCTGGTCGAAGAGGCTGTCGCCGGAGCCGCCGCTGACGGCGACCGTGCGGACGGTGGCCTCGGGGTCACCGGCGACGCGGATGCCCTGGGCGGTGGCCGGCAGGCGTGCGGCGGCTCGCACGGCGAGCTCGCGCACGGTCGTCGGCGGGTCCACCTCGCATACGCGGCCCAGCCCCCGGCGCCCTTCCGGGTCCGTGGGATCCGGCACCAGCGGCCCTACGACACGGAGGTCGAGCGCGCCGGCGAGCGCGTCCGAGACGCCCGGGTCGGCGGTGTCCGCGTTGGTGTGGGCCACGTGCAGCGCGATGTCGTTCTTGATGAGGGTGTGGACGACCCGGCCCTTGAAGTGCGAGGCCGCCACGGTGGTCGTACCGCGCAGGTAGAGGGGGTGGTGTGTGACCAGCAGGTCCGCGCCCAGCTTCACCGCCTCGTCGACGATCTCCTGGACCGGGTCGACGGCGAAGAGGACCCGCGTGACCTCCTGGTCGGGTTCGCCCACGACGGTGCCGACCGCGTCCCAGGACTCGGCCCGCTCGGCGGGCCACAGGTTCTCCAGCGCGGCGATGACTTCAGACAGACGGGGCACGGGGAAAGGCTACCTGCCTGGTCTGTCCCGCTGAACCCGCGCTGCCCACGGCTGTCCCGCTCAGCACAGTCGCCCCGGTTTCCTCAGGCGAATCGTTCCTGGGCCATCCCTTTGTGTGAAGCGGCGGCCCGCCCGTCCCACGACTGTGCGTGCGAAAACTAGTTTCGTCGCCGGAGGTGACCGGACGATGACGGCCTGTGCCATCGAACCTGCGGCGGCGAACGAGGAGAACGCCGAGCACGCGGACGGGGAGATCCCGCGGACGGAGGACGCGATCACCGAGGACGGGCAGACACCGCGGAGCGGGAACGACCGGCAGACACCGCGGAGCTGGAGCGACGCGCAGACGCCGGGGACCGGGAACGACGCGCAGACGCCGGAGACCGGGAACGGGATGACACCCCGGACCGGGAACGGGGTAACCCCGCGGGCGGGGTGTGTGATCACCGTCGACGGCTCCTACGCGGCCCGCCTCGCCGGGCACGGCGACTCCTGGTTCCCGGAGCGCTGGACCCTCGACGGCCCCGAGCCCTACGCGGTGCCGCTGCCCGGCAACCAGCCCGAGGAGCCCGGCACCGAGGTGCAGCCGATGGGCGACGGGCGGGTGCTGATCAGGCGGTTCGCGGACCGGCGGCACGCCTTCTCGCTGCTCTACCCGACCGGGCCGCAGACCGGCGAACTGCCGCTGGGCGCGGTCGAGTGCCCGGACGCGGGGACGGTCCTACGGCTGCTGCCGCCGGCGCCGGGCGGTGAGAAGGCGTACGCCCTCGCCGTGGGCCCGTACTCCAGTGCGGTGTGGCTGGTGGCGGGCGGTGCCTTCGGGCCGGAGCACCTCGCGGAGGTCCCGGGGCGCTGCTCGGGCGGGGTGTGGCTGGACCGGGCCGGGCGGATGCTGGCCCTGGACCGGGAGGCCGGCGGGCGGACCAAGGCGGTCGTGGTCGATCTGGAGCGGGGCGGGGAGGTGTCGCCGCTGCTGCAGATCGCCGACGGTAGCGACGACCGGCTGCTGCTGGCCGACCCGGACAGCGGGCTGCTGCTGATCTCCTCGGACGCGCCGTCGCCGGGGTGCGCGCGGCTGGGCTGGGGGGTGCTGGGCAGCACGCTGCCGGTGCGCTTCCCGGAGTGCCTGCGGGTGCCGGGCTGCGCGGTGACGCCGTTCGCGATCCAGCCGGGGCAGGTGCTGATGCCGGAGAGCTGCGGGGTGGCGCTGCGCGTCGACGGCTCGATGGGCAGCTGGCTGGGCGTGTGGCGGCCCGCCGCACGGCAGGTCCTGCATCTTCCGGCGCCCGAGGGGTGGTTGGCGGGTGCCGGGCTGTGGACCGAGGACGGGGAGCTGCTCCTGCCGTACGCCACGCCGACCGCGCCGTGCGGGGTGGCGCGGTGGGCGGCGGCATCGGGGAACGGGGCCCTCACAGGGGAAGCGGGGGGAACGGGGAGAACGGGGGACGCGGGGGCGTGGGGCGCGGGCCCGGAGGATCCGGAGGGCGGTGGCGGCGACGGCAGCAGTGGCCGTGGCGACGGTAGCGATACGGTCGCGCAGTCACCCGAACCGGGTCCTCCGGAGCCCGTCGTGGCACGCCCTGTGCCCCTGCAGCAAGCCCCGTTGGGCAGTCTTGTAACGAAGTAGTGCCGGTTGGTCCGGCCGCCTGGATTCGCCCTGTGGTGTGCCGGTTAAACTCCCCCCGCTGTAAGAAAGATCATGTTGACGGGGTGAATTACTTCCATGAGCGACGCCAGCAGGAACCAGTCGACCGCCGACGTCCAGGAGTCCACGGGCCACGGTAGGCACCGGGGTCCGGTCTCGGTCCAGGACAGCGACACGGCCCCCCGCGGCCGTCACCGCAAGTCGGCCGAGCAGACCGAGGCCGCGGCCTGAGGTCGGACGACGACACACGGCCCTGTTTTCCTTACGGGAGACAGGGCCGTTGCGCGTCTACTCCCGTTTTAGCCCCAGCACTTACTCCCGTTTGAGTCCCAGCACTTCGGCCGCCGCGAAGGTCTCCCCCGCCGGGCGCCGCGCGTAGTGGGGGGTGAGCAGGGCGTCCAGTTCGTCGTAGGTGAAGGTGTCCTGCTTGCTGTCGAACTTCGCCTGCACCCGCGGTCGTTCGACGATGGTGACCATCCCTCCGTGGACAACGAGCAGTTGGCCGTTGACGCGCTCGGCGGCGGGTGAGGCCAAGTAGCCGACGAGCGGGGCGACATGCTCGGGGGCGAGGGGGTCGAGTCCCGACTCGGGCCGCTCGAAGCCGGCTCCCGAGAAGACGTCCTCGGTCATCCGGGTGCGGGCGCGCGGGCAGATGGCGTTGGTGGTGACGCCGTACTTGGCGAGCGCGAGGGCCGTCGAGGTGGTGAGTCCGACGATCCCGCCTTTGGCCGCCGCGTAGTTGGGCTGTCCGGCGGACCCGGCGAGGAACGCCTCCGAGGAGGTGTTCACGATACGGCCGTACACCGGCCCGCCCGCCGCCTTGGACCGCTCGCGCCAGTGCGCGGACGCGAAGCGGGTCGTGTTGAAGTGGCCCTTGAGGTGGACCCGGATCACCGCGTCCCACTCGCCCTCGGTCATGGAGAAGATCATGCGGTCGCGCAGGATGCCCGCGTTGTTGACGAGGATGTCGAGCTTGCCGAACTCCTCGATCGCCAACTCCACGAGTTCCCGCGCCTGTTGGTGGTCGGCCACGTCCCCGGTGTGGGCGACGGCCTGTCCGCCCGCGGCCCGGATCTCCTCGGCGACCTGCTCGGCGGGGCCCGCGGATGCCTCGCCGGAACCGTCCCGGCCGGGCTGTCCGAAGTCGTTGACGACCACGGCCGCGCCGAGCCGGGCCAGCTCCAGCGCCTCGGCGCGGCCAAGACCCCGGCCGGCGCCGGTGACGATCGCCGCGAGCCCGTCGAGTGGCAGTGGCAGGGTCATCGCGGGCCCTCAGATCTCGATGCAGGTACGGAGTGAGGTCCCCGAGCGCATCTGGTCCAGCGCCTCGTTGATCTCGCTCAGCGGCACCCGGTGGGTGATCAGGCCGTCCAGGTCGACGCGGCCGGCCCGCCAAAGGGCGATGGTCCGCTCGTAGGAGCGCAGGACGTCCCCGCCGCCGTACAGGGACGGCAGGATGCGCTTCTCGTCGAAGAACAGCTCGAACATGTTGAGCTGGAGGTTGTCGTCCATGGCGCCCGCGCCGACGATCACGAGGGTGCCGCCGCGCCGGGTGGTCTCGTACGCCGTCCTGGCGGTCGCGGACTTGCCGACGACCTCGAAGACGTAGTCGAAGCCCTCGCCCGCGGTCACCTGCTGTTTGGCGTCGGCCAGTTCGTCCGGGGGGACGGCCCGGGTGGCGCCGAACTTCAGGGCGGCCTCGCGGCGGGAGGCGACCGGGTCGACGGCGACGATCTCCGCGGCGCCCTTGAGGCGGGCGCCCTGGACGGCGGAGATGCCGACGCCGCCGCAGCCGATGACGGCGACCGAGGAACCGGCTTCCACGTCCGCGGTGTTGAGCGCGGCGCCGAGCCCGGTGGTGACCCCGCAGCCGATGAGCGCCGCGATGTCGAAGGGCACGTCGTCGGGAATCGGCACCGCGCAGCCCGCGTCGACGACGACCTCCTCGGTGAAGGTGCCGGTGCCCGCGAAGCCGAACACATCGCCGCCCGGGCGCCGGAAGTTGGGGGTGCCGGCGTTCATGAAGCCGGCCAGACACAGTTCGGTCTGGCCCCGCTTGCAGGCGGGACAGACGCCGCAGGCCGGCAGCCAGCAGACGACGACCCGGTCGCCCGCCTTCAAGTGGCTGACGCCTTCACCGACTTCGACGATCTCTCCCGCGCCTTCGTGTCCGGGCACGAAGGGCGCCGGCTGCGGGAGGACCCCGGCCATCGCGGACAGGTCCGAGTGGCACAGTCCGGTGGCCCGTATCCGGATCCGCACCCTGCCGGGTCCGAAGCCCACCGCCTCGACGTCATCGAGGACCTCGAGCTTTTCCTGGCCGATCTCGTGCAGTACGGCTGCGCGCATGGTGCGGGCTCCCCTCGTACGGCGTTCTGGGTTCAGGAGTGTTCTCAGTGGTCGACGACGGTGTCGGCGAGGACGGGCGCGTCGTCGCGCTCCACGGCGGTGACGGCGACCCGGGTGGACCGCGGGGTGTGCCACATACGGATCCGCAGGGTCTCCCCTGGGTACACGACCCCGGCGAACCGGGTGACGTACGACCGCACCCGGGTCACGTCCCCGCCGAGCAGCGTGTCGACGACCGCCTTGAGCGTGATGCCGTAGGTGCACAGCCCGTGCAGGATGGGCCTCTCGAACCCGGCGACCTTGGCGAACTCCGGGTCGGCGTGCAGCGGGTTCCAGTCGCCGGACAGGCGGTAGAGCAGGGCCTGGTCCTCGCGGACGGGGCGCTCCACGGTCCGGTCGGGTTCGCCGGCAGGGGGTTCGAGGCGGGCGGAGGGTCCCCGGTCGCCGCCCCAGCCGCCCTCTCCCCGTACGAAGATCTGGGCGTCGTTGGTCCACAACGGGCCCTCGGTGTCGGCGACTTCGGTCCGCAGGACCAGGACGGCCGCCTTGCCCTTGTCGTACACGGCGGCGATGCGGTGGGTGGCGGTCGCGGTGCCCTGGGCGGGGAGCGGGCGGTGGACGATCAGTGACTGGCCGCCGTGCAAAACCTTGGCGAGGTCGACGTCGATGCCGGGCATGGACAGTCCGCTGATCACTCCCGGCGATCCCGAGCCTGCCACCGTGGCGAAGCTCGGCAGGACGTGCAGCCGGGATTCGAGGGTGTAGCGCAGTTCGTCGGGGTCGGTGGCGGGGCTGGGTTTGTCGGGATGCGAGCCCGCCCCGATGCCGAGGTGGTAGAGCTGGACGTCCTTGGTGTTCCAGGAGATCTCGCCGGTCCGGGGTTCGGCGGCGAGGGCCTTGGCTGCGTCGATGGGCATACGGCTCCTGACAGGGGCTCGGTCAAGACCTCGATCAAGACCTCGGTACGGCCGTCCGCACCGTCGGCCGCACCGAGGTCGTCGCGGGCCGACCTAGAACGCGTTCCAGTCCGGCGCCCTCTGTATAGCCGAGCCCACCGCACTTGTGAAGGCTCCTGACGGTGTGTCAGGTGAGTGTCGGGTGGGCTCCCCGGCTTCCGGCGCCGTGACATTTGTACTGCCCAAGTCCGTACACGCACACCTGCCGGGGGGACTCCGCGATCCGTAGCGTCTTGGGTATGACAACGGGAGACACGAGCGGGTTCGGGGGAACGGTCATGGTCTGGTCGCGCAAGCTCTCGCGCCGTATGGGCGAGGTCCGCGAGGGGGTCCGCGAGGCGCGGAGGCACCAGCGGGACTGGAAGGCGAACAAGGCACGCTGCAAGGCCGAGTACAAGGCCGCACAGGAGGCCGGAGAGGTCCACACGAAGGCGGGCCTGGGCAGCGGGTTCGGTCTGCTGCCGTGGCTGCTGCTGGGGATGGGCGCCTTCTCCAACCTCTTCCAGGGCGAGGCCGCGAACCCCTGGATCGGCGGCCTGGGGCTGCTCACGTTCAACTCGCTCTACGTCTACGTCGCCTTCCGCGCCTTCCACAAGGAGACCCGGGAGGCGGTCTCCACCCGAGTCGCCCTGGTGCTGATGGGACTGGTCACCTGCGGTCTGGCGATGGGGTACGGCGGCAACTGGCTGCTGTTCTTCCCCCTGCTCGGGCTCGCCACGGGCGCGGTCGTGCGGCTGCCGCACCTGCGGTGGGTGGGAGCCGTCGTGACCGTGGTCGCCGGCGCGGCCTCCGTCTTCCGCGACGGCTGGGGCGGACTCGACACCGCCTACGCCACCTGGATCTCCACGATGGTGACGGCCGCGATCCTGTCCCTGTCCGAAGCGGTACGGCAGTTGCGGGAGGCCCGCGAGGAACTGGCCCGGCGTGCGGTCGAGGAGGAACGGCTGCGGTTCTCCCGCGATCTGCACGATCTGCTCGGGCACACGCTGTCGGTGATCGTGGTGAAGTCGGAGGCGGCCCGGCGCCTCGCCTCCCGCGATCTGGACGCGGCGCTCGTCCAGGTCTGCGACATCGAATCGGTCGGCCGCCAGGCCCTCACCGAGATCCGCGAGGCGGTGACCGGCTACCGCGAGGGCAGCCTCAGCACGGACCTCGACCGGGCCGCCTCGGCCCTGCGCGCCGCGGGCATCGAGCCCGTCGTCCACCGCTCCGGTCACCCGCTCACCGCCCAGACCGAGGCCCTGCTGGGCTGGGTGGTCCGCGAGGCGGTGACCAACGCGGTCCGGCACAGCGGGGCGGAGCGCTGCGAGATCTCCGTGCGGGGCTCGGCGGAACGGGTGCGGCTGAGCATTCGGGACGACGGCCCGGGGGCGGCGACCACGGGGCCGAGCGTGGGTGAGCGCGCCGCCCCTGACGACGCCGGCACCGTGCATGACCCGGTCATCGGCGGCACCGGTCTCAAGGGGCTCACCGAGCGGCTGGCGGCGGCCGGTGGATGGTTGGAGGCAGGGCCGGGGCCACGGGGAGGGTTCGTGGTGCGGGCCGAATTGCCGGTCGAGTCGGTGGAACCGGTGCGAGCCGATGAGCCTGCGGGCGCGGGGGCGGGGGCCGCCGGCGTATCCCGGATCGGTGACGCGGCCCGGTGACGCGGCACGGGCCGCCGACTCCCCGTTTCCCCTGTGCACGCCACTCTTCAGTTCTCAAGGTTCCGGCGCGCCGTCCCCCTACTCTGGGGCCGTGAACGAGATGCCCCGGGACCACCGGCCCGCCAAGTCCATCCGCGTGCTGCTCGCCGAGGACCAGGGGATGATGCGTGGGGCGCTCGCGCTGCTGCTCGGCATGGAACCGGACATCCAGGTCGTGGCCCAGGTCGCGGCGGGGGACGCGATCGTGGACGCGGCCCTCACGCACCGCCCCGACGTGGCGCTGCTCGACATCGAACTGCCGGGGATGAGCGGACTGGACGCCGCCGCCGAACTGCGCGACCAGGCGCCGGACTGCCGGGTGCTGATCCTGACCACCTTCGGAAGACCGGGTTATCTGCGCCGGGCCATGGAGGCGGGTGCCGCCGGTTTCCTCGTCAAGGACGGTCCCGTCGAGGAGTTGGCCGCCTCGATCCGCCGGGTGCTGACCGGCGAGACCGTGATCGACCCCGCCCTCGCCGCGGCCGCCCTCAGCGCCGGCCCGAACCCTCTCACCGCCCGCGAGTGCGATGCCCTCAGGGCCTCCACGGACGGCGCGACGGTGGCCGACATCGCCGACAGGCTCCACCTGTCCGAGTCCACCGTCCGCAACTACCTCTCCTCGGCGATCGGCAAGACCGGCACCCGCAACCGGATGGAGGCGGTACGGGCGGCCCGGCAGCAGGGGTGGCTGTGAGCCCGGCCGCTCCCTACCCGACCACCTCCGCCGTCTTGTACTCGGTGCCCTTGGGCGCCAGGCACACGAACCAGTTGTAGGGGGAGCCCTCCGCCGACCGGATCGCCAGGACGTCGGTGCCCGTACCGGAGCCGGCCTTCTCCACCACTGTCGCCGTGTCGTCGGTCCAGGTGCAGTTGACGCGCTGGGCGGTCTTGGCGACGTAGCCGATGACGAGGCGGACGTCCTGCGTGCCGCCGGGTTCGAGGGGGAGGGAGCCGGACATGAGATCCGTGCCGGTGAGGGTGTCCGTCCTGGGGACCGTGTTCTCCATGACCTTCGTCGTCCGGCCGCCGTAGTCGCGGTAGACGAAGTAGGTGATCTTGCCGATCAGATCGGAGGGCTCGTGGGCATCCGGCGGTGTCTCACCTCGCAGCGCCATGACGGCAAACTGGGAATCGGCCTGTCGCTCGTCACGCGGCGCCGGCCACATGTCGAGCAGAACCCGCCACTTGGTGCCCTGGTCGGTACCGGTCGCCAGTGTGGTGCTCAGGACCCTGGACGGGTCGGCGTCGGCCGAAGCGGACGGCCGGCTCGCCACCTGCCCGCCGTCCCCGCCCGGCAGCCCCGCCACCGCGAGCGTCGCCGAGGAGCCCGCGAGGACCAGTGCCGTGGCCGCGGCCACCGCCCAGCGGCGGGCCCGGCGCCTGCGGCCACCACGGAGTACCGCCTGGTAGGGGGCTATGCCGATCTCCACCTCGTCGGTGGCGTCGGCCAGCAGGAGGGCGATGTCGCTGTCACTCATGTCGTGGCTCTTCTCCCGGTCCGCGCTCATCACTTCCGCCCTCCCTGGGTCGCCATGTCGGCCAGTGCGGGTATGGCGCGAAGTTTCGCGATCCCCTTGGCCGCGTTGCTCTTCACCGAGCCGACCGAGCAGCCCATCGCCTCGGCCGTCTGTGTCTCGGTGAGGTCCTCCCAGTACCGCAGGACCACCGCCTCCCGCTGCCGCGGCGGCAGTTGGGCCAGCGCCGTCAGCAGGGCGCCGCGGTCGTCGGCCTGGGCGATGCGGTCACCGGTGTCGGCGACCTCGCGCACCAAGCCCGAGTCGTCCCCCCGCGCCAGGAACTCCCTGAGTTTCCTGCGGTGCTTGCGTGCGTGCGCGTTGATCATCACGCGCCGTACATACGCCTCCGGATCGTCCGCCGAGCCGACCCTGCGCCAGGCCACGTAGGCCTGTTCGAGGGTCGACTGGACCAGGTCCTCCGCGGCGTGCTGCTCCCCCGTGAGGAGAAATGCCGTTCGCATCAGCCGTGGCCAGCGGCCGATGACAAAGCTCTGGAACTCCTCGTCCCGAGCCTGATTCCGATCCCCCATGGGCACCTCCTAGATGATTGAAGGAGTCCATGAGCCGCCCGGACCGTTGCCTCAGTTCGCCGAGATCTTCCTCGGCAACCACGCCAGCATCAGCGCCACCCCGCAGAGCAGCACCCCCGTCCCCACCCGGAACGCCAGCGCGTACCCCTCCGTCAGCGCCTCCGGCGAACCCGCTCCCCCCGTCCGTGCCGCCGCCAGCGTCGACAGGACGGCGAGCCCCAGCGAGCCGCCCATCGTGCGCGAGGTGTTGACCAGTCCCGACACCAGCCCGGCCTCCCCCGGCGCCGCCCCCGACGTGGCCAGCGAGGCGAGCGGGGTCGAGGCGAGACCCGCGCCCAGCATCATCAGGATCCCGGGACCCATGATCGAGGTGACGTAGCCGCCGTCCCAGGTCATCGTCGACTGCCAGCCGTAACCGGTCAGGGCGACGAGCGTCCCCAGAGCCGCCACCCGGCGCGCCCCGAGCCGGTGCATGAGCCGGGGCGCGAGCTTGGAGCCGAGCACGATCGCCAGGGAGCTCGGCAACATGGAGAGTCCGGCTTGGAGCGGGGAGTACCCGAGGACGTTCTGGGCGTAGAGCGTGATGAAGTACCACGTGCAGAACAGGGCGGCACCGCTCAGGAACATCGCCGCGTTCGCCGACGCCACCGCCCGCACCCTGAGCAGTCCGAGCGGCATCAGCGGGGCGGCCGTACGGGACTCGACGACGAGGAAGGCCCCTACCAGCGCGAGCCCGACGGCCAGCGGGACCACGGTCGCGGCCGCCGTCCACCCCTCGGCCTCGGTCTGCGAGATGCCGTACGCCAGGACCGCCAGTCCCCCGGTCATCAGCAGCGCTCCCGGCAGGTCGAGGCGTCGCCCATCCCCGCTGCGGCTCTCGGTCAGCCACAGCAGGGAGCCCAGGAGGACCAGCGCGCCGACGGGCACGTTGATCAGCAGCACCCAGCGCCAGGACAGGGTGTCCACCAGGAGTCCGCCGACGAATCCGCCCGCGGCTCCGCCACCCGCTCCCACGGCCGTCCAGGTGGCGATGGCCCGCGCCCGCGCGGCCCCCTCCGGGACGGCCGACGTGACGATGGTCAGCGTCGCGGGCGCCAGCACCGCCGCGCCCAGCCCCTGCACGGCCCGCGCGATCAGCAGCTCGGCGTCCCCCTGGGCCAGCCCGCCGGCCAGCGAGGCCACGGTGAACAGCCCGAGCCCGACCAGGAACATCCGCTTGCGGCCGTAGAGGTCACCGGCCCGGCCGCCGAGGAGCATGAACCCGGCGAAGGCGATCGAGTAGGCGTTCACGACCCACTGCAGTCCGGATTCGGTCATGCCCAGGTCGGCGCGCATGGACGGCAGCGCCACATTGACCACCGACACGTCGAGCACGACGAGGAACTGGCCCGCGCACGCCAGCGCCACCACCACCCAGGCGGGCGGGGCCGACCGGGGACGGCGGGGTCTGCGGGCGACTTCAGCGGCTTCGAGCATGGCCGCCATGCTCTCAACCCGGCCTCCACTTCCCCAAGAGAATATAAAGAAATCGTTAGTACGCCGAAGCATCGGAATAGTTGCCCATGCATACGTAGTTCAAGCCGCACGTAACCCGATCTTCCAGGCCCGGAGGCCTCCCTCACATGACGCACACGCCGACCGTCCAGCCCACCCGGAGAGCGTCCGGCGCTGTCGTCCCCGTGCTCGCCTTCGCGGGCATCGTGGTCGCGGTGATGCAGACCCTGCTCGTCCCGGTCATCAAGGACCTGCCGCAGCTGCTGGACACCGCGCCGAGCAACGCCACCTGGGTCCTGACGTCCACCCTGCTCTCGGGCGCCGTCGCCACCCCGATCATGGGCCGCCTCGGCGACCTGTACGGCAAGCGCCGCCTGCTGATTTTCAGCCTCGCCGTGATGGTCGTGGGCGCCCTGGTCAGCGCCCTCACCAGTGACCTGCTCACGATGATCGCCGGCCGCACCCTCCAGGGCTTCGCGATGGGCGCGATCCCCCTCGGCATCGGCCTGATGCGCGACATGCTGCCCCGCGAGAAGCTCGGCTCGGCCATGGCCCTGATGAGCTCCTCGATCGGCGTCGGCGGCGGCCTCGCGCTGCCCCTCGCGGCCCTGATCGCCCAGCACGCCGACTGGCACGCCCTCTTCTACGGCGCCGCGGGCATCGGCGTGCTCGCCATCGCCCTCACCCTGCTCGTCGTCCCCGAGTCCCCGGCGCGCGCCGAGGGCACGTTCGACGTCCTGGGCGCGATCGGCCTCTCCATCGGCCTGGTCCTCTTCCTCCTCCCGATCACCAAGGGCAGCGACTGGGGCTGGACCTCGGCCACCACGCTCGGCCTGTTCGCCGCGTCGGCCGTCGTCCTCCTCCTGTGGGGCGTCATGGAGCTGCGCGTGAAGGCCCCCCTGGTCGACCTGCGCACCACGGCCCGCCCCGCGGTCCTCTTCACCAACCTGGCGTCGATCATGGTCGGTGTCTCGTTCTACGTCGTCTCGCTCGTCCTTCCCCAGCTGCTCCAGCTCCCGAAGGCGACCGGCTACGGCCTCGGTCAGTCGATGGTCGTCGCGGGTCTGCTGGTCGCTCCGCTGGGCCTGACGATGATGTTCACCGCGCCCGTGTACGCCCGGCTGTCGGCGAAGTACGGCCCCAAGGTCACCCTCATCCTCGGCATGCTGATCATCGCGATCGGCTACGGCGCGGGCCTCGGCCTCATGAGCGCCGCCTGGCAGAGCCTGGTCATCGCGGTGGTGCTGGGCGCGGGCATCGGTCTCGCGTACTCCTCCCTTCCCGCCCTGATCGTCGGCGCGGTCCCCGCCTCGGAGACGGGTGCGGCGAACGGGCTCAACACGCTGATGCGCTCCATCGGTACGTCCGTGTCGAGCGCCGTGATCGGGATGGTGCTGGCGAACACGGCGAACAACGTCGGGGGCGTCGCGGTACCGACCATGCACGGGTTCCGGGTGTCCTTCCTGATCGCGACCGGCGCGGTGGCGGTCGGGCTGCTGATGGCCCTGTTCCTGCCGAAGCCGAACCGTGCCCCGCAGCTGCGGGCGAGCAGCGAGGAGGAGGCGAACCTGGAGCGGGCGGAGGCGGTCCTGCGAGGGTTCCGGGGCCGTGTCCTCGACGCCTCCGGTGCTCCGGTCGCCCGCGCCAAGGTCACGCTGATCGACCGGCGCGGTCGGCAGGCGGGGGCGACGCTGTCCGACGAGGACGGCACGTACGTACTCGGGGTGCCGAGCGGGGGCGCGTACGTGCTCGCCGCACGGGCCGCCGGCCACGGTCCCCTGGCCTCTTCCGCCACCCACGCGGGCGACGAGCGCGCGATCGCCCTCGACCTGGCCCTGCCGGGCGAGACCGAGACGGTCACGGCCTGACGACCGCTCAGCTGAACCACACCCCCGCCCGACACCGAGGGCGGGGGTGTGTCGTACCAGGGCGTGCCCAGGACCGTAGGCCCGGCGCAGAGCGCGCAACCCCCCCGGCCCCCGGGCCCACCCCGCGAAGCGCCGGGCGCGACCGTGAGACCGACCAGGCCGACCAGGCCGACCAGGCCGACCAGGCCACCCAGGACATGCGGCCGCCCGGCGAACGACCATCGCCACCTGCCCCGGAGGGCTCCGAACACCCGCACCCCACAGCGGCTTCCCCGCCCCCGCACCCCCTGTCCCTCTGCGAAGGGGGCGTGCGGCAGCATGGGCGTCCGGCGTCTGCCCGCCCGCACGACCGATCCGTACGACCGAGAGGAACCCCCATGGCCGCGGCTCCCAAGCCCGAGATCCTCGCCGCCTTCGAGGCCGCCAAGGGGTTCATGCCCCTGGGTGAGGGGCTGGCCCTCTACGCGGCCGCTCTGGAGGCCGGGCGGCTCGGACTGCCGCTCCTGGAGGTCGGTACGTACTGCGGCCGTTCCGCGATCCTGCTCGCGGACGCCGCCCGCGAGGCCGGCGTCACCGCGCTGACCGTCGATCACCACCGCGGCAGCGAGGAGCAGCAGCCGGGATGGGACTACCACGACCCGGAGACGGTGGATGCCGAGCTCGGGCTGATGGACACGCTGCCCACCTTCCGCAGGACCCTGCACCGGGCCGGGCTGGAGGAGCACGTGGTCGCCCTGGTCGGCCGTTCTCCGCAGATCGCGAAGGTCTGGGGCTCCCCTCTCGGGCTGGTCTTCGTCGACGGCGGTCACACCGACGAGCACGCCACCGCCGACTACGAGGGCTGGGCCCCGCACGTGGCCGAGGGCGGGCTGCTCGTCATCCACGACGTGTTCCCCGAGCCGGAGGACGAGTTCACCGGGCAGGCGCCCTACCGGATCTACCTCCGGGCCCTCGCCTCCGGCGCCTTCACGGAGGTCTCGGCGACCGATTCGCTGCGGGTGTTGCGGCGGATGCGGGCGGGGATCTGAGAGCGGGGCGGCAAGGGCAGGGTTAGAGTCGCAGACGTGTCGTACGCAGGCCCTGAATTCGGTTCCCCCCAGCCCCGCCGCCCCCGGCGCCGGCCGCTGACTCTCGCTCTCGCCGTGCTCGTGCCGGGCGCGCTGCTCGGATGGCTGGTGTACGCGGGGGTGAGCGGAGCGGCCGACAACAACGGGACCACGGCCGCGTCCACAACGGCACCGCCGACCGTCTCCTCCACCACCGTCGAGGACAAGAAACCGCTCGGCTCGCTCCGGGGCAAGGTTGTCGTCATCGACCCCGGACACAACCTCACCAACTTCCGGCACCCGGCCGAGATCAACCGCAAGGTGGATATCGGCACGACCCGCAAGGAGTGCGACACCACGGGGACGTCCACCAACTCCGGTTACGCCGAGGCCAAGTTCACCCTCGACGTCGCCCGCCGACTGCGCACGCTGCTGGAGCAGCAGGGCGCGACGGTGAAGCTGACGCAGGACGGCGACCGGCCCTACGGCCCCTGTGTGGACGAGCGGGCCAGGATCGGCAACAGGGCGAAGGCCGACGCGGTGGTGTCGATCCACGCGGACGGCGCGGGCGCCGGGCAGCGCGGCTACCACGTGATCCTCCCGGGCCGCGTCCACCAGGGCATCGCCGACACCCGCCGGATCGTCGCCCCCTCCGCCGCACTCGGCAAGCGCATCGCGCACGACTTCGGACGCAAGACGGGCACCGCCCCCTCCAACTACATCGGTCACGGCACCGGCCTGGACACCCGCACGGATCTGGGCGGCCTCAACCTGTCAAAGGTTCCCAAGGTGTTCATCGAATGCGGCAACATGCGGGACAGCAAGGACGCGGCCCTGCTCACGAGCGGGGCCTGGCGACAGAAGGCCGCGCAAGGAATCTCTGAGGGATTGGTGAGTTTCCTGCGCGGGTGACGATCAGCGCGCGAATCCCGTCGTACGCTCCGCCGGGCGGGCGATAGGGTCTACCGACGACGAGACGACCTACGAAGGACTTGAAGTGAATATCCGCTCCCTCACTCGAGGCGACGGCGTGGTGATCGGTGCAGCGGTGGTGCTGTTCATCGCGTCGTTCCTTGATCTGTACTCGGTCGACGGCGCCCCCGACGACGCCGACCTTCCCACTGCCTGGGCGAGCGGCCCGGTCGTGATGGGGGTGGTGCTCGCGGGCATCATCGGCGCCGCCCTCGTCGTCCTGTCGCGCGGCCTGCCGCAGCTCCCCAAGGTGGCGGGCCTCGACCTCGGCCAAGTGGGCGCCGCGTTCACGGTGTTCGCCGCCTGGAGCGCGCTCGGGAACGTCTTCGACCCGCTGAGCGCCGCGGACTACGGCTCCAGTTCGGACACCGTCAGCGCCGGCATCGGCCTGATCCTCGCTCTCGTCGCCACCCTGGTGATGGCCGCGGCAGCCGTCGCCACGCCTCTCGTCCCCGCCCTCCAGGCCGGTCTCGTCCCGGCCCCCAAGCCGCCCCAGCCGCAGCCCTACGGCGCCCAGCCGCCCGGTGGTTACGGCTACCCCGGTGCCCAGCAGCCGGGACAGCAGGGGCACCCGGGCCAGCCCGGTCAGCAGGGTCAGCAGGGTCAGCAGCCGTACGGCGGTCAGCCGCAGCCGGGTCAGCCCTTCGGCGCGCAGCCGCAGCCGCAGCCCCAGGCGCAGGCCCCGCAGCCGCCGGCGGCGGAGTTCTCGCCGTTCTGGTTCGCGGTGCCGGTGCCGCGTCCGCTGTTCGCGGAGGACGGTTCGCCGACGCCGATCGCCGAACTCGCCCCGGGCACCTGGTACCTGGCGGTCGAGCAGCGCGGTCCGGCTCTGGTCGCCCAGACGCAGGACGGCCGCCGTGGCGTGCTGCAGGACACGAGCGGCATCCAGCGCGGCTGATCCAACCTCGCGGTCCCCAAGGTCGTAGGACGGCCCCTCGCCCCTTCCGGGCGGGGGGCCGTTGCCGTACATTCGCGAGCGGCTCGAAGAACTGACATACCGTCAGGAGGCGTCGTGCGACTCGGCCTTGCACTCGGCTACTGGGGCCGTGGCCCCTCCCCCGACCATGTGCCGCTGGCCCAGGAGGCGGAGCGGCTCGGCTATCACTCGGTGTGGACGGCCGAGTCGTGGGGGTCGGACGTGTTCACGCCGCTCACCTGGATCGCGGCGCGGACGTCGACGATCAGGCTGGGTACGGCCGTTGCCCAGATGGCCGCCCGCTCGCCCACCACGACCGCCATGCACGCCCTCACGCTGGACCATCTCTCCGGCGGGCGGGTCATGCTCGGTCTCGGGCTGTCCGGGCCGCAGGTCGTCGAGGGCTGGTACGGCCGCCCGTTCCCCAAGTCGCCGCTGACCGCGACCCGGGAGTACGTCGACGTCGTACGGCAGGTCCTCAGGAGGCAGGCGCCGGTCGAGCTGGACGGCCGCTTCCACTCCCACCCCTACCGGGGCCCGGACGGCACCGGGCTCGGCAAGGCGCTCAAGCCGATCACCCATCCCCTGCGCGCCGATCTGCCGATCCTCCTGGGCGCCGAGGGACCGAAGAACGTCGCCCAGACCACCCGGATCGCGGACGGCTGGCTGCCGTTGTACTGGTCGCCGAACCGGCCCGAGGTCTACGAGGCCTCGCTCGCCGAAGCACCGGAGGGCTTCCTCGTCGCCCCCATGGCCCAGGTGCGGGTCTGCGACGACGTGGCCGAGGGACTGCTGCCCGTGAAGACGATGCTCGGCTTCTACATCGGCGGGATGGGACACGCGGCCCGCAACTTCCACGCCGATCTGATGGCCCGCATGGGGTACGAGGAGCAGGCGCGCCGGATCCAGCGGCTGTTCCTGGAAGGCCGTCGCGAGGAGGCCGTGCTCGCCGTGCCGGACGCGTTCGCCGACGAGATCTCCCTGGTCGGCCCGCGCGAACGCATCGCCGAGCGGCTGGAGTCGTGGCGCAAGGGGCCGGTGACGGACCTGCTGGCGCTGGCTCCGGACCGGGAGTCGCTGCGGGTGCTGGCGGAGCTCAACGCATGACGCCAGGTTTCGCCGGAGAATTCGCGGCCATTCGAACACCATGTCCACTCATACGCGCCGTGGTGCCAACTCAGCCGGGACGGTCATAGCGGTCGTCGCCGACATCATGGCCCTCATCCTGGGCCTGTGGATCCTGATGTACCTGCTGGACGCCAACCGTGCGAACGACTTCGTGCAGTTCATCCACGATGCCGCTCGCTGGCTCGCCGGCTGGTCCTACGACCTCTTCACGTTCGACGAGGCCTGGGCCCGGGTCGTCGCGGGCTACGGTCTGGCCGCGGTGGTCTACCTGTTCGTGGGCCACGCCATCGCCAACCGGGCCCACCGCCACTGAGGCCGCCTGACCGGGCCACCGTCACCGAGACCCGACCGGGTTCTCAGGGGCAGCAGTCCGGGGCGAGGCCCAGCGGCAGACGCTCCCCGCTGAACACCGCACAGGTGGCCTCGTGGCCGCCCAGGGCGGCGACGGCCAGCAGCAGCGACCCCGCCGTCCAGGTGGTCAGCTCCTGCGGCCACACCGCCCCGTCCTCGAACACGTACCCGGTCCAGTACAGGCCGCTCTCCGCGTCTCGCAGGTGCTGGATCGACTGGAGGATCTCCAGGGCCCGGTCGGACTCGCCCATGACCCACAGGGCCAGGGCGAGTTCGGCCGACTCGCCGCCCGTGACCCACGGGTTGGGGACGACACAGCGCACCCCGAGGCCGGGTACGACGAACCGCTCCCAGCCCTCCTCGATACGGGACTTGGCCTCCGCGCCGGTCAACGCGCCGCCCAGGACCGGGTAGTACCAGTCCATGGAGTAGCGGTCCTTGTCGAGGAAGCGTTCGGGGTGCCGGCGGATCGCGTGCCGCAGTGCACCGACCGCCAACTCCCAGTCGGGCTGGGGCTCTTCGCGCTGTTCGGCGATCGCGAGCGCGCATCGCAGCGCGTGGTGGACGGAGGAGGATCCGGTGAGCAGCCCGTCGGTGAGGGCGCTGCCGTCGTCCTCCCGCTTCCATCCGATCTGGCCGCCCGGCTGCTGGAGCCCCAGGACGAACTCGATCGCGGCGTACACGGTCGGCCACATGCGGTCGAGGAAGGTGTCGTCGCCGGTGGACAGGTAGTGGTGCCACACGCCTACGGCTATGTAGGCGACGAAGTTGGTCTCGCGCCCGCGGTCGGTGACGTCCGCGAAGTCCCCGTCCTGGTAGGCGGCGTACCAGGACCCGTCCTCGTTCTGGTGCCGGGCGAGCCACTCGTAGGCCCGCTCGGCCGCCTCGTGTTCGCCCGCGGCGTCCAGTGCCATCGCGGCCTCGGTGTGGTCCCACGGGTCCAGGTGGTGCCCGCGGAACCACGGGATCGCCCCGTCCTCGCGCTGCGCGGCCAGGATTCCGGCGACGGTCGCGGCGGCCTGCTCGGCGGTGAGGACCCCGGGCAGGACGAGGTGTTCTGTCCGGGGAGTGGTCACTTGGCGTCCACCCGCGGCAGGTGCGGCTTGGTCGCGTAGGCCACGAAGCTCTTGCCGATCAGTGGGTTGAGCGCCTGTTCGGCGACCCGGGTGGCCAGCGGCTTCTTCATGATGTCCCAGACCAGCAGCTTGTGGTACGCCTGCACCGGCAGCGCCTTGTCGTTGTCGACGCCGAACGCGCACTTCAGCCACCAGTACGGGGAGTGCAGGGCGTGCGCGTGGTGGGTGCCGTACGGCTTCAGGCCGGCCTCGCGGATCTTCGCGAGGAGTTCGTCCGCCTTGTAGATGCGGATGTGGCCGCCCTCGACCTCGTGGTAGGCGTCGGACAGGGCCCAGCAGACCTTCTCGGGGCCGTAGCGCGGGACGGTGACGGCGATCCGCCCGCCGGGCTTCAGCACCCGGACCATCTCGGCGAGTACGCCCTTGTCGTCGGGGATGTGCTCCATCACCTCGGAGATGATCACGACGTCGAAGGACTCGTCGGGGAAGGGCAGCGCGAGGGCGTCCCCCTCCATGGCCGTGGCGGTGGCCCCTTCCGGTGCCTCCCCGGCCTCCTTCATCGCCGCGAACCACTTGGCGACCTCACGGATTTCGTCGGCGTTCTGGTCCAGGGCCACGACCTGCGCGCCGCGCCGGTAGCACTCGAAGGCGTGCCGGCCGGCCCCGCAGCCGAGGTCCAGGACGCGGTCGCCCGGCGCGAGCGGGAACCGGGAGAAGTCGACGGTCAGCACGTGGCCCTGCTTTCGGGATAGACACCGGTGTCTGTGGTCGGGGGTGCGCACTCGACACCCCGAGAGGCCGCGGGGCGGCCGGGGAGCGTGGTGGCGGAGGAGGCGATCGCCTCGCGGTACCGGGCTACCGTGCCCTCCGCGGCCTTCGCCCAGGTGAACTTCGCCAGTACCCGCTCACGTCCGGCCCGGCCGAGTCGCGCCCTCAGGTCCGGGTCGCCCAGGAGGCGGCTCAGGGCGGTCGCCAGTGCGCCCGGGTCCCCCGGCGGTACCGCGAGGCAGGTCTCGCCGTCGCGCCCCGCGACCTCGGGGATGGCGCCGCCCGTCGTGGCGACCAGCGGGGTGCCCGTCGCCATCGCCTCCGCCGCCGGGAGGGAGAAGCCCTCGTAGAGCGACGGCACGCAGGCGACCTCCGCCGAGCGGACGAGGTCGACCAGTTCGGCGTCCGAGATGCCCTTGACGAAGTCGACGGCGCCTTCGAGGCCGTAGCGCTCGATGGTCTGCGCCACCGGGCCCTCGGCCGGTCGCTTGCCGACAACTATCAGGTGCGCCCCGGGGTGTTCGGTGCGCACCTTCGCGAGCGCCTCGACAAGGAAGACCAGGCCCTTGAGGGGGACGTCGGCGCTGGAGGTCGTGACGATCCGGCCCCGCACCACGGGCACCGACGGATCCGGCGAGAACTGGTCCGTGTCGGCGCCGATGTGGACGACGTGGATGCGGTCGTCGCGGACGCCCAGGTGGTCGACGATCTCCTGGCGGGAGGTGCCGGAGACGGTGAGGACCTGGGGGAGGCGGCGGGCCACCCTCTTCTGCATGCGGGTGAAGGCGTACCAGCGGCGCTTGGACAGCCGCTGCCACCTGCCCTCGGCCGCGTCCAGCTCCAGCTGCCGGTCCACGGTGATGGGGTGGTGGATGGTGGTCACCAGCGGCGCGCCGACATCGCCCAACAGGCCGTAGCCGAGGGTCTGGTTGTCGTGAATCACGTCGAACTCACCGCTGCGGGCCCGGAGATGGCGTCGGGCCCGCAGGGAGAAGGTGAGCGGCTCGGGGAAGCCGCCGGTCCACATCGTGGCGACTTCCAGAGCGTCGATCCAGTCGCGGTATTCGTCGCGCCTCGGGGTGCGGAAGGGGTCCGGGGAACGGTAGAGGTCCAGGCTCGGCAGCTCGGTCAGGCTCAGACCGTCGTACCCGGGGTCGAGGACCGGGTACGGCTGGGAGCCGATGACCTCGACGCGGTGGCCGAGACGGGCCAACTCGCGCGAGAGGTGCCGTACATAGACGCCCTGGCCGCCGCAGAACGGGTTCCCTTTGTAAGTGAGGAGCGCGATACGGAGCGGTCGCTCGCCGTCGACTGCCAGGTCCTCGAAGGCCCCGGCCTGACTGGCCTCAGCGGTCACTCTGCGCCCCCTTCTGACTGCACTGTCCCGCGAGATTACGACGAGACGGTAATCTAGAACAAGTTTCAGACTTGATCGTTCAGGAGGCTCTGAATCTACCGGCAGGTAGGGGTCCTGTGAGCGGTGGATCAGGTGATTCACGCCACGAACACCGCGACCGCGCACCGGCCCGGCATCCTGCCATGCTGTGTGATCGCGAGCCCTCACGGACTGTCACGGAAGCCAAGGTGGACAAGGTGGCCAAGCCGGCCGGAATGGAAGCCAGCAGCGCACTACCCGCCGCGCCACCGCTGACCGAGCGGCAGGAGGCGCGGCGCCGCCGCATCCTGCACGCGAGCGCGCAGCTGGCCAGCCGCGGCGGGTTCGACGCGGTGCAGATGCGGGAGGTCGCGGAGTCCTCGCAGGTGGCGCTCGGCACCCTCTACCGTTACTTCCCCTCCAAGATCCATCTGCTGGTCGCCACCATGCAGGACCAGCTGGAACACATGCACGGCACGCTCCGCAAGAAGCCGCCGCAGGGCGAGACGGCGGCCGAGCGGGTCGCGGAGACCCTGATGCGGGCCTTCCGCGCCCTGCAGCGCGAACCGCACCTGGCCGACGCGATGGTCCGGGCGCTGATCTTCGCGGATCGCAGCGTGAGCCCGGAGGTCGACCAGGTCTCCCACCAGACCACGCTGATCGTCCTGGACGCCATGGGTCTTGAGGACCCGACGCCCGAGCAGCTCTCCGCGGTCCGCGTCATCGAGCACACCTGGCACTCGGCCCTGATCACCTGGCTCTCGGGCCGCGCCTCCATCGCCCAGGTGAAGATCGACATCGAGACGGTGTGCCGGCTGATCGACCTCACGGAACCGCGGGACCGGCACCCCAGCACGTGACGTCGGCCGTTCACAAGCTGCGCCCGGGCCCCTGCTCGCGGCGTGCCGGCGAGAGGGCGGGCCGGGCGTCGCGACCGGGCGAACCTCGCCTGCCCCGGCCCTAGCCGACGGCCGCGAGTCCGCTCCAGCTCCGTCCGGTCACCGTCTGCGCCGCCCACTGCTCCAGCAGCCGCCGGGCCTCCTCCTCGGGGGCGGCGAGGGAGACCTGCTGGGCGCCCGCCTCGACGGCACGCTCCTGTGCGTGGGTGCCCTCGCTGCAGCAGGCGCAGAGCATGCGCACGCTGCTCGCGGGCTCGGCGCCGAAGCCGTGACCGGTGAACAGCTCGACGAGTGCCTCCAGGTCGGCGGCCTCGCCCGCGGCCACCGTGACCTCCAGGGTGGGCAGTTCGGACGCCTCGAAGAGCAGGAGTTCCTCGAAGACGGGGTAGGCCGAGCCCTCGACGGTCCGCTCGCCCTTCGGTTCGCCGTCGTGGACGACGATCTCGCCGTAGCGCCGTCCGCCCGTGACGGGCACGCTGACGACACGGCCCCGGGTCGGGCACAGCCGCTCGATCCAGACGACCTCGCGCTCGCCGACGGTGTCGAGGCGCACGCAGGCGTACCCCAGGCGGGCCTCGATCTCCCCTTCACCGTCCGGGAGTTCGATGCCGAAGCCGGCCCAGGCGTCCCTCGCGGTCGCCCAGTCGCGCTGGATCGTGGCCGCGATGCCGAGGTTCCAGTACGCCGGATCGCCCTCGCCGCGCGGGGAGCGGGCCGCGGCCTCCTTGCCCAGCTCGTACGCCTTGGCCCAGTTCCGCAGGAACTTGTGGGCGAGCGCGGCGTCGTACCACCACACCGCGCTCGCCTTCAGGTCCGGGAAGTGCGCGAGCACCCGCTCGTACAGTTCGGCGGCGCTCAGCCACTCCTCGGCGTCCCAGGCGGCACGCGCCTGCTTGATCAGCTTCCTGGCCTCGGACTTGTCCACCCTTGCCCACCCCTGCGATGTCCTGACGACGACCGCAGGAGCGTAAGCCCTCGCACCGGCGGGGAGCACATGAGGGACCTACGGGGCGGGTTCCCTTCGCCGGTATGGTCCGGATCAGGTTCTCGGGGTCGCCGTCGAGCCTTCCCGCTGCTCTTCGGCCTCTCAGCCCTACCGTCGACGTCGGCCCTGGCGGAAGCTTTCACATCTCGCCTGAGTCGGCTACTTCGGTCGGACTCCCTCACTCGCCTCGTAGGCCTATGTCCAGAATAGAACACTCGTCCCGAAATGAACCCCCTCACGCCATGATTTTCTCGACCCCTACTCCTCGGGCGGGAACACCGGCTCCCCGCTCTCCAGCAGCGTGATCGTGATGGCCTCCACCGGGCAGTTCTCCGCCGCCGCCAGGACCTTCTCGTTGGCGTCGGTGTCCGGGTCGGCGGGGTGGGACTGGCGGGCGGTGTCCAGGCGGAAGCCGTCGGGGGCGGTGTGGACGCACTGCGCGGAGCCGATGCACAGGGAGCGGTCGACCTCGACGTGCCAGCGGTCCCCCATCGCCCGTCACCCCTCCCAGTCGGCCGGCAGATGGATCATCTTGTGCTCCAGGTACTCGCCGTAGCCCTCCGGCCCGAACTCCCTTCCCAGACCGGAGCTCTTGTAGCCGCCGAAGGGGCCCAGCATGTCGAGGCTGAAGGTGTTCACGTTGTAGGTGCCGGTACGGACCTGCCGGGCGACCTCGATGCCGCGCTCGACGTCGGCCGTCCACACGCTGCCGGAGAGGCCGTAGTCCGAGTCGTTGGCGATCTTCACGGCCTCGGATTCGTCGCCGTAGGGCAGGAGGCAGATCACCGGGCCGAAGATCTCCTCCCGCGCGATCCGCATCGAGTTGTCGACGTCCCCGAAGAGCGTCGGTTCGACGTACCAGCCGCGGTCCAGGCCGGCCGGGCGTCCGCCGCCGGTGAGGATCTTGGCGCCCTCCTCCTGGCCGATCCTGATGTAGTCGAGGTTGCGGCGCTGCTGGCGTTCGGCGACCAGGGGGCCGACCTGGGTGGCCGGGTCGAGCGGGTCGCCGACGACCAGGGAACTCGCCGCCGCGGCAAGGGCCTCGGCGAACTCGTCGTAGCGGGAGCGGGGCAGCAGGATGCGGGTCTGGGCCACGCAGGCCTGGCCATTGTTCATCCAGGCGGACGGGACGATCCCGGCTACGGCCGCCTCGATGTCCGCGTCCGGGAGGACCACGGCCGCCGACTTGCCGCCCAACTCCAGGGTCACGCGCGTGAGATTGCGGGCGGCGACCTCCATCACGCGCTTGCCCGCGCCCACCGACCCGGTGAAGGAGACCTTGTCGAGCCCCGGGTGCCCGACCAGGTACTCGCTCACCTCCCGATCGGCCGGGAGGATGGACAGGACGCCCTCCGGCAGCCCGGCCTCCTTGGTGATCTCGGCCAGGATGTACGCGTCCAGCGGCGACTCGGGCGACGGCTTGAGCACCACCGTGCAGCCGGTGAGCAGCGCGGGCGCGAGCTTGGCGGCGGCGACGAACTGCGGGACGTTCCAGGGGACCACGGCCGCCACGACCCCGACCGGTTCGCGGCGCACGAGGATGCGGCCGAGGACTCCGTCGCGCCGCTCCTCGTAGGTGAAGTTCCGTGCGACGGTGATCGCCGAGTCCCAGACCATCATCGCGCCGAGGGCCTGCGCGAGGACGCTCCAGGAGTACGGGGAGCCGTTCTCGGAGGAGATCACGCGGGCGATCTCCTCGTGCCGGACCGCGATCGCGTCCTTGATCCTGGTGACGACCTCGATGCGCTCGTCGAGCGTCATCCGCGGCCAGGGTCCCTCGTCGAAGGCGGTGCGGGCGGCGGCGACCGCCGCGTCCACGTCCGCGCGCGAGGCGTGCGGCACCCGTCCGATGACCTCCTGGGTGTGCGGGGAGATCACCTCGATGACGTCCTCGCCCAGGGGGTCGGTCAACTCCCCGCCGATGAACAGCTGTCCGTGTTCCACGAGCTCGGTCATGGCGAACGCCTCCCAGGGGCGGCTTGCTGACGAACCATCAGATACGGAACTGATACCAGTTCCCCCCGGAGGAGTCCACGGGCCGCACACCGCGACTGTTGGTCACCTCGGGCTACCGTCGAAACCCGTTCTAGTTATAGTGGCGAGAAGCCGGTGATTGGGGAACTCATGGCGCAGGTGCACGACCATGGCGGCGGCGTCCGGTCCGTCCAGGTGCCCATCCCAGACAACCCCCTCGGCCACACGCTGGTGTACGTCGTCGACACCGACCGGGGGCCGGTGCTGGTCGACACCGGCTGGGACGACCCGGACTCCTGGGACATCCTCGCCGAGGGGCTGACCGCGTGCGGGACCGACGTCGGTGAGATCCACGGCGTGGTCATCACCCACCACCACCCCGACCACCACGGGCTGTCGGGCAGGGTGCGGGAGGCCTCCGGCGCCTGGATCGCGATGCACGCGGCGGACTCCGCGATCGTGCGGCGCACTCGGGAGACCCGGGCCGAGCGCTGGTTCACCTACATGACGGCCAAGCTGGTGGCCGCGGGCGCCCCCGAGGACCACGTGGCCCCGCTGCGCACCGCCCGCCGCCGCCAACTCCCGGGCTTCTCCCCCGCGTTGCCCGACCGCGAGATCGTCCCCGGTGAACTCCTCGACCTCCCCGGCCGCAGACTCCGCGCGATCTGGACCCCGGGGCACACGCCGGGCCATGTCTGCCTGCACCTGGAGGAGGAGCACCCGGCCCGGCTGCCGGGCCATGGGCGGCTGTTCTCCGGCGATCATCTGCTCCCCGAGATCACCCCGCACATCGGCCTGTACGAGGACCCCGACGACGCCACCGTGACCGACCCCCTCGGCGACTACCTCGACTCCCTGGAGCGCGTCGGACGGCTCGCCCCCGCCGAAATCCTCCCCGCCCACCAGCATGTCTTCACCGACGCGAGCGCTCGGGTACGGGAGTTGCTCGCCCACCACGAGGAACGCCTCACCGACCTGCGCTCCCTGCTCGCCGAGCCCCTCACCCCCTGGCAGCTCGCCGTGCGCATGGAGTGGAACCGGCCCTGGGACCAGATCCCCTACGGCTCACGGAACATCGCGGTCTCGGAGGCCGAGGCGCATCTGCGGCGGCTGGTGAAGCTGGGGCGGGCGGAGGCGGTGACGGGGAGCGATCCGGTGACGTACGTGGCCGTCTAGCCCGGGCCCCGAGGCTCCCCCGGCCCTCAGCCGCTTCCCTACGGGCGAGTACAGTAGCCAGGTCGTCATCACATGCCGTACGGGGGGAAGCCGGTGCAATTCCGGCACGTCCCCTCCCGAAGGGCCCTAGGGCCTGGGAGACCGGCCGGTGCGCGGCACCGTCGAGGTATACGGAGCCGAGCCGCCCGGGGGTCCTCCCGCGCTGCCCGGCTCCCCGCAGGGAGAAGGGCTTTAGCCGATCATGAACGTCCGCCGCAGTGCCGCGGTCCTGGCCGCCACCGTCGTGATCGGCACGGCCACGCCCGCCGTCGCCGCCTCGCCGTCTCCGTCGCCGTCCCTGCCCTCGGGGTTGTACGGCAGCGGCGACCCCACGTACGACGGGGTCTGGCGGCAGTCCCTCGCCCTGATCGCCCTGCACCGGGTGGACGTGGAGCCCGCCGCCGCGGCCGTCGACTGGCTGGCCGGGCAGCAGTGCGCGAGCGGGGCGTTCCCGGCGTTCCGCGTGGACCCGGCCAAGGCCTGCGACGCCAAGCTGATGGTCGACACCAACAGCACGGCCGCCGCCGCGCAGGCCCTGTCCACGGTCGGCGGGCACGGCACCGCGGTCACGAAGGCGGTGACCTGGCTGAAGTCCGTCCAGAACAAGGACGGCGGCTGGGGCTTCTCCTCCGGCGGGGCCAGCGACGCCAACTCGACGTCCGTGGCGATCGGCGCGCTGAAGGCCTCCGGTGACGACCCCGCCAAGACCCTCAAGGGCAGCAGGTCGCCGTACGACGCCCTGCTGAAGCTGGCGCTGCCGTGTGCCGACGGGGGCGCCTTCGCCTACCAGCCGGACAAGAAGGGCACGCTCACGGCCAACGCGGACGCCACCGCGGCGGCTGTCGTCGGCGTGCTGGGCCAGGACATGGTGTCGGCGAAGGCCGGCGGCAAGGCGGCCGCCGGCTGCGCCGCCGCGGCTCGCCCGACGCCCCCGCAGGCGGCGGCCAACGGCGCGGCGTACCTGGCGAAGGCGGTCGCGAAGGACGGCCACCTGACCTCCGCCCTCCCCGGCTCCGAGAACCAGCCCGACTACGGCAACACGGCCGACGCGGTCGTCGCGCTCGCCGTCCAGGGCGGTTCCGTGGCCGCGCGCGAGCCCCTGGCGTGGCTGGAGCGGAATTCCGCGGAGTGGGCCGGGCAGAACGGCCCGGCGGCATACGCCCAGCTGATTCTCGCCGCCGAGGCGGGTGGCGCCGACCCGCGCGACTTCGGCGGCACGGACCTGGTCGAGCAGCTGACCGCGACGGGACCGGCGCCGGCCACCGCGTCCCAGGACGACTCCGGCACCTCCGTGTGGTGGACGGTCGGCGCGGGTCTCGCCGCCGGCGCGGGGATCGGCTTCCTGCTCAGCAGCCGCAACAAGAGGAAGCAGCCGTGATCCGCAGGGCGGTCCTCCTCTCCCTCCTGACGGGCCTCCTCCTGGCCGCCGTGAGCCCGGCCCACGCCGCCGGATACCGCTACTGGTCCTTCTGGGACCGCACCGGCACGACCTGGACGTACGCCACCCAGGGCCCCTCGACCGCGGTCCCCTCCGACGGCGACGTCCAGGGCTTCCGCTTCGCGGTGAGCGAGGACTCGGCGGACGCGGACAAGCCCCGCGGGACGGCGTCGTTCACGGCGATCTGCGCAGACACGGCGGCGCGGGACGGCCGTAAGCGCGTGGCGTTGGTCATCGACTTCGGTACGGCCTCGGACGCCCCGTCCGGTGCGAAGCCCCCGGCGAGCCGCACCGCGTGCGCGGTGGTGTCCCGCGACGCGACCACGGCGGAAGCCCTGGCGACGGCCGCCAAGCCGCTCCGCTACAACACCAACGCGCTGTTGTGCGCGATCGCGGGATATCCGGAGACGGGCTGCGGGGAGCAGGTGGCGGGGAAGAAGACGGGCTCGGAGGAGAGCGGGCCGGACGGGTCGGACGGCGGGCCGTCCGTGGGCCTGTTCGCGGGCCTGGGAGCGATCGCCGTACTGGGAGCGGCGGCGGTGTGGCGGGCGAGGGCGAGGCGGCGCGGCAATGCCGCATAGCTCAGGCCGGACCATGCCTCTCCACCCCGGCGCCTGGTGGCTCTGGTCCCTGGGCCTCGGCACAGCGGCCACCCGCACCACCAACCCTCTCCTCCTGACCCTCCTCGTCGTCACCTCGGCCTACGTGGTCGCGACCTGCCGCCGGAACACTCCCTGGGCCCGCTCGTACACCGCGTTCCTCAAACTCGCCCTCGCCGTCCTCCTCGTGCGTCTCCTCTTCACGATCGTCCTCGGCTCCCCCGTACCCGGCACCCATGTGCTCGTCGCCCTGCCCGAACTCCCGCTCCCCGGCTGGGCGCAGGGCATCCGCCTGGGCGGCCGGGTGACCGCGGAGTCCCTCGTCTTCGCCCTCTACGACGGCCTCAAGCTGGCCACCCTCCTCATCTGCGTGGGCGCGGCGAACGCCCTCGCCAACCCGCACCGGCTCCTGAAGTCCCTGCCCGGCGCCCTCTACGAACTCGGCGTGGCCGTGGTGGTGGCCCTGACCTTCGCCCCCCATCTCATCGCCGACGTCCAGCGCCTGCGCGCCGCCCGCCGCCTCCGGGGCCGCCCGGACACCGGCCTGCGCGGCCTCCTCCAGGTCGGACTCCCGGTCCTGGAGGGCGCGTTGGAACGTTCGGTCGCCCTCGCCGCGGCCATGGACGCCCGCGGCTACGGCCGTACGGCCGAGGTCCCGCCCGGGGTCCGCCGTACGACCACCGCGCTCACCCTCGGCGGACTGCTCGGCGTCTGCGCGGGAACGTACGGACTGCTCACCGCCGAGGGCGGCACGTACGGCGTCCCGGTGCTCCTCGCCGGCCTCGCCGCCGCCCTCGCGGGTCTGCGTCTGGGCGGCCGCCGTACTCCGCGCACCCGTTACCGTCCGGACCGCTGGACCGCCCGGTCCCTCCTGGTCGCCGGTTCCGGTGCGGCCGTGGCGGCGGGAATGTTCCTCGCGAGCGTCACCGATCCGGCCGCCCTGCACCCCGGTGTGGTGCCCCTCGTCGCCCCCGCCCTCCCCCTGTGGCCGGCCGCGGCGGTCCTCCTGGGCCTGCTGCCGGCCTTCCTCGCCCCCGCCCCGGCGCCAGCCCCCGAGGAGCCGTTGTCGTGATCCGCTTCGAGGACGTCTCCGTGACCTACGACGGGGCGCCCGAACCCACCGTCCAGGGCGTCGACTTCGAGGTGCCGGAGGGTGAACTCGTGCTGCTCGTGGGCCCGTCGGGGGTCGGCAAGTCCACGATCCTCGGCGCGGTCAGCGGGCTCGTCCCGCACTTCACCGGCGGCACCCTGCGCGGCCGGGTCACCGTGGCGGGCCGCGACACCCGCACCCACAAGCCACGCGAACTGGCCGACGTGGTCGGCACGGTGGGCCAGGACCCGCTGTCCCACTTCGTGACGGACACCGTGGAGGACGAACTCGCCTACGGGATGGAGTCGTTGGGCCTGCCCCCGGCGGTGATGCGCCGCCGGGTGGAGGAGACCCTGGACCTGCTGGGCCTGGCTCCGCTGCGCGACCGGCCGCTGGCCACCCTCTCCGGCGGCCAGCAGCAGCGCGTGGCGATCGGCTCGGTCCTCACCCCGCACCCCCGGGTCCTGGTCCTGGACGAACCGACCTCGGCCCTGGACCCGGCGGCGGCGGAAGAGGTCCTCGCCGTCCTCCAACGCCTGGTCCACGACCTGGGCACCACGGTCCTCATGACCGAACACCGCCTGGAACGCGTCATCCAGTACGCCGACCAGGTGGCCCTCCTCCCGGCCCCGGGCGCACGCCTGCTCGTGGGCACCCCGGCCGAGATGATGGCCGTGTCCCCGGTGTATCCGCCGGTGGTGGACCTGGGCCGGCTGGCAGGCTGGTCCCCGCTACCCCTGACGGTCCGCAACGCCCGCCGCCAGGCAGGACCTCTACGAGACCGACTCGCCGCACAGGCACCCGCAGCCGCCGACGGCGAGACCGGCCCCCAGGTGCACCGGGCCCGCCGGTTCACGCGCCGCGAGCGCCCCACCCCTGCCGCCACACCCCACCTCGCCGAAGTCACCGCCCTCTCCGTCCGCCGCGCCCACGTCCGGGCCCTCACCCACATCGACCTCACCGTCCGCCCCGGCGAGACCATCGCCCTCATGGGCCGCAACGGCGCCGGGAAGTCCACGCTCCTCAACACCCTGGTCGGCCTGGTGGAACCCTCCGCGGGAACCGTCCACGTCGGCGGCGCCCAGCCCCACCGCACCACCCCGCGGGACCTCGTACGCCGAGCGGGCCTCGTCCCCCAGGAACCCCGGGACCTCCTGTACGCCGACACGGTCGCCGCGGAATGCCGGGCCGCCGATCAGGACGCCGGCGCGGCACCCGGCACCTGCCGTGCACTGGTCGACGACCTCCTCCCCGGCGTGACCGACGACACCCACCCCCGTGATCTCTCCGAAGGCCAGCGGCTCGCCCTCGCCCTCGCCGTGGTCCTGGCCGCCCGCCCGCCCCTCCTGCTCCTCGACGAGCCGACCCGCGGCCTGGACTACGCGGCCAAGGCCCGTCTCGTCGACCTGCTGAGGGAACTGGCCGCCACCGGTCACGCGATCATGCTGGCCACGCATGACGTGGAGCTCGCCGCCGAGCTCGCCCACCGGGTGGTCCTGCTGGCCGAGGGAGAGGTGATCGCCGACGGCCCGGCGACGGACGTGATCACGTCCTCCCCCTCCTTCGCCCCGCAGGTCAGCAAGATCCTCGCCCCGCAGCGGTGGCTCACGGTCGCCGAGGTGAGGAAGGCCCTGTCATGACCCGGGACCCCGCGATGGCACCCCGTGTGACGGCCCGAGCCGTACCCCTGGGCCCCCGCTCCCTCCTCGCCCTCACCCTGGTCAGCGCCGTGGGCGTCGTCGCCTTCGGCTGGCCCTTCCTCGCCCCGCCCACCTCCCAGGTCGGCACCCACACCCAGGACGCCCCCTGGCTCTTCGCCGGACTGCTCGTCCTGCTCGTCGCGGTGGTCGCCGCGGCGCTCGCGGAGTCGGGGCTCGGCCCCAAGGCCGTGGCGATGCTCGGCGTACTCGCCGCGACCGGCGCCGCGCTCAGGCCGATCGGCGCCGGCACCGCCGGTATCGAGCCGATGTTCTTCCTGATGGTGCTCAGCGGCCGGGTCCTCGGCCCGGGGTTCGGTTTCGTGCTCGGCAACGTCACGATGTTCGCGTCCGCCCTGCTCACCGGCGGGGTGGGGCCGTGGATGCCGTTCCAGATGCTGGCGATGGGCTGGTTCACGATGGGCGCGGGTTTGCTGCCGGTGCCCGCCCGCGCGCGGGCCCGTACGGAGGTCCGGTTCCTGGCCGCCTACGGTTTCCTCGCCGCCTTCGCCTACGGCACCGCCATGAACATGGCCGGCTGGCCCTTCATGGGCGCCCTCGCCTCGGACATCGCCTTCGACCCGCACGCCGGTGTCCCCGCCAACCTGGCCCGTTTCCTCGCGTACTGCCTGGCCACGTCGCTCGGCTGGGACCTGGGCCGGGCCCTGGTGACCGTCGTCCTGACACTCACCCTCGGCCCGGCCCTCCTCAGGGGGCTGCGCCGGGCCACCCGCCGTGCGGCCTTCGAGGCCCAGGTCACATTCGAGGCGCCCGAGCGGTGAAGCGCCCCACATGACCCAGCTCACCTACTAACGGGAACAGTAGGAACAATTCCGACATAATGCCCAACATGCACCCCTCCTGACCTGCGCATTGAGAGCCGGATCACACGGATGCCCTTTCCCGGTGATTCGGCCACAACTAGTAAAAGGGGTCATTGCGGACATCTTCCGAGCCTGTTTCTGTAGACGACGTCGCACGGCGCCGACAAGCCCACGGGCCTCGGCGCCGCCGCATGTCCCCCGGGACCGCGAGCGGCACCACCGTCCCCGAAGAAAAGGTTCTCCGTGTCCGTCTCCCGCATCGCCCGCCGCATCGCTTCTCCGAAGAAGGCCATCACCACCGTCGCGATGGCCGCCGCCACCGCCGGCCTGGTCCTGACCGCGGCGCCGGCCCAGGCGGCCACGACCAGCTCGTCCGCCCAGGCCAAGGCCATCGCGCACAAGATGATCCCGAACGCCGCGCAGTACAACGCGTTCAGCAAGATCGTCGAGCACGAGAGCGGCTGGAACGTCGACGCCACGAACTCCTCCTCCGGCGCCTACGGCCTGGTCCAGGCCCTGCCCGGCTCCAAGATGGCCTCCGCCGGCTCCGACTGGAAGTCCAACGCCAAGACCCAGATCAAGTGGGGCCTGGACTACATGAACTCCCGTTACGGCAGCCCGACCGCCGCCTGGGCCTTCTGGCAGGCCAACGGCTGGTACTGAGCCGCCGCGCATCACCCCCGGACGCCGTCGAAGAACCGCACCACCTGCGGGGCCGACACGGCGAGGGAGCCGAAGTGATCCACGGCTCCCTGCTCGACCACCCGCACCCTCGCTCCCTGACCTGCGAGGGTGCGGGCGCATGTCCGGGTGTTGCCGACGGTCACGTCGGTGTCACCGGCAGCGGCGTACAGCCGCACCGGCACCTCCGGCTTCCAGTCGCAGGTGTGGTCGGCGGCGCGCATCGCGTCCAGCACGGCGCCGGACGGGTGCCGCAGACGCTCGTAGAAAGCGGGCGTGAGCAGCTGTTCCACCGAGGGCGCGAGCCCTGTGACGACGTCCTCCTGCTCGTGGCTCCCGTCGAGCAGGCCCTCGACCCGGCTCGCGTAGGGCGCGCGGAAGGCGTCGGACGGGTCCTTGTAGAGGGGATGCAGGCGGTTCTGGGCGACCAGCCAGTACGCGATGTAGAGGACCCCGCTGGTGTCGTTGACCCGACCGTCGAACAGCGCGGGCATCTCCTGGCCCTCCAGGTCGTACGGGCCGCTGACCGGCGCGAGTGCCCTCAGCCGGAACTGCCGGTCGGCGCCCGCGTCCAGCGCCTTGCCGAGCGCCATCGCGACCTGACCGCCCTGTGAGAAGCCCGTCGCGTACACGTCCCCGGTGAGCGGACGCCCGAGCCGGTCCGCGGCCGTCCGGGCGGCGCGCAGCATGTCGAGGGAGGCGGTCACCGACGAGGCCGTGTCCATGTACGGGTGCCGGCCCGGGCCCCTGCCGAGGCCGAGATAGTCGGGGGCGGCCACGGCCCGGCCCGCGCTCGCGTGCAGATACGACGGCACCCGCCCGAAGTCCTCGCTCGCCGAGGGCGCGTAGTCGCGGTGGACCATCGTGCCGTGGGTGTCGGAGACCAGGTCGAGGCGGTGGCCGCCGCCCCTGGGGAGCGTCAGCAGTCCGGTCGCGGTGGTGGGCCGGCCGTGCGGATCGACGGTCCGGTACGTCAGCCGGTAGGCCCGTACGCCGTACCGCACGGAGCCGGTGGCGACGTCCTGCCCGTCCAGGAACGCCCGGACGGCCCCCGCGTCCCGGTCGGCGACCGGGGTGACGGCGACCAGGTCGCCGCGCCCGGCCTGCTGCGTCCGCCCGGCCTGCTGCGTCCGCTCGTCGGCGGCCGCTGCCGCCGGGACCGCCGCGAGCCCGGCGAGCAGCAGGGCCGCCGCTGCGGCGAGCCCCCTCCGCGTGTGCCGACTCGCCCTTGTTCCACAGGGTTTGTACGTCTCATCACTCATGTCCTCGACGCTACGGACGCGCGGGTCGCCCCGACATCCGAGAATCCCCCGCCTCCGTGGTGGACTTGGGTGCACCCCGTCCGTCCGGCCGTCCGGAGAATCGATGAGCGAACAGAGCGGCACCGACACGAAGGCGGCCGACGATCCCGAGGCGCGCGGACTGCGCCTGGTGGCCGTACTGCTGGGGCTGACGGTGGTCAGCGGACTGATCGACGCCGTCAGCTATCTCGGCCTCGAACACGTCTTCACCGCGAACATGACGGGCAACGTGGTCGTGCTCGGGTTCGCCGCGGCCGGGGCGCCCGGCTTCTCGGTGGAGCACACGCTGACCTCGCTGGCGTCGTTCGTGGTGGGCGCGGTGGCGGGTGGCCGGGTCGCCGTACGGCTCGGCTCCGGCTCCCGCCGCACCTGGGCCCGGCTCACGCTCGCCGCCGAGGCGGTGCTTCTGGGGGTGTCGGCCGTGGTCGCCTTCGCCGCGCCCGGCGCCCCGGCCACCGCCTACACCCTCATCGCCGTCACGGCCTTCGCCATGGGCCTGCGCAACGCCACGGTCCGCAGGCTCGGCGTCCCTGACCTGACGACGACCGTGCTGACCATGACGCTGACCGGCCTCGCCGCCGACTCCCGGGCCGGCGGCGGCCCCGGCACCCGCTCGCCGCGCCGTACGGCGTCCGTGATCGCGATGGTCGCCGGGGCCGCGCTGGGCGCGTGGCTGGTGCTCCACCACGGCCTCGGCATTCCGCTGGCGATCGCGGCGGGGCTGGTGGCCCTGCTGGCGGTGGCCGCCTCGGGGCGCGAGTGAGCCCCCTGTCCAGGAGCTCTCCAGGGGCTACTTGGCCAGGAAGGCCAGCAGCGCCGAGGTGACCTCCTCCGCGTGGGTCCACAGCAGGCCGTGCGGGGCGCCCTCGATCTCGACGTACTCGGCGGCGGGCAGCAGCGCGTGGAAGGGCCGGCCGGTCGCGTCGATCGGCAGGATGCGGTCGCCGGTGCCGTGCAGGATCAGCGCCGGTACGTCGATCTTCGCCACGTCGGCCCGGAAGTCGGTGATCCAGGTCGGCACGCAGGCCACCGACGCGTGCGCCGAGGCACCCGCGGCCACGTTCCAGCTGCCCCGCACGGCCGCCTCGCTGATCCGGCTGCCGAGCGTCTCGTCCAGGTTGTAGAAGTCCTGGTAGAAGGCGTCGAAGTAGGCGTACCGGTCCTTGGTCACGGCCTCCAGGATGCCGTCGAAGACCGACTGGTCCACACCGGTCGGGTTGTCGTCGGTCTTCAGCAGGAAGGGCTCAAGGGAGGCCAGGAAGGCCGCCTTCGCGACCCGGCCCGAGCCGTACGTACCCAGGTAGCGGCCCACCTCGCCGGTACCCATCGAGAAGCCGACGAGCACCGCGTCGGTCAGGTCCAGGGTCGTGAGCACCTTGTCGAGGTCGGCGGCGAAGGTGTCGTAGTCGTAGCCGGTGGTGGGCTGCGAGGAGCGGCCGAAGCCGCGGCGGTCGTAGGTGATGACCCGGTGGCCGGCCTCCAGCAGCGCGGGCAGCTGCTTCTCCCACGAGTGGCCGTCGAGCGGGTAGCCGTGGATCAGCACGACGGGCTGTCCGGTGCCGTGGTCCTCGTAGTAGAGCTCGATCGGCGCGCTGTTCTCTTCGCCAACGGTGATGTACGGCATGTCGTTTCGTCCTCTCGAAATGGAGTCTCCAGCTCACCACGGGTCGCGGGAGGTCACCAGGCAGAAGTGCAGGCGGAAGTAGAGAGCGCTTGTTCTAATTGTCATGATGACCAGTCACACCTCTCCCCCCGCGACCCCCTTCGGCGGCACGCTCCGCTCCCTGCGCCGGGCCGCCGGGCTGACCCTGGAGGAACTCTCCGAAGCCTCCGGAGTCAGCGTCCGCGCACTCGGCGACCTGGAGCGCGGTCGCAGCCGCGGACCGCAGCGCCGTACCGTCGACGCCCTCGCCGCCGCGCTCGGGCTCGACGACGAGCAGCGCGAGCGCGTGCAGCGGCTGGCCGGCACCGGCCGGGAACGCGGCGGGGCACCGACACCGCCGTACCTCCTGCGGACCGTCCCGGACTTCACCGGCCGGGAGCAGGAGCTGACGGAGCTGGAGTCCCTGGCCACCGGCACGCGCACCCGTGCGGTGGTGCTGTTCGGGCCGGGCGGACAGGGCAAGACGACGCTCGCGGCGGAGGCGGTACGACGCCTGTCCGGCGCCTTCCCGGACGGCAGCGTCTGCGTCCAGCTGCACGGCATGAGCGACTCCCCGCTGCCGGCCGCCGAGGCGCTGGTCCTCCTGCTGACGGCACTGGGGCACCCGCCGGACCGGATCCCGGTGGACCCCGTCGCCCGCGAGGCCGTCTACCGGGCCGCGCTCGCCGGCCGGCGGGCCCTCGTCGTCCTCGACGACGCGGCCGACGAGACCCTGACCAGGCCGCTGCTGCCGGACGCCGAGGGCAGTTTCGTGCTGGTCACCAGCCGACGTCCGCTGGCCGGTCTCGAAGGCGTACGCCGGATCAGACTCGGCGGGCTCAGCGGCGGGGAGTCGACGCGGCTGCTGGAGCGCATCCTCGGCACCCCGCGCACCGACGGCCAGTCCGAGGCGATCACCCGGCTGACCGAGCTGTGCGGCCACCTCCCGCTGGCCCTGCGCATCGTCGGCAACCGCCTCTCCAGCCGCCCGAGCTGGACCCCGGCCCACCTGGTGGGCCAACTCGCCGACGAGGGGCGCCGGTTGAGCGGACTGGTCGCGGGCGACCTCGCCGTACGCGGCGCCCTCGCCCTCTCCTACGGCCAACTCACCGAACCGCACCGGCTGCTGCTGCGCCGGCTCTCGCTCACCCCCGGCCATGACACCGGCCCCGACCTCGCCGCCGTGCTGACCGGCGAGGACCCGCTCACCACCGGGGATGTCCTCGACCTCCTTGTCGACCGGGGCCTGCTGGAGGAGACCGCACCCGGCCGCTACGCCCTCCATGACCTCGTACGGCTCTTCGCGCGCGAGCGACTCGACGCCGAGGAGCCCGAGTCGGTGACCGGGGAGGTCCACCTGCGCATGGCGGACTGGCTGTTGCGGTCTGCCTCGGCGGCGGGCCGCATGTTCGAGGCACCGGGCGCGCCCGAGCCATGGGCGGGGACGGTCCCCGCGTTCGCCCCCGGGTCCGCCGAGGAGGCGGAGGAGTGGCTCATCGCCGAACGGTCCAACTGGGCCGGCGCCCTGCCCCTGATGTACGCGGCGGACCGGCACACGGAGATCCTCCACACCTCGCGCACCCTGTACTGGTTCTCCGACCGCTGGAGCCAGTGGCCCGAGTGGCGGACCCTCTTCTCGTACGGCGCCCGGTCCGCGGCGGCCGTCGGGGACCGGGCGGCCGAGGCCCACCAGCTCAACTGCCTCGCCTGGGCCCACAGCGTCGGCGCGTCCCAGTACGAACAGGCCGAACAACTCGCCCGCCAGGCACTGGAGTTGGCGATCGAGACCGGTGACGAGGGCCAGCAGGCCTGGGCGTGGGCCTACATCAGCGGGGCCTGTCTGGCCCTGCGGCCCGCAGAGGCCGCGGAGGCCGCCGCCAAGGCCACCCGGCTCTTCGAGGCCGTCGGCGACAGCGCCGGGAAGGCGGTCTCCCAGCGGGTCCTCGGCAGGGCGCTGCGCGAATCCGGCCGTGCCGAGGAGGCGCTGGCCCTGCACCGGGCCCTGCTGGACACCTCCGCCGGGGATGTTCCGGGCCTGAACGAGTTCATCCAGGTCCTTCTCCGCCACGAGATCGCGAACGATCTGCTGGCCCTCGAACGATGGCCGGAGGCGGTGGCGGCCTACCGCACCGTCATCACCCCCCTCGCCCGCGGCGACCTCGACCGCTACCTGGCCCAGGCGCTCACCAATCTCGCCACGGCCCTGCGCCACTGCGGCGAACTCCCCGAGGCCCGCGAACACCTCACCCGGGCACAGGAACTGTTCACGGCAGTCGGCGACACGGCGTCGGCGGCGGAGACAGCGACGGCGATCGAGCGCCTCGGGTAAATCGGTGACCCCGCGCGCCGAACCGTCGGCGCTTCTGCTCACCCCGGCGAGCGGCCGCCGACCGCCCTCGCCGGCCTGCGGGGAATCGATGTACCGGCGAACTTGGTGCCGAGCCCACACCTGTGGAGTGATCTGACTCACAGGCTGTCACAGCGCTCAGTCGCGCGGTGTCTTGAGGCCGAACCCCATTCACGGGGAGCGAGCGAGCCGACAGGAGCAACTCATGAAGCACCGCATCGTCGTCCTCGGTGCCGGCTATGCCGGGTCCTACGTGGCCGGGACCCTGGCCCGCCGGCTGTCCCCGGCGGACACCGAGATCACCGTGGTCAACGCCGAGCCGGACTTCGTCCAGCGGCTGCGGCTGCACCAGCTCGCGGCCGGTCGGGAGATCGAGGCTCCACAGCTCACCGACGTCTTCGCAGGCACGGGAGTACAGCTGCGCCTGGCCCGTGTCACCGCCGTCGACCCCGAGCGCCGGGTCGTCGCCGTGGCCGACGCCGACGGCGGCGGCGAGCTCGGCTACGACACGCTTCTCTACGCGCTCGGCAGCCACGGCGCCGACCACGGCGTCCCCGGCGTGGCCGAGCATGCCTTCGACGTCGCCCGTCGGCCCTCCGCGCTGCGCCTGCGCGAGCGCCTGGACCGCCTGGGCAGGCGGGACGAAGGCGGGAGTGTGCTGGTCGTGGGCGACGGGCTGACCGGCATCGAGACCGCCACCGAGATCGCCGAATCCCGGCCCGGCCTGTCGGTGACACTGGTCGCCCGCGGAGAGCTCGGCGCCCCGCTCTCCGCCGGAGCCCGCAGCCACCTGCGCCAGGCCTGCGACCGGCTGGGCATCACCGTCCTGGAGCACACCAGCGTCGAAGCCGTCGAGGCGACGCGGGTGCTGTGCGCCGACGGCAGGGTTCTGGCGTCCGACGCGACCGTGTGGACGGCCGGGTTCACGGTCGGCCCCATCGCCGCCGCAGGCGGGCTGGAGGTCACCGAGAGCGGCCGGATCGTCGTCGACCGCACCATGCGGTCGGTCTCGCACCCGAACGCCTACGCGGTCGGCGACTGCGCCTACGCCATCGGCGACAACGGTCGGCCGCTGCCGATGTCCTGCGCTTCGGCCGGCTACACCGGCCGACAGGCCGCGGACGCGATCGTGGGACGTCTGACAGGCGGCAAGGTCCCGAACACCAAGCTGGAGTACCTGGGCAACCACATCAGCCTCGGGCGGCAGGACGGGATCCTGCAGATGGTCGATGCCGAAGGGCGGGCAAAGCCGAAGTACGTGGGCGGCCGGAAGGCCGCGCGGATCAAGGCGGGCATCGTCAGGATGTCGCTGTGGGGCGCCTCGCACCCGACCTTCGGCCTGCCCACGCGCAAGCGCCGCCTGGCCGCCGCGCCGGATCTGTCCGTCGGAAAGACGGCCCTACCCCTGGAAAACGGCGGAGCCACCTTTGGCTGAGAAACACGGCACGGCGTCGGCCATCGCGAGGATGGGCAGCCTGACCAGGCATCCGAGGGAGAGGGACCGAGAGATGACCGACCACGCCACCGACCCGGCGACCGAAGCGTTCGTCGCCCACCGCAGCCTGCTGTTCACCGTCGCCTACGAGATGCTCGGGTCGGCGGCCGACGCCGAAGACGTCCTCCAGGAGACCTGGTTACGCTGGGTCAAGGTCGACCTGGGAGAGGTGAGCGACCAGCGGGCGTACCTGGTGCGGACCACGACCCGGCAGGCGCTCAACCGGCTGCGCACCATGAAGCGCCGTCGCGAGGCGTACGTGGGCCAGTGGCTGCCCGAGCCGCTGATCACCACGCCGGACGTGGCCGAGGACATCGAACTCGCGGAGAGCATGTCGATGGCGATGATGCTCGTCCTGGAAAGCCTTTCCCCGACCGAGCGGGCGGTGTTCGTGCTGCGCGAGGTCTTCGAGGTCGACTACGACGAGATCGCCGAGGCTGTCGGCAAGACCCCGGCGGCCGTACGGCAGATCGCGCACCGCGCCCGTGGGCATGTCGACGCCCGCAGGCCCCGCCGGACGGCCTCTCCGAGTGAGACCCGGGCGGCTCTGGAATCCTTCCGGCGCGCCATCGAGACCGGGAACCCGCAGGACCTCCTCGACGTACTCGCCCCCGATGTCGTTCTGCTCAGCGACGGCGGCGGCGTCAAGAAGGCCGCGCTGCGTCCGGTCATCGGCGCCGAGAAGATCGTCCGCTTCTATATCGGCGGCTCCGCCAAGGTCGAGGCCACCATCACCTGGGAGCCCACCGTGGTCAACGGCAGCCCCGCACTCGCCGTACACGTGGACGGCGAGTTCGACGGCGTCATGGCCGTCCGCGTCGAGGACGCCCGTATCACGGGCCTCTACTTCGTGCGCAACCCCGAGAAGCTGTCCCGCGTCACCTCCGAGACCCTGCTCACCTTGCGCTGACGCCAACGGCTCCGAAACACCCGTCCATCACCGCACACCACAACCGGCCACCGCCGGCATGCTGCTGACCTCGCCCCTGGCCGGGGAGGTGCACCACCTCGGATCGCGCGTGATGTACGGCGCGTCGATGCTGTACGTACTCGCCGCGATCCTGGCCTGGCGCCCGGGTGGCGGATCACCCGCCCCGTCCTGCACCCTCAGCCCGGATCCACCGCCACCCGGTGATCCGGGCGCCCGTCCTTCGCCAGCATCGAGTGCTCCTCGGCCACCGCCCGGTAGAGCCGCATCCCGGAGTCGCCCCGCACGTCGTCGAGGGTCCACACCCGCCCGCCGTGCCCGAGTGACCGCCGGGAGAAGACCTCCAGCGCCCCCTCCGCTCCCTCCACGATCTCGGCGGCGACGGCGGACACGTACACCCCCTGCCCGGTGCCGATCTCCGCCGACGAGTCGAAGACCGCGATCCCCACCTCGGGCCGCACCGCAATGTTCCGCGAGTGGACCGCGTCCGGCGAGGACACCCAGAAGAACTCCCGGCACCCCACATGCGCGAAGTAGACCGGCGTACTCCAGGGCCGCCCCTGCGCGTCCGCCGTGGCCAGCACCAGGTACCGGCTCGCGTCGACGATCCCGCGGGCGTTCTCCGCCGTAGGCCTCATGTCAGCGGTTCCTCCGGTACGTCAGCCCGAAATCCGTCTCCCACTGCGCCGAACCGTCCTTCGACTGCTCCCACACGCCGTGGATGCTGTCGCCGTCCGCGCTCAGCCGCCCGGTGAAGCGCTGCCGGAAGGACAGCGGGGAGAAGTCCTCCTCCTCACGCAGCAACCGCCACACCTCACCGTCGAAGGTCATCGCGTACAGCCGTACGACCCCCCGCGCGTCGAAGTAGTGCTGCGTGTACGCCCCCGTCTCCGGCTCGACCGACACGATCGCCGTACTGTCCGGCGCGGGGGCCGGGACCTCGGTCCGCTGCACCAGGAACTGCCCGTCCAGCGCCCACTCGAACACACTCCGCCCGGCCCCGACCGCCTGCCCGGGAAACTCGGCCTCCACCACCCACTCCCCGACGAGGGAGTCCAACCGCCGAAGAGCCCTTTCCCGCACCGTCACGCCCACCGCGACCACCTCCTGCGAGTAAGGACGGCGACAGCGGTCCGAATTCATCGGTGCGAGCCACCGACTCCTCGAACACAGAATCATGACCATGGCAGGATGTGGTGCTTCGCCCGGCTCCCGGCGCCGGGTCATTCCTTGGGGGGGAGCCTTGAACGTATTCCGGCATGCGCGGACCGCGGTGGTCATGACGGCCGCACTGCTCGCCACGGCCTGCCAGGAGAGCTCGGACCCGGCTGCCGCACCGCGGTCGCGATCCGAGGCCTCCGCCACCGCCGGACTCGCGGCCTCGCCATCCCCAGGAGCAAAGACCCGGGACGAGGTGATCAGCGATTTCCGCTATGCCACCAAGTCCTTCGACCTGGGGTTGACGGTGGTCAAAGACCCCATGAACCGTGAATGCGTGGCGGATTCCACCGCCTTCTCCCGGACCGAGCCCGGCGAGAAGGACCTGCTGCGCGTGGTCAACCGCCTCAAGGAGCGCGGATGGCGCCTACGCGGCGAGGTGGATGCCGACGGCGTCACTTTCCTGGAGTCGGGCGGCTGGGACGCCATCACAGGTGTCGGCCCCCTTCCGGGCGAGACGGCGGATCAGCACTCTTCGGCCGCCGGCGCCCTCGCGCTGAGCGCCATGTCGACCTGCACCAAGCCGCCGAGTCCCTCCCTGCCTTAGGGAACCGGCCCGCGAAACCACCGTCACCTCGCCATCTACAACCGCTGAATGATCGTGCCGGTGGCCAACGCGCCCCCCGCACACATCGTGATCAGCGCGAACTCCTTGTCCCTGCGCTCCAGTTCATGCAGGGCCGTCGTGATGAGCCGGGCCCCCGTCGCCCCCACCGGGTGACCGAGCGCGATCGCGCCGCCGTTGACGTTGACCTTCTCCAGGTCCTGTTCGAAGACCTGGGCCCAGCTGAGCACCACGGACGCGAAGGCCTCGTTGATCTCGACGAGGTCGATGTCCTTCAGGGACATGCCCGCCTTGCCGAGCACCGCGCGGGTCGCGTCGATCGGTCCGTCGAGGTGGAAGTGCGGGTCGGCGCCGACCAGCGCCTGGGCCACGATCCGCGCGCGCGGCCTCAGCTTCAGCGCCCGCGCCATCCGCTTCGACGCCCACATGATCGCCGCGGCGCCGTCGCTGATCTGGGAGGAGTTGCCCGCCGTGTGGATCGCCGTCGGCATGACCGGCTTGAGGCCCGCCAGTGCCTCCATGGACGTGTCGCGCAGTCCCTCGTCCCGGTCGACGAGCCGCCACATGCCCTGCCCGGCGCGCTGTTCGTCCTCGGTGGTCGGCACCTGGACCGCGAACGTCTCCCGCTTGAAGCGCTCCTCGGACCAGGCGACGGCCGCCCGCTCCTGCGAGATCAGACCGAGCGAGTCGACGTTCTCCCGGGTCAGCCCCCGGCGCCGCGCGATCCGCTCGGCCGCCTCGAACTGGTTCGGCAGGTCGACGTTCCACTCGTCCGGGAACGGTTTGCCCGGCCCGTGCTTCGAGCCCGACCCCAGCGGCACCCGGGACATCGCCTCGACACCGCAGCTGATGCCGACGTCGATGACCCCGGCCGCGACCATGTTGGCGACCATGTGGGAGGCCTGCTGCGAGGAGCCGCACTGGCAGTCGACCGTCGTCGCCGCGGTCTCGTACGGCAGCCCGACGGTCAGCCAGGCCGTGCGCGCGGGGTTCATGGACTGTTCTCCGGCGTGGGTGACCGTGCCGCCGACGATCTGTTCCACCGCGTCGGCGGGGATGCCGGCGCGGCCGAGGAGCTCACGGTAGGTCTCGCCCAGCAGATAGGCGGGATGCAGATTGGCGAGCGCGCCGCCGCGCCTGCCGATGGGGGTGCGGACGGCTTCGACGATCACGGGTTCGGCGGCCATGGGTGCGGGTCCTCTCCTCCGAACGGATCCATGGAACTTCCGTGGAACACGCAGAACTGGACAGAACTAGTACGTGTTCTACTTCGCGCTGCTCTGCAGTCTGCGGACGGGCCACCCACCACCGCAAGGGTCGTGCACGCAATTGGGGGCTCCGCGCCCCTTGCCACTTGTAGAACCCGTTACTACCTTCACGGCAGCTCTGTTCCTGATGGACCGTCAGAAAGCTTCCAGCCGGAGGCTTCCAGAGAGCTGGAGTGAGTTGCCGATGACCTGTCCAGCGTTCCCCGACGGGTTCGACTTCACCGACCCCGACCTGCTGCAAAGTCGCGTACCGCTGCCGGAGTTCGCCGAACTGCGGCGGGCCGAACCGGTGCGCTGGATCCCCCAGCCGGCCAATGTCGCCGGCTTCCAGGACGAGGGGTACTGGGCGGTCACCCGGCACGCGGACGTCAAGTACGTCTCCACCCACCCGGAGATCTTCTCGTCGTACCTCAACACGGCGATCATCCGGTTCAACGAACGCATCGAGCGCGACGCGATCGACGCGCAGCGGCTGATCCTGCTCAACATGGACCCGCCGGAGCACACCAGGGTCCGCGGGATCGTCCAACGGGTGTTCACCCCCCGGGCCATCCGCGCCCTGGAGGAACGCCTGCGCAACCGCGCCCAGTCGATCGTCGACACCGCGCGCAGCCTGCCCGGCGAGTCCTTCGACTTCGTCACCCAGGTCGCCTGCGAACTGCCGCTGCAGGCCATCGCCGAGCTCATCGGCATCCCGCAGGACGACCGGGCGAAGATCTTCGACTGGTCCAACAAGATGATCTCGTACGACGATCCGGAGTACGCGATCAGCGAGCAGGTCGGCCAGGAGTCGGCCATGGAGCTCATCGCCTACGCGATGAACATGGCGGCCGACCGCAAGCAGTGCCCGGCCAAGGACATCGTCACCACCATGGTGGCCGCAGAGGACGAAGGCAACCTCAACTCCGACGAGTTCGGCTTCTTCGTGCTGATGCTGGCGGTCGCCGGCAACGAGACGACCCGCAACGCCATCACCCACGGCATGCACGCCTTCCTCACCCACCCCGACCAGTGGGAGCTCTACAAGGCCGAGCGCCCCTCGACGGCGGCGGAGGAGATCGTCCGCTGGGCCACGCCGGTCAACTCCTTCCAGCGCACGGCCACCCAGGACACCGAACTCGGCGGCAAGCAGATCAAGAAGGGCGACCGGGTGGGCATCTTCTACGCCGCCGCCAACCACGACCCCGAGGTCTTCGAGAACCCGGACGTCTTCGACATCACCCGCGACCCCAACCCCCACCTCGGCTTCGGCGGCGGAGGCCCGCACTACTGCCTCGGCAAGTCCCTCGCGGTCCTGGAGATCGACCTGATCTTCAATGCCATCGCCGACGCCATGCCCGGCCTCCGCGCGGCCGGCGACCCCCGCCGCCTGCGCTCGGCATGGATCAACGGCGTCAAGGAGCTCCAGGTCACCCTGAGCTGACTCCCGCCCCGGCGCCCGGGCCGACGGTCCCTCCAGGCCGCCGGCCCGTCCCGGTGCGGGCGGCCACCCCAGGGAGCCCAAACCAGTCTGCCCACCGCCGCCACACCGGCTCCCATCCGCCACGATGGGCGCGGCCGGGACCCTGTGCAGCGCACCACGTCGGCCACCTCGCGCACCGGCCCGCCGGCCAACTCTCGCCGCCCGCCCCGAACTCCGGCCCCCCGGGCGGCGTCCCTCACCGCTTCGCCGGCACCCGTTCCTCATCGGCTTCCGCGGCAGCGGCCACCATCCGGGCCCGCGGCCCCTGGAAGAGATACGACAACCCGAACCCGCCCGCGACGACAGCCGCGCCCCCCACCGCGTCCAGCACCCAGTGGTTCCCGGTGGCCACGATCGCCGAGACGGTGAAGAACGGATGCAGCAGGCCCAGCCCCTTCATCCACCACCGGGGCGCGATGATCACGATGACGACCCCGCACCACAACGACCACCCGAAGTGCAGCGAAGGCATCGCCGCGTACTGGTTGGTCAGCGCGGTCAGGGTGCCGTACTCCGGCTTGGAGAAGTCCTGCACCCCGTGCACGGTGTCGATGATCCCGAGCGCCGGCATGAGGCGCGGCGGGGCGAGCGGATAGAGCCAGAACCCGACGAGGGCCAACAGGGTCGCGAACCCGAGCGAGGCCCGGGCCCACCGGTAGTCCACCGGCAGCCGCCAGTACAGGACGGCCAGCACGCTCAGCGGGACCACGAAGTGGAAGGACTCGTAGTAGAAGTCGAAGAAGTCCCGCAGCCAGTCGACCTCGACGACCGCGTGGTTGACCCAGTGCTCGATGTCGAGGTGCAGCAGCCGCTCCAGATCGAAGATCTGCTGACCGTGCTTCTCGGCGGTGGCCCGCCCGGCCGAGTTGCTGCCGCCGGTCGCCGCGAGTCTGACCTGCTGGTAGGCGGCGTAGGTGACTCGAATCAGCAGCAGTTCGAGGAGCAGGTTGGGCCGGGTCGGCACCCGCCGCAGGAACGGCAGCAGCGGCACCCGGCGCAAGCGCGCGGGCACCGGAGCGGCGTACTCGGTGGGGATCGGTGCCTGGTAGTACGGCGAGGTGCGCGACAAGAAGGGGATCACCGTGGCGGCGGCGAGCGCGGCCAGCAGCACCAGGTTGTCCCGCAGGGTGTACAGCGCCGAGATGTGCGGCAGCATCGTCGTCGCCGGGAGGGTCATCACCACGACGACGGCGACCGGCCACACATACCGGTCGGAGGCCCGCTTGCCGGCCCGTCCGACGACCGCGAGCAGCACCCACAGCAGCTGGTGCTGCCAGGTGGTCGGTGAGACGGCGATCGCCGCACAGCCGGTGATCGCGACGGCGAGCAGCAGCTGGCCGTCGCGGGCGTAGCGCACGGCCCGGCGCACGCCCAGCGCGGCGACGGCCGCGCCGAGCGCCAGGAAGAGGGAGATCTCCAGCGGCCCCGTCACGCCCAGCCGCAGCAGCAGGCCGTGCAGGGACTGGTTGGCGAGGTCGTCGGCGGGAGCCCCGAGGCCGGTGCCGGCGATGTGGTGCACCCAGTAGGTGTACGAGTCGTGCGGCAGCGCGGCCCAGGCGAGCGCGGTGCCGGCGGCGAAGGCCGTGGCCGAGGTGAGGGCGCCCCGGCGGCGGCCGGTGAACCAGAGCAGGGCCGCGAAGAGCAGGACCGTGGGCTGGAGGGCGGCGGCGAGTCCGATGAGCAGTCCGCTGACCCGCTCGCCCCGGACGACGAAGCAGGCGACCAGGACCAGCAGGACCAGGATGATGCTGGTCTGCCCGAGGTAGAGCGTGTTGCGCACGGGCAGCGACAGCATGAGGAGGCTGATCGCGACCGGCGCGGCGAGCGGGGCGGTGCGGCGGCCGACGGGCCGGGGCAGGGCGCGGGCGGCGACGAGACCGAGGGCGACGACCAGGAGCAAGGTGCCGAAGGTCCAGCCCCAGCCGAGGGCCTGTTCCGCGGCGCGGGTGAGCGGCTTCAGGACGAGTCCCCCGAACGGGGTACCGGTGAACAGCGTCGAGTCGTACAGCGAGCCCTTCACATGCAGGACGCCGTCCGGGCCGACCCAGGTCTCCAGGTCCGTCAGCCGCTCGCCTCTGGGGGTGCGGAGGACGACGGCCACCTCTCGTGCGGCGAGGACGGCCGCCACCAGCCACAAGGCGAGCCTTGCCGCGAGCAGCCGCGCCTGGACCTCGGTGGTCCCACTGTGCTCCGCGTTCGCCACGCCGCGTCGGCCTCTCGGTTCCGGTCGTGCCATGCGTCCGGGAGGAAGGACGCAGACAACCCCGACTTCACCCGGTCTGTCCACTTTTGCCCGAATGACGATAGTCCGCCGGTAGGCTCCTCGTGCAGCAGGGCGCGAGATGGATCACACGCGTCGAGGGAAAGGCCGTCCATGATCGGGCGCAGAATACCTGCATACAGCACGTTTATGTACGCTCCGTGACCGGGCCCGAGCATGACGTAAGCCCGGCAAGTCCGCCTATGGTCGCTTTTTGCCCATGTCCCCGTCGAAAGGCAGGCGAGCGAAGTTTTGCCGAGCGCCCCCGCCCCCGCTCACCCCGTCCACCCCCCTCGCTACCCCGGGACCCCCGAGGCGGTCCGCGTCGACCCGGCCCTCGTGAAGCGTGCCGTGAAGGCCGCCGCGCTGGGCAATGCGATGGAATGGTTCGACTTCGGCGTCTACAGCTACATCGCCGTCACTCTGGGCAAGGTCTTCTTCCCCTCCGGCAATCCGACCGCCCAGCTCCTGTCGACGTTCGGCGCCTTCGCCGCGGCCTTCCTGGTCCGCCCGCTCGGCGGCCTGGTCTTCGGCCCGCTGGGCGACCGCGTGGGCCGCCAGAAGGTCCTCGCCGTGACCATGATCATGATGGCCGCCGGTACCTTCGCCATCGGCCTGATCCCGTCGTACGCCACGATCGGCGTCGGCGCCCCGCTGCTGCTCCTGGCCGCCCGCCTGGTCCAGGGCTTCTCGACCGGCGGCGAGTACGCGGGCGCCTCCACCTTCATCGCCGAGTACGCGCCCGACAAGAAGCGCGGCTTCCTCGGCAGCTGGCTGGAGTTCGGCACACTCGCCGGCTACATCGCGGGCGCCGGTCTGGTCACGGTGATGACGGCCCTGCTGTCCACCGAGGACCTGGTGTCCTGGGGCTGGCGGATCCCGTTCCTGATCGCGGGCCCGATGGGTGTCATCGGCCTCTATCTGCGGCTGCGCCTGGAGGAGACCCCGGCGTTCACGGCCGAGACCGAGAAGGCCGAGGCCGACCGCCGCAAGGTCCCGCTGCGCGAGATGATCACCGGCCAGTGGCAGGCCCTGCTGCTGTGCGTGGGCCTGGTCCTGGTCTTCAACGTCACCGACTACATGCTGCTGTCGTACATGCCGAGCTATCTGACCAGCGAGCTCAAGTACGACGAGACACACGGTCTGCTGGTCGTCCTCGCCGTGATGGCGCTGATGATGGTCGTCCAGCCCTTCGCGGGCGCCCTGAGCGACCGTGTCGGCCGCCGCCCGGTGATCGCCGCGGGCTGCGCGGGCTTCCTCTTCCTGTCCGTCCCGGCCCTGCTGCTGATCCGCCAGGGCAGCCTGTTCGCGATCGGGCTCGGCATGGGCGCACTGGGCCTGCTCCTGGTCTGCTTCACGGCGGCGATGCCGGCCGCCCTGCCGGCCCTCTTCCCGACCCGGGTGCGCTACGGCTCCCTCTCGGTCGGCTTCAACATCTCGGTGTCCCTGTTCGGCGGCACGACCCCGCTGGTGGTGACCGCGCTGATCGGCGCGACCGGGAACATGATGATGCCCGCCTACTACATGATGGCCGCGGCCGTGATCGGCGGTGTGGCGGTGTGGTTCATGACGGAGTCGGCGGGCAGGCCCCTGCCGGGCTCGCCGCCGCAGCGGTAATCCGCTGACAGGGACCGGGTGCCGGACTATATTCGTTAGCGCAACTAGTTAGCTGCTCTAACTAGCCATACGAAAGGCACAGGTGCATGAGCGAGTCGCAGCTCTGGGACGACGTCGACGACTACTTCACCACCCATCTGGCCCCGGAGGACGACGTGCTCCGGGCGGCCTTGCGCGACAGCGAGGCCGCCGGCCTGCCGTCCATCGCCGTGACGGCACCGCAGGGCAAGCTCCTGCAGCTCCTGGCCCAGATCCAGGGCGCCCGTACGATCCTGGAGATCGGGACGCTCGGCGGCTACAGCACGATCTGGCTGGCCCGCGCCCTGCCCGCCGACGGCCGTCTGGTCTCACTGGAGTACAGCCCGGCCAACGCCGAGGTCGCCAACCGCAACATCGCCCGCGCGGGTCTCGACAAGGTCGCCGAGGTGCGGGTCGGCCCGGCCCTGGAGTCGCTGCCCCGGCTGGCCGACGAGAACCCGCCCCCCTTCGACCTGGTCTTCATCGACGCCGACAAGGCCAACAACCCGCACTACGTGGACTGGGCGCTCAAGCTCACCAGCGCGGGCAGCCTGATCGTGGTGGACAACGTCGTACGGGGCGGCCGGGTCGCCGACCCCGGCAACCCGGCCCCCGATGTCCAGGGCACCCGCACCGCGCTCGAACTGATCGGAGGGCACCCGAGGTTGAGCGCCACGGCGATCCAGACGGTCGGCAGCAAGGGCTACGACGGCTTCGCGCTGGCCCGCGTCCTGCCGTAGCCCGTCCCGCTCATAGCCCGTCCGGCTCAGGCCTCGTGGTAGAAGCCGACGTTGACGCTGCGCGGGGCGGTGCGGTCGCGGATGATGATCTCGCCGTTCCCGCCCCGGGGCAGCGTCACGGAGCCGCCGTAGATCAGGGGCTGCGCGTAGGCCCCGGACACCAACTGCACCTCGGACGAGGGATCGGGCTGCGAGCCCTGGAGCCAGGTCACCTGCCAGACGCCCTCGGGCCCGCACAGGAACTCCAGGTGCACCCGGGAGACGAACAGCCAGTCGTCGGGGGTCGCCAGCCGGCACACGGACTTGTCCCGGCCCACCCGCAGCACGGTGCCCGGGTCACTGGGCGCGTCGGCCATCTGCATCCCGGCCGTGGCACCCTCCTCCGCCGCGGTGACGACGGCCATGGTGAGTTCGAGCACGTGCGCTCCTCCTGAAAGGTTCCTTGCGCGGCAACCCCGTTGACCTGCCGCCGCCGCATGATAATTCGCCCGGCACGGCGGTGTCCGGCGCAAGCAACCCAAGACCGGTCCGCAAACCAGGACCGGCCCGCCACCCGAGTGCGGGCGACAGGCCGGTCGTACGTACGGACGACGGGTCAGCTGTGCAGCAGCCGCTCCGTCAGCTCGCGGTAGTCCCGCAGCGCCAGCCGGAGTTGCTCGGTGTCGCCGGCGCCGACGCCCTTGTCCTGGCCGCCGTCGCCGGTCTGCCAGGAGTTGCGCAGCGTGCGCCGACGCTGCTTCACGGCGTCGGCGAACCGGGCGGCGACCTCCTCCAGCACCTGGTCGGCCTCCTCGACGGCGGACCGGGGTTCGTCCACGAACCCGGCGACGGCGTGCTGGAGCCGTGTGCTGAGCTTGTCGCTCTCGTCGTGCGGCAGCAGCCGGGCCTCGTGACCCGAGACTCCGCCCACACCCGGACCGACACCGCCGACGGCGTCGGAACCGGCGCCCCGCTCCCGCTCCCGGTCGGTCTCGCGGCCGAGTCCGGAGGTCTTGTCGTGGCCGGGGCCGACAGCCGAGTCTTGACCTCGACCGAGGCCACCCTGATCACGGGACTGCTCACGGGACCGGTCACCGGAGCCGGTCGTACCCGCCGGGCGTCCGGCCACCGGGTCCAGACCCGGCGCCTCGCTCTCGGTGGGAGTCACCAGGGGACTGTGCGACCCCGCGGGGTCACCGGTCGTAGCCCTGCCGGTCTTGCCTTCCCCCCGGGTGCCGTCGGCGCCCGGCCTGCTCGTGGCATCCGTCATGTCACTCAACTCCCCTTCGCGTGACGCTTGTTGAATGCCCACGGCAGGTGTCCGCGGCTGTCGCTGCGGCCGTCGCGGGCCTGGCCCGCGCGCTCGTGGGACTCATGGGTGGATGTCCGGGACTCCTCGCGGCTCCGCGGCGGGCCGACGAGCTCCTCGAAGAGGGCCCGTGCCTCCACCATGGCGGCGCGCATGTCCTCCGTGTCCGTCCGTCCGTCGCCGTCCTGCCGGGCGTCCGTACGGGCACTCGCCACCGTGTGCACCCGCCGGTAGCCGTGCACACGGTGCGCGTGGTGCACGGACAGCGCGTTGTACTGCTCCTCGTACTGCCCGCCGCCCGGGAAACCCCGGGCCTCGGCGAGTTCGGCGAGCAGCCGGTCGGCCTCGGCGACGGCCTCCCGAGGGGAGTCGACGAAGCGTTCCTGGGCGGCCGTCCAGCGGTCCTCGTACCGCTGGCGCTCCGCCGGTTCGAGGGGCTGCTCGCGCAGGGATCCATGCCGCTCCACGCGCTCGGTGAGTTCACGTTCGGCGGCCTTCTCGTCCCCGTTGTGCCGGGCCACGGTACGGTCGTACTCGGGCCCGAAGCGTCGCTTCAGGCCCCGGCCGTGCTGCGGGCCCCGGCCACGCAGAGTCAGGACGGCCGCCACGATGAGGACGGCCGCCACGATCACGATCAGAGCGATGATCAGGCCAGTTGACATATCTGTCGGGTTGCCTCGAACGTTTTATTCAAACCGTCTCCGCATATGTGTAGGCGACAATCGCGCCATGACCTGGACCGTCACTCCCGAAGCCCCGGGCTCCCCCACAGCAGCGGCACTCTGGCGCGCCTACTACACAGAGGTCAGCGACCGCTACTACCTCCTGCACGAGAACCGCAGAACGGATCCGGCCGAGCTGGAGAGGGAGGTGGCGAAGGGCACGGGCAGCGAACTCGCCCCTCCGACCGGCCTGTTGCTGGTGGCCAGATACGCGGGAGAACCGGCCGGCACGGCGGGCATACGTCTGCGCCCCGACGGGAGCGCCGAGCTCACCAGGGTCTACCTGCACGAGAAGATGCGCGGCAAGGGCGGCGCGGTCCTCCTCGTCGAAGCGGCGGAGTCCGCGGCCCGAGCCCTCGGCGCCACCCGCCTGATCCTCGAAACCCGCGCGGACCTGACCGAGGCCCTCTCCCTCTACGCGAAGCTCGGCTACCAGGAGATCGCCCCGTACAGCGACGACATCTACGCGGACCACACACTGGGCAAGTCCCTGTAACGACGACGGGCGGGCCGGGGGATGTCCGCCTGCGACGCCGGCCGCAGGCATCCAGGGGCGCGGGGAACTACGCAAAACGCCCGCCCCCACCAACGAGAAACGGGCCGCCGCAGGCATCCAGGGGCGCGGGGAACTGCGCAAAACACCCGCCCCCACCAACGCGCAACAGGCCGCCGCAGGCACCCCGTCAAACCGCCGGAGGCACCGGCTGCTCCCGATCCGATCCGCACAGCTCGTCGGTCAGCTCCTTCACCAGCTGGGCGAGATCCGTGGACCGGTCGGGGCCCCACCAGTCCCCCAGCAGCTCCCCCAACGACTCCTCCCGCGCCGCCGCGAGCCGCACCGCGACCTCCCGCCCCTGCTCGGTGAGCAGCAGCCCGACACCCTGCCGTGTCGCCAGCCCCCGTTCCTCCACCTGCCGCGCCGCCGCGATGACCGCGCCCAGCGGCACGGACGTGCGCTCGGCGAGCATCGCCGGCTCCACCCACCCGTACTTCCGCAGGCGCAGGATCAGCCAGCTCGACGCGGGCAGCAGGTCGTACCCGGCCCGCGCGGTGATCTCCCGGTAGATCTCCCGCCGCCCCTCCCGGGTCCCGAGCAGCGACAGTGCCCGGCAGACCTCGTCGTGCGACGACCGTTGCACGGGATTGCTGGCCAGCGTCTCGGTGACGTCGGGCGCCGTGACCGATCCCCGCAGCCGGTCCTCCTTGAGGAACCACGCGAGCACGAACCCGAGGAACGCGACGGGCGCGGCGTAGAGGAAGACGTCGGTGATCGACGAGGCGTACGCGTGCAGCGCCTCGGGCCGCACCGAGCCGGGCAGCCGAGCGAGCCCCCGGGAGTCGGCCTCGATCCCCGACACCGAGACGCCGGGCGGCAGTTGCGCCCCTTGCAGGGCCTCGGCCAGCTTGTCGCCGAGCCGGTTGGCGAAGACCGTCCCGAAGATGGCGACCCCGAAGGACGCCCCGATGGACCGGAAGAAGGTGGCACCGGACGTGGCGACGCCGAGATCCTCGTACGAGACGGCGTTCTGCACGATCAGCACCAGCACCTGCATGACCAGACCGAGCCCCAGCCCGAACACGCAGAAGCAGATGCTCATGACCCAGGTGGAACTGTTCTCGTCGAGCCGGTGCAGAAGCAGCAGTCCCAGCGTGGTGACCGCGGTACCGGCCACCGGGAACACCTTCCACCGCCCGGTACGGCTGACGATCTGCCCGGAGACGGTCGAGGACAGCAGCAGCCCGAACACCATGGGCAGCATGTGCACACCGGACATGGTCGGCGAGACTCCCTGCACCACCTGGAGGAAGGTGGGCAGATAGGTCATGGCCCCGAACATCGCGAACCCGACGATGAAGCTGATGACGGCCGCCAGGGTGAAGGTCCGCACCCGGAAGAGCTTCAACGGCAGCACGGGCTCGGCGGCCCGCCGTTCGACCGCCACGAACGCGACCGCCAGCAGCACGCCCAGCACCGCGAGCCCGACGATCTGGGGCGAGCCCCAGCCCCAGGTGTTCCCGCCCAGCGAGGCCACCAGCACCAGACACGTGGCGACGGCGGCGATGAGGAAGGTCCCCAGGTAGTCGATGACGTGCTTCGTCGACTTACGGGGAATCCGCAGCACCACGGCGATCACGGCCAGCGCGACCACACCGACCGGAAGATTGACGTAGAACACCCACCGCCAGCTCAGATGCTCGGTGAACAGTCCGCCCAGCAACGGGCCGAGCACACTCGTCGCCCCGAACACCGCCCCGAACAGCCCCTGGTACCGTCCCCGTTCGCGCGGCGGGACGAGATCGCCGACGATCGCCATCGACAGCACCATCAGCCCGCCGCCGCCCAGCCCCTGCAGAGCCCGGAAGGCGATCAGCTGGGTCATGTCCTGGGACATGCCGCACAACGCCGACCCGATCAGGAAGATCACGATCGCGGTCTGGAACAGCCGCTTGCGCCCGTACTGGTCACCGAGCTTGCCCCACAGCGGGGTCGCCGCCGTGGAGGCCAGCAGATAGGCGGTGACCACCCAGGACAGGTGCTCCATGCCGCCGAGGTCGCTGACGATGGTGGGCAGCGCGGTGGACACGATCGTCTGGTCCAGCGCGGCGAGCAGCATGCCGAGCAGCAGGGCCCCGATCGAGACGAGGACATTTCCGGACACGTGGGGTTCTCTCGTGTCCCGCACGTCCTTCGTCATGCCGTGCGCATCCGCGGCCATGAAGACCTCCCGAGGCTGTCGTTACTTCTCCATCGTGGTCGGTGTGACCGCTTACGGCCTGTTGAGTCCTGTTGGAAGCCGATATTCCGGGGGCTTCCGAAAGTCGGCTGTGGAGGGGGTCTGCATAATCTCTGGAGTTTGTGAGGGGAGGGACGAACACCATGGCGGAGTCGAACGGTCATCTGTGCCCGGAGTGCGGGGCACCGAGAGGGGCCGACAACACCCCGTCCTGCGGGTGCAACCAGCGCGCGTCGGACGCCCTGCGGGACGCGCGTACGGCGGAGGCGGCCGCGGCGGAGGACTTCGATCCGCTGCGCATACGGCCGTACGTGGAACTGGACGACGAGACGGCGCCGGTGCACCGGGTGCCCGCATCGGACGCCACGATGCCGCTGCGCTCGCTGACACCGCCCCCGGCCACCCCGAGCCCCACCGACCTGAACCTGTTCGAGGCGGAAGGGAACTCCTCCGCATCCCGCTCGACCCCGCACGCTCCGCACCCGAGCCGCGTCCGACGCCGTACCGCCCTGCTCGCCGCCGGGGCGGTCGTGGCCGTGGTCGCCGCGGCCGGGTTCGCCAGTGGGCTGTTCGCGTACGAGTCGCCGTCGCGGGACGAGGCCGCGCCGCGGGACGTACGGCCGGCGGTCCCGGACGCGACGACGACCGCGGCGTCGGCGTCCCCGTCCACGGCTTCGGCATCGGTACGGCCGTCCTCCGCGTCCCCCTCCGCCACGGCGAGCGCGAGCCCGTCGGCCTCCCCGTCCCCGTCGAGGTCCAGCGCCTCCCCCAGCCCGTCCCGGTCGGCCGGACCCTCGGCGACCCCGTCGGCCCCCGCCACGACGGCTCCGGCGGCCGGAGCCGACGCGGCACACGAGGCGAACCCGCCGGTCCTGCGCCGGGGCGCCGAGGGCCCCGAGGTGGTCGAACTCGAACTACGGCTCACCCAGGTCGGCCTGTACTCGCGCAAGGCGAGCGGGCAGTACAACGAGGGAGTAGAGGACGCGGTCGCCACGTATCAGTGGCAGCGGGGGATCCAGGTACCGGAACACGGGGTGTACGACCTGACGACCCGCCAGCGACTCGAGTCGGAGACGACAGAACCTTAGGGGGTTCTCCGGGCACGAATCCGGTGGCGGCCGGTCACGCCCACGCGGCGGAGCCGTAACCCAGGCGGGGCCTTGCCTGACGACCCGGCAGCGCCTGGGGGTCGGAGACGACAGAGCCCCAGGCGGTTCTCCGGACACGGATCTGGGGGCCACTGATCACGCCCACCCGGTCGCGTCCCGCGCGGCGGAGCCGCAGACGCACCAGAGCCCCCGGCCCCGGACAGGCGGGCACTGCCTGACGACCCGGCAGTGGCTGGACTCGGAGACGACAGAGCCCTAGGCCGCTCCTCGGGCACAGATCCTGTGGAGGCTGGTCGCGCGCCCACGTGGCGGAGTCGGAGACGATGGCGGTCGCGTCCACGCGCACCGGTCCGGCGAGTGCGGCGAGCAGGGCGGCGCGGGCGGTCGGTGCCGTGCCGGCCTGTGCGGCGTTGCCGACGAGGCGGGCAACCGTCCTCGGCGGCACCCTCGACGCCTGCACCACCGCCTGGCTGCGCCGCCGCGCGGCAGCCGCAGCGGACCCCGCCCCTCCCAGGGACACCTACCCGACGTAGATCTCCAGCGTGCCGTCGCCCCCCGCTTCCACCCTCACCTGTGTCAGGTCCCGCACCACGACGTCCGGCCCGTGCGCGCCCGCGCGGGGACCGACTCCCACAACCCGCATCCCGGCCGCTTTACCCGCCGCGATCCCCGCCCCGGAGTCCTCGAAGACCACGCACTCCGCCGGTGCCACGCCCAGCTCCGCCGCGCCCTTGAGGAACCCCTCGGGGTCGGGCTTGCTCGCCCCCACGGACTCGGCGGTGACTCGGGCATCGGGCAGTTCGAGACCCGCCGCCGCCATCCGGGCCGTGGACAGCGGGACGTCGGCCGAGGTCACCAGCGCGTGGGGCAGCCCCCGCAGGGAGGCCAGGAACTCCGGCGCCCCCGGTATCGCCACCACGCCGTCCATGTCCGCGGTCTCCTCGGCGAGCATGCGCGCGTTGTCCGCGAGGTTCTGCTCCACGGGCCGGTCGGGCAGCAGGACCGCCATCGACGCGTGCCCCTGGCGGCCGTGGACGACCTTCATGACCTCGTCGCCGTCCAGCCCGTGACGTTCGGCCCAGCGGCGCCAGATGCGTTCCACGACGGCGTCGGAGTTGACGAGGGTGCCGTCCATGTCGAGCAGGAGGGCGCGGGCGGTGAGCACGGTGGGGGCGGCGGTGGCCGTCATTGGCAGCTCCAGGACGCGGGACGTGGGGCTTCGGAGGTGTCTCCCCCGCACCCCGGGAGGGACAAGGCGGCCCCGCCCGCCGGTCAGGGAGAACGGGCGGAGGCCACTTTGTTTCTCTACGGTACAAAACCGGGCCGGTTCCCGCCACCACCCCCGGATACCGCCCGGAACAGTTCACCCGGCGTTCAGCTCATCCGGACACGGCCTCCCACAGGCTCCACAGCCCGAGCCCCAGCATCAGCAGCGCCGCCACCTTGGTGATCAGCTTCAGCGGAACCCGCTTCATCAGGGCCTTTCCGCCGACGATCCCGAGACCCGCCACCGCCCACAGCGCGAGCACCGCGCCGAGGCCCACGGAGAGCGGGTCGTCGTAGCGGGCCGCGAGGTTCGCCGTCATGATCTGGGTCAGATCCCCGAACTCGGCGACCAGGATGAGCATGAACCCGGCGCCGGCGACCTTCCAGAAGGACTGGTCCCGCGGCTTGCGGATCTCCTCGTTGCCGTCGTCCTTCTTGAACAGCAGCACGGCCGCGCCACCGAGGAAGAGCACGCCGGTCACCGCCTGCACGATCTGCTGCGGCAGCAGGGTCAGCACGCTGCCGGCCGCCACGGCGAGCGCGACATGCAGCGCGAAGGCGGCGGCGACGCCCGCGAAGACGTAGGAGGCACGGTAACGGGTGCCGAGGACGAGACCGGCGAGCGCGGTCTTGTCGGGCAGTTCGGCGAGGAAGACGACGCCGAACACGACGGCCGTCACGGCGAAGCTGATCAAGGGTCCTCAATCGGTCGGGGCCGCCCCACCGAGAGTGTTCCTGCGAAACGACGCCTCGGCACGGCAGCACACAGTCAGTGCACTACTGGCCGAAGGTCTCGCTGGCCGATCCGTGAGGACCTGCCTCCGGGCGCCGGCTCAGACGAGCTGAGCAGTATGTCGACGGTCCGGCGAAGAGCTACTCCCCTTCAACGCCGTCCATCGTACGTGATCGTTTCGCCGCACATCTTGTCGTGTCATGTACGCGTCACTAACTTCTCACCGTACGCACATCTCCCCGCAACACGGAGCCGCGAGCATTCGACCGCTCGTACTCCAACGCCCCCGTCCCCCAAGGGAGTTCGCATGCCGAAGTTCTACGCGCGTCGACGGCTGAGCATACTCGGTGCGCTCACCGCGCTCATAGCCTCCGTCGCGGTTCTCAACGGCCCGACCGCCTCCGCCGCCCTCCCCACCCCGGTCAGCGCCGCCACCGCCCGCACCTACCTCGCCTCGCTCACCGTGGCGACCGAGAACCGCACCGGCTACGCCCGGGACCTGTTCCCGACGTGGATCACCATCAGCGGCACCTGCAACACCCGGGAGTACATCCTCAAGCGGGACGGCTCGAACGTCGTCACCAACTCCGCCTGCACCGCCACCAGCGGCAGCTGGTACTCCCCGTACGACGGCGCCACCTGGACCGCCGCCTCCGACCTCGACATCGACCACCTGGTCCCGCTCGCCGAGGCCTGGGACTCCGGCGCGAGCGCCTGGACCACCGCCCAGCGCCAGGCCTTCGCCAACGACGTCACCCGCCCGCAGCTGATCGCCGTCACGGACAATGTGAACCAGTCCAAGAGCGACCAGGACCCGGCCGAGTGGATGCCGTCGGTCACCTCGTACCGCTGCACCTACGTCCGCGCCTGGGTCCAGGTGAAGTACTACTACGACCTCTCCGTCGACTCCGCCGAGAAGAGCGCTCTCACGAGCTACCTCGCCAACTGCTGACCGATTCCGTGGCGGAATCTCCCCGCAGGCCTCGGTCGTTCCGTACCGTACGGGGCGACGGAGGAGGATCACGTGAACGATCTGCGGGTCGGACCACTGCTCAGGTACGTCGACGGCTCGTCCGCGACCGTGTGGGTCGAGACGAGCCGTCCGTGCACCACGGAGGTGCGCTGCTCGGACGGCACCGGGGGTGAGGCCCCCACCTTCCAGATCGAGGGCCACCACTATGCCCTCGTCCCGGTCGACGGCCTCGCCCCCGGCACCGAGCGGTCGTACGAGGTGTTCCTGGACGGCACACGCGTGTGGCCGCTGCCCGACTCGCCCTTCCCGCCCTCCGTGATCCGCACGCCCACCGAGGAGACGCCCGTCCGCGTCGCCTTCGGTTCCTGCCGCTGGGCCGCGCCCCCGGAGGGCGAGAAGGACCCGGTGGGCCCCGACGCCCTGGACACGCTCGCGTCCCGTATCGCCGCCGAGCCGGAGGGCGAGCGGCCGGACGTCCTCGTCCTGCTCGGCGACCAGGTCTACGCCGACGAGACCTCCCCGGCCACGCAGAGCTGGCTCGCCGCACGCCGCGATCTGAGCGACCCGCCGGGCAGCCAGGTGGCGGACTACGAGGAGTACACCCACCTCTACTACGAGTCCTGGCTCGATCCCGAGGTGCGCTGGCTGCTGTCCACCGTGCCCAGCTGCATGATCTTCGACGACCACGACGTCATCGACGACTGGAACACCTCCGCCGCCTGGGTCGAGGACATGCGCGCCCTCCCGTGGTGGCGGGAGCGGCTGCTGAGCGGGCTGATGTCGTACTGGGTCTACCAGCACCTGGGCAATCTCGCCCCGGCCGAGCTGGCCGCCGACCCGCTCTACGCCGCCGTACGCCGATCGCCCGACGGCACCGACGAGTTGCGCGACTTCGCCTGCCGGGCCGAGGCCGACGCGGCCTCCGTGCGCTGGAGTTACCGGCGCGACTTCGGCCGGGTGCGGCTGCTCATGGTGGACTCCCGCGCGGCCCGCGTCCTCGACGAGCAGAACCGGTCGATGCTGGACCCCGGCGAGGCCGAATGGCTGCGCGAACAGGCGCTGGAGGAGCGCGCCTCCTACGACCACCTCCTGATCGGCACCTCGCTGCCCTGGCTGCTGCCGCATCTGGTGCACGACGCCGAGGCGTGGGACGCCGCGCTGTGCCGGGGGGACCGCGGGGCGCGCTGGGCCCGGTTCGGGGAGGGTCTGCGGCGCAAGGCGGATCTGGAGCACTGGGCGGCGTTCCCGGAGTCCTTCGCGGCGCTGGCGGATCTGATCGCCGAGGTGGGTTCCGGTCCCGAGGCGCCGGCGACGGTGCTGGTGCTGTCGGGGGACGTGCACCACGCGTACGTGGCCGAGCCCAAGTGGCGCTCCGGCGGACCGGACGCCCGCGTTCTCCAGCTCACGTGTTCTCCCGTCCACAACTCCGTGCCCAGTTACATGCGGTTCGGCTTCCGCTTCGGCTGGAGCGCGGTGGCGCGGACACTCGGTCGGGGGCTCGCCCGGCACGGAGGCTGTGCGCGACCGCCGGTCTCGTGGCGCCACACGGGCGGCCCCTGGTTCGGCAACCAGCTCATGACGCTGACGCTGAAGGGCCGTTCGGCGCGGCTGCGGCTGGACCATGCGCGGGAGTCGGGCGAGGGACGGGCGCGGCTGGTGACGCTCTCGGAGTCCGAACTCACCGGTCGGAGCGGACGCGAGGCCTCCCGGCTCACCCGCTAGCCGGGCCCCCGCAGAACGGCGCCGGGTGTGGATTCGGACACGCTTTCGGACGCCGATGCGGTGACCCACAAGCCGCCCACGTGCAGGTGGGGGTGAAACGGAAGGGGCAGCAGAGGCAAACCGATGGCTAAATGTTGAACTTGAAAGCATTGCTGGGGCGCCCCTACCGTGGATGGCTTCACTCGGTTCCATCCCCCTGGGGAGACCCCCCTGTGGGACCGACCCGACCGAAGGAGTCCCCCACAATGACCGGACGCCTGAACAGCGCCCAGCCATACGCCCTCGGCCTTTTCCGCATCGTCGTCGGCCTGCTCTTCCTCTGTCATGGCGCCGCCTCCCTCTTCGGTGTCCTCGGCGGTGCCGCCGGTACCAACGGCGGCACTCTCGAAGCGGGCACCTGGCCCGGTTGGTACGCGGCCGTGATCCAGCTCGTCTGCGGCGCCCTCGTGCTGCTCGGCCTGGGCACGCGCGCCGCCGCGTTCATCGCCGCGGGATCCATGGCGTACGCGTACTTCAAGGTCCACCAGCCGATGGCCCTGTGGCCCATGGAGAACGGCGGTGAGGCCTCGGCGATGTTCAGCTGGGCCTTCCTGCTGCTCGTCTTCACCGGGTCCGGCGCGTTCGGCCTGGACCGGCTGTTCGCGAAGCGCTCGGCGGACGAACGGAAGCCGGCGGCGGAGCCGGTGGCCGTCTGAGGCGAAGCAGCCGGGTGAACATACCGAGTTCATCCCATGCGCCCCCCGTGAATCTCCTGTCCCGGCCGACGCGTACGCTGTATGGCTGTCTACGGGGGAATCACGGGGAGTCGCAGTGTTGGAGAGCCTGGGGTCACTGACCGGCAGTCCATGGATCTACGCCATGGTCGCTTTGTCGGTGCTCCTCGACGTGTTCGTGCCGGTGCTGCCCAGCGGGGTGCTGGTCATCACGGCCGCGACGGCCGCGGCCGCGGGCAGCGCGGCGACCGGACAGGTCCCCGATGTGATGACCCTGATCCTCTGCGCGACCACCGCCTCCGTGCTGGGCGACCTGGCGGCGTACCGCCTCGCCTTCCGGGGCGGTGCGCGCCTCGACCGCGCGATCGCCCGCTCACGCCGACTCACCACGGCGCAGGAACGTCTCGGCGACGCGCTCTCCGCGGGCGGCGGGGCCCTGGTCGTGCTCGCCCGATTCGCGCCCGCCGGCCGCTCGGTGGTCTCCCTCCTGGCCGGCACCGCCCACCGCCGAGCCCGCGACTTCCTCCCCTGGTCCGCCCTCGCGGGCCTGTCCTGGGCGGCCTACAGCGTGGCCCTCGGCTACTTCGGCGCCCACTGGCTGGGAGCGACCTGGCTGGCGACGGCGGTGTCGGTGGCAGCACTCTTCGGAGCGGGCGCGGCGGCGGCCTATGTGATGCGGCCACGTACGGGGGCGGCGGGGGCGCGCTGACGCGGACTGCGTCGGCGGCTGGGACTGCGACTGCGGGACGTGCGTCGGCTACGAGTCGGCGGGGACTGGTCGCATCTGCGCGGTGAGCCGCGTATCGGTACGGCCCCGCCGCCGGTAGGTCTGGCTGCGACACCGCCCGGAGGCACAGGTGACGACGACCGCGAGCGCGTCCGAGGCTGCGACGGCGGGACTCACGTCGACTGTGGGCCGGCAGAGACTGGTCGCGTCCGCGCCGGAGAGCCGCATATCGGCACGGTCTCCCACCCCCCGGTAGGGCCCGGCTGCGGCCACGCCCGGAGGCACGGTGACGACGACCGCGACCGCGTCCGGGACTGCGACGGCGGGACGCGCCTCGGCTACGGGTCGGCAGGGACTGGTCGCGTCCGCGCCGGAGAGCCGCATATCGGCACGGTCTCCCACCCCCCGGTAGAGCCGGCTGCGGCCACGCCCGGAGGCACGGTGACGACGACCGCGACCGCGTCCGGGACTGCGACGGCGGGACGCGCCTCGGCTACGGGTCGGCGGGGACCGGTCGAAGCCGCGCGGGAGAGCTGTGTATCGGGACGGTCCCGCATCCCCCGGTAGGTGCAGCTCCGCCCGGTCGGTGGCTGACGGATCTACCCCCGGTCACCCCCGCACCCGGCACTTCCCCGACCCCGGTCAGCTCGCCTCGCGTCGAGTTGTTCCGCGGATTTCCAGTCCCTCCAGCAGCTCCGCCGTCGCCTCCGCGATCACCTCCACGGCCCGGTCGAAGACCTCCTGGTTGTGGGCGGCGGGGGCCCGGAAGCCCGACACCTTGCGCACGTACTGAAGCGCGGCGGCCCGAATCTCTTCCTCCGTCGCCTCTTCGGGCAACACAGGCGGACGAAGCGTCTTGATACTGCGGCACATACCGACAGTCTCCCTCCCCGAGCGGATCGGCGCTTCCGCCCGCCCGTTCCGAATGCCATGATCCTCGCCGAGGCGGCCACCGACCCCGGGGCCGACCGACGAGAGGAACACCCCGACATGGCGCACGACTCCGCGCACCGTAAACCCACCGTGGCCGTCCTGGGCCCGGGCGGCACCGGCGGCCTCCTCGCCGCCCTCCTGGCCCGCGCCGGACACCGAGTGATCTGCCTGGCCGGCGAGGACACGGCGGACACCCTGCGCACGGCCGGCATCCAGGTCCGCAGCAACACCTTCGGCGACTTCACGACCCCCGTCGAGGCCGACACCGAGCTGCGCGAACCGGTCGACGCCTGTGTGATCGCCGTCAAGCACACCTCCCTGCACTCCGCCCTCGACCGCGTCCCGCCCAGCGCCCTCGGCGACGGTCTGGTCGTCCCGCTCCTGAACGGCGTCGAACACCCGGCGACCCTGCGCACCCGCTACCGCCCGGACCGGGTCGCCCCCGCGGTGATCCGCGTCGAGTCGACGAGGGTCGCACCGGGCGTCATCGAACACGGCAGCCCCTTCGCCGAGCTCGACCTGACCGGCGACGGCGTCCCCCGCGAGCGCCTCGACGCACTGGCCTCCGCCCTGACCGCGGCCGGCCCCGCGACCCGTGTCCTGGACGACGAGACGGCCACCCTGTGGGCCAAGATGTCCTTCCTCGCTCCCTTCGCCCTCCTCACCACCCTGCACGCCCTCCCCCTCGGCGAGGTGCGCACCCGCCACCGCGAGGAGCTGACCGCGCTGGTCGAGGAGACCGCCGCGGTCAGCGCGGCCTGCGGCGGCCCCGCCGACGCCGCCCAGGCACTCGCCCGCTACGACGCCTTCCCGCCCGGCACGAAGTCCTCGATGCAGCGCGACGCGGAGGCGGACCGCCCCCTCGAACTGGACGCGATCGGCGGGGCGTTGCTGCGCGCGGCGGACCGGCACGGCGTGAAGGTGCCCGTCGCGGCCCGGGTGGTACGGGAGGTGGCGGACGCCACCCGCTGACGCGCACACCCTCACGCGCGCCCCCCTCAGTCGCCGTGGCCGCCCGTCAGGTCGAACCGCCAGTCGTTCGACCTGATCCAGTGCCCCTTCGGATACTCGAACTCGGCCTGTCCGAGCAGCGTGAAGCCCGCCCGACGGCAGACGGCGTTCGACGCGGTGTGCTCCACGCTCGGGAACGCGTGCAGATACCGGTGCCCGCCGGCGGCCCGTGCCTCCTCCACGACGGCGCGGGCCGCCTGCGCGGCCAGCCCCCGCCCCTGGAACTCCGGCAGGATCCCCCACCCGGTCTCCCATATCAGGGAGTCCCGCCACCCACGCTGCCAGAACCCCACCGAGCCGACGGTCTCCCCGCCGTCCGCGAGCGTGACCCGGTACATCCGCCCGGACGACAGCCCGATGTACCGCCGGTGCCGTGCGACGAGCTGCTCCTCGCTCTCGGGCCCGCCCAAGTGGTCGGTCATCTCAGGGCTGTTGATCCGCTGAAGCAGCCAGAAGTCGCCCTCCGCCCAGGGCACCAGCCGCACCTGCTCCGTATCCATGCCGACCACCTTAGGCACCGGGTCTGACAACGCCCCCGGCCTGCGGATCTGCCGAACCGGCAACTCCTGAGACCGGTCCGCGCCCCAAAATCATCGCGTCGCCCGATGCACGGCGACGGCCATGACGACCACGGAGGTCAGCACGATGCCGGCGCCCACGTAGAGCGGTGCGGTGTAGCCGAGTCCCGCCGTGATCGCGAGGCCTCCGGCCCAGGCGCCCAGCGCGTTGCCGATGTTGGACGCGGACACGTTGGCGCTGGCGGCCAGTGCCGCGCCCTGGGCGTAGTCGGTGACGCGGGTGATCATGCCGGGCACGCCGGCGAACCCGAACACGCCCATCAGGAACAGCAGCACCACCGACGCCGTGGCGCCGGTGGCGAGCAGCCCGAACAGGGCCAGGGTGACGGTGAGACCGGCCAGGGCGAGGAGCAGCGCACGGTCCCGGTCGTGGTCGGCGGCCCGACCGCCGACCAGGTTGCCGACGACCAGGCCGGCGCCGTACACCATGAGCAGCCAGGCGACATCCGCCGGGGAGAAGCCGCCGACCTCGGTGAGCGTGTAGGCGATGTAGCTGAACGCGCCGAACATTCCGCCGTAGCCGAGTGCGGTGGCCACCAGGGTCAGCCAGACCTGCTGGGACCGGAACGCGCCGAGCTGGGCGCGCAGGGCGGTGGGAGCCGTCGGTGTCTCCCCGTGACCGCCCGGCACGAACGCGACGATCCCCGCGAGCGCGAGCAGGCCGACCCCGGTGACCGCCCAGAACGCGGACCGCCAGCCCCAGCGCTCCCCCACCAGCGCGCCGAACGGCACACCGAGCACGTTCGCGACCGTGAGCCCGGCGAACATGACGGCCACCGCGCGGGACTTGCGCTCCGGTGCGACCAGGCCGCGCGCGACGAGGGAGCCGATGCCGAAGAACGAGCCGTGGCACAGCGCGGCGACCATCCGCCCGAGCAGCATCACCGGGTAGCTCGGTGCGACGGCGGACAGCAGGTTGCCGAGGACGAACAGGACCACCAGGCCGACCAGGACGTGTTTCCGGGGCAGTCGCGCGGTCGCCGCCGTCAGGGCGATCGCGCCGACCGCGACACTCAGCGCGTATCCGGAGATCAGACGTCCCGCGGCCGCCTCGGACACCGCGAAACTCGACGCCACCTGCGGCAGCAGCCCCGCGATCAGGAACTCGGTCAGCCCGATGCCGAACCCACCGACGGCCAGCGCCACGAGCCCACTCGGCATCCGTCGCCGTTCGATCGCCGGGCTGGGCGAATGGCAATCCCCAAGATCCGCGCTCATGGACCGACCCTCGCGTCCCGACCACGGACCGGTCCATGGACAAAGCGGCGACGACGCTTGGACGAAAGCAGGGACGATGTTCCTCATGGAGTTCTTCTGCTACCACCGTGACCGGCCCGGCTCCCTGCCCCTGCGGGAGGAACTGACGGAAACGCACTGGGCCTACATGGACCAGTACGAGGCCGAACTGATCGCCCGCGGCCCGACGTTCGCCGCCGACGGGGAGACACCGACGGGCAGCGTGCACATCGTCGACCTGCCCGATCCGGCGGCCGCCCGCGCGTTCGCCTTCGACGAGCCCAACTACCAGGCCGGCGCGTACCGGGACGTACTGCTGCGCCGCTGGCACAACCTGCTGGGCCGCACCGTGTGGGACTTCCCCGGCGGCCGGACCGGCAGCGACCGGTACCTGGTGCTCGGTCTCGGCGCGGGAGAGGCCGCCGACCTCGCCGTACCGGCCGACAAGGACGACCTGATCGCCTACGGTCCTCTCCTGTCCGACGACGCCGGCGCCTGGCTGGGCACCGCGGCCCTGGTCCGCGCCCCGGATCCGGGCCGGGCGCGGGCCGTGCTGACCGCAGACCGATATGCCGTGGTAGAGGTCCACGAGTGGGAGTTCGGCGGACGACGCTGACAACCCGTTCTCGGGGCAACCGCACAGGGACCAGCCGCACGAACAAGGAGCGTCCACGCCATGGGTACCGCCGTCCACGTGCCGCAGACCCGGGACATGATCGGGGACGAACTCTCCGGAGACGAGGCGTTCACCGCCCTGCGCCACTACGGCGGGCTGCGGCTGCTGGCCGACTCCTTCGCGCGGTTCCGTTACGCCGACGGCTTCACCAACGCGCGTGCTCTCGCCTTCCAGGTGGTGCTCGGGCTGGTTCCGTGCACCGTGGCGCTGGTCGGTCTGGCCACGTCGGTGCACACGGAGGGCGTGGGCCGGATCATCGAGCTCACGCTCGGCCGGATCGTGCCGGGCGCGAGCGCCGATGTCGTGAAGGACGCCTTCGACGGGACGCGCCGCACCGCGCACGGCAGCGCCTGGAGCACGCTCGCCCTGTGGCTCGGTCTGGGTTTCGCGCTGCTGAACCTCGCCTCGGCCATGGGCCAGATCGAGCGCGGCGCGAACCGGATCTACGGCATCGAGCGCGACCGCCCCTTCCCGCGCAAGTACGCGCGCGGGATCGTGCTCGCGCTCGCCGCCGGTCTGCCGCTGGTGCTGGGGTTCGTCGTGCTGGTCGCCGGAGAGGCCGTGGGCGACGCGGTGGCCGAGTCCGCGGGCCGGGAGGGCGGCGGGCCGCGCTGGTGGGGTGTGCTGGACCTGCCGGTGGGGCTCGCGCTGGCCTGGGTGGCCTCCGCCGTGATCTTCCGCTGGTCACCGCGCCGGGTGCAGCCGGGTTACACCTGGCTGGCCTTCGGCTCGGCCGTGCATCTGCTGCTGTGGGTGGCGGCCACGTGGCTGCTCGCGCTGTACGTCGAGGAGAGCGGTGCCTTCGGAGCCGTGTACGGGCCGCTCACGGCCTTCATCGCCCTGCTGCTGTGGGCCAACCTCACCGCTGTCGCCCTCTTCCTCGGCATCGCGTTCGCCGCCCAACTGGAAGCGGCCCGCGCCGGCATCGAGTCGGCCGTACACCCCGATCCGGGCCCGGGGGTCTGAGGCCACCGGGCAGCGATGTGACGCGGGATACGGCGGCACACCGGGGCCGTACCCCCAGATCCCCGCCCCCGGGCGTGAGGCCACCCGGGAGCGATGTGACGCGGGGTGCGACGGCATACCGGCGCCGTACACCCGGATCCCGGCCCCGGGAGGTGAGCCGGAGTACGCCCGCAGTCCCCGCTGTCAGCCTTCCGCGGCGGCCGTGACCGTCGCGGGGTCGACGCCGGTCAGTTCGACGATGCGGTGCGGTGGTACGCCGGCGGCCAGCGCGCGGCCGATCAGGTCGTCCCGGCCGTCCGCGTAGTCGCGGTACGTGAGCAGTTCCTCCTCGACCCCGGCGAGGGACTCCGGCGCCAAGTGGTGGCGGACCCGGCTCAGTTCCTCGTCGCTCAGCGGCACGGGCAGCCGTTCCGCCCCCTCGGGCACGGCGGCGGTCTCCTCCGGCGGCAGCAGACGCAGATGCGGGGAGGTCAATGTGGCTCCCTGGGCGTCCAGCCAGGCGCGGACCGCGGGCGTCTCCATGCACGCGAGCTCGCCGACGGCGGCGGGGGCCACGCCCAGCCGCGCGGACGCGTTGTCGAGCAGGAACAGGTAGGCGTCGTCGGTCATCCTCGGCTCCTTCACACCAGGGGTCGATCGAGCTCCCCTTACCCCGCCTCGCCCGGCTAATGTTCAGGTTCGGTGGATGACCCCGGAGGAGTGAGGACATGCCCGGTCTTCCCAGCACGCGTTGACGTCGTAGGCCGTCCGGCCTGTCATCGCGTGCCGCCCCTGACGGTGTGGCACAGCAAGCCTTCGATCCGGGGATCCTTGTGCCGTCCGCTTCCTCCAACGTGTCCGATTCCGGTCGCCCCACCCCGTCGAGCCTGTGGCGGAACGGCGACTTCCGTAGCCTCTGGGTGGGCCAGACCGCCTCCCAACTCGGCGATCAGACAAGCCTGTTGGTGTTGCCGCTGTTTGCCGTCCTGACCCTCGACGCCGGTGCCGGCCAGTTGGGTGTCCTGCGAGCGGTGGGGCAGGCGCCGATTCTGCTGCTCTCGCTCTTCGTCGGCGCGTGGGTGGACCGGTGGCGCACCCGCACGGTGATGGTCCTGTCGGACGCCGGTCGGGCCCTGGCGCTGGGTGCCGCCGCCCTGACCGGGCTCCTCGGGCTGCTCGGTCTGCCCGCGCTGTTCGCGGTCGTCTTCGCCGTGGGGGTCCTGTCCGTGTTCTTCGACGTCGCCTACCAGTCGTCTCTCGTGCGGCTGGTGGGACGCGACCAGTTGGTGCGCGGCAACAGCGCGCTCGAGGGCAGCCGGTCCGCGGCACAGATCGGCGGTCCCGCTCTCGGTGGTGCGCTGGTGTCCTGGCTGTCGGCACCGGTCGCCGCCGCGGCGGGCGCGCTCTTCTTCGCACTGTCGTTCCTGTCGATCCGAGGGATCCGTCGCGGCGAGTCGATACCGGAGCACTCGGGACGTTCCCCTCGCACAGGGCGGCGGATTCAGGAGGGCCTCCGTTTCGTCGTGCGCGACACCTCCCTGCGGACCGTGTGCCTCGCCTCGGCGGCCTTCCAGTTCTCCTTCGCCGCGCTGATGACCGTCTATCTGCTCTTCCTGCCGCGGGAACTGCATCTGTCGGGCGCGGTCGTGGGACTGTGCCTCGCGGCTACGGGGCCGGGTGCGCTCCTGGGGGCGCTGCTGGCCGCCCGTCTGCCGGGCCGGTTCGGTCATGGCGTGGTGCTGGTGTCCGCGGCGGTGCTCGGCGACGGCGCGTTCCTGTGGGTGCCCGCGCTGCACGGCTCCTCCGCGGTGACGGTCGCCGCGCTCCTCGCGGTCGGCTTCGTGTTCGGGGCGGGCGGCCAGTTGGTGAACGTCACGGTCATGGCCGTACGGCAGGCGGTCACCCCGGACGGGATGCAGGGCCGCGTGGCTGCCACGATCACGTTCGTCGGCATGGGCCTGACCCCGCTCGGCTCCCTGCTCGGCGGGTATCTCGCGCAGGAGTGGGGGTTGCGGGCCAGTCTTTTGGTGACGGCCGCGGGCATGATGCTGTCGCCGGTGCTAATGGCCCTGTCCCCGCTCGCCCAGCTGGGACGGACGCTCCCGGCCCACGTGGGGCACACCGACCTCGCGTCCGACTGATTCCGGCGGGACCGACGGCCTGCCGCGAGGACGACGGGTCCGACGCCCAGACCGACCACCCGCCCGCCCGCCGCGACCCCGGTCTGCCCGCCCCGGAGTCGACCTTCGTCCACCCGCACCGCCTCGACGCCCGCCGCGCGTCACCGGTCGCGAACCTCTCAGCGCCGCGAGGCCTTCGGGAGCGGAGGCGACGACCACTGCGCCCAGTCCACCCGCCCGCCACAAACCGCCCAGACCGACCGCCAGCCGCCGACCCACACCGCCCATCCGTCACGAGACCACTCGTCCGCCCCCCACACCCACGGCCGGCACGACCACCAACCGCCCGCCCACACGGACTGTCCGCGCCACGCCCGCCCGCCCCGACCATCCACCACCACGACCAACCGTCCGCCCAAACCGCCCGCCCACCCTCAGACCGCCCGCCACCCGCCGAAACGACCGTCGCCGCCTCCACTCAGCCCACCCACCCACCACCCCATTCGCATGAACCTCCCGAAGCCACTCGCCACCCAAAATCGAACAGGCGTAGCATTGTGTCGTGGCTAAGACCTATGACTTTCCGAGTGACCTCCTCGCCGGTCAGGAGGAGCTGCATCAGGTCCGGGCCGAGCTGTCGGCCCTGCTCAAGCGGCTTCCTTGGTCGGTCGCGCCTCTGGACGGCTTCAGCGACGACAACGGCTGGCGGAAGGTGGAGCGCCCCGCCTCCCCCGGCTGGACCCCCGACGAACAGGCCGAGGTGGAGAAGCTCCGGCGACGCGAGCACGAACTCGCGGTCTTCGTCACCACGCACCGGTTCTGGACGGAAGTGGAGACACCGGACCGCGTGGACGCCCGGACCAGACTGAAGCACGCGACCGCCACGCGGGAAGCGGGCTGAACGACGAAGGACCCCGGCCGAGATCGGCCGGGGTCCTGTCCTGACTATGTGGGCGCGGACGGTTTCGAACCGCCGACATCCTGCTTGTAAGGCAGGCGCTCTACCTCTGAGCTACGCACCCGAGACGAGTCGACAGCCTACCTTGCCCAGAGCCCTCCCCTGCAAACCCTTACCCCGGGGGCCCGGAGAAGTCAGGGTCGGTACGGGGGAAAACCCCACCCCCGATCCGGGAGCGGCCCGGATCCCCCGCGGGCGCCCCGGTCCCTAGGGTCGAAGCAGGGTCGCGGAGTGCCCGCGGCCGCCCGCCCAGGGCTCGATCAGAGCTCGGTGAGGGCTGATTCAGGGGGAGATCATCATGTTCCGTACCGTTCCCGCACGTGCCGCCGCCGCGGCCGGGGTCGTCGCGCTTCTCGTCGCGGGGGCCACCGCCTGCGGTGCCTCCGCCGGGGACGACAAGACCCCCGACCACAAGGCCTTCGCACTCCAGGGCCGCACCCTGACCGTCGACTCCGACGACTCGGCGCTGGAGATCGTCGCCGCCGATTCGAACAAGTCGGGGACGGTCGAGGTCACCCGCTGGTTCCAGGGAACCGTCGCCGTCGGCAAGGACCCCGAGGTGACCTGGTCGATGAAGGACGACCGGCTGGTGCTGCGGATGAAGTGCAGCGGCGTCGTGGCCGACTGCGCGGCCAAGCACCGTATCGAGGTGCCGCGGGACATCAGCGTGAAGGTGAAGGACGGCGACGGCAGTGTGCGGGCCCGGGGGTTCACCCGGCCGCTGAGCATCAGCACCGGGGACGGTTCCGTGCGGGTCACCGACTCCAGCGGGCCGCTGGAGCTGCACACCGGCGACGGTTCGATGCGCGCGGAGGTCACCTCCCGCCGCGTCACCGCCCGCACCGGCGACGGCTCGGTCCACCTGGAACTCGGCGCCGTACCGGACCGGGTGCAGACCCGCAGCGGCGACGGCTCGGTGACCGTCGAGCTGCCGAAGGCCACCTACCGCGTCGACACGAAGACCGGTGACGGAGGCGTCGACGTGTCCGTGCCCCGGTCCGACTCCAGTGACCACGTCGTGTCCGCCCAGAGCGGAGACGGAAAGGTCACCGTGCGAACCGCGAACTGATCGGCCCGTGTGTTCGTCCCTTACCGGTGGGAGAATGACACCGGGCACCGCCAGGACGGACCACAGCACGGGAGAGGGATGTGACGGCGACACCATCGCAGCCGTACTCGTCGTCGTCGGTGCCGCCGGCACAGTCTTCGGTGCCGCGCGCACAGTCTTCGGTGCCGCGCGCACAGTCTTCGGTCCCGCGGACCCAGTCGTCGGTACCGCAGGCACACCGTCAGGCGTTCAAGGACACCCTCACTCTCGTCGGCCTGCCCCTGCTCGCCGCTCTCGTGCTGCCGGCCGCGTTCGCCGGCGGCGGCACCCGGCGCTGGTTCGGCGGGCGCGCGGAGAGCCAGCGGGCCGAGGCACAGGCCGCGAAGGACGCCGCCGCGGCCGCGTTCTACGAACTGGACACCGCCCAGCGGGATCTGCGGATCTCGATAGAGACCATCACGGCCGTCGACGACTCCCCCGCCGCCCGGCGGGCGGTCGCCGACTTCCAGGCGATCAGCGGGCGGATCGACGAGGCCAGCGGGCGCTACATCGAGGCCGTCGACGCCCATGACCTCGACCGGGACGACCTGGAGGCGTCGGTCGCCGCACACGCGCGCGCCGAGCTCACCCGGGCCAAGGACGACCTCGGCAACGTCAAGAAGGAGCTGGACCGTTTCGGCGACAGCCTCGGCCCTCTGCTCGGCAAGGCCGAGACCCAGCTGGCCCGCCTCGCCCCGGCCGTCGAGCGGGCCCGGCAGGGACTGCTGGCCGCCTCCAACGCCCTGGACACCGTACGGGAGTCGGGGCTGAAGGCGGACGACCTCGCCGCCCGGCTCGCCGCCCTCGGAGCCGACCTGACCAAGCTCAACCAGGGTGCCGGGCAGCACGGCGTGCCGGAGACCCTGGAGCGCGCCGAACGGGTGGCCCGGGAGGCCGAGTCGATCCGGGTCGAGGCCGAGCGGCTGCCGGAGCGGGCCGCCGAGATCGACCACCGGCTCGTCTCCCTGCGCACCCGCGCCGAAGCCCTCACCACCCGCGCGGGCCAGGTCGATCCGGTCCTGAGCGAACTGCGCCGCCGGTTCACCGCCGCCTGCTGGCAGGACCTCCAGCACGTCCCGGACCACGCCGCCGAGAACGTCCGGCAGGCCGAGCAGAAGCTCCGCGAGGCCCGTGCGGCACGCGACGAACAGCGCTGGCCGGACGCGACCTCCCTGCTCTCCACGGTCCGCGCCCTGCTCAACACCACCGACGAATCCGTCTCCGCCGCCGGCGACCGGCTGCGCCAGCTGAACGCCGTGCAGAAGGACCCCCAGCAGGAGATCGACCGCACCCGCTTCGCCATCCGCGACGCGCAGCGCCTGGCCATGACAGGCCGCACCACCCCCGACCCACGGCACGCGCGCCCCCTGGACGATTCGGTGGCCCGCCTGGACCGGGCGATCACCACCCTGGAGGGCCGCCACCCCGACTACTGGCACTTCCTCACCGAGACGGAAGCGGTACGGCAGACGGTGGCCCGGGTGGTCTCGCAGATCCGTGAGGAGCGCGGGGGCGCGCACTGAGGGTGCGTCAGCCGTCAACTACTTGCGAGCAGGAAATTGAAGCTCGCACGAACTAGACAAATCGACCTTTTTTGCATACATCGCGCCAATACGGTGACATGGACTAAGACCCGCATATCTCTCGCAAAAGGAGATGGTGGTATGTCTTCCACCGAGTTCCAGCTCGAGGACCTCACCGAGGTTCCCGGCACCGACGTCGAAGCGGCTCTCGACCCCGTCGAGGCCGACGGCTGCTACCGCGACAGCCGCCAGTGCGCGGCGCTTGCTCTGACGTCCTCGTCGAGCAACCTCCTGCTGTCGCCTCCGACGCCACGGCCGAAGAAGGGCTGACGGGAGAATCCGTATGGAGCAGTCAGGCACTTCGACCCGCCTCGCGGGCGCGGTGCAGGGCCTCACGTCGGAACTGGTCTCCGCTCTTCGGAGCGGAGACCGCTTCCGGCTCGCGGGCACGGTCGCGCAGGGGCACGCCCCCGGGACGACCGCCGATCCGTCCCTCGCCGCCGTACGGGTGGTGGGGGCCGACGTCGTCCTGCCGAGCGTCCTGCTGTGTTGCCCGCCCCCGGACGGGGACGACCTCGCCGTGTTCGGCAGAGCCGTACACGCCTATCCGCCGCCCGCCGGAGCCCCTCCCACCTCGGTGTGGAGCCACTGGGCCATGCGGCGGGCCCTGCTGCGGCTGGACGCGTCCCTCGACGGCGACTGGGACGACGACGCCGAGCCCGAAGCGGCCTGGCTCGACGACGTGCCGTGGCAGTTCCTGACCCATCAACTCGCCGTGCTCGCCCCGCTCGCACTGCCCGGCGAGGACTGCGCGGTGGCCCGTGCGGCACGCCGCCGCCCGGTCGACGTCGCCCGGGGATTCGTCCGGGCGGTCCGCCGCCGCGACTGGCTGCAGGCGGCCGGAGCGGGACGCTGGCTGACCGTCCTCGACGGCGTGCCGCGGACGCTGGGTCTGGACACCGGGCTGGAGTTCGTGGCCCAGATGGGCGGCGAGGACGCCCGCGTGGCGTTCCAGGTCGAGGCCGCCCAGCTGATGCGGACCGGGGTGCTGGTGTGACGGCGCACCAGGCGGCGCACCAGGTCCGGGCGGCGAGCGAGGTCCCGGCAGCGCGCGACGTCCGGGCTCTGGGCGAGGCCGCACTGGCCTGGGTGAGCGCCCACCGCGACGGATTCGCGTTCGGCGACGACGCGCTCGCCGAGCACGGCAACGTGAACACCACCTGGAAGCCCCTCGGCGAGCTGGCCCAGGTGTGCGTCTGCGTACGACGGCACACCGATCCGGCCGACCCGCTCCACGTGATGGCGTCCGACCTGTTGTCGTTCGCGTGGCAACAGACCGGGCGCGGTGCCCTGTTCACGGAGTTGCAGCGCCTGGAACCCTTCGCGACGTATCCGCTGGAGGTGTACGCGGCGTTCGCGTCGGCGGGCCTGCGTCATGCCGGCTACGAACGCGCCACCGCGACGGTGGCCCGTACCCGCGGCTGGCACGTGACGGAGCAGGAACCGAACCGGCGCCTGAGCGTGCTCAACTCCGAGCGCCGCAGCGGCCTACCCCAACACGGCGACATGGCGCGGGCGTTGGACCGCACCTGGCTCGCCGGCCTGCCGGAACCGTGGACGTTCGAACTGGCCGCCGGCTACACGCTCACCCATGTGATCTTCCATCTCACCGACTGGGGCCTCACCCCGCAGGCCGTCCCCCCGCCGGTCGCGGCCTATCTGCGGCACTGGCTCACCCCCTGGCTCGACACCTGTCTGGAGGACGAGCAGTGGGACCTCAGCTGCGAACTGCTGGCCGTGGCGAGCAGTCTGCCCGGCCCGCCGGAGCGCGCCCTGTTCGAGGAGGCGTGGGCGAGGCTCTCGGTGGCCCAGGACGACTCCGGAGCCGTCCCGGAGGTCGGCGGACGAGGCAGCCCTACGACCGCGCCCGCCTTCCTCGACTGCTACCACTCGACGCTGATGACGGCCTTCGCCGCCGTGCTGACCGTCAACCGGCTGCGCGAGGCGGCCGGGGACGCCACGGAGTCGGAGGCGGCGGCCGACGGACAGGGAGTGCCGGGATGACCTCCACGCGTCTCATCCACCAGGTCGGGCTCGGCGCCCTGGAGTGGCTGCACGCCCACCGTGACGGATTCCGGCTGGAGTTGGACGTCGATCCGGAGGTCGGCTTCCTTGAGCGTTTCAAGCCGGTCGGCGAACTGGCTTTGATCTGCAAGGTGTTGTTCCGCGAAGGCGTGGCCGGGTCCCGGCAGGCCACGCTGGCACGCCAGTTGATCGACCACGCCTGGCGTCACACGCTGGACGGCGGCCGGATGCTGGTGCTGGGCCAGCGCACCGAGCCCATCTCGCCGATCCCCTTCGAGGTGTACCTGCCGTTCAGGGAACTGGGCTACAGCAACCCCGAGGCCGAGCGGGCCTTCCGGCTCAACCAGCGGCTGGACAGCTTCGCCGCCCTGGAGATGTCACCGGTGCGGCGCCTGGGCCTGTCCGCCTTCCAGCGCCGCTTCGGCCTGCCGCCCCGGGTCCCGGAGGCCGACATCGTCGGAGCGACGTGGCTGGGGCGCGCACCCGAACCCTGGACGGTGGAGGGGCACATCGCCTACGACATCACCCACACCGTCTTCCACCTCACCGACTGGGGGGAGAACCCCGACGGCCTGCCCGCCGGGATCGCCGGCTACCTCGCGGACTGGCTGCCGGTCTGGCTGGACGACTGGCTCGACCTGCAGCGCTGGGACCTGCTCGGTGAACTGCTCGTCGTCGACGCCTGTCTGCCCCGTCCCACCTTCGACGAGCGGGCCTGGGAGGGCTTCGCCGCCGCCCAGCAGCCCGACGGCGCGATGCCCGCCGTACGCGAGATGCCGCCGGGCGGACCCGACGAGGTCTTCGACGTCGTCTACCACCCGACGCTGGTCGCCGCCTTCGCCTCCGTCCTGGCCACGTCCCGCGCCCTGACACAGCTGGCGCACACGCCGTCATGACAGCCCCGGCACGGTGGCCGGGCAGTCCGGCCGACGTCACCGGCGTGACGTCGAAGCAGGCACCCCTCGACGACGAGACGGTACGGCGGCGGCTCGACGCGGCCGTCGACGCCGTGGACGCGCCCGACGTCGTCTTCGCCCTGTCCCGGCAAGGTCGCCGCACCGTGCGCACCGGAGGCACCGCGGCGCCCCCGCCCGTGGCCCGCGAGCGGTTGCGCTACGAGATGGGTTCGGCCTCCAAGACGTTCACCGGGCTGCTGCTGGCCCAGCTGACCCAGACGGGCCGGCTGTCCGCGGGCGAGCCCGCCGCCGCCCTGCTGGATCCGGCCCGGCGCCCCGGCGAGGACCCGGTCACCCTCGCCCACCTGATCACCCACACCTCCGGACTGCCCGCCCTGCCCGCCGACTTCTTCGTCCGGGCGCTCCCGGCGTGGCGCACCAACCCCTACGCCCGCTATCCCGCCGAGTGCGTGGTCGACGCCTTCCTGCGCCACCGGCGACGCCACCGGCCCGGCACCCGCTGGCACTACTCCAACTTCGGTGTCGCCGTCCTCGGTCACGCCCTCACGGCGGCGACCGCCACCCCGTGGGACGAGCTGCTCACCGGCCAGGTGCTGGGCCCGCTCGGGCTGAGAGCCACCCTCGTCCCCGGCGGCCCGGACACCGACGCCACCGGCCGTCGCAAGGACGGTACGACGCCCGTGCCCCCGCTGGTTGTCGGGGGCTTCGAGGCGGCCGGGGCCGTCCGGGCCACCCCGCACGACCTGCTCACGTTCCTCGAAGCACATCTGGACCCGGCGGGCCGCCCGCTGGCCGACGCGCTGTGCGCGGTGCAACGCCCGGTGCTCCGGCGCGGTCTCGGGCACCGGCATGTGCACACGGTGGCCTGGTTCCAGCACCCCACGGAGTGCGGTCCGATGTACTTCCACGGCGGGGCGACCCTCGGTCAGCAGGCCTTCCTGGGCTTCCGGCCCGACATCGGCACGGCGTTGGCCGCCGTGTGCACCCGCCGTTTCCGCGCCGGCGATGCCTTCGTGCCGACCGCCTACACCCTGCTGGCAGAGATGTAGCCGGCCGACGAACTCGGGCATCGCCGACGTCACCGCGTCCTCAGACGCGCTGCCACAGCCCCGGAGCGAGGGCGGGCTGCCACGCGGCCTGCGCCTGATGGGGCTGGAGGCACTCGTACGTGACTCCGTCGATGGTCACCCGGGCTCCGACCTCGTACACCCGGCCCGCGGCCCAGGAACCCTGCTGGCCGTCCTCGGGTGCGGATGTGCCGCTCTCGCTCGTACTGGTCTTCAACGTGAGGCCGTAGGTGCTGAGCACCGGGTTGATCGGCTGGTAGAAGGTCGTGCCGCCGCTCGTGCAGTCGCCGGAACCCCCGGACGTGACGCCCTGCGCCTGGACTCCCGAGATGTACGAGCCGCCGGAGTCACCCGGCTCGGCGCACACCGTCGTACGGGTCACGCCCTCGACGGTGCCCTCGGCGTAGTTGACGCTCGTGTCGTGCTGCTCGATCGTGCCGCAGTGCCAGCCCGTGGTGGAACCTGACCGGCACACCGCCGCCCCGGTCAGGGCCTGCACCGATCCGGCGGTCAGAACGTCCTGGTCGCCCTCGCCCTTGACGGCGGGCGTCGCGGTCCAGTCACTGTTGACGCCCACCCAGGCCATGTCCTGCCCGGGGAAGACGGACGCCTGGAAAGTGCCCTGGGCGACCTGGTTGTAGCCGGTGGTCGTCGCCCCCGCCTTCCCGCAGTGCCCAGCCGTGGCGAACCCCTGCTGGTCGCCCTTGGTGACGCCGAACCCGATGGAGCAGCGGGCCGTGCCGTCGATGTAGAAGGCGTCACCGCCCCGGATGTCGTACAGGGCGCGCGGCCGGTCGGCCGACACCTTGACGGCGACGATCGCGCTGTCGACTCCGGCGGCCTTGACGAGCGCGTCGGCGGCGGCACGGCTCGTCGCCTGCACCGTCACCCGGTTGGTCCGTACGTCGATGTACCGGACCGGCGTGTCGAGGGCCTTGCCGGTCACGGAACGGTCCAGCTTCCGCTTGGCCTTCCTCAGGTCCTTCAGCGGGGTCTTGACGACCACCGCCCGTGCTCCCCCGGCCTCGATGGCCGGGCCGTCCGCGGCGTCGGTGGTGGCGACCGTCAGGTCGGCGGAGGTGGCACCGCTCACCCACGCTCCCGCGAAGCGCTTGCCCAGCGCGTTCTGCAGCCGGCCGGCCCGCGTGCCGGCCTCGGCCTCGTTCACCAGGCGCGTCCTGGCCTGCGTCTCGGTCAGGCGCAGGTCGCGCTCCAGGGCCCGCAGGACCACGGGTGAGGGGCTGTTCGCGCCGAGCGTCTCGGCGGCGGAGGGGGCCGGCGTCGGCGCGGACGGCTCGACGGCCGCCGCGGCGGGCAGCCCGGTGAGCACGAGTGCACCGAGCACCGTCAATGCGGCGCAAGCGGCTGAAGCGGGTCTGTGGACCATCAGGCGTCTCCTCGGGTAGGGGAACAAAGGCCTCGAATCCCTAGGTTTTGCCGAAAACGGCTCAGCGGATGTCCGTTTCCCGTTCGTTCCGCGCATCGGACGACATGAAAGGGCCGCCCGGCGGAGCAACGGATGGCGGCGGGACGGCACACCGGGTACGTCAGCCGGGCTGGATGCCGGGGTTGCCCGCCTCCGTCACGAAGGACGCGGCGGTCGCGATCGGGGCGCCCGGTGTCGTCACGGCGGACACGGTCCTGAAGTCGGCCCGCGCCTTCTGCCGGTCGAGGGTGACCTTCACATAGCCGCGGCGCCCGTCGTAGAACTTCAGATGCGGGTTGGCCTTGAGATACGTGTCCCAGGTGGGGGGCCGCTCGGCGCCGTCCCGTCCGCTCGTGACCGACGTGGCGGTGAACTCCGTGCCCAGGGTCTTCGAGGCCGGGTCGTCGAAGTCGTCCTTGATGTCGAAGGCGTAGGAGACGTGCACGTCCCCGGTCATCACCACCAGGTTCTCCACCCCGGCCGACTTCGCGCCGTCGAGGATCCTGCGCCGCGAGGCCCGGTAGCCGTCCCAGGCGTCCATGGACATCAGGGGTTCCGACGTGAGGTCGAGTTTGCGCTGGGAGAAGCAGACCTGTTGCGGCAGCACGTTCCACAGGGCCTGCGAGGCACGCCAGCCGTCGATCAGCCAGCTCTCCTGCGCGGCCCCGGTGATGGTGCGCGCCGGGTCGTCCTGGAGGGGACCGCCGGAGTGCTTGGTGGACGCGTACACCTGGTCGGAGCGGTACTGCCGGGTGTCGAGGACGTCGAACTGGGCGAGGGTGCCCCACTGGAGCCGGCGGTAGAGCCGGGCGTCGGGGCCGGTCGGCTGTTGCGCGACGCGCAGCGGCTGGTTCTCCCAGTAGGCCCGGTAGGCGGCGGCGCGACGCAGCAGGAACTCCTCCGGCGGATCGTCGTTCTCGCTGACGGCGCCCGCGTAGTTGTTCTCGGTCTCGTGGTCGTCCCAGGTGACGACGAAGGGGTGCGCCGCGTGCACGGCCCTGAGGTCCGGGTCGCTCTTGAAGAGGGCGTAGCGCAGCCGGTAGTCCTCCAGTGTCATGGTCTCGCGGTTGAAGAGGGCCGGCAGCTTCCGGTCGGTGTAGGCGCGTTGGCCGCCCACGGAGTTGACGGCGTACTCGTAGAGGTAGTCGCCGAGATGGAGGACCACGTCGACGTCGTCCTGGGAGAGATGGCGGTGCACCGTGTAGTACCCGTCGTGGTAGGCCTGGCAGGAGACGGCGGCGTAGGTGAGCGACGCGGCCGCGGCGCTGGTGGCCGGCGCCGTGCGGGTACGGCCCGTCTCGCTGATCCATGTCCCGGCCTTGAACCGGTAGTAGTAGACGCGGTCGGGTTCGAGGCCGTCGACGTCGACGTGCAGGGTGTGGTGGTACTCCGGGTAGGCGACGGCCGTCCCACTGCGGACGGGGGCGCCGAAGCTCTCGTCGGAGGCCATCTCCCACTGGACGACGACGTACTGCTGGGGCAGGCCGCCGTCGGGCTCGAAGGGGGCGGGCGCGAGCCGGGTCCACAGCAGCACGGAGCCGGGCAGCGGGTCCCCGGAGGCGACGCCGAGGGTGAAGGGATCGCTGTCGATCCTCGCCGCGTCGAGTTCCCTGGAGCCCGCCGCACCCCGGGCCGGCAGATGGGTACCGAACGCCAGGGCGGCGGCCGCCGCGGTGACCGTGAGGAAGCGGCGTCGCCCGAAGTGCCGTGCGGCTGACCGCAGTTCGGGGTCGTGTCGCTGGTCCAAGGGGTTCCTCCCACGGTTGATCATCGGCGGAGAACCCCAGCATGTTAACCAGACAAAGTTCAGAATTCGGACATGCCCGCCGGGCCGCCGGTTAACCTGTGCACATGCCTCGCTACGAGTACCGCTGCCGGACCTGCGGCGACACCTTCGAACTGAGCCGTCCCATGGCCGAGTCCTCCGCCCCCGCCGACTGCCCGTCAGGCCACGAAGACACCGTGAAGCTGCTGTCGACGGTGGCGGTGGGCGGCTCGGCGTCCGCCTCGGCCGCCCCGGCCCCCCAGTCTGGTGGCGGCGGCTGCTGCGGCGGAGGCTGCTGCGGCTGACCGCCTTACCGAAAGCCTTTACCGGAAGCCTCTTCAGCCTGCCTTCAGGTCGACTTCCCTAGCGTGGGCCCATGTCAGCCATCGACTGGGTCAACGGCCTCATGGACACCCTCGGCGCGCCCGGCGCCGGGGTGGCCATCGCCCTGGAGAACCTCTTCCCGCCCATTCCGAGCGAGGCGATCCTGCCGCTCGCGGGCTTCGCGGCGAGCACCGGCCGGATGAGCCTGGCCGCTGTGCTGCTGTGGACGACGGCGGGCTCGGTGATCGGCGCCCTCGCGCTGTACGGCGTCGGCGCGCTCCTCGGCCGGGACCGCACGGTGGCGCTCGCGGCCCGGCTGCCCCTCGTCAAGGTCTCGGACATCGAGAGGACCGAGGCCTGGTTTTCGCGGCACGGCACCAAGGCGGTGTTCTTCGGCCGAATGATCCCGGTCTTCCGCAGCCTCGTCTCGATCCCGGCCGGTGTCGAGCGCATGCCGCTGCCGGTGTTCCTGACGCTGACCACCTTGGGCAGCGCCCTGTGGAACACGGCGTTCGTCCTCGCGGGCCACGCCCTGGGCGCCAACTGGACCCAGGTCACCGACGTCGTGTCCACGTACTCGAAGGCCGTCCTCGTGGCCGCCGCGCTCGCGGTCGTGGCGTTCGTCGCCGTACGACTGCTGCGGCGGCCCTCGTCTACTGAGGCGTCCGAGCCGTCCTGAGCAGCTCCCGCAGGATCCGCTCCCCCGCCAGCACTCCCCGCTCCGGCAGCGCGCTGATCGCCGGAGCGGTCCAGTTCTCGTCCGCCAGTTCCCCGTGCCCGGGCCGCCAGCCGCGGTCGGCCGCGAGGAGCAGGTCGGCATCCAGCAGCGAGTCGCCCGCGGCCAGCGTCAGGGGGGCCCCGGTACGCCGGGCCACCTCGCGCACGGCGGCGCTCTTGGTGAGCGGCTTGGGGACGGCGTAGATCTTGCGGCCCTGAAGGGAGACCGTCCAGCCGCGGCTCTCGGCCCACACCGCGAGTTCCTTCACCCATTCCTCGGGCAGCAGTTCGCGCTCGACGACCAGGTAGGCGAAGAGGTCCTCGGCGATCCGGTGCTTGCGCACCCACAGGGGGTCGGCCGTCTCCTGGAGGTGTGCGGCGATCTCGTCCAGCGGGGCGCACTCGTCGGCGAGGCGGGCCGTGACCCGCGCGTGCCAGTCGGGGTCGGTGACGCCGTCGACCAGCAGATGGCCGCCGTTCGCGCAGATCGCGTACGTGGGCGCGGGGCCGGGCAGGTTGATGCGCTGGTACTGCTTGCGGGTGCGGGTCGTCGTCGGCACGAAGACCGCCTCGTCCCCGAGTTCGCAGAGCAGTGCGGCCGCGGTCTCCGTCATGTACGACAGCGGCCTGCTCTCGTGCACCTCGACACAGAGCAGCCGGGGCGCCCGCGCGTCCGGCATGGTCAGCGCGAGGGCGGCGGCGGAGTAGATGAGCGTGCGGTCGAGGTCGCTCGCCACGAGCACCAGGGGCTGCGTCGGCATCAGAGGGCCACCGCCCTGCCGTCGGCGCCCGTCGCGCCCCGCGTGTACTTCGGGTGGATCAACCCCACGCAGGTGTACGGGAGTTCGGCGACCTCTTCCACCGGGACACCTCTCTGCTCGGCCAACAGGCGTACGTGGTCCAGGTCCGCGCCCGCGCCTGCCCTGGCGAGGATCTTCCAGGGCACCCGGCGCAGCAGCACCCGGGTGGTCTCGCCGACGCCCGGCTTGACGAGGTTGACGTCGTGGATGCCGTACTCCTCACTGATGCGTTCGACGGCGGCCCAGCCCTCCCAGGTGGGCTCGCGGTCCCCGGCCAGCAGTTCCTTCACGGTGGCGTCGACGGCGTCCACGACCTCGGGGAACCGGGCGGCGACGGCGTCCAGGAAGTCCACCGACACGTCCGTGCCCGCGAGTTCGCGGTAGAACTTGGCGCCGTGGAAGTCGTGCGGGCCGACCAGGTCCGCGCGCAGGACCGTACGCGAGATCAGCCCGGAGACCGTGGAGTTGAGGCAAGCGGAGGGGATGAGGAAGTCCTCACGGGTGCCGTACGTCCGTACGCACGAGCCCGGGTCGGCGAGTACGGCGATCTCCGGGTCGAAGCCCGCGGCACCGCCCTCGGCCTCGAACTTCCGTACCGCTTCGGTGAGTTCGCGGGTGATCGCGCCCTTGCCGGTCCAGCCGTCGACGAAGACGACGTCGGCGGGGTCGTGGTGTGCGGCCAGCCAGCGCAGGGCGTTGGCGTCGATGCCGCGGCCGCGGACGATCGAGACGGCGTAGTGCGGCAGTTCCAGCCCGTGGCGGAACCCGGCCCAGCGGCGCATCAGGACGCCGACGGGGGTGCCGGCGCGGGCGAGGGAGACGAGGACGGGGCGCGGTGAGCGCTCCTGGAGCACGAGCTCCGTGACGGCGCCGACGGCCTGGGCGAGCCGCGCGGAGGACTCCTTGAGGGCGGTGTGGAACAGCTCCTGGTACTGGTCGCTCGGCTGGTACTCCACCGGCAGCGACTCCGCGTAGTGCGCGCCGCCGCTCTGGATGGCCTCCTCGCGCTCCTCGGTCGGCGCCTCCAGGGTGACGTCCGAGAGGTCCTGGAGCAGCCAGCCGACCTCCTCGGGGGCGTACGAGGAGAAGGCGGGGCCGCGGAGGGGCTCGGGGAGCATGGGGGGCCTTTCGGGGGTGTAGCTGGGGACGACGGCGAGGACGACCTGCCGGGTGTGCGCGGCGAGTTGGGCCAGCAGGCCGTCGGGGGCGTGCAGTTCGGGGGTGTCGGCGGCGGAGTCGACGACCACGATCACCGCGTCGAAACCGGCACCGGCGACGTTGTAGGCGTAGCGGTCGCCGGGGCCGTCGGCCGGGGTGTCGTGCGCGGGGAAGACGAGGCGGCTGCGGATGGCGTAACCGGGGTCGTCCACCGCGAGTACTGGGGAGCGGGTGGTGGTGGAGTAGGTCACCTCGAGACCTTCGGTGACCTGTTCCAGCTCGCGGGCGAGTCTCAGGGGGGCGTACATCAGCTCTTCGAAGCCGAGGATGTGCACGCGGTGCGCGTCTTGCGGCAGCGCGTCGGCGAGCCGTGCGGTCAGTTCCGGGAGCGCGGATTGCAGGCGTATTCGGTGTGCCGGGGTGAAGCCGTGGCGGCCGCCGTCCGGGAGGTCTCGGGGCCACATCAGGTCCACGCGGTTGAGTGCCGGGTGCGGGTGCGTGGGGGCTGGTCGCGCCGTTCCCCGCGCCCCTGGGTGGGTTTCCTCGAACCTCGCTACAAGGGCCTGCCCTTTCTCCAACACCCCCTCCGGCAGCTTTACGGTGCCGGATGCCGCCGCCACCAAGTCCACCCGTGCGCCGATCTCCCGCGCGAAATCCTCCAGCCGCCCCGCGTCCGCCTCCGACCGCATGTCCACCAGGGCGACCACCACGTACCGGTCCCTCGGATAGCGCTCGTGGAGATCCCTGATCGTGTTCAGGACCGTGTTGCCCGTCGAGAACTCGTCGTCGACCAGGACCAGGGGGCCGTCGCCGGCCAGCAGGGCCGGGTTTTCCGGCAGCAGAAGGTGGCTCGTGGCGTGGGAGTGGGACTCCTCGAAGCCGCCCGCGGGGGTCACGCCGGGGACCGGGCGGCGGGTGGAGTGGAGGTAGGGGGCCAGGACGATGCCGTCGGCGACGCAGTGGCCGAGGCCCGTCGCCGTCTCCGCGTAGCCGAGGACGACCGTGCGGGCCGCCTCCTCGTCGCCCAGCAGGTCGCGGACCCTGCGGCCCAGTGCGAAGCCGTGGCCGTGGACCACCGACGGTGACTGCGGGACGTGCTTGCCCAGCACGTTGGAGACCAGCAGATGCGCCCGCTTGGGGTTGCGGCGCAGGGCCAGTCCCAGCAGGTCGGTCAGCCGGCTGTCGCCCACGAGTTCGACGCCGAGCCGGTCGGCGACCCACGTCCCCGACCAGACCTCGCCCGGCGTCCCGTCGTTCACTGCCTTGTTCATACGTCCCTTGGTGTCCACTGATGATCAGCCGGAGATTCCGGCGGCGAGCAGCTCCACGAAGCCGATGTCCTCGTTGGCCACCCCGAAGACCTCGGCGCGCAGCATGGTCCGCTCGGCCCAGGCGCGATGCGGCTTCACTTCGTTCATCTTGTTCGTGTACTGCGACCTCAGCACCCCGCCGCCGCCGCGCTCGGGCCGCAGGATGTCCTGCGCGTCGCTGAACTCCTCGTGGCTGACCACGGACAGTGCGTGCACGGGCAGCACGTGGGTGGGGTGGATGCAGGTCTTGCCGAGCAGGCCGTTGGCCTGGTCGAGGGTGATCTCGCGCAGCAGGCCGTCCATGGCGTGCTCGATGAGCGCCTCGCGCAGCTCCTCGGCCTGGCCCTCCAGGAAGGGGCTGCGGCGCAGCTGCGGCTTGAACATGCGCTCCTGGACCCGGAAGTACTCCCAGACCGGCCCGGTCACGGTGAAGCCGGTGCCGTCGGCGCGGCCCAGCATGTTCACCACGTCGGCGATCACCGAGGCGACGATCTGGACGTCCCAGGCGGTCATGTCGGGGGCGCGGCGCAGGCCGTAGGAGGAGCAGAAGTCGGTGACGCCGAGGCGGAGCGCCAGCACCCGGTCGCGGTACTTGTCGACCGCGCGGGCGATGCCCTCCAGGGTCTCTACGCGCGTCTCCCGGTAGAGCAGCTCCGGCGACTCCAGCACCGGCATGGCGAACAGCCGGTGCCCGCTCGCGACCTCGGCGCCGGAGAGGGCCTCCAGGAAGGGGATGCCGCGCTCCTCGGTGAACTTCGGGAGGACGAATCCGGACAGCAGCCGGACGGCGGGACCGAGCCGTCGTACGAGATCGGGGATCTGCCGGGGGTGGCGGACCCGGATGAAGAGCAGGGGCGGGTCCACCTGCCGCTCCGCGAGGTCCGTGAACTGCCGGACGAGGTTCTCCTCACCCTCGGCGACGTCGTCGTCACCGATCGAGTCTTCCAGGCACAGCACCATCGAGACCACGCCGAGCCCTGCCTGCTTGACGATGTCGTCGGCGAGGCGCGGCCGCGTGGCCGGACTGTAGAGCGTGGCGCCCAGGGCCGCGGAGAGCAGCCGGGCCGGGGAGTCCGAGGTGAACTCGCAGGGCTCCTGGTGGAAGAGGCGCTGACGCACCTCAGGGGTGATGTGCCCGAAATGCCGCATATGACTCCCCCGTGGTAGCTGTGCCGCCTGTGAAGGGTTCACAGGTGGCCGGTAATAGTACGTAGGTACCCATGTCCGAGGTTCCCACCGGGCATGAATTTCAGGTAACGCAGACAAACACGGCCATGTCGACACCGGTACGACATGAATCGGTGTCCCGTACCCCCGCATTGTCGTGATCAGGACCGAGAGGGCAGGATGACCGCATGACGCACGCCATGCTGAAGGGGTCGAACGTCCCACTGGAAGCCACCACGGTACGCGCCGTGCTGCGCTGGGCCCCCGGGCAGGGGGTCCCGGTCGTCGACGCCTCGGCGCTGCTCCTCGGCCCCGACGGTCGTGTGCGATCCGACGAGGACTTCGTCTTCTACAACCAGCCCCGGCACCCCTCCGGGCAGGTCTGGCTCCTCGGCAAGAAGCGCGTCGCCGAAGGCCCCACCGACACGATCCAGACGGATCTCGCCGGTGTCGAGGCCGACGTCAGCCAGATTCTCCTGGTCGCCTCGGTGGACGACTCGTCGGTGGAGAACGCCACCTTCGGCCGCGTGCAGGGCCTGTGCATCCTGCTGTACGACGCCTCGGCCGCCGACGGCGAGCCGCTGATCTCCTTCGACATCAAGCCGGAGACGGGCCAGGAGACCGCCCTGATCTGCGGTGAGCTGTACCGCCGCGGCGAGGGCTGGAAGTTCCGCGCCCTGGGCGAGGGCTATGTGCAGGGCCTGCAGGGCCTCGCCACGGACTACGGCATCGTCGTGGACGAGTCCGACTCCGCGCAGACCCAGCCCCAGCCCGAACCCACGTCGTTCCCCCTGCCCCCGGAACAGCCGACGCAGTCGGCGGCCTCGGTCCCGACCCAGCCCGCCTACGGCTACCCCCAGCAGGCGACCCCGGCGACGGCTCCCGTGGCGGCGTCGGGCTACGGCTACCCGCACCCGATGGCTCCGGTCCCGGCGGCGGCGGAGTTCCGTATGCCGCCCCAGGGCCCGCAGTTCATCGGGCGGTAGCGGCGCTCACCGGTCCGCCTTCGCCTTGTAGCCCCGCCCCCACTGCAGCCCCCACCCGTACAACCGGTCCAGCTCGCCCTGGAAGCCGTACACGAACTGCACCTCACGGCGCACGACGAGCTCGCCCTTGACATTCTCGATCATCACCACCGCACACGACCGGGCCTGGGGGTGCCGCTCGTCGAGGCCTATCTCGATCCGCGGTCCGTTGCTCGGGTACAGCGTCACGATGGCGTGCGTACGGTCGAACGCCGGGGTCTGGTCGTAGATGTACACGAAGACCAGCAGCCGCTTGATCTGGTCCCGGTGATCGAGGTTGACGTACATCGTCTCGCCGGACGCCGACCCGAACCGGTCGTCCCCGCTGAGCTTCACGTACGGCGGCGCGTTCACGTCCCCCAGCAGGCCGCCGAGGGGCTGGACGACCCCCTTGGTGCCGTCGGCCAGTTCGTACAGGCACCCCAGGTCGAGGTCGACGTTGACCATGCTCTGGCTGTGGCCGAGGACCTCCGGCGGCTTGAGGGCCTTGAAGGGGTGCCGCAGCAGCGACTCGCGCTGTGAGCCCCCGATGTCGGAGGTCCGCATCCGCCAGGTGAGGTTGATGCGGAGGTTGCCGGTCGCCGCGCCCTGCTTGGTGAGCGAGACCCGGTTGTGCCGCTTGGTCAGTTCGATCGCGTTGCTGGCCGCGCTGCCCGAGTCGAAGTCGACCTCACGGCCGCCCCGGAGTCCGTCCAAGAAGCCCATTCCCGCCCCCATGTTCACTTTGGAGAAACCGGCGGGGCGGCCGGAGGCCGGCCGCCCCGCTCAGAGCGTTCCTCACCAGGAAGGGTGTCACACCCCGGACGAGACCTCAGTCTTCTCGTCCGAGCCCGCGGCTTTTCCCTCGGCGGCCGCCAGCGCCTTGTTGCGGCGCACCGAGGACCAGAAGGACCAGGCGATCAGCAGGACACCGATCATGCCGGTGATGATCTCGTGGATCTCGTACTGGATGGTGACCATGAGGATCACGGCGAGGGCGCCGATCGCGTAGTGCGCGCCGTGCTCGAGGTAGACGTAGTCGTCGAGGGTGCCCTGGCGGACCAGGTACACGGTCAGGGAACGGACGTACATCGCGCCGATGCCCAGGCCCAGCGCCATCAGGACGATGTCGTTGGTGATGGCGAACGCGCCGATCACGCCGTCGAAGGAGAAGGAGGCGTCCAGGACCTCCAGGTACAGGAACATGAAGAACGCGGCCTGGCCGGCCATCAGGACCGCCGACTTGGGCTTGCCCTCGCGTTCGGCCCGTTCCTCGTCCTCGTGCTCGCGTTCCTCCTCCTCTTCGAGCTTGTCCTCGAAGTAGCCGGAGAGCCCGCCGACGATCATGTAGGTGATCAGACCCGCGATGCCGGAGATCAGGACGGTCTGCGCCTTGTCGACATGCGCGCCGCCGTGCTGGTGGGCGTGGGTGGCGAAGGTGAAGGCGGTGATCAGCAGGACGACCAGGGCGATGCAGACCGACAGCATGTCGACCTTGCCGAGCTTGGCCAGCGGTCGCTCGATCCAGCGCAGCCACTGGATGTCCCGGTCCTCGAAGATGAAGTCGAGGAAGATCATCAGCAGGAACATGCCACCGAACGCGGCGATCGACGGGTGCGCGTCGGTCACCAGCTCCTGGTAGCGGTCCTTGTTGTTGAGCGCGAGGTCGACCGCCTCGATGGGCCCCATCTTGGCGCTGATCGCGACGATGACGACGGGGAAGACCAGCCGCATGCCGAAGACGGCGATCAGGACACCGACCGTGAGGAAGATCTTCTGCCAGAAGGCGTTCATCTTCTTCAGGATTCCGGCGTTGACCACCGCGTTGTCGAACGACAGGGAGATCTCGAGGATGGAGAGGATCGCCACGATGCCGAAGGCCTCCCACCCCCCGTAGAGGACCGCAGCGACCAGGCCGAGCGCGGTGACCGCGAACGACCAGCCGAAGGTTTTGAGAACCACTGGCTACCCAATCCGTACGTGTACGGGGTTCCCCCGTGCCGCACTCGGCTTTACGAAACTTTGAAGCGAAGTGTAGTCGGGCACCCTCGAAGCCCCACCCGGCCCCGGCTTTTGCTCATATCGCGTTATGAGACGTTGACACCGAAGTCCAGGGCGATGCCCCTCAGGCCCGACGCGTACCCCTGCCCCACCGCCCTGAACTTCCACTCGCCCTGGTAGCGGTAGAGCTCGCCGAAGATCATCGCGGTCTCGGTGGAGGCGTCCTCGGAGAGGTCGTAGCGGGCCAGTTCCTGGCCGTCGGCCTGGTTGACCACGCGGATGAAGGCGTTGCTGACCTGGCCGAAGGTCTGGCCGCGGTTGTCGGCGTCATGGATGGAGACCGGAAAGACGATCTTGTCGCACTGCGGCGGCACCTTGGAGAGGTCGATCAGCAGCGACTCGTCGTCGCCCTCGCCCTCACCGGTGAGGTTGTCGCCGGTGTGCTCGACCGAGCCGTCCGGGCTCTTGAGCTGGTTGTAGAAGATGAAGTACTCGTCACCCAGGACCCGCCCGCTGCTGCACATCAGGGCGCTGGCGTCGAGGTCGAAGTCGGCTCCGGTGGTGGAGCGCGCGTCCCAGCCGAGTCCGACCATCACCTGGGTGAGGTTGGGTGCGGCCTTGGACAGGGAGACGTTCCCTCCCTTGGCGAGCGTGACGCCCATGTGCTGTCCCTCCCCGAAAGTGTGCTTCTGTGCTTGTCCTGCACGTCCGGCGCCGCACGCAAACCGCGCGGCGCCGGACGAAGAGAGCCGGGGCCGGTCCGAGGACCGGCCCGGTGAACGGGTCCTAGACGTTGACGCCGAAGTCCTGGGCGATACCGCGCAGGCCCGAGGCGTAGCCCTGGCCGATGGCGCGGAACTTCCACTCCGCGCCGTTGCGGTAGAGCTCGCCGAAGACCATGGCGGTCTCGGTGGACGCGTCCTCGGAGAGGTCGTAGCGGGCGATCTCCGCCTCGCCGGCCTGGTTCACGACGCGGATGAACGCGTTGCGCACCTGGCCGAAGGACTGCTGGCGGTTCTCGGCGTCGTAGATCGAGACCGGGAAGACGATCTTGTCGACGTCGGCCGGGACCGCGGCGAGGTTGACCTTGATCTGCTCGTCGTCGCCCTCGCCCTCACCGGTGATGTTGTCGCCGGTGTGCTCGACCGAGCCGTCCGCGCTCTTGAGGTTGTTGAAGAAGACGAAGTTCGCGTCACTGGCGACCTTGCCGGCCGCGTTCAGCAGCAGTGCGCTGGCGTCCAGGTCGAAGTCGGTGCCGGTCGTGGTGCGGACGTCCCACCCCAGACCGACGATGACCGCGGTCAGGCCCGGGGCCTCCTTGGTCAGCGATACGTTGCCGCCCTTGCTGAGGCTGACTCCCACGAGTCCTCCATTTTTGGTGTCCGGGGGCCGGGAGCCCCACAGTGCGTGCGATGTCGGATGCTGTCGGATCAACGATTCGATCCTAGTGACGGGTTCCCGGCCCACGCAGTCCCTGGAGGCGAACAATCACAGGGTGTCGAGCGCTTTCACGTACTCGTTCAGGTCGCGGGCGTCCGGCAGGGCGTTGACGACGGTCCAGCGGACCACGCCCTCCTTGTCGATGACGAAGGTGCCGCGCACCGCGCAGCCCTTGTCCTCGGCGAAGACGCCGTAGGCGCGGGAGACCTCGCCGTGCGGCCAGAAGTCGCTGAGCAGCGGGTACTCCAGGCCCTCCTGCTCGGCGAAGACGCGCAGGGTGTGGATGGAGTCGTTGGAGACGGCGAGCAGCTGGGTGTCGCGGTCGGAGAACTGCGGAAGGTTGTCACGCAGCTCGCACAGCTCATTGGTGCACACGCCGGTGAAGGCGAAGGGGTAGAAGAGCAGCACGACGTTCTTGCTGCCACGGAAGTCGGACAGCTTCACGGTCCGGCCGTGGTTGTCCTTGAGCTCGAAGTCGGGGGCCTTTTCGCCGACCTGGATCGCCATCGCGTGGATGTCCCTTCGGGGGGCTGTTCGAGTGACGCGACCACCCTACGCAGCGATCACCACAGGAAAGCGGACGGGCCGGTCGCGCCGGCCCGTCCGGTTCTACAGGGCTACTTCTTGGACTTGGCCGCCTTGGGTGTCACCAGCCGGCTGCCACTCCAGTCCTTGCCCACGCTGACGCTCTTGGAGGCGGACAGGCCTGCCGTCGTCGCGGCTTCGGAGATGTCACTCGGCTCCACGTAGCCGTCCCGGCCGGTCTTCGGCGTCAGCAACAGGATCGAGCCACCTTCCTCGATGTACGTGGTGGCGTCCACCAGCACATCGGTCAGGTCGCCGTCCTCGTCACGGAACCAGAGCACCACGGCATCGGCGACGTCGTCGTAATCCTCGTCCACAAGGTCGCTGCCGATGACTTGCTCGATGGCCTCGCGGAGTTCCTGGTCTACGTCGTCGTCGTAGCCGATCTCCTGGACCACCTGCTCGGGCTGGAACCCCAGCCTCACGGCAGGGCTCGTCTCCGCGTGGTCCGCGGTCGCGCTCACGGGTTGCCTCCTGGTCTTGTCTTTGATTGGGGGTCCCTCCAGGCCGTCGGCTCGGGGGGAGTCTCAGCCACGCGCGTGCGCGAAGCATTGGCCGTAGTCCACACGGGCGGGGCGGATCGCGCAAGTACCCGGCGTTTCAGACCGCCGAAACGGTGACGTTCCGGGACTGTCACCCCAACTCCAGGCACATCATCGCGGTCACGTCGTGACGCATGCCACACCTTTCTGCCCTCTTTGCGTGTTTGGGAACCATACCCGGGTACGGGACCTGGGGTTACCCCGGAGTAGAGATGACGTTTGGCCCCCCGAGGTACACGATGGGGAGCGGTGCAGACATACAGAAATACGGCCCTCTGACAGGTAAGGAACAGCGTGGCTTCCGGATCCGATCGCAATCCGATCATCATTGGCGGCCTTCCGAGTCAGGTTCCTGACTTCGATCCCGAGGAAACCCAGGAGTGGCTCGACTCCCTCGACGCCGCCGTGGACGAGCGCGGCCGGGAGCGGGCCCGCTATCTGATGCTGCGGCTCATCGAGCGGGCCCGCGAGAAGCGCGTGGCCGTGCCCGAGATGCGCAGCACGGACTACGTGAACACCATCCCGACCAGAGCGGAGCCGTTCTTCCCCGGCAACGAGGAGATCGAGCGCAAGATCCTGAACGCCACCCGGTGGAACGCGGCCGTGATGGTCTCGCGCGCCCAGCGTCCCGGGATCGGCGTCGGCGGCCACATCGCCACCTTCGCGTCCTCCGCGTCCCTGTACGACGTCGGTTTCAACCACTTCTTCCGCGGCAAGGACGAGGGCGACGGCGGCGACCAGGTCTTCTTCCAGGGACACGCCTCGCCCGGCATCTACGCACGCGCGTTCCTGCTCGACCGGCTCAGCGAGGACAACCTCGACGCGTTCCGCCAGGAGAAGTCGAAGGCGCCGCACGGGCTGTCCTCGTACCCGCACCCGCGGCTGATGCCGGACTTCTGGGAGTTCCCGACCGTGTCGATGGGCCTCGGCCCGATCGGCGCGATCTACCAGGCGCGGATGAACCGCTACATGCACGCGCGCGGGATCGCCGACACGAGCAAGTCCCATGTGTGGGCGTTCCTCGGCGACGGCGAGATGGACGAGCCCGAGTCGCTCGGCCAGCTGACCATCGCCGCGCGCGAGGGCCTGGACAACCTGACCTTCGTCGTCAACTGCAACCTCCAGCGCCTCGACGGCCCGGTGCGCGGCAACGGCAAGGTCATCCAGGAGCTGGAGTCGGTCTTCCGCGGCGCCGGCTGGAACGTGATCAAGCTCATCTGGGACCGGACCTGGGACCCGCTGCTCGCGCAGGACCGCGACGGCATCCTCGTCAACCGGATGAACACCACCCCGGACGGCCAGTTCCAGACCTACGCCACGGAGTCCGGCGCCTACATCCGCGACCACTTCTTCGGCGACGACCACCGGCTGCGCGCCATGGTCGAGAACATGACCGACGACCAGATCCTGCACCTGGGACGCGGCGGTCACGACCACAAGAAGATCTACGCCGCGTTCAAGGCGGCCGTGGAGCACACCGGCCAGCCGACGGTCATCCTCGCCAAGACCGTCAAGGGCTGGACGCTGGGCCCGAACTTCGAGGGCCGCAACGCCACGCACCAGATGAAGAAGCTGACGGTCGACGACCTCAAGGGCTTCCGCGACCGGCTGCACCTGCCGATCTCCGACAAGGAGCTGGAGTCGGGCGCGCCGCCCTACTACCACCCGGGCCGGAACTCGGAGGAGATCCAGTACATGCACGACCGCCGGCTGGGTCTGGGCGGTTACGTCCCGACGCGTGTCGTGCGTGCCGAGCCGCTCGCGCTGCCGGAGGACAAGACGTACGCGAGTGTGAAGAAGGGGTCCGGACAGCAGTCGATCGCCACCACCATGGCCTTCGTGCGACTGCTCAAGGACCTCATGCGGGACAAGGGGCTCGGCAAGCGGTTCGTACTGATCGCACCGGACGAGTACCGCACCTTCGGCATGGACTCGTTCTTCCCGAGTGCGAAGATCTACAACCCGCTCGGTCAGCAGTACGAGTCGGTGGACCGTGAACTGCTGCTCGCGTACAAGGAGTCGCCGACCGGCCAGATGCTGCACGACGGCATCTCCGAGGCGGGCTGCACGGCCTCCCTCATCGCGGCGGGTTCGGCGTACGCCACGCACGGCGAGCCGCTGATCCCGGTCTACGTCTTCTACTCGATGTTCGGTTTCCAGCGCACCGGCGACCAGTTCTGGCAGATGGCGGACCAGCTGGCGCGCGGATTTGTGTTGGGCGCGACCGCGGGCCGCACGACGCTGACCGGTGAGGGACTCCAGCACGCGGACGGCCACTCGCAGCTGCTCGCCTCGACCAACCCGGGGTGTGTGGCGTACGACCCGGCGTTCGGGTTCGAGATCGCGCACATCGTGCAGGACGGTCTGCGCCGGATGTACGGGCCGACCGCCGACGGCAAGGTGGGTGAGGACGTCTTCTACTACCTCACCGTCTACAACGAGCCCATCCGGCACCCGGCCGAGCCGGAGAACGTGGACGCCGAGGGCATCATCAAGGGCATCTACCGGTTCTCCGAGGGCACCTCGGGCTCGATCCCGGCGCAGATCATGGCGTCCGGGGTGGCCGTGCCGTGGGCGGTCGAGGCGCAGAAGATCCTCGCCGAGGAGTGGAACGTCAAGGCGGACGTCTGGTCGGCGACCTCCTGGAACGAACTGCGGCGCGAGGCCGTGGCCTGCGAGGAGCACAACCTGCTGCACCCGGAGGAGGAGCAGCGGGTGCCGTACGTGACGCGGAAGCTGGCCGGGGCGCAGGGTCCGTTCGTGGCCGTGTCCGACTGGATGCGGGCGGTTCCCGACCAGATCGCGCGGTGGGTGCCGGGCACGTACCAGTCGCTGGGGGCCGACGGGTTCGGGTTCGCCGACACCCGGGGCGCGGCGCGGCGGTTCTTCCACATCGACGCGCAGTCGATCGTGGTGGGCGTGCTGACGGAGCTGGCGCGGGAGGGCAAGGTGGACCGGTCGGTGCTGAAGCAGGCGATCGACCGGTACCAGCTGCTGGATGTCTCCGCGGCCGACCCGGGGGCCGCGGGCGGCGACGCGTAAGCGCTGCGCTCGGCCGGAACGGACGAAGGGCGGTGGAGCTGTGGATCCACCGCCCTTACCGTTTCCTTACGATGCGGTCATGAAGGAACAGTCGGCGCAGGTCCGTTGGGAACAGCACACCCAGCGGCCCCTTCTGGCGCTCGCGGTGCTGTTCGCCGTCGCCTATGCCGTACCGATCGTGGACACCTCGGCGGGACGGTCGCTCACGGCGGTGTGCACGGGGGTCGAATGGGCGGTGTGGGGGGTGTTCGCCGTCGACTACCTCATGCGGTTGTCGCTCTCGCGGGACCGCCGCGGATTCGTACGGCGGCACTGGATGGACCTGTGTGCCGTGTTGCTGCCGCTCATACAGCCACTGCGGCTGCTGCGCCTGGTCTCCACCCTGCTGCTGGTGGGGCAGCGGGCCCGGATGGCGTCGCAGATCCGGGTGACGACGTATGTGGCGGGGGCGGTCGTGGGACTGCTGATGTTCGGGTCGCTGGCGGTGCTGTCGGTGGAACGGGACGCGCCGAACGGGAACATCCGCACGTTGGGTGACGCGGTGTGGTGGTCCTTCACCACCATGACGACCGTGGGCTACGGCGACCACGCCCCGACCACCGGCCTCGGCCGCATGATCGCGGTCGGGCTGATGCTGTCCGGCATCGCCCTGCTCGGTGTGGTGACCGCGAACATCGCCGCCTGGTTCATCGAGCGGTTCGAGAAGGACGACGTGGAGGAACGCCGGCAGACGGAGGCGATCCAGGCCCTGACGGAGGAAGTACGGGCCCTGCGCGCCGAGGTCGCGGCCCTGCGCAAGACGTCCGTCGGGGGGTGACACGAACTCCGGTCCGAAGACGTGGGCGGGCCCCCGGTCGTCCCACCGGGGGCCCTTCCCTCACGCGCCCCGGGTCAGAACAGACCGCTGCCCGGGGTGGCCGCTCCGACGAGCCAGATGATCGCCAGGAGCGTGTCGATGGCGCCCAGAACGAAGGCGACCAGAGCAGGCCAGGCACGGTTGCCGCCCGACCAGGTGCGGCCCATGGCAAGCCAACCGCAGACCATCGCGACGGGGCCCAGAATGATCCCCAGCACGAAGAAGCCCGCGACCGCACAGATGACTCCGATGATTCCGAGCGTCGCGCGATCCGGCCCGCTCCGTGACCACGTCCGGCCACGTGATCGGGGGTACTTGCGCGTTCCGTGTCCGTAGCCCGCCATCATCAACTCCCTGACACCCTTGGTTGGTTGGGTTCGTCTCGGGTTCAACGATGCGAGTACCCCGGTCCCGGCGGTTAATCCTCCGGCCTTGCGGCGCGCCGCCCCCCTCCGGCAGCGCGCCGCAGCGCCGTCCGTCCTCCGCGCCGCACGAGCGTGCCGTGCGGAGGACTTGACTTACTGTGACCTGCGGCGCGTACCGAGGGCGAGAAATCTTTAGCCTCTTCACCCTGATAGGGGAAGAACACTGAAGTCTCGTCAGATGTGACCGACGCCCGCGCCCGCCTCCGCGTTCTCGCCGCGCTTGGTGAGCAGGGCGACGAGGACGGCGAACGCGGCGACACCCGCGGCGACCAGGGACGCGAGGCTCATCCCGGAGATGAAGGTGTCGTGGGCGACGTCCGTGATCTTCGCGACGATTTCCGGCGGGGTGCCCTTGGCGACGGGCGCCACCCCCACCTGGACCGCCTCCGAGGCCTGGTCCAGCTGGGCCGGCGTGAGCGCCGGCAGACCCGCGTCCTTCCAGTTGGCCGCGAGGTCGCCGTCCACCTTGGAGGCCATCACGGCGCCGAGCACGGCCGTACCGAGGCTGCCGCCGATCTGCATCGCGGCCTGCTGGAGACCGCCGGCCACACCGGAGAGCTCCATGGGCGCGTTGCCCACGATGACCTCGGTGGCGCCGACCATCACAGGCGCGAGGCCGAGGCCGAGCAGGGCGAACCAGAGGGACATCAGGGCACTGCCGGTGTCCGTCTCCAGCGTGGACATGCCGTACATGGCGATCGCGGTGGCCGCCATGCCGCCCGCCAGCGGGATCCGCGGGCCGAGCTTGGTGATCAACGCGCCCGCGAGCGGGGAACCGACGATCATCATCCCGGTGAGCGGGAGCAGGTGGAGACCGGCGTCGATCGGGCTCATACCGTGCACGTTCTGCAGGTAGAAGGTCACGAAGAACAGGCCGCCCATGAACGCGATCGCCATGAGGACCATGAGGACCACACCCGCCGACAGCGCCACCGAACGGAACAGCGCGAGCGGGATCAGCGGTTCCTTGACCTTCGTCTCCCAGAAGGCGAACAGTGCGAAGCCCACGGCGGAGGCGGCGATGAAGGTCCAGGTCAGTCCGTCGCCCCAGCCCCAGGTCGGGGCCTTGATGAGCGCCCACACCAGGCAGAACATGGCGACGGACAGCAGGGCTATGCCCAGGATGTCGAAGGAGCGCGGGGCGTTCTCGGCGCGGTGGTCGAGGAGGATCAGCACACCGAGGGCGAGGGCGAGGACACCCACCGGCACGTTGATGAAGAACACCGACTGCCAGTTGACGTGCTCGACGAGGACACCGCCGAGGATCGGCCCGCCGGCGGTGGAGGCGCCGATGACCATGCCCCAGATGCCGATGGCCATGTTGAGCTTCTCGGCCGGAAAGGTGGCCCGCAGCAGACCGAGCGCGGCCGGCATCAGCAGGGCACCGAACAGGCCCTGCAGGACACGGAAGGTGACGACCGCGGCGATGCTGCTGGACAGCCCGATCGCGCCCGAGGCGGCGGCGAAGCCGACGACACCGATCAGGAAGGTCTGGCGGTGGCCGAAGCGGTCACCGAGCTTGCCCGCGGTGATCAGGGCGACCGCCAGGGCGAGGAAGTAGCCGTTGGTGATCCACTGGACGTCCGCGAAGCTCGCCTTGAGGTCGGCCTGGATGGCCGGGTTGGCGATGGCCACGATGGTGCCGTCCAGGGCCACCATCATGACGCCGACAGCCACGGTCAGGAGGGTGAGCCACGGGTGGCCGCGCAGCCCGGAGGCGGGCGGCTGATCCGACGGGGACCGCGACGCGCCGTCCCCCGCCCCCGTCGTATCGATGGTGGTCTGACTAGTCATGTGTTCGAGGCTAGTGACAGCCACTGACAATTGACAAACCAATTCACAAGTCGGTAACTGACACCAATGGAAACACTGCGCGAACGCAAGAAGCAGCGCACCCGTGAGGCACTGCTACGGGTCGCGATCGAGCTCTTCACCACCCGGGGCTACGAGCAGACGACCGTCGACGACATCGCCGACGCCGTGGGGGTCTCGCAGCGCACCTTCTTCCGCTACTTCGCCGGCAAGGAGGACGCGGCGCTCGGGCTCGACGCGATGACGGTGACGCGTTTCGTGGAGGCCGTACGCGCCCGCCCGCCGCACGAACCCCCGCTGGAGGCCCTGCGCCAGGCCGTGCTCCAGGGCTGGGACACGCTGCACGAGGTCGTCGAGTCGATCGTCCCGGTGGAGCGGTTCCTGAGCATGTACCGGGTGATCGAGTCGACGCCCGTGCTGCTCGCCGCGCATCTGCGGCGCTCGGCGGAGGTCGAGGAGGTGCTCACGCGCGTGCTCGCCGAACGCGAGGGCCTCGACCCGGCCACCGACCCGCGGCCCATGCTGCTGGTGGCCGTCTTCAGCGGTGTGATGCGGGTGACGGAACGGCAGTGGTCGGCCGACGGGGAGTTCAGCCTGGAGGCCATGCGCGCGTTGACGGTCTCCCACCTCGAACTGCTGGGTCCCGCCCTGACCGGAAAGTGGTTCCCCTACACCGAAACGTGATCCCTGTCACTCGATTAACCCGAGACCGTCTCGTTCTCCTAGTGTGTCCTTTCAGTGACTTCCTTCGACACCTCCCCGCAACTCAACGTCTGGCGCGCACTGCTCGCGCTGGCCGTGGTGTTCGTGATGCTGGCGACCACCGGCTGGACCGCTCTGCGCAACCACAGGGAGGCCGGCCCGCTCCAGGCCTCGCTGCAGTCCTGGGCGCACGGCCGCCTCCACGGACACCCGCTGCCGGACCCGGACACCGACCCCGACCGGCTCACTCGGTTCTTCGCCGCCCTCTCCTCCCAGGAGCGGGTCCGCCTCGCCCAGCGCTACCCGCTCGCGGTCGGCAACATGAACGGTGCCCCCGTCGCCCTGCGCTACCAGGCCAACCGGCTCGCGCTGCTCCAGGCCCGGACCGTCGAGCGCACCCGCATGCACGACACCCGGCTCAGCCCGGCCGGTCAGCAGGAGGCGGGCCGCCGTATGCACCGCTTCGAGTCGCTGACCGCCCCGGAGCGCCACATCCTCGCCTTCGACCCCGACGGCTCCGGCCGGGTCGCCGAGGTCTTCGGCGATCTCGGCACGGCGGAGCGGATCTCCGTGGTCGTGCCGGGCGTGGACACCGACGTGCTCACCTTCCAGCGCACCAGGCGGACCTACTCCGCGCCGGTCGGCATGGCTCAGTCCCTCTACCGGGCCGAGCGCGAGGCGAGCCCGGCCACGCGTACGGCGGTGATCGCCTGGGCCGACTACACGGCACCCGCCGGACTCGGCATCGACTCGGCCACCGCGATGCGTGCCGAGATGGGCGCGGTCCGGCTGAACGCGCTGGTGCGCGCACTGCCGGGCAGCTCGCCCGTCTCCCTGTTCTGCCACAGCTACGGCTCCGTGGTGTGCGGAGTGGCCGCGCACGCCCTGCCCGGCCGGGTGGCCGACATCGCGGTGGCCGGCAGCCCCGGGATGCGGGTCGCCAACGCCTCCCACCTGCGCACCACCGCGCACGTGTGGTCGATGCGGGACGCCGACGACTGGATCCAGGACGTGCCGTACATGGAGGTGGGCGGGCTCGGCCACGGCGCCGACCCGGTGTCCTCCGCGTTCGGCGCGCGTGTGCTGTCCGCGCGGGGTGCGGACGGGCACGCCGGTTACTTCGAACCCGGAACGGAGAGTCTGCTCAACTTCGCCGAGATCGGCATTGGCGCGTACCGCTCGGTGCACTGCGCCCACGAGGACGAAGCCTGTCGCGCCGGTTTGTCCGGCACGGCCACGGCCGGACGCGCGTAGAGACCGCAGGAATCGCGGTCTGCGCGAGGAGGGGACGAAGGAGCTCGTGCCGAATACGATGACCCGCATGGGTGACGTACTGGCCGGATTTCATGCCGCCTGGGAGTTCGAGTCCGACTCCGTGCTCATCCGCTACGAAAGGGGGATTCGCACTCCGAAGGTCTTCCAGGCGCTGGGGGAACGACGGATCCCCCTGGAGGCGATCTCCGGTGTGACGCTGACGCCGGGCAAGCGGGGCACGGTGGTACTGCAGGCCGAGCCGCGGCCCGGGGCGGATCCGCTCATGGAGGCGGCGGCGGGGCAGCTGAAGGAGGGGTGCGATCCGTACCGGCTCGTGCTGCCGGCGGACAAGGAGACGCTCGCCGAGTACTACGCGGACGAGCTGCGCGCACTCCTGAAGGAGGACGCCGAGCCGGCGGAACGTTTCCTGGTGCCGGCGCCCGAGGTGCCGTTGCAGTTCAAGGCGTACGACGGGAAGGCGTCCTTCGACGGCCGTACCGTGCGGTTCCGCTGGTTCTGGACGGGAGCGTCCTCGGCGAAGTGGAAGGCCGGCGACCAGAGTTTCCCGGTGTCCGAGCTGACGGGTGTCGAGTGGCGGTCACCGGAGGTCTTCGAGGGGCACCTGCGGCTGCTGCGCGGCGAGCCGGGGCCGGTGCAGGCCGACCAGGATCCGGCGGCCGTGGTGTTCGGGCTCGGGTACGGGCCGGTCCATGAGTCCCTGCCGTTCGCGGCGGCGGTCCTGGCGGCCGTACGGCAGCGAGGGCCCGCGGCGGTGATCCCGGCCGCGACCGCGCCGCGCCGGGACCCCGCCGACATCGCCGAACGGATCCGCCATCTCGGGGAGCTGCATCAGGCCGGACTGGTCACCGACGAGGAGTTCTCCGTGAAGAAGGCGGAGCTGCTGGCGGAGCTCTAGCTCACTCCCGGCCCGCTGAAGAGAACCGCATGTCCGCGTACCGGTCCCCGGCCACCTGGGCCGCGATCGGCTCTAGCAGCTCCAGCTCCTCCTTGGTGAGCTCGATGCCCGTGGCCGCCGCGTTCTCCTCCACGCGGCCCGGCTTGCGGGTGCCCGGGATCGGGATCACCGGAAGCTCGTGGACCGCCGTCTGCTGCTGGACCCAGGCCAGGGCGATCTGGCCCAGGGAGACGCCATGGGCCTCGGCGACCGTGCGGACCGGCTCCAGCAGGGCCGCGTTCGCCGCCGCGTTGTCGCCCGTGAAGCGGGGCTGCTGGCGGCGGAAGTCGTCGGCGGTGAGGTCCTTGTCGGCGTTGGTGAAGGACCCGGTGAGGAATCCGCGGCCGAGCGGGGAGTACGGCACGAGGGCCACGCCCAGCTCGCGGGCCGCCGGGACCACCTTGGCCTCGATGTCGCGGCTGAACAGGGACCACTCCGACTGCACGGCGGCGATGGGGTGCACGGCCTGCGCCGCACGCAGCTCCGAGGCGGTGACCTCGCTCAGGCCCAGGTGCTTGACCTTGCCCTCGCGCACCAGCTCGGCCATGGTGCCGACGGATTCCTCGATCGGGACGTTCACATCGCGCCGGTGCATGTAGTAGAGGTCGATCGCGTCGACGTCCAGGCGCTTCAGGCTCGCCTCGACCGCCTGGCGGATGTACGGCGGGTCGTTGCGGATGATCCGCCGGGTCGGGTCGTCCGGGGGTATCGCCAGGGCGAACTTGGTGGCGATCACGACCTCGTCCCGGTGGGCCTTGAAGAACGGGGACAGGAACTTCTCGTTCTCCCCCTGGCCGTAGGCGTCCGCCGTGTCGTAGAGCGTGACGCCGAGCTCCAGGGCCCGCTCCAGGGTGGCCCGGGACGCCTCCGCGTCCGTGGGGCCGTAGGCGAAGCTCATGCCCATGCAGCCGAGCCCCTGGACGCCGACCGTGGGGCCGGTGTCGCCGAGCTGTGCGGTGGGGATCGTGCGGTCCGTCATCCGGCCTTCTCCGATTCGTAGGCGCGACCGGCTTCGGCGTAGAAGCTGATCTTCCGGTCGAGAACGGCGAGCGTGTCCTGGAGTTCCGCGATCCGGGACAGGACGTCCCGGCGGGTCGTCTCCAGGAGCTCGAACCGTTCGGTGAACGTGTGGTCGCCCTCGCGCACCAGTTCCGCGTACCGCACCATGTCGGCGACCGGCATGCCGGTGAGCCGGAGCTTGCCGACGAGGTCGAGCCAGTCGAGGTCGCGGTTGCTGTAGCGGCGCTGGCCGGTGTGCGAGCGGTCGATGTGCGGCATGAGGCCGATGCGCTCGTACCAGCGCAGGGTGTGCGCGGTCAGGCCGGTGAAGGCGACGACCTCGCTGATCGTGTAGCTGTCCTGGCCCGCCGGCCGCCGGTGGGGGTGCGGCGGGGCGGCGCAGCTGTCGGTCCTGGTACCCGTGGTCTCCATCACCGTCATGACCCCAACGCTATGGCCTTGGAGTGCACTCCAAGCAAGCGGTACCGGTAAGAAATCGGCAGGACGCCCCTTGGCTGCGATCGCTACCGTGCGGTGCATGAGTCTCGTACGCCGTGCCACGACCGAGGACGCCCAAGAAGTACTGCGGCTGCGTCAGGTGATGATCGACTCCCTGCCCGGTGGGGACGGCTCCACAGCGTGGCACACGGAGGCGCTGCCGTCGCTGCGGGAGAAGCTGGCCGAGGCTGACGGGGACTTCGCGGCCTTCGTCGTCGACCACCCGGACCGGCCGGGGGCGCTGGCCGCGCTGGTCGTCGGGACGGTCGACTACCGGATCGGGAAGGCGTCCAATCCGCACGGCCTGGCCGGGTACGTCTTCAGCGTCGCCACCGATCCGGACGCCCGGCGGCGCGGGTACGCGCGCGTGCATGGACGAACTGCTGGCGTGGTTCCGCGAGCGGGGCGCCGGGCAGGTCATGCTGACCGCGTCCCCCGAGGCCGAGCCGCTCTACGTCTCGCTCGGGTTCGTCCGGAAGCCGGACCCCACGATGATTCTCGGGCTCTGAGCCGCTTACGCTCGACGGCATGTCCTTGCAGAGCCTCGCGTTGATCGAAAACTGGCCGGTTCCCACCGCTGCGGCGGGGGTGGTGCGCGGCGACGGTACGGTCCTCGGGACCCACGGTCCGACCGATCACCGCTTCCCGCTGGCCTCGGTCACCAAGCCGCTCGCCGCGTACGCCGTCCTCGTCGCGTACGAGGAGGGGGCCGTCGAGCTCGACGAGCCGGCCGGGCCGAGCGGATCGACGGTGCGGCACCTGCTCGCGCACACCTCGGGTCTGGCCTTCGACGAGCACCGGGTGACGGCCGCCCCCGGGGAGCGGCGGCTGTACTCGAACGCGGGCTTCGAGCAGCTCGGCGACCATGTCGCCAAGGCGACGGAGATTCCGTTCGCGGAGTATCTGCGGCAAGCCGTGCTGGAGCCGCTGGGCATGACGTCGACGTCGCTGGAGGGCTCCCCCGCGAAGGACGGTGTGTCGACGGTCGGGGATCTTCTCCGGTTCGCGGCGGAGGTCCAGGCGCCCCGGCTGCTGGATCCGCGGACGGTCGCGGCGGCGATGACGGTCCAGTACCCGGGCACGAAGGGCGTGCTGCCCGGCTACGGCCACCAGAACCCCAACGACTGGGGCCTCGGCTTCGAGATCCGCAACTCCAAGTCCCCCCACTGGACGGGCTCTTCGTCCTCGCCGCGCACCTTCGGGCACTTCGGCCAGTCCGGCACGTTCCTGTGGATCGACCCCGACGCGGGAGCGGCCTGCGTGGCGCTGACCGACCGCGCGTTCGGGCCCTGGGCGATCGAGGCGTGGCCCGCGTTCACCGACGCGGTGCTCGCCGGCCTCTAGGACATCTCCCACACCAGCAGTTCGGCCGGGGTCACCGCCACCACGTCCAGCTCCTCGGCGTCGGTGACCCGGGCCGCGTCACCGGCCCCCAACTCCTCGCCGTCCAGGCGCACTTCGCCGCGCACGACATGGATGTACAGGTGGCGCCCGTCGGGCACCGCGGTCCGCTCCCCCGCCGCCAGCCGCCGCACATGGAGCATCGCGCCCGCCTCCGGGACGGCGTACGGCGTCGAGTCGGCGATCCCGCGGACGATCTCGTACGACGGTTCACCGCCGGGCTCCAGGGGCGCCAGCCAGGTCTGCACGAAGGTCAGCGGAGTCCCGGCGTCGTTGCGCTCGACGTGCCGGACGCCCGCGGCGGCGCTCAGCCGCTGCACGTCACCGGGCCGCACGACCGTCTCGTGCCCGGTGGAGTCCCGGTGCGTCAGCTCCCCCTCGACCACCCACGTCACGATCTCGGTGTGGCTGTGCGGATGCTCGTCGAACCCGGCGCCGGGCACGAGCCGCTCCTCGTTGCAGGCGATCAGCGCGCCGAACCGCAGGTTGTCGGGGTCGTAGTGCGGCCCGAACGAGAAGGCGTGCCACGACTCGATTCCGGTCCCGGGGTCCCCGCCTGGGTAGCGCTCCGCTGCGCGCCGTACGTCCGTCACGGGACCACGGTAGTGCCAGGGCTGCCTGCCGGCGGGGACTCGTCGGTACCCGGCGGCACGCGCTGACGTCCCGATAAGGCAGTCTTGTCCCCGTGCCCGAACCCGAACACCGCAAGTCCGACCCCGACGCGCCCCGCGGCGTCCACGCCCATGCCGCGACCCTGAAGCGGCTGGAGAAGTCGTCCGGGTCTCTCGCGCAGCAGGCCATCACGCGCATGGACGAGACGCTGCCGTGGTACCGGGCCATGCCGCCGGAGAACCGTTCCTGGATCGGGCTGGTCGCCCAGGCCGGCATCGCCGCCTTCACCGAGTGGTTCCGGCGTCCGGACGCCCCGCAGGCCATCTCCACCGACGTGTTCGGGACCGCTCCCCGTGAGCTGACCCGGGCCATCACGCTGCGGCAGACCGTGGAGATGGTGCGCACCACCATCGAGGTCATGGAGAGCGCGATCGACGAGGTCGCGGCCCCCGGTGACGAGTCCGTGCTGCGCGAGGCGCTGCTCGTGTACGCCCGTGAGATCGCCTTCGCCACCGCGCAGGTCTACGCCCAGGCCGCCGAGGCACGCGGTGCCTGGGACGCCCGGCTGGAGTCGCTGGTCGTGAACGCCGTGCTCAGCGGTGAGGCCGACGAGGGAGCCGTGAGCAGGGCCGCCGCGCTGGGCTGGAACGCTCCCGAGCACGTGTGCGTCGTCCTCGGCCCCGCCCCCGAGGGCGACTCCGAGCTGACCGTCGAGGCCATCCGGCGGGCCGCCCGGCACGCCAAGCTCCAGGTGCTGACCGGCGTGCTCGGGGCCCGGCTCGTCGTCATCGCGGGCGGCAGCGACAACCCCCTCGCCGTGGCAAAGTCGCTGATCGGGCCGTACGCGGCCGGACCCGTGGTGGCCGGGCCCGTCGTCCCCGACCTGCTGGCCGCGACCCGGTCCGCGCAGGCGGCCGCCGCCGGGCTCAAGGCGTGTTCCGCCTGGCAGGACGCCCCGCGCCCGGTGCTGGCGGACGACCTGCTTCCGGAGCGTGCGATGGCCGGTGATCCCAGCGCGCGCGAGCAGTTGGTGGAGGAGATCTACAGACCGCTGGAGGAGGCCGGATCCGCGCTCCTGGAGACACTCTCCGTCTACCTCGAACAGGCGTCCAGTCTGGAGGGGGCGGCCCGGATGCTGTTCGTGCACCCCAACACCGTGCGCTACCGGCTTCGACGTGTGACTGATGTCACCGGCTGGTCGCCCTCCGACGTACGTTCGGCCTTCACCTTGCGCATCGCGCTCATCCTGGGGCGTCTGGCCGACGGGGATCTCCAGCCCTAGGCTTTTGTCGGGGGCCCACAAAACCCCCTCCCGTTCTTCGTCCCTGTCCCCACGGGCGGCTTGGGCCGCCCACAAGAGAGAGTGTGAGAGTGCTCGTACTCGTCGCTCCCGGCCAGGGCGCCCAGACGCCCGGCTTCCTGACCCCCTGGCTCGAACTCCCCGGTGCCGCGGACCGCGTCGCCGCGTGGTCCGACGTCATCGGACTGGACCTTGTCCACTACGGCACTCAGGCCGACGCGGACGCCATCCGCGACACCTCCGTGGCCCAGCCGCTGCTGGTCGCGGCCGGGATCCTGTCGGCCTCGGCACTCGGTGCCCTCGACGACATCTCCCCCGGCGCGGTCGCGGGGCACAGTGTCGGTGAGATCACCGCCGCGGCCTTCGCGGGCGTGCTGGACGACACCGCCGCCCTCACCCTCGTACGCAAGCGGGGTCTGGCCATGGCCGACGCCGCCGCGATCACCGAGACCGGCATGTCGGCGCTGCTCGGCGGGGACCCCGAGGTCTCCGTCGCGCACCTGGAGAAGCTGGGCCTGACCCCGGCGAACGTCAACGGCGCCGGGCAGATCGTCGCCGCGGGCACGCTGGAGCAGCTCGCCGTCCTGAACGAGGACAAGCCCGAGGGCGTCCGCAAGGTCGTCCCGCTCAAGGTCGCCGGCGCCTTCCACACGCACCATATGGCCCCCGCGGTCGACGCGCTGGCCAAGGCCGCCGCCGATCTGGCGCCGGCCGACCCGACGCTCACGTACGTCTCGAACAAGGACGGCCGGGCCGTCGCCACCGGCGCCGAGGTGCTGGAGCGGCTGGTCGGCCAGGTCGCCAACCCGGTCCGCTGGGACCTGTGCATGGAGACCTTCAAGGAGCTCGGCGCCACCGCGTTGATCGAGGTCTCCCCCGGCGGCACGCTGGTCGGCCTCGCCAAGCGCGCGCTGCCCGGCGTCAAGACGCTGGCCCTGAAGACCCCGGACGACCTCGACGCTGCTCGCGAGCTCATCGCCGAGCACAGTGCCTGAGAAGGAGCACGAGAGCATGTCGAAGATCAAGCCCAGCAAGGGCGCCGCGTACGCGCGCATCCTCGGTGTCGGCGGCTACCGCCCGACCCGGGTCGTGCCGAACGAGGTGATCCTCGAGACGATCGACTCGTCCGACGAGTGGATCCGCTCGCGCTCCGGCATCCAGACCCGGCACTGGGCGAACGCCGAGGAGACCGTCGCCGCGATGTCGATCGAGGCGTCCGGCAAGGCGATCGCCGACGCCGGGATCTCCGCCGAGCAGATCGGCGGCGTGATCGTCTCGACCGTCTCGCACTTCAAGCAGACCCCGGCCGTGGCGACGGAGATCGCCGACAAGCTGGGCACGAACAAGGCCGCCGCCTTCGACATCTCGGCCGGCTGCGCGGGCTTCGGCTACGGTCTCACTCTCGCCAAGGGCATGATCGTCGAGGGCAGCGCGGAGTACGTCCTCGTCATCGGCGTGGAGCGGCTGTCCGACCTGACCGACCTCGAGGACCGGGCCACGGCCTTCCTGTTCGGCGACGGCGCCGGCGCGGTCGTCGTCGGCCCGTCGAAGGAACCCGCGATCGGCCCCACCGTCTGGGGCTCCGAGGGCGACAAGTCCGAGACGATCAAGCAGACCGTGGCGTGGACCGAGTACGACTCCTCGGGCAAGTTCCCCGCGATCACGCAGGAGGGCCAGGCGGTGTTCCGCTGGGCCGTGTTCGAGATGGCGAAGGTCGCTCAGCAGGCGCTGGACGCGGCCGGGATCAGCCCGGACGACCTGGACGTCTTCATTCCCCACCAGGCCAACGAGCGGATCATCGACTCGATGGTGAAGACGCTGAAACTGCCGGAGCACGTCACGGTCGCGCGTGACGTGCGCACCACCGGCAACACCTCGGCCGCCTCGATCCCGCTCGCGATGGAGCGGCTCCTGGCGACCGGTGAGGCGAAGAGCGGCGACACGGCGCTCGTCATCGGATTCGGGGCGGGTCTCGTCTACGCCGCCACTGTCGTTACCCTCCCCTAGGCACTCCGTGCCGGATCATCCGGTCCGGGACGGGAAGCACTGCCAACCCTCTGAACAAGAAAACGAAGGAGCGCCACCATGGCCGCCACTCAGGAAGAGATCGTCGCCGGTCTCGCCGACATCGTGAACGAGATCGCCGGCATCCCGGTTGAGGACGTCCAGCTGGACAAGTCCTTCACCGACGACCTGGACGTCGACTCGCTGTCCATGGTCGAGGTCGTCGTCGCCGCCGAAGAGCGCTTCGACGTCAAGATCCCGGACGACGACGTCAAGAACCTCAAGACGGTCGGCGACGCGACCAGCTACATCCTCAAGCACCAGGCCTGAGCCACTGCTTGGGCCGGACGCTGACCGGCCCCGCCACCCGGCGGTGGCGCCGCTTAATCCTCGTACCGTTGGAGAAAGATTTCCCGTGAGCCCGACCAATCGCACCGTGGTCGTCACCGGTATCGGCGCAACCACACCGCTGGGTGGCGACGCAGCCTCTACCTGGGAGGGTCTGGTCGCCGGCAAGTCCGGCGTCAAGCCCCTCGAGCAGGAGTGGGCCGCCGAGCAGGCGGTCCGCATCGCCGCACAGATCGCCGTGGAGCCGACCGAGGTCATTCCCCGGCCGCAGGCCCGTCGCCTGGACCGCTCGGCGCAGTTCGCGCTGATCGCGGCCAAGGAGGCGTGGGCCGACGCCGGTTTCGAGGGCAAGGCCGGTGAGGACGGCTCGGTCGGCGAGGTCGACCCCGACCGTCTCGGCGCCGTCATCGCCTCCGGCATCGGCGGCGTGACGACCCTGCTCGACCAGTACGACGTGCTCAAGGAGAAGGGCGTCCGCCGCGTCTCCCCGCACACCGTGCCGATGCTGATGCCCAACAGCCCGTCCGCCAACGTGGGTCTGCTCGTCGGCGCCCGCGCCGGTGTGCACACCCCGGTCTCCGCCTGCGCGTCGGGCGCCGAGGCCATCGGCTACGCCATCGAGATGATCCGTACCGGCCGCGCCGACGTCGTCGTCGCCGGTGGCACGGAGGCGGCGATCCACCCGCTGCCCATCGCCGCGTTCGGCAACATGATGGCGATGTCCAAGAACAACGAGAACCCCGAGGGCGCCTCGCGTCCCTACGACGTCGCCCGGGACGGCTTCGTCCTCGGCGAGGGCGCCGGTGTCGTCGTCCTGGAGTCCGCCGAGCACGCCGCCAAGCGCGGTGCGCGGGTGTACGCCGAGGCGGTCGGGCAGGGCATCTCCGCCGACGCCCACGACATCGTGCAGCCGGAGCCGGAGGGCCGCGGTATCTCGCACGCCCTGCAGAACCTGCTGGACCGCACCGACCTGAACCCGGCGGAGATCGTGCACGTCAACGCGCACGCCACGTCGACCCCGGCCGGTGACATCGCCGAGCTCAAGGCGCTGCGGAAGGTGTTCGGGGACGACGCCGACCACATGGCCGTGTCCGCCACCAAGTCGATGACCGGTCACCTGCTGGGTGGCGCGGGCGGCGTGGAGACGGTCGCGACGGTGCTCGCCCTGTACCACCGGGTGGCTCCGCCGACCATCAACGTCGAGAACCTCGACCCGGAGGCGGAGGCCAACGCCGACGTCGTCCGCGGCGAGGCCCGCAAGCTGCCCGTGGAGGGCCGTATCGCCGCGCTGAACGACTCGTTCGGGTTCGGCGGGCACAACGTCGTACTGGCGTTCCGTACGGTCTGAGGACCGTCTGTACGCAACGGAAGGGCCCCCACCGGTCGGTGGGGGCCCTTCACGTGTACGGGGGGAGTTGTACGGGGGCTCACACCACCTGGTGCAGCCAGCGGACCGGGGCGCCCTCGCCGGCGTACCTGAAGGGCTCCAGTTCGTCGTCCCAGGGCTTGCCGAGGAGCTTGGCCAGCTCGGCCTCCAGGTCCGTCTCGCCGCGCTGCGAGCGGGTCAGGGCCGCGCGCAGGCGGTCCTCCGGGATCAGGATGTCGCCGTGGATGCCGGTGACGGCGTGGAAGATGCCGAGCTCCGGGGTGCAGCTGTAGCGCTCGCCCTCGGCGGTGGCGCAGGGCTCGGCGGTGACCTCGAAGCGCAGCAGGTGCCAGCCTCTGAGGGCCGACGCGAGCTTGGACGCCGTGCCCGCCTCGCCCTTCCAGGAGAACTCCGAGCGCCAGGTGCCCGGCGCGGCCGGCTGCCGGATCCAGTCGAGGCTCACGCGCGTGCCGAGCACCCCGGCGACGGCCCACTCGACGTGCGGGCACAGCGCGCGCGGCGCGGAGTGCACGTACAGGACTCCACGTGTCGTCACCGGGACCTCCGGGCTGAGCGGGACAGGTCTTGCCGGCCGGCATGGCGGCGATGCCGACCGGCCACGTTGATGGCGAGGCTACCGTGCGGCGGGGCAAGGAGTGTGACGTACCGTCGGTCCCGGTGCCCGGAAACGCCCGCCATTCACTCGGCAGGACGCTAGTACGGGTGTCGATCGTTCCCTCGCGGCCCCCGGGAACTCCCGTGCGTTGTGATGAGAGGACCACCATTTCATGAGGGGAACACCACGGATGCGGAAGCAGGGCCACCGCTCGCGGGCCGTCGTCGCCGTCCTGACGGCGGCTCTTGTGGGCGTCGCCGGCTGTGACGCCGTGGGCGGCGACTCGGCGGGACCGACCCGGAAGCCGAAGACCTCACCGAAGCCCACCCCGGCGTGGGACACCAGCCCGGGCTCGATGGCCGCTGTCGGCGACTCCATCACCCGCGGCTTCGACGCGTGCGGGATCCTGAAGGACTGCCCCGACGTGTCCTGGGCCACCGGGAGCAGTACCCAGGTCGACTCCCTGGCCGTGCGGCTGCTGGGGAGGGCGAAGGCGGCCGGGCGCAGCTGGAACTACGCGGTGTCCGGGGCGCGGATGGCCGATCTGCCGGCCCAGATGACCCAGGCGGCCTCGCGCACGCCGGCCCTGGTGACCGTGATGGTGGGTGCCAACGACGCCTGCCGGGACTCCACGGCGGCGATGACGTCGGTGTCCGACTTCCGCGCCGGCTTCGAGGACGCGCTCGGCGTGCTGCGGAAGTCGGCGCCCAGGGCGCAGGTGTACGTGGCGAGCGTGCCGAACCTCAAGCGGCTGTGGTCCCAGGGCCGGACCAATCCGCTGGGCAAGCAGGTGTGGAAGCTGGGCGTGTGCCCGTCGATGCTGGCGGACGCGGACGCTCTGGACGCGGCGGCGACCGAGCGGCGGGACACCGTGCAGGAGCGGGTGGAGGCGTACAACGCCGTGCTCAAGGAGGTGTGCGCCAAGGACGAGCGGTGCCGGTACGACGGGGGCGCGGTGTACGCCTACCGGTTCGGCACGGACCAGCTCAGCCACTGGGACTGGTTCCACCCGAGTGTGAACGGACAGGCGCGGCTGGCGGAGATCGCATACCGCAAGGTCAGGTCGGTGTCCTAAAGTTCCGCACATGAACGAACTCTTCGCCGCACTTCCCGACGGCACACCGGTGCACCGCTGGACCCTGGAGCGCGCGGGTGTCCGCGTGCGGATCCTGTCGTACGGCGGGATCGTGCAGTCGGTCGAGGTCCCGGACCGGGACGGCAGGACGGCGGACGTGGTGCTGGGCTTCGCCGGCCTCGAGGAGTATCTGGAGCACTCCGGCCCGTATCTCGGCGCCTTCGTCGGGCGGTACGCGAACCGGATCGCGGGCGGCCGCTTCGAGCTGGACGGGGTGACGTACGCGCTCGCGGCCAACAACGCGCCCAACTCCCTGCACGGCGGCGAGCGCGGCTTCGACAAGCGGGTGTGGGACATGGAGCCCGCCGGTGAGCACGGGGTGCGGCTGAGCCGGGTCAGCCCGCACGGCGAGGAGGGCTTTCCGGGGCGCCTCGAGGTCTCGGGGACGTACAGCCTGGACGAGTCCGGTGCGCTGCGGATCTCGTACGAGGCGGTGACCGACGCCCCGACCATCGTCAACCTCACCAACCACAGCTACTTCAACCTGGCCGGGTCCGGGAACGCGGGCGGGCACGAACTGCGCATCGACGCCTCGCGGTTCACGCCGGTCGACGCGGATCTGATCCCGACCGGCGTCGAGGAGGTCGCGGGCACCCGGTTCGACTTCCGTCAGTCGCGCAAGGTCGGCGCGGGCTACGACCACAACTTCGTGCTCGACAAGGGGATCACCGAACAGGCCGTCGAGGTCGCCGAGTTGTACGACCCCGCGTCCGGGCGGCTGCTGACCGTCGCGACCACCGAGCCGGGGCTCCAGCTCTACACCGCCGACCACCTCACCGAGCCCTTCGCGCCCGGCGACGGCATCGCACTGGAGACCCAGCACTTCCCGGACTCCCCCAACCGCCCGGAGTTCCCGAGCACGGTGCTGCGGCCGGGCGAGGTGTTCCGTTCGGAGACGGTGTACGGCTTCGGTACGCGCTGAGCACACACGAGCCCCGGCCCAGGGGTCAGGTCCCGGGCCGGGGCTGGTCATGTGAGGGCTGTGCCCCCTGGGATCAGACGTTAATCGTCGCGGTGACCCTGCGGTCCCCGATCGAGCGACCCACCTGGATTTCGTACGAACCCTTCACATACGACCACGATGAGGTCTTCTCGTCCCAGATCTCGAAGGCCCGGCGCGGGATCCGGACGGTGACCTCGACGCTCTCGCCGGGTCCGGCCTCGGCCCCCGCAAAGCCGGCGAGTCGGCGGGCCGGGCGCTCGGCGTCGCGTTCGGCGGGCGCCACGTAGACCTGGACGACCTCGCGGCCCGCGCGGGCTCCGGAGTTGCGCAGCCGGACCCGGACGGTGGTGCCCCGGACCTCGACGGACTCGTAGGTCCAGTCGGTGTAGCCGAGGCCGTGGCCGAAGGGATAGGCGGGAGTGCGGCCCTCCTTCTCCCAGGCCGTGTAACCGATGAACACGCCCTCGCCGTAAGGGAGTTCGCCGCCCGCCGGAGCGACCCGGGTGACCGGGGCGTCGGCCAGGGAACCCCAGGTGGTGGGAAGGCGGCCGCCGGGTTCGTGGGCGCCGGTCAGCACGTCGGCGAGGGCCGCGCCGCCCTCCTGGCCGGGGAACCAGCCGAGCAGGACGGCGGCGACGTCCTCGCGCCAGGGCAGTTCCACCGGGGAGCCGGAGTTGACGACCACGACGGTGTTCGGGTTGGCGGCGGCGACCGCGCGGACCAGCTCGTCCTGGCGGCCGGGCAGCGCGAGGTCGCTGCGGTCGTAGCCCTCGGACTCGACGCGCTCGGTGGTGGCGACCACGACGACGGCCGTGTCGGCGTTCCGGGCCGCCTCGACGGCTTCGGCGATCAGCTCGTCGGGGTTGCGCCGCGGGTCCTGGTGGGCCAGGGAGAACGTGACGACCTTCATCGGGACGTCCTCCGGGATGACGACGCCATACGTCAGGGAGACCTCGACCGGTTCGCCGGCGGTGAGTTCGACCTCGGCGCGGGGCTCGGGGGCGCCGAAGAAGGAGATGAAGGGGTCGTCCTTGTCGGTGCGCTGGACGTCGTCGTAGTACGTCGTGCCGTCGACGGTCAGCGTGAAGGCGCCGAGTCCCTTGATGCCGAAGGTGTGCGGGCCGCTCTCGCGCGGGGTGAAGGTGCCGGTGAGCTCGACCGTGTGCAGCCGGTCGTGGGTGACGCCCTCGGGGAGGTCCGAACCCATCCACTGGATGTGGCCGTTGGGGGCGGACGCCGTGCCGATGACGTTCCCGTCCTCGTCCCGGCAGACCGCCCGGAGGTCGAACCCCTTGTCGGCGACGGCGAGTTCGGTGCTGGGGTCGGCGCCGACGGCATAGGTGAGGGTGCCCTCGGGGAGGGCCGCGGTGAGGCCGTCGAGCGGGGAGACGACGCGGTCCGGGAAGACGGTGGCGGAGCCGCCGCCGAGGACCCGGGCGTCACGGGCGGCGGCGCCGATGAGGGCGACCGTGCCCTTGCGCAGCGGCAACGCCCCCTGGTTGCGGACCAGTACGAAGGAGCGGCGGGCGATCTCGCGGGCCAGTTCGATGCCGTCGACGGTGTCCGGGAGGTCGGTGACGACGGGCTCGGCGCCGTCCAGGATGCCGACGCGGGCGGCGAGCCGCAGGACGTTGCGTACGGCCGTGTCGACCGCGCTCTCCTCCACCTCCCCGTCCCTTACCGCCCGGGCGAGGGCCTCGCCGTAGACGGTCGTCGGGCCGGGCATGGCGACGTCGAGGCCGCCCTCGATGGCGCCCTTGGTGTTGCGAGCCGCCATCCAGTCGGAGACGTTGTAGCCGTCGAAGCCCCATTCCCCGCGCAGGACTTCGTTGACGAGGTGGTGGTGCTCGGTCATCGTCGTGCCGTTGACCGTGTTGTAGGCGGTCATGATGCCCCACGGGTGGGCGTTGGCGACGATGTGCTCGAAGGGTGCCAAGTAGAGCTCGCGCAGGGCGCGTTCGGAGACCAGGTTGTTCACCGTGAAGCGGTCGGTCTCGGCGTCGTTGGCGACGAAGTGCTTGACGGTGGTGCCGACACCGCCCTGCTGTACGCCGGTCACGTACCCGGCGCCGATCCGTCCCGTCAGGTAGGGGTCCTCGCTGTAGGCCTCGAAGTGGCGGCCGCCGAGCGGGGAGCGGTGGAGGTTGACGGTGGGGGCGAGCAGGACGTGGACGCCCTTGCGGCGGGCCTCCTGAGCGAGCAACGTGCCTGCCCTGCAGGCGAGTTCCGGGTCCCAGGTGGCGGCCAGCGCGGTCGGGGAGGGCAGGGCGATCGACGGGTCGTCGGCGCTCCAGCGCACACCCCGGACGCCGATCGGGCCGTCGGACATGACGAGGGAGGCCAGGCCGATCTCGGGGAGCGCGGGCAGGGTCCACATGTCCTGGCCGGCCAGGAGCCTTGCCTTGGCGTCGAGGTCGAGCGCGGCGAGTGCCGCCTCGACGGCCGCCTCGCGGGCCTGGTCGCCGGGTTCCTCGGGTGCCGCCATGGCGGTGCCTCCTCGTTGAAGTCCGTGCGGTCCTCTCATCGTGCATCGATTACCTGGTGAGCGGTAGGTTTCGTTATTTTGCTGTTACATTTGCCTTGTCGGGATGTCGTACGGTGACGCCATGAGCGCCAGGACCAGAAGCGAGGAACGCCGGGCCGAGATCGTCCGGGCGGCCCTGGAGGTGATCGCCGAGCGCGGTTACCGGGGCGCGAGCCTGGCCGCGGTGGCCGAGCGGGTCGGGCTGACCCAGCAGGGGCTGCTGCACCACTTCCCGACGAAGGACGCGCTGCTGGTCGCGGTGCTGGAGGAGCGGGACAAGTGGGACGCCGTGCCCAACGGGAGCTGGCGCGTCGACCTGCTTGCCTCGCTCGTCGACTACAACGCGATGCGGCCCGGCATCATCCAGAGCTTCTCGGCACTGCTCGGCGAGAGCGTGACGGAGGGGCATCCGGCACGGGAGTACTTCACCGACCGCTACACCCGGGTGCGCGCGTCGATGGCGCTGGCCCTGCGCGCGGAGTACGGCGACCGCCTCCCGAACGGCCTGAGCCCGGAACGCACCGCACCGCTGCTGGTCGCGGTCATGGACGGCCTGCAGTACCAGTGGCTGCTGGACCCGGAGTCGGTGGACATGCCGGGAGCGTTCCGGGACTTTCTGCGACTGCTGGGCGAGCCGGCGGAATGAGGGTCACCGGCTCCGGCCGTCATGTCACCCGGCCGCCGGCACCGCTGCCACGACTTCGATCTCGATCCGCGCCTCGGGCCGGAAGAGCCGGGACACCTCGAAGGTCATGCTGGTGGGCGGGGTGCCGGTGAGGAACTCCCGCCGTACGGCGCCGTACTGCTCCAACTCGGAGATGTCCGTGAGGTAGGTGCGGATGTTGATGACGTCGGCCAGGCTCGCCCCGTGCGCCGCCAGCAGCGCGGCGAGGGTCTCGAAGACACCCCGGGACTGTTCGGCGAGCGTGGCACCCTCGGCGATCTGGCCGGAGACGAACAACAGGGCGCTGCCGTCTGCCTGTTGGACGCGCGCCACCTGGGAGTAGTAGGGGCTCAGGGGCTGGGGCGCGCCGGCGGGGTTGTCCAGGGTGATCTGCATGCCGTCGACGCTAGGTCCGCTCTTGCGATGCGACAAGCGAATGTCCAGCATGGCTGCCATGCCGAATCCGCATCGCACGCACCTACCTCCCGACCTCGCCACCGTCTGGCTGCGGGTCTTCCTGGAGGTGGCCCGGCACGAGTCGTTCACCGTGGCCGCACGCACGCTGGGCTGGACGCAGTCCGCGGTGTCCCGGCAGATCTCCTCGCTGGAGGGGGCGTTGGGCGGGGCGCCGCTGTTCGACCGGCTGCCGCGGGGGGTCCGGCTGACGGAGGCGGGGCGGGTGCTCGTGCCGTACGCGGAGACCGTCACCGGGGCGCTGCACGGGGCCGCGCGCGAGCTGGCGGCGCTGCGTGAAGCGGCGGGCGGGCGGCTGCGGTTCGGGGCGTTCCCGACGGCGGACGCGGCACTGGTCCCGCACGCACTCGGCGCCTTCCGCACCCGCCGTCCGGGGGTGCGGGTCTCCCGCGAGGAGGGGCTCACGCCGTCGTTGCTGGACCGGCTCACCGAGGGGCGGCTGGATCTCGCGGTCGTCTCCACGACCGGCGGGCCGCCGCTGTCGGGTTACGAACTGAGCCATCTGCTCGACGAGTCGCTCTACGTCGCCGTCCCGGCCGGCCATCCGCTGGTGGGCGCCGGTCCGGTACGGCTGGGGCAACTCGCGGACGCCGACTGGATCTCCGGGAGTCCGCGGCCCGAGGGCACGCTGCTCGACGCGGCCCTGCGGCAGGGCTTCCGGCCGCGGATCGCGCATGTCGTCGGCGAGTGGACCGCCAAGCAGGGCTACGTCGCCGCCGGGCTCGGCGTGACGCTGGTCCCGGCGCTCGCCGCGCAGGCCGTACGACCGGACGTCGTGCTGCTCCCGGTGCTCGACGAAGGGGCCCCGGCGCGGGCCGTGTACGCGGCGACACCGCGGGGCCGGGCCCCCTCACCGGCCGTGGCGGCGTTCGTGGCGGCGCTGCGGGAGGCTGCGGGGCGGATTCCGCGCACGTCGCCCCCCATGGCGTAGACCACTTCCGTCACGCGATACTGCCGTCGTCCGGTACCACTCGCGCCCCACAGCGACGGAAGGACCTGAACTCCCTTGACTTCCCTACGTGTTCGGATCGGCATTCTCGGACTGGCCCTGCTGGCGGGGTCGGCGGCCCCCGTGAGTCCGGCGGCGGCCGCGGACGTGCCCTCGCCCACGGTGGAGGAGCGGCGGCTCGACCGGGCCGTGCCGCGGGAGATCCTCGAACGGTCCGGATTCGACGTCGTGCCGCTGCGCTTCACTCGGGCGCTCGGGTCGGCGCGTTCCTACGCGGAGGCGCGGAAGGTCGTCGTGCGGCAGGGGTCCGCGCTGTGGAAGCGGGCCGTCGACCGGGCGCAGGGGCGGGGGCCGGCCGGCGGGGATCTCAGCCGGGACGACGACCGGCCCCTGTACTGGGCGCGGTTGGCGATGACGCGTGAAGTGCGGACCTGGCAGGCGCCGTTCGGGCTGACGGACACGCAACGGACATCTCTGCTCGGGGAGTTGGAGCGGACCTCGCGGGGGCAGACCGCGGTGCGGTATCCCGGGGGTGACCGGCTGAAGCGGGTGCTCGTCACCGGGTTCGATCCGTTCACGCTGGACCGGGACATACGGATCTCGAACCCGTCCGGGGCCAGTGCGCTCGCGCTCGACGGGACGGTGATCCGGACGGCGAACGGGCCGGCGCGGGTGGAGACCGTGGTGTTCCCGGTGCGGTGGCAGGACTTCACGGACCGGACCGTGGAACGGGCGCTGCGGCCGTATCTGAAGCGGGTGGATCTCTTCACGACCGTGAGTCAGGGGCGGGTCGGGCGGTTCGACATCGAGCGGACCAACGGGGCCTGGCGGGGCGGGTTCGCCGACAACGACAACGTCGGGGTGACGGGGTTGGTGCCGGTTTCCGACCCGGGCTCGCAGCCGCAGTGGACGACGACGACACTGCCGTACAAGGCGATCGTGGACGCGGACACCGGGCGCTTTCCCGTCTACGACCACACCAGCGTGACCGAGGTCCCCGCGGGAGGGACGCAGCCCGTGGTCCGTCCGGACGGGCCGACCCCGGGGTCCACCGCGCGGGCGGGGGGCGGCGGGGACTACCTCTCCAACGAGATCGCGTACCGGGCCACGCTGCTGCGGGACCGGCTGGGGCTGCACGACGTCCTGCCGGGCGGCCATGTGCACACGCCGGTGCTGGAGTTCGGGACCGGCAACACGGACCCGGCGACGGGGACGGTGACCGACCCGGGGTTCGTGCGCAACCGGCTGGACATCATCGCGCAGGTGCGGGGGATTCTGACGGTCGCGGTGGAGAAGGCCACTTGAGGTAGGTCGCCGTGTCCGTGAAGTCCAGGCGGCGGTAGAAGTCGGCGGCCCTGCGTGTCGGCACGGTCATCTCCACGTCCTGGGCGTGCCGCGCGCGGTCCTGCATGGCCCGGACGAGCCGGGAGCCCGTGCCGCGGCCGCGCAGGGGCGTGTCCACGGCGAGTTCGAGGAGTTCGAGGACCGTGCCGCCCGCGAACAGGGTCGGCATCCGGGCCGCGTAGGCGTAGCCGATCACCTGGGTGTTCCGGTCCGCCACCAGGAACTCGGCGCGGCCCTCGGCCGCGGCGCGGAGGGCCTCGGGAAACGCGACGGTCGTAAAGCGGTCCAGGTCGGGGCGACAGGTGGTGGCGAAGTCGCTGAGGAGGCGGAAGACGGCGTCCGCGTCCTGGGCGGTCGCCGGACGGACCGTCGCCTCAGGTGCCGAGTTCACCGGACACGGACTCGCCGTCGGACTCGTCGGAACCCTCCGGTTCCTCGGACCCGTCCCGTGTCTCCTCCCCCAGCAGTTCCCGTGCCATCAGCGTGGTCCCCGCCACCGCGCCCGGCATCAGGAACACCGCGACGAAGGGGACCACGAAGGCCAGGGCGAGCGGGGTGCCGAAGCCCCAGATGAGGGTCTTGCGGGAGCGGAGCAGGGTCAGGCGGGCCCGGAGGTCCACGCCTCGGCGTTGGAGGGCAACCGCGGTCAGTTCCTCGGTGAGGAAGAAGCCGGTCACGAAGAAGCCGATCACCGGGATCGCGGTCTGGCCGATGAAGGGGACGAAACCCAGGGCGAAGAGGAGGACCGCCCACAGGGCGGCCCGGATCACGATGCGCAGGCTGTCCCTCGCCGAGATCCACAGCTCGCGCCAGAGCGGCAGACCGGACTCGGGGGCCGTGCAGTCCGGGGAGACGTCCCGGTCGACCTTCTCGGAGAGGTTCTCGTAGAAGGGCTGGCCGACGAGGAGGGTGACCGCCGTGAAGGTCAGGACCGACAGCAGGAGGGCCAACGCGAACAGGACAGCCGTGAGGAAGCCCCGGAACAGGCCCTGCCACGGGCTCGACCAGTCGTCGGCGAAGGGGGTCGCCCAGGACACCGCGTCCTCGCCCCAGGTCGCCAGGGCCACCAGTGCCGCCACGTACAGCACCAGGGTTATCAGGCCCGGGACCAGTCCGAAGCCGTACTGCTTGCCGTGCCGGGCCACCCACCGCTGGCCCTTCAGGAGATAGTGGAACCCCGCCCCGAAATCACGCATGTCCCGCACCCTATCGGGTGCCTCCGGAGCTGCGGATACGGCCTTGTGCCCGGTCCGGACACCCGACTTGCGCCATCCGGGGCATCGGCGCCACGAACTCCCTCTTGTTGCGGTTGAGTCGAACAGGTACATCTCGCCGTACCGATCTCAGGAAGCCCAGGAGGAGGTACGCGTGCACACCACGAGAACCGTTCCTGCGAGACCCGTCCTGCTCATCGCCCTCACGAGCGCACTGCTTCTCACCCCCAACAGCGCGACCGCGGATCCCGAACCCCCGACCCGCGAGAGCGCCGGCGACCAGGCCCCGGCCCGGGCCCCGGAGAGCGCCACCCGGCGGGCGCTCACCGCCCCGACCACCGGCTTCACGGACACCACCCGCGGCTATCCCCGCGAGCAGGTCCTCACCCCGGACCCCGTCGACCCGGCGGACAAGTCCGTCAAGCTGGGCCTCACGCCGTACCACGCGATCGCGCCGAGGCTCAACGCCCTGCAGCGACTGGGCGACCGGGTGAGCGTGGAGGTCGCCGGGCGTTCGGCGGGCGGGCACCGGCTCTACCTCGTCACCGTGACCGCCCCGGAGACCACCGCCCGGGCCCGCGCCCAGGAGCGGATGCGCGAACTCATCGAGAACGCGCCCGCGGCCGCCGCCAAGTCGAGGGAGATCAAGGCGGGTTACAAAGCGCCGGTCTTCTTCAACAACAACATCCACGGCAACGAGTGGGAGGGCACCGACGCCTCCCTGAAGCTGATCGAGCAGCTCGCGACGGCCGAGGACGCCCGCACGAAGGACCTTCTCGCCCATTCCCGGCTGTACTTCAACATCACCGCCAACCCCGACGGCCGTATCGCCGGGACCCGGGCGAACGCCAACGGCTTCGACCTCAACCGGGACTTCGTGACCGCCTCGCAGCCCGAGACGCGGGCCATGCGGCAGATCGAGATCGACAAGCAGCCGGCCGTGATGCTCGACCTGCACGGGTACGTCAACGGCACACTCATCGAGCCCACCACTCCCCCGCACGGCGAGAACTACGAGTACGACCTCTTTCTGAAGAACACCTACGCCAACGCCCTGGGCATGGAGGCCGCCGTCAACGGCCTCGGTTACACACCCGCGAAGGACGGTGTCGAGGCCGCGCAGATCCCCTTCCGGGACCAGGAGGAGGGCTGGGACGACTGGCCGCCGATCTTCACCCCGCAGTACGCGGCCTTCCACGGCGCGGTCGCCGCGCACACGGTCGAGATCCCGCTGGCCGTCAACAACTCCCTCTACGACAGCCTGCCCGCGGCGGAGCTGCGGCGCCGGTCCGCGGTCAACACGGCGGTGGCGGACGCGGCCATCAGGGCGACGCTCGACTTCGTCCGGAACAGGCGCGCTTCGCTGATCGCCGACCAGATCGAGGTGTTCCGGCGCGGGGCGGCGGGAGCCGCTCAGGTGCCGGTGTCCGAGGAGACGGTCCCCGGGGTGCCGGGCATCGGGCCCGAGGACGTGTACACCGCCGGCTTCCCCCGCGCGTACGTGATTCCGGCCGGTACGACCGACACCGCCGCCGCCCGTCTCGTCGACCACCTTCTCGCCAACGACGTCCGCGTCAGCCGCGCGAGCCGGGACTTTTGGCTCGGCGGACGGACGTACCCCAAGGGCTCGTACGTCGTCGACATGCGCCAGCCGAAGCGGGGCCTGGCGAACGTGCTGCTCGCGGACGGCCGGGCCATCAGCGACAAGGTCTCCGTGATGTACGACATCTCGGGCTGGAGCCTGGGACGGCTGTGGGGCGCGACGGTCGTGTCGGTCACGTCCGGGAACCTGGCCGGTGCGCCCCTGAGGGCCGTCCGGGCCGCCGCGCACGTCGGCCGGGTGGCCCCGCGCGGTGACCTGCGACTGCGGCTGACCGACCCGCAGGAGATCGCGGCGCTCAACTCCCTTCTCCGGCAAGGTGTTCCGGTACGGCGGGCTGCCGACGGCAGCGCGATCGTGCCCGCGTCGGCACGTGCCCTGGCCACCGAGGCCGCTCGCACCCACGACGTGGTGTTCGACGCGACGGGGCAGAAGGGCACGGCCCCACTGCGCCGCACCCGGGTGGCCGCCGCCGTGACTCCCGGCGAGCTGTTCGCGCTGCGGGAGATGGGCTTCGAGGTCACCCCGGTCTCGACGGCCGTCCTGAACGCCGGTTTCGACTGGTCGTCGGTGGACGTGCTGTTCGTGTCGGCGGGGCTGGACCGCGACGCCCTCACCAGCGGCGCCCGGACGGCCCTGGAAGCCTTCCTGGGCGCCGGGCACGGCCTCGTCGGGCGCGGGGTCGTCGGGGCCCGGCTGAGCGCGGACACGGGGCTGCTGGCCGCGAAGCCGGTGGAGGGCAACGGGGACGCCAACGGGGTGGTGCGGGTGGTGAGTCCGGGGCCGGTGGCGGCCGGGACGCCGAACCACAGCTTTGTCTACGCGCCGGTCTGGTTCACCGATCTCGGGCCGGGGGTGCGGGTGGAGCAGTCGTACGCCACCGGGAACCCCCTGGTCTCCGGGCACTGGCGGTCGCTGCCGGACGGCACCGGCGGTCCCGCCGCCGCGGCCGGGCAGGCCTCGGTCGTCAGCGGCCCGCGAGCCGTTCTGTTCGGCACCGAGCCCCTCTTCCGGGATCACCCGAAGGGGGAGTTCGCCCAGGTCGGGCGGGCATTGTTCACCATGGCACACGCGAGCAGCGGCTGAAGTTGAGGAGAGCGGATGACGCAGGAGATCCACGGCACCGTCGCGGACGGCTTCGAGGCGGTGCGCGAGGAGTTCGCCGCTTTCGTGGCGGGCGAACGGCCCGACTACGAGGGGCAGTTGAGCGCGTTTGTGCACGGCAGGCGGGTCGTCGACCTGTGGGCCGGTGAGGGCGTCGGACCGGACTCCCTGTACGGCGTGTTCTCGTCGACCAAGGGTGCCGCCCATCTGGTAGTCGCGCTCCTCGTCCAGGAGGGCACCCTGGAACTGGACCGCAAAGTGACCTACTACTGGCCGGAGTTCGGCGCCGAGGGCAAGGGCCAGCTGACCCTGCGGGAGCTGCTGGCGCACCGGGCCGGAGTGGTGGGCCTCGACGCCGGGTTCTCGGCACAGGAGCTGGCGGACGACCGGGCGCTGGCGGAACGGCTCGCGGACCAGAAGCCGTTCTGGCGCCCCGGCACGGCGTTCGGCTACCACGCGCTCGTGATCGGCGCGCTCACCGGCGAGATCGTGCGGCGGGCGACGGGCCGTTCGCTCCAGGACGTGTACGAGGAGCGCATCCGGGCGCCGTACGGGCTGGACTTCCACCTGGGGCTGCCCGGAGCCCTGGAGCCCCGGTACCGCTCCGTGCAGCCGATGGCCCCGACCGCCGAGCAGCAGGCCCTGCTGGACGCGGCGCCGACGGGTCCGCACACCCTGGCCGCGATCGCCTTCAACCAGCAGGTGCCGGACCCGGGTGACCTGGTGGGATACGCCAACTCCCGTGCCGTACGGGCGAAAGGGCCGGCGTCGGCGGGCGGGGTGGCGGCCGCGCGGGGCCTGGCCGGGATGTACGCGGCGGCGATCAGCGAAGTGGCCGACCGGCCGCCCCTGTTGAAGCCGGACACCATCGCGGAGGTGGGTCAGATCCACTCCGTCGGCTACGACCTGGTGGCCCGTGCGCACAAGTCCTACGGCCTCGGCTTCCAGGCCACGGCCGACATGTGGCACCCCTACCTGGGCGCCGGTTCCTTCGGCCACAGCGGCGCCGGGGGCTCCCAGGCCTTTGCCGACCCCCGCAGCGGTCTGGCCTACGGGTACACCCGCCGCCGGATGGCGTTCCCGGGAGGGGCGGCGCCGGAGAACGAGCGGTTCGTGCGGGCCGTGCACCGGGCGGCTCTGGCCGTGTGAGCCGTTGGTGAGCCGTACGACATGAGCGGAGGCGGTACCCCACGTCCAGGGGTACCGCCTCCGCCTGTACGACCAACGAGCTCCGTCAGGTGAGCGTCACGGAGATGTTCCCGCGGGTCGCCTTCGAGTACGGGCAGACCTGGTGGGCCTTCTCAAGCAGGGCCCGGGCGGTCTGCGTGTCGACGTTCGGGACGGTCGCCGAGATCTCGACGATCAGTCCGAAGCCGTCGGTGTTCCTGCCGATGCCGACCTTCGCGGTGACCGTCGAGCCGGAGAGGTCGGCCTTCTCCGGAGAGGTCGGCCTTCTCCTGGCGGGCGACGACACCGAGGGCGCCCTGGAAGCAGGCGCTGTAACCGGCGGCGAAGAGCTGTTCCGGGTTGGTGCCGTTGCCGCTGCCGCCCATCTCCTCGGGCGGGTTGACGACCACGTCGAGCCTGCCGTCGTCGGTGGCGACCCGGCCGTCGCGGCCGTTCTCGGCGGTGGCGACGGCGGTGTACAGGACGTCGGACTGCTGGATCTCCGGCATGCGAATGTCTTCCTCCTCGGTCCGCCGCGACTCGCGCCCACGATCGACGGCGGAATTCGGAAAGAAGTTACCGCATGCCGGAAATTCAGCACAGGGGACCGCGGAGGTCAGAGCTTGACGATCATCTTTCCGGTGTTGTCGCCGCGCAGAACCCCGAGGAAGGCCTCCAGGTTGTTCTCGATGCCCTCGACGACCGTCTCGCGGTACTTGAGTTCTCCGGACGCCACCCACGGGCCGACCTCGGAGACGAACTCCGGCTGGAGGCCGTAGTGGTCGCCGACCAGGAAGCCCTCGATGCGGCCGCGGGTCTGGATCAGACGGGCGAGGTTGCGCGGGCCGGGGGCGGCCTCGGTGTTGTTGTAGACGGAGATCATGCCGCAGACCGCGATCCGGCCACCCTGGTTCAGGGAGCCGATGGCGGCCTCCAGGTGGTCGCCGCCGACGTTGTCGAAGTAGACGTCGACGCCGTCCGGGGCGGCTTCGCGCAGCTGGTCGCTGACCTTGCCGTTCTTGTAGTTGAAGGCCGCGTCGAAGCCGTACTCCTCGACGAGCAGCTTGACCTTCTCGTCCGAGCCGGCCGAGCCGATGACCCGGGAGGCGCCCTTGAGCTTGGCGATCTGGCCGACCTGGCTGCCGACGGCACCCGCGGCGCCGGACACGAAGACCGAGTCGCCCTCCTTGAAGGAGGCGGTGCGCAGGAGGCCGGCGTAGGCGGTGAGGCCGGTCATGCCGAGGACGCCGAGGTACGTCGACAGGGGGGCCTGGTCGGCGTCCACCTTGACGGCGTTCTCGGCGCGTACGACCGCGTACTCACGCCAGCCGAGGAAGTGCAGGACGTGGTCGCCGACGGCGATGCCCTCGGCGTTGGACTCCACGACCTCGCCCACCGCGCCGCCCTGCATGACCTTGCCGAGCTCGAAGGGGGCGACGTACGACTTCGCGGCGCTCATACGGCCGCGCATGTACGGGTCGACGGAGAGGTACTTGTTCCGGACCAGCACCTGGCCCTCACCGGGGGTCGGGACCTCGGCTTCGACCAGGGCGAAGTCCTCCGGCTTGGGCCAGCCGACCGGGCGGGACAGGAGGTGCCATTCGCGGTTGATCATGATGCCTGGACCTTTCCATTTTATTTCAGTACCTGAAACAACCATGCCTCTGAATATTTCAGGTTGTCAAGTAAAGGAGTACCCTGGAGCCCATGCCCACTCCTCACAGAACCCGGCCCGACGCGCTGACCATGGAAGTCGTGGAGCTCATCGGGGACGTGGTGGCCCGCTTCTACTCGGACTACGAGGACGCGGCCGCGGAGCACGCCCTCACCGGGGCGCAGGCGCGGCTGCTGAGTCTGCTGTCCCTGGAGGCGCTGCCCATGCGCAAGCTGGCCCAGAAACTGAAGTGCGAGCCGTCGAACGTCACCGGGATAGTGGACCGTCTTGAGGCACGCGGGCTGGTGGAGCGGCGGCCCGACCCCGCGGACCGGCGGGTGAAGGTGGCGGCGGCGACGGAGGCGGGAGTCCAGGTGGCCCGGGACCTGCGCGAGGGGCTGCGGTTCGCCCGGGAGCCGCTGGCCGGGTTGTCCCACGGCGAGCGGGAGTCACTGCGGGATCTGCTGCGGCGGATGCGGGACGCGTAGGAGCGGCGGGGGTTCGGGGGGCCTTGCCGGTTCGGTTACTGCGGGTTCGTCGCGGCAGGTCGCGCCCTGCGGCGGAGCCGCTGATGTCACAGGCCCAGGCCCCCTCGGGTTGGCGCAGCCACGACCGTTCGGCTGTACCGCCTTTCCGGCGGCTCGGAGTTGGTCATGGCTGGGCGCCCCCCGCGGCGGAGCCGCTGAGGTCACAGGCCCGCGCCCCTGGGGGTCCGGTCGTACATCTTCCTTTACGTGAGCGCATGGCTCACGTGCACCACCACAGGAAGCGGTCGCACTCTGTCGGGGACGGGTCCGGGCTCGGCGCCGCGGTGGTGGGGGTGGCCGTGGGGGCCGAACCGCCGCTCGTGGACGTGGGGGTGGCGGTGGGGGTCGACGCGTCGGCAGCCCTGGTGGGCTCCGACTGGGCGTCGGGGCTCTTGCTCGCGTCGGCCTCCTCGCTCTTGGACGCGGAGGGTGACCGGGACTCGGAACCGGACGGGGAAGGCGAGTTCGAGGGGACGGCTCCTCCGGAGTCGGCCTCCGTCGACGCCGACGCACTCGCCTCCGGGGAGGTGCCGCCGTCGGCGGACTCCCCGCCCGCCGCGGCCGGCTTGGGGGACGATCCCGGGGCGTCCATGCCCAGTTCCGCGAGGCTCAGACCGCCGGCCGCGAGCACGAAGCCGGCGGCGATCAGGAGGGTCCGGCGACGACGCCGGCGGTGCGCTGCGGCTTTGCGGTCGCGCCGGCTCGCCCCGCCCGCGAAACCGTCGGGGTCCTCGCCGTCGACCTCGAACTCGTCGGCGTCGTCGTGGTCCTCGGGAACGCCCTGCGCCTGCGCGGTCCGGCCACCACGGCCTCGTGCGCGTCGCCGCACCGCCCGGCCGCCGCCCACGGGTTCGGCCGCCGCCTCGGCCGCCTCCGGCCGCTCGACCTCGTCGTGACTCTCCCCGGCCTCCGCCACCACGCCGGCCTCGGCCTGACCGCTCTCGTACGAGGCGGCCACTTGAGGGGTCCCGTACGCGACCGCGTATCCGCCGCCCTGTGTCACCTCGGCACCGTATGTCTCATACGCGGCGCCGTCGTACGCGTGCAGTTGGTGGGCCGGCGTGCCGCACCCCGGGCAGGCGAGGGCGCCGTTGAGGTGCCGTCGGCACGGGAGGCAGAAGTCCATGACGCGGGAAGATTAAGTTCCGGACCGGTGGCGTTCCTAGAGCCAGTCGTGAAGGTTGTGTGGGGAACCGGCCGTTCCGGTGCGGCAGTCGAGGATGTTCCACTCCCATCGCATCGAAACCGACATCGCCGGTTCCCCGTCGGCTCAGTTTTTCCTACGGGCCGTCATCACGCGCTGGATCAGAATGAACGCGCAGAGCAGCACACCGGTGGCGATCTTCGTCCACCAGGAGCTGAGCGTGCCCTCGAACTGGATGATGCTCTTGATCAGGCCGAGGACGAGGACGCCGAAGAGGGTGCCCAGGACATAGCCGGAGCCGCCCGTCAGCAGGGTGCCGCCGATGACCACCGCGGCGATCGCGTCGAGTTCCATTCCCACGGCGTGCAGCGGGTCACCGGACTGGATGTACAGCATGAAGAGCAGGCCGGCCAGTGCGGAGCAGAAGCCGCTCATCGTGTAGACCGCGATCTTCGTGCCGCCCAGCGGGAGGCCCATCAGCAGGGCCGACTGCTCGTTGCCGCCGATGGCATACACCCGGCGTCCGAAACGGGTGTAGTGCAGGACGTAGAAGGCCGCGGCGAGGACGACCAGGGCCACGACGGCGCCGATCGACAAGTCCCCCACGCCCAGCGGCACCCGCGTCTGCGCAAGGCTGCTCACGTCGGAGTCGTCGATGGCGATCGACTCCTTGCTGATGACCAGGCACAGGCCCCGGAAGAGGAAGAGACCGGCGAGCGTCACGATGAACGGCTGGATCTCGAAGTTGTGGATCACATAGCCCATGAGGAAGCCGCCGAACGCTCCCACGGCCAGGGATATGGGGATCACCAGCAGCAGGGGCAGGCCCACGTCCTGTACCAGCCACGCCGTCAGCATCGTCGTGAAGCCGATCACCGAGCCCACCGACAGGTCGATGCCGCCCGACATGATGACGAAGGTGGCCCCGACGGCGGCGACCAGCAGATAGCCGTTGTCAATGAACAGGTTGAGGAACACCTGCGAGTCGCCGAAGCCGTAGTTCTGGTAGCGGCTGAGGCCGACGATGTACATCACGAGGAACAGACCGGCCGTGACCAGGACGGGCAGCCGCCGGTCGCCGAGCAGGCGGGCGGACCTGGACGTCGTACGGCGCTCCGGCGCGCCGGGTGTCGCGGGAGTCTTGGTGGTCGTACTCATCACGACACCTCCATCTTGGGAGCGGGGTCGGCGGGCTCGGCGACCGCGGCGGGCGCTGCCGGGCCGGCGGTCTTCGCGCGGCCGCCGAAGACCTTGGCGCGGAACTTCGGGGACTGGAGCAGGCACACGACGATGACGACGGCTGCCTTGAAGACCAGGTTGGTCTGGGTGGGAACGCCGATGGTGTAGATCGTCGTCGTGAGGGTCTGGATGACCAGGGCGCCGATGACCGTGCCGCCGATGGAGAAGCGTCCGCCGAGCAGCGAGGTGCCGCCGATGACGACGGCGAGGATCGCGTCGAGTTCGATCCACAGGCCGGCGTTGTTGCCGTCCGCGGCCGAGGTGTTGGAGCTGATCATCAGGCCCGCGATGCCCGCGCACACCGCGCAGAACACGTACACCATGATCTTGATGCGCATCGACCGGATGCCCACCAGACGACTGGCCTCGGCGTTGCCGCCCACCGACTCGACGAGCAGACCGAGGGCCGTGCGGCGGGTCAGCAGGACGGTGACGGCCACGACCGCGGCCACCACGAAGATGGAGAAGGGCAGCGTCAGCCAGTAGCCGCCGCCGATGAGGCTGTACGGCTCGCTGTTGATGGTGATGATCTGGCCGTCGGTGATCAGCTGGGCGACACCGCGGCCGGCGACCATGATGATGAGGGTCGCGATGATGGGCTGGATGCCCATCCTGGCGACGAGGAAGCCGTTCCACAGGCCGCAGACCACCGCCGCGATCAGGCCGAGGCCCATCGCGAGCAGCACGGAGGACAGGGCGCCCTGGTCGGCCTGGTCGCTGATGTACGAACAGGTGAGGGCCCCGGTGATGGCGACCACGGCGCCGACCGAGAGGTCGATGCCGCCGGTGGCGATGACCAGGGTCATGCCGACCGCCACCAGGATCAGGGGCGAGCCGAACAGCACGATCGAGACGAGGCTGCCGTAGAGGTGGCCGTTCGTCATGTGGATCGCGAAGAAGTCGGGCGTGAAGGGGACGTTGACGAGCAGCAGGGCCACCAGGACCGCGACCGGCCAGAACAGGTGATGGCGCGTCAGAGCTCGCCAGCGGGAGGTGGTGGTCACTGGTGTGCTCCGCTCGCGATGGTCTCGAGGATCTTGCTGGGGGTGATCTCGGGCCCGTTGGTGAGCTGCGCCACCAGCTTTCGGTCGCGCAGCACCCCGATGGTGTGGCTGAGGCGGAGGACCTCCTCCAGCTCGGCCGCGATGTAGAGCACGGACATGCCGTCCTCGGAGAGGGAGACCACCAGCTTCTGGATCTCCGTCTTGGCGCCGATGTCGATGCCGCGCGTCGGCTCGTCCAGGATGAGCAGCTTCGGCTGGGTGATCAGCCAGCGGGCGAGAAGCACCTTCTGCTGGTTTCCGCCGCTCAACTGGCCGACCCTGGCTTCGGGGTTGGCGGGGCGGATGTCCAGCGCCTTGATGTACTTGGCGACGAGTTCGTCGCGCTGCGCGGTGGGGATGGGCCGGGTCCAGCCGCGGGCCGCCTGCAGGGCGAGAATGATGTTCTCACGGACCGTCAGATCCGGTACCAGACCCTCGGTCTTGCGGTTCTCCGAGCAGAACGCGACCCCGGCGCCGATGGCGTCGTTCGGGGCGCTCAGGGAGACCTGCTTGCCGCCGATGGTCACCGTGCCGCTGTCCGGCTGGTCGGCGCCGAAGAGCAGCCGGGCCAGTTCGGTGCGGCCGGAGCCGAGCAGTCCCGCGAGGCCGACGACCTCGCCCTTCTTGATGTCCAGGTCGAAGGGGGCGATGCCACCGGTCCTGCCGAGGCCCTCGGCCTTCAGCAGCGACTCGCCCACGTCCGCGTGGAGTTGCTGGTCGTGCAGCTCCTCCAGCTGGTCCAGGGCCTTGCCGATCATCAGCTCGATCAGCCCGACCTGGTCGAGGTCGCGGACCATGTGCTCGCCGACCAGGGTGCCGTTGCGAAGGATGGTCATGCGGTCGCAGATCTCGTAGATCTGGTCGAGAAAGTGGGAGACGAAGAGGATCGCCACGCCCTCGTCCCTCAACTGCCGCATCAGGCGGAACAGTTCGAGGACCTCGTCACGGTCGAGGCTGGAGGTCGGCTCGTCCAGGACCAGGACCTTGGTGCCGGAGCCCTCGCCGTCACTGTCACCGGTGCCCACCGACCGTACGATCGCGACCAGTTGCTGCACCGCGAGGGGGTACGAGGACAGCGGCGCGGTGACGTCGATGTCGAGGCCGAGGCGGTCGACGAGCTCCGCCGCCTCCTTGCGCATGCGCTTCCACTGGATGCGGCCCGCGCGGGTGGGCTCACGTCCGATGAAGATGTTCTCCGCCACCGACAGGTTGGGGCAGAGGTTGACCTCCTGGTAGACCGTGCTGATGCCGGCCTGCTGCGCCTGCAGCGGGCTGTCGATCCGCACGGCCTCGCCGTCGAGGGTGATGGTGCCGCCGTCCAGGGAGTAGACGCCGGTGAGCACCTTGATCAGGGTGGACTTCCCTGCCCCGTTCTCGCCCATCAGGGCGTGGATCTCGCCGGGGAAGAGCCGGAAGTCGACGCCCGACAGAGCCCTTACCCCTGGAAACTCTTTGACTATGCCCGTCATCTCCAGGACGGGCTGCGGCTCTGCCATGGCAGCGCTCCTCATGGATTCGTCGAATCTCGTTCACGGCCCGCGGGGAGCCTCCTTGAGCCGAGGTGTGCTCGGCCTGCCGGAGGCTCCCCGACGGTGGGTGCGGTCGGTCGGTGCTGCGGTCGGTCAGTACTTGCGGCTGGGGAGCGCGGCCTTGGCCTGGTCCTGCATGAAGTCGCCCTCCTTGGTCTTGATCCAGCGCTCGACCGAGTCGCCGTTCTTGACCTTCTTCACGACGTCCATCAGCTGGGGGCCGAGCAGCGGGTTGCACTCGACGATGGCGTTGATCTTGCCCTCGGACATGGCCACGAAGCCGTCCTTCACGCCGTCGATCGAGACGATCAGGATGTCCTTGCCGGGCTTCTTGCCGGCCGCCTCGATGGACTGGATGGCGCCGATGGCCATGTCGTCGTTGTGCGCGAAGAGGACGTTGACGTCCGGGTTGGACTGCAGGAAGGCCGCCATGACCTGCTTGCCACCGGCGCGGGTGAAGTCACCGGTCTGGCTGACGACGATCTTCCAGTCGTCCTTGTGCTCGGCGTCCATGACCTCCTTGAAGCCCTTGGCGCGCTCGATGGCGGGGGCGGCACCGGTGGTGCCTTCCAGCTGGGCGATCTTCACGGCGCCCTTGTGACCGGCCTTCGTCAGTACCTTCTCCAGGATCCTGGCGGCGCGGCGGCCCTCGTCGGTGAAGTCGGAGCCGACCAGCGTGACGTACAGGGACTGGTCGGAGGTCTCCACGGAGCGGTCGGTGAGGACCACCGGGATCTTCGCGGCCTTGGCCTCCTTGAGCACCGCGTCCCAGCCGGTGACGACGACCGGGGAGAAGGCTATGACGTCCACCTTCTGCGCGATGTAGCTGCGGATGGCGGAGATCTGGTTCTCCTGCTTCTGCTGGGCGTCGGAGAACTTCAGGTTGTAACCCGCCTCCTTGGCCGCGGACTTCACCGAGTCGGTGTTGGCGCTGCGCCAGCCGCTCTCGGAGCCGACCTGGGAGAAGCCGAGGGTGATCGCCTTGCTGCCGTCGGCGGAGGTGCTGGACCCCTTGTCGTCCTTGGCGCAGGCCGCCAGGGTGCCCGCCGCCGCCACGCCGATCGCCGCAGTGAGGAAGTTCCTTCTGTTGAGCATGTTCTTCTCCTTTGAAGAGCCAGGACCGATCGCACTGCGTCCAGCCTGTCGATCATTATTCGAAATACCGGTCACACTGGTGTGCGAATATTGCCGGTTCGTGCTTCTGGTGCCGCGTCAGTCGGGGGCCGTGCTGGCCCGGACGACGAGTTGGGGTTCGATGACGACTCCGGGCGCCCCGGAGGGTGCCCGGCCCTCGATGAGATCCAGCAGCAGGGCGATGCTCCGCTTGCCCACCGTCGCGAAGTCCTGCCGGACGGTGGTGAGCGGTGGAGCGAAGAACTCCGATTCCGGGATGTCGTCGAAGCCGACCACCGCGACGTCCTGGGGAGTGCGTACGCCCGCCTCACGCAGCGCCCGCAACACCCCCAGTGCCATCTGGTCGTTGGCGACGAAGACGGCGGTCAGTCCGCGGCCCACCCAGCCGGCCAGTTGCTGGCCCGCACGATAGCCCGACAGCGGACTCCAGTCTCCCCGCAGCGGCAGCGGCGGCTCGATGCCCGCCGCTTCGAGGGTCGCCCGCCAGCCGGCGGCCCGGTCGGCCGCCTCCTGCCAGGCCTCGGGTCCGGCGAGATGCCAAACCGTGCGGTGGCCGGCGGCCAGCAGATGACGAGTGGCCAGCCGCCCGCCCAGCAACTGATCCACGTTGACACTGGGGATCTCCGCGCCGGAGCCGGTCCCCACGGTCACCACCGGGAAGGGACGGCGGAGTTCGGCGAGGGCCTCGACCGCCGACCGCTGTGGAGCGAGGGCGATCACCCCCTCCACCCCGCCCTCGCTGAGGTGGTCCAGGGCCTCGGAGAGAGTCTCCACCGCAAGCTTGCGAAGACTGACCGTCGAGACCGTGTACCCCGCGGCGCGCGCCGCCTCCTCCAGCGCGAACAGCGTGCTGGCCGGTCCGTAGAGGGTGGTGTTGGAGGCGACCACTCCCAGAGTCCGGGTGCGCCGGGTCACCAGGGCCCGTGCCGAGGAGTTGCGGCGGTAGCCCATCTCCTCGATCGCCTGCTGCACCCTGGCACGCGTCTCGTCCCGCACATTGGGGTGATTCCCCAGGACACGAGAGACGGTCTGGTGGGACACCCCGGCCAGGCGGGCCACATCGGCCATGGTGGGCGGTCGGAGCTGTAGGTGGTTCACGGCCGCACCTCCTTGGCGATCGCTTGTGGGCAGGTCCTGTGTCGTGGCCGGACGACTCCGCGCCGACCGGGTCACTCCGGGGGTTCCGGACAACCTCGTGCCTCCTTGGATGCCGGCGGGCACCGATCGGTGTGTGCGGAGGTCATTGTGAGCGCTAACAATTCCCGCCGGTCAAGAGGGCTGCAGCGGGAAGTGTCGTCACGGTTGAATAACGCCACAACCTGCAGGAGTCGAGGAGCTGGGTGGTTTCGTGCGGCCGTACACCCGCCATGTGCGGGCATGTGGGCGGTCACATTCAAACCGTTACGCGTTCGCCCATCCGACCCATTGACACTCCGACCACGTCGTCTTTACGGTCGTGTCAGCATTTCGAACGTGAGCCGAAATTTCGAACAGCTTGAAACGCCTAGGGAGCAGTTGACGTGCGCATCACGGGAATCAGCACGCACGTGGTCGGGACGCCATGGCGGAACCTGACCTACGTCCAGGTGCACACCGACGAGGGACTCACCGGCGTCGGCGAGACCCGCATGCTGGGCCACACCGACGCCCTGCTCGGCTATCTGCACGAGGCGAAGACCAACCACATTCTCGGCTCGGACCCGTTCGCTGTCGAGGACCTCGTCAAGCGTATGAAGTACGGCGACTACGGCCGGGCCGGCGAGATCGTGATGTCCGGTATCGCCGTGATCGAAATGGCCTGCTGGGACATCAAGGGCAAGGCCCTGGGCGTTCCGGTCTGGCAGCTGCTCGGCGGCAAGGTCACCGACAAGGTCAAGGCGTACGCCAACGGCTGGTACACCACCGAGCGGACCCCGGAGGCCTACCACAAGGCCGCCCAGGGGGTCATGGAGCGCGGCTACAAGGCGCTCAAGATCGACCCCTTCGGCACCGGGCACTTCGAGCTCGACCACGAACAGAGCCTGTACGCCGTCTCGCTCATCGAGGCCGTCCGTGACGCCATCGGGCCGGACGCCGAGCTGATGCTGGAGATGCACGGCCGCTTCTCCCCCGCCACGGCGATCCGCCTGGCCAAGGACCTCGCGCCCTTCAAGCCCGCCTGGCTCGAGGAGCCGGTGCCGCCGGAGAACCTGAAGGCGCTGGAGAAGGTCGCCGCCAAGGTGGACATGCCGGTCGCCACGGGTGAGCGGATCCATGACCGCATCGAGTTCCGCGAGCTCTTCGAAAGCCAGGCCGTGGACATCATCCAGCCCGACGTCGGCCACATCGGCGGCATCTGGGAGACCCGGAAGCTGGCCGCGACCGCCGAGACCCACTACGTGCTGGTGGCGCCCCACAACGTGGGCGGGCCGGTGCTGACCGCCGCCTCCCTCCAGGTCGGCTTCACCGCGCCGAACTTCAAGATCCTGGAGCACTTCAACGACTTCGCCGACGCGGAGATCAAGAAGGTCGTCAAGGGTGCCCCGCAGGTCGTGGACGGCTACTTCCACCTCTCCGACGCCCCCGGCCTCGGGGTCGAGCTGGACGTCGACGCCGCCGCAGAGTTCCCGCAGCAGCAGGCCCGGTTCGACCTGTGGGCCGAGGGCTGGGAGCGGCGCAAGCCCTTGGGCGCCGCCGAGTGAACCTCGCGGTCGTCATCGAGGCGCCCGGTGAGCACCACCTCGTCGAGCACACTCCTCGGGAGCCCGCCGCCGGCGAGGCGCTGGTCCGCGTCCACGCCGTCGGCATCTGCGGCAGCGACCGTGAGGTGTACCAGGGCAACCGGCCCGAGGGATACGTCCGCTACCCGCTCACGCCCGGTCACGAGTGGTCCGGCACGGTCGAGGCGGTGGGCGCCAGAGTTCCGACGTCGCTCGTCGGCCGCAAGGTGGTGGGTGAGGGCTTCCGGAACTGCCAGGTGTGCGACCGCTGCCACGCGGGCCAGACCACTCTGTGCGTGGCCGGCTACGAGGAGACGGGCTTCACCGAGCCCGGCGCCATGGCCACCACGCTCACCCTGCCGGCCCGGCTGCTGCACGCCCTCCCGGACGCCGCCGACCTGACGGCGGCCGCGCTCCTGGAACCCGCGGCCTGCATCGCCGCCGCCACCCTCAAGGCGAACGCGCGGCCCGGCGACCGGGTCGCCGTGGTGGGTACCGGGACGCTCGGGATGTTCGCCGTCCAGTTCCTGAAGGCGGGTTCGCCGTCGGAGCTGCTGATGGTGGGCGCCCGCCCGGACCGGGCGGAGCTCTCGAGGTCCTTCGGTGCCACCGACTTCCGCACCCGGGACCAGGAGCTGCCGGACGACTTCGACGTCGTCATCGAGACCGCAGGATCCGCGTCCGCCGCCACCACCGCCGCCGCGCTGCTCAGGCGCGGTGGCCGGCTCGTCCTCACCGGCCTCCCGGCCCCGGGCGCCGACGGACTCGACCCCACCGATCTCGTCGTACGGCAGCTGGAGGTGCACACCGTGTTCGGGGCGCCGCCGGACGCCTGGGCGCACACGGTGCGGGTCTTCGGGGCCGGGTTGCTCGATCCGCTGCCGCTCGTCACGCACGAGTTGCCGTTGGAGGAGTTCACTCATGCCATCGAGTTGGTCGGGTCCGGCGACCCGAAGGTCGGAAAGGTCCTCCTCCGGCCATGACACCCCGCTGAGCCGTACGCCGGTACGAGGTACCTGACGACTTCGTACCGGCGTACATCCAAAGCCTTGCGTACCGAGAGCCGCGAATGTCGTCCGAAATACCGAACCTGAAGGACAGCTTGTGACCGAGACCACCGCCAGCGCGGCCCGACGACCCGGCGAGCAGGCACTCGCCGCGCTGGGCCTGGGCGCGCCCGCTCTCGCCCCCTCCGACGCGTCCCCGCACACCTTCCCCGGGGGCGGGCGCTGGCGTACCGAGGTGCCCTCCGTGGAGGGCCCCGAGGCGCTCGGCGTGGTCCTCAAGGAGTCCTCGCGGCTCGATGTCCCGATCCACCGGATCAGCCAGGGGTCGGGCGTATGGATGCTCACCGACGCCGAGATCACCGAGATGGTGGAGGCGACCGCCGAGCGTGACATCGAGCTGTGCCTGTTCACCGGCCCCCGCGGCACCTGGGACATCGGCGGCTCCGCCCGCACCGACTCCCGGGGGGGCGGGTTGCGCGCCCGGGGCCACGACGCGGTCGCCGGGTGCGTCGAGGACGCCGTCCGCGCCACCGAGCTCGGTGTGCAGTGCCTGCTCGTCGCCGACGAGGGTGTGCTGTGGACGCTGCACCGGGCGCGGGGCGCCGGGATCATCCCGGCCGACACGACGCTGAAGGTGTCGGCGCTGATCGGGCCGGTGAACCCGGCCGCGTACGCCGTCTACGAGAACCTCGGCGGCGACTCGATCAACGTGCCCAGCGATCTGACGCTCGATCACCTCACCGAGATCCGGCGGGTGTCGGCCGCCCCGATGGACATGTACATCGAGGCTCCCGACGATCTCGGCGGCTATGTACGGATGTACGAGGTCGCCGAGCTGATCCGGCGCGGCGCACCGATCTATCTGAAGTTCGGCCTGTCGAAGGCCCCGGGGATCTACCCGTACGGGCACCACATGCGCGATGTCACACTGTCCACCGCCAAGGAGAGAGTGCGGCGCGGACGGCTCGCCCTGGACCTGCTCGCACGGCACGGGGCGGACGGCGACATGGCTCCGCTCGGCTCCCGGCTGCCGGGCGCCCTGAAGCGGTTCGAAACGCCTGCATAACGTTCCGGACAACTCCCCTTCACAAAACCCGACGCAGTCGCACAGACTCCGACACGACCCGACCTCTCCCGGTCGCTCCCCCGCACCACCCCCAGCACCCTCACCGTCGGACCGCACCCGGCCTCCCGACATCAAGATCAAGGATGATGATCATGCGTACTCGTCGAGCCGCACTCACCGCCATAGCCGGCGCCGCCTCTCTCGCCCTCACCCTCACCGCCTGTGGCCAGGACAGCAAGGGCGGCAGCGAGGAGAGCACGGGCAGCGCCAAGGGCGGCACCATCGGCATCGCGATGCCGACCAAGTCCTCCGAGCGCTGGATCGCCGACGGCAACAACGTCGTCAAGAACCTCCAGTCCAAGGGCTACAAGACCAAGCTGGTCTACGGCGAGGACGACCCCGACCAGCAGGTCTCCCAGATCGAGAACCTGATCACCCAGGGCGTCAAGGGCCTGATCGTCGCAGCCATCGACAACAAGTCGCTGAACAACGTGCTCCAGCAGGCCAAGGACGCCAAGATCCCGGTCATCGCCTACGACCGCCTGATCCTCGGCACGCCGAACGTCGACTACTACGCGTCGTTCGACAACACCAAGGTCGGTGAGCTCCAGGCCAGCTACATCGTCGACAAGCTCGGCCTGAAGAGCGGCAAGGGCCCCTTCAACATCGAGCTGTTCGCCGGCTCCAACGACGACAACAACACCAAGTACTTCTTCGGCGGCGCGATGAGCGTGCTGCAGCCGTACATCGACAGCAAGAAGCTCGTCGTCAAGTCCGGCCAGACCAAGATCAACCAGGTCACCACGCTGCGCTGGGACGGCGCCACCGCCCAGAAGCGCATGGAGGACATCCTCACCTCGACGTACGGCAGCGGAAAGGTCGACGCGGTCCTGTCGCCGTACGACGGCATCTCCATCGGCATCCTCGCCGCGCTGAAGTCGGACGGCTACGGCTCCGCCAGCAAGCCGCTCCCGGTCATCACCGGCCAGGACGCCGAGCTCGCCTCGGTGAAGTCGATCATCGCGGGCCAGCAGACGCAGACCGTCTACAAGGACACCCGCAAGCTCGCCGAGGTCGCCTCGACCATGGTGGACGACGTCCTCAACGGCAAGAAGCCCGAGGTCAACGACACCAAGACGTACGACAACGGCTCCAAGGTCATCCCCGCCTACCTGCTGCAGCCGGTCAGCGTCGACAAGAGCAACTACACGAAGGAACTGGTCGACACCGGCTACTACAAGGCCAGCGAGCTCAACTAGTCAGCTCTGTCGGCACATTCCTCTGATTGAAAGGCACGACCATGGCGGGACCCGTCCTGGAAATGCGCTCGATCGTCAAGACCTTTCCCGGCGTCAAAGCGCTGTCGGACGTCACACTGACCGTCCGTCAGGGCGAGGTCCATGCCATCTGCGGTGAGAACGGCGCCGGGAAGTCCACCTTGATGAAGGTGCTCTCCGGCGTCCATCCGCACGGCACGTACGAGGGCGACATCCTCTTCGAGGGAGACGTCGTCCAGTTCAAGGACATCCGGGCGAGCGAGCAGCACGGCATCGTGATCATCCACCAGGAACTGGCCCTGGTGCCGTTCCTGTCGATCGCGGAGAACATCTTCCTCGGCAACGAACACGCCTCCGGCGGGTTCATCAACTGGAACGAGACGCTGAAGCACGCCACCGAGCTGCTGCGCCGGGTGGGTCTGAGCGACCACCCGGAGACCCGGATCACCGACATCGGTGTGGGCAAGCAGCAGCTGGTGGAGATCGCCAAGGCGCTCTCGAAGAAGGTGAAGCTGCTCATCCTCGACGAGCCGACCGCGGCTCTCAACGACGAGGACAGCGGCAAACTCCTGGATCTCATCCTGGAGTTGAAGAAGCAGGGCATCACCTCGATCATCATTTCCCACAAGCTCAACGAGATCCGCAAGGTCGCCGACTCGGTGACGATCATCCGCGACGGGAAGTCGATCGAGACCCTCGACGTGAAGGCCCCGGAGACCACCGAGGACCGGATCATCTCGGGCATGGTCGGCCGCGACCTCGACCACCGCTTCCCCGAGCGCACGCCCTACCAGGGCGAGGCGGACGCGGCCCCGGCACTGGAGATCCGCGACTGGACCGTCCACCACCCGATCGACCAGCAGCGCAAGGTCGTCGACGACGTGTCGATCCATGTGCGGCGCGGGGAGATCGTCGGTATCGCGGGCCTGATGGGCGCGGGGCGTACCGAGCTCGCCATGAGCGTGTTCGGGCGGACCTACGGCCGGTACGCGGGCGGCAAGGTCTTCAAGGACGGCAAGGAGATCCGTACGAAGTCCGTCGCGGAGGCGGTCGAGCACGGCATCGCCTACGTCACCGAGGACCGCAAGCACTACGGCCTCAACCTCATCGACAACATCAACCGCAACATCTCGCTGACCGCCCTGAACAAGGTCGCCAAGCACGGTGTGGTCGACGAGCACGAGGAGCGGAAGGTCGCCGAGCGCTTCCGCAAATCCATGAACATCAAGGCGCCGACGGTCTTCGAGACGGTGGGCAGGCTGTCCGGCGGCAACCAGCAGAAGGTCGTCCTCAGCAAGTGGATCTTCGCGGGTCCCGAGGTGCTGATCCTGGACGAGCCCACGCGCGGTATCGACGTGGGCGCCAAGTACGAGATCTACACGGTCATCGACCAGCTGGCGGCCGAGGGCAAGGCGGTCGTCTTCATCTCCTCCGAGCTGCCGGAGCTGCTCGGGATGTGCGACCGCATCTACACCATGGCCGCCGGACGGCTCACGGGTGAGGTTCCGCGGGCCGAGGCCACGCAGGAAGTGCTGATGCGCCAGATGACGAAGGACAAAGAGGTAACGCGATGAGCACCGATGTGACGAAGGTTCCGGCCGCGGCGCCGCCGGGCAAGGGCGGGGGGTCGTCCTCCGGCGGGGGCCTGCTCCAGCTGATGCTGAACGGGCTGCGCCGCAACATGCGGCAGTACGGCATGCTGATCGCGCTCGGTCTGATCGTCGCGCTGTTCGCGGTGTGGACCGACGGCGACCTGCTGCTGCCGCGCAACGTCTCCAACCTGGTGCTCCAGAACAGCTACATCCTGATCCTCGCGATCGGCATGATGCTGGTGATCATCGCGGGGCACATCGACCTGTCGGTCGGTTCACTGACCGCCTTCGTGGGCGCGTTCGCCGCCGTACTGACGGTCCAGCACGACGTGGCCTGGCCGCTCGCGCTGGTGCTGACCCTGGTGGTGGGCGCGGTCGCGGGCTCGGTCCAGGGCTACCTGATCGCGTATCTCGGCATACCGTCGTTCATCGTCACCCTGGCGGGCATGCTGCTCTTCCGCGGTCTGACGGAGATCCTCCTGGAGGGCCAGACCCTCGGCCCGTTCCCGAACGGGCTGCAGAAGCTCGGCAACGGCTTCCTGCCGGAGGTCGGCCCGGAGACCAACTACCACAACATCACCCTGCTGCTGGGCTTCGCGCTGCTGGCCTTCGTGGTCTACCAGGAGGTCCGCGACCGCAAGCGCCAGCAGGAGTTCGCGCTGGACGTGCTGCCCAGGAACGCCTTCCTGCTCAAGCTCGTCGCGATCGCCGCGGCGGTCCTCGCGGTCACCATGCTGCTCGCCAGCTACCAGGGCGCGCCGATCATCCTGATCGTCCTCGGTGTGCTGGTGGTCGGCTACGGCTACGTCATGCGCAACGCGGTCTTCGGCCGGCACATCTACGCGATCGGCGGCAACCTGCCGGCCGCGAAGCTGTCCGGCGTCAAGGACAAGAAGGTCACCTTCCTTGTCTTCCTGAACATGGGCGTGCTCGCGGCCCTGGCGGGCCTGGTGGTCGCGGCCCGCCTCAACGCGGCCTCCCCGAAGGCGGGCCTGAGCTTCGAACTCGAGGCCATCGCCTCGTCGTTCATCGGTGGCGCGTCCATGAGCGGCGGTGTGGGTACCGTCCTCGGCGCGATCATCGGTGGTCTCGTCCTCGGTGTGCTGAACAACGGCATGAACCTCCTCAGCGTCGGCACCGACTGGCAGCAGGTCATCAAGGGCCTGGCCCTGTTGGCGGCGGTCGGCTTCGACGTGTGGAACAAGCGCAGGGTCGGTTCGTAGACCGGACCGAACGGATCGGGCCCCGCCTGAAGGCGGGGCCCTTCCCATGGGAGGAGAGGAAAGACCGGTGAAGACGCTCTTCGGCAGGCTCGCCGACGGGACCGAGGTCGACCGGTGGTCGCTGGAGAACGGCGGCACCCGGCTGAAGGTCCTGTCGTACGGCGGGATCGTGCAGTCCCTGGAGATCCCGGACCGGGACGGACGGTACGCGAACGTCTGCCTCGGCTTCGACAACATCGAGGACTACGTCACCAAGACCCCGTACTTCGGCGCGCTGATCGGGCGTTACGGCAACCGCATCGCCAAGGGGCAGTTCACCCTGGACGGCAAGAGCCACCAGCTCTCCGTCAACGACGGGGTCAACAGCCTGCACGGCGGCACCCAGGGCTTCGACAAGCGGGTGTGGGACGTCGAGCCGTTCACCGAGGGCTCGGACGTCGGCCTGCACCTGTACTGCACGTCGGTCGACGGCGAGATGGGCTACCCGGGCACCCTCGAGGTGAAGGTGACGTACACCCTCACCCGGCACGGCGACTGGCGGATCGACTACGAGGCCACCACCGACCAGGCCACCGTGGTCAACCTGACCAACCACGTGTACTGGAACCTCGGCGGCGAGGGCACCGGCACCATCGAGGACCACGAGCTGCGCATCGCCGCCTCCCGCTACACGCCCACCGACTCGGGTCTGATCCCCACCGGTGAGCCGGCGGAGGTCGCGGACACCCCCTTCGACTTCCGCGAGGGCAAGCGGATCGGCCGGGACATCCGCGCCGGTCACGAGCAGCAGGTCTTCGCCAAGGGATACGACCACAACTGGGTCCTGGACAAGGGCGTCACGGCCGAGCCCGAGCACGTGGCGACCCTGCGCGACCCGTCGTCGGGCCGCTCGCTGAAGATCTCCACCGTCGAGCCGGGTCTGCAGTTCTACTCGGGCAACTTCCTCGACGGCACCCTCACCGGCACCGGCGGTCACACCTACCGCCAGGGCGACGCGCTGTGCCTGGAGACACAGCACTTCCCGGACTCGCCGAACCACCCGTCGTTCCCCTCGACGGTGCTGCGTCCGGGCCGGACATACCGGACCACGACGATTCACTCGTTCGGCGTCTGACCTGGTGAGATGACGACTTCGGGCCCGGGGTTCCCGAACTCACACTTCTTTCACACCCGTTGAACAGCGCCACTCAGGCGTCCGTATGTAAGGGCGGCCCGTGCTCCCCCGCGCGGGCCACCCAATGACGACGGACCCGGTCGTCCCCGCCGGGTCCGCCCCATACGGAGGTTCGATGGCCGACAACGTCACCTCGTTGTTCCGCAGCACGGCTGCGCACAGCCCGTCCATGGCGGCGCTGGCGCGCGAGGGCGGCGACGGGACGGGACCGGTGGACTTCTGTATCCCCTGCAATCCCTACTTTCCCACTCCGGCGATGATGGACACCATGGCCGCGCGGCTGAAGGACATCATCACCTACTACCCGTCCAGCGCCGACACGATCACCGCCGAGCTGTGCAACCTGCTCCAACTCCCGCCGCAGGCCGTGGCGATGGGCAACGGCTCGACCGAACTGATCACCTGGATCGACCACCTGCTGGTCCGCGAGTCCCTCGCCATCCCGGTCCCCACCTTCGGCCGCTGGACCGACCAGCCGATGGAGACCGGCAAGCGGGTCGACATGTTCCCGCTCCAGGAGTCCAGCGGATTCGCCCTGGACCTCGCGCAGTACGCCGAGTTCATACGCACCCGGGGCACGCGGGTCGCGGTCATCTGCAACCCGAACAACCCCGACGGCGGCTTCCTCCACAAGCACGCGCTCGTGCAGTTCATGGACGCCATGGCCGATCTGGACCTCATCGTCATCGACGAGTCGTTCCTGGAGTTCGCGGACGCCGAGCAGGAGCCGAGCGTCGTCCAGGAGGCGATGATCCGGCCGAACGTCATCGTCCTGCGCAGCCTCGGCAAGAACTTCGGCCTGCACGGCATCCGCTTCGGCTACATGGTCGCCAACCCCTCGCTGGCGGGCCGGGTCCGCTCGATGCTGCCGAAGTGGAACCTCAACGCCTTCGCCGAGTACGTGGTGTTCATGCTCAAGGAGCACGGCGCCGAGTACGCGCAGAGCCTCCACCAGGTCCGCCGGGACCGCCTCGACATGGCGAGCCAGCTCTCCGCGCTGCCCGGCCTGACCGTCTACCCCTCCCAGGGGAACTTCCTCTTCGTGCGCCTGCCCGTGGGTGCCGAAGGCACCGTGGTCCGGGACCGGATGCTCACCGAGCACCGGATCCTCGTCCGCGAGTGCGGCAACAAGATCGGCTCTTCAAGCCGCTTCCTGCGTCTCGTGGTGCGCCCCCAGGTGGACGTGCGTCGCCTGGTGTCCGGCCTGGAACAGGTGCTCTACGGGACCAGGAGGGGAGCCGTCGTGCCCGAGCTCGCTCAAGGGACCGGCTACAGCTCGGGTACGGCGGCAGTGGACCGCTTGGTCGGCCAGACCAACGGGGCGGGCATGCAGGACCTGGCCGCGATGGCCGTCGGCGGTGGCGGGATGAGCGCAGGCGTCGGCATGCCGATGCCGGTCGCCCAGCCGATGGCGGTGGCCGCGCCGGCGCCGATGGCGCCGGCTGCGTCCATGGGCTCCATGGGCTCCATGGGCTCCATGGGCGCGGGGATGCCGATGCCGGCCCAGATGCCGGCGCCGGCACCCATGCCTGACCCAGCCCCCGCCCCCGCCCCCGCGCCGGCCCCGATGCCGACGCCTCCGCCGGCTCCGGCGCCCTTCGCACCGCCCAGCGGGCCGACTCCGGTGGGAGTGCCGGCCCGTGGTGGGCTCACGGCCGCACAGGTGCGGGGCATGACCGCCCCGGCACCCGGGGCTCCGCAGGAACTGTCCCAGGCGCCCGCCACCGGGTGGCCCAACGCCCAGAGCTGGCCGAACGCGGCGGGGATGGGCCAGACCGGCTGAGCGGCGCCCACGGGTCCGACCGGGTCAGTAGGCGACAGGCCAGCCACTGCTCCAGTTCAGCAGGTTGATGCCGAGCTTGGGTGTGCCGTTGGCGTTGCCGTCGTAGTAGTGGTAGACGATCAGGTCGCCGTCGGAGTCGTTCATGATGGACTGTCCGCCGGGGCCGATGATGCTGCCGTGGGACTCCAGGACCGCCGTGCCGCCGTTGTTCATCATCGAGACGCCGTTCTTGTCGACGTACGGCCCGGTGATGCTGGTGGCGCGGCCGACCTTGACCTTGTAGGTCGAACTGGTGCCGGCGCAGCAGGTGTCGTAGGACGCGAAGAGGTAGTAGTAGCCGTTCCGCTTGACGATGTACGGCGCCTCGACGGCCTTGGTCCCGGTCGGGCGGGAGGCGATCGAGTACCGGGTCGTGTTGGTGGAGAGCTGCTTGCCGGTGGCCGGGTTGATCTGGATCATCTTCAGGCCGGTCCACCAACTGCCGAAGGACAGCCACCACTTGCCGTCGCCGTCGACGAACAGGTTCGGGTCGATGGCGTTGTAGTCGCTGGAGGTGGTGGAGGTGTACACGGTGCCCTGGTCGCTCCAGGAGCCGGGCAGACCGGTGCTCGAAGTCGCCAGCCCTATCGCCGACTTGTTGGAGCCGAAGGTCGAGACGGCGTAGTACATCAGGTACTTGCCGCCCTGGTAGGAGATGTCGGGCGCCCAGGCCTCGGTGGCGTACGACGACCACCAGCCCGGCTTGGTGGAGAAGGCGTCGCTGCCGGCCGTGAACGCGATCCGGTCGGTGGAGGTGCGGTAGCCGAGGCCGCCGCCGGTGCCGTACAGCAGGTAACGGCCCGCCGACGTACGGATCATCGTCGGGTCGTGGATGGTGGTGGCACCGGTGACGGTTCCGGGGTTGGGGTACGCGGAGGCGGTGCCCGGGATCAGGGCCAGCAGGAAGGCCACGGGGACGGCCAGAAGTGAGGTGCGGCGCACGTCGACGCTCCTTGAGTGGGGGGAGGTGTTCGATATGGCGATCACCGATCAGAGCTTCGGACGGACCGTAGAATCGAACCCCTTGCGCGTCAATGGTTCGCGCACGCCTCGGTCGCCGTCAGTGGTCCTGCTCCAGGTGCAGCTTGAGGAGATCGATTCCGTAGTCGCCGCCGTTGGGGGTGCGGATGATGGTGTGGATGTGCTCCTGGGACGGGGTTCCGCCGCCGGGGCCTCCGGCGGCGGAGCTCGTGCTGGGGGTCGCCGAAGCGTCGCCCTTGTAGAAGGGCGGGGCCTGGGCGTCGTACTCGACGAGGACCACCGGGCTGTGCACGCGGTAGTAGAAGGCGGAGTCGTCCTCCGGCGGAGCCTGTGAGGGGCCGCCGGGGTCACGGCTCCGTGGGTCTCAGCCGACCTGTTCGAAGAACATCGACCACCAGCTGTCCGGCTGGGCGAACGCGTACGGGTCGCGGGCCTTGAGGTACTCGACGAGCTTGTCGGTGTACGGGGCGCGGTCCTGGGGCGCGGCCTGCTCCAGGTGTCTGGTGCGCAGCGCGAAGCGGTACAGGAACTCGACGAGGTCGGGGAGGGTGCGGTTCACGATCTCGGCGCGCGGCTCCGCGTCGAAGGACGTGAGGATGACGTAGCCGCGGTCCATGTCGAGGCAGTACCGCATCGCCGGGTCGTCGGTGGGGCCGCCCAGCACGAGGATGTGGGTCTCGTCGCCGCCCGCGGTCACCGGGACCACGGTGAAGGGATCGGGTCCCTCCTCGGCGGTGTCGAGGGTGAACAGCACGTCGACGAAGACGGGGACACCGGCCTCGCACAGCACCTCGGTGTCGGCCTCGGACAGTCCGCGCTCCACGGCGACGGCACGGTCCAGCGTGACCACGCGGTCCGCGCGGAACAGCTCCGTCATCTCGTCATGGGTGGCCATGCGTCTCTGCCATCCCTCCGTGAGCGTAGGGGCGGATCAGTCGGCGAGACCCGCCCGTCGCAGCAGCTTCAGCCAGTCGTCGTACTCCACCAGTTCGTCGTCGACCAGCGCGAGCCGCTTGTACGCGTCGGCAGTGGCCGGCCCCCCAGGAAGAACGTCCCGAGGCCCGGCGCGAGCTGCTCGAAGCGCTCCTCGTCGACCCAGTCCGGGCCTGCTTCCGGGGCTCCGAGGACGCCGCCGCCCGCGCGGTCGAGGAAGACCGGGGCCTCCTGGATCATCCCGACGCAGTAGAGCTTCTCGGGGGACAGCGGCAGCGGGGAGTCGACCACCGGCTCGCAGAAGAACTGGTGCTCCAACGCCTCCTCAAGGCCGAAGAGCTGCACGGACGGCCCGCAGCTCGCGCCGTCGAGCACCCGGCAGAAGTCCAGGAACTCCCGCGGCACCCCGTCCGCCTCCGCGGCGGCGGCCGTCTCCTCGTCGATCGTCCCGCCGAGCGTGAACGAGAGCACGTCCGGGCTCTGAGCCAGTGCCGTCCGCAGGGCGTCCACCGTCGCGATCAGACGGGACGACGCCGGGCTCGCGCCAGTCATCCGGCCACCACTTGATGTCGATGTCGACTCAGGGTGCGCAACGCGCGGAGCAGGCTACGGGCCCGGTCCTCGTCCTTGGCGGCACCCAGCAACTCCGCCTGGTCCACCTCACGTCCGTCCGGCACGTGCACCTCCCCCTTCCGTACGTCAGTCGCCCCAGTCTTCAACTGCTCAGGAAGCGAGCGCGTCCCGCATCGCCTTCGCGGTGACCGCCGGGTCGTAGCCGTCGGGAACGCCCTCGACGAGGATGATGTCGCCCGCGATGTGGCGCGAACGCAGCGGCGCGATCTCCTGGTACGCGGCGGAGTCCCACCAGGACCGCGCCTGCGCGATCCCGGGAAATCCGATCACCACGACATGTCCCGGCCAGCCGCCCTCCTTCACCTCGTGCTGCGTGCCGTGCACGAGGAAGCGCCCGCCGTACGGCTCGAAGGTGGCGGTGATGCGCTCGATGTACTCGGCGATCTCCGGATGCGGCGCGGCTTCCCGCAGGTGGGCTATGGCGTAGGCGGTCATGGCGTCCTCCCGGTCGGTGGGGCTCCGTACGCGGACAAGCCTGGCAGGCGGGGCCGACCGGGGTCGATTACCCGGGAAGTAAGCGGTGCGTACGGCGATCCGTTCAGTCGGGCGTCTCGGCCGGCTCGGAGCCGTCGTCCATGGCGGACCGCTCGATGTCGTCGTTGCTCGCGGCCCAGCTGGCCAGCAGGTTCAGGGCGTCCTGCGAGGGGGACGCGGGCTCGGCGGTGTAGGTGAGGAGGAACTGGCTGGGGCCGTCGCCCAGTGGAAAGGTCTCGAAGGGCAGGTCGAGGTCGCCGACGACCGGGTGGTGAAGGAGTTTCACTCCGGTGGTGTGCATCCGGACGTTGTGGGCGGCCCAGCGGCGCCGGAATTCCTCGCTGCGGGTGGACAGCTCCCCGATCAGGTCCGTGAGCCGCCGGTCGTAGAGGTCACGGCCGGCCTCGGCGCGCAGCATGGCGACGGCGTCGTTGGCGACCTCGTCCCAGTGGCGGAAGAACTCGGTCGCGTGCGGGCTGAGGAAGACGAACCGGGCGTTGTTCGGCGGCCGCAGCGGGTCGGCGTAGACCGGGGAGAACAGGGCGCGCCCGAGGTGGTTGGCGGCCAGGATGTCCCCGCGGCCGCTGAGGACGAACGCGGGTGTGCCGGCCATCGAGTCGAGGACGCGCCGCACTGTCGGCCGGACGCGCTGCTGAGCGGGCCGGCGGCGTGGTGGGCGGGTGGTGCCGGCGCCGCGCAGGAGGTCGTTCAGGTGGAGACGTTCGGCCTCGTCGAGCTGGAGTGCCTGCGCGATGCCTTCGATGACGCTCTCGGAGACACCGGTGGCGTTGCCGCGCTCCAGCCGGGTGTAGTACTCGCTGGAGATGCCCGCGAGCAGGGCGACCTCCTCGCGGCGCAGCCCGGTGACCCGTCGGCGCTCTCCGCCGTACAGGGGCAGTCCGGCCTGCTCGGGGGTGACCCTGGCGCGTCGCGTGCCGAGGAATTCCCGGATCTCCGCGCGGAAATCATCACGGATGTCGCGGTTGCTGCCTTGTGGGTCGTTTCTGCCTGCCATGGGCTTCACTCTACGAGCGCTTGCGCCGGGGTGGGGGTCCCTGTCAGTGACCCCCTCATCAGGGACTCCCACCAGCGCGTGACAGCGGGTTCTGTTGCACGCACACCCCCGCACACACCGGGCGCCGGATCGCGGCACCTGAAAGGAAACTCCGCATGAGCAAGGTCATTCTCGTCACCGGTGCCGGACGCGGCCTGGGCACGGACATCGCCCGCGAGGCCCTCGCCGCCGGCCACCAGGTCGTCGCCACCGGCCGCCGCCCCGAAGAGGTCGAGAAGGCCTTGGGCGGACCGCAGGACGACCTGCTGGTCACCAAGCTCGACGTCACCAGCCTCGAGGACGCCGAGGCCGCCGCGCAGGCCGCCGTCGACCGCTTCGGCCGCATCGACGTCCTGATCAACAACGCCGGTAACCTCTTCACCGGCTACTTCGAGGAGATCTCGCCCACGCAGATGCGCCGGCAGTTCGAGACGAACCTCTTCGGTCCGATGAACGTCACCCGCGCCGTCCTGCCTGTCATGCGGGCACAGCGCGACGGCCACGTCATCACCATCACCTCGACCGCCGGCCTGGTCGGAATGGAGTTCACCTCCGCCTACGCGGCCTCCAAGTTCGCGGAGGAGGGCTGGATGGAGTCCCTGCGCCACGACGTGGAGCCGTACAACATCCGCACCACGGTCGTGGAGCCTGGCTACTTCCGCACCGAACTCCTCGTGGACGGCTCCACCATCTGGCCCGAGCTGTCCATCGAGGACTACGCCCCGCGCACCGCCCCGCGGGTCGAGGGCATGAAGAGCATGAACGGCCGGCAGCCCGGCGACCCCGCCAAGCTCGCCCGCGCCCTGCTCAGCATCGCCGGCCAGGACAAGCCCCTGGAGCGCTTCGTCGCCGGCGCGGACGCCATCGAGGCCGCCGAGGCCAAGGCGAAGCAACTCCTCGCCCAGGCCGAGGCCTCCCGCGAACTGGGCGGCGCCCTGGACTACGACGACGCCCACGCCTGAGTCACCCGTCCTGACCAGCCCTGGGGGCCGGGAGCGGCAAGATCCGCAAGACCCCGGTGATGCGCGTGGAGCACGACGGCGTCCACGCCGTGGCCGCCTCCATGGGTGTGGGGCCTGGCCGCCCCCTGGGGTCCCAGCTGCCGCATCGACGACGTGGGTGTCCATACACGCACCCCGGCGCTCACAACCTGGGTGACCGGGATCCGCGGCACGGTGAAGCCACCGTCGGCCGGAGTCAGCAGGGCGGCGGCCCCACCGCCACCTCGGCCGCGGTGGGGCCCACACCCCCACGTCAGCCGGAGGCGACCGCCGGACCGAAGTCCGCCTCCAACCGCTCCCTCCACCCCGCCTCCGCCAGCCCCGCCCCCACCAGCACGTCCCGCCAGTCCTCCTTGGCCAGCTGGACGGCGTCCAGGAGCCGGTCCACCCGGCCCTGTCCGCACAGCAGCGTCGCGGCGGCGATCCGCTCCTTGTCCTCCTGGTCGCCCCGGTCGGTCAGGTGGTTGACCAGTTCGGTGAGGAGATCGCCGACCACCTCGCCCTCCCGGCCGGGAAAGTCCTCCGCGATGCGCCGTTCGACCCGCACGGTAAGCCCCATTTACCCTCCTTGTCGGCATACGCCCCGATACGGTACCGCGCCCACCCCGCCGACACCGCAACCCGACACCGCAAGCTGTCTCGCAAGAAACTTGACGGACCCTCACTTTGCCGAACTGACAGCCCATCAACAGAAACGGCTTCTAGGGTGCCGTGTTCATGACAGACACCCCCATGAATGAGACCCCCACGAGAGACACCATCGCCCGCCGCACCGTCCTGGTCGCCACCGGCGCGACCGCGGTGAGCCTCGCCGTGGGCGCCGCCACCTCCGACACCCAGGCGTCCCCCGACGCGGCCCCCGTGGCCGCCGCGGCCGTCTGCACCCTCACCCGGGAGATGACCGAAGGCCCCTACTACCTCGACGGCCAGTACGTCCGCTCCGACATCACCGAGGGCAAGACCGGCTTCCCGCTCAAACTCGCCCTCACCGTGGTCGACGACGACACCTGCGCCACGATCAGCAACGCCCTCGTCGAGATCTGGCACTGCGACGCACTCGGCGAGTACTCCGGCTACGTCGGCAACAACGGCCACAACGAGCCCGACAGCGGCACCTTCCTGCGCGGCGGCGTGCTCACCGACTCCAGTGGCGTCGCCCGCATCACGACGGTCTACCCCGGCTGGTACATCGGCCGCTGCGTCCACATCCACGTGAAGGTGCACGTGAACGTCACCCTCACCTCCGACGGCTCCTTCACCGGCGGCACCGAACTCCACACCGGCCAGCTCTTCTTCAACGAGACGGTCACCGCCAAGGTCGGCGCCCTCTCGCCGTACTCGGCCAACACGGTCCGCCGCACCACCCTCGCCCAGGACGGGATCTACGACGACGGCGGCGCCGCGTCCGGCCTCCTGACCCTGACCGCCCTGGGCAGCAGCCCCTCGGCCGGCTACTCCGGCACCCTGACGCTCGGCGTCGAACGCTGATCAACGCGTCGCCCGCCGCCCAAAAGAGCGGCGGGCGACACCCCTTCACTTGCCCGGGCACTCCTTCCACGCCATGTGGTAGACGGTGCTGATGTCGCCGTCGGTCGAGTCCATCGTCATGAAGCTGACCTTGGACGGCGAGGAGGTGCCCGCGTTCACGCGGACCTCCGTGTTGATGTTGAAGTTGCGCTGAACTCCACAGGGGGCCCAGACCAGTTGGGCCCAGTCGGTGGTGTCGGTCGCCTGCCAGTTGTCGTTGTAGGCGCCGGGGAAGGTGTGGGTCTTGGCGGCCGTCTGCGAGGAGCCCTGGAAGTAGTACGAGGCCCGCTGGACGCCGCTCGCGCCGGCCTGGAGCGAGGCGAAGCCGCGGTAGTCCGCCTCGGCGATGGCGTAGGTGAAGCCCTGCGGGACATGGACGATCAGGTTGAGCTGGCAGTTCTTGCGGAACGCCGTGGGGTCGGAGTTGCCGCCGACCTGGGCGAGGTAGTCGCTGTAGGTCACCGTGAACGCGGTGTTGTCCTCGGAGACGGCGACGGCCGCAGTGCCGGCGCGACAGCCGGAGCCGTTCACCGTGGCGACGTCGATGACGATCTTGTCCGGGGGCGGGTCGACGAACCCGCCGGACGGGTTGTGCGCGGGCACCGCCGCGGTGAGAAGGGCGGCGACGGCGCCGCCCAGAATCAGTCCACTTGCCATGGGGGGTCTCTCCTCTGCGCTGTTGTTGAAGCGTGGAGAACCTGTGTGGTTTCTGTGAAGCACCGCGGCGATCGAATCGTAGGGAGCGCCCTGTGACACCGCCAGGGCGAACTCCAGCCATTCCGGTGTTGGCCGAACTCACGTGTAAACAGGGTCAGTTGGCTTACTAACGCCTCGGACCGGCGACGGCGTACGCCGTGGTGCCGACGACCGTGAGGACCAGGGCCGTCCAGGTGGCCGCCGCCGTGCCGGGAGGCAGCAGCATCCACATCGCCACGTGCATCGGCGTACTCGTCGGGGGCGGGGCGAGGAACACCAGCGAGAGCCAGGCGAACGGCAGCGTCCATGCGTACTGGCTGCCCGAGAGCGCCGCACCGAGGGCGACCAGACCCATCAGGCCCGCGCTGTCCCGGACGACGAACGCGGTGGTGGCCATGGACACGCCCATGGCCTGCACCGTCAGCAGCGACGCGGCGACGGCCGCGCCGGCAAGCAGCACGTGCGCAGCTCTACGGGGAATCCAGCGGATCGCGGCCGTCCGGTCCAGCGCGAGGTCCTGCCCGCCGAGCCCGACCGAGACCGCCATCGCCCCTGTGGTGAGGACGAGCACGGGCATACGCGGATCACCGGGCTCCGCGTTCCCGTCCCGGGCGAGCGCCCACAGGGTCACCGCGCCGATCAGCACCGCGGCGAGCGCCGCGGGTACCTGACGCGAGCGCGCGTACAGCGTCAGCCATCTCACCGGGACGCGCCACCTTTCAGTGCGTCGAACGGGTCGCCCTTGCAGGACAGCGCCGCGGCGCGCATCGCGTTGATCCGCGAGAGCTGCTCGGCCCGCGGAAGCGCCTTGAGTTCGTTCCACACGGGGCGGGTCTCGGCGTCGACCTCGCGGCGCAAACCTGCTGACAACGTGCCAGGAAGCGGCTTGAGGTCCCCGAGGACCCAGCCCAGCGCGACGGCCTGCGCGAATTCATCATTCCCGAAGCCGCTCCAGCCGGTGGGGGTGCATCCCGGCACCATGCCCTTGGCGATCAGGGCCCGGGTCAGCTCCTCGCCCTTCGCGGTGGCGATGATGTCGTCGTCGAAGTCGAAAAGCACGGTTGTGCGGGACCACCGCGGCATGAAGCCCTCCGGCAGTAGGGCGGTGTTCTCCCGCACCGAGACCGGCGCCTGGCTGCCCAGGGCGTCGCGCAGCAGGCGCAGCGCCTCTTCACCGGGACCCGCCAGGTCCGCGAGTCGTGCCCGTTGCGTCTGAGTCACGCACACCGGGCCGTCGCACACCAGCTCCGCGGCGGCCTTGTCGACGACGTACATCCGGCGCGGCTCGGAAGGGAGGACGAGCAGGGCGATCACCGCGCCCGCCAGGACGGGCGTCAGGGCGATCAGCCGGGCGCGCGGGGTCGCGGCGACGAGCAGCGCGACGCCGGTCGCGGCCATGCCGAGCAGCCAGATCGTCTGGCCGACGTGCACGGAGGCGGAGAGTGTGACGAGCGCATCCCGCACCTCCTGAACCGCCGGTGACAGCAGCGAGATCCGGTTCGGCGCCGTGGCCGGAACCCCCGCCGCCGTGGTCGTCTCCGTCCTGCCCACAGACATGTGCATGAGGGCCGTGAACACGAAGGCGCCCATGGCCAGCGCGGGCGGGGTGAGCGGCGACGGCAGAGCCCGCCCGGCCCCCATGCCCAGCACGGCCCCCGCGACGAGCGAGAGCGCTCCCACCAGCGAGATCGGCAACCAGCCGAGGTGCATGTACTCGGTGTGGGCGAGCACCTGGACCCCACCCACGAGGACGAGAAGCGCAAAGGCCGAGGCCAGGGTGATCGCCGTCGTGCCCGCCAGCACGGCAGCGCGGTGGCGGGCGGGCCGCGATGTGGTCGCCAGCAGCTCGGACATCTTCGAGCGATGGTCACGCAGGCCCTGCAACGCCCCGAGCCCCACGGCAAGCGGCCACAGGTAGAACAGCAGGGAGCGGGTCCACAGGGCCATGGACGTCCACTGGGCCGTCCACGCCGTGGTGCCGCTCCACCACTGTCCGGGGAACAGGTACAGAAACGCCAGCGCCGGCACCAGGACCGCGACGCCGGCCCACGGGGCGACCGAACGCCTCAACTCGATGCGCAGAACACGGCAGTTCACCAAGTCCCCCTTGACTGCGCGGGGTTGATCAGCATGGCCGAGTAGCCGCGCTCCAGCGGGCTGTCGCCCTCGTGCTCCGGGCCACCCACCGAGGCCAGTTCGTCCGGAGGCCCCTTGAAGACCAGCCGCCCCTCGGCGAAGAGCACCACGTCGGTGCAGGCGGCGGCGACGTCCTCCACCAGGTGGGTCGAGACGAGCACGCAGGTGTCCGTGCCCAACTCCTGCAGCAGCTCGCGGAAGCGCAGCCGCTGCGCCGGGTCCAGGCCGACCGTCGGCTCGTCGAGGAGCAGGATCGTCGGGTCGTTGACAATGGCCTGGGCGATACCGACCCGGCGCACCATGCCGCCCGACAGGGCCTTCATCCTCTCGTCGGCGCGGTCCGCCAGACCCACCCGCTCCACGGCACGCTGTACCGCAGCGGGGATGTCCGCCTTGGGCACCTCCTTCAGCCACGCCATGTACTCGACGAACTCGCGCACGGTGAAGCGCTTGTAGTAGCCGAACTCCTGCGGCAGATAGCCGATTCGGCGGCGCACCGCACGGTGCTCGCCCAGGCCGCCCACGGGCTCGCCGAGCAGTTCCAGGGTGCCCTCGGTGGGGCGCAGCACGGTGGCCAGAGTCCGGATGAGAGTGGTCTTGCCCGCCCCGTTGGGGCCGAGGAGTCCGTGGACGCCGATGCCCAGCGAGAGGTCGAGGCCGTCGACGGCCATCCGTTTCCTGCCGACCCTGACCTTCAGCCCGGTGGCCTGGATCTCCCAGGCGTAGGGCGTCGGTGCGATGTCGGCCGCGCTCACGGCGGACGTCATGCGGTGTTCCTCTCCCGAGTTCTTTCGGATGGTCATCGATGAGCTCCCAGCAGGGTGTACGCGCCTCTGCGCGCGATCACGACACCGATACCGAGCGCGAGGATCAGTCCCCACACGGCCAGACCGCCCGTCTGCAGGGCAAAGGTCGTACGGCTGGTGGCCAGGGTCGGCGCCACGACCGCACCGGCCCACACAGCGGCCAGCACGAAGGCGGCTCGGGTCACACCGATGACACCGCCGAGCGCCAGGGTCATCGAGGTGAAGGCCAGACAGGGCAGCAACCACTGCACCACCATCACTCCCGTCGCCCAGCCGCCCACCAGCAGCGCGGGGACCACCACACCGAGCACGGACGCGGTGCGCCGCAGCACCAGATAGAGCCCGCTCCTGGGCACCGAGGCCGTCAGCTCGTAGGCCGGGTCCAGACCGCGCGACCAGGACGCCGCGACGCCGAGCACGGGCAGCACCGGGGCGAGCAGCAGCACCAGCGACACCTCGCCGGAACCGGTGTAGGCGAGGTCGAGCAGCAGGGTCAGCAGCGTCACGCCCACGGTCATGGCCAGCCACGGCAGCATCGTGGGGGTCATCCACCTCGACAGCCGCGCCGACCAGCGCCGTCGGCGCGGCATCGTGGCGGTGACCGCGAGTCGGGGTTCGAGGCCGGACCACACGGTGTCGACGAGCCGTGCCACGTCGGGCGCCCCGGCACCGACCGCGGCGGACAGCCGGTCACGGCACACCCGGCACAGCTCCAGATGCGCCTCCACGGCCCACACCTCGTCGGCGGAGAGGTCCGCGCCGCCGCGTACGTATCCCTCGATGATTCGCCTCGACGCGTGTTCGACACTCATGCCAGCGCCCTCCGCATCTCGATACGGGCCCGGCGGGCACGGGTCTTGACCGTGCCCTCGGGCAGCCCGAGCAGGACCGCGGTCTCCCGGACGGACAGCCCGTCGAGCACCATCGCCTGCAGTACCTGTCTCAGCTCCGGTGCGAGGCTGCGCAGCGCGTCCCCGACGTCACCGCCGACGGTCTCCGCGAGCGCCAACTCCTCGGCGGCGGGTGCCGCGTCGGGCGGGGCGGCGGCCGGTGGCGGCTCCGCGTGGTGAGCCCTGCGCCGGAACGCGTCGACCAGGCGGCGTGCCGCGATCGTCCACAGCCAGCCGGTGGCCGTCCCCCCGACAGCGGTCCCGGCGAATGCACCTGCCGCGCGCCACACCGCCAGGTAGGTCTCCTGCATGACCTCCGCGACGATCTGCTCGTCCACGCACCGGCGGCGCAGCCGCACCACCATCCACGGCGACGTACGGCGGTACAGCTCCTCGAACGCGGCACGGTCGCCTTTGGCCACCAGCCGGACGAGACGCTCCTCGCCCATCTCGTGCAGCGTCGCTCTGACTGATCTCACACCTGCTAGACGCCCGGCCCCGGCGACAGGTTTTCCCCTGACCGTGATCCACGTCACACAGGCAGGCGGAGCTCCTCGGTGGGCTCTCTACCTCAGGGGTTCTCCCACGCGGCCGGTTCGGCCGCGAGCCGCTGCACCGGCTCCGGGAGCGCGTCGCCCGCGATGTCGGCGATGGTGACGCCCTCCAGGATCTTGCGGACGTTGGCCCGCAGTGCGATCCACAGCGGGAGGAGTGGCTGTGCGGAACCCGTGTACTCCAGACCGGTGGGCCGCTCGCCGCGCACCGACACGATCGGCCCGTCGACCGCGCGGATGACATCCGCGACCGTGATGGCCGAGGCCTCGCGCGCGAGCCGGTAACCGCCGCCCCCGCCGCGCCTGCTGTCGACGATCCCGCCGCGCCTCAGGTCGCCGAGAATCCCCTCCAGGAACTTGTGCGGAATGTCCTGGACCGCGGCGATGGCCTCGGCCTTCACCGGCTCCGTGCCCTGCCGCACGGCAAGCTCCAGCACCGCCCGTACCGCGTAGTCCGCCCGTGCAGAGATCCTCATACGGCAATTGTGCGGTGTGCGGGCGTAGACAATGGTCACGCCACAATAGGCACACCACCCACACCCACGGACGGACTGGCGCTAGCGCGGCACCACCAGGAGGCGCTCCCTTGGAGCTGAGCAGACGTACATTCAGCGCCCTCGCCGGCACCACGGCGCTCGGTTTCGCGCTGAGCGGCAGCGGTGGGGAGACCACCCGGGCCTACGCCTCCCACAGCGTGCCCACCGGGCCCGCGCCCGGCGCGCCGGCGGCCGACCGGGTCCGGCACAAGGTCGGTTACGACAAGTACTCGCTGGTGGTCGACGGCCGGCGCCTGGTGCTGTGGTCCGGCGAGATGCACCCCTTCCGGCTGCCGAGTCCGTCGTTGTGGCGGGACGTCCTGCAGAAGATGCGCGCCCACGGCTTCAACGCGGTGAGTGTGTACGTGGCCTGGAACTACCACTCCCCGGGCCCGGGCCAGTACGACTTCACCGGTGTCCGCGACCTCGACCTGTTCCTGCGCACGGCCACCGAGACCGGCCTGTACGTGATCCTGCGGCCGGGCCCGTACATCAACGCCGAGGTCGACGGCGGCGGCTTCCCCGGCTGGCTCGCGGCGACCGCCGGCCGGGCCCGCACCTCCGACCCGGCCTATCTGTCGTACGCCGACGAGTGGCTGACCGAGGTCAACGCCATCGCCGTGCGGCACCTGTTCACCAAGGGCAGGGGCACGGTCCTGCTCTACCAGATCGAGAACGAGTACGACGCCTTCGTCGACGAGAGCCTCGGCCGCGACTACATGTCCCACCTGTACAAGAAGGTGCGCGCCGACGGGATCGACGTCCCGCTGTTCCACAACGACAAGGGCAGGAACGGCTACTGGACGCCCGGGTCCTTCAACACCGGCGGCGAGGAGCGTGGTTGGCTCTACGGCTTCGACGGGTATCCCGCGCCGTCCGAAGTGCCGCCCGACTGGGGCGACTTCGGTGTGGGCGGACTGAAGGGCGGGGCCACGGCCAGCCCCAGGACGCCCGGGTTCATCCCGGAGTTCGGCGGCGGCTGGTTCGATCCGTGGGGCGGGGCCACCTTCGACGGCAAGGGGTACGCCGAGGCGCGGCGGACCCGGGACGCGGCCTACGAGCGGCGCTTCCAGCTCACCAACCTCGCCAACGGCATCACCGTGCACAACGTCTACATGACCTTCGGCGGCACCTCGTGGGGCTGGCTGCCCGCACCGCAGGTCTACACGTCGTACGACTACGGGGCGGCGATCGACGAGGCGCGCCGGCCGACACCGAAGCTCGCCCCGACGCACCAGCTCGGCCATCTCCTGCGGACCGTGCCGGACTTCGCCAAGCTGGACCGGGCCGACGCGGTGCGGGCAGCCGACGAGCGGCTGAAGGTGTACCACCTGACCAACCCGGACACCGGCTCCCACGTGTACGTCGCGCGCAACGACACCGCCGCGCCGATCACCACCACGATCCCGGACGCCGGGATCGACGTGGCGTTCACCGTCGCCGCTCATGACGCCCGACTGCTCGCCGCGAACCTGCAGTTGGGCGGACACACCCTCAAGTACGCCACCGCGCAGCCCATGATGTACCTGAAGGTCGGGCGGATGGACGTCGCCGTGTTCACCGCCCCGCACGGCGAGATGGCCCAGGTCCTGCTGGAGTGCCCGGAGGAGCCGCTGGTCACCCGGGGCGACGCGCAACCCGCGTGGAACTACGACCTCGGTGTCCTCAGGATCACCGTGCCGATGGGCGTCGGCGGCCCGGCCCGGGTGCGGATCGAGGGCGGCGGCAGCGACACCCCGCTGCTGCTGATCTTCGCCGACGACCCCTGGTCGCTGCGGCTGTTCCCGGTGGACACCCCGACCGGACCGGTGCTGGTGTACGGGCCGTCGCTGGTGCGCGGGGTCACCCTGGACGGCGCGACCGCCCACCTGACCGGAGACACCGTCGAGGGCACGGGCATGGAGGTGTGGGGGCCGCGCGGCATGGACCGGATCACCTGGAACGGCCGCCCGCTGCGCACCTCCGCCACCCCCATGGGCAGCCTGCGGGCGGACATGCCCGCCACACCCGGACAGCTCCCGATCCCCGGCGTGGGCGAGGTGCGGCTGCCCGCGCTGGGCGGCTGGCGGCGCCGTACCGAGAACTTCGAGTCCCTCCCGGACTACGACGACTCCGGCTGGACGCGGGCCGACCGCACGAGCTCGTTCAGCGTCACCCCGGTCCCCGAGGACGGACCGGTCCTGTTCGCCGACGACTACGGCTTCCACTACGGCGACGTCTGGTACCGGGGGCACCTGACGGGCGCGGACGAGCTGGAGTCGGTGTCCCTGTCCTACAGCACCGGCACGCAGGGGCTGCTGATGGCGTGGCTGGACGGCGAGCCGCTGGGCACGCACCGGATGCCGGTTCCGGACAAGCGCTCGGCGCGCAAGGGGAGTTGGACGGCGACGGCCACCTTCGACGTGCCGCCGCCCTCCGGGTCCTCGCCCCGTGTCCTGTCCGTCCTCGTCCGGCGGACGGCACACGACATGGACGGCGGGTCCGCCGACTCCCACAAAGCGGCCCGGGGGTTGACGCAGGTCACCTTCAAGGGCGGTTCACCGGAGGCGAGTTGGCGTATCCAGGGCGAGACGGCACCCGACCCGGTGCGCGGGCCGCTCAACAACGGCGGACTGTACGGGGAGCGCAAGGGCTGGCATCTGCCGGGCTTCGCCGAAAAGCACTGGGAATCCGCCGAGTTGCCCGGCGCCGACCGGCGTCAGGGGGTCACCTGGTACCGGACGACGTTCCGGCTCGCCGTGGACACCGGCACCGACGCCTCCATCGGCCTCACCCTCGACGACGACCCGAGGCGGGCCTACCGCGTCCAGATCTTCCTCAACGGCTGGAACATGGGCCAGTACGTCAACGACGTGGGCCCGCAGCACACCTTCGTGCTGCCCAACGGCATCCTGCGCACCCGCGGCACCAACACCCTGGCGCTCGCGGTGCTGTCCGACGGGACGACGGAGTCGGGGCCCGGTGACGTACGCCTGACGCTGCTGGGGGCCGCGGCCGGAGGAGTGCCGGTGACACCGGTGGACTCCCCCGGCCGGTAGCCCGGTCGGTCACGCGAGCCGGATCACGTTCCAGGACAGCGGCTCCAGTACGGCGGTGAGGGTGCCGTCCTTCAGCGCGGTGCCCTCGGCCGTGTGCGGGGCGACCCGGTCGGGGGCGTCGAGGGTGTTGCGGGCGTCCGGGTCGGCGTCGGCGAGGACGCTGTGCTCGACGACGTCCGTGAGGTCGAGGCCGCTCAGGGCGACTTCGAGCGGCAGGGACTCGCCCTGGCTCCGGTTGACGGCGAAGACGGTGACCGTGCCGTCCTCGGCGCGCACGGCGGTGGCGTGCAGGAGGTCCGTCTCGCCGTACTTCTTCGTCTCGTACGTCGGTGAGTCGACCCGTACGTCGAGGACCTCGCCGCGGCCGTACTTCGAGGCCTGGGCGAACGGGAAGAACGTCGTCTGACGCCAGGCCGGGCCGCCCGGCTCGGTCATGATCGGGGCGATCACGTTGACGAGCTGGGCGAGACAGGCGACGGTGACGCGGTCGGCGTGCCGCAGCAGGGCGATGAGGAGGGAACCGAAGACGACCGCGTCGAGGACGCTGTAGTTGTCCTCCAGGAGGCGGGGGGCCTCCGCCCAGTCCCGCGCGCCGGAGTTCTCGATCTCGTGCCACTCCGAGATGTACCAGACGTTCCACTCGTCGAAGGAGAGGTTGATCTTCTTCTTGGACTTGAGCTTCGCGCCCACGTGGTCGGCGGTGGCGACCACGTTCTCGATGAAGGACTCCATGTCGACGGCGGAGGCCAGGAAGGAGTCCACGTCGCCGTTCTCGGGCTGGTAGTAGGCGTGCAGGGAGATGTAGTCGACGAGGTCGTACGTCTCGGCGAGGACCGTTGCCTCCCACTCGGCGAACGTGGGCATGGACTGGCTGGAGGAGCCGCAGGCGACGAGTTCGACGCCGGGGTCGATCTGGCGCATCGCACGGGCCGTCTCGGCGGCGATCCGGCCGTACTCCGTCGCCGTCTTGTGGCCGGTCTGCCAGGGGCCGTCCATCTCGTTGCCGAGGCACCAGAGGTTGATGCCGAAGGGGTCCTTGTCGCCGTGGGCCCCGCGGAGGTCGGAGAGGGCGGTGCCGGCCGGGTGGTTGGCGTACTCCTGGAGTTCGAGGGCCTCGGCGACACCGCGAGTGCCGAGGTTGAGGGCCATCATCGGCTCGGCCTGGGGGCCGACCTTCTTCAGGAAGTCGATGTACTCGGAGAGGCCGAAGCGGTTGGTCTCGGTGGAGCGCCAGGCGAGGTCGAGGCGGCGGGGGCGGTCCTCCACCGGGCCGACGCTGTCCTCCCACTTGTAGCCCGAGACGAAGTTGCCGCCGGGGTAGCGGATGGCGGTGACGCCGAGTTCGCGGACGAGTTCCAGGACGTCGGTGCGGATGCCGTCCTCGTCCGCGGAGGGGTGGCCGGGTTCGAAGATGCCGGTGTAGACGCAGCGGCCCAGGTGTTCCACGAAGGAGCCGAAGAGGCGGGGGTTTACTTCGCCGACCTTGAAGGCGGGGTCGAGCGTGAAGCGGGCGGTGGACTTGCTCATGGGGACCTTTCAGGAACGGAGTTACTTGACAACGGGCCAGTCACGCACCCAGCCGAGCCTGTTCAGGCCCAGCTTCGGTGTGCCGTTGTCCTCTGCGTCGTAGTAGTGGTACGCCAGCCAGTCCTGGCCGCGGGTGCGGAAGACCGACTCGCCTCCCGTGCCGATGTACCTCCCGTGTCCTGCCAGCAGCAGGTCGCCGCCGCCCTCGAGGAGCGGCTTGCCCGTGCTGTCGACGTACGGGCCCGTGACCTTGGTGGATCGTCCGACCCTGATCTTGTACGTGGAGTTCACTCCCGCACAACAGGCGTCGTAGGAGGCGAAGAGGTAGTAGAAGCGGCCGTGCTTCACGAGGGCCGGGCCCTCGACGGCGTACGGGGCGTCGGGGCGGGTGGCCAGGTGGTGGACGCCGGCGCCGGGGAGGGCCTTGCCGGTGGCCGGGCTGAGCTCGACCATGCGGATGCCCGTCCAGTACGAGCCGAACGACATCCACAGCCTGCCGTCCGCCCGGACGATCGCCGGGTCGATGGCGTTCCAGGAGTCGGTGGTTTCGGAGGTGAAGACCTTGCCGTGGTCGGTCCAGGTGCCGGGGAGACCGGACGGGGAGGTGGCGACGCCGATCGCGGAGTGGTTGGTGCCCCAGGAGGAGACGGCGTAGTAGAGCCAGTAGCGGCCCGCGCGGTAGGAGATGTCCGGCGCCCACGGGTCACCGGTGTCGTTGTACTCGTACCACCAACCCGGCGCCTCGGCGAAGGCGTTGCCCGCGTCGCTCCAGTGCGTGAGGTCCTTGGACAGCCGGGCCCCGATCACACCGCCGGTCGAATAGGCCACGTACCCACCGGACTTGAGATGAATGACGGCCGGGTCATGAATGATCTGCTGACCGCTGATCGGAAGCGGGTCGGGGTAGGTGGGGTCGGCCTGGGCCGTGGTCGGGAGCAGGGCGATGAGGGCGGCGGTCAGGAAAGTCACGTACCTCAGGCGCTTCACACTCGGACTCCTCACTGGCCCGCCAACCCCGTGTGGGCCACCCCCGCCACGATCTGGCGTTGGAAGAAGACGAACACGATGATCAGCGGGAGGCCCGCCATGAGGCCCCCGGCCATGAGTTGGGCCCACTGGATGCCGTAGGAGTTCATGACGGTCGCGATGCCGTTCGGCATGGTCATCAGGTCGGGGTTGTTGGTCACCATGTAGGGCCACAGGAAGTTGTTCCAGGAGGCGATGAAGGTGAAGATGCCGACCGCCGCCAGGGAGGGACGGGCCAGCGGGACCACGATCGTGAAGAAGACCCGCCAGCGGCCCGCGCCGTCGATGAAGGCCGCCTCCTCCAGTTCCCGCGGGACGCCCTGGAAGAACTTGTAGAGGATGTAGACCATCGCGGCCGGTGCGCACTGCGGGAGGATCATGCCCCAGTACGTGTCGACCATCCCCATCTGCTGGACCGTGGTGAACAGGGGTACGCCGAGGACCGCCGGGGAGATCATCAGCCCCGACATCACGATGCCCATGAGCACGTTCTTGCCGCGGAACTCCGTGCGGGCGAAGCCGTATCCGGCGAGGGCGCTGACGGTCAGGACCACGGAGGTGACGCAGACCGACACCACCAGGGAGTTGACGAACCAGTTGGTGATGTTGCCGGTCTCCCACAGCGCCTTCCACGCCTGGACCGTCCAGACCTTCGGCAGCCAGTGCGGCGGGATCTCGGCCGCCTCCGCCTCGGACTTGAGGGAGGTGAACAGGGCCGCGGCGATCGGTGCCACGAACACGGCGGACACGGCGACGCCGAGGAGGGTGAGGACGATCTGGCTGGGTGTCCAGGGCTTACGGGGGCTCTTGCGGGCCGGTACGGCGGTGGTCATCGGCCGCCCTCCTCAGGGTTGCGCAGCAGCCACATCCGCGACAGGGCGACGACTGCGATGATCACGAAGAAGATGATGGACATCGCGGAGGCGTAGCCCACGCGGTAGCTGGTGAAGCCCTGTTCGAGGGTGTACTGCACGAAGGAGCGCGTGCTGACCTCCGGTCCCGGCCCGAAGTCCATCATCACGACCGCCTGGTCGAAGAGCTGCAGCGAGGCGAGGATCTGGAGCGCGATCACCAGGCCGGTGATGTGGCGCAGCATCGGCAGCGTGATGTGGACCATGCGGTGCCAGGCGTTCGCGCCGTCCAGCTTCGCGGCCTCGTAGAGGTGGTCGGGGATGCCCTGGAGGGCGGCGAGGTAGAGCAGGAAGCTGAAGCCGACGGTCCACCACAGGGTCTCGATGACGATGGCGAGCATCGCGTACGACTTGTCGGTCAGCCAGGGCGTGTCGAGCCCGAAGGTCTCGTTGATCAGGCCGATGCCCTGGGTGAACAGCCACTGGAACATGTTGGCGGCGACCGTCGAGGGCAGCAGGAACGGCACGAAGAAGCACAGCCGCCACAGCCACTTGCCGCGCTCGATGTGGTGGGCGAGCATCGCCAGCAGGAAGGCGAGGACGGTGATGCAGGGGACGACCAGCAGCGTGAAGTACGCGCTGTGGCCGAGCGCGTCCCACATCGCCGAGTCGCCCAGGGCCTCGCGGTAGTTGTCGAGGCCGACGAAGTTCGCGCCGTCGCCGGAGATGTTGGCGTCCGTGAAGCTGAGCCAGACGCCGCGCAGCAGCGGCCAGATCACGAACAGCACGAAGAGCGCCAGGAACGGGGCGACGAACCAACCCCCGTGCTGGAAGCCCTGCTTGCGGCGGACGGTGGCCGTCGCGGCCGCGGTCCTGGCGCGGGCCGGTGCGGCGACGGCTCCGGTCGTCATGTGAGCGCTGGTCGTCATGCGACCGCACCTCCCTGCGCGGCGGTCCTGCCGTCCATCGGGTTCTTCGAGGCGAGGAGCTTGGTGAGATGGCTCTTCATCGTCTGCGCGACCTTGTCCGGTTTGGCGGAGCCCATCGTCGAGGAGACGACGACCGGGCCGAGGTCCTGGGCGAGCACGCCGGTGGAGCCCGCGAACCACACCTTCGGCTCGGTGGCCTGGTGGTCCATGGCGCCGGCGTACTCGTTCTGCGGGGTGAGCTTCTTGTACGCGGCCGTGGAGAGCGTCGGCGTGTACGCGGGGATGTGACCGCCGGCCGCCCACTGGAGGGCGTGCGTGACGACGTACGCGGCGAGTTCGTGGGCGCCCTCGTTGGTGGCGCCGCCGCGGCCGGCCTGGTGCGGCAGGACGAAGGCGTGCGACTCGGCGTGGGTGGCCTGCCTGCCGAAGACGGGCGGCAGCGGGGTCGCCCCGTAGTCGAGCTTCGCGCCGGAGAAGACCGGCACGGACCAGTTGCCCTCCCAGGTGAAGGGGGCGCCGTTGATGAACTGTTCGCCGGTGGGGGCGCCGGGGATGACGTACCCGTCGGTGACGTGCTTGCGGAGGAACTCCAGTACCCGGGTGGCCTTGTCGGGGTCGAAGAGGACCTCGGTGTTGTCGGGGTTGAACCACTTGCCGCCGAGCTGGGTGTAGAAGGCGACGAAGAACCACCACTGGAAGTTCTGGTCGTTGGTCCACAGGCCGATCGTCTGGAGGCCCTTCTTCTGGGCGGCCTTGGCCTTCTTCAGGACGTCGAACCACTCGTCGGTGGAGGTGACCGGGATCATCCGGCCGTCGTCGCCGAGCAGGCCCGCCTTGCCCAGTACGTCCTTGCGGTAGAAGCAGAGCTGGACGTGGATGTCGAGCGGGAGGGCGTAGAGCTTGCCGTCGATGACGCCGCGCTTCCACAGCGCGGGGTTGTAGTCCTGTTCGCGGACGCCGTACTTGGCGAGCAGGTCGACGTCCCACGGGTCGAGGAGGCGGCCCGGCGAGAAGCCGGTGACCCGGCCCATGTGCATGACGCCGAGGTCGGGGGCGCGGTTGCCCGCGGCCGCCATGGCGAGCTTGGTGTAGAAGGGGTTGCCCCACTGGAGGGTGGAGTCCTTCACGTCGATGTCCGGATGCGCCTTACGGAAGGCGTCCAGCATCGCGATCATGTTGGCGCCGTCGCCGCCGCTGAAGAGGTTCCAGTAGCGCACCCGGGTGTCCGCGCCGGAGGCGAGCGCGTCGGCCCCGGTGCCGAGGGCCGCGAAGCCGAAGCTCGCGGCGACGGTCAGGCCGCCCGCCGCGGCGAGAAGATGCCGGCGGCTCAGGTCAGGTCGTCCCATTCCCTGCCCCATCTGTTCGAGATCTCGAATTGCGCTCGTAACTTCGAACGGGACCGTAGGCAGGAAGCGCTTTCTAGTCAATGGGGTGCGCAGGCAAAATCGGATCGCGTGACGGGACAGTTCGGGGCGCGTAGTCTCGAACAGCCCGTCCTACGGCGGCGGGAGAGCTCAGGGGGTGGGATGGACATCGCGGGCGCGCGCAGGAGTGCGGCCCGGATCGCCTCGGCGCTACGACGCACCCGTGCGACCCCGGCCATGCGCGATCTGGTCTCCGACCTCACCGACGCGGTCCGGGCCCGGCCCCGCCCCCCGGCCGACGTGCCCGAGCTGTGCCGGATGCTGTGCCAGGAGATGAGCGCGCGCCGCGGCGGCCGCCTCGTCGACCTGCGTTTCGAGCGGTTCCCCGACGAGATCGCGGTGACCGGACTGTGGGTGGAGTTCGAGGACTTCGACCTCGTCATCGTCGAGGAGCGGGCCGAGGAGATGCAGCAACTGGTCATCCTGGGCCATGAGTTGTGGCATCTGCACGCGGGTCACGCCCACCATCACGCGGCCGCGGCGGACGCGCTCGCCGGACGGCCCGGCTGGGACTCCGTCGCCCTGACCGTGGCCGCCCGCAACGGCTCCCGGGAGGTGGACGAGGCCGAGGCCGACGACTTCGGGCACCGGCTCGCGGCCGCCTTCCTGCAGGTGGGGCGAGGCGACACGGCCTCCCCCGACCCCCTCCAGAGGTCGCTCGGCTACCGCGGACGCGGAGGCGGGACGCTGTGACACCTCAGCAACTGGCCGAGGGACCGACCGCGTTCTTCACCGGCCTGTACATCTCCTTCTGGCTGCCGGGCCTGGTCCTGGGCGCGGCCCTGGCGATCAAACTGCCCAGCATCGTCAAGCTGTGGCGTGACCCCCTGCTGCGTGCCGTCGGCGGTGTGCTGCTGCTCGCCTGCGCGGTGTTCGTCTTCGCGGCCCCGAGCACCATCGCCTGGACCAACCGGGTCACCGGCGTCCCGAACATCGCGGCCCCCTGGGTGTACTCCCTGATCACCGCGCTGTCCGCGTCCTGGCTGCTGCTGGTCGTGCACTGGCGCAACGGCCACACCGACCGCCGTGCGCAGACACGGCGTGCGACCCGCTGGGTGGTCGGCGTCTACACGGCCGTGGTGGTCGCGCTGTGGGTCCTGTTCGCCCTCGCCGACGTGCCGGTGGAACAGATCCGGGACCTGGACACGTACTACGCCACCACGCCCTTCATGCGCGAGGAGATCCTCCTCTATCTGATCGTGCACACGGCGGCCTGTCTGATCACCGCCCGGCTCATCTGGACCTGGATCCGCACCGAGGGACTCGACGGCTGGCTGCGCTGGGGCCTCAGGTTCCTGACCGTCGGCTATGTCACCAACCTCCTGTTCAGCGTGTCCAAGTTCACCGCCATCGTGGCCCGGTGGACCGGACACGACCTGGACTGGCTCAACACCAACATCGCGCCGTCCGCCGCCTGTATCGGCGCCACCATGGTCGCGACCGGCGTCATCGTCCCGCACGCCGGGCAGTACCTGCAGGAGCGCTGGCTGGTCCGCCGCCGACGCCGGAACCTCAGGCCGCTGGCCCGCCTCCTGCGGGCCGTGCCGGGCCGCCGTGAGCCCCTCGCCCTGCAGGCCACCCCCGAGATCCGCCTGATCCGCCGCGAGACCTACATCCGCGACGCGCTCCTCCAGCTCTCCCGCCACCTCGACGAGGACCTGCGGCGGCGCTCCCACGACGCCGCCCTCGCCCTCGGCGCCGACCCCGGCCGGGCCCGGGCCCTCGCCGCCGCGGTGACGATCCTGGACGCCGTGGAGACCGGGCGGCACGCCGGGGACGGCGACGACACGACGGCTCCTGACACCGCCTACCTGCTGCAGGAGATCCACGCCGTCTCCGCGGCCCTGCGCAGTCCCGACGAGATCACGGCGGTGCGCGCCCGCGCGGCCGTCCCGGCAGAGAGCATGTCCGCGCATGACTGAAAGCCCCTCCCCCGCCAGAGTCGCCGTCGTCCTCGGGGGGTCCCACACCGGCATGCTCGCGGCAGCCGCCCTGGCCGGGCTCGCCGACCGGGTCGTCGTCGTGGAACGCGATGCGCTGCCCGCCGGACCCGCGCCCCGCAAGGGACTTCCGCAGGCCCGCCATGTCCACCAGCTCTGGTCCGGCGGGGCGCTCGCGCTGGAGGAACTGCTGCCGGGGGTCACGCAAGGACTGCGGGCGGCGGGGGCGCACCGGCTGCCGGTGACCACCGACATGGTGGCGCTGTCCCCGCGGGGCTGGTTCCGCCGCTGGACCGAGTCGCACTTCATGCTGCTGTCCAGCAGGGATCTGCTGGACGCCACGGTGCGGGCCCAGGTGCTGGCAGATGACCGGATCGAGCTGCTGCAGGACGCCGAGGTGCTGGGGCTCGACGGCACCGGCGCGGCGGTCACCGGCGTCCGGGTCCGGGTGGACGGTGCCGAACGCACCCTGCGCGCGGACCTGGTCGTCGACGCGACGGGCCGCGCCTCACGGACCCCGCAGTGGCTGACCGAGCTCGGCCTGCCCGCCCCCCGGAGCCGGACCGTGGACTCCGGCCTCACCTACGCCAGCCGCCGCTACCGAGCCCCCGAACCCGCCCGCGAAGGCTACCCCGTCGTCAGCGTCCAGCCCGACGCGCGCTCCGGCCGGCCCGGGCGCGGCGGTGTGCTGCTGCCGATCGAGGACGGGCAGTGGCTGGTGACGCTGTACGGCACCCGGGGCGGCGAACCCACCGCCGACACCGCCGACTTCACCCGGTACGCCCGTAACGAGCTGCGCCACCCCGTCCTCGCCGACCTCGTCGACCGGGCCGAGCCGCTGACGGAGGTGGCCCTCACGCGTACGACGGCCAATCGCCGGCACTTCTACGAGCGGATGCCGGCGTGGCCCGAGAACTTCGCCGTGCTGGGCGACGCCGTCGCCGCGTTCAACCCGGTGTACGGGCACGGCATGTCGGTGGCGGCGCAGGGCGCGGTGGCCCTGCGGGCGGTGGTACGACGGCACGGCTGGGGCGCGCCCGGTCTGTCCCGCCGTATCCAGAAGGCGGTCGCCCGGCCGGTCTCGGCCGCGTGGGACCTGGCGATCGGGCAGGACGTGTTCTACCCGGGCGCCACGCAGGACGGACCGACGCTGCGGGACCGTGTGGTGGCCGCGTACGTCGACCGGTTGATGTACACCGCCACCGGGAACGGGCGGATCGCCCGCCGCGTCACCGATGTCACGTCGTTGGAGCGGCGGGCGGAGGTGCTGCTGACGCCGGGTGTCCTGCTGGCGGCGGCGGTGGGGCCGTTGAAACCTGCGTTGGCCGAACCGCCGCTGACCGCCGAGGAGTTGAAGCAGGCGGGGCTCGAGTAGCCGGCCCGGCTCAGCCCCGCTCAGCCCGCGAACGGCTGTTGCCGTACGCCCTTCCCGGCCCCCGGCACCACCAGCAGGGAGCCCGCCACGGGGTGCGGGGCGTCCAGTCCCACCCGGGCCGTGGTGATGTACAGGTCGCTGAGATCGGGTCCGCCGAAGGCGCACGCGGTGACGCGTGAGGTCGGGAGGGTGATCACCCGGTCCAGCTCGCCGCCGGGCGTGTACCGCCGTACCGCTCCCCCGTCCCACAGGGCGACCCACACGCACCCGTCGGCGTCGACGGTGAGGCCGTCGGGAAAACCGGCGCCGTCCTCGATCTCGACGAGGGTCCGGCGTTTTCCGATGTGGCCGTCGTGGTGGTCGAAGACGTCGACGCGGCGGGTGGGCGAGTCGATGTAGTACATGAGCCGGCCGTCCGGGCTCCAGCCGGTGCCGTTGCTGACGGCCACGTCGTCGAGGACGGTGTGGTGCGTGCCGTCACCGGTGATCCGGGACAGGGTGCCGCCGCCCGGTGCCTCGTCGTAGCGCATGGTGCCGGCCCACAGCGAACCGTCGGGGGCCACGGCGGCGTCGTTGGCCCGGCGGCCGGGGACGGGCTCGTGGTGGAGCCAGCGCAAGGAGTCGTCGAGGTCGAGCAGGGCCACGCCGTCCCGCAGGTTGAGGACGAGTCCGCCCCCGGCGCGCGGCTTGACGGCACCGATGTGCTGGTCGAGGACGCGGACCGTGCGGTGGCCGGAGACGGGGTCGTAGCTGTGGAGCCGGGCGCCCAGGATGTCGATCCACAGCAGCCGCTCGCCGTCCCACGTGGGCCCCTCGCCGAGGGTGGCCTCGGCACGTACCGCGACCTCGTACTTGGTCATGCGGGTCATCCCACGCTCCGGTGACCGAGGCGCTCGGACAGCTCGGCGGCACCCTTGACGGCCAGCTCCTCCAGCTCGCCGCGGCGGTCCTCGCTCCAGCGGATCATCGGCACGGAGATGGAGAGCGCGGCGACGACCTGCCCGGTGCGGTCGCGGACCGGGGCGGCGATGCAGGACACGTCCGGGTTGGACTCGCGGTTCTCGACGGCGACCCCGCGCTGCCGGATCTCGTCGAGGGCCTCGCGCAGGGCGCCGGGGTCGGTGATGCTGTTGGGCGTCATGCCGACGAGCGGAGTGCCCTCCGGGATACGGGAGGCGAGCTGCGGCTCGGGGAGGGAGGCGAGGAGCATCTTGCCGACAGAGGTGCAGTGCGCGGGCAGGCGCCGGCCGGCGGCCGACACCATCCGCACCGCGTGCGTCGAGTCGACCTTGGCGATGTAGATGACGTCGGTGCCCTCCAGGATCGCCACGTGCACGGTCTCGTCACAGGTCTCGGCGACGGACCGGGCGACCTGCTGCCCCTCGGCGGCGAGGTCGAGCTGCTCGGCGTACCGGCTGCCGAGCTGGTACGGCCGCACCCCGAGCCGGTAGCGTCCCGGCTGGCCGGGGACCTGGACGATGTACGACCGGGCGGCGAGAGTGGTCACCAGCTCGTGCACGGTGGTGCGCGGCAGCTGGAGCCTGCGCACGATGTCGGGGGCGGAGAGCGTCCCGTCTCCGTCGAGGAAGAGCTCGAGAATGTCGAGAGCCCGGGTCACGGCAGGTACGAGGCGTCCCACAACCGGCCACCTCCCTTTACGTCTAAGGCGTCTGTGTTCGAAATCTCAACAGACGATCGGAATGACGAACACAGGCTAGCGACAGGCTGTTTCCTCCGGCAATGGCCATGCGGGTCACGAAGTCCTCATCGGAGCTGTTTCCGCAGGATGGACACGGGTGCGGGCCGCCGGTACTACTGTGTTCGTGTGCGACACGTCACATTGCGTGGTGTGTTCTGGGGGATGTGATTCCAGGGGGGATCTCGTGCTTGAAATGACCAAGGGGTCGAACACTGCCCTGTCGAAGAACATGGGCTCGGCCTGGGTGCCGGTGCGCAACGGCATCAGCGACGAGACCCTGTGCCAGGGCGATCCGCGTGCCCTCGAAGTGGTCCAGAGCTGGGAGCGGCTCGTCCGCCAGGTGTGTCTCAGGCTCGGCGGCGAACTCGGGCAGAAGGTGCTGCCGGCCCAGCGCGCCCGGCGAGGCACCGATCCCGAGGCCCGCCGGTTGCAGCTCGCCGACCGGCTCTGCGTGGAAGGCAGGCTTCAAGCGGAACTGCGCGTCGAGCAGGCGCCCGGCCTGCTCACCATCGGCGCCGATCTGCGCACCGGCAGACTGCGCACTTCCATCGAGATTCCCGCGCCCGAGCAGGGCTACCCCCTGGCCTGGGCCAAGCGTCTGGTCCGCCGCCTCGCCGAGGCACCGGCGGATTTGCACGTCGAGACGCTGGTGGAAGGCCAGGCGGGAGGCCCGCGGGGCACGCTGGAGCGGCTGCGCCCCGAACCGGCGGACATGCTGCCGAAGGGCGGCGCGGCCATCACCGGTTTCCGTCTGTCCCTTCTCAAGACCATGGGGAACAGCCGTGGCAACGCCGAGTCCAGTTTCATCCGCAGCGTCGACGACGCCGTACACCGCTTCTACTCCACGGTGATGGTCCACCTGGACGGTCCTGCGCCCCGGCGGACGGGGGTGAGGGAGCGGGCCAGGGTGTGAGCCACGGGCGGCGGCGGTCCGCCCTTCACGCCAGCTCCCCCCGCAACCGCCGAGCCCTCAGTACCAGCTCCAGTTCGAAGCGGCGGTCCGGGTCGTCTATCTCGTCGCCCCAGAGTTCGCGGATCTGGCGGAGGCGGTAGCGGACCGTCTGGGGGTGGACGCCCAGACGGGCCGCCACCTCCGGGGCTCCGCCGCGGGTCTCCAACCAGGCGAGCAGGGTTTCGGCGAGCCGGCGGCCGTGGGTGGGGCCGCAGTGGCGGAGGGGGGCCAGGCAGCGCAGGGCGAGGTCGTCGATCAATTCCTCCGGCTGGAGCAGGACCAGGGCCTCGGTGTGTTCGGTGCAGTAGAGGACGTCCCCGGCGGGGAGCAAGTCGCGTTCCATGAGGCGTACGGCGGCCTCGGCCCAGCGGAGGGATTTCGCCGCGTCCACCAGCGCGACCGGAGGGCCGATCGCGCCGGCCCAGCCGGTCAGGGCCCGGTGCAGGAGTTCGGGGCGGCCCGCCGCGGCCGGTTCCGGGACGACCATGCGGGGCTGTTCGTAGTCCATGTCCAGGAGGACTCCCTGGCCCACCGCGGGAGGGACCGCCTCGCGCGCCGGACGCAGGAGGACGCCGACCGCCACCTTCTTCGGGAGGGGCCAGCCGATGCGGGCCGCGCGTTCCGTCAGCGCGTCCGCCGGATCGCCCCGGTGACGTTCGGCCAGGAGTAACTCCATCAGGCGGCGCTGGAGACGCAGGCGCTCGCCCGCCTGGCGTGCCGCCGCCTCCGCGTAGCCCCGGACCGACTGGTCGACCAGGCCGTCCAGGTACTCGTAGCCCGCGTCCACCAGCTCGTACATCGCCGGCGGCGGGATCTCCACGCGCTGGCCGATGTCGGCGAAACGGCGCCAGGCCAGGCGTACGCCCATGCGGTAGATCGCCTGGAGCGAGTCCAGGCTGCGGCCGTTCAGGCCCTCGCCGCGGCCGAACTCCTGGAAGACACCCGGAGGGACCGTCGGACGGCCCTCCGCCGTCTCCAGGTGCTGGACGAAGACCTCGATCGCACGGCGGATGCCGACCAGCGCCATCGGTTCGCCGGACTCGTCGAGGACCACCGGCAGATGCGGGTACTCGCGGCGGATCTCGCGCAGGATCTCCTCCGCGAGGGCCGGCGCCTCGGACATGGCGATGGCCGCGAAACGGCGGACCTGGAGGCGCGGGACGTCATGCCAGGCCGAGCGGGCGTTCACGGCTGCCGGGCGGGCGGCCACGGGTCAACTCCCCTGGTCCGTCTGCTCGTAGGTGATCAAGGGTGTGTTGGGCTGCTCGGGCGTCGCCTCCAGCAGCGCGACGATGCCGAGCGCGGCACCGAGGGCGAGCAAAGCGGCGACCACCACGGTCAGTGCGGCGGCGAGCAGTCTGGACATCGCAGGGGCGCCTCTCTCGAGCGGCTCGATCCGGCGTACGTCCCCACCCGGAACGCGGAACCCATCGGGTTCCCCGACCCGGCACCCACCCTGCCTGTCGGCCCAGTCTCGACAAGAGACTGACAATCCGTCAAGAGATTGACAGCCCGCGTCAGAACGCCATACGGTCTCCGGCCCATAGAGCGGCCCGAACTCCGTCATCTCACGCCCCTGGAGTGTCCGGATGCGCCGTACAGCCTCTCCAATCTCCCTGATTCTGCTGGGACTCGGCACGTTCTTGCTGGTACTGGCGCCGTTGCTCGCGTGGTACGTGGCACCGCGGGCGGCCGTGAATCCGATCAACATCGACCAGACCGCGGTCTACCGCGGGACGGGCAGCGTCTTCGACACCGAGAAAGTGAAGACGGTTCCCGACCAGCGGATCACCGTCACGCAGCGGGTGCGCGCCGACGTCGAGGACAGTGAACGCAGCGACGGAGCCGCGGTGTGGGACGTCACCACCACCGTCGACACGGACAAGTCGCTGCCGGCCTCCGACCCGCACGACGCGCTGGAGTTCGTCCCGCACCGCTGGGTCATGGACCGCAAGACCAACAAGCCGGTGCACTGCTGCGGCGAGAAGCCGTACATCGAGGGCGAGGCCTACCTGAAGTTCCCCTTCGACGTGCAGCGACGCTCCTACCAGTGGTGGGACAACTCCCTGGGTTCGACGGTGACTTTGCGTTACCAGGGTACGAAGAAGGTTCAGGGGTACACGGGTTACCGGTTCACCGGCACGGTCGCCCCGGCGAAGGTCGGGACACGGCTCGTGCCGGGCACGATCGTGGACGAGCCCGGACGGCCGCAGGTGCTGGCCGAGGAGTGGTACTCCAACCACGGCATCGAGCTGGTCGTCGACCAGCGCACCGGCCGGGTGGTCTACGCACAGGTGGGCCCCAAGCGCACCCTGCGGGCGCCCGGCGCGAAGAAGGACGCCGTGGTCCTGCTGGACAGCCCGAAGATCGCGTTCACCACCGCGACCCAGAAGGAAGCGGTACGGCTGGCCAAGCGGGACAGCGGCCAACTGCGCGCGGTGGGCGAGACGTTGCCGATCGGGACTGCTGTGGCTGGATTCGTACTGGCTGCTGTGGGGGGCGTTTTGGTGGTACGGGGACGCAGGCGCCCCGAGTCCACCGATATGAGCGGTACGCCCGAGCCCGTCCTCACGAAGTGACTGGACGTCAGCTCTAATAAGCCCGGAAATTGTCACGTACGTGAGTAGCCACGGCGTACGGGTGGGCGAAAACTGTGCCACCCCACCCAAGCACAACCCGTCCACACCCTCCTCCTAGGAAGCACTCAGTCCCCCCACAACCAGCCTGAAAGACACTGCTGAGTTCCGCACCCTGAGACGAGTTGGAGCACCCATGCCCCAGCACGTGCCCCACCAGCTGCACAGCGCGCTTCCCCAGGCGTCGCAGCTGCAACCCTCTTCGCACGGCCCGCACCACTCTTCGGCGCTCCCCCCACCTCCGCGCCGAATCGTTTTTCTCGCCCATCGTGACCTCGACAATCCGGCCGCCGGCGGCTCCGAGCTCCTCGTCGACCGGCTCGCCGACGGCCTGACCCGCCTGGGCCACCAGGTGACCCTGCTGTGCGGCGGCCCGGCCTCCTACCGGGACTACCGGGTCGTGTCGGCGGGTGGCGAGTTCGGCCACTACCTGCGCGCCCGTACGGCCTTCGCCCGCCAGGTCGGCGAGACGGACCTGCTGGTCGAGGTCTGCAACGGCATGCCGTATCTCGCGCCCCTGTGGCACCACGGCCCCACGCTGTGCCTGGTCAACCACGTACACACCGACCTGTGGAAGATGCGGTTCGGCGGGCCTCTGGCGCCGGCCGCCCGGATCGGCCGAAGACTCGAACACTGGGCGCTGGCCGGTGCGGCGGCCCGGCACCGGAGTCTGCTGGTCGCCGTGTCTCCCTCGACGGCACACGCCCTGCGGGCGATCGGCGTCGAGCGCGACCGCATCCGGGTCGTGCACAACGGCGTCGAGGAACCGGAACCCCTGGTCCGCCGCTCGCCGGAACCGCTGTTCGTGGCCGTGGGCCGGCTCGTCGAGTACAAGCGGATCGACCTGCTGCTGAGACTCTGGGAACGGGTGCGGCCGGTCACCGGCGGCCGGCTCGTGATCGTCGGGGACGGCCCCGAGCGGTCTCGGCTGGAGCAACTCGCCGGTCCCGGCGTCGAGTTCACCGGGCACGTCACGGAGGCCGAGAAGCACCGGCTGCTGTGCGAGGCGTGGCTGCTGCTCCATCCCTCCGCCGTCGAGGGGTGGGGCCTGGTGGTCACCGAGGCCGCCACCCGCGAGACGCCGACCATCGCCTTCGACGTTCCCGGACTGCGGGACTCCGTCGTGGACGGGGAGACGGGAGTGCTCGCGCGGGGTGAGTCCTCGTTCGCCGCCGCCTGGTGCACCCTCGCCCTGTCGGGGCACCGCCGCGAGCTGATGGGCAAGGCTGCCCGGGACCGGGCGGCCCGGTATCGCTGGGACCGGACCGTCAGACAGTTCCGGGCCGTTGCCGCCGAGGCGGTGAGGGGCTGGGGACCGTGACACGGCCTCGGGCGAAGGACCCCTCCCTTCGGCGTTCCCTCACTCTCTTCCGGGCCTTCCTCCATGAGCAGGACGACCCCGAGTCCTGCTACGCGCTGCTCGCCCGCGACGCCGTCGACCAGGTCGAGGCCTACGACGGCCCCGTCGCCGGCCGCACCGTCGTGGACGTCGGCGGCGGGAGCGGGTACTTCACCGAGGAGTTCCGCAGCCGGGGTGCCGACGCGTTCCTCTTCGAGCCGGACGCCCGCGAACTGGGTGAGAAACCGCCCGACTCCACCGTGATCGCCGACGGCTACCTGCTCCCCCTGCGGGACGGCGCCGCCGACGTCACCTTCTCCTCCAACGTCCTCGAGCACGTGGCCGATCCGGAGATCTTCCTGAGCGAGCTCGTCCGGGTGACCCGGCCCGGTGGGCTCATCTACGTGTCGTTCACCAACTGGCTGTCCCCGTGGGGCGGTCACGAGTGGGCGCCCTGGCACTACCTGGGTGCCGAGCGGGCCCGCGCCCGCTACCGGCGCCGTACCGGAAAGGCCGCCAAGCACATCCTCGGCGAGAACCTGTTCGCCGTGCACATCGGCCCGACCCTGCGGCTGGTGCGTGCCCGGGACGACGTCACGGTCGTCTCGGCGCGCTCCCGCTACTGGCCCTTCCTCGCGGAGACCGTCGTACGGGCTCCCGGCATCCGCGAGATCGCCACCTGGAACCTCCTCCTCATCCTCCGGCGGTGTCCACCATGACGACGTCCACGGTCCAGGCCCCTCCTCCGGCAGCCGTGCCCAGCACCGCGGTCATGTCGGGTCCTCCCGAGGGCCCGCGGTCGCGGAGCTGGCTGCTGGGGTTCTGGGCCGTGGTCTTCGTGCTGTTCCTCGCGGTGCACCCGGGCCGGCAGACCTTCGACACCAAGCTGGGCGTCACCACGGACCCCGGGCGGTTCCTCGCCGACCTGGGGCAGCTGTGGCACGACCAGGGCTCCTTCGGCGGCATCCAGGACCAGTACGTCGGCTATCTGTGGCCGATGCTGCCGTTCTACTGGCTGGGCCACGCCCTGCAGTTGCCGGTGTGGCTGGTGGAGCGGCTGTGGCTGTCGCTGATCGTGTCGGTCGCCTTCTGGGGCGCGCTCAGGCTGGCCGAACGGCTGCGCATCGGCAACGGTCCTGGAAGGCTGCTGGCCGCCGTCGCGTACGCGCTGTGGCCGACCTTCACCATCGTCATCGGCTCGACCTCCGCCGCCGCGCTGCCCGGCGCCTTCCTGCCCTGGGTGCTGCTGCCGCTGACGAGCGAGCGCCACAGCGCCCGGATCGCGGCCCTGCGCTCGGCGCTGATCATCCCGTTCATGGGCGGGGTGAACGCGGCCTCCACCCTGGCCTCTCTGCTACCCGTCGGGCTGTATCTCCTCTCCCGGCCACCCGGACCCCGGCAGCGCAAGCTGATCGCCTGGTGGGTGCCGGGCGTGATCCTGGCGACGGCCTGGTGGGTGATCCCGCTGCTGCTGCTCGGCCTCTACGGCGAGAACTTCCTGCCGTACGTCGAGAGCGCGCGGACCACGACGGAGACGATGTCGGCGACGGAGGCCCTGCGCGGGGCCGGGAACTGGGTCGCGTATCTGCACCTGGGGGAGGCGTGGCTGCCGGCCGGCTGGACCGTGGCCTCCTCGGTGATCGTGATCCTCGGCTCGGCGTTCGCGGCCGGGCTCGGTCTCGCGGGGCTGGCCCGGCGGGACCTGCCGGAGCGGCGGTGGCTGGTGCTGACCGCGCTGACGGCCGTCCTGGTGCTGCTCGCCGGGTACGGCGGCGCGTTCGGCGCCCCCTTCCACGGGGTGGTGCAGGACTGGCTGAACGGCGGTCTCGCGCCCTTCCGCAACATCTACAAGTTCCAGCCGGGGCTGGCGCTCGCCTTGGTGCTCGGCCTCGCCCATCTGGTGGGGGTGGCCTCCGAGCCGCGCGGGGCGAGAGCGGTCAGGGGCCGCCGGTACGCCCCGCTGATCGCGGCGGTCCTCGTCCTGCCCGGCCTGATGTGGCCGTACCTCAACGGCTCGATCCTGAACCCCGGTTCCTTCCAGGAGCTGCCCAAGTACTGGCACACCACGGCCGACTGGCTGGAGAAGTACTCTCCCGACTCGCGCGCTCTCGTGGTCCCCGCGACCGCGCACGGCATCTACACCTGGGGCTCCCCCATCGACCAGCCCCTCGACGTCCTCGCCGAGTCCCGCTGGGCGCAGCGTGACTACGTCCCCTTCGGCACCCCCGGCAACCGGCGCGCGACGGACGCGGTCGAGCAGGCGCTGCTGACCGGCGGTGAGATCCCGGGCCTCGGCGACTACCTGAGCCGGGCCGGCGTCTACTACGTCGTCGTCCGCAACGACCTCGACCCGGACCAGATCGGCACCGTGTCGTCCTCGGTCGTCAAGCGGGCCCTCGAACAGTCCGGCTACGAGCGGGTGACGGGCCTCGGGCCGCTCATGACGGGCGGGAAGATCGCCAACGACACCCCGCTCCAGATCGAGGGGCTGTACCCGAGGCAGCGGGCGGTGGAGATCTACCGTCCGGCGAGCGAGGACGTGCCGCGGCCCGGACAGGCCGGCCTGCTGCCCGTCGCCGACACGGCCCAGGTGTCCGGCGGCCCCGAGTCACTGCTCCCACTGTCGGCCGAACTGCGCGGCAGGGCCACGGTGTTGACCGGCGACAACCACCCCGGGCTCGGCACCCCGGCGCTCCAGATCGTCGGTGACGGACTGCGGCGCGCGGACACCCGCTTCGGGCTCGTCAACGCGAACACGTCGTACACGTACACCAGCGACGAGCGCAACGCCTCCGGGGCCGCCCAGGACGCCGGTGAGAAACCGCACCAGATCCTGCCGACGACGGGCCAGGACCACCAGACGGTGGCGGAACTGCGCGGCGCCCGCTCGGTGACGGCTTCCTCGTACGGCAACTGGCTGTTCCATCTCCCGCAGTTCGACCCGGTCAACGCCTTCGACGGCAACCCGGACACCGCCTGGGCTGAGGGTGTCGCCGGCTCGCCGGACGGGCAGTGGCTGCGGATCGGGTTCTCCGATCCGGCGTACGACATGCCCTCGTCGTTCAAGGTGACGCCGTTGCCGCAGGACAGTGTGCGGTCGGCGGCGACCAAGGTGCGGGTGGAGACGGAGAACGGCTCGCGCACCAGCCTCCTGCGGGCCGACGGGTCGACTCAGAGCGTCAAGGCCCCTCCGGGTACGACGGGTTGGATGAAGCTGACGATCGTCGACTCGGTCGCGCGGCGGACCGGGCTCGCCGGGGCCGGGTTCTCCGAGATCGACCTGCCGGACGTGCAGGTGACCCGGCTGCTGCGGCTGCCGACCGATGCCGACGGCGCGGACTCCGCCGCCGAGGTGGTCTCCCTGCACCGGGTCCCCGACCCGGCCGGGATCTCCCCGACCGGCACCGAGGCCGGCCTGCACCGCCGCTTCACCACGGCGGCCTCGGGCACGTACTCGGTGAAGGCCGGCGCGGTGCCGATCTCCGGGGAGGAGCTCGACAGGCTGCTGTACGAGGTCGCCCCCGACCAGCGCAACCGCATCACCGCGACCGCCGACTCCACGGCGACCCTCGGTACCGGCCTGTCCGCCCGCAACCTCACCGACGGCGACCTCACGACGGCCTGGATCGCGGGCGACCGCCCCACCATCCACCTCAGCTGGAACGGCAAACAGCCCATATCCGAGGTGGTGCTGGCGGCCGCGGGCGGCCTCTCCACCCGGCCCACCGAGGTGGACATCACCTCGCCCGACGGCGCGACGGTGGCCGGGGTCGACGAGAACGGCGCGGTGCGCTTCCCCGCGATCACGACCGACCGTCTCGACATCACGATCACCAAGACGGCCCCGCTGGTCCTGCACAACCCGGTCGCCGACGAGGACCTCCAGCTGCCGGTGGGACTGACGGAGGCCTACCTCCCGGCCCTCGACCAGTACCGGACCCCGCAGCCGAAGGCCGACCGGACGTTCTCCCTGCCGTGCGGCAAGGGCCCGGTGATGGCCATCGACGGGAAGCTCTACCAGACGGGCGTGTCGGGCCGGATCCGCGACCTGACGGAACGGCGGGAACTGACGGTGACGCTCTGCCAGTCGGGCCGTTCCGGCGCCGAGGTGTCCCTCCCCTCCGGTGAGCACGTCGTCGAGGGCGGCGACGCCGGCCCGCTCGCCCTGACCGACATCACCCTGACCCGCGGCACGATCGCCGAACCGACCTCCCTGGCCAGGGAGTTGCGGATACGGGACTGGCTGGGCGACCGGCGCGAGGTGAGCGTGGGCTCGGGCGCCGCCTCCTACCTCACGACGTACGAGAACTACAACGACGGCTGGAAGGCCACGCTGAACGGCAAGTCGCTCACCCCGCTGCGGCTCGACGGCTGGCAGCAGGGCTGGCGCATCCCCGCGGGGGCGGGCGGCACGGTGAAGCTGTCGTACGAGCCCGCGACGACGTACGACGGCGCGCTGATCGGCAGCGGGGTCGCACTGGTGGCGCTGGTGGGCCTGGTGCTGTGGCGCAGGCGCTCCCCGAACCCCGACGAGCCGCAGCCGGTGCCTCCGGCGCCGGGGGTGTGGCTCGGGGTGGTGGCGCTCACGCTGGTGGGCGTGGTGATCGCCGGGTGGTTCGCGCTGCTGGTGCCGGCCTTGGCGCTGCTCGCCTCCCGACGGCACGGGTTCCTGGTGCCGATCGCCTTCGCGGCCCTGGCGGGGGCGGGCATCGCCGCGGCGGTGGGCGCGGGAGAGCCGGTGGGCGCGGCGCACGGGGCGTTCGGCCACGTGGCCCAACTGCTGGCGCTGATCGGCCTGTTCGCGGCGCTGGTGAGCGTGGGTGAGCGTGAGACAGCCCCCGGGTCCGAGGCGCCGACACAGCAGCTGCCGCCGGTCGAGGCGAGCAAGGGGAGGACGGAACCGACATGACCCCACCGACACGCATCCCGTTCCCGGTGGTCGACGAGGTCTCCCGCCACTGCCTCCAGGAGGAGGAACCGGAGACGGTCCACATCGAGGTGCACCTGCCGGGACGGCTGGACCGGTCACGGCTCCGGAAGGCGTTCCTGGAGGCCTTGCACCGGCACCCCCGGATCCTGATGCGGGAGGCCCCGGGGGGTCGGTACCGCCGCCGCTACGAGTGGGAGCTGACGACGGAGCCGGACGTGGAGGTGGTGACCTTCCCGGAGCCGGGGCGAGACGCATTGCGGGACGCGCGGACGAGGGCCCTGGTGGAGGCACCCCCGCTGTCGCTGTCTCCACCGATACGACTGGAGGTGGTGGAGGGGGCGGGCCCGGCGGAGGGCAGCGAAGCAACAGACCTAGTCGGACTGCACCCACCTATAAAGGGGCGCGGGGCTGCATCTATTAGCGGCTCCGCCGCGGAGCGCGACCAGCCCCCACCGGCCCGCGCCCGAAATACGACCGTCCTCTTCCTCACCATCAACCACACCGCCCTCGACGGCCCCGCCTGCCTCCGCATCCTCGCCACGGCAGCCGAAATCTACGGCGGCAAGGACAACTCCCCCGCCGCCCCACCCCTGCGCGCCCCGGACGCCCCCCAGCAACCGGAGACCCCCTCCAACTGGTCCCGCCCCGCCCGCGTAGCGCAGGGCACTCCCGAGAACTCCCCCGGCAACGGCCTCCTCGTCACCGAACTCGCCCTCCCCCACCGCCCCAAGGGCTCCCCCTACACGGTCAACGACCAGCTCATGGTCACCACGGCCCTGACGATCGCCCACTGGAACAAGGAACACGGACAATCCCCCCGCCCCCTCCGCATCACGATGCCCGTCGACGACCGCCCCAGGGACACGACGATGCCGATAGGAAACGGCACCCGCCTGGTGGAAGTCCCCTTCGCGCCCGACGAGTTGCAGCAAGGCCCCGACGACATGCCCGCGTTCCTGCACCGCACGGCACAACGCACCCGCGCCCTCAAGTCCCTCACCCGCCCCCAACTCGGCCACGGCGCAGGCCTGCTGACCGCCCCGGTCACCCCGGTGGCCTGGCGGGCGGCCCTCACCCGGGGCCTGCGCAGAGCCGCCGCCCCCTGGACCTCCACCACGCTCCTCAGCAACATCGGCCGCATCCCGTACCCCTTGGACTTCGGTGAGGAGGCCGGGCGCGCGCACGCCGTGTGGTTCTCGGCACCGGCGAGGATGCCCCGCGGCCTGACCGTCACGACCGCCTCGACCGCGGGCCGGCTGCACCTCGCCCTGCGCTGGTCACGGGCCCTGCTCAGCCACGGCGACGGCGCCCACCTGCGGGACCTGTTCGAGCACTACCTGCACACCACGGAGGTGGCCCCGTGAACACCACCGCACCCCCGCGCCGCAGCCTCAGGGACTTCTACGAGGACCCGGCCGTCCCGGTCGCCTCCGGCACCCCCCGCTCCCTGCGCCAGGCCCGCATGCTGGCCGGGGCCCTCGGCACGGCCGGAACCGCCGCGCGCACCGTCCTGGACATCGGCTGCGGCGACGGCACCGCGGCCGCCACCGCGGCCCCGCTCCTCACCGGCCACCGCATCGTCGGCGTCGACTGGTCCCAGGACGCCCTCAAGCGGGCCCGTACCAGGCTGCCGTACGCCGTGCGCGGTGAACTCAGCGGCTCCGGGCTGCCGTTCAAGGACGCCTCGGTCGACGCCGTGCTGTTCAGCGAGGTCGTCGAGCATCTCGTCGACCCGGACTCGGCACTGGACGAGATCCGCCGCATTCTGCGCCCGGGAGGCCATCTCATGCTGTCCACGCCGAACCTGGCCGCCTGGTACAACCGCGGACTCCTGCTGGCCGGGGTCCAGCCGGTGTTCTCGGAGGTGAGCCTGCGGGCGATCCACGGGCGGCCGGGGCGGGAGATCGTAGGGCATCTGCGGCTGTACACGGCCCGCGCGCTGCGGGAGTTCGTCGCGGCGGCCGGCTTCGAGGTCGTACGGCTGGAGGGGGCGCCCTTCCACGGTGTGCCGCGTCCGCTGCGCGCCCTGGACCGGCTGGCGTGTGCCAGACCGTCGCTCGCGTCGATCCTGCTGCTGCACGCGCGCAAGACCTAGGGGGCGTGGACCATGTGGTGGGGAGTGGCGGCGGCCCTGTTGGCGAACACCCTGTACAGCGTCGGATTCGTGCTGGAGAAACGGGCGCTCACCTCCCTGCCGGAGGTGACGATCCGGCAACCCGTCAAGTTGCTGGGACTGGTGCTCCGCAGCCCTCTGTGGATCGGCGGCTCGCTCTCGCTGGCGGCCGGGTTCGGGGCGCAGCTCGCGGTGTACCGGACCCTGCCGATCGCGGCCGCGCAGGGCATCTTCGTCTCCGGCCTGGTGCTGCTGGTGCTGCTGTCGGCGCGGCTGCTGGGCGAGGAGACGACCGGGCGGGAGCGGTACGCCCTGGGCGCGATCCTCGCCGCGCTGCTCATGGTCGTGCTGTCCCTGAAGGAGGGCTCCGAACACGTCAGCCGGGACGCCCCGTACCAGCTGATCCTGCTGGTGTGCGTGCCGTCGCTGGCGGCGGGCGTGTGGCTGTACGGGTCCGCCGAGCGGCGCACGAGACACCGGCACCGGATGCCGACGACCGGTGTCGAGTACGGCGTGGCGGTGGGTCTGCTGTACGGGGTCAGCTCGCTCGCGATCAAGGGCGTGTCGAGTTATCTGACCTCAAGTGGGCTCGGCGGCGCGGTAGTTGAGCTGTTGGCCTCTCCGTATCCGTATCTCCTGTTGTTCACCGGGGCGTTCGGTCTGGTGATGTCGCAGGCGGCGCTGCAGCGCTGCCGGGCCTCGCTGATCGTGCCGGTGTGCACGACGGTGACCTGCCTGTACACCGCGGTGCTCGGCACGCTCTCGTTCGGTGAGTCCCTGCCCCACGATCCGCTGCGGCTCACGTTGCGGCTCGCGGGCACGGTGCTCGCGGTCGGCGTACTGCTGAGCATGCCCAAGCACGATCCGGCGCCCCAACCGCCCATCGGTGCCAAGGAGTTGACGCCCCCATGAACCCCGACGACCCGCTGCTGCGGATCCTGGCGTGCCCGCTCGACAAGGGCCCCCTGCACCTCGTACCGCCCGACGACGTCCTCTACAACCCCCGGCTGCACCGCCGTTACCCGATCGTCGACGGCATCCCGCAGCTGCTGCCGGCCTCCGGTGAGCAGGTGACGGACGACGAACACGAAGACTTCCTGAAACGGATGACTCCATGACCGCAACGGCCCGTACCTTGGCGGCGAGAGTGGCCCCCTATCTGCCCACCCGGCTCGTCGCGGCGGCGGCCCGGGCGGTGTATCCGCGCTTCGAGCCGGAGCTGGCACGCCTGGCCGAGCTGTGCCCGGCGGACTGCCGGACGGCGGTGGACGTGGGCGGCTGGTACGGGCCGTGGACGCGCCGGCTGGCCGGGCGGGCGCGGCAGGTGGTGACCGTGGAGCCGGTCCCGCATCTGGCCCGGCTGCTGACCTCGGCGGCCCCGGCGAACGTCCAGGTCGTCCAGGCCGCCGCCACGGACCGCCCGGGCACCGCACGGCTGTGGCTGCCGCCCGGCGACGCGGGCGACCGCGGGGTGTCCTCCCTGGTCCGACGGGACATCCACGGCCGGGCGGTGGACGTCCGCTGCGTCACGCTGGACGAACTGGGCCTGAAGGACGTCGGTTTCATCAAGATCGACGTGGACGGGAGCGAGCTGGCGGTGCTGCGCGGGGCGACGGGAATCCTCGCGCGCGACCGGCCCGCGCTCTTCGTCGAACTGGAGTCCCGGATCCAGCCGATCGCGCCGGTGGTGACGTACTTGTCCCTCCTCGGCTACGACGGCTGGGTGCTGCCCCGCGCCACCTGGGTCCCGCTGTCCGGCTTCCCCCTGGAGGCCCACCAGGAGACGGCCTCGTACGTCGTCAACCAGGGGCTGTTGCGCCGGGTCCTGCCCTTCGTCCAGCGCCCGCGGTACATCAACTCGGTGCTGTTCCTGCCCGACGGGCGCCGCCCGGGTGTCAGTGCGGTGGGGGACGATGGAGAACATGCCCTCCGGAAAGCCCCCGGCTAGCCCCTTCACCGTCCACGACTTCCAGCTGGTCCTGCTGCGCCGCATGGCCGACCACAACCCCGACCTGGTGGAGGAGGCCAGACACACCCTGGGCGTGTCGATCGCGGACATGCGGGAGGCGAACAAACGCTGGCAGGCGATGGTCCGCTCCCCGCGGGCCCGTGCCGCCGCGTCCCGGTACCGCTCGGTCCTCGGCACCCCCGGGACCGTCCTCACCCGCAAGGTCGGCGACCTGGAGTGCGAGGCCTGGCTCTGGCCCGTGCCGCTATGGCCCGATCTGCGCTTCGAGATCCTGCTGGCTCCGAACGGCTCGACGGTGTGGAACGAGTGGCTGGCCAGGGCGCCGGAATCCAAGGGCCCCGACCTGCGCACCCTGGAAGACCTCACCCCCTGGTCCTGCACGGTGGACGAGGCGGCCCGGGCCTTCCCCCCGGCCCGCCCCCTGGAGGGCACGGCCCCGACCCGCTGGGGCCTGACATTCACGGCCCCGGACGGGAAGGGCGTGCACCGGGAGGTGGTGGCGGAGTTCACGTGGGGCTTGCTGCAGAGGCTCGCGGTGCGCTGATCGTGCCCTCAGGGCAACTGTGTCCAGGGCGGGGCGGTCCATACGGCCGTCGCGCCAGGGTGGCCGGTCCCCCCGAGGCCCGCCACGTCAGACCCACCCCACAGCCTGTGCCCGGGAACGGGCGAGTCAGGTCGTCGTCTCCACCACGTCCGCCACCACGCAGCTGACGTTGTCCGGGCCGCCCGCGGTGTTCGCCGCGTCGATCAGGGTGTGGACGGCCGTGTCGGGGGCGGGGGCCATGGTGAGCAGGTCGCGGATGGTGGTGTCGGGGACGACGGCCGAGAGGCCGTCGGAGCACAGGAGGTAGCGGTCGCCGGGTTCGGCGTCGTGCAGTTTCAGGTCGGGGGTGCCTCCGGCGGTCGTGAGTGCCTTGAGGAGCAGGGCGCGCCGGGGGTGGGTGACGGCCTCCTCCGCCGTCAGCCGGCCCTCGTCGACCAGGGACTGGACCACCGTGTGGTCGTGGGTGATGCGGAAGAGGGCGCCGCCGCGCAGGAGGTAGGCGCGCGAGTCGCCGATGTGGACCAGGGCGAGCCGGGAGCCGGTCCACAGCAGGGCGGTCAGGGTCGTGCCGTTCTCGTCGGTGCCCGCGGCCACGTCCCGCACCGCCTCGCTCGCCCCGTGCACGGCATCCGCCAGGAGGTTCAAAACGTTGCCGGCCGGGAGTTCCGCGCTGTCCAGGAACCGCAGCGCCGCCACGGCCGCGCTGCTGGCGGGGGCGCCCGCCGGGCCGTAACCGTCGGCGACCGCGAGGAGGCGGGCGCCCGCGTAGGCGGTGTCCTGGTTGGCGGGGCGGACCCGGCCGGGGTCCGAGTGGGCGCAGTAGCGCAGTTCGAGCATGGTGGTGTCCTTCCTCGGCGTCGCCGTCAGCTCGTCGGCGAGGAACGCGGCGAGGTCCCGCCGTACGGCCGTCTCCGCCTCGACCTGCGCCCAGTACGCGCGGATCTCGCCGGCGGCGGCAGTGGACGGCAGCGCGCACACCGTGCGGATGCGGGCCAGCGGCATGCCGAGCCGCCGCAGCCACGCCACCAGCCGGGCCTGTTCGAGCTGGGCCGGGGTGTAGTAGCGGTAGCCCGTCTCCGCGTCGACGCGTGCCGGGCGCAGCAGCTCCAGCTCGTCGTAGAGCCGCAGCGCCTTCGGCGACAGACGGCACGCCCGCGCGAAGGCCCCGATCGTCAGCCACTCCATACGGCCTCCTCCGTTCCTCGCTCCTGATGGTGGGGCTTCACCGAGGGGGAAGGTAAACAGGTTGCCGCGGTTTCCCCCGCTGCGGTTAGCCTGCGGAACGAGCCTCCATGGGAAAGGACCCCGCCGTGCCCCGAGTCGCCCTCGTCACCTACGACCCCCACCCGGAGCCCAGCAAGGACGCCGACCTGCCCGTGCTGGTGGCGGCGCTGCGCGAGGCCGGAGCGGAGGCGGATGCCGTGTTCTGGGACGACGGTGACGTCGACTGGGCCGGCTACGACCTGGCCGTCATCCGGTCCACCTGGGACTACACCTGGCGGGCGGCCGAGTTCGTGGCGTGGGCGGAGCGGTGCGGCAAGGTGACACGGCTCGCCAATCCGGCGCAGGTCGTGCGCTGGAACACCGACAAGCGCTACCTCGGGGAGCTCGCGGAGGCGGGGGTGCCGGTGGTGCCGACCCGCTATCTCGCGCCCGGCGACCCGGTCGACCTGCCCGGCGACCACGAGTACGTCGTCAAGCCCACGTCCGGGGCGGGCGCGCGGTACGCCGCGCGCTACACGCCGGACCAGCACGACAGTGCCGTACGGCAGCTGGAGCGCATGCACGCGGAGGGGCTGACCGCGATGGTGCAGCCGTACATGCGGGCGATCGACGCGGGCGGTGAGCGGGCGCTGCAGTTCTTCGGGGGCCGGCTGCTGCACGCCAGCCGCAAGCGCGCCGTCCTCGCTCCCGGTACGGCCTTCGACGCCACGAAGGTCGCCCATCCGGGTCTGGAGCCCTGGACGCCGACCCCGGCCGAACGCGCCGTCGCCGAGCGCGCCCTGGCCGCCGTACCGGACGCGCCGGAGCTGCTGTACGCGCGCGTGGACCTCGTCGACGGGGAGGACGGGCAGCCGCGGGTGATGGAACTCGAGCTGGTCGAGCCGAACCTCTTCCTGTTCCTGCACCCGGAGTCGCTGCGGCCGGTGGTGGATGCGGTGCTGGCGGCCGCCCGGCGGTAGACCGGGCAGGCTCCCGACCGCACCCCGAGCAGCAACGACAGTCAAGGAGTACGACGCGTGTCCTCTCTCTTCCCGGCCCTGACCGGTGCCGCGGCGGACCGTCCCGCCCTGCGGTTCGGTGACCGCTCCCTGACGTACGCGGAACTCTCCGCCGCGACCGGTGCCCTGGCCGGCCGCCTCGCCCGGTACGACCGGGTGGCCGTCTGGGCGACCGCCGAGCTGGAGACCGCGGTGGCCGTGGTGGCGGCGCTGGAGGCCGGTGTCGCGGCGGTGCCGCTCAACCCGAAGTCCGGCGAGCAGGAGCTGGGGCACATCCTGGGCGACAGCGCGCCGGGCCTTCTGCTCGCCGCGCCGGGCGCCGAACTCCCTTCTGCCCTCGGCGACTTGGCGCGCATCGACATCGACGTGCACGCCACGGGCGAGCCCGCCCCCGGCAATTCGGCGCAGGACGGCGACCCCGCCCTGGTCGTCTACACCTCCGGCACCACCGGCCCCCCGAAGGGCGCCGTACTCCCCCGCCGGGCCGTCGCCACCACCTTGGACGCCCTGGCCGACGCCTGGCAGTGGACGTCGGACGACACCCTCGTGCACGGCCTGCCCCTGTTCCATGTGCACGGCCTGGTGCTGGGCGTCCTCGGCCCGCTCCGGCGCGGCGGTTCGGTCCGTCACCTGGGCCGTTTCAGCACGGACGGGGTCGCCCGTGAGCTGAACGACGGCGCGACCATGCTCTTCGGCGTCCCCACGATGTACCACCGCATCGCCGAAACCCTGGCGGAGGAACCGGAGTTGGTGCGGGCCCTGGCCGGTGCCCGTCTCCTCGTCTCCGGCTCGGCGGCGCTCCCGGTGCACGACCACGAGCGCATCGCGGCCGCGACCGGGCGCCGGGTGGTCGAGCGCTACGGCATGACGGAGACCCTGATGAACACGAGTGTGCGTGCGGACGGCGAGCCGCGCGCCGGGACCGTGGGCGTACCGCTGCCGGGTGTGGAGCTGCGGCTGGTGGAGGAGGACGGGGCGCCGATCACGTCGTACGACGGTGAGACGGTGGGCGAGATCCAGGTGCGCGGGGCGAACCTGTTCACCGAGTACCTCAACCGGCCGGACGCGACGGCGGCCGCGTTCACGGCGGACGGCTGGTTCCGTACGGGGGACATGGCGGTGCGGGACGCGGACGGGTACGTGCGGATCGTCGGCCGGAAGGCCACTGACCTGATCAAGAGCGGCGGTTACAAGATCGGGGCGGGCGAGATCGAGAACGCGCTCCTTGAGCACCCGGGGGTGCGGGAGGCGGCGGTGACCGGGGAGCCGGACCCGGACCTGGGCGAGCGGATCGTGGCGTGGATCGTCGCGGCGGACCCTCAAGCGCCGCCGTCGCTCGACGAATTGGCGGACCATGTGGCCCGCCGCCTGGCCCCGCACAAGCGGCCCCGGGTCGTCCACCACCTCGACTCCCTCCCCCGCAACGACATGGGGAAGATCATGAAGCGGGCCCTTCATGGCTGAGCGTCTGTCCGCCCGCGAGACGGTCGCGCTGCTCACCGACGACTTCTCCGAAATCCCTTACCCCGCACGGCAGTCGAGGCCCAACGGGCCGCTCGCCTGGCAGGGCTACGACGCCTCGCGCGCCCGCGCCGCCGAACGTACCGGCGAGCAGGAGTCGGTCATCTGCGGCACCGCGCGCGTCGAGGGCACCCGGGCCGTCCTGATCGCCTTCGAGTTCGGCTTCCTCGGCGGTTCGCTGGGCGAACGCACCGGTGACCGGCTGGAGGCGGCGTACCGGTACGCCCGCGAACACCGCCTGCCGGTCGTCCCGTTGGTGGCCACGGGGGGCAGCCGTATGCAGGAGGGCATGCTCGCCCTGACCCAACTCCAGCGCGTGGCCCGCGAGTCGGCTCTCACCCGGGCGGCGGGCCTCCCCCAGATCGCGGTACTGCGCGACCCGACCACGGGCGGCGGCTGGGCCACCCTGGGCGCGGGCGCCGACGTGATCCTCGCCCTCCCCGGCGCCCAGGTCGGCTTCGCGGGCTCCCGGGTCCGGCCTCCGGACGCGGACCCGACGGCGTACACGGCGGAGGCACAGGTGGCGGCGGGCGCGGCGGACGCGGTCGTACGGCCGGAAGCACTGCGGGAGACGCTGGGCAGGTGGCTGCGCCTGCTGGCGCGACCGTCGAGCGGAGGCCCCGGCGACGGGACGGTGGAGGGTCGCACGGCCACGCCATCGGGCCGCCCCGGGGACGGCACCGCAGACAGTCGCACCGCCGCGCCATCGGGCCGCCCCGGCGACAGGGCCGCGGACAGTCGCACCGCCACGGCGTCGGGCGGACCCGGCGACTGCACTGCGCACGGTCACACGACCACGCCATCGAGCGAACCCGGCGACAGAGCCGCGCACGGTCACATCGCCACTCCGCCGAGCACACCCAACGACGGCACCGCGGACAGCAGTACCGCCACCCCGCCGAGCACACCCGGCGACGGCACCGCACACAGTCGTACCGCCGACGCGGCGCCCGTCCCCGAGTGGTCGGTGCCCGGTGGCACCGCCCCCGCGCCCCCGTACGCATCCCGCGTGGCGCCCCCCGCGCTGCCCGTCGAGCCTGCCCCCGTCCCGGACCCGCTCGGCGCGACCGACCTTCCCCTCACCGGGTGGGACGCGGTCCGTCGGGCCCGTTCCGCCGAGCGCCCGCGCGCGGAGGCGTACCTGGACGCCTACTTCACCTACCGCGCGGCCGTGTCCGGTGACCGTTGCGGCGGTACCGACCGGGGCATGCTGTGCGGCTTCGGTGAGCGCGAGGGCCGCACCATCGCCTACGCCGCCCAGACCGGCACGGCGACCCGGCCCGCCGGCTACCGCACCGCCGCCCGTCTGATCCGCCTCGCGGACCGGCTCGGCATCCCGGTGCTCACCCTGGTGGACACCCCGGGCGCGGCCAACGACGCGCAGGCCGAACGCCAGGGCGCGGGTGCGGCCATCGCCGACCTGTTCACCACGGTCGCCTCCGCCCGGGTCCCGATCACCACCCTCCTCATCGGCGAGGGCGGCTCCGGCGGCGCCCTCGCCCTGGCGGCACCCGAGGCCACGTACGCCACACCGGACAGCTACTTCTCCGTCATCGCACCGGAACTGGCCGCGGCGATCCTGAAGCGAGCACCGGAGGAGGCCGAGTCGACGGCGGACCAGTTGCGGATCCGGCCGCAGGATCTGGCGGAGCTCGGGGTGGTCGCGCTACCCGAGAAAGACCTCGGTCATGAGAGACCCCCGGCCCCCTGACTTCACATCACCCGCCTTTACGGGGAGCTTGCATAAGACATAAACGACAGAAACCCCCATTCAGCCGCACCCCACCCGGCCCCCTAATAAAGGCGCCCCCTCCCCCACCCCCGCACGATGCCACTAAGCCCCGCCACCCGGCGGGGCCCACGGTCTGTGCTCTCGGGAGGACCTCCATGACCGCCAGTCTGGAGCAGCTGCGCCGCTGCCACTTCGCCGTCGACCTGGGCGCGGCGCGGACGCGGGTGTACGTGAAGGGGGCCGGACTCGTCGTCGACCAGCCGTCGGCCGCCGCCGTGAACACCCGTACCGGCGCGCTGATCGCGGTCGGTGAGTTCGCCGAGAAGATGACGGGCCGCACCCCCGACTACATCCGCGTCGTACGGCCCGTCTCCGGCGGCACCGTCGTGGACATCGAGATGGCCCAGCGGATGCTGCGCCACCTCCTCGGCGACAAGATCCGCCGCAATCTGCGCCGCAAGCCCCGCCTGCGGGCCGCCGCCTGCACCCCGCACGACGCCGACCCGCTGGCCCAGCGCGCGGCGATCGAGACCCTGGTGGGACTCGGGGCGCGGCGCGTGGAGCTCGTGGACACCCTCATCGCCGCCGCCGTCGGCTGCGGACTGCCCGTCGAGCGCCCCGAGGCCACCATGATCATGGTGTGCGGGGCCGCCGCCACGCAGGTCGCCGTGCTCTCGCTCGGGTCGATCGTGACCGCAGAGCGCGTCCCGGTGGGCGGCGAGGCCGTCGATCACGCGATCGTCCAGCACCTGCGTCACGAGCACGAGTTGATGCTGCCCAGTCAGTCCGTACGACCGCTTCAGCTCGCCCTCTCCGGCAACGGCCTCACCCCGCAGGGCCCCGCCTCCACCGAGATCCACGGCCGGGACGTCGCCACCGGCCTGGCCCGTTCCGTGCGGGTCGACACCGCCGCCGTACGGGACGCGATCGAGACCCCGCTGACCGCCGTGCTCGACGGCATCGGCCGGGTGCTGCGCAACTGCCCGCCCGACCTCGTGGCCGACCTCGCCGACCGCGGGATCATGATGGTCGGCGGCTCCGCCCTGCTCCCCGGGCTCGACCAGATGCTGCGGCAGGCCACCGGGATGCCGGTGCACATCGCCGAGCGGCCCGACGTCTGCGCCGTACAGGGACTGGGGTACATGCTGGAGGGCCGGATCGAGCCGATGTCGCTCGACCCGCTGGCCACCTGAGGCACGACGGGCGCGACAGCCGCCACGGAGATCTTCACGCGCCCCCATGAGACCCCGCCAGACTCCGTCAGACCATTTCGGGCACCAGCGCCGTGCCCTCGGGGCGGAACCGTTCCAGCCGGCGCGGCGGCACGATGCTCGGCAGCAGCATCTCCCACATGTGGGTGGTCTCCTCGGTCAGGCCGGCCCGCCCGCTGAGGACCTGGGAGCTGAGCTGCAGTCCGGTCCAGGAGCCGACGATCAGCCGGGCCACCCGCCCGGGGTCGAGGTCCGCCTTGACGTCCCCGCGCTGCTGGGCCTGGACGAGGCACTCCCGGAAGAGCTCGATCCACCGGGTGTACGGCTCGCTGACGATGCCCGACCTGGAGCTCTGGTCGACGACCAGCCGGATGCCGGCCCGCACCCGGACGTCCGCCACCAGCCGCCGGGCCATGGAGTGCACGATGTCGATGACGGTCTGCACCCCGGGCCTGCCCGTGTCCGTGACGGACTCCAGGGCGGAGAACTGCTCGTCGACGAGGGCCTGGGCGAGCTCCTCCTTCGAGCCGAAGTGGAAGTACAGCGCACCCTTCGTCACCCCGGCCTCCTTCACGATGTCCCCCAGCGATGTCCCGTGGTACCCGTCGGCGTCGAAGGCACGGGCCGCCGCGTCGAGGATGGCCGACCGAGTGACCTCCGCGCGTTCCTGTCTGGCCATGCGTCCCACCCCTGCCTGTGTCACGACGAGCTCTGGTGATCAGTTTGTCTTCCCGGCTCCACGGGAAACCAACCGACTGGTACTGGGGAGTCGTCGGCGCGCACGCCGGGCGGGACGGGGTCGCACCATCCCTCTCCCGGCACTCACGGCGCCAAACGATTTTCGGCGGACCGCGTCCGACGAGCCCGGTGTGAGCAGGTGCGCCCCTGCATGCTCCCCGCCGGTGGCGCTACGGTGTAGTTTCCGACGGCTGGGGGAGGCTCTCTTGTGACGAGCGGAACCGCGACGACCCGACAGGCCGCAAGGCGTCCCAGCGTGACCGCGCCGGCTCCTGTCTCCGTCACCCGGATCGGCGTGACCGGCCACCGCTCCATCCCCGGACCGGTCCTGCCGGGCGTACGGGCGGAGATGCGCAGACAGCTCGGTGGCGGCGCCCTGGATGCCTTCACCTGTCTCGCGGCCGGCGCCGACCAGATCTTCGCGGACATCGCCATGGAGAGCGGTGTCCCGGTGACGGCGGTGATCCCGGGCATGGACTACGAGGCCCACCTCGACGACGACGCGGCACGCGCCGGGTACCGCAGGATCCTCGGCGCCTGCGCGCACCGCGTCCAGCTGCCGCCCGAGCCGACGCACGAGGAGGCGTACTTCGCGGCGGGCCGCTGGATCGTCGACCACTGCGACCGTCTGATCGCCGTGTGGGACGGGCTCCCGGCCCGGGGCCCGGGAGGCACCGGTGACGTGGTGGCCTACGCGCGCCGGACGGGCGTCCCGGTGACCGTCCTGTGGGAGCCGGACGTGCGCCGCGAGCCCTGACGGCACGTTTCCTGACTGCCCGTCAACTACCGAACCGGCCCAGCCAGTCCGAGTGCTGCGGTGACACCAGCCGCTCCGCCTCCGCCACCGCCAGGGCCCACCGGTCCTCGGTCACGGTCGTGCTCATCTCGACCCGCAGGGTCTCCAGATCCTGCTCGACGAGCGAGTGCGCGTAGGTCAAGGGCCGGTGCCTGCGCACCTCCTGCCAGGCCACCCCGGCCGCCGCGGACGCGCTGAACACCCCGGTCAGGTCCCATCCGCCGAGCATCCTGGCCGCCCTGAGCACGGCGGCGAGCAGGGCCAGCAGGGTCAGTACGGCGGTCACCGACGACCACTGCACGGAGGCGCGGTGGGCCTGCGCGGCACGACGCCGGTACCAGGCGTGCTGTTCCATGAGCCGCTCGCGCAGATAGACGTCGCGCCGCACCGCGAAGGGCTTCGCCCGCACCCGCCGCATCACCGGCGTGATCTGGCCCTCGCCACGGGCGTGGGCGCCGTTCCTGGAGTCCTCCCAGCCCACCTTGCGCATCTCCCTGAGCCGTTCCTCGACCCGCTCCGCGAACAGCGCGTCGGCGTTGGCCACTTGGGAGTGGAAGATGCCCCCGTGCACCATGTACTGCCACGCCAGGGACTTCAGCATCTCGGCGACGGCACGATGGGCCTGCCAGCGTGCGCGGGCACGGCGGCGCGTGGTGTGCAGACCGATGCCGATGGTCAGGGCGTACAGCAGCGCGGCCAGGAGCGCCGGGACATGGCTGTCCAGGCGCTCGGCCAGCATGGCCGAGGTCGTGGCCGCCAGCAGGACGACCAACTGGGCACGGACGGCGCGGAAGGATTCACCCTGATGGGTGATCGCCAGTTGATCGTTAACGCGGAACAGCGGGGGGAGGTCGTCGTCGTTCCACGTGCCACCCGGCCCCGGAATACCGACCCTCATGGCCCACCCCCGACAACAGGCTCCCCCGGACATCCGAGTATGCGGGCGCACGCGCCCCCCAGCCATGCTCCGGAGCCCGACAGCTGAGGTATCGTCCGCCTAAAACCGGGTTGTCTCTGTCTCATGGTGCGCATCCGACAGTGGGCCTCTGGTCCCAGTGGGCCGGGGACATGCCGGCCCCCTGGAAGGAGACATCAGACAGATGAAGGCTCAGACGGTCACGGAACGCGCGACGGCCGCCGGTTCCGCCCCCCACGGTCAGCACACCCCGCTGGGTGCGATCGACTCCTCTGCCACGACGAAGGCCGCCGACCGGGTCACGGGTGGCCCGGGAAGGCGTCCCACACCCTTCAACTCCGCACTGTAGGGCGGACAGTCCGGCCGCGACCGCGCGCTCCGTCCACGACGGCGCGCGGTCGATCCGCCCGGGATTCGGGTCCCTGATACCACAACACACGTGTGCGGTAGCCCAATTGGCCGATTCAGGGCGTGCGGGGGTGACGGCGCGCGGTAGCGTGTGCTAAGTGACCGTTTCTCCGGGGGACCACCCACTCCAGCAACTCGTCCTGAAGATCCACAGTCGCTGTGATCTGGCGTGCGACCACTGCTATGTGTACGAGCACGCGGACAAGAGCTGGAAGACCCGCCCGGTCGTCATCGATCAGGACACGGTCCGTCGGACCGCGGCACGGTTCGCCACGTACGCACGCGAGCACGACCTCGCCTCCGTCACCGTCATCCTGCACGGCGGTGAGCCCCTGCTGGCCGGTCCCGCCCGACTGCGGTCCATCTGCGCCGAATTCAGTTCCGCACTGGCCGGCGTCACCGAGCTCGAGCTGAAGATCCACACCAACGGCTTGCAGCTGAGCCGCCGTCACCTGGACGTCTTCCGGGAGTACGGCGTCCTCGTGAGCGTCTCGCTCGACGGCGACCAGGCGGCCAACGACCGGCACCGGCTCGACCGCAGGTACCGGAGCAGCTACCACCGCGTCCTGCGCGCGATCGACCTGCTGCGCACCGAGGAGTACCGGCACCTCTTCGGCGGACTGCTCTGCACGGTGGACGTGGCGAACGATCCCGTCGTCGTGCACGACACGCTGTCCGCTCTGTCGCCGCCCCGGATCGACTACCTGCTGCCCCATTCCACCTGGGACACCCCGCCGCCGCGCGGCTCGTCCGGTTCGGCGACCCCGTACGCCGACTGGCTGCTCGCCGTGTTCGACCGCTGGACGGAACAGGGCCGCAAGGTGCGGGTGCGGACCTTCGACTCGGTGCTCAGCACCCTGCGGGGCGGGCCCAGCCTGACCGAGGCCATGGGCCTGGCCCCGTCCGATCTGGCGGTCGTGGAGACGGACGGCTCCTTCGAGCAGGTGGACTCACTCAAGACGGCCTATGACGGCGCCCCCGCCACGGGCTACCACGTCAACGAGCACACCTTCGAGCAGGTGGCCCGGCATCCCGGCGTACAGGCCCGGCAACGCGGTCTGCTCGGGCTGTCGAAGACCTGCCGCGAGTGCCCGGTCGTGCAGTCCTGCGGTGGCGGTCTCTACGCCCACCGCTACAGCAGCGAACGTGAGTTCGATAATCCGTCGGTTTTCTGTCACGATCTTCGCGCCCTGGTCGACGGGATCGCCGAGCGGATCACCGACCGCGCCCTCTCGCCCGCCGTCCTGGACCCCGAAGCCCTGCGGTTCGTCCGGCAGGCGCTGGACCGGACCCTCCTCGCCTACGCCAACGAGCGGCTGGCCGGACACCCCGACTGGGACGCGGCCTGGCTGGCACTGCTCCGGCTGGACGCGGACCGGAGCACCGCGGAGCACCTCAACCGGGTGCTGTCCCACCCCTACCTACGGGCCGCCCTGCGCGATGCCGAGGCGGCACACAACACCGCCGCCCGTTTCGCCCGCGCCGCCGTGGCCGCCGCCGTCCACGCGCACGCCCCGTTGCGACTCGCCTGGGAGCAGCCGGACCGCGAGCTGGACCTGCCGACCCTGGGCACCCTGACCCTGCCCGCACCGGGGCGGGTGGAGGCCGTGGTGAGCGCGCGGGGTCTCGACGTCCGCACCGCCGACGGGGCCCTCCTCACCGTCGGTGACCAACCCACCGACGCCTGGCGACCGTTGACGGTTCTCAAGGTGGCGGCCACCGAGCCGCTGCTCATCGACGACGCCGACCCCCGCCGTGCGGTCTACCCGGCCCCCGTCACCGCCCCGCTGGACCCGGACGAGCTCGCCGCGTTCCGCGAGCGGTTGCGGACGGCCTACGAGCTCCGCGCGGAGCAGGGGTCCGCGGCCGACGACGACCGCAACGCCCTGCGCGTCGACACCGTCACCCCGCTCGTCGCCGGAGCCGGGGTGCGGCTCGCCGTCGACGGTCTGGGCGGGCTCGGTGTGGCCGTCGACTTCGAACCCACCATGTTCGTCAGGGAGTTGCCGCGCCTCGGGCGCCGGGCCCGGCTGGCCGCCCTGCGCGCGACGACCGATCTGCATGTGCCGGGCAACCAGGCAGGGCGGTTGCTCACCGAGGCCGTCGACGCCCTGGGAGGCGTGGCCTACTGGGGCCCTGAGACCCCTGAGGGACTGCAGTCCCTGGCCCGGGCCGGACGCGCCCTGGCCGCCCTGACCGAACTGCCGTCCCACGACCTCACCGAGAGCGGAGAGGTACTGGCCGCGGAGCTGCGCGAGGAGTGGACGGCGATCGCGGGGCGGTCGTGACGAACCAACTGGAGGACCTGCTGGCGGAGTTGCCCGTCCGCCCCGGCACCCCCCTCATGGTGCACGCCTCCCTGAGCGGTACCGGCCTGTCCCCCACCCGGGTCCGTGACGCCCTGCTCGACGCCCTCGGGCCGCGCGGCACGCTCGTCGTGCCCGCCTTCACGCCCGAGAACTCGGACACCTCCCGTGCTCACCGGGCCCTCGTCGCGCACCTGAGTGCGGCGGAGGCCGAGGCGTTCCGTGCGTCGATGCCTCCGTTCGTGCCGGACGCCACCCCCTGCCCGTCGATGGGCGCGCTGGCCGAGTGCGTGCGGACCACTGCGGGGGCCGTGCGCAGTGACCACCCGCAGACCTCGCTGGCCGCGATCGGTCCGCGGGCGGGCGAGCTGCTCGCCGGGCACGACCCGCGCTGCCATCTCGGCGAGCGCTCACCGCTCGCCCGGCTGTACGCCGCCGACGCCCAAGTGCTGTTGCTGCGCGTGGGGTTCGAGGTGTGCAGTGCCTTCCATCTCGCCGAGTACCGCATGACCCCGAGACCGCCCCGGCGGCGGTACCGCTGTGTGGTGGGCACCAAGGGAAACTGGTTCACGTACGAGGATCTGACCCTGGACGACAGCGACTTCGCCAAGGCGGGCGCGCGGCTTCCGGAGGAACTCCTCGTACGGCGGGAATGGGCCAAAAAGCCGGTCACGCTTTTCGACATGAGGGCCGCCGTCGACGACGTATGCGATCAACTGTCCAGATATCGCTCCCGGAATGACCTGAATTAAGTGAACCGCCCGGGCCCTCGGTCGGGCACATTGTTCTTCCGGTTCCAGGTGGCTCGGGCCACGGGGTCATCGACGCGCAGGGGGGCGTGTTGGACATACCTGACGGGGAGTGGGGGCAGGCCCCGGCCGCGGGGCAGCCCTATTTCTTCCTCAGTTACGCCCACACCCCGCCCTGGGGGTCGGGCGGCGGCGACCCCGACCACTGGGTGCACCAGCTCTACCGGGACCTGTGCAACCACATCATGGCGCTGACCGACCTGCCCGCCGGTGCCGAAGTCGGCTTCATCGACCGGGAGATGGGCTCCGGCGTGGGCTGGCCGAGGAAGCTCAGCGAGAACCTGGCCCGCTGCCGGGTCTTCGTACCCCTGCTGTCACCGCGCTACTTCACCAGCGAGATGTGCGGCCGGGAACTGTTCGCGTTCAACGAACGCATCCTGCACACCAGGGCCGCCGGCGGACGCGAGGTGTCCGCCATCGTCCCGGCCCTGTGGACGCGCGTCGACTTCCACCAACTGCCGGACTCCATACGTCACATCCACCTCGACCGCACGACCTTCGGCGACCGTTACGCGACCAACGGCTTCTACGGGCTCATCAAGCTCAGCAGACTGCGCGACGAGTACGAGGAGACCGTCCTCACCCTCGCCCAGCGCATCGTCCAGGTGGCCGAGGAGTCACCCCTGCCGCCGGGCCGGCTGCGCGACTACGAGTCCACCCCGAGCGCGTTCCGGCCGCGCGGCGAGGAACCCCGGCACATCCATCTGACGGTGGCAGCCCCCACCCTCGACAGCGTCCCCGCGGACCGGGACTCGCGCCCGTACGGCGAGGACCCCCTGGACTGGAACCCGTACCACTCCGAGTCGACGCGCCCGCTGCCCGCCCTGGCGGAGGAGCTGATCCGCTCGCTGGACTACCGGCCCACGGTCTCCTCCTTCGACGACGAGGACACCGAGGGCCCCCTCACCGCCGACCCCGGAGCGGAGGGCGGCAAGACGGGCCGCCCGCGCATCCTGCTGGTCGACCGCTGGACGCTGATGAACGAGGAACAGCGGCACCGATTAAGGGCGTTCGACGCCCAGGCCCAGCCGTGGGTGAGCGCGGTCGTGCCCTGGAACCGCGCCGACGTGCAGTGTCACAGCGACGAGGCAGAGCGCCTGACCATGGAGTTCGAGCGCACGCTGCCCGTGCTCCTCGAGCGCGGCAGACGCACCGACTGCCGTAGCGCGGTCAACGGCGTCCCCACGCTCAAGGCGTTCACCGACGTGCTGCCCACCGTCGTGGCGCACACCACCCGGCAGTACCTGAAACACGCGGAGGCCCATCCGCCGCCGGGTCCGCTCGTGCCCAGGCCCCGTCTGCTGGGCCCCATCCAGCCGCCGTACCCGGAAGGCGGACCCGACCACGGAGGAGAAGCATGACGGGCCCGCGCGACGGACGTGTCATCACTTTCTATTCCTACAAAGGCGGTACGGGCCGCACCATGGCGCTGGCCAACACCGCCTGGATCCTGGCCGCCAACGGCAAACGGGTCCTCGCCGTCGACTGGGACCTGGAGGCACCGGGGCTGCACCGCTTCTTCCACCCTTTCCTCGACCCCAAGGCGCTGTCCGCGACCCCGGGCGTCATCAACATCATCCAGGACTACGCCTGGGCCGCGACCACCGGAACCCAGCGCCCCGACGACTGGCACCTGCCCTACGCCCAGGTCGAGCAGCACGCCGTGTCCATCCGCCCCGAGCGCTTCGACCTGCACTTCCCCGAGGGCGGCTCCCTGGACTTCCTCTCCGCGGGCCGCCAGGACCGGGCCTACTCGGCGGCGGTCACCTCGTTCGAGTGGGACAACTTCTACGAGCGCCTCGGCGGCGGCACCTTCCTCAGGGCGCTCAGGGCCAGCATGAAGGCGACGTACGACTACGTGCTGATCGACAGCCGCACCGGTCTGTCGGACAACGCCGACATCTGCACCATGGAGATGCCCGACGTCCTGGTGGACTGCTTCACCCTGAGCGACCAGGCGCTGGAGGGCGCGGCGGTCGTCGCCCGCAGTGTCGAGGAGGGCTACCGGCCGCGCCGGATACGGGTGCTGCCGGTGCCGATGCGCATCGACGAGGGCGAGAAGGAGAAGGTCGACGCCGGTCGCGCGCTGGCCCGGATGCGGTTCGAGGGGCTGCCCAAGGGGGCGGACGGCCGGCCGCTGAGCCAGGAGGAACTCAGCGCCTACTGGGGCAGCGTCGAGATCCCGTACCGCCCCTACTACGCCTACGAGGAGACGCTCGCCACCGTCGGCGACGAGAGCGGCATCGCCAACTCGCTGCTGTCCGCCTTCGAGCGGCTCACCGCCGTCATCTCCGACCGCGAGGTCACCTCGCTGCCGCAGATCCCCGAGCCGCTCCGGCTGCGCTGCCGGGACGCGTACCTCAGGCGCCGTCCACTGACCAGCGTGGCCGACGTCGTGGTCGCGTATGCGGCGGAGAAGCGGATGTGGGCCGACTGGGTCGAGCACCTCCTGAAGCGGGCGGGCTGCGAGGTCACGCTGCACGAGATCTCCACCGGCCCGGTCGAGCCGGCGGAGACCACCGCCCACACCGTGGTGCTGCTGTCGAAGACCTTCCAGGAGTCCCGGTACGCCGACTCCGTCTGGCGCGCCATCGGCGAGCGGAGCCCGGACGGCGCCCGCGGTTCGGTGGTGCCGCTGCGCGTCGAGGAGGTCCCGCTCCCGGAGCCGTGCACCGACCTGCACCGGCTCGACGAGACGGAGTGCGTGGCCGCGCTCCAGCGCGCGCTGGAACTCCCTTTGCAGCAGGCGGAGAGCAGCCCGACGGCCCCCCGCTTCCCCGGCATCACCCCCGGCATCTGGAACGCGCCGCAGCGCAACACGACGTTCACCGGCCGGGCCCCGATCATGGACCGGATCCGCACCCAGCTGGGCGAGCTGTCCGGGCCGCCGCAGCCGCAGGCGCTGTTCGGACTGGGCGGCGTGGGCAAGACCCAGCTGGCCATCGAGTACGTGCACCGGTTCATGGCCGACTACGACCTGGTCTGGTGGATGTCCGCCGAGCACACCGACGACGTCGTCGCCTCGCTCGCCGAACTCGCCCCGCTGATAGGCGCGACGGGCACCGAGGAGGACATGACGAAGGCCGGCCAGGAAGCCGTGCAGCGGCTGTCCCGGGGGTTACCGACCAAGCGCTGGATCCTGGTCTTCGACAACGCCGGCGATCCCGCGGAGCTGGCCCGCTACTTCCCCACCGGGGACGGCGGGCACATCCTCGTCACCTCCCGCAACCAGGCCTGGTCCCAGCACGGGGCGTCCCAGCAGATCGACGTCTTCGAGCGCCAGGAGAGCATCGAGCACCTGACCCGGCGCACCGAGGGCGGCCTGACGGCCGAGGACGCCGACCGGGTGGCGGAGGCCGTCGGCGATCTGCCGCTGGCGGTCGAACAGGCGGCGGCCTGGCTGGCCGAGACCGCCACGCCGATCGAGGACTACCTGCGGCAGCTGGCCCGCCAGACCACCGAGGTCCTGGACCTCAACCAGCCGCCCGACTACCCGCGGACGGTCGCGGCGACCTGGAACGTCTCGATCGAACAGCTGGAGAAACGATCACCCGCGGCGGTACGGCTGCTGCAGCTGTGCGCCTTCCTCGCGCCCGAGCCGATCTCCCAGCAACTGCTCTACAGCAAGGAGATGATCACGGCACTCAAGCCGTACGACCCCTCGCTCCAGGAGAGTCTGCTGCTCGGCCGGGTCATCCGGGAGATCGGCCGGTTCGCGCTCGCCAAGGTCGACCAGAAGACCAACAGCCTCCAGGTGCACCGGCTGGTGCAGGCGGTGATCCGCTCCCAGATGCCCGAGGAGAAGCAGCGGGAGGCCCGGCACGCCGTGCACACCGTCCTGGCGGGCACCCGGCCCGACGGCGACGAACCCATAGACGACCCGACCACCTGGCCCCGCTTCGCCGTCATCTGGCCGCACCTGGCCGCCTCCGACGCCCGCAACTGCCGTGAGCCCGACACCCGCAGGCTGCTCATCGACCGGGTCCGCTACCAGTGGAAACGCGGTGACTTCCTGGCCGCGAGGCGCCTCGCGGAGGACCTGCTCCAGGACTGGAAGCCGGTGCTCGGGGAGGACGACGTCTACTATCTCTACCTGCGCTTCCACCTCGCCAACGTGCTGCGCTCGCAAGGGCGTTACGTGGAGGCCCGGGAGATCGGCGAGGACCTGCTGGAGCGCCAGCGCCGGGAGCTGGGCGAGCAGCACCCGCACACCTACGCCACCATGTCCGGGCTCTCCAGCGACCTGGCGGCGCTCGGCGAGTACACCAAGGCGGTCGAGCTGGCCAAGGAGGCGCACGCCGGCTTCAGCGAGATCTTCCACGAGTCGCACCGACGCACCCTCAGCGCGGCCAACAACCTTGCCCTCGCCCTGCAGATGGTGGGCAAATACGGCGAGGCACGCGGCATCAACCAGGACACGCTCGACCGGCGCATGGCCGTCCTCGGTCCCGACCACCCGTACACGCTGGCCTCGGCCGAACGCCTCGGCCGCGACCTGCGGGAGGTCGGGCGGTACGCGGAGTCGGTGTCGATCCTGTCGCGCACGTACGCGGCCCACAAACGGATCCTGACCAAGGAGTTTCCCGGCACCCTGCGCTGCGCCAAGTCCCTGGCGGTGTCGCTGCGCCGCAACGGCCAGCTGGAGGACGCCCGCCGGCTGACCGAGGCGACCCGCAAGCAGTACAAGGACCAGTACACGGCCCCGACCCCCGACTCGCTGGCCTGCGAACTGAACCTGGCGGCGGACCTGTTCGCGGCCGACGAACGGGACCGGGCGCGCGAGGTGGCCAGGGAGGTGCTCGCCGAGTACATGAAGGTGCCGGGCGAGGCCCACCCGTACACCCAGGCGGCGTTGAACAACCTGGGGATCTTCCACTGGGGCTGCGGAGACCTGGACGAGGCGGAGGCGGTGTTCCTGAAGGTGCTGCCCCGTATGGCGGAGGTGCTGGGCGCGCACCATCCGCACGCCGTGTTCGCCAGTGTGAACTACGCCAACGTTCTGTACGACCAGGGCCGTTTCGAGGAGGCACGGGAACGGGACGAGGCGGCGCTGCCGGTGCTGCGCGAGGCCCTCGGCGGCCATCACCCCGAGACCCTCGCCGTGGTCACCAACCTGGGGCTCACCCTGCGGGCCCTGGGCCGCGACAGCGAGGCCCGGGCCCTACGGGAGGAGGCGATGGCGGAACTGCGCCTGCTGCTCGGAGAGGACAACGGCATCACCCTGCTGGCAAGCCGCGAACGACGGATCTACCGGGACCTGGAGCCCCTGTCGGTGTGACCCAGCGCGGGTGCGGCGGCACCGCCGGTCGCCGGGCCCACAACGCCGACACACCGGCCCCACGGGGGGGTGACGGCACCCCGCCGGTCGGCTCACCGGCCTGGGCATGGGCCCGGCGGGGCAATGCACCCGTGTAGCCGCGCGCCCGTACGCGAACACGCACGGCGTGGCGGCCCACCGGCCCGGCAGCGTTCCGCGCGGGAACGCACCCGGCCGGGCAACACACCCGCAGGGGCCAACAACCACCCTCAGTGCGTCCGCGCGGGCATGCGCCCGAGGAGCCCCCCCCGGGGCATGCGCCACGCGTGGCAATGCACCCATGTAGCCGCGCCCCCCGTCAGCAGACCCGCGCGAACACGCACCCGGCGGGGCAATGCACCCGTGTGACCGTGCCCCCTCCGCCCCCCGCCCGCCATGTGCGGCGTGACGGCCCGCCCGTCAGCGCACCCGCAGGGGCACGCACTCGGCCGGGCAACACACCCGCGTACGCCCACGTACCCACCCTCAGCGCACCCGGGCAGGCATGCATCCACGCCCCCGCCCTCAGCGCGTTCGGGTGTCGGTGAGGAGCCAGTCCAGGACGGCCGGCAGGGCTCTCAGTGCGGCGAAGTGGGCCGATGTGGGTTCCAGGACGGCCGTGGCGCGGGGGATGCGGTCGGCGAGCCAGGAGGCGTGGGAGGCCGGGGAGAAGACGTCGTCCTTGCCGTGCCACAGCAGCACCGGCACCTTGATCCGCGCCGGGTCGAAACCCCAGGACGCGGTCAGGGCGAGGGCGTCGTCGATCCAGCCGTACGGTGAAGTGCGCAGCGCCTCGCGGTAGTTGCGCAGCAGCATCGAGCGGATGGTGTTGTCCGAGACGATCAGCCGGTCGTCGGCGGTGAGGTCCTCGCGCAGTTCCTCCAGCAGGCGCGCGGGGTCGCTGCGGATGGCGGCGGAGCGCGGGATGATCCCGGCGGCGAAACGCTCGGGGTCGGTGGCGGCCGCGCTCAGGGCGGCGACGTTGGACGGCGCCATTCCGGCGTACCAGTCCAGTCCCTCGGCGTCGCGCGGTGCCCAGCCCACCATCGCCGCCGCCCTGGTGACCCGGTCGGGCAGCAGCGCGGCGCAGGCCAGGGCGTGCGGGGCGCCGGCGGACCGGCCGGCGACCGCGAACCGGTCCAGCTCAAGGGCGTCGGCGACGTCCGCGACGTCCTGGGCCACGTCCGCCACCCGGCGGCGCGGCATGCGGTCCGAACCGCCGTACCCCGGCCGGTCGTAGCTGATGAGACGCGCGCCGCGCTGGTGGAGGAACATCGAGCGGGGTTTGGGTCCCACCCGGCTGCCCGGCATGCCGTGCAGGAGGAACACGGGGCGTCCGTGCGGATCCCCCGAGACCTCCACCCGTAACCGTCGTCCGTCCGCCGTACACACTTGGTCGGGCACCGTCGCGCTCCCCCCCACCAGAGGCCTTGACCGGGCCACGCTGCCCGAACCCTGCCCACGCGGGCGTACGGCGAAACGAAATCGCAGGTCAAGGGAGGGGTGGGGGCGACAGGACCGGCGCAGTTCGGCCATTGCGGTGACCGTGGTGCGCGGGCCGTCAGAAGGCGAACCAGCAGCGGACCGTCGTGCCGTCCGGACCGGTGTGCACCCGCACCAGGTCGGCGACGAGGTTGACCATGAGGAGGCCGCGGCCGCCGAGCTGGTCCCGGGCGGGCGGCCGGCGCCCGGCCAGCGGGTCGGTGAGGTGTCCCCGGTCACGGACCTCGCACACCACGTGCCCGTCCTCGGCCCACACCCGCAGCAGACCCGAACCGCCGCCGTGCACCACGCTGTTGGTGGTCAGCTCGGCGACGGCCAGCGCCAGGTCGTCGAGCCGGGGCCGCACGAGCCCGAACCGCTCGGCGGCGTCGGACGCGAAGTGCCGGATCTCGCCGAGCACATCGGAGACGAAGGCGTGGGCGGCCGCGTCCGGGGCCGGGGGCAGCGGGGCGTTGTAGCGGGCGTGCACGCCCTCTAAGTCGTACCGCCCGCTCTCCTCCCGGCGCCCGGAGCCGGCGTCGAGGACCACGGGGTGGGTGGCGTGGGCGTCGGCGACGACCTGCGGATCCAGGCGCCGGGTGTCGTACGGGCACAGGATGGTGACCGCACGGCCCTGGAAGGCGGCGTTGATCAGCGCCTCGTGCTGGACGCACGCGGGGTACTCGGTGGCCGAGCGGCCGGCCCAGATCGGTTCGCCGACGATCCGCACCCGGGTGCCGGGCGGCTGGGCGTCGGCGAAGGCGCGCAGCACCCCCGGGATGATCCGGCCGGGGTTGCGCCCGGCCTCGCGCATGTCGAGGAACCGTACGGCCTTCTCGGCGCCGATCTCCGCCTTCAGCAGCCGCAGGTTCTCGGTCGGCACGGCCACGGCCACAGGTTCCCCGGCGTCGAGCGCCTCGTGCACGAACGGCACGACCGCGGCCAGGTACTCCCGCTCGTCGCGGTAGAAGAGCGCCGGATGCACGAACGGATCCGCGGCTTCGGCCACGGCGTTCACAGCGGCCGCACCGGGTTGCCGCCCGCCCGAGGGCGACGGCGCCGTGGTGCCTCGTACCCAGTCCTCACGCCGACTCCCCACTGCTGAACCCACTCCGTACCCTCCGATACGTCTCCCCTCCCGAAACGTCTCGTGTCGATACCTGGTCCAGACCGCGTTTACCCCCGGAGTGCGCCCCCACGCCCCGGCGGGCCGGGTGTACTCCCCGACCCGCCGGGCAGGCGCATCCCAGCACCGCCGGATCCCGCACCGCCACACCCACGGCCGGGGCCGGGATCCAGGCGGCGATCGGTGACTCAACGTCGTGACGACTGTGGGGAGCAGCGAGGCGGACATGAGCTCAGCCACACACACATCGCTCGCAGGACGGCTGGACACCCTGGCCATCGACAGCAGCGTGGAGGGGGGCAGGGCCGTGCTCGTCCCCCGCGGCGATCTGATCCACGGCTGCGCGGACACCCTGGCCAGGACCCTGGCCGGGCTGCCGGACGACACCGACCGGGTCGACCTGGACATGACCGGCGTGACCTTCATGGACACGACGGGACTGCAGTTCCTGGAGGTCCTCGACACCTACGCCCGCCGCCGTGGCACACGGGTGTCGGCGACCGGCTGGAACGACCAGCCGCGCCGCGTCCTGGAGATGGCCGGTCTGGATCCCGACGATCCGCTGCACGGCCCCGCAACGCGCCGCGAGCCGGTGCCCTCCACGGTGGTCCTGGAGCGCACCCGGCAGCTGGACCGGCTGCGCACGGAGGTCGAGCAGCTCCGGCAGGCGATCCTCACCCGCCCGGTCATCGACCAGGCGCGCGGGGTCCTGATGGCCACCCACGCCTGTTCCCCGGACGAGGCGTGGAACGTCCTGCGGGAGGCGTCACAGCTCTCCAACACCAAGCTGCGCAAGGTCGCCGCGGTGGTCACGGCCGGCGCCGGGGGCGGTGGCCCGCAGCCTCCGCCCGAGCTGCGCGAGGCGCTGCGGAGGGCGATCGACCGCTGTCTGAACTGACCGGCGGCCGGGTCCGGAGCGCCGGGTCCCGAGCGGCGTCAGTACGGCAGCAGGCGTCCCGAGGGGGTCCGGCGGTCGATCTCGGGCTGCCGGGTGTCACGGGAGGACGAGGGTTGACGGGTGACGCGAACGCGGATCTGGCGGTTCATGGCGCCCTCCTCGGGCCTGGATTCATGTTCCCCGACACGGACCAGCCTCGTCTGCGAGACCCGCCCGCACATCGTGCCCACGGAGGCACCTGCCCTGCCTCTCCGGGACGACCGCACCGCCTTCCGCTACTCCCGGGGGAGGACAACTACCCCTGAGAAGGCCCGATCACGCCTTGTCCGGCAGGAAGCGCAGGAACACCGGGCCGCGCACGAGGCGCACACTGGAGGGACGCGGCGCCCGGAAGCCGGTTCGCGCGAGGGCCTGCCGGGGGAGCCCGGGCCGCCAGGGACGCCAGGAGGGGCCATGCGCACAGGCACAGCTCCGGACCGGCCCGCGCCCCGAGCGGCGCGGGGGCCCGGTGTCCCACGGTGGCTCGCCGCCGTCCGACTGCTCGCCGCCGTACGGCAGTTCTCGGCCGTACGGCAGTTCTCCGCCGTAGGGGCACGCCTGGGCCCGCTTCTGCGCCCCCGTCGGCGCCCCGCCCCCGTCGGCCCCTCGCGCCCCGACCAGTTGCGGGCGCTCGTCGCCGTGCTGGACGAGGCGGTGGCCGCGCAGAGTCCGGCCGACGAGGCGGTGGCCGCGTGCGGCGAGCCGGGCCCGGTATCACGGGGGACGGCACGCGACTGCGGGCTGCAGAGCATCACCGTGCACCGGCTGCGCACCCGCCTCCAGGACCTGCGCACCACCGACCCGGACCTGGTGGCCGCACAGGCCCGCGCGGCCCGGCTGCTCGCCTACGACCTGTGGATGCTGCGCGCCTCGATGAACCTGGCCTTCACCGTCCGCCCCGTCGACCGCACCGAGACGGCCCGCCTGCGCCTCAACGGCCTGGGCCGCCCCGCGGACGACCTGCGGCGACTGCGCGACACCCTGCGCGCGGAGCTCCGGGACGGTTAGGGCCCTCTTTCGGTAAACCCGGTCAAGACTTCCCAATGAACGCTTGTGAGTGTGTGGGGCGGCGCCGATCATTGGCCGAATTCCGCCTGTCCCGCTCATCCGCAGGAGCCCCCGGTGACCGCTGGCCCCATCACCTCAGAGCCGGCCGACGCGCCGTCGGCAGCCCGGTCGGAACGCGAGAAGCTGCGCAAGCACTTCGGCCGCTTCGACATCCTGTTCTTCCTGCTGTGCACGATCGTCGGCGTGGACACCATCGGCACGGTGGCCTCCTCCGGCGCGGAGGCGTTCACCTGGCTCATCGTGCTGGCCGCCGTGTTCTTCGTCCCCTCGGCCCTGCTGACCGCCGAACTCGGCGCCGCGTTCCCCGACGAGGGCGGCCCCTACATCTGGACCAGCCGGGCCTTCGGCCGCCTGGCCGGCGCGGTCAACAACTTCCTCTACTGGATCACCAATCCGGTCTGGCTCGGCGGCACCCTCTCCGTCTCCGCCGTCACGGCGTACACGACCTTCTTCCACGACGGCAAGGACCTGAGCACCCCGGCCTTCTACGTCTTCACGCTCGCCTTCGTGTGGATCGGGGTCCTCGCCGCGATCCTCTCCTTCGACGTCGGCAAGTGGATCCCCACCATCGGCGCGTGGAGCCGCTTCCTCCTGCTGGGCCTGTTCACCGCCACGGTCGTCGTCTACGGCGTCCGGCACGGCCTGCACGGATTCGGACTCGGTGACTTCTCCCCGACGTACGCGGGCTTCGTCGCCCTGGTGCCCGTCCTGATGTTCAACTACGTCGGCTTCGAACTGCCCAGCACGGCGGGCGACGAGATGACCGACGCCCAGAAGGACGTGCCGTACGCCGTCTTCCGCAGCGCCGCCCTCTCCGTACTCCTGTACGCCCTGCCGATCCTCGGCATCCTGCTCGTGCTGCCCGTCAAGGCGATCACCGGTCTCGGTGGCTTCATCGACGCCATCCGCCAGGTCTTCACGGTCTACGGCGGCCATGTCGCCGGCGACGGCACCGCCACCCTCAGCGGCGCCGGCAGCGCGCTCGGGGACCTGGCCGCGATCCTGTTCATCCTCACGGTGCTCTCCTCGGGTGTGACCTGGGTGATGGGCTCCGACCGCGCCCTCGCCGTCTCCGGCTACGACGGCGCGGCCCCCCGCTTCCTGGGGGTCATTTCCAGCCGCTTCGGCACCCCGGTCCGCGTCAACATCCTCAGCGGTCTGGTCTCCACGGCCGTGCTGGTCCTGGCCCACGAACTCACCTCGGGCAGCGCGGCGAAGCTCTTCGGCGCGGTCCTGGGCCTGGCGATCTCCACCACCCTGGTCAGCTACCTGGGCATCTTCCCGGCGCTCGCGGTACTGCGGTACAAGGCCCCGGGCGTGCCCCGCCCGTACAAAGCACCCGCGCCCCTCGCCATCAGCGTGGTCCTCACCGCACTCGTCCTCTTCGCGAGTGTGCAGCTGGTCGCGCCGGGCCTCGGCGACCACTGGTTCGGCGAGGGTTACGCACCGGACGGCTGGCATCACGGCGAGCGGGTGAAGTACCTCCTCACCGAGGCGCTCCCGCTGCTCGGGTTCATGCTCCTCGGCGTCCTGTTCTGGGCGCTGGGCAGGCCGACGCGCAGGGCGGCGACGGGCGCGTAGCCGCCTGTTCCGCACCGGCTGTCAGTGCGGGTCCAGGCGGGTGGCGAGGTCCTGGGCGGTGGCGCCGGTGAGCTCTCCGATGGCGGGCCCGACGATCTCGAGACGGCCCCCGGTGATCGAGGCGCTTACGTAGGGCATGCCCCAGAGCTTGCCGTCGATGACGATGGCGATCCCGTTGCGCGGAAACGAGGCCGGCGCGATGGAGCCGGTGAGGGCGGCGAAGCGGGCCCGGTCGGTGGAGTCGAGGGTCACCTCGACCTGCCAGGTACCGTCCACGCCGCTCTTGTCGGCCTTCGCGGAGGCGACCTGAATGTCCGTCATGCCCTTGGCCCGGTCGGCCTGGACGCAGTACGGCGGGTGATTCGCGCTCGCCTGCACGGGGTAGCCGCCGCTGCCCTGCTTGCAGGCCTGCTCGGTGGCTGAGGTGATCGGCAGGAGGGAGAGCAGGGCCGTCTTCCCGGTGTTCCCGGTGCTGTCGCCCCCCGCGGGCCGGATCACGTTCGCGCGCGGGGGCGCGTCGTCCGCGACGGCCACCCAGGCGGTGGCCACCGCCGCGGCTGCGACGATGCCGACCCCGGCGCGGGCCAGCCGCTGACGGCGCCGGGCGATCCGCAGCGCGCCGTCGGCGAGGCCGGCCAGCTGGACACCGGCGTCAGCGCCGTTCTCCCGGACATGGGCGTGCAGGGCGTCGTGCAGCGGGTGTTCGGTCGAGTCGTTCATGCGACGAAGCCCCCTTCCGGAGGCGGTGGAGGAGGAGGCGGCCGACGGCCCCGCCTCGGCCAGGGCGGCACGGAGAGAGGCGAGGGCCTTGTGGGTCTGGCTGCGGACCGTCCCCTGGGCGACCCCCAGAATCGTGGCGATCTCCGCGTCCGGCCGGTCCTCGAAGTAGCGCAGCACCACCACCGCGCGCTGGCGCTTGGGCAGCCGCCGCAGCGCGGCCATGATGTCCTGCCGCTGGACCACGGTCTCGGCCCAGTCGGTGCCCTGCGCGGACGGCCGGTCCGGCACGGTGTCGGTGACCGTCTCCCGTCCCCAGCTGAGCAGCCGGAAGCGGTCCACCTGGGCGTGGTAGAGCGCCCGGCGCACATAGATCTCCGGCTGCTCCCGGTCGCGCAGCTTCGACCAGCGCCGAGCGGTCGCGGCAAGCGCGGTCTGGAGCAGATCCCGGCCCTGTTCCCAGTCGCCGGTGAGCAGGTAGGCCGTGTGCAGCAGCGATCTCGACCGCGCCGCCACGAACTCGCGGAACTGGCGTTCCTCGTCGGCGTTCAATGCGCCCTCCCTCGTTCCCCCGTAGAGACGGGTGCGGAGGGAGGTTCGACTGCCTTAGCCGTCCAACTTTTTCGGCCCCCGTCCGGTCCGGACGACGGGGACTCGTGGGACGGGGTTGTGCAAAACGTTTTGGATTTTTAGCGTCCGGTTCAACGGGGCGCGTGGCCGGCCCGGCGGGGTCACCCGACCCGGAGTCCTCCCAGGGATACGTTCTAGCCGACGCTGAGCACCATGCCGGGTTTCAGCTTCGCGTACAGCCACTTGGCCTCGGCCGTCCGCAGCCCGATCCAGCCCTGCGTGGCATCGCTCCTGCCGGGCGCCTTCTCGTTCCAGTTGAGAGCGACGACGTAGTTCGTACGCCCGTCGGCCGTGCGCAGTTCGACGACCCACGGCAGCGTGATCTCGTATCCGTCCCCTTTGCCGAGGCCGAGCGCCGCGCTGTCCATGGTCTTCGTGGGGAACTTGGCCGTCACGGTCATCAGCCCGGTCGGCGTGGGGTGCCGGGCGGTGCCCGACGAGACGGCGAGCTCGCGGCCGGCGATGGTCAGCAGCCGCCGGGAGAGGTCGACCGTGGCGGCGGGCCGGGGCGAGGGCGTGGCCGAAGCCGCCGTGGCCGGACGCTGCTCGGTGCCGCCGCCGAGGCCGGTGGTGAAGGCGAGGACGACCGCTGCCACGGCGGCGGCGACGGCGGTTCCGGCCAGGGCCCCGTGCCGTCGACGCCTGCGCCGGGTCGCACGGCGACGGATCTCGGTGCCGGAGACCTGCGGGGGCGTCTGGTGGGCGTCGGCGACGTCCCGCAGCGCGGTGGTGAGGTCGCGGTCATCGGACACGGCCGTCCTCCTTCTCCACCAGGTGCCCGGCGAGCGCCGCCCGGCCGCGCGCCAGCCGGGCCTTGACCGTCCCGGCGGGGGCGCCGGTTTCGGAGGCTACCTGCTCGACGCTCAGGTCGCACAGGTGGTGCAGCACGATCGCGATCCGCTGCGCGTCGGGCAGTTGCCGCAACGCCTCGACCAGCGCGGCGTGTTCCGGCCCGGGCCCGGGCATGTGCGCCTCCGGCGGGGTACGCCGTACGAGCTCCAGCCAGCGCCGCGCCCGACGCCAGCGGCTCACGGCCAGCCGGGTGGCCACCGTACGGATCCACGCCTCCGGCGCCTGGTCGGCGAGGAAGTCGCCGCGCCGGTCCCAGGCGCGTACGAACGCCTCCTGCACGACGTCCTGCGCCTCGCCGTGGTCACCGGTCATCGCGAACAACTGGCCCACGAGCCGCGGGAACGCCGACGCGTAGAACACGTCGAACTCGTCCTCCGTCATGTCCCGCAGCCCCCGAAAGATTCCCGCCGTCGCATGCAACCCGACCTGACCCGCCGTGCGTACAGGTCGCGTACATCGAAGCACAACGAGGGGGAGACCCGATGACCACGGGGACCACAGGGATCACAGGGGCCAGGATTCGTCGCGCGGCCCGGGCCTGGACGGCGGCGGCCGCCTGCGCGCTCGCGCTCGCGGCCTGCGCGAGACCGGTGGCGGGCGTGAGCCCGGCGCCGGCCACCTCCACACCGGCGCCACCGTCCGCCCGTACGGCCACGCCGGCACCCGCACCGGAGCCCGCGGCTCTCAAGGGCATGCACGTCAACATCGCCGACGGCCGGACGGTCGGCGTCGGCATGCCGATATCGCTCACCTTCGACCGTCCCGTCCCGAGCGCAGAACGGGCCGCCGTGGAACGGTCCTTGACCGTGACCACCGCCCCGCGGGTCACGGGCGCCTGGAGCTGGATCAAGGACCGCAACCTCCTGGACGGCCAGCGCCTCGACTACCGTCCCCGCGCCCCCTGGGCCCCCGGCACCGCCGTCACCCTCCGAGCGGGCTCGGCCGCTGCCCGCCACTTCACGATCGGCCGTTCACTGGTCGCCACCGTGGACGTCGCCGCCCACACCATGACCGTGGTCAAGGACGGCGTCACCCGCCGCGTCCCCATCACCGCGGGCGCCCCGGGAATGGACACCTGGAACGGCACCATGGTCGTCGCCGACAAACAGCGCCGCGTCTTCATGGACTCGCGCACCGTCGGCTACGGCGACGCCTACCAGGGCTACTACAGCTACGCCGTCCACCTCACCACCTCCGGCACCTACCTCCACGAGAATCCCAAGGCCGACCGCTACGCCGGCCTCCAGAACGTCACCCACGGCTGCGTCGGTCTCGCCACCGACGGCACCGCCCGGCGGTTCTTCGACGAGGTCATCCCCGGGGACATCGTCCGCGTCGTCCACTCCGAGGACACTGTCGCCCCCGGCAACGGCTACGGCGACTGGAACATCCCCTGGGACCAGTGGCTCGCGGGCAGTTCGTCGCGCCGGTCCTGAAACCGGGAGCCGGACGAACCCGGCGAACCCACCGGAGCCGCCCGAGCACCGAAGCGCCGCCGGCCTCGCCCTGAAGCGAAGCGCGGCGGCGCCTGCGGTTCGGATCGGAGCCGGCGTCAGCTCCTGGCCCACTGCTGGTTGGTGCCGCCGTTGCAGTACCAGACGTCGACCGACGTGCCGTTGCCGGTGCCCGCTCCGGACGCGTCCAGGCAGAGCGCCGGGTTGGCGACACTGGTCACGGAGAGGTCCGCGTTCACGTTCCACTGCTGAGCCGCCGCGCCGGTGCAGTCGCTGATGACCACGGGGTCTCCCGCCGTGGTTCCGGTGCCTCCCACCGTCATGCACTTGTTGCCGTAGACGGTGAGCTGCTTGTCCGCGTTCCAGTTCCAGGTCTGGTTGCCGCCGGCGTTGCAGTCCCAGAGGTCGAGCTGGGTGCCGTTGGTGGTGCTGAAGCCGGGTACGTCGACGCAGCGACCGGAGGCCACTCCGCGCAGGACCTCACCGGGAGGCGCGGGCGGCAGGTCGTTGACGGGCGGGGTCTTGCCGAAGCCGTAGCCCCAGCGCAGCAGGGCGACGCCGGTGGCGCTGTTGTCCACCATGTTGCCGTCGGCGTCCAGCGACTCGATCGAGTAGGAGTCGCCGAAGCGCAGGCCCGGCCAGTACACGAGCCCCATCCCCTTGCTGCGGGCGGTGTTGGCCACGGAAGCGAGGTACGAGGTGTAGATGTTGCCGTTCCAGGCGCCGTAGTTCAGACCGATGGTCATCGGGGAGCCGGCCTCGTCGATGATGGTCCGGCCGGTGTACTTGCCGAGGCGGGCCTCGAGGTCGGCGGTCCAGTCCGACTGCTTGGTGTAGCTGTTCCAGAAGCCGTAGAAGTGCAGCGACAGCAGCGTTCCGCGCAGTGCGGGTGCCGCGCCGACGCCGGTGACGTTGTCGTTGTAGCCGGTACCGCTGATCACGACACGGCCGCGCGGGACGTCCTTGTGCTGAGCCAGCCAGCCGCTGGTGACGGACACCCACTGGTCCAGGGTGTAGCCGTGCGGCTCGTTCATGGGCTCGAAGTAGACCCGCGGGTTGTGCTTGTACTCCCGCACCACGGTGTTCCACATCTTCGTCCAGGCGGCCGTGTCGTCGACCAGGCCGTCCTTGCTGGTGTCGGCCTCCCAGTAGCTGACGATGACCTTGTCACCGCTCGCCGTGGCCGCGTCGATCGTCGCCCGGTACGACTTCCACCAAGCGGTGCCCACGGACGCCGGGTTGATCGGCAGTCGCAGCGTGTTGGCGCCCAGGTTCTTCTTGAAGCCGCGCACCATCTTGTTCGTGGTGCGGTACACGGTGCGGTAGCTGTCCTTCACGGAAAGCCCGCTCGGCACCACCGCGTCACTGGCGTAGTTGTCGCGCGGGTCCGCCCAGTTCACGCCACGGAAGTCACTGGTACCGCCCTTCGACGCGGGCTTCCCCGACACATAAGAGGCGGGCGCGGCGGCCTGCGTCTCGGGGGCCTGCTGGGCGAGGGCGGGGCCGGGGGCGGTCAGCACCATGAGGGTCGCGCCGAAGCCGGCCATGAGCACACTGGCCAGTCGTCTCGACCTCGTCGGGGTCTTGGTCATGTCGTTCTCCAGTGACGGGAAGCGCGGAGGGCGGAGTGCGGGTTCGTCACCTGAGCCGCGTCAGTGAGGAACCAGGGTCCGGATACAGCCACTCGGACCCGTGTAAACCGGCCATGGTTACGTAACCATGGCCGGACACTGACACGGTGCCGACCCCGGTGACAAGAGATGTGACGCTTCCGAAATGCCACGGACTTCTTGATCCAGGGGTGCGGCGGTGGCCACGGCTCCACTTACAGGGGCCATCTGACGGGCCGCGCTCGCCGACGACCCGGTTCCGCTACGGGCCGTCCCGCACCTGCCGGTGGCCGCCTTCCCTCGCCCCGGGCGACGACCACGACATACAGGGCCGTCACCTGGGCCCAACGGGCCCGACCCCTCAACCGCGGTCCCGCCGGGACGGAGCCGGGCCGCTGCTCTCCCGCACGATCAGTTCCGGCTCGGCCCACAGGGGCAGGGCCGGGGCCGTATCAGGCTCGAGGAGCCGGTGGAGCAGGCCGAAGCAGCCCCGGCCGAGGCCTTCGAAGTCGAGGCGGACGGTGGTCAGGGCGGGGTGGGCGTACGCGGAATGCGGGGCGTCGTCGAAGCCCACCACGCTCAGGTCGCCCGGCACATCACGGCCCGCCTCCCTGGCCGCGCGGAGGACGCCGAGTGCCAGGTCGTCGTTGCCGCACAGTACGGCCGTGACCGACGGGTCGGCCAGCAGCGAGCGGGCGACGAGGTAGCCGGAGCGAGGGCTCCAGCCGGCGGCCAGGGGTTCGGGGACGGGCTTGCCTGCCGCCCTCAGGGCGTCGCGCCAGCCCTCGCCACGCTGGCCGATGCGGGTGGTGGAGGACGGGATCGCCAGGTAGTGCACGGTCTCGTGGCCGAGGCCGAGGAGATAACGGGTGGCCTGGGCCGCGGCCGCCCGGTCGTCCAGCCAGAGCTCGGGCCGGTCGCCGGGGCGGCCGCCCTCGGGCCGTTCCACGGCCGCCGCTGCCGGGAACGCCGCGGGCAGTGCCTGCCATGCCGATACGCCGGGTGCGTCGAAGGCGATCACCAGCACCGCCTCCCCCGGCCGGCTGATCCGGGCCGCGACATCCGCGGGCTGCTGGGCCGAGCCTGCGTCGAGCACGCTGATCCCGACCGCGAAGCCGGCCGCCCTCGCCGCCTCCTCGATGCCCTTCAGGGTCGCCGAGGCACCGTACAAGGACGTGTCGGAGGTCAGCACGGTCACCGAACGCACCGCACCGCCGGCCAGCGCCCGGGCCATCCGGTTGGGCGTGTAGCCCAACTCGGCGATGACATCCAGGACTCGGGCCCGGGTCGACACCTTGACCTTGGGGTCACCGTTGACGACCCGGGAAACGGTCTGGTGCGACACGCCCGCCTCTTTGGCGACGTCCCGGATGCTGACGGCCTTCGACGTCTGCGGTCCCCCGGCCGACCGGGGGGCGGGGGTCACTTCGTGCATGTGGAGAGGGCTCCTCGTATGCCTGTCACCCGAACCGGACCGACTGCCTGAACGGACAAGGACCTTCACTCTGCGTGTGGACGACGAGGTGGTCAACGGGTAGCCGACCGTAGCCGACGGCGGTCCTCGAGAGGAAAGTTCGCGAGGAGTATTGCGGAGGGCAAATGTTACCGCTCACACTACCCCTGCATCACCGACGCGTCACAGGCGACGACGGGGGCCGACGGGGTCCCCTGTTCCCCGAGTCCGCCTCGTGGCCGCCCTGATGCAGCAGCCTTGCTGCAGCTCTCCGCCATCTCCCGCATCACCTCCCGCATCACCTCCTCCCGCCGCATCGTCCGCCGTCGAGCCCTCCCGGAGCCCAAAATTGTGAACGGTAACATTTCTGGGCCCCGGAGAGCGCTCCGGTCGTCAGGTTCCGTGGGCCCCCTGGGCCCGGACCGGGCGAATCTCCACCTTCCCCTCCGCGCCGGCTCACGGCACACGCCTGGACAAGGCGTTGCCCTTACATCCGCAGCTGCCACCGTTCATTCGCATGAGGAAAGGGTTGATCCCGTGTCATCAGGGAGAACCGTCGTGTCCCACTGGGCACGACGTGTGGCCGTCCAGGCATCGGTCCTCGGCCTGGCTTTCGCCGGGCTGATGGTCATGGGCGGTGGCCGGACGGCGTCGGCGGACCTGGGCCGGACCGAGCCGCTCGCGGTGACGACCAACCAGGTCGCGGTTCCGTCGGCACCGATGGGCTGGGCCTCCTGGAACAGCTTCGCCAGCAGCATCGACTACGCCACCATCAAGGCCCAGGCCGACGCCCTCGTCTCGTCGGGCATGGCGGCCGCCGGCTACAAGTACGTCAACATCGACGACGGCTGGTGGCAGGGCGCCCGCGACAGCAACGGCAGGATCGTCACCGACGAGAGCCTGTTTCCCGGTGGCATGAAGGCCATGGCGGACTACATCCACAGCAAGGGCCTGAAGGCGGGCATCTACACCGACGCCGGCAAGCAGGGCTGCGGCTACTACTACCCGACCACCAGGCCCGCGGCGCCCAACACCGGCAGCGAGGGCCACTACCAGCAGGACATGCAGACGTTCCAGGAGTGGGGCTACGACTTCGTCAAGATCGACTGGTGCGGCGGCAACGCCGAGGGCCTCGACCAGGAGACGACGTACAAGGCGATCAGCGCCGCCAACGACGCCGCCGCCGCGGTCACCGGCCGCAAACTGGTCCTGTCGCTCTGCGAGTGGGGCACCGGCAACCCCTGGAACTGGGGCGCGGGCACGGCCCCGATGTGGCGCACCAGCACCGACGTGATCTTCTGGGGCAACAGCCCGTCCACGGCCAACATGCTGGCCAACTTCGACAAGACGCTGCACCCCTCGTCCCAGCACACCGGGTACTACAACGACCCCGACATGCTGATGGTCGGCATGAACGGCTTCAGCGCCGCCCAGAACCGCACGCACATGGGACTGTGGGCGATCTCCGGCGCCCCGCTGGTGGCCGGCAACAACCTCGCCACCATGAGCTCCACGACCGCGTCGATCCTCAAGAACCCCGAGGTCATCGCCATCGACCAGGACGCCCGGGGCCTTCAGGGCGTCAAGGTCGCCGAGGACACCAAGGGCCTGCAGGTCTACAGCAAGGTCCTGTCGGGCACCGGCAAGCGGGCGGTGCTGCTGCTCAACCGCACCTCCGCCGCCGCCTCCGTCACGGCCCGCTGGACCGATCTGGGCCTGACCTCGGCCTCCGCCGCCGTACGCGACGTATGGACCGGGACCGACGCGGGCATCTTCGGGACCGGCTACACCACCGGCGTCCCGGCCGGCGAAGCGGTACTCCTCACGGTCTCCGGCACCGAGGCCTCGGGCACCACCTACGAGGCGGAGTCCTCGTCCAACACCCTTGCCGGTACCGCCGCCGACGCCACCTGCGCGAACTGCTCGGGCGGCTCGCTGGTCGGCTGGATCGGCAACGGCTCCGCCAACACCCTGACGTTCAGGAACGTCAACGCCTCGACGTCCGGCGTGAAGCTCGCCACCATCGCCTACGTCAACGGTGACAGCACCGCCCGTACGGCGACGCTCCAGGTCAACGGCCAGCAGCCCACGGTGGTCTCGTTCCCGCCGACCGGCTCCTGGACCACTCCCGGCACCGTCTCCGTGCAGGTCGGTATGGCCAAGGGCGCCAACACCATGAAGTTCTCCAACAGCGGCGGCTGGTCGCCCAACCTCGACGCCGTCCTTCTTCAGGGCATCGCGGGCACCAACGGCAACGAGATCGTCGGAGCCGGCTCCGGCCGGTGCCTCGACCTCGCCAAGAACTCGATCACCAACGGCACCCAGGCCGCCCTCTGGGACTGCGTCGGCGGACACAACCAGACCTTCACGTCCGCGTCTCGCGGCGAAATCGTGGTCTACGGCAACAAGTGCCTCGACGCCGACAACAGCGGCACCACCAACGGCACGAAGGTCATCATCTGGGACTGCACCGGCGGCACCAACCAGAAGTGGACCGTCAACGCCAACGGCACCCTCACCAACAACCAGTCCGGGCTCTGCCTCGACGCCTCCGGCAGCGGCACCGCCAACGGGACGAAGATCGACCTGTGGACGTGCAACAGCGGGAGCAACCAGCAGTGGACGCTCAACTGACGGACTGACGCGCCGCCCGACCCCGATCGGCGGACGGACCGGATTCGCCGGCCCGTCCGCCGACGCATGCCGGCCGACCACGAGGCTCCGCCCGCGAGCAGGACACCGACGCCACCCGCGACCCCTCTGACGCAACCCACGACAGCAAATACTTGGCTAGCCACATGTTTGCTGTTACGTTAGTTATGTGTCCAGCCACCTAAATGGGCGGCGGCACGGGAGGAGTCGTCATGAAGGCCATCCTGTTCGACCGTTTCGGAAGCACGGACGTGCTGCACGAGGCGGAGATCGAAGTCCCGCAGCCCGGCCCCGGGCAGATCCGCGTCCGCGTCAGGGCGGCCGGGCTGAACGCGCTGGACGGCAAGATCCGCTCCGGTGCGATGGAGGCCGCGTTCCCCACCCCGCTCCCCGCCGTCCCCGGTGCCGAACTCGCCGGCGTGGTGGACGCCCTGGGTGAGGGCGTGCAGGACGTGCAGGTCGGTGACGAGGTCCTGGGCTGGTCGGACACCGGCTCGTACGCCGAGTACGCGCTGGCCACCACCGTGGCCCCCAAGCCCGCCGGCCTCGACTGGCAGCACGCCGTCGCCCTGCCGGTGGCGGGCGAGACGGCCGAGCGGGTGCTGAACCTGCTCGGCGTCACCGCCGGGGAGACCGTGCTGATGCACGGCGCGGCCGGCGCGGTCGGAACCCTGGCGGTCCAGCTCGCCACGGCCCGCGGAGCGCGCGTCATCGCCACCGCGGGCCCCGCCAACCAGGACTACCTCACCTCGCTCGGCGCCACCGCGACCCTCTACGGCGAGGGCCTGGTCGAGCGGGTCCGGGCGCTCGCCCCCGAGGGCGTGGACGCGGTGTTCGACCTGGCCGGGAAGGGAGCTTTGGAGGATTCCATCGCCCTGCGCGGCGGCACCGAGCGCATCGTCACCATCGCCGACTTCCGCGCGCACCAGCTCGGCATCACCTTCTCCACCGGTGGCCAGGAACGCTCGGCCGCCCGCCTGGCCGCCCTGGCGCAGGACGCCGCGACCGGCAAGGTCGTCACCACCGTCACCGCCTACCCCCTCGCCGAGGCGGCCACGGCCCAGCAGGTCAGCGACGCCGGCCACGGCCGCGGCAAGCTCGTCCTCACCGTCGACTGATCACATCCGACACCACACCCGCACCCCACCGACCACCCTCACCACCCCCAAGGACCACTCATGCTGAACGCCCTGTGGACACCGACCACCGTCGGCGCCATCTCCCTCTCGCACCGCCTGGTCATGGCCCCCATGACCCGTGACCGCTCCACGCCCGAAGGTGTCCCCACCGAGCTCAACGCCGAGTACTACGCCCAGCGGGCCTCGCACGCGCTCATCATCACCGAGGGAACCCAGCCCAACGCCGACGGCCAGGGCTACCTCCTGACCCCCGGCATCCACAACGACGAGCAGATCGCCGGCTGGCGCAAGGTCACCGACGCCGTGCACGCGGCCGACGGCCGGATCGTCATCCAGCTGATGCACACCGGTCGTATCTCCCACCCCGACAACACCCCTCACGGCCGTCAGCCGGTCGCCCCTTCGGCGGTCCAGCCGCAGGGCGTGATGTTCACCGCGTCCGGGCCCCAGGAGATGCCGACACCCCGTGCCCTGTCGACGCAGGAGGTCGAGTCGACCGTCGACGACTTCCGCCGCGCCGCAGCGGCCGCCGTCGCGGCAGGCGCCGACGGTGTGGAGATCCACGGCGCCAACGGCTACCTCGTGCACCAGTTCCTCGCCGACAACACCAACCAGCGCACCGACCAGTACGGCGGCTCCCTCGACAACCGCATCCGCTTCGCCGTAGAGGTGGCCGCCGCCGTGGCCGACGAGATCGGCGCCGACCGCACCGGCCTGCGCATCTCCCCCGGCAACCCCTACAACGACGTCGCCGAGTCCGACACCGCCGAGCTGTACCCGGCACTCCTGCGCGCCCTCAGCCCGCTCGGCCTCGCCTACCTCCACGTCCTCCACTCCGGCGACGAGGAGCTGCTGGGCACCCTGCGCGCCCTCTGGCCCACCACGCTGATCCTCAACCGGGCGGGCACCGACCTGCCCACCCGCGCCAGGGACATCGACCACGGAAGGGCCGACCTCGTCTCCGTCGGCGCCCTCGCGCTCGCCAACCCCGACCTGGTCGAGCGGCTACGCTCTGACGCGCCGCTGAACACCCCCGACCCGTCGACCTTCTACGGCGGCGGAGTGGCCGGCTACACCGACTACCCCACCCACACCGTCTGAGGAACCAACCATGGCCGCCCCGACACCCCGCACTCCCACGACGGCCGGCGAGGGACCGATGAGCTACGCGATCTTCAAGCTCGCCCGCGCCCACCGCGCCCGCGCCGCCGCCATGCTCCGCGAGATGGACCTGCATCCCGGACAGGAGCTGCTGCTGATGCAGCTCCTCGACCGGGACGGCCAGACCCAGTCCGAACTGCTCGACAGCGTCGGCCTGGACCACTCCACGGTCTCCAAGTCCCTGCGCCGCATGCAGGAGGCGGGCCTGCTCGTGCGCGAGCCGGCCGCGCACGACCGGCGCGTCATGGTCGTCCACCTCACCGACAAGGGCCGTGCCCTGCGCGAACCCCTGGCAGCCATGTGGCGGACCCTGGAGGTCGCCTCCGCACGGGACCTGTCGGCGGAGCAGGCGGAGTCCTTCGTCCGCATCGCCTACGCCATCACGGACGCGATCAACAGCAGCGGCCCTGCGGCGGAAAAGCCCGAGTAACTCCACCGGACAGTGCGGCAGTTGACGATGGCCCGTGCTGAACGGAGCCACGCGCCCCAACTCCCCCGTACGCCGGGAGCGCGGGGGTCGGAGCCTCAGCGCCAGGGGCAGACGCGAGCTGTCCCGGCGGAATGACGGGGCAGGGCAACGCCCCCCGCGGGGCCGCGGCTCTTCCCCGCCGCGGTCGGGCCTCACATCGAGGACAACCGCATCACCCGCGTCCCGGGCGCCTTCGCCCCCCCCCGGCCCCCCAAGCTGCGGGCCGGCCGTGACCCCCACCGCGGATCCGCCCACCACAGGCCCGCCCCCTGAGCACCCCGGGCGACGGCATCCACGCCCGCGGCTCCCCGCCCCGCCCACCCATCCCCCCACTGACCTGATGGAAATGAGGCATCCATGGCCACCACCGGCTCTACCCCCCTCCCCCTCCCCCTCCCCGTCCTCGTCGTCGGCGCGACCGGATCCCTCGGCGGCAAGGTCGTCGACGAACTCCTGGGGCGCGGCAAGAACGTCCGCGCCCTGGTCCGGCCGACCACCGACGCGAGCAGGCTCGAAAAGCGGGGTGTCGAGATCGCCCGCGGCGACATGCTCGACCTCGACTCCCTCGTCGCCGCCATGAACGGCGCCGACGCCGTCGTCACCACCGCCGCCGGCTACACCCGCGGCGGCAAGAACGCCAACGACATCGACACCGTCGGCAACGCCAACCTCGCCGAGGCCGCCCACCGCTCCGGCATCCGACGGTTCGTCCTGACCAGCATCCTCACCAGCGACCAGACGCCCCAGGTCCCGCACTTCTGGCACAAGAAGCTCGCCGAGGACAGGCTCGAACAGCTCGGCGTCCCCTTCGTCGCACTGCGGCCGGGAGCGTTCCTCGACCAGATCGCGACCATGGCGGGCGACCCGATCGTCAAGGGCCGTCTGACGTGGATCGGCAAGGCCACCGTCCCGCTGACCTTCGTCCACACCTCCGAGCTCGCGGCGTACCTGGCCGCCGCAGTCGACGCCGAGGCCGCCGACGGTGAGCGCGTCGACATCGGCTGGGACCGTCCGGTCAGCATGCGCGAGATGGCCGACCTGATGGGCAGGCGGGCCGGGAAGAAGATCAAGGTGTGGGCCGTGCCCTCGGTCGTCGCCCGTGCCGCGGGTGCCGTCGCCGGCCGCTTCCTGCCCCTGGTCAAGGACATGGCCGCGATGTTCAGCTGGTTCGACACCGGCCGCTACGTCGCCGACACCCGCCGCCAGGAGCAGCTGTTCGGCCCCGTGCCCACGGCCGAGGACGCCCTCGCCCGGTACACCGACGAGCTGGGCACGGCACGGCAGCGGTGACGGGCCCGCATGCCGTTGCGGTCAGGTGGTGAGGCCGGCGTCGCGGGCCACGAGGGCGGCCTGGACGCGGTTGGTGACCTCCAGCGCGGTCAGGATGCGGCTCACGTGTGCCTTGACGGTGCTCTCGCGCATGGCGAGCCGGGTGGCGATGTCGGCGTTGGTGTCGCCCTGGGCGAGCAGCGCGAGCACGTCCCGTTCGCGGGGTGTGAGCCGCTCCAACCGGGCCTGGGCGGCTGCGACTTGGGGCTGTTTCGTGGCGTGGTAGCGGTCGATGAGGCGCCGGGCAGCGGTGGGGTGGAGCATGGCCGACCCGGCGGCCACCAGGTGGACGGCCCGCAGGATCTCGGTGGGGTCGGTGTCCTTGAGGAGGAACCCGTCGGCTCCGGCGGCGAGGGCGTCGTAGACGTATTCGTCAAGGTCGAAGGTGGTCAGTGTGATCACTTTCGGGGAGTGCGGGAGGGCCCGTAGCCGGGTGGTGGCCGTGATGCCGTCCATGCGGGGCATCCGTACGTCGACGAGGGCCACGTCGATGCGGTGTGCCACGGCCAGCTCGAAGGCCTGCAGTCCGTCGGCGGCCTGGGCCACGACCTCGATGCCGGGATCGCCTTCGAGGAGGTCGGTCAGGCCGAGGCGGACCAGGGCGTCATCGTCGACGATCATGGCGCGGATCATGTGGGGGTGCCGTTCTGCTCGGTGCCGAGGGGGTGGGGGATGCGCGCGGCCACGCGCCACGCGCCCGCGCCGGCCGGCCCGGCGTTCAGATGGCCGCCGAGGGCGGTGACGCGTTCACGCAGGCCGACGAGTCCGTAACCGCTGCCGACGGTGTCCGTGCGGGGAGTGCCGGCGGGGTTGGTGACCTCGACGAGGGTGGCGGGCGGCCGGTAGTCGACGCGTACGGTCACCGGAGCGCCGTCGGCGTGCTTGCGGGCGTTGGTCAGTGCTTCCTGGACGACGCGGTGCACGGCCAGGCGGTGGGTGGTGGGCGCCTGTTCGGGACGGCCGTCGGTGGTCAGCTCGACGTGCTGGCCGGCGGCGCGGGCCTCGTCCGCCAGTTCCCCCACCTCCCTCATCACCGGCGGGAGCGCGGCTCCGGCCGGCGTGGCGTCGGGGTCGCGCAGCACACCGAGTACGTCGCGCAGATCGGTGAGGGCTTCGACGGACGCCGTGCGCAGCAGGCCGAGTCGTTCGACGACCGGGGCGGGCAGCGTGTCGCCCTTGGTGGCCAGCACGCCGGTGTGCAGGGCGATCAGGCTCAGGCGGTGGGCGAGGACGTCGTGCATCTCGGCGGCGATACGGGACCGTTCCGCGATGCGGGCCGCTTCCTCGCGCAGCTGGGACTCGACGCGCAGGTGCTCGACGTCGGCCGCCAGTGCCTGGACCAGGCGGCGCCGGCCACCCCGCCACAGCCCGACGAGCACGGCCAGCACCGGAAGAAGCAGGGTGGACGCGTAGGACTGTGCCGTCCACAGGGAGGTGGCCCGGTAGCTGAGCAGGTTGGCGCCCAGGGCGGCGACGGCACATCCCACCGCCACCCGCGCCCGGCGATCCATGGCCAGGTCGAACAGGGCGACCGTCAGCAGCGGCAGTAACGGCCATCCCCACCATGCCGTGGCCACGGTGACCAGCAGCGGTGCGACGGGCCAGCGCAGCCGGGGCACGAGCAGGGCCGTTCCGCACACCAGCGCCGCGGTGACGACGGGGGCCAGGTGGCGCCCGTCGAACGACATGTCGTTCAGCGCGGCGGCCACTACGCACAGCGCAACGAGTGCGCCCCGCCCGTAGGCCGCCCACCTGTGGCCTTCTCTGCTGCTCACCGGGCCCATGCTAGGCAGGCCGGTGTGCCGTTCCGTCCGGCGATCGACGATGCTCACCCCCTACTTTCGTAGGGGCACGCCGTCGCAGAACTGCGGATCCGATGCCGGACCCGGCTTTCTAGCGTCGATTCCATGAACGACTGGACCACCTCCCACGACCGTGTCCTGGCGCAGCGCAACGCCGAAGGCTGGATGTTCCTGATCGAAGCGGCCCGTGATCTGCGCACCACGGGTGCCATAGCCCCCAGCGGTACGGCCCTGGCCCGCGCGCTCACCGAGCCGGTACGGGCTCAGGCGCCCCGCCCGCTGGCGGTGCTGGAGGCCGGTGCCGGCACCGGTCCGGTCACCCGCGCCCTGATCCCGCGGCTCTCCCGCGGCAGCCGCCTGGACATCGTCGAGACCAACCCCCGTTTCGCCGCGCGACTGCGCCATCTCGTCGCCACGCACCCGCACCTGGCTGCCAGTCCGGCGCAGGTGACCGTGCATCAGACCTACGTCGAGCAGCTCGACACCGACCAGCGGTACGACGTCATCGTGTCGGGGCTCCCGCTGACCAACTTCACGCCCGCGCAGGTCGAGCGGATCATGGCCCGCTACCTGGAGCTCCTCCACCCCGGCGGCACCCTGACCTACTTCGCCTACCTCGGCACCCGCAGGGCCCGCGCCCTGACGGCATCGCGAGCCGAGGCCCGCAGGCACGCCGCCGTCGACGAGATCATGGCCGCCTACCAGCGGACGTACGCCACGGGCCGCTGGACGGTATGGGCCAACCTGCCCCCGGCCTGGGTCTGGCACCTGCAACGTCCCCTCCTCTCCGCGGAGCGCCCCGAGCCGCAGCGCGACGGGGCGAAGCCGTGAACGCGCTGTCCGACCTCCTCGGCGACCTCCCGCCGACCGCGGCGTACGCGGTGGTGGCCGCCGCCGTCCTGGCCGAGTCGGTCCTTCTCGTCGGCGCTTTCATCCCCACGCTGGCCCTGCTCCTGACAGCCGGCGCACTGGCCCGCACCGGCTCTTTCAGCCTTCCCCTCGTCATCGCCGCCGCGGCCGGAGCCGTGGTGGCGGGCGACCTCCTCGCCCACCGCACCGGCAGGTTCCTCGGCGACCGGCTGCGCCAGGGCCCGATGGGCCGTCGAATACCGGGCGCCGCCTGGCACCGGGCCGAGACGCTGATGACGCGCCACGGCGGCCGGGCGGTCTTCCTGGCCCGCTTCCTGCCGGTGGTGCGCACCCTCGCCCCGCACTCCGCAGGCGTCATCGGCCTGCCTTACCGCCGCATCGCCCCGTACAGCGTCGTCGCCGCGTGTGTATGGGCCACGGCGGAAGCCGGTGTCGGATATGCCGCCGCGACCTCTCTCCAGCGCGTCCTCACCCTGGGCGGCCCTGCCCTCGCCCTGGCCGCGCTGGTGGTGATCGGGGGCGTCCTGCTGTGGCGGACATGGTCAGGCAGGCCGGACGAGGCCGGTGTCGAAGGCGAAGATCACCGCTTGGACCCGGTCCCGGACCCCGATCTTGGTGAGAATGCTGCTCACGTGTGACTTGACGGTGGACTCGGCGAGGGACAGGTGTTCGGCGATCTCGGTGTTGCTCCAGCCGGTCGCCATGGCGGTGAGCACCTCGCGTTCGCGGTTGGTGAGACGGGCCAGCTGACGTTGCTGTTCGGGCGTGTGGCCCGGCAGCCGGCTGCCGAAGGCATCGATGAGCTTGCGGGTCAGACCGGGCGAGATGACGGCGTCCCCGGCGGCCACCGCGCGGATGCCGGCGACGAGTTCGTCGGGCATGGCGTCCTTCAGCAGGAACCCGGAGGCCCCGGCGCGCAGGGCGTCGTAGGCGTATTCGTCGAGGTCGAAGGTGGTCAGGACCAGGATGCGGGAGCGGCCGCCGGACTCGACGATGCGTCTGGTGGCCTCGATGCCGTCCATGCCGGGCATACGGACGTCCATGAGGACGACGTCGGGCTTGAGCTCGGCGGCCTTGCGGACGGCTTCGGCGCCGTGGGTGGCCTCACCGATGAGGGTGAGGTCGGGGTGCTGTTCCAGGAGCATGCTGAAGCCGAGGCGTTGCAGTGCCTGGTCGTCGACGATGAGCACGGTGGTCATGTGCGGGGGTGCTCCGTTGTTGTCGTAGGGGTCGTGTTGACAGGCGGGGCGGTCAGGAGGCGGGCGTGGACGCTCCAGCCGCCCTCGCGGTTGGGCCCGGCGGTGACCCGGCCCTGGTAGATGGCCGCGCGCTCGCGCATCCCGACCAGACCGCGGCCGCTTCCGGTGCCCCGTCTGCGGGACCGGGGCGTCCGCGGGGGGCCGCTGTCCTCGACATCGACCTCGACCGTGTCGGAACCGACGGCCACCCGGACGCTGACGGAGGTGTCGGCGGCGGCGTACTTGAGGGTGTTGGTGAGGGCTTCCTGGACGATGCGGTAGACGGCGAGCTGGAGACCGGGGGCCGGTGCGGTGAGGTCGCCGTCGGTGCTGAGGGTGACGGCCGTACCGGCCGCGCGGACCCGTTCGATCAGCGGATCGAGGTCGGCCAGGCCGGGCTGCGGGGCGAGCGGGGCCTCGTGCGGCCGGTCGCTCTCGTCGCCGATGACGGCGAGGAGGCGGCGCAGTTCGGCGAGGGCGCTGCGTCCGCTGCCGGCGATGATCCGCAGGGTCTCGGCACCGCGGTGCGGCTTCGCCTCGGTCAGGCCCGCGGCGCCGTCGGCCAGACCGACGATCACGGCGAGGGTGTGGCCGAGGATGTCGTGCATCTCCTTGGAGACGCGGGCGCGTTCCTGGGCGACGGCGAGGCGGGCCTGCTGGTCCTTCTCCTTCTGCAGGGCGGCGATGACGACGTTGACCAGGCGGGTGGCGAGGCCGAGGCCGGCGATGGCCGTCACGGTCACCACCCCCAGGAGGATGAGGATTTCCGGCCGTGCGGCGTACTGCAGCCGCCCGTCGCGCCAGAGCGTGGCAGCCCAGGCGACGAGCTGTGTCAGGGAGACGGCGACGGCGATGAGCAGCCGGCCGGGGGTGGCGAAGCGGCCGACGTTGAACAGGGCCACCATGCGGGCGACGTCGGCACTGGCGTTGGCGCCGTGCAGGGATCCGGTGGTCTCCGTCAGCACGGCGCCGGCGGTGACGAGCGCGAAGACCAGCATGGGCCTGCGCTCCCGCCACAGCAGCGGAACGGCCACGGCGACGGTGAGGACCAGCTCTTCGGCGACCCCGGATCCGCCGACGGGACGGAGCACGGACGGCAGTCCCAGGGCGGCGCAGAACAGCGGTACGCCCCACCTCCGGACCCGGGGGTGGGCCCGGTCCGCCCACCGCCAGGACGACAGCCACGCGATGATCGACACGATGACACGCTGCTCGGCGTCGTTCGTCAGCGCCTCGGGCAGCTCGGGCCGGGAATCGTGCGGCGGCGTGGGGGTCAAGGTCTGTGCCCTTCGCGGTGCGGGCGGGCGGCGCCTTGGGCGGAGCGCCGACCGGGACCGATCCCTCTTCCGTGATCGTAAGAGGTCCTGCGTGGACGGGCCTGCCGGGCCCGGACTTCGGTACGGGGTTGCGTCATTTTCGCGGCTGCCATGAGGCGATCCTGTAGAGCACGGCAGCGGCCATGCCCTGCTCGCCGCGCGCGTTCGGGTGGACGGCGGCGGCCGGGCTGGAGGGCTGGAGGGGCTCTGTCCAGCGGGTTTTCTGCGCGGAGCAGGCGTCGTGACCGACGGACGGGGCGTAGGTGTCGACGTACGTCGCTCCCGCGGCCTCGGCCTGCTCGTGCAGCATGGTGTTGAGCTGCTCCCCCTTGTCGTGCAGGTAGTTCGCGTCGCCGGGTGCGAGGGGAAGCTCCCTGCCGCAGCCCTTCCCTTCGGCGGGCAGGATCGACGGATAGCCGACGACGTAGACCCGGGCCTTCGGCGCGCGCCGTTCGATGGCGGCCAGCGCCGCGGAAAGCCTTCGGCCGGTTGCCCGGATCCTCTGTGTCACTTCGTCGGTGCCGCCGTCCACGTACTGCTTCTCGCAGGGCGCGTCGTCGGAGAAGAGACGACCGCTGCCGGCCGCGCGGTACATCGCGCCCATCGTGACGCATTTCGTGACCGCCGAGCCGAAGCCGATGTCGTTGCCGCCGATGCCCAGGGTGACCAGTCGCGTCCGTGTCGAGAGGGCCGCGAGCTGGGCGGGGTTGGTGCCGTCGGACGTCTTCTGCGGCGCGGTGAGCGCCGTGATGGTGGCGCCGCTGCAACTGACGTCATGGAAGTCGGCGGCGGCACGCCGAGTTGGCGTGCCACCAGGGCGGGGTAGTTGTGGTCGGAGCGGTCGCAGCCGGCCGGTGTCCCGGACTGTCGGGGGATCTTCGGGCCGGAGGTGTAGGAGTCGCCCAGCGCGACGTAGGGCCCCGGCCGGGGTCGCTCGTCTCGGAAGCCGTCCCGGTTGCCGTCCGGCCGTCCGACGAGGACGGCGGTGAGCAGAACGCCGCAGCTCACGAGTCCGGCCAGAGCCGCGCGTGCGTAGGCTCCCATGGGTTTTCTCCTGTCGTCGGGGCGGTGCTGGACGGGGCGAGCACGTGGAGGACGACGTGGACGGTCCAGCCGCCGTGCGGGTTGGGGCCGGCGGTGACCTCGCCCCGGTAGGGGGCGGCGCGCTCGCGCATGCCGACCAGGCCCCGGCCACCACCGGTCGGGCACGTGGGGTGCACAAGCCGGTGCTGCGGCTCGCTCTCGTCAACTCCTGCGCAAGGGGTTCTTCAGCAGCTTCCTGCGGGCCGGTGCCTGCGACTGCGTCGAGCCGGCCTGCTGGGCGGGTGCCTGCGTCTCCGTGTCGTCGGAACCGCGGACGCCGGTGGAGGCGTGGGAGGTGCCGTGGTCGTCCGAGCCCGCGTGGACCCCGGCGGCGACACCGGTGAGTACGGGTTCAGGCGCGGAGTCCGGCTGCTCGACTTCGAGCGCGTGGCGCAGCTTCTCGCCCTCGACGTCCACGTTCGGCAGGACGCGGTCCAGCCACGTCGGCAGGGTCCAGGAGCGGTGGCCGAGCAGGGCCATCACCGCGGGGACGATGGTCATCCGGACGACGAAGGCGTCGAAGAACACGGCGGCGGCGAGCCCCAGCCCGATCGACTTGATCAGTACCTCGTCGTCGAGGAGGAACCCGGAGAAGACGGAGACCATGATGACCGCGGCGGCGGTGACCACCCGGCCGCTGTGCCGGAACCCTCCCACGACGGCCTGCGTGGGTTCGGCGCCGTGGACGTACTCCTCGCGCATCCGGGAGACGAGGAAGACCTCGTAGTCCATGGCGAGTCCGAACACCACGCCGATCAGCACGATCGGCAGCAGGCTGACGATGGGTCCGGTCTGGTCGACGCCGAAGACGTCCTTCAGCCAGCCCCACTGGAAGACCGCGACCAGGACACCGAGGGTCGAGACCACGCTGAGCAGGAAGCCGAGGGCGGCCTTGAGCGGGATCACGATCGACCGGAAGACCAGCAGGAGCAGGATCAGGGCCAGCCCTACGACGATGGCCAGGTAGGGGACGAGGGCGTCGGAGAGCTTGGTGCTGACGTCGATGTTGACGGCGGTCAGGCCGGTGACCATCAGGTCGGCACCGGATTCCTGGTGCAGGGTGGTGCCGTGGTCGCGGATCTCGCCCACGAGGTCCTTGGTGGCCTCGCTGGTGGGGGCGCTCTTGGGGACGGCGCCGAGCAGGGCCACGTCGCCGGCCTGGTTGAAGGAGGGAGGACGGACGGCCGCGACATCGTCCAGCTTGCTCAGCATGGTGTACGCGTCCTGGGCGGCCGCCTTGGGATCGTCGCTGCCCCGGGCGTCGACGACCACCGTGAGCGGGCCGTTGAAGCCCGGCCCGAAGCCCTTGCTGAGGGTGTCGTAGGCGATGCGCTGGGTGGTGCCGGGGGGCTTTCCGGAGTCGTCGTTCAGGGCCATCTTCAGGGACATCGTGGGGATGGCCAGCAGGGCCAGGGCGGCCACCGAGACCGCGAGCACCTTGACCGGGTTGCGGGTGACGAACTTCGCCCAGCGCACACCCATCGACTCGCCCTCGCCGCGCTCCAGCGCCTTCATACGGCGGGTGTGCAGCCTGCCCTTCATGATCCGCGGGCCGGCGAAGCCGAGGACGGCGGGCAGCAGGGTCAGCGCGATGATCACAGCGACGGCCACGGCGAAGGCGGAGGCCAGGCCCATGGAGGTGAGCATGCCGATGCCGATGACGCTCAGGCCGCTGAGCGCGACGATCACGGTCAGGCCGGCGAAGACGACCGCCGACCCCGCCGTGCCCAGGGCACGTCCGCACGCTTCCTCGGGTTCGCGGCCGTCGCGGATCTCGTTGCGGTAGCGGGAGACGATGAACAGGGCGTAGTCGATGGCGACGGCCAGGCCCAGCATCAGGGCGAGGGTCGTGGAGGACGAGGCCAGGTCGAAGAAGTGCGTGGCGAGCGTGACCGACAGGACGGCCGCGGCCACCCCGAGGATCGCGGTGAGCAGGGGCAGTCCGGCCGCGATCATCGAGCCGAAGGTGATCACCAGGACGACGGCGGCGACCCCGACGCCGATCAGCTCGGCCGCCTTGCTGGTGGCCTTGTTCTCGACGGCGTTGCCGCCCAGGCTCACCTTCAGTCCCGCCTTCCCGCCCTGGGCGACGATCTCGGTCTGGACGGCGTGTGCCGCCCCGCTGACGTCGGACTGGGCGACCTTGTAGGACACCTGGGTGTAGGCGATGGTTCCGGACCTGCTGACCAGGCCGCTGCTGAAGGGGTCGGTGACGCCCGACACCTGCGGCGACTTCTCCAGCCTCGCCACCAGGGACTCGACCTCGGCCCTGTTGGCGGCGGAGGTGAGCTTCTGCCCGCTGGGCGCCTCGAACACCACACGCGCGGTGGCGCCGTCGGCGGAGGCCTGCGGGAACTCCTTCCGCAGTAGGTCGATCGCCCGCTGCGACTGGGTGCCGGGAACGCTCAGGGCCCCTGAGGAGGTGCCGGGCGCGGTCATGGCGCCGATGCCGATGGCGGCCAGGACGGCGACCCACAGCATCACGACGACCCGTCGTCGCCGGAACGCCAGCCGGCCGAGCCGATAGAGGAAGGTGGCCACGGAGTACTCCCACCAGGAGAAGAGATCATTGGGTGAGCCGGTCCTGACTGACCCGCGACCTCAACGTAGGAGCGGTATCGGGCGACCATCCCGTACTGGGGAACCGAATCCGGCGGGGCCGGTTAGTACCCCAGTACTAGGAGCGTGTTCCGGTCGACGCCTGCAAGAGCGGCAGCCGCGCCTGCGTCACCGCGCGGTCCTGGTGGATCAAGAGCGCGACGGCAACCTCAGCGCCGAGCGGGAACTCACTCCGGCACCCGGATCGGGGTCGCCGCGACCGGCTCACGACGGGCGGTGTCGACGAGCGCGGGTCCGGTCACGCACACACCAGGTGGCCGACGGGAGCCCCTGGAAGCGCCGGATGCGACCCGGTTTCCGGGGCGTGGCAGCCGACGGGAGGTGTCCCGCGGTATCCGGTGATCAAGTGCTGCCCACGCCTCAGCCTCAACCCTCGGTTGCCCTGTCGGGCGGAGATCAGCGTTGGTTCAGTTGCATGGAGAGCTTGTGCGGTGCGCGGACCGCTTGGCCGACGGGGCGGATGGTCTGGCCCGGGACGGGGCGGAGCTGCCAGCGGGCTGCCAGGGTGGCGAGGGTGAGCGTGGCCTGGGTTCGGACGAATGTGTCGGCGATGCATTTGCGCGGTCCGGCCCCGAAGGGCACGAAGGTGCCGGGTGCGGGCTTTTCGATGGCGTCCCAGCGGTCCGGGGCGAAGACGTCGGGGGCGACGTAGCTGTCGGGACGTCGGTGGAGTTGGTAGGGGCTGAAGACAACGGTGGTGCCGGCTGGTAGCGGGTGTCCGCCGAGCTCCGTGTCAGTGGCGGTAGTCCGGGTGAGCAGGAGCGAGTCCGGTGGGTACAGGCGCAGCGTTTCGGTGACGATGTGGCTCGTCAGCTCAAGGGCGCCCAGGTCGGTGAACTGGGCAGGACGGCCGGCGAGCACCGAGTCGACCTCGCTGTGCAGCCGTGTCCGGATGTCGGGGTGGGTGCCGATCAGGTGCCAGGCCCAGCTCAGGGTGATGGCGGTGCTGCCCACTCCGGCGAGGAGGAACGTGATGACCTGGTCGTGGACCTCGGCATCGCTCAGGCACACACCCTCCGCGTCGGGGCCCACCAGCAGGGACATCAGATTCTCGGGAGGGGCCCCCGTGGCACGGAGGTTCGACAACAGGGCGTCCGTGAGGTGGCGCACGTGAAGGCGGGCACGCTCGTATCGGCGATTGCCCGGCGTAGGGAGCCTGTGGAGCAGTGGCATCGGCCATGTCATACGGCGGGTGATGCCGTCGACGAGGGCGTCGATGCTCGACGGCAGTGCCGGGACGTCGGAGTTGTCGGCACTGGGGTCGAACAGACACCGGACGAGGACCGCTGTGGTGAGCCGGTGCATCGCGTCGGGCACGTCGAGAGTCTGACCGTTCTCCCAGGGCGCCGTGAGTGCTGCGAGTTCCTCGGCCATCACCTGGGTGTGGCCTGGCATCCTGTCTCGGTGGAATGCAGGCTGCACCCGTCGACGCTGCCGCCGGTGCGCCGAGGCGGGGCAGGTTCCCACGCCATTTCCCCCGATTTCCCGCAGCTTGTCGTAGAGAGGGCCGCCTTTGTCGAAGGTGCGGTCTTTGAGCAGGAGTTGGTGGACCAGCGTGGGATGACACACCACGTACGCCGTGAGTGTGCCCAGCCGGACGCGCACGAGATCACCGTGGCTGGACAGCGACTTCAGGAAGTCGAGCGGTTTGAGAGCGAACCATGGTGCATGGCCGAGCAGAGGCAGTGCTCTTGGGAGGGCTGTCATCGTGTAGGAGGGCGACGGGACTTTCGTCGCCTCCGGCTCGGATCCGCAGCGAGCTGCCGCGGGGTCGGTTTCGCTTCGCATACGGGTGGCTCTCCGCTGGGACACGGGCCGCGACGGCGTCGTGTGCTGGGGGCTTGACGGCCGTGGCCGTGGCGCGTCGGCGCATGGGATCTGGTGTGTTGGCCAACGCGGTGGCGTCGCGTATGTCACGCCCCGCGGCCTGACGTCACACGCACGAACCGCAGAGCGCCGGTGGGCCTGTCGGGGACTGTCCCTGTGCAGGTAGGGGATCAGCGATCGGATCGTGTCCTTTGCTCCGGGCGGGCTGTTAGCCCTGCGTAGCCCCTGGGGTTATTTCGTGCCGTCGCGGGGGTGTTGCAGTACGCCGTCGCCTTACTTCTTGGTGGACCGGTGATTCAGCGTCCGAATGCTGTCGACGGATGTTTCATCAGATATGAGCGAGAGCAGAGCGGCTTCCACCCCGACATCGGAATGGTCCTGCACGCCAAGGGCCGAGCACCGCAACTGAGCCGGGTGCAGGAGCAGATCGCGTCCCGCATCGAGCGGATGCCGACGCTCGCGTGCAGGGTCGTCAGGCGCGGACGCCGGACGGTGTGGGAGACCGATCCGGCCTTCGCACCGTACGACCACGTTCACGAGGTCAGGACCCCGAAGGGCCCGACTGCCCTGGACGAGGCGGTGGACGCGCTCCTCGGCTCCCCTCTGGACGAGAAGGTGCCGCGCTGGGGAGTGTGGCTGATCCACGACTATTCCGACAGCGAGTACGTGCTCTTCTACCGCGCTCACCACGGCGCCCAGGACGGGCAGGCGGTGATGGACGCGCTGAGAGCATTGTTCGGAACGGAGCCGCCCGTCTCCCCGGAACGTGCGTCCCTCGCCGTACCGCCGGCAGGTCGGTTCTGGAGGCGCCGGATCCCGGTGCGCGCCGTCGCCTGGATGCTGGCCGATGCGGTGAAGAGCCTGCGTGCTCCGGTGAAGTGGTCCTCACCGCACACTCCGAGCGGCGAGGCTCGCGTCGTATCGGCAGCTGTGCCCGAGGCGTGGCTGCGGGCCACCGGACGGGCGCTGGGGGGCACCTCCAATGACGTCTGCCTGGCAGCTTTGGCGCAGGCTCTGCGTACCTGGCTGCCGGCGGGCCGGATCGCGCCCGAACAGCGCAGCCGCGAACTGTACGTGCATCTGCCCGTCTCCACGCGCACACCGGAAGAACGGTTCACCGTGGGCAACAGGCTCTCGGCCGTCCGTATCCCCCTGTCGTTCTGGGAGGAGTCCCCGACTGCCCGTGTCACTGCCATCGCCCGGGCGACTCGCTCGGTCACGACCGACGGCATGCGCCGCGCACTGCGTGCACAGGTGGGCCTGCCGGAGTGGCTTGTCTACCGGATCTTCCGAAGTCTCGCCGCGAAGAGCGAGGACAGCCTCGCCACGTCCGGTCTCATGCGTCTCCCAGGCCGGCTCGCCATGGGGGACGACCCGATCGAGACGGCGGTGCCGACCGCGTTCGTGCACAAGGATCTCTTCGAGATGGCATTCCTCGCCCACAAGGGCCAGGTCGTCGTCAGCGTCACCTTTGATCGCGCCATGGAAGAGGTCGGCCACCTCGTCGCCCTGTGGTCGGATGCGGTGGAGCGCCTGCACCACGACATCACCCTCAGCCGCGATGAGCCGAGGCGGACGACCGTGCCCTCACCGTGACGCCACCCCGCCCGCCAGGACACGCACACACCATGAGGGGAACTGCCGCGAGCCGGCCGCTGTGCGGGCCGTGGCCGGAGGGAGACAGGAATGCCGAAGGCTCTGGTCACCGGCGCAAGTTACGGGATCGGCGCGGACATCGCCCGCGCGCTCGCCGGACGCGGACACGATCTCGTCCTTGCCGCACGCAGCGGGGATTCCCTCGACCGGCTCGCCGCCGACCTGGAGTCCGCGCACGGGGTCACGGTGCGTACCCTGCATGCCGACCTGGCAGTCGAAGCCGATATTGAGCGGGTGGCCGAGGCGGTGCGCGACGTCGACATCCTGGTCAACAACGCCGGCTCCGGATTGGGAACGTCCTTCGAACGCACCGCCTGGACCCAGGAGCAGCGGATGCTGACGCTCAATGTCGTCGCACCCGTACGCCTGTTGCACGCCGCGCTGCCAGGGATGTTGGATCGAGGCCGCGGGCGGGTCCTGAACGTCTCGTCGGTGGCCGCTACCGGTCCTGTCTGGCAGGGGACGACCTACGGGGCGTCGAAGGCGTTCGGCCTGGCACTGACCGAGTCGCTGGCCTACTCCCGCCGCCTGCGCACTTCGCCGGTCGCTCTGACCGCTCTGGTGCTGGGACACACCACTTCACGGTTCCACGAACTGGCGGGGATCGCTCCCTCGCCGCCGCTGCTGACCCTCGCGTCGCCGTACGTCGCGGAGCGGGTGGTGCGGGTCCTCCACCGGCGCCGCCCGCCCGTCGTCTGCGTGCCGAGCCTGCGCTACAAACTGATCACCGGTCTGTTGCGGCACCTTCCGCGACGAATCCTGACGCTGCCCGGCCTGGCCGACGACTTCACGACCGTGGCACTCGGAGACGCCGGCCCGGGTGCCCGAGTGCCGGAGTCAGCAGGGAGTGATGGCGAGCACGGCGTTCTGGCCTCCGAAGCCCGCGGACACGGAGAGTGCCAGCTGTAGCGGCTTCTCCCGACACTTGGTGGGGATGTTCAGGGCTACCGCCGGATCGAGCTCGTCCAGATTGGCGGTCGGCGGCACGAGGCCCTGCTCGACCGCCAGCACGGTGAGGGCCGCTTCCACCGCACCTGCCGCCCCCATCAGATGCCCGGTCACCGCCTTGGTGGATGTCACCAAAGGACGGTGGGGAAACAGCTCGGCCAGCACGGCCGCTTCCACCCTGTCGCCCAGCCGCGTACCAGTGCCGTGGGCGTTGACGTGCGAGACGTCTTCCGCCGATGCGCCGGCCCGGGCGAGTGCCTCGCGCATGGCTGCCGCGAGACCGGCACCGTCGGGGTGGGGCTTCATCACATGGTGAGCGTCCGAAGAGGCACCGAACCCCCTGATGCGGGCCCGCGTCCTCGCTCCGCGAGCCCGTGCGTCGGGATCGCGCTCGAGGACCAGCATCCCGGCACCCTCACCCATGACGAGGCCGTCACGCCGTAGGTCGAAGGGACGCAAAGCGCCCGCAGGGTCGTCGAAACGATGTGACAGCGCACCGACCCGGTCGAGACCGGCGACATAGTAAGGCGGGATCATGGCATCGGCGCCACCGACCAGAGCGACGTCACAGCGCCCCAGGGCCAGAAGGTCCAGCGCCGCACCGATGGCGGTCGCCCCCGACGCACACGCGGTGTTGACCGTATGGCTCGGCCCCCTGGCACCGAATTCGATCGCCAGCTGCGCCGAGACGGAGTTGCCCAAGGAGGCCGGCACCGCATACGGCGACAACTCCTGTGCGCCCGCTTCCAGCAGCACGCGGTGCTCGGTCTCCAGCGTCCCGGCTCCGCCGTAGGTCGATCCCACGATCACCGCGACGCGAGCCCCGTCCCAGCGCGCTGGATCCAGACCGGCATCGCTCAGCGCCTCGTGTGCGGCGAGGAGTGCCAACTGAGTGCACCGATCGGGCCTACGGTAACGGGCCTGGCCGAGGCGCGCCGCGTCGAAGTCCGGGACGGAGCAGGCCAGGTGCGGGACCGGCGTCGGCGGCCCCAGTGCCGCAGTGGGCGCTCCCTCGCACACCCGGTCCCAGGTGGCGTGCCAGCCGTCGCCGGCCGGTGACACCACGCCGAGGCCGGTGACGCACACGTCCTGGACGGTTCTGCGCAAGCTCACCGCGCCGCCACGAGCGCCGCGATGTCCGCGATCGTGTCGGCGGCTTTGATCTCATCCTCCGTCACCGACAGACCTTTCTCCCGGCGCAGTACCAAGGCCAGTTCCACCACGCCGATGGAGTCGAGGCCCGCGTCCTCCCGTCCGGCATCCAGCCTGATATCCGACTCGGGAATCCCAAGAGAAATCATAATATTTTTCAGTTCATCGAATGACATGAATTCTCCATGGGCTGGAATCAGGAACAAGGCGCGCCAAGATATCACCGCTTCCCCCCTCCACATCTTCCTCCAGAGCTGAACTGGTGCACCGAAGCGCCGAGATGACATATTGCCGACGGGCGCAGAAATCTGCCTGCCGAGCCGGCCCGTATCGCTTCGACCGAAACTGGAGATCATTCGGATGGACGTGCAGGAGAAATGCCGCTCTTGGGCGGTCGGCCATCTGCGTGATTCGGGCGCTGATTGCTACTACCAGACCGTCAGTGGTCCGTCCGGTGGCACCGAGGTCGAGTTCCGGGGCGCCAGGGTGATCATGGCCGCTTCCCACGACTACCTCGGTCTCTCAGCCGACCCTCGGGTACGGGAAGCAGCCGTCGATGCAGTGCGGCGTTTCGGCACCTCGTTGGGGGGATCACGCGCGGCCTGCGGCTCCTTGGACCTGCACGAGGAACTGGAGGGCCGACTGGCCGGCTTCCTGGGGCAGGAGGCAGCTGCTGTTCTGCCGTCCGGCTTCCAGGCGAATCTGATGCTGGCTCCGCTGCTGGCGGAAGACTGTTACGTCTTCAGCGACTCTTCGAACCATGCCTCGCTGGATGAGGCAATCCGTCTGGGTGATGCAAACGAACGCACATTCCTGCACGGCCACATGGTCCATCTGGAAGAACTGCTGGCGTCTGTAACCGAAGACGCCGGAAAACTCATCTTCACCGACGGCATCTTCTCCGTCGACGGAGACCTCTGCAAACTCCCGGACATGATGAAACTGGCCGACAGTCACGGCGCGCACGTCGTGGTGGACAGCTCCCACGATCTCGGGGTGCTCGGCCCCAACGGCGCGGGTGCCGGTGATCACTTCGGACTGCGGCCCCTGCTGGTCACCAGCGCCCTCTCCAAGAGCCTGGCCTCCGTCGGCGGCGTCATCGCCGGGCCCGCCGAAATCATTTACTACCTCCGCTTCCACGCCCGGACGTCGATGTTCACCGCAGCCTCATCGCCGGCCAACGTCGCCGCGGCACTGGCTGCACTCGACATCCTCCAGAGCGAACCGGAGCGCCGCGTACGGGTGCTCAACCTTGCCGAACAACTCCACAACGGCCTGCGGGCGCTCGGCTACGACACCCCCAGGTCAGCCACCCCCATCGTGCCTGTCCTCGTCAAGGGGCGTGAACGGTGCCTGCGCATGTGGCGAGAGTTGTGCCGAGCGGGAGTGTTCACCACCCCGATGACCTATCCCGCCGTCAGGGCGGGCCGGGAGGTACTGCGCGTCACGCTGACGGCCGCGCACACCGACGAGCAACTGATGCGGGTACTGGCCGCGTTCGAGGCGGTGGGGCGAAACGAAGCACGGCATCCTCAATGATGCGGGGGTGCGCCGGGCAGCATTGCCATGGCCACGCAGCCCGAGTGCGGGCAGATCAACTCTCATCTTCAGCAGCGGCTCTCGGAGTCATGGTCACGTCACGGCTGCTGGTTCGTGCGAGGGCTGTAACAAACGCGGGCCGACGGTCATCCGGCTTCCCCGAGTGGCAAGACTAGCCATGTCGCGTACACATCGGCCGACTTCGGTCGGTCACGGGGGAAGAGGAAACGGCATGAACGCGAAAACGGTCGGAGCAGGCTCATCGCGTCGGGGCCTGCGGGGCGTCGTCCTGGGCGCGACCATGGTCGCGGCTCTGTTGACGACCACCGCCTGCCAGCCCTCCGGGGGTGACGACAAGGCAGCCGCATCGCCGACCGCCGCCCGCTCGGGCTCCGCCTCGGCCGGGGGGAGTACGTCGGAGAGCACCGAGCCCACGGGCGACTCCGGGACCGGCAGCAGCACGACGGGCGCGGGGACCGGGGACGGCGGCGAGACCGGCGGCGGCAACGGCACCGCGTACGCCGACTGCCAGGTCACCGGGCTCAACACCGCGGTCGAGCTTCAGGACGGTTCAGGGGAGACCCCCCGCCACTTCCTGCTGACCGTCACCAACAGCACCAGGACGCCGTGCGTCCTCAATGACGCGCCGCAGGTGCGGCTCACGGCCGGCAACGACGCCCCGATCGTCGATACGCTCGGAGAACCGGACACCGAACCCGTCGTCGTCGAGGGAGGCGGCAAGGCGTACGCAGGCCTGTACGTCTTCGGCAACGACGAGGGCGGCGAGGCGCAGTACGACCAGTCCGACCGTTTCACCGCCACCCTGGTCGCCGGCGAGGGCACCGAACTGAGCGGCACGCTCATCTTCGACCTGCCCGACGGTCTCGACACGGTCTCCGTCGACGACGCGGCGCGGGTCAACGGCTGGGCCGGCACCGAGGGACTGGCGATGCGCCCGATCATCCAGCTCTGAGCAGTGGCGCGGGGGACCGCCGTACGCCCTCAGGTGGTGCGGCGGCGCCACTGCTTCAGGTGGTTGATGCACCGTTCGACGGTGTTCCGCTGCTTGTACGTGTCGCGGTCGAAGGCCGGTGGCCTGCCGCCGCGGCTGCCCCGACGTAGCCGGTGTCCGCGCTATCGGCAGGACCAGGTCAGGCCTGGTGCGGGGCCGGCCTCGCCCGACGAGGGAAGCGCAGGCGGGCCATGAGGTCGGTGAAGGCGGGCGCGTCACCGGCCCGTCCGGCGGTGAGGCGATCGACTACGGTCGCTGGGTGCTGATCCACCGCTTCGACGCGGTACCGGAGGACACGGACCGAGCGGGCAGCGCATTGTCGGCCCGGTCATCAGTGCGGGAATCCGCGGGGCGGGCGAGTCACTGTGGATTCGCGGAACTCGGCAATCCGTGAATGGACTTGGCGCATCAGGTGGGTGTCCTCGATCCGGTCCAGGTAGAGGCAGCGGGCTGCCAGGCCCGGGAGGTCGAAGGCGAAGTACAGGGACATCAGCGGGTTCACGAACAACTCGCTGCCCCGAGTGCGGTCGGTGAACCGGACATCGCCGAACGAGCCGCGCACGGCTGCCGCAATGGAACCGTTCACGATGCTGGGGTACTCCGGGGTGTGATGCTGAGCGTGCGTCACCGCGTCAAGGTAGAGAGCGCCCTCACGGGTGGCACGCGGTATCGAGAACGCACCGAGGTATGCGCCGTCGCGCTCCAGCGCGGCGATGTTCTCCAATACCTGCACATGGTTTACGCCGTGGTACGCGTCCACACCGAAGCCGACTGAAACGACGAGGCGGGTTGGTATGTCGTCCAGCGCGGCCAGTGCTGCCACGCTGGTCAAGTCCTCTTCCGGAGTGCCGAGCCCGGCTTCGTCACCGCGCATCAAAATGTCCGTACCGCCGTCGACCAGTACCACAGCATCGACACCGTGCAGCTCGGCGAGTGCTTGGTAGGCGGCGCGCAGCGGACGCACCCCGGTCTGGGGGAAGGCGTACACGGTGGACGGGTAGCCGTGCCGGTGCAGCCACTGAGCGAGGGTCCGCTCCGGGAAGTAGCTCTGGTGCAGAGCGGAGTCGGGAGTGACAGCGGCCAGGTCGGGGGCGACCCAGTCATCGATCGGAAGACCCTCGAGTGCGCTGAAGGAAAGGTTGGCGAGATACACCTGCTTGCCCTGATGCAAGAGGGAAAGAGCCAATGGCAGGCCGGAGTAGATGTCGAAGCCTCCACCCGCCCCCGAGACGAGGATCCGTTCGGCGTCGGCAAGCCGAGTGAAAAGCGGGTTGGAGTGGAGAGACGTCATACCGATCATTCTCCCGGGACCCGGCACCGGGCGCTCCCGAGTTCTCGACGCGACGACGGAGCCGCAGAGCAACAGGGCGAAGGCCTCCAGGCTCGACCGCTGCTTGCGGGAGGGCATCGAAGTGCTCTGCGTGGTGAGAGAGCAGGGATGCCGGCAAGGGGCTTGGTCCGAGCTTGTCGTTCAAGGTCGGGCGGGCGTCAGCTCAAGTGTCAACCCCATGGCTTCATCGAGAAGGCGCGTCTCGCTCTCGCTCATTGACGGGTCGGCCGCCCGTTTCTTTTTGGCTTCCGCGAGGCATCCGGAGTCGGTGCTGCCCAGGCTGATCGCGGGGCCGAGGTGTGTCAGCAGTGAGGCGAGTACTGCCCGGGCCGGCGCTGCCAGAGCCGTGTTGCCGACAGCGACCTGCGCCAGGATCAGGGCCGACATTCCCCAGTCCAGTCCGGGTGGCCCTTCCTGGGTGTTGCGCCAATCGATCACCACGGGCCTGTCCGAGGTGAGCATCACGTTGTCCGGGTGCAGGTCGAGGTGGAGGATCCGATTGGCGGGATCGTCGGAGACCCGCGCGGGAACCGCGTGCAGGCGGTGCAGCAGATCGGCGAGCCCCGCTCCTGCTTCCTCGGCCGTGATCATGCCCTGCAACAGCGCCTGAAGCATGGACGGGCCGTGCAGCCGCTGCATCACCAGGTCGGTTCGCGGCGCCGTACTGCCTCCGGCGCTCGCCGGGTTGTGGAGGCGGGGCACCGGATATCCGTGTTCCGCGAGGTAGTCCATCACAGCGGCTTCGGCGGTGACGTCGCCGCCGTCGCGGTATCGGCGAAGGACCCAGTGATCATCGATGGCGAACACGTCCGCGCTGCGGCCGGAGCCGAGTAACCCACCCGTCTGCATGCAGGGACCGTATCCGTCGCAGGGCGACCTCCCACTCGGGGTGGACGTCTGGTTCGTCGGCGAGGACAACTGTCGGAAGAAGGCGAAGAGCACCTGGGACAAACTCATCAGTAGCCTCAAGGACCTGACCCCCTCCATCAACAGCGTGGGCGACGCGTGACGGGCCCGAGAAAGAGAACCGTGAACCTTCCGTCCCCAAGAACTGTCGTGCTGCTCGCCCTGGCCTACCTGGTGGTGGTGTTCGCCCTCGACTACCTGAGCGTCGAACAGGGCAAGGACGCCGCGGCCGTCGTCCTCTCCGTCATCACCTTTCCCTCGGGCGTCGTGACGACGGTCCTGTTTCTCCTCGCCACGGTGGTCTTCGGCATCGGCGATCACAGCCCCGGTCCGGACACCTATGCACCCTCCGTGCAGGCGATCGCGGGCATCGTCCAAGTCCTCCTGGTCTGGCGGGTGCTCAGAGCACTCAGAAAGCGACGAGCGAGCACACACCTCTGGAAATATCCGCGGGGGCAGGCCCGGGTCCAGAGATCCCGGCCTGCCCGGGCCTCCGGCCGCGGTCGGCCGGGATGCCCCAGGTCCACCGGCTCGCCGCGTCGCTGAAGGAAGGGCCCGGGGGAGACTGCTGCGGCAGGCCGAAGTCACCGTGCACATCACTTCAGCTACCGCAACGCCCGTCCTTGCAATTGAGAGACAGGCTCCGAGGCGCCCGCTGCGGCGCGGTCTTCTGGAAGGTCAACTCCCTGCTGTTCGGCACCCCATTGGAAGCGGCGGCGGGCCATGGCCGGGGCGCCGTGCGTGCCTGGCTCAGGGGGCCGCGGCGCGCGAAGGCGGGCGCCGCGGCGTGCTGGTCGGCCTCGCCGACGCCACCCGTCCGCCCGGTGGCGGTTTCGAGGCTCCGTAAAGCTCCGTAAGGTCACCCGAGCGCGCCGAACTCACCCGGCGGCCGACCACCCTGACCGCCCGGGAACGGGAGATGGCCGAACTCGTGGAGACCCCTGTCTCCGCGTTTTCCGCAAGACCGGGGTCTCCTCACGTACCGCCCCGGCCACGCTGATGGCCCGTCACCGCACCGGCAGCCGTTTCGGGGACGCTCGCGCGGAGCAAGGACTGAGCCTGGTCAAGGTGCCCTCGGCGGTGATCGGTGAGTCTCTGCGAACCGGCCACCGCCGCCTCGGCCGGGAAGCCGCCTACCGACGCGTGACGACGAGACCGCCTCCTCTGGGCCTACAGGCACAAGCCCTGCCGCCGCCACCGACCGCCGAACGAGCGGCCCGTCAGACCCCCTCGGCCACCGTCATCCAGCGCCACTGGGTGAACTGCTCCAGATTGGCGGTGCCGCCGATGCGGGAGCCGTTGCCCGATGCTCCCATTCCGCCGAAGGGGGCGTTCGCGGCGTCCTTGGCGGAGACGTCGTTGAGGTGCACCATGCCGGTGCGCAACTGCTCGGCGATGGCCGCGGCCCGCGACACCGAACGGGAGTGCACGGCCGCTGTGAGGCCGTACACGGTGTCGTTGGCGATCTCGACGGCCTCCGTGTCGGTACGGAAGGCGACGACAGGGGCGACCGGCCCGAAGATCTCCTCGGTGAAGGCGGGCATGGTCCGCGCGACGTGGTCCAGGACGGTGGGCGGGTAGAACAGCCCGTCGCGGCGTCCGCCGGCCAGCACCCGTGCCCCGGCGGCCACGCTCTCGTCCACGATGCGTTCGATGTTCGCCGCCTGACGCTCACTGATCACGGGGCCGAGGGCCACACCCTCCTCGCGGGGGTCGCCGACCCGCAGCGCGTCGGCCTGTCCGATCAGTGCCTCGGTGTACGGCTCCACGATGTCGGCGTGCACCAGATGACGTCCGGCGGCGACGCAGGCCTGCCCCTGATAGCCGAAGGAACTCATCGCCCCGGCCGCCGCGGCGGCCTCGATGTCCGCGTCGTCGAGCACGACGATCGAGTTCTTGCCGCCCAGTTCCAGGGCCACCCGCTTGAGCCCGTCGCCCGCGGCCCGGGCCACCGCCCGTCCCGCCCGGGTGGACCCGGTGAACACGACCATGGCGACGTGCGGATCGGCCACGACCGCCTCACCGGTGCCGGGGCCTCCGGGCAGAACGTGCAGCAGCCCCTCGGGCAGTCCGGCCTCCTCGAACAGCCGCGCCACGACGATGCCGCCGGACACCGGCGTGTGGGGATCGGGTTTGAGCAGGACGGCGTTGCCCAGCACAAGGGCGGGCGCGAGGGCCCGCATGGCGAACAGCAGGGGGGCGTTCCAGGGGTTGATGACGCCGACCACACCCAGCGGTACCCGCCACGCGTAGCTGGCCGGGCCGGGTGTCGGCGGGCTCAGGATCTCGCCGTGGGGCAGCGCGGCGAGCCCGGCGGCCTGCGACAGCTGACTGAGTCCGGCCGCGATCTCGTAGTCGCCCTTCGCCGGGACGCCTCCGGACTCCCTGACGATCCACTGGCGGACGTCCCCGCTGTGGTCGCGCAGTGCCCGGGCGGTACGGAGCAGCACCTCGGCGCGTTCCTGAGGTGCCGTCTCGGCCCAGGCCCGCTGAGCCCGGGCGGCCAGGGCACCGGCCCGGGCGACATCCGCGGGCGCCGCCACACCCACCTCCGCCAGCCGCTCCCCCGTCGCCGGTTCGGTCACGGGCTGGGTCCCGCCCCCGGACTGCCGCCAGCCGCCGCTGTAGATCTTCCCGGTCCAATCGGCCGCGTCCGGCCATGTCCCCTCGCTGGTGGCAGTCATGGCAGGACCCCATCATCGATGGATTGGTAGCCTTTTGGGGCTTATGACCTTATAAGCTTATATGTTCAATCATTTCCCCGTCGGTTTGCTCGTGGCCGGGCCGGGACGCACGGTGGAAAGACCGAGGTGAGGGCGGATGAACGTGATGACGGGTTCTGAAGCCGCCGACGACGACCGGGCGGCGTGGCGGCCGGGGGACCCCGTCGACGAGTCCGCCACGGCCAGAGCCACGGTGGATCCCCACGGCGTCGTGACCGGGTGGAGCGAGGGCGCACGGCGGCTGCTCGGATACCGGTCCGCGGAGGTCATCGGCCGGCCCGCGGCGCCGTTGCTCGCCGGGGAGCCGCCCGCCGAGGCGCTGCGCTCCCTGCACACGCTGCCGAGGTGGAACGGGGCGGCGACTCTCCTGCACTCGGACGGCCACCACCTCACAGTGAACCTGCTGGCCCACCGCCGGGAACCCCACTCCGAGGACGACGGGGGCGACGAGTGGCTCCTGGTCTCCCCCCTGGCCCGGCCGCCGTCACCCCTCCAGGACAACGCGCTGCTGAGGTGGGCGTTCACCCAGTCCCCGGCCACGTCGGCGCTCTACGACACCGGTCTGCGGCTGCGGCGGGCGAACGCGGACATGGAGCGGGTGATCGGCCTGCCCGAAGCGGCGATGCAGGGGCTTCGGGTGTCGGAGATCGTGGTCGACTCGGAGGGCGACCGGACGGAGCAGTGCATGCGGCGGGCGCTGGAGACCGGAGAGCAGCAGCATCTGCAGCAGGTCCTGCGCCTGGCGGGCCACAGGAGCGAGAGCATCTGGTCGACGTCGCTCACCCCCGTGAAGGACGCCGGGGGAACGGTACGGGGCGTGCTCCTTTCCGCCTCCGACGTGACCGAGGAGCACCTGGCCCGACGGCGCCTGGCCCTGCTCAACGAGGCCAGTATCCGCATCGGCAGCACCCTGGACCTGGCCCGGACCGCGCAGGAACTGGCCGACGTCGCCATCCCGCACCTCGCGGACTTCGTCACCGTCGACCTGCTGCCCGCCATCGAAGGCGGCGACGACCCACGCGCCAGCTCCCCGCCCAGCCCGGTCATGCTGCGGCGTGTCGCCTACCAGTCGGTGCTGGAGGGCTGCCCCGAGGTCGTGGTGGAGCGCGGAACAGTGGCCGCCTACCCGGACGAGTCGACTGCGGCCAGGTGCCTGAGCACCGGGCGACCGCTGATCGAGAACGTGACCGCGCCCGCGATGGACCAGGTGGCGACCCAGGCCCCGGACCGGGCCGAACGGATGCGGCGTTACGGCTTCCACTCGGTGCTGGCCGTGCCGATGCGCGCCCGCGGCATCACTCTCGGCGTGGCGACGTTCTCCCGCCACCGGCGCCCCGAACCCTTCGAGCGGGACGACCTGCTCCTCGGCGAGGAGATCACCGCCAGGGCCGCCGTCTGCATCGACAACGCCCGCCGCTACGACCGTGAGCGCCGCACCTCCCTCACCCTGCAGAGCAGTCTCCTGCCGCAACGGCTGCCCCCGCAGGCCGCCGTCGACGCCGCCTCCCGCTACCTGCCCACCAGCGCGCAGGCCGGCGTCGGCGGCGACTGGTTCGATGTGATCCCGTTGTCCGGCGCCCGGGTCGCGCTCGTCGTCGGCGACGTCGTCGGCCACGGCATTCATGCCTCGGCCACCATGGGGCGGCTGCGCACCGCCGTACGCACCCTCGCCGATGTCGACCTCCCGCCCGACGAGCTGCTGACCCACCTGGACGACCTGGTCATCCGCCTGTCCGCCGAGGCCGAAACCGCAGCCGACACCGTCGGCGACATCGGCGCGACCTGTCTGTACGCCGTCTACGACCCGGTCTCCCGACGCTGCACCATGGCTCGCGCGGGCCACCCCGCACCCGCGGTGGCGACGCCGGACGGCACCGTGGAGTTTCCCGACCTCCCCGCGGGTCCGCCGCTGGGGCTCGGCGGCCTGCCCTTCGAAGCCACCGAGATCGAACTGCCCGAAGGCAGCCTTCTCGCGCTGTACACCGACGGTCTCGTCGAGGAGCGTGGCCGCGACATCGACGAAGGCCTCGACGCGCTGCGCGAGGTGCTGGCCCGGCCGGCCGCGTCCTTGGAGGACACCTGCGACACCGTGATCCGGAGGCTTCTCCCCGACCGCCCCGCCGACGACGTGGCGCTGCTGATAGCCCGCACCCGCGCCCTGGACGCTGCACATGTCGCCACCTGGGACGTGCCGGCGGATCCCGCAGCGGTCGCCGAGACCCGTAAGAACACGCGTCGGCAGCTGGCCACCTGGGGCCTGGACGAGGCCGCCTTCGTCACCGAACTGGTCGTCAGCGAACTCGTCACCAACGCCATCCGCTACGGCGGCGCCCCCATCCAGCTCCGGCTCATCCGGGACCGCAACCTCATCTGCGAAGTCTCCGACGCCAGCAACACCGCCCCCCACCTGCGCCGTGCCCGCACCTTCGACGAAGGCGGCCGCGGCCTGCTCCTCGTAGCCCAGCTCACCCAGGGCTGGGGCACCCGCCAGACCTACGACGGCAAGACCATCTGGGCCGAACAGGCACTCCCCACGGCCTGAATGACATCAGCCGCTGCGTCGGCGGGCACGCAGGGCGTTCCAGTGGCGTAGCCGTTCGCTGATCTGGGCTTCGTAGCCGTTGCGGGTAGGCTGCGGACACGTGATGGTCGAGAAGCGACACTCGGGGTTGAGCGAGCAGGCCGGACCGGCTCCGGTTCCGCTGTACGGTTTCCAGCCCCCGGTCGGTACTCCGTACGGCCTCGAGGTGAGTACCGTCGAGGATTTCTTCGTCCAGCACGGCGACTGGCCGTGGAACCCGCCCCGTCCGGGCCGTGCCACCTTCCACTACCTCATCGGGGTCACCGAGGGTGAGTTGCGGCATGACGTCGACTACGTCACGCGGACGGTCGCCCCCGGCCAGTGGCTGTGGGTGCGTCCCGGGCATGCGCAGTGCTGGCATCCGCCGAGCGTGGCTCGCGGCCCGTTCGTCCTGTTCGAACCGGACGTGCTGCGGCCCGACGTCGCCCGTCTCCTGGCCCCGCTCACCGCGCACGAGGCCCCTGCCGTGCTGAGCCCGCACCCCGACGACGCCGCCTGGCTCCAGCAGACGGCGCTCCAGCTCCTGGACGAACACCGCGCACTGGGGCGCCGCCCCCTCGACATCCACCACGCCCTGCGGCGCAGCCTGCTCGAATCGCTGCTGCTGCGCCTGGCCAACTCCCCGGGCATCGCCCCCATCGGCACGGCCGCGGCCACGGCCGGCGCGGGCCGTGCCGAGAGGTACGGGCGCTTCCTGGACGCCTTGGAGCTGCGCTTTCGCGAGCTGCACCAAGCCGCGGATTACGCCGAGTTGCTGGGCTGTTCGGTCCGCACCCTGAGTCGTGCCGCCCGGGACGCCACCGGCAAGGGGGTACGTGAACTGATCGACGAGCGGCGTCTCCTGGAAGCCCGGCGCCTGCTGGGAGGTGCCCGATGGGATGCCCGGGCTGTGGCCGTCCACCTCGGCTTCACCGATCCCGCGAACTTCGGCCGCTTCTTCCGCGACCGCACCGGTCTCACCCCGGCCGCCTTCGCGGCCCGCGAAGCGAGGTCCGACGCTTGACGGCAGCGGTCTCGCGGCGATGGCCTTGGCGCTTCCCGCCATCAGTTCTCAGTCGTCCAGGACGACGACGTGCTTGCCCGGCGTGGTGCCGGATTCGAGGTCGGCCTGGGCGTCCCGGACCTGCTCCAGGCCCTGGTAGACCTTCGCAATCGGGACCTTGAGGTGTCCCTCCGCGATGGCCTGGAGCTGATCGGCGAAGACGTCGGCCGGGAGGTCGGCGGCCTCGCCCGCGTAGCTGGTCAGCCGCACCCCGCTGGGGATCATGAACGGGGTGAAGTCGGGGATGGCCCACGCGCCGCCCAGGGCACCGGTGAAGCAGACGGTGCCGTGCACGCGCACGCATCCGAAGGTGTCCGGCAGGGCCGTGCAGCCCACCAGTTCCAGCGCGGCGTCCACGCCCTGTGGTGCGAGGTCCCGGACCTTCTCGGCGATGTGTCCGTCGTCCACGATCGGATGGTCGACGCCCATGGCCCGCAGTTCGTCGGCACGCCCTGCGTGACGCGTGGTGGAGATGACGGTGGCGCCGATGTCCTTGGCCATCGCCGCCGCGCTCAACCCGACCGTGGAGGTGCCGCCGCGGATCAGCAGCGTCTGTCCGGCCTTGAGGTCCAGGCCGCGGGTCAGGGAGCCGTAAGCGGTCTGGAACATCTCGGGCAGGGCGCCGACCACGTCCCACGGCAGGGTGGTCTCGAACGGGATGATCTGTGCCGCGGGGACGGTGACGTACTGGGCGTACGCGCCGTCGTACGAGCGGCCCATGTTGCCCATCATGGTGGCCACCTGCCGGCCCGGGCGCAGTCCGCTGTCCTCGTCGGCCTCATCGACCAGGCCGACGCCCTCGATGCCGGGAACCCGCGGGTAGGTGACCACCGCGTCCGACTCGCCCTTGCGGGTGGTGACCTCGGACTCGTTGACGCCGAACGCCTTCACCCTGATCCGCACCCAGCCGGGCTTGCGTACCGGCACCGGCAGGTCCTTGATCTGAAGTGCGTCCAGGCCGCCGGGCCGGGTGACGACGACGGCCCGCATCGTCGCCGGCGCGCCGTCGCCGGCTGCTGTCGGTCGGCTCATACCGAGTTCCTCACTCTGTTTCGCCCCCTTGGTGCACTCTTCCGGATGGTGTCCCGCCAGCCGTCAGGGACGGTCGATGCCCTCCCACAGGCCGAGGACCTTCTGGTAGTGGGCGGCCGCCTCGAAGGGCGGGTTGCCGACGCTGCCCGAGGTGGGTTCGTCCGTGACGGCGGGCCACAGACGGGACTGCTCACCGGTGGCGAAGTCGAGCACGATGTCGCGGATCCGCGTGTCACGCTCGGCCTGTTCGGCGCTGCGGCCCGGCTGTTCCTGGCCGACCAGGGCGTACATTTCGGTGCCGTGCACCGCGGGCGCGCCCTCGGCGGGCCCGATCATCAGGAGATGGGCGTTGCCGCCCGCGGCGGCGTGCGCCAGGGCGCCGCGGGCGGCCGGGAGCGCGAAAAGGTAGTCCGCCATGACCGCGGCGCGGACCTCGGCCGGGGTACGGCCGCCCTGGTCGTAGGCATCGACGATCTTCTTCGCGCGGGAGCGGGAAATACGCCACCCCGCCACCTCGTCGACGACGCGGTCGAGGGTGTGCGGGTCGAAGCGGTCGAGGTCGTTCGCCACCCACCACCCCATGTCGTCGCTCGCCATGCTCAGCAGCACGTCGACATCGCGGTGCGCGCCCGAGGCGAGGACGTCCATGGGGTGGGCGTGCACCACCGCGCCGGGCTGCCCGATATCCAGGACGACGCCGGTGGCCTTGTTGTCCACCCCGCCGCGGACTCCGAGATCCGTCGGGGCGACCTTGCGCAGGGCGTCCCTCAGCAAGACCGCGTCGAGGTCGAGCAGCTTCTCCGGATTGTCCGCCACGCCGAGTTCGGTGACGAACAGGTGCGCGAGGTCCTCGGCCCACCAGGCCGGGACGCTACGAGCGGGCCCGCCGGAGAACCCGGCCAGTCGCCGGTACAGGCCGTCGGCGGAGGAGGCGCCGAGCAGACCGAAGGTGGAGTAGGCGCCGGCACTGTGGCCGTAGACAGTGACCTGGTCGGGGTCGCCGCCGAAGTGGGCGATGTTCCGCTTGACCCAGGTGAGTGCGGCGATGACGTCCTGGAGGAAAAGGTTGCTTGCCTCGGCGAGTCGCCCGCCGTATTGCGAGAGGGAGAGCGCGCCCAGGGCGCCGAGCCGGTAGTTGACCGACACGCTCACCACGCGCCCCGTCGCGGCGAGACCGGCGGCGTTGGAGGTGATCTGGGTGTTCGCGCCGTACTCGAATCCGCCGCCGTGGATGTACACGGTCACCGGGAGCGCCTTGTCGGCCGGCTGCTCAGGGGCCCACACGTTCAGGTTCAGACAGTCCTCGCCCATCCCGCTGTCCGCTTCGAGCCAGTCGCCGCTGTCGGGCTGGACGGAGACGACGCCCTTGCGGTCATAGGGTCGGTCCGGATCGAAGTCCGCGACCACGGGGCGGCAATACCGCTCGGCGGTGGCGTAGGGGATCCCCCACCAGGACCGCACCCCTGGTGCAGTCGGCGCCTTGGGAGCGGTAGCGGTCATGACATCTCCTTCCAGCGCGGTTCGGGCGTTCGCGCGGTACTTCGGCGGCTGGTTGCTCGCGGTGACGTCCCCCATCGTTTCCCCGGATCCGACAAAACGCCCGGCCGGTGGCGGTCACCCAGTGGTCACCAGGTGACACTTCGGCAACAAGATCTCGGTGCAGGCGATGGGCTCCTCCTCCAACAGCGCATGCGGTGAGAGCTACGGAGCTGTACTCCCTGGCAGTCGAGGGAGATGCGCAGGAGGCGGCACCCCTGGCCCGGATGGCTGTCGCCGCGGCCGGCGAGCCCGCGCCGCGACACCCGAGGAGGCGGCCCGCGCCGGTGACCGGGTCGTGGCGAGCATCCCGCCGGCTCCCTACCGGGAGCTTTTACGCCGCCCCTGTCGGGCAAGGTCCTGCTCGATCGGAGCATCCGTGACGCGCCGTACGACGAACCCGAAGACGGCCGCGTCGGCCTCGTCGAGCCACGTCACATCACCGGCGAACACCAGCAGCACGCGCTCGGCGCCCCTGGGCAGCGGACCAACACCGCTCCTCTCGGCTCTCCCTCTTGACACCCGCTCTTACCGCGCCCTAACTTTTCGCCAAAATTACGAACAGTGTCCGGGATTTCGAACCATGTGCGTGCTCGCCGGACCTTCTGGCTCGCCTCCGCTCCCGCTCCGCGGCACATAACAAGGATGTTTCTGTCATGAGCATTGCTCCCGCATCTGCCGGTGTGGAACAGGCCGTCCGCCGACTCCAGTGGTCACGCGCCTGACACTCCGCCTTCACCCCGTTCCGGCACCCGCAGAAAGACAGGAAACGCACATGGCAAGGGTTCTCACCCGGGTCGCGGCGATACTGGTCGCCGTCGGCCTCTTCTTCACCTCCCAGTCCCTGATCACACCTCAGCGGGCAGCCGCCGCCGACCCCGGCTACCTGATGGTGCACTTCACCGGCGAGGGGGCGACCAACCAGCAGATGTACCTCTCGCACAGCACGGACGGCCTGCACTGGAACGACCTCAACGGCGGCGGCATGGTCCTGCGCTCCACGGTCGGCACGCAGGGGGTGCGTGACCCCGCATTCGTGAGATCCCCCGACGGCAGCAAGTACTGGATCATCGCGACCGACCTGTGCATCGACTGCGGGCAGACGTGGAGTCAGTCCATCAACGACGGCAGCCGCAACCTGGTGGTGTGGGAGTCGACGGACCTGGTCACCTGGTCGCAGCCGCGATTGCTCAACGTCGCCGGCGCGATCCCCGACGGACGCAACGCCTGGGCGCCCGAGGCGATCTGGGACCCCGAGACCAACGACTACGTCCTGTACTGGGCGACGAACGTGCCCCTCAACGGCGCAACGAAGCACCGCATCTTCTACGCCCGCACCAGCGACTTCCGCACCATCACCACCCCGCAGCTCTACATCGACCGCCCCGGCAGCCAGGAAATCATCGACACCCAGATCATCGAGATGCCCTCCGGAGTGGGTAACTACCGTTACGTGCGGGCCTCCGGCGACGGGCAGATCACCCTCGAGGGCAGCAACTCGATCCTGGGGACGTGGACGAACCTGGGCAACCTCTCCGGCATCGGTCTGACCGGGTCGATGGTCGAGGGCCCGATGTGGATGAAGTTCAACGGCACCAACAAGTGGGCGCTCTACCTCGACCAGTACGCCACCAGCGGCGGTTACATGCCGGTCGTGACGACCGACCCGTCCAACCCCGCGACCTACCAGAAGCCGGCGTCGGGAAGCTACAACATGGGCGGCACGAAGAAGCGCCACGGCTGGATCATGAACCTGACGGCCGCCGAGGAGAGCCGTGTGCTCACACGCTGGCCCAACACCGCGGCCAACCGGCTCCAGTCGTACAACTTCCAGGACCGGTACGTACGGCACACCAACTTCGACGTGCGCATCGATCAGAACATCACCGGCCCGGACGCACAGTTCCGGCTGCGGCCCGGCCTGGCGGGCTCCGGCACCGTCTCCTTCGAGTCGGTGAACTACCCCGGACACTTCCTGCGGCACTCCGACTACGACTTCCGGCTCGCCTACAACGACGGCACCACCCAGTTCGCCGCGGACGCGACCTTCCGCCAGGTCGCCGGCCTCGCCGACTCGAGCTGGTCGTCGTTCCAGTCCTACAACCACCCCGACCGGTACATCCGCCACTACGCCTACTACCTGAAGCTCGACCCGATCACCACCGCGACAGCACGCAGCGACGCCACCTTCCGCGTGACGAACTGACCTGAGACCGGGATGCCGGCGCCTCCAGGGGAGAGCGCCGGCACCCCCCTCTGGTCGCACTACGGGTCAACACGGCCGCCTCCGAGCGACAGCGACAGCACGAACACCAGCCCGTCGAGGCCGTAGATGCCGTGCTCCACACCGAACACCAGGGTGTTGCGCAGGATGGCGAGGTCGATCCACGAGGTGAAGAACTCCGCGTAGCGGGGAGCGCGTCGGGCGCGAAGGTGGTGGCCAGCACCGCGACCAGCGGTACGACCGCGCCGATTCCTTCCCCGGGCTGTCGGCTCGCTGTGCCGGATCTATTGACTTGCTCTCCCGTCCGTCATTACCGTCTGGCAGAATTTCGAACGCTGTTCGATATCTCGAACAGCGAATATCTCGCATGAGTGCCCAATGGAGGACACCTCTATGCGTCATCGACCCAGACCCGGCACCCGCCTGGTGGCCGCCCTGTGCGGCTCGACGCTGTCCATGGCCCTGTTGACCGGCGGACCCGGGGCGACCCCCGCCCAGGCGGCCGACGACCCCAACGCGATCGCCCTCGACAAGGACGCGATCGTCGCCGCCAACCAGCTCGACGAGCCGCAGTGGTACAAGGACAACATCCCGTTCCTCGACACCCCCGACAACGACATCGACGATGTCTACTACTACCGGTGGAGCACCTACAAGCGTGCGCTCCGCTACACGGTGCCGGGCACGGGTTATGTGTCGACCGAGTACGACGTGCCGATCGGCTATGCCGGGAACCCGTACACCGCCCTTCCGGACGCCGCCGGCTACCACCTGCTGGACGGGCGCTGGCTGCGCAACCGGGACTACGCCGGTGACTACCTGGACTTCTGGCTGCGCGGGGCGGGCAACTCGGGCGCCCGCAACTTCAGCGAGTGGATCACGAGCGCCGCGTACCAGCGTTATCTCGTCACGGGGGACGCCGCCCAGATCAAGTCCGCGCTCCCCCACCTCATCGCGCTGTACAAGCGCTGGGACTCGAACTTCACCACCGACGTCACGGTGAACGGCACGCAGTCCACCAGCGATCTGTACCACCAGACCCCGCTGTCCGACGCCACGGAGTACACCGAGACGTCGATGCACAGCAGCGACTGGTTCGGCGGCGGCCGCGGCTACCGGCCCACGATCAACGCGTACATGTTCAGTGCCGCCCAGGCCATCAGCAAGATCGCCACGCTGAACGGCGACACGGCGACCGCGAACGATTACGACGCCAAGGCCGCGCAGCTCAAGTCGGCCGTGCAGAACTCGCTGTGGGACCCGCAGCGCAACTTCTTCATGCAGGTCTACAACACGGACACCACCAACGGCACCCTGAAGCAGACCAGGACCACCTGGCGGGAGCTGATGGGCTACGCCCCGTGGGCGTTCAACCTGCCCGACGCGCAGTACTCGTCGGCGTGGAAGTACCTGACCGACTCCAAGCGGTTCAAGGCACCGTTCGGACCCACGAGGCGGAGCAGGCCACCCGCAACCACGCCAACCTGTTCAGCTCGTCGACCGCCTCCAACGGGCATTACGTCGGGCAGATCGACTTCGACGACAGCTACGTCACCTTCACCGTGGACGCGCCCGGCGCCGGGACGTACCCGGTGACCGTGCACTACGCCAACGGCACCACCGGCACGTCGACCCACAAGCTCATCGTGAACGACGACACCGCCAACCCGATCACGGTCAGCTACGCGCCCACCGGGGCCTGGCAGAAGTTCTCGGAGTCGCAGTCCGTCACCGTGCAGGTCCCGATGAAGGCCGGCGCCAACACGCTGAAGTTCGCCAAGGGCACCGGCTTCGCCGAACTCGACCGGATCACGGCGAACCCGTACTTCGACTACCAGGCGATCCCCGCCACGCAGCAGCGTGATGACGCCAACTGCTGCCACTGGAACGGCCCGAGCTGGCCGTACCAGACGAGCCAGGTCCTGACCGGCATGGCGAACCTGCTCCAGGACTACCCTGCGCAGAGCTACGTCACCAAGGCCGACTACGCGACCATGCTCGCCCAGTTCGCCGACCTCCAGCACAAGGACGGCAAGCCCTACATCGCCGAGGCCGCCGACGGCGACACCGGCGCGTGGATCTACGACGGCTTCAACTTCAGCGAGAACTACAACCACTCCAGCTTCAACGACCTGGTGCTCACCGGTCTGCTGGGCATCAAGCCGCAGGCGAACAACACGCTGGTGCTGAAGCCGCTGGTCCCGTCCACCTGGGACTGGTTCGCGGTGGAGTCCCTGCCCTACCACGGGCACACCTACTCGATCCGCTGGGACCGTGACGGCACGCACTACGGCAAGGGCAGCGGCCTGCAGATCTTCCAGGACGGCCAGCGCATCCAGCAGTCGTCGACGCTCGCCAACACCACCGTGAACGTGGCCGCCCCCGTCACCCCGGCACCGGCCACCCGGCTGATGAACGTGGCGGCCAACCCGCTGACCGCCGAGCAGGACTGGCTCGGCCGGACCATCACCCAGCCCTACCCGAAGGCCTTCGCCTCCTACACCAACACCGTCTCCAACGGCCCGCACTGCCACAGCGGGCAGACCTGCAAGCCCACCACCTTCGACGCCCCGCTGCGGGCCACCGACGGCTGGATCCGCTACGACAAGATCCCCGACGACCGGTGGGCCAACTCCGGCTCGCCGAACGCCACCGACCACCTCGGCGTCGACTTCGGCGCCCCTCGGAAGATCAACGAGGTGAAGTTCTACACCTACGACGACGGCGCGAACATCCGCGTCCCGGCGAGCTACACCGTCCAGTACCTCAGCAACGGCTCGTGGGTGAACGTCCCGAACCAGACCAAGAGCCCTGCCACCCCGGTCGCCGACAACGCCAACGAGGTGACCTTCCCGACGATCACGACCTCCCAGTTCCGGGTCGTCTTCACCCCCCAGGCCGGGAAGTTCGTCGGCGTCACCGAGCTGGAGTCCTGGTACCCGGAGACACCGGCCGTGAAGATCGTCAACAAGAACAGCAACCTGGAGCTCGGCATCTCCGGCTCCTCGATCGCCGCGGGAGGCGCCGCCCAGCAGCAGACGGCCAACGCCACGGCCAACCACCAGTGGAAGATCGTTCCCGCCGAGAACGGCTACTACAAGATATTCAACGCCAACAGCGGGCAGGTGCTCGGCATCAAGGACGCCTCCAAGACGGCCGGCGCCACCGCACTGCAGTGGGGTGACACGCTCACCGCCGACCACCTCTGGTCCGTGGTGGACGCGGGCGGCGGCTACTGCAAGATCATCAACAAGAACAGCGGCATGACCCTGGGCATCCAGGACATGTCCACCGCAACCGGGGCCCAGGCCGTCCAGTGGGACGACAACGGCACCGCCGACCACCTGTGGCGCATCGCCGCAGCCGACGGATCCACACCGTTCAACTCCTGACCGCCCGTCCGCCGCGGTACGGCCGTCGGCCGGGGTCCGGAATTCCGGGTCCCGGCCGACGTTGTCGCCATTGGGGCACATCCCGTTACTTCGGGCCGGATGCCGAGCCGGCTCTCATCCGGACGTCCCGAGGCGCGCAGGCGGCAGACGGCCTCGGGGAGGCACGGCACAGGTCGGAGTCGCCGACATGCCGAGTAGCCCTCAGGCCTGCGGCCCGCCAACCATCCGGGAACGGCAGCAGATCCCGCACCAAGGCCCACTCCGCATCGCTCGTGTCCGAGGCGTATGACGCGGCGCAGCAGGTCGACGGTTTTGGTGACACCCTCGACGGGGGGGGCGGGGACTGCGTAGAGATCGCCCCCTGCCCTCACTCCCCCGCCACCGCGATACACATCTGCGAGCGCTCCTGACAGCTCGCGGCGAGGACGCCCTCCGCACGCTCACCTCAGATAGGCCGCATGGAGGGCACAGTTCCGGTCCACAGGACTGGAACGGCAGCCTACAATTTAACTGTCCACGGAAGATAATTCTTCGGAAGATGAGTGATGGCTGACGCCGACCTGAAACTGCTGTACCGGGAGCTGGTCTCGCTGGAGATCGAGCTGTGGGACGGCATTGAGGGGCGATTGAGGGCGGAGTACGACCTGCCGCTGACCTCGTTCGAGGTGCTGCACCTGCTCCAGCAGCAGCCCGGGCGGCGGATCCAGGACATCGCGGAGGAGTTCTCGATCACGGTGGGCGGCACGAGCAAGGTGGTCGACCGCCTGGAGGCGGCGGGCCTGTGCGAGCGGCGCGCCAATCCGAACGACCGCCGTTCCTCGATCGTCGAACTGACGCCCGAGGGGCGGAAGTTGGTGGACGGGGCGTTGAAGGTGTTCGAAGAGGAGCTTGAGCTGCGTATCGGGTCGGTGATTCCCGAGCGGTCCGTGCGTGAGGTGACCGCGGTCCTCAGGACGCTGCGGGCGGCCGGGCGCGCCTTGGCCGCGGAGCGGAAGGCCGCCGCGCAGACGCCGGCGCCGGTTGTGTGGGCGCGGAAGCAGCCCGGCCGACCGGCATCGTGAGCCGCGACGGCTCGGCAGTGCCCGTGGATTGATCAGCCGGGGCCGGTTGAGCACAGCTCCCGGCCCGTCAGCCCACGATTCACTCGGCGATGCCGGCGAAGGCGATGACCTTGTCGATACGGCCCCGGACGAGGACGTTGCCGGGGCCGCCGTTGCGTGCGGCGTACTCCTCCATACGGTCGTCGCCCATGTAGCGGGCACCGAGGAGACCTCCCCAGCGCAGCATGCCTTCCGGGTCCTCGGAGACCGTCGCGCGGCCTTGAAGGAGTACGAAGGCGTACGGGGGCCGGTCCTCGTCGACGCAGAGGGCGAACCGTCCGTCGCGGGCGAGGTTGCGGCCCTTGACCCCGCTCTTCTCGGTGGTGAGCACGATGTCGTCGCCGTCGAGGAGGAACCAGACCGGTGTGACGTGGGGGCTGCCGTCGGCGCGGACAGTGGAGAGCTTGCCGGTACGGGTTCCGTACGTGGCGAACGCCCGCCACTGCTGCTCGGTCATCTTGCGCATGTGGGTGCCTTTCGTGTGCGTACGGACCGACTCGCGGGTGCCCGGGGCCGGGAGGCCCCGGGCACCACGGGCTCTAGCCCCAGAAGGCGTCTTCGGCGGCCGGGTCGGCGGAGAAGAGCCACATCTCAGTGATCTTGCCGTCCTCGATGCGCAGGAGGTCGACGCCGTCCATGCCCATCGACGCGTCGTCACGGCTGCCGGTGAAGTGGATGGTGGCGGCGACCAGGTCGCCGTTGCCCATGAGGGAGTGGATCTTGTCGATGGCGAAGGTGCCCCGGCTGGCCCCCATCATGCTGCCGAGCATCTGGAAGACGGCGCCCTGGCCCTTGTGCTCGCCGGAGAACCGGTTGGCGCCGGGCTGGTGCCAGACGATGTCGGCGTCGAGGAGTTCCCCGAGAGCGGCCATGTCTCCGGTCTGGACAGCCTGGAAGTAGGTGCGGGCGATGTCGATGTTCGAGTTGGTCATGTCGTTTGCTCCTTGGGTTCTTGTGCGGGGTGTGGCTCTCGGACGAAGTCGAGGTGGTCGGCGAGGCCGGCTTCGGTGAACGCGGCGGTGTCGTGCGGCGGACCGCGCGTCCGGTTCAGGGGGTGGGTACGGAGAAGACGCCGAAGGGGTTGCCGGCCGCGTCCCGCAGCCGGGCGAAGGTGAAGCCGGCGGAGTCGGAAACCGGCTCCATGAGCACGTCATGGCACTCACTCCTTGAGAGTCCGGCATATCGGGACAAGAGCAGGGGTCTACCTGCCGGAGGCAGGTGACCCAGCAAACCATTTAGATTCCATGGAATCAACTTCCAGGGATTATTGTTCCATGTGATGCAGGTTGCCGACAGCAGAGAGGAAAGCCCGTCATGAAACCGGTCGAGATCGAGGCGAAGACCCTGATCCAGAAGTCGAAGACCCCGTCGAACGACTACGTGATCAACCCCTACACCGGCTGCGTACTGGGCTGCGCGTACTGCTTCGCCTCCTTCGCGGGGCGGCAGTTCGGCCGGTCGGCCAAGGAGTGGGGCGACTACCTGTACGTGAAGAAGAACGCCGTCGAGCTGGCCCGCAAGGAGCTGGCCAGGATGCCCGAGCGCAAGCGCCACGGCACGATGCTGCTCAGCTCGGTCACCGACCCCTACCAGGGCCACGAGACGAAGTACCGGCTCACCCGCGGCATCCTGCGCGAGCTGAAGGCCGTCGAGTACCCGGGCCTGGTCCGCATCCTGACCAAGTCGCCGGTCGTCGCCCGCGACATCGACCTGCTCACCAGCCTGCCCCGCGCCGAGGTCGGCATGACCGTGACCACCGCTGACGACAAGGTCAGCCGCTGGCTGGAGGTCCGCGCCCCGCTCGCCTCCCGCCGCCTGCGCACCCTCACGGAACTACGCGAGGCCGGCATCCCCACCTTCGCCTTCGTCGGCCCGCTCCTGCCCCACTTCGCCACCCAGCCGGAACTCCTGGACCACCTCTTCGGGCAGCTCGTCGAAGCGGGCATCACCGAGGTGTTCATGGAACACATCAACCTCAAGCAATACATCCGCGAGCGCATGGACCAGGTTCTCGCCGACGAACCCGACGGGGTGCGCGAGGCGTATATACAAGCCCGCACCAGGGAACACCGCGAGCAACTCGACGCAATCGTGACCGGCCTGCTGGCCGAGCACGGACTGCGGCTGCGCTTCGACGAGGTCGTCCACCACGACGACAACGACGCCCTGCGGCAGAGGCTGGCCGGCCAGGCGTGAGGGCGACGCTGCTGCGGCCGACCGGGCTTGTGGTCGGCACGCGGCTGGGGAGGGGACGGTGGCGCGGAAGCCGCACCACCGCCCGGAGACCGTGACCCGAACCGCTTCGTCAGCTGACGGAGAACTGGCTGAAGTTCGCGGTGCCCATATTTCCGGCGTGGGCCGTGGAGAACATGCCCGCGTCCAGTGTGCTGTTCGCGCCGGTCAGTGTTGCGGTGCCGACGGTGGTCCAGGTGGTGCCGTCGGCGGAGTAGGAGCCGGTGACCGACGTGCCGCTCCGGACCAGGCGGAGCCAGACCGGGGCGACGGTGGCGCTTCCGGTCTTGAGGGTGTTGGTGTCGAGGTAGCCGTCACCGTTTGAGTCCGACGACAGGGCGATTCCGTTGCCGGGGGTGCCGGCGAGGACGAGGTACCCGGTGGACGAGCAGGCGGCGGCGATGTTGTTGCGCAGCATCAGACCGGCTTTGGCCCAACTGTTGGTCTTGTCCTGGCTGTCGAGGTGGACGGTGACGGTCGAGGACGTTCCTGCGGCCCCCGCCCGGTAGGCGGCGGCGTACTCGTCGTCGTACTGCGTGCCGGAGCGCCACACGTCGATGCCCGCGCTGGTCAGGGAGGTCACTCCACCGTGCTGCCCGACCGCGGCCGGAGTGGAACTGTAGGCCTTGTACGGAGAGGTGACGATCTGCAGGTTGCTGAAGGTCGCGCTGCCGGTGGTGGTGCTGTGAGCGGTGTGGATGACGCCGGCGTCCTGGGTGGCCGCCATGGACGGCAGGGTCACCGTCGAGCCGACCTGGGTGAAGGTGGATCCGTCGGTGGAGTAGTAGGCGGACACCTGGGTGGCGGTGCGGGTGAGCCGCAACCAGACCGGTGCCTTGACGGTGGCGGCGGTGGACGTGAGCTGGTCGAGGTAGCCGTCGGCGTTGGAGTCCCGTTGGAAGCTGACGCCGTTGCTCGGGGTTGCCACCACAGCCGCGTATCCGGCGGAGGAGCCGCTGCCCGTGAGGTCGTTGCGCAGGACGACCCCGGCCTTGGCCCAGCCGTTGGTGTTGTCCACGTTGTCGACCCGGGCGGTCACCGAGGTACCGCTGACGGCCGCATCGGCTTGGTAGACGGTGCCGTAGGCGTCGTCGGTCTGTCCTCCGGCGCCCCAGATGTCAGCGCCCGCGTCGGTGATGGTGAAGCGGCCGCCGCCCTGACCGGTGTTGGCCGGAGTGGAGGAGTAGGCACTGTAGGGCGAGCTGACCGGGTCGGTGGTCAGCGGGCGGTACAGCGGCTGGATGCCGGCACTGTCCATGATCGTCCTGGCGCCCGAGGGCCAGTTGCCGTTGCCGACGACGACGGTGCCGCTGACCACGTCGCCGCGGCCGTTGGTGTTGGTGATGTTCGCGGAACTGTTGTTCGTCCAGTTGTCGGTGAGGGTCAGGGCGCCGGTGTTGTTGGTCGAGCTGCTGTTCTCGTGGCCCCAACTGCCGGTGTTGCGGAAGACGTTGTTGGTGTCCGTGAAGTTCCGGGACCCCTCGTCGTGGTAAAAGCCGAACCAACCGCCGTTGCTGTGGCAGTAGTTGCGTTCGAAGGTGCTGCCCGGTGACGCCGACAGGGTGTACATGCAGCCGCCGTCCGTCATCTGCTGCATGAGGTCGTGGATGTAGTTGTCGGTGACGTGGTTGTCGGCGGCGGTGGTCGCGGTCGTGTAGGTGGGCTGGTAGTTGTACAGGCCCCGGTTGACGTAGTCCTGGCTGCCGCCGATGTCGTTGGCGCCCCAGCCGTAGCCGATGGTGAGGCCGGAGTAGGGCAGGTTGTACGCCTCGTTGTGCGAGACGGTCGCGCCGTTCACGTAGGTGACGAGGATGGCCGACATGTCACGGTATTCCAGCGCCACGTCGTGGATGAGGTTGTTGCTCAGCGCGATGTTCCGGTTGGTCATCCGGCTGTCACCGGGGTGGTGCGCGTCCGCCTGAAGACCGCCGACGGCGATGCCGCCGCCCGCGTCCTGGGTGAAGACGTTGCCGGTCGCGGTGATGGTGTCGGCGCCGAGTCCCACACCGGTGGTGTGGGCGTTGGCGTCGTTGCCGATACCGAGGGCGCTCTGTCCGAGCTGGGTGAACCGGTTACCGGTGAACGTGATGTGGTCGGCGGCCGAGACCTGGACGGCGGAGGGCATCTGCTCCCAGTGCGGGCGTGTCGCCTCGAAGAGCGGGCAGCCGCTCTGGCAGGAGGTCAGCGCGTCCGACGGACGGTCCCAGGTGCCGGTGAGGTAGGCGCCGGTCTGCTGGCTGGCGTAGCCGCCGGTGGTGGGGTCCAGCCAACTGGTACCCGAGAACTGCAGGCCCGAGAAGGCGATGTGGGTGGCGGGTGAGGGGTAGGTCCCTCCGACGTTGACGAGCGACTGCAGCTTCGGCACCTCGACGTCGGCCGTGCTCATGTCCTGCCCGGAGAGCGGCTTGTAGTACAGGGTGCCGGTAGCGGTGTCGAGGTACCACTCACCGGCCGTGTCGAGGAACTCGTAGGCGTTCTCTATGTAGAGGGGGCCGGCCCGGAAGGGGCTGGTCAGGGTGTCGTAGCCGAACGTGTTGTTGTTCCACGAGGGCTGGGCCATGGTGATGGTGCCGCTGCTGATGCCGGTCACCGGGGCGTAGCGGTCGGTGAAGGATCCGATGCCGTGGATCTCGGTCCGGCCGGGCTGCGCGAGGCTGTTGAGGTAGCTCAGCGAGCTGTTGGTGAAGGTGTAGCCGCTGGTGGTCGCGGTCAGGTCCGAGCGGTTGACCGCGGTGCGGGCCCTGGTGGCCAGGACGCCGTCGACGGAGAGGTGGCGCGTGTCGAAGCCCGTGCCGACGTTGCTCTTCCAGATGTTCTTGGCCGGATCCTGCACGGTCCAGCCGGTGGCCTTCTGTGCTCCGGTGACAACGGGATGGGCTCCCAGCGCGGCCTTCCAGTTCACCGTGTGACCGCCGGTGCCGGAGTCCGCCGACGTGAACGTGAGCGGCGCGGAGAGTCGGTAGGTGCCGTCGGCGAGCTGGACGGTGATGTCGGCCGTCATGGAGCTGTTGAGCGCCCGCACGTTGGTCTTGGCCTGGGTGATGGAGCACGGCTGGCTCGCGGAGCAGGTGGTGCCGGAGCCGCTCGGCGAGGCGTAGAGCGTCGTGCCGGCAGCGAAGGCGGGGCCCGCCTGGACGAGGACTGCGGCGGTCGAGGCGGTGAGCACCGCGGCTGTGGCCAGCCATGTTCTGAGCCGTTCGGGAACCGCGGGACGGATGCGGGCTGTTCGCACGTGACACCTTCCGGGTGGTTCAGAGGGACCTGGGACCTGCGGTGCCCGTGGCGGGCAGGAGAGAGCCCAGAGGCACAGGAGGGGAAGGGAAATAGGGCTGTAACATTAGACGTCATATGAATTTCGTCAAGAGATCGCGCCTGCCGACCCGGGCGGAGTTGGGCGTGGGCGGCCCGGCATGCGAACGCCCCCGGCCTGTCGGCTCGGGGGCAGGTTCGGCGCGGGCGCTCTCAGGAGGCGTGGCGACTCACGAGGCCTGGGAAGTCAGGAGGCGTGGGGACTCAGGAGGCCGGGGAGCTCACGTTCGGCAGGCGGCGGCGGCTCCACGCGGTCTGGATGTGAGCCGCCATGGCCTGCGCGGCCCCGTCGGAGTCCCGGGCCAGCAGCCGCTCGGCGACTGCGCGGTGCTCCACGTTGGCCCGCTCGCACGCGGTCGCGTCCGGTGTGCCGTTGTACAGGTACGTCGTGCGCGCCTGGGCATGGAGGATGCGGATGATGGAACGGCCGAGCCTGTTGTGGGACGCCTGCAGGATCCGGTCGTGGAAGGCCACATCGGTCTCGATGAAGCGTGCCGGGACGGCGGTCTCCTCGTCGAGCCGGGCGAGCAGCCGCTCGATGTCCCGTAGGTCGTCGTCGGTGGCCAGCTCCGCGGCCTGAGCCGTCATCTGAGCCTCCAGCGTCGACCGGATGTCGACCAGTTGGTCGAGGACGACGAGCTGGTCGTCGTGCTGGACGGTCGCAGCGAGCACGACAGGGTCGAGGAGGTTCCATTCCTCCGGCGGGGTGACGGTGGTGCCGTAGCCCTGCCGGGCGAGGACCAGCCCCTTGGCCTCCAGGGACTTGACGGCCTCGCGGATGGTGATGCGGCTGACGCCGAACGTCTCGCAGAGCTCGGGTTCCACGGGCAGGGTCGATCCCGGAGGAATGGCGCCCGACACGATCGTGTCGGTCAGGCTCTCCATGACGGCCTGCGCCAGTCGGGCCGGACGCTTGGGCCAGGGCTTGAGAACGGGCGGCTCTCCTGCTCTGCCGGCGCTGTCCTGGGCCATGTGTGTCCCCCTTGCTGGTGCGGATGACGGCGATTCTACTGCGCCGGACTTCTTGACAGCATTCGTATGACGACTTACGTTACACGAAAATTTCGCAGCATCACTTCCCGCTCCAAGGGGTGCAAGCCGTGCGCGTTACCGAAGTCGAGTGCCATCCGGTCCGGGTGCCGGGAGTCAGTCCGCCCTTCGTCTGGCGGGACGGACTCCTGGGCAGCCCGTCCGAGGGCGAGGCCGCGGTGCTGCGCATCCGCACGGACGAAGGGGTCGAGGGGGTGGCGATGTCCCCCCGCCGTGGCAGCGGGGTCATCCTCAGGGACCTGCTGGACCGCGTGCTGCGCAAGGAGTTGGTGGGACAGGACCCCCTGCAGCGGGAATGGCTCTGGCACCGCATGTGGGAGCTGGACCGCACGGAGGAGCTGCCGCTCTATCTGCTGGGGCTGGTCGACACCGCGCTGTGGGACCTGGCCGGACGCCTCGCCGACCGGCCCACCTGGCAGATGCTCGGCGGATACCGCACCTCGATACCCGCCTACGCCTCCACTGTCACCTACTCCTCCATCGAGGAGTACCTGGACATCGCCGACCAGGCCCTGGAGCTCGGCTACCCCGCCATCAAGCTCCACGCCTGGGGTGACGCCCGCCGTGACGCCCGTCTGTCGGTGGCCCTGCGTGAACACGTGGGGGACGACATCCCGCTGATGTTCGACGGGTCGGCGGGCTTCGACCTCCCCGACGCGATCCATCTCGGGCACGCCCTCTCGGACGCCGACTACCTCTGGTACGAGGAGCCGATGAGGGAGTTCAGTGTCACCGCGTACAAGCGCCTGGCCGACGCGGTGGCCGTGCCCCTCCTCGTGGCCGAGACCTCCGACGGGGCGCACATGAACTCGGCCGACTTCATCCAGGCCGGCGCCGCCACCTTCGGAGTCCGCGCCTCCACCCAACTGCGCGGCGGCTTCACCGGCGCGATGCGCACCGCCCACCTCGCCGACGCCTACCGGCTGCGCGCCGAGGTGCACGGGCCGGAGATCCCCAACCGGCACCTGTGCATGGCCATCTCGAACACCACGTATTACGAGTCGCTGGTCATGGGCAATCCCATCAGTCGCGAAAGCGGCATCGACGCCCACGGCCTCGTTCATGCCCCCACCGGTCCGGGCGTCGCCCTTCCGGCGGGCTTGGACTACCCTCCCGCACTTCAGGGATTTGTCGACAAGGAGACCGTTACTCCGCCCCGGGCCTGACGACCGGAGCCGCAGGCCCGACCGCCTGACTCGAACACCCCGAACGCGGCGCCTCTCCCTGTTGTGCGCCATTTCCCAAGATCCGAGGTCAGACATGAACAACGACGTTCCGGTTTCCTCCCGCCGCCAGCTCAGACACACGGCAGTCGCCGTCCTGGGCGCCTTCTCCCTGCTCGCACTCGCCGCCTGCGGCAGCGCGGACCCCACGCCCACGGCGACTTCCTCCCCCGCCGCCTTCAAGCCTGTCGCGCAGCAGGAAGGCAGCGAGATCACGGTCTGGGCGGACGCCGCCCGTGTGCCCGGCGTGCAGGCGTACCAGAAGGCGCACCCCGACGTGAAGCTGAAGATCGTCACGTACAGCGGCGACGCCAACGGGGCCAACGACCTGCAGACCAAGGTGCAGCTGTTCGACCGGACCGGCAGCGGGTGGCCCGACGTCGCCTTCAGCGCCAACGTCAACGACGGCACCTGGGCCTCCCAGGGCAGGACGCCCTACGCCGCGCCCGTCAACCAGGACGTGATCTCCCCGTCCACGCTGCAGGGCTTCGCGGACGGCGCGCTGAATCCCTGCACCTTCAACGGCAACACCTACTGCCTCCGGAACGACCTGGCCCAGAACGTGCTCTGGTACAACAAGTCCCTCATGGACAAGTTCGGGTACAAGGTCCCGACCACCTGGGAGGAGTACCAGGCACTCGGCGAGAAGGTCGCCAAGGAGCACCCCGGGTACCTGGTCGGCACCGCTGGGGACGCCTGGAGCCCCGAGGTGTACTTCTGGGCGAGCCAGTGCCCGGCCGGCACGGCGACCGGTGCCAAGAAGGTCAAGGTCGACCTGCGGGATTCCAAGTGCACCCGGATGGCGAAGCTGCTCGACGGCCTGATCGCCAAGGGCTCGGTCTCCAAGGACACCGTCTTCAGCGCCGGCTTCATCAAGAACCAGGCGAGCAAGGTCCTCATGCTCCCCGGCCCGTCCTGGTACGGACAGGTGCTCTTCAACTCGACGTTCAAGATCCCCAAGGGGCAGATCGCCGCCGCCTCACCGCTGAAGTTCGAGGGCGACGACAAGAACTACACCGGCAACGTCGGCGGTGGCCTGTGGTTCGTCTCCTCCCACAGCAAGAACCTCAAGGCGGCCTCCGACCTGGTCAGCTGGATGACGACCTCCGACGACTACCAGGCCACCGCGGCCACCTACCCCGCGTACAAGAAGGCAGCCGTCGCCTGGCTCGCCGGCCAGAAGAGGACCGGCTACTTCGCCGAGGACGTCGGCCCGGTCTTCCAGGAGGCGGCGGAACTCATCTGGCCCGGCTGGTCCGCCACCCAGTACAGCCAGGAGGCGATCTACTCCTCCACCGTGATCCCGGCCCTGAACTCCGGCAAGACCCTCACGGACACCCTGGGCACCTGGCAGACGGCCATCACCGACAAGGCCAAGTCCCTCGGATACACCGTCAACTAGCGAAGCGGACCAATGACCACCCACCTCGCAACGGAGCCCAGGGGCCGCCGACGCGGCCGTTCGGTCCGCAACCCGGTCGGACGCGCCGGATACGTCTTCGTCTCCGGCTACGTCGTCCTCCTGCTCGCCTTCGGCGTCCTGCCCACCGGTTACGCGGTGTGGCTGGCACTGTCCAACTCCCGCAACCAGCTCGTCGGGATCGGCAACTTCACCCGCACGTTCAGCGACTACCGCTTCGGACCGGCCTTCCTCCACATCGGCCTGTACCTGGTGGTCTGGCTGGCCGGCCTGATGATCCTGGTGGTGCTGCTCTCCCTGATGCTGCACGGCCGCATGCGCAGGGCCTCCACCAGCCTGCGGTTCCTCTTCTACCTGCCGGGTGCCCTCGCCGGGGTGGCGAGCGTACTGCTCTTCCTGATCCTCCTCGACCCGGCTGCCAGTCCCGTCGGCTGGCTGCTGAAGAGCTTCGGCTGGAACACCCTCGCCCAGGTCAACGCCCCCGGGCACTTGCCGGTGCTCTTCACCGTCATCGCCTTCTGGACCGGGGCCGGCGGCTGGATCGTGGTCATGTACGGAGCGCTCAACAGCATCCCGGACGAGATCCTGGAGGCCGCCCGCATCGACGGCGCCAGTACGCTCCAGATCGCCCTGCGCATCCAGATCCCGATGATCACCAAGTGGATCGCGTACATGCTGATCCTGGCCTTCGCGGCCGGCACCCAGCTCTTCGTCGAGCCGCAACTGGTCTCCCTCGCCAGCTGGGGCATGATCCCCGACAGCTGGTCACCGAACCAGCTCTCCTACCAGTACGCCTTCCAGGCAGGCGACTTCAACGGCGCGGCGGCTCTCTCCGTCGACCTCCTCATCCTGGGCCTCGCGTGCGCGGCGCTCGTCGTCTTCCGCACCGGCCTGTTCGACAGGGACGAAAGATGACCGCAGCTCCCACGACCGCGGCCCGCCGAAACCCGCCGCCCCGTACCGCCGGCGCCCGCACCAGCCCGAGGAAGCCCATGCGCCACAAGCGCCGCCCAAGCTCACTGGCCGCCCGGCTGGCCTGGCTCATCGTCATGGGTCTGGCCGTGCTGTTCTTCTGTGTGCCGGTGGTGTGGCTCCTGCTGGCCACGACCAAGACCGACGGTCAGATCGTGCGGGACAACCCGTTCTCCTTCGGCTCCCTCACCGCGATCGCCGACGCCTGGCGCCACCTCTACGCCTTCCAGGAAGGCGCCATCCTCACCTGGCTGAAGAACTCGGCGCTCTACACCTTCGGCGCACTGGCCATCACCCTCGTGACATCGATCCCCGCCGGGTACGCGCTGGCGCTCACCCAGTTCATCGGGCGCCGGATGCTGCTGACCATCACCATGCTGGTGATGCTCATGCCGACGGCCGCAATGGTGCTTCCCCTGTACCTGGGGATGAACGCCGTGCACCTGGACGGCACGATCTGGTCGGTGATCCTGCCGTTCTCCTTCTTCCCGTTCGGGGTCTACCTCACCTACATCTACTTCTCCTCCAACGTCCCCTCCGACCTGCTGTCCGCGGCACGGATCGACGGGTGCTCGGAGTGGCAGGTCTTCCGTCTCGTCGCGATGCCGCTCGCCAAGCCCGTGATCGCCCTGGTCGGCTTCTTCAACTTCGTCGGCAACTGGAACAACTTCTTCCTGCCGTTCGTGATGCTGCCCGACAGCTCCCAGTATCCGGCGCAAGTGGGGCTGAACAATCTGCTCGCCGCCTCGCCGCTGTTCAACACCTCCAGCGGCACGGGCAACCAGATCATGCGACCCGAACTGGCGCTGGCCACCCTGGTGACCATCGTGCCGGTCCTGATCGTCTTCCTCTTCTCCCAACGCGCTCTGGTGGCCGGCATGCTCGCCGGCGCGACAAAGGAGTGAGGCAGCAGCCGCACCCTCGGCGCCGCGCCGTAGGGGCGACACCGCCGTAGTGGCTACGCCGCCTTGTTGGCTACGCCGCCCACCCTCACCGGAAGGACCCCGATGAAACGGGTTGCCCAGACGATCCGCCTGCGGCCCGAGCACCGTGACCTGTATCTGCGCCTGCACTCCGCGGTCTGGCCGGGCGTCGAGGCCGCGCTGCGCTCCGCGCACATCCGCAACTACAGCATCTTTCTGCGCGAGGACACGCTGTTCGGCTACTTCGAGTACCACGGCGACGACTTCGAGGCGGACATGGCCGCTGTCGGCGCGGACGCGGCCACTCGCGCCTGGTGGGAGCTCACCGGCCCCTGCCAGGAGCCCTGGGCCGATACCGGTACCGGGGGCAGCTGGTCGGACCTGACCGAGATCTGGCATCTGACTTCCCCGGCGACATCCGACTGACCACCACTCATGGCAAGGAGAAGCCAGTGAGACTCGTACGAGTCGGCGCGTCCGGCGAGGAGCGGCCCGCCGTCCGCACCGACGACGGCCGACTGCTCGACCTGTCGTCCGTGACGCCGGACATCGACGGCGTCTTCCTGGCTTCGGGCGGAGTCGACCGGGCCCGGGTGGCCGTCACGGCGGCTGAACTGCCCGAGCTGGACCCGGCCGGGCTGCGCATCGGAGCACCCGTAGCCCGTCCCGGCAAGATCGTCTGTGTCGGTCTGAACTACCGCGACCACGCCGCCGAGACCGGCGCGGCGATTCCCACGCGGCCTGTGGTGTTCATGAAGGACCCGGGCACGGTCGTCGGACCGTACGACGAGGTGTTGATCCCCCGCGGCTCGACCAGGACCGACTGGGAGGTCGAACTCGCGGTCGTCATCGGACGCCGGGCCCGCTACCTCGAGGGCCCCGGGGCCGCGAGGGCTGTGATCGCGGGATACGCGATCAGCCACGACGTCTCCGAGCGCGAGTTCCAGCTCGAGTACTCGTCGCAGTGGGACCTGGGCAAGTCCTGCGAGACCTTCAACCCGCTCGGCCCCTGGCTCATCACCGCCGACGAGGTCGGCGACCCACAGAACCTCGCGCTGCAACTGAGCGTCAACGGCGTGAAACGGCAACAGGGCCACACCGGCGACATGATCTTCCCGGTCGACCACCTCGTGTCCTACCTGAGCCAGTACATGGTCCTGGAACCGGGCGACGTGATCAACACCGGTACTCCCGCAGGCGTGGCCCTGGGCCTTCCCGGTACCCCCTACCTCCGCCCCGGCGACACCGTCGAGCTCGCCATCGACGGCCTCGGCGCCCAGCGCCAAACCTTCGCCCAAGCGTGAAAGGCGCCCCTTTGAACAGCTTGAGCAGCTTGAGCGGCCTGTCAGGGCTCAAGGCCGTCGTCACCGGCGGCGCGTCCGGGATCGGGCTGGCCACGTCCCGGATGCTGGCCGAGCACGGCGCCACGGTGGCCGTCCTCGACCTCGACCCCTCCGGCGCCCCCGAGCCGCTGATCGCCATCAAGGCCGACCTCGCCGACGACGCCTCGGTACGTATCGCCGTGGACGCCGCTGCCGAGCAACTCGGTGGCCTGGACATCCTGGTCAACAACGCGGGCATCGGCGCCATCGGTACCGTCGAGGACAACCCCGACGACGAGTGGCACCGCGTCCTCGACGTCAACCTCCTCGGGACGGTGCGCACCACCCGGGCCGCACTGCCGTATCTGCGGCGCTCGTCGCACGCGGCGCTCGTCAACACCTGTTCCGTCGCGGCCACCGCGGGCCTGCCCCAACGCGCCCTGTACTCCGCGAGCAAGGGCGCGGTGCTGTCGCTGACCCTGGCGATGGCCGCCGACCACGTCCGTGAGGGCATCCGCGTCAACTGCGTCAACCCCGGCACCGCCGACACCCCCTGGGTGACCCGGCTCCTGGATGCCGCCGACGACCCGGAGGCGGAACGCGCCGCCCTCGACGCACGCCAGCCCCTGGGCCGCCTGGTCACCGCGGACGAGGTGGCGGCGGCCGTGGTCTACCTGGCGAGCCCCACCGCGGCCTCCGTCACCGGCATCGCCCTCGCCGTCGACGGTGGCATGCAGGGACTCCGGCTGCGCCCGGCGGCCGGCTCATGAGAACGGCCACGCTGGGCACCACCGACGTCAAGGTCACCGAGCTGTCGTTCGGGGCCGCCGGCATCGGCAACCTCTTCCGCCCGGTCACCGACGAGGCCGCGTTCGCCGCGGTGGAAGCGGCCTGGGACGAGGGCATCCGCGCCTTCGACACCGCCCCGCATTACGGACTCGGGCTGTCCGAGCGCCGCCTGGGTGCCGCGCTGCGCGAACGCGACCGCGCCACGTACACCGTCTCCACCAAGGTCGGGCGGCTGCTCGAACCCACCCCGGAGGGTGGCCGCGGCGACGATCTCGCACACGGCTTCGCCGTGCCCGCCACCCACCGGCGAGTCTGGGACTTCAGTTCCGACGGAGTCATGCGCTCCCTGGAATCGAGCCTGGACCGCCTCGGCCTGGACCGGGTGGACATCGCCCTGCTGCACGACCCGGACCACCACGCCGAGCAGGCCCTCACCGAGGCCTACCCGGCGCTGGAACGGCTGCGCGGCGAAGGCGTCGTCAAGGCGATCGGCATCGGCGTGAACCAGTGCGCGCTCCCCGCCCGCTTCCTGCGCGAGACCGACATCGACGTGGTGCTGCTCGCCGGCCGCTACACCCTGCTGGAGCAGGAAGGGCTGGCGGAGGTACTGCCGGAGGCCGCCGCCCGCGGCAGGAGTGTCGTCGTCGGAGGGGTGTTCAACTCGGGTCTGCTCACCGACCCCAAGCCCGGGGCCATGTACGACTACGCGCCCACCCCACCACATGTGCTCGACCGGGCCCTGCGCATGAAGGCGGTCGCCGAACGCCACGGGGTACCGCTGCGCGCAGCCGCTCTGCGCTTCCCGCTCGGCCATCCCGCGGTCGCGAGCGTACTGTCCGGTGCGCGTTCGGCCGAGGAGGTCCGGGACACGGTGGATCAGCTGCGGCGAACGGTACCGGCCGAGCTCTGGGACGGACTCCGAGCCGAGGGTCTGCTGCCCCCGCACGTCCCCGTTCCTGCCGCCGCGCCGGTCGACGAAGCCGATCGGCCGATGGAGAAGTCGAGGAGTCGCGGAGGTGACCGCCATGGGCATGCAGGCGAACACGGCTGAGGGCGTCATCGACGCACACCACCATGTGTGGGACCTCTCCGTCCGCGACCAGAACTGGATCACCGGACCGGAACTCGCCCCGCTGCGCAGCGACTTCCTGCTCGCCGACCTGGAGCCCGTGGCCCGGGCCGCCGGCGGCGTCACCGCAACGGTCCTGGTCCAGACGATCGACGTGCCGGAGGAGACGCCCGAGTTCCTGGCGTTGGCCCAGGACAGCGACCTGGTGGCCGGCGTCGTGGGTTGGACCGACCTGACCTCCCCGGATGTCGCCCGCGCGCTCGCGGCGCTGCGGGAGAGGCCGGGTGGCGAGTACCTGGTGGGCATCCGACACCAGGTGCAGGGCGAGCCCGACCCTCGCTGGCTGATGCGGCCGGACGTACTGCGCGGGCTGGCCGCGGTGGCCGAGGCAGGACTCGCGTACGACCTGGTCGTCCGGCCCCACCAGCTCGCGGCCGCGCACGAGGCCGCCCGACTGCTTCCCGGCCTCACCTTCGTACTCGATCACGCGGGCAAGCCCCCCATCGCCTCGGGCGAGCTGCGGCCGTGGGCGGACGCGGTGCGCCTGCTGGCCTCGTTGCCCAACACCGTCTGCAAGCTCTCCGGCATGGTGACCGAGGCCGACTGGGGCGAGTGGAGCGTCGAGGACCTACGGCCTTACGCGGACACCGTGCTGGACGCCTTCGGACCGCGACGGCTGATGTTCGGCTCCGACTGGCCGGTCTGCCGACTGGCTGCCACCTACGCCGAAGTCGCCGCCACCGCAGGGGAGTTGACGGCCGCCCTCCATCCTGCCGAACGCCACGAGGTCTTCACCGGAACGGCCCTGCGGACCTACGGCCTGACCGTCACCGGCTCCCCGGCCGCCCAGGACGCACCATGCGCACAGCTCTCTTCATCACCTGTTTCGACGACATGATGTTCCCCCTGCACCGGCCGCGCGGTGACGGAACTACTGGAACGGCTCGGCCACACGGTCCGACAGCCAGACGCGGCGGACGCCGTGCGCACCACCGTCACCGCAGCGATCGCCCGCACCGGCACCGTCGTCCTCGACAGCGGACCGGGACAAGGACGCCCTGTGCTGACCTTGCTCCCGGATCAGCACGTCTGCGTGGTCAGGGCGAGCCGGATCGTCGCTGAAGTACCCGAGGCGTTGAGTCTGCTCCACCCGCGCCGCCCGCTGACCTTGATCTCCGGTCCCTCAGCCACCAGCGACATCGAACTGGACCGGGTGGAGGGCGTGCAGCGTTCCTTCGGTCAGTTTCCAGTACGGGCAGTTTCTCCCGCACCGCAGTCGACGCCTGGCCCACGATCCAAGGCTCCGCACGGCACCTTGATCGGTCGGCGGCACTCCGTCACCCACCTCTGCGGTCTCGGGATGAATGGCACCGGAGCAGCCCCTTCCGATTCCCTGCGTCCTGCCGGCGTCCCGAATACGGCGCCCAGCCGCTCACAGAGGCCGGATGCGACAACTTCCCAGGTGGCGGCAACACCGTTGAACTCACGCGCAGCGGATTCAGTCCGTCCAGGCAAAGTTGACGATCCGACACCCAAAAAAGAACGTTTCCGCAGGTCAGAAGCCTGCGCAGTGGGGCGGGTGGGACTCGAACCCACGGCCGACGGATTATGAGTCCGCTGCTCTAACCGGCTGAGCTACCGCCCCATAGCGGCGTGTCGCGTACATGTGTGCGCGCCGTCTGCCGCAGCATAGCCGCTCATACGATCTCCTGCTCCGCAGGGGCGACTTCGCCTGCCCGCAAGGACTCGGCTGTGACCTGGGCAGTTCCGTCGGACATGAAAAAGGACCCCATCGGGGGTCCTTCCTCGTCCTGCTCTCCCGACTGGACTCGAACCAGTAACCTGCCGGTTAACAGCCGGCTGCTCTGCCAATTGAGCTACGGAAGATCGAAGCTCCCCCGACTGGACTCGAACCAGTAACCTGCCGGTTAACAGCCGGCTGCTCTGCCAATTGAGCTACGGAGGATCGCCTCGTTGCATCGAACGTAGCTCCCTGGGTATTCGCCAGAGGGCGGGCGCTCGCTGCGACACATACATTAGCGCAAGCAGGGGGGTGCTCCGCCAATCGGTTCCCCCGAGACCGAGACCGAGACCGATACCGACAGCGATACCGACACCGACGTCGCACCGGATACCTACGCAAGGAAGGGTGGCCGCCATGCGTTACAAGCTCACGTTCGTGGTCGGACTGACTCTGGGCTACGTGCTGGGCACCCGTGCCGGGCGCGAGCGCTACGAACAGTTGAAGAAATCCGCCCGTCAGGTCGCCCAGAACCCCGCCGTCCGCAACACCGCTGAGACGGCGGCCCAGCAGGGCCGCCAGTTCGCCGGCAAGGCGTACCACGCGGTCAGCGACAAGGTGGGCGACCGGGTGCCGGAGTCCGTGACCCAGCGGGTGCGCTCGCTGCGGGACCGCAACCCGAACGGCACCGCACAGGACGACTGGGGCACGAGCACCACTTGACCACGGTGACGCGACCCCTCCGCGGGGGCGGGACCGGCAGTGCCGGTCCCGCCCCCGCGGTCGCGCGCACCATCGCGACGCTACGCCCATAGAATTTCCGCCATGGGGATAGTCGCCGGGTTGGACAGCTCACCCGAATTCACTCGCATCGTCGTCTGCGACGCGGACACGGGTGCCGTGCTCAAACAGGGGTACGCGCCGCACCCGATCGAAGGCCGCCCGTCCGACGTCGACCCCCAGGCCTGGCTCCTGTCCCTCGGCGAGGCCGCCGGGGGCGGTCTTCTGGAGGGCGTGCAGGCCATCGGTGTTTCGGCCCAGCAGAACGCCGTGGTGCCGCTGGACGCCCAGGGCAACACCGTGCGGCCCGCCATGGTCGGCGGCGACAAGCGCGCGCAGGTCGCCGCGGCCGACCTGGTCGACGCGCTCGGCGGGCGCGAGGCGTGGGCGCAGTCGGTGGGATGTGTGCCACAGGCCGCGCAGCCCGTCACCAAGCTGCGCTGGCTGAACAAGACCGAGCCCGACGCCGCCCTGCGCACCGCCGTGCTCCTCCAGGCGCACGACTGGCTGGTGTGGCAGCTGCTCGGCCGGCCGGTGCGAAGGACCACCGACCGCGGCGGCGCCTCCGGGACCGGCTACTGGTCCGCCGCCACCGGCGCCTACCGCTCCGACCTCGTCGAGATGGCCCTCGGCCACCCGGCGATGCTCCCCGAGGTGATCGGCCCCTCGGACGCCGCCGGTACGACCCCGGAGGGGCTGCTGATCTCCGCCGGCACCGGGGAGACCATGGCCGCCGCCTTCGGTCTCGGGATCGGGCTCGGGGACGCAGTCGTCTCGCTGGGCGCGTCCGGGTCCGTGATGGCCGTGCACCCCGAGGCGCTCGTCGACAACACCGGGATGATCACCTCCCTGGCCGACGCGACCGGGATGCACCTGCCGGTCGTCACCACCCTGAACGCCGTACGGACCCTGCGCGGGGCCGCCGAGATGCTGAGCCTCGGTGACCTGGAGAGCCTGTCCGACCTGGCGATGAAGTCGACGCCGGGCGCCCACGGCCTCGTACTGCTGCCCTATCTGGAAGGTGAGCGGACGCCGAACCTGCCGCACACCGCGGGGACGCTGACCGGCCTCAGGCGCGAGTCGATGAAGCCGGAGCATCTGGCGCGGGCCGCGTTCGAGGGCATGCTGTGCGGGCTCGCCGACGCGCTCGACGTGCTGCGCGGCCGGGGGGTCGAGGTGCGGCGGGTCTTCCTGCTGGGGGCGGCCGCCGAGCTGTCCGCGGTACAGGCCGCCGCGCCCGCGCTGTTCGGTGCGCAGGTCGTCGTGCCGCAGCCCGCGGACTACGCGGCGATCGGTGCCGCCCGGCAGGCGGCCTGGGCGCTCGGGGTGTCGCAGGGCACACTCGACCCGCGCACCCCGCCGATGTGGCAGGGTCCGGCCGGGCAGGTCCTGGAGCCGGGCGAGGAGCTGGCGGTGGGGCAGGCGGTGCGGCAGCAGTACGTGTCGGTGCGGGAGCAGACGTATCCGGGGGCGTTCCGCTAGACCTCGGAAGGTAAGACTCCGGTAGGAGCGGAGGGCCGCGAGGACCCGGAAGGCCGTACGGAGCACTGCTGTCGGCTTAATCGGTTGAGGTAACACGGGTGGAGTGTCCGACGATAGGGGCCAGGGGCAACCACTCGCCCCGTCGCCGACTCCGAGAGACGTAGCGTGCTCATACGACTTCTGCGGACCTATCTCAGGCCCTACAAGAAACCCATCACCATCCTGGTGCTGCTGCAGTTCCTGCAGACCTGCGCCACCCTCTACCTGCCCACGCTGAACGCGGACATCATCGACCACGGCGTCGTGACCGGAGACACCGGCTACATCCTCAGCTTCGGCGCTCTCATGATCGGCATCTCGCTGGCGCAGGTGGTGTGCAACATCGGGGCCGTGTTCTACGGCGCCCGGACCGCCGCCGCGCTCGGCCGGGACCTGCGGGCGGCGGTCTTCGACCGGGTGCAGTCGTTCTCGGCGCGCGAGGTCGGCCAGTTCGGTGCGCCCACGCTGATCACCCGTACGACCAATGACGTGCAGCAGGTCCAGATGCTGGCCCTGATGACGTTCACCCTGCTGGTGTCGGCGCCCATCATGTGCGTGGGCGGCATCGTGCTGGCCCTCGGCCTGGACGTGCCGCTGTCCGCGGTGCTGGTGGCCGTGGTGCCGACGCTGGGCATCTGCGTGACGTTGATCGTACGGCGGCTGCGACCGCTGTTCCGGTCCATGCAGGTGCGTCTCGACACGGTGAACCGGGTGCTGCGCGAGCAGATCACCGGCAACCGGGTCATCCGGGCGTTCGTGCGCGACTCGTACGAGGAGGAGCGCTTCCGGAAGGCGAACAGCGATCTGACGGAGATCTCCCTCAAGACGGGCAACCTGCTCGCGCTGATGTTCCCCGTGGTCATGACGACGGTGAACCTGTCCTCGATCGCGGTGGTGTGGTTCGGGGCCCACCGGATCGACAGCGGCGGGATGCAGATCGGTGATCTGACCGCGTTCCTCGCCTATCTGATGCAGATCGTCATGTCCGTGATGATGGCCACCTTCATGTTCATGATGGTGCCGCGCGCGGAGGTCTGTGCCGAGCGCATCCAGGAGGTCCTCGACACCTCCTCCAGCGTGGTGCCTCCCCTGGCCCCCGTCCGCGAGCTGCGGCGGCACGGACATCTGGAGATCCGGGGCGCCGGCTTCCGCTATCCGGGCGCCGAGGAGCCGGTGCTCAAGGCGATCGACCTGGTGGCCCGGCCCGGCGAGGTGACGGCCGTGATCGGCTCGACCGGCAGCGGCAAGTCCACCCTGCTGGGGCTCGTCCCCCGGCTGTTCGACGCGACCGACGGCGAGGTCCTCGTCGACGGGGTGGCCGTCGCCGAGATCGAGCCGGTGCTGCTGGCCGAGACCGTCGGGCTCGTGCCGCAGAAGCCGTATCTCTTCGCGGGGACCGTGGCGACCAATCTCCGCTACGGCAATCCGGACGCCACGGACGAGGAGCTGTGGCACGCGCTGGAGGTGGCGCAGGCCAAGGGCTTCGTCGAGGGACTGGAGAACGGCCTCGACTCCCCCATCGCGCAGGGCGGCACCAACGTCTCCGGTGGTCAGCGGCAGCGGCTCGCCATCGCGCGCACGCTGGTGCAGCGGCCGGAGATCTACCTCTTCGACGACTCCTTCTCCGCCCTCGACTACGCGACCGACGCGGCCCTTCGCGCGGCGCTCGCCGAGGAGACCTCGGAGGCGACCGTCGTGATCGTCGCGCAGCGGGTGGCCACCATCCGCGAGGCCGACCGGATCGTCGTCCTCGACGAGGGCCGGGTCGTCGGCACCGGCACCCACCGCGAACTGATGGCGGACAACGAGACCTACCGGGAGATCGTGCTCTCCCAGCTCACGGAAGCGGAGGCTGCCTGATGGCCGGGCCCATGGGGCGCATGATGGCGGGCGGCGGTCCCGAGAACCGGTCGATCGACTTCAAGGTGTCGGGCAGGCGGCTGCTCTCCCAGTTCAAGCCGGAGCGGCTGACCCTGTACGCGATGCTGTTCTGCGTCGTGCTGAGCGTCGGCCTGAACGTGGTCGGGCCCAAGATCCTCGGCGAGGCCACCGACCTGGTCTTCGCGGGCATCGTCGGACGGGAGATGCCGGCCGGCGCGAGCAAGGAAGAGGTTCTCGCGCAGATGCGGGCGCGCGGCGACGGTCAGGTCGCCGACATGCTCCGCAGCACCGACTTCACGCCCGGCGAGGGCATCGACTTCACCGCCGTGGGCCATGTCCTGCTGTTCGCGGTCGGGGTGTTCCTCGTCGCGGGGCTGCTGATGGCCGTGGCGACGCGGCTGGTCAACCGGACCGTCAACCGCACGATGTTCCGGATGCGCGAGGACGTGCAGACGAAGATGTCGCGGCTGCCGCTGTCGTACTTCGACAAGCGCCAGCGCGGCGAGGTCCTGTCCCGGGCCACGAACGACATCGACAACATCGGCCAGACCCTGCAGCAGTCGATGGGCCAGCTGATCAACTCGCTGCTCACCATCATCGGCGTGCTCGCGATGATGTTCTGGGTGTCCTGGCTGCTGGCCCTGGTCGCGCTGGTCACCGTGCCGCTGTCGTTCGTCGTCGCCACGCGCGTGGGCAAGCGTTCGCAGCCGCACTTCGTGCAGCAGTGGCGCACCACGGGCAAGCTCAACGCCCACATCGAGGAGATGTACACCGGGCACAACCTGGTGAAGGTGTTCGGCCGCCAGGAGGAGTCGGCGGCGCAGTTCGCCGAGCAGAACGAGGCGCTGTACGAGGCCGGGTTCAAGGCGCAGTTCAACAGCGGGGTCATGCAGCCGCTGATGATGTTCGTCTCGAACCTCAACTACGTGCTGGTGGCGGTCGTCGGCGGGCTGCGGGTCGCCTCCGGCTCGCTGTCCATCGGTGACGTGCAGGCCTTCATCCAGTACTCCCGGCAGTTCTCGATGCCGCTGACGCAGGTGGCGTCGATGGCGAACCTCGTGCAGTCGGGTGTCGCCTCGGCCGAGCGGATCTTCGAACTCCTGGACGCGGAGGAGCAAGAGGCGGACCCGATGCCGAGCGCGAAGCCCGAGGAACTGCGCGGGCGGGTCGCCCTGGAGCATGTCTCCTTCCGCTACGAGCCCGAGAAGCCGCTCATCGAGGACCTCTCGCTGAAGGTCGAACCCGGACACACGGTCGCGATCGTCGGCCCCACGGGAGCCGGCAAGACCACCCTGGTCAACCTCCTCATGCGGTTCTACGACGTCTCGGGCGGCCGGATCACGCTCGACGGCGTGGACATCGCGACGATGTCCCGGGACGACCTGCGCGCCGGGATCGGCATGGTCCTCCAGGACACCTGGCTGTTCGGCGGCACGATCGCGGAGAACATCGCGTACGGCGCCTCGCGCGAGGTCACCCGGGGCGAGATCGAGGAGGCGGCCCGGGCGGCCCACGCGGACCGGTTCGTCCGGACCCTGCCCGAGGGCTACGACACCGTGATCGACGACGAGGGCAGCGGGGTGAGCGCGGGTGAGAAGCAGCTCATCACCATCGCCCGGGCGTTCCTGTCGGACCCGGTGATCCTGGTCCTCGACGAGGCGACGAGTTCGGTGGACACCCGCACCGAGGTCCTGATCCAGAAGGCGATGGCCAAACTGGCGCACGGCCGCACGTCGTTCGTCATCGCGCACCGTCTGTCGACGATCCGCGACGCGGACACCATCCTGGTGATGGAGAACGGCTCGATCGTCGAACAGGGCACGCACACCGACCTGTTGGAGGCCGGCGGGGCGTACGCGCGCCTGTACAAGGCGCAGTTCGCGCAGGCGGTGGCGGAGGTGGACTAGCTGAAGGGGGCCGTTGGGAAACGGCCCCCTTTCCTCAGTCCAGATAGCCCCGCAGCTGATCCGCGAAAGCGTGATCCCGCAGCTTGTTCAGAGTCTTCGACTCGATCTGCCGTATCCGCTCCCGGGTCACTCCGAAGATCCGCCCGATCTCCTCCAACGTACGCGCCCGCCCGTCGGCCAGGCCGTACCGGAGTTGGACCACCTTGCGCTCACGCTCGCCCAGGGTCGACAGCACCGCCTCCAGGTGCTCCCTGAGCAGCAGGAAGGCCGCCGACTCGACCGGTGAGGCCGCGTCGCCGTCCTCGATGAGGTCACCGAGGGCGACGTCGTCCTCCTCGCCCACGGGGGCGTGCAGGGACACCGGTTCCTGGGCCAGGCGCAGGACCTCGCTGACCCGTTCCGGGGCGAGGTCGAGCTGGTTCGCGACCTCTTCCGGGGTCGGTTCGTAGCCGCGCTCCTGGAGCATGCGGCGCTGGACGCGGACGACCCGGTTGATCAACTCGACGACGTGGACCGGGACCCGGATCGTGCGGGCCTGGTCGGCGAGGGCCCGGGACATGGCCTGGCGGATCCACCAGGTGGCGTAGGTGGAGAACTTGTAGCCGCGGGCGTAGTCGAACTTCTCGACCGCGCGGATCAGGCCCAGGTTGCCTTCCTGTACCAGGTCGAGCATGGTCAGGCCGCGGCCGACGTACCGTTTCGCGACGGACACGACGAGCCGCAGGTTCGCCTCGATGAGGCGGCGCTTGGCCATCCTGCCCAGCACGACCAGCCGGTCCAGGTCGAGCGCCAACTGGCTGTCCAGGTCGGGGGTGTTGGTCAGTTTCTCCTCGGCGAACAGACCGGCCTCGACCCGGCGGGCGAGGTCGACCTCCTCGGCCGCGGTGAGCAGCGGGATGCGGCCGATCTCCCGCAGGTACTGGCGGAACAGGTCCGAGGACGGGCCGCCGGTGTCTACGCGGCCGCGGGGCGGCTCGGGCGGTTCGACCGGTTCGGTCTCCACGTTCGCGAGGACTTCGGCGGGCGGGGTGTCCGGTTCCGCCTCGGGGTGGTGCGCGACACGGTTCTGCGGGGGCACCGCGACGAGAACGTCGGGTTCGGCGTCCTGCTCTGTCGTGTCGTCCGTACTGTTCTGGGTCTGTGTGAGGGTCTGGGTCTGCACGGGGGCGACCTCCAGGATGATCGCTGCCAAGGAGGGCGGCAGCGGTACTTCGGGGGCGGAGTCGGCGGCCTCGCCGCTGTCCGTCCCGTACGCGATGAGCGGAACCGCGGGGGTCTGGGACCCGTTGGGGACGGATCGGCCGCGCTCCGAGGACTCAGGCACCGGAACCCAGTGTGGAGTACGACACATCACCGCCACGAGGGGCGTGCGGTGACTTTTTGAGTCCGGTCCGTGACCGGGTGGTTACTACACCCTGCGCGTGCTCAGCCCTGCGGGACGCGAAACCGCTGATCAGGGGTGGCGCACGGCTCAGAGGGCGGAGGGGCCCTCGTCCTGGAGGGCGCGGTCGTAGCGGGTCAGGATCATCATCTCGTTCTGGACGGCGGCCGACTGGGCCGGATCCATGTGGCCGAGCCGGGTCAGGACGCCCTGGAGTTCGGTGAGCCGACGGGCGACGGCCCTGCGGCGGACCGTGACCAGTTGTTCGCCGGCGTAGTTCTCGTCGACCGTGCGCCGCATGATCGCCTCGACGGCCAGCTCCGTGACCATCGCGCGGACCGCGTCGTCGGGGGCGGCCTCGCGGACCCGGACGAGATAGTCCTGGGAGTCCTGGACGCCGTACTCCGCGCCGCCGGCGTCCATGATGGCCTGGCGTACGGCGGCGTAGGGCGGGGCGGTGAACTCGTCGATGCCGTACGCGTCGAAGGCCGGGGAGACCAGTTCGGGGCGCTGCAGGGCGAGTTTGAGCAGCTCGCGCTCGGTGGCGTAGACGGGGTTGCGCAGGGTGAGGGCCGGGCCTGAGACGGCGGGCCGGTGGACGGTGTCGTACTGCCGCTGCTGCGGGCCGCGTCCCGAGGGGGCCGGTCCCTTGCCGCCACGGTCGCGGGCCCACCGGGCCAGCTGGGCCACCCGCTTGACCACGAACTGGGTGTCGAGGATGCCGAGCATGCCGGCGAGCTGGACGGCGACCTCGTGCTGGGCGCCGCTGTTCTTGATGCGGGCGACGATCGGGGCGGCCTCGTCCAGGGCGGCGGCGCGGCCGGCGGGGGTGTCGAGGTCGTAGCGGACGACGATCTGGCGCAGCGCGAACTCGAAGAGCGGGGTGCGGGGTTCGACCAGGTCGGCGACGGCGTCGTCGCCCTTGGCGAGGCGCAGGTCGCAGGGGTCCATGCCGTCCGGGGCGATCGCGATGTAGGTCTCGGCGGCGAACTTCTGGTCGTCCTCGAAGGCGCGCAGGGCGGCCTTCTGGCCGGCCGAGTCGCCGTCGAAGGTGAAGATCACGCGGGCCGAGCCGTTGTCCATGAGGAGCCGGCGCAGGATCTTGATGTGGTCGGTGCCGAAGGCGGTGCCGCAGGTGGCGATGGCGGTGGTGACGCCGGCGAGGTGGCAGGCCATGACGTCGGTGTAGCCTTCGACGACGACCGCGCGGGAGGACTTGGCGATGTCCTTCTTCGCGAGGTCGATGCCGTAGAGGACCTGGGACTTCCGGTAGATCGCGGTGTCGGGTGTGTTGAGGTACTTGGGTCCGTTGTCCGCCTCGTAGAGCTTTCTCGCGCCGAAGCCGACGACGTCCCCGCCGATGTCGCGGATGGGCCACATGAGACGACCGCGGAAGCGGTCGATGGGGCCGCGGCGGCCTTCCTGGGCCAGACCGGACAGGAGGATCTCCTTGTCGGTGAAGCCCTTGCCGCGCAGGTAGCGGGTGAGGTGGTCCCAGCCCTGGGGGCTGTAGCCGACGGAGAAGTGCCGCGCCGCGTCCTGGTCGAAGCCGCGCTCGGCGAGGAACTGGCGGCCGGTGTCGGCCTCCGGGCTGGTGGCCAGCTGCTCCATGTACCAGTCGGCGGCGATCTTGTGCGCCTCGACCAGGCGGATGCGCTCGCCGCGCTGGTGGGAGGGGTTGTAGCCGCCCTCCTCGTAGCGCAGGGTGATGCCGGCCTGGGCGGCCAGGCGCTCGACCGACTCCGAGAAGGTGAGGTGGTCGACCTTCATCACGAACGTGATGGTGTCGCCGCCCTCCTGGCAGCCGAAGCAGTGGAAGAGGCCCTTGCTCGGACTGACCTGGAAGGACGGCGACTTCTCGTCGTGGAAGGGACACAGGCCCTTGAGGTTGCCACCGCCCGCGTTGCGCAGCTGGAGGTACTCGGACACCACGGCGTCGATCGGGACCGCGTCCCGTACCGCCTTCACGTCCTCGTCGTTGATCCGTCCTGCCACGCGTGAAGTCTACGGGGAGGTACTGACACCTACGGGACGAGGCTGACGAGGGGAACGTGCGGGTCCGCCAGCGCCTCCGTGTCCACCTGAGCCCCGGATCGGATCAGGTTCTGGATCGGCTCCGTGACGTCCCACACGTTGACGTTCATCCCGGCCAGCACACGGCCCTGCTGCACCCAGAAGGCGATGAACTCCCGCTTCCCGGCGTCTCCCCGGATCACCACTTCGTCGTACGAGCCGGGGGGCGCCCAGCCGCTGTACTCCATGCCCAGGTCGTACTGGTCGGAGAAGAAGTAGGGCACCCGGTCGTACGTCACCTGGCGGCCCAGCATCGCGCGCGCCGCCGCCGGGCCGCCGTTGAGCGCGTTGGCCCAGTGCTCGACGCGCAGCCGGTTGCCGAGGAGGGCGTGGTGGAAGGAGGCCACGTCGCCCGCCGCGTAGATGTCCGGGTCGGAGGTGCGCAGTTGTGCGTCCACGGCGATGCCGCCGCCGTGCGCCCGGTCCGCCAGCTCCAGCCCGGCCGCCTCGGCGAGGGCCACGCGCGGGGCCGCGCCGACCGCCGCGAGGACGTCGTGCGCGGGGTGCTCCTCGCCGTCGTCGGTCCGGGCCGCGAGGACCATGCCGTCCTGCCCGACGATCTCCGTCAGCCTCGCCCCGAAATGGAAGCGGACGCCGTGCTCGCGGTGCAGCTCGGCGAAGAGGTTGCCGAGCTCGGGGCCGAGGACGGAGTGCAGCGGGGTCGACAGGGGCTCGACGACGGTGACCTCGGCGCCGTACTCCCGGGCCGCCGCCGCGACCTCCAGGCCGATCCAGCCGGCGCCGGCGATCACGAGGTGGCCGTTGTCCCTGCCCAGGGTGGCCAGGACGCCCTTGAGGCGCTCGGCGTGGGCGAGGCGGCGCAGATGGTGGACGCCCGCGAGGTCGGTCCCCGGGATGTCCAGCCGGCGCGGCTCCGCGCCGGTCGCCAGCAGCAGCTTGTCGTAGCGGACGGCGGTGCCGTCCGCGCCGAAGCGGACGGTCTTCGCCGCACGGTCGATGGCGTCCACGGTCTCGCCGAGGTGCAGCTCGATGTCGTGCTGCGCGTACCAGGCGGGTTCGTGGACGAAGACGCTGTCGCGCTCCTCCTTGCCGAGGAGGTAGCCCTTGGAGAGCGGCGGGCGCTCGTAGGGGTGGTCGCGTTCGTCGCAGATCAGTATCACGCGGCCGGTGAAGCCCTCCGTCCGGAGTGTCTCGGCCGCCTTGGCGCCGGCGAGACCTCCTCCCACGATGACAAAAGTCTGATCCGCGTCGACCACTTGGTTCCTCCTCGTAAGGGTGCCGCCCCCATGGGAGCCTCCCGCACGGAGCGTGATGGGGGAAGGGGGAGTGGCCCGATCAGGCCACGGAGGGTCACATTCGGGCACGATTCATGTCACTCCGGACTTCTCCGCATGACTTCTGTCCCGCAAGCATCACAGGCGGTCCGTGAGACGGGCGTGAAGCGAACGCGCCGACGCGTCGGTGAGGGACGCGATCTGGTCGACGATCACCCGCTTGCGCGCGCGGTCGTCGGACGCCCGGTCGAACAGCGCGCGGAACTGCGGGTCGAGGCCGTCCGGGGCGCGGGCGGTGAGCGCCTCGGCGAGTTCGGCGACCACGATCCGCTGGTCGGCCCGCAGCCGCTCCTGCTCGGCTCGCTGCATGACGTACCGGTCGGCGACGGCCTTGAGGACCGCGCACTCCAGGCGGGTCTCGTGCGGTACGACGAGTTCGGCGCCGTACCTCGTGAGTCTTCCGGTGCCGTACCGCTCGCGCGTGGCGGCCTCGGCGGACAGGCAGAAGCGGCCGATGAGCTGACTGGTGGCGTCCTTGAGGCGGGCCTGGGCCACGGCCGAGCCGTCGTAGCCGTGCGGCCACCACGGCTGCTCCTGGAGGCGGTCCAGTGCCGCGGCGAGTTCGGCGGGGTCGGTGTCCTCGGGGACGTACCTGCCGAGAGCGACCTCGAAGACCGCCCGGCGTTCCGGTTCGGCGTGCAGGCAGTTGGGGTCGATGTGGCCCGCGTGCAGACCGTCCTCGACGTCGTGGACCGAGTAGGCCACGTCGTCGGACCAGTCCATGACCTGGGCCTCGAAGGTCGTGAGGGCGCCGGGGGCGTCCTTGCGGATCCAGTCGAAGACGGGGCGGTCGTCCTCGTAGACGCCGAACTTGCGGGACGGGTGCCCTCCGCGGGGCCAGGGGTATTTGGTGGCCGCGTCGAGGGTGGCCCTGGTGAGGTTCAGCCCCACCGACCCCTCCTCGGTGAAGCGCTTGGGCTCGATGCGGGTCAGGAGCCGCAGGGACTGGGCGTTGCCCTCGAAGCCGCCGCAGTCGTCGGCGAATTCGTTGAGTGCCTGTTCGCCGTTGTGGCCGAAGGGAGGGTGGCCGAGGTCGTGGGCGAGACAGGCGGCCTCCACCAGGTCGGGGTCGCAGCCGAGGGCCGAGCCGAGTTCCCGGCCCACCTGGGCGCATTCCAGGGAGTGGGTGAGACGGGTGCGGGGGCTGGCGTCCCACGCCTGGCTGAGGGTTCCCGGGGTGACGACCTGGGTCTTGCCGGCGAGCCTTCTGAGCGCGGCGGAGTGGAGGATGCGGGCGCGGTCGCGTTGGAAGGCGGTGCGGCCGGGGCGCTTGTCGGGTTCTGGGGCCCAGCGTTCGGTTGACTGCAGGTCGTACGGCATGCCTCGACAGTACGGGCACGGACTGACAATTCGCCTGCTCCCTCAGGCAGCCGCGGTCGCCTGCCGCGCCCATGCCCGGTCGTAGCGGTGCAGGACCAGGTCCGCCATCGCGGGGTGCGTGCCCAGGGGGGCCGAGGCGATCCACGGCGCCTTCTGCGCGCACTGGGTCGCGAACAGGCCCGGCGCCGTGAAGTACGACGCCACCGCCACCCTGTCGCGGCCTCGCGCCGCCAGTGCGCGGATCGCGGTGTCGACCGTCGGGGTCGCCGCGGAGGCGTAGGCCGGGATTACGGGGACGCCCAGGCGGTCCGACAGGAGGTGAGCGGTGCGGCGGGTGTCCACGGCCGAGTCCGGGTCGCGGGAGCCCGCCGCCGCGAGGACCACCGCACTGGTACGGCGAGTCTCCTCGTCCGTGCTCCAGCCCGCCTCGGTCAGGCGGGCGTGCAGGGTCTCCACCAGCAGCGGGTGCGGGCCCAGCGGGGCGGCCACGCGGGTGCGTGCCGCGGAGGCCGTCGCCATCTCCGGGATGTCGCGCTTCACGTGGTAGCCGCGGGAGAGCAGGAGCGGGACCAGGACCGCCTCCGCCGTGCCCAGGGACGCCAGCGTGTCCGGGAGCAGCGGCTCGTTGAGTTCGATGTGGCCCAGGTGCACCGGCAGGCCGGGGCGCTGCTCGCGGACCTGGTCGAGGAGTTCGTGAACCGTCTTCAGGGTGCGCGGGTCACGGCTGCCGTGGGCCACCAGGACGAGCGCGGGCGGCTCGGCGCGGCGCCTGTCGTCGAGGGAGACGAGACTGGGCTGGCTGCTGATCCGGTTCATGGATCGATGGTCGCGGCCGGAGATTGCCTCCCCGTTTCCTGGCAATGACGCGTCCTTTCCAACGGTTCACGCGGGCGGGCGGCAGGATGTGAGGCGTCATGACCTGTGCCATGACCCGTGCCATGACCTGGGGGTTCGCTCTCAGGAGTGAGCGTGGTCACGCGCCGGCGGACGAACCGATCGGCCTGCCGACACGTCTCTGCTTGTCGAACAACCGACCGGGAGGGGCCGTCCGATGCGACTGCCGAGGGTACGCGGACCGCGTCTGCCACGCACGCGTACCGGGCGGCGCAGGCTCGTGCAGGCCGTGATGGCGGGGTGTGTGCTGGCGCTGCTGCCATCCACCTGGATGTACGTCGCGACGGACGGCCGGCTGCGGACGACGGCCGACGCGCCCCGCACCGAGGTGGCCGTGGTCTTCGGTGCCGGGCTGTGGGACGGCGAGCCCTCGCCGTATCTCGCCCACCGGCTCGACGCGGCGGCGACGCTGTACCGGGACGGGCGGATCAACGTCGTCCTCGTCACCGGTGACAACAGCCGCGAGGACTACGACGAGCCCGACGCCATGCGCGCCTATCTGACGCGGCACGGCGTCCCGGACACCCGGATCGTCAGCGACTACGCCGGCTTCGACACCTGGGACTCGTGCGTCCGCGCCAAGAAGATCTTCGGCGTGGACAGGGCGGTCCTCATCAGTCAGGGGTTCCACATCCGGCGCGCGGTCGCGCTGTGCCAGGCGGCGGGCATCACGTCGTACGGCGTCGCCGTGGCCGGCAAGCACAACGCCACCTGGTACTACGGCGGTACGCGGGAGCTCTTCGCGGCCGGCAAGGCGGCCGTGGACGTGGTGTTCCGGCCGGACCCGCGGTTCCTGGGACCGAAGGAACCGGGCGTGGCGAACGCGCTGGCCTCGGCGCACTGACCTCGGGCGGGCCGTGTTCCTCACCGCACGGGGGTGTCACGGGGGAGGTCGCCGTCTTGGGCGCGTAACACGGAGCCTCCCCCGGCGTAACACGGCCGACGCACGCTGAAATACATGCAGAACTCCGTGACGCCCACGCACTGCCCGTACTGCGCCCTGCAGTGCGGCATGAACCTGACCCCCGTTCCGGACGGGACCGTCGAGGTGAGCGAGCGCGGGGACTTCCCGGTGAACCGGGGGGCGCTGTGCGGCAAGGGCCGCACCGCGGCCGCGGTGCTCTCGTCCCGGGTGCGTCTGACCTCCCCGTTGGTGCGCTCCGGGGGCACACTCGTGCCCGCCACCTGGGACGAGGCACTGGACCGGATCGCCGAGGAGTTGTCCCGCACGCGCACGGAGCATGGCCCGGACGCGTGCGGGGTCTTCGGCGGGGGCGGCCTCACCAACGAGAAGGCGTACACGCTCGGCAAGTTCGCGCGAGTCGTCCTCGGCACCTCGCAGATCGACTACAACGGGCGCTTCTGCATGTCGTCCGCGGCGGCCGGCGGTATGAAGGCGTTCGGCCTGGACCGCGGGCTGCCCTTCCCGCTGGAGGACATCCCGAAGTCCGGCTGTGTGATCCTCGTCGGCTCGAACCTCGCCGAGACCATGCCGCCGTCCTTGCGGTTCTTCACCGAACTGCGGGAGAACGGCGGCACGTTGATCGTCATCGACCCGCGCCGCACCAAGACCGCCGAGCAGGCCGACCTGCATCTGATGCCCCGGCCCGGCACGGACCTCGCCCTCGCGCTCGGGCTGCTGCACCTGGTGGTGGCGGACGGCCTGGTCGACGAGGAGTACGTCAGCGAGCGCACGGCCGGCTGGGAGGACGCGCGGGCCGCCGCGATGGCCCACTGGCCGGAGTACGTGGAGCGGATCACCGGCGTGCCGGTGCCCCAACTCCGGGAGACGGTACGGATGTTCTGCGAGCCGGAGTCCGCGATGGTGCTCACCGCGCGCGGGCCCGAGCAGCAGTCCAAGGGCACCGACACCGTGAGCGCTTGGATCAACCTGTGCCTGGCGACCGGGCGGGCGGGACGACCGTACAGCGGCTACGGCTGTCTCACCGGGCAGGGCAACGGACAGGGCGGGCGCGAACACGGCCAGAAGGCCGACCAGTTGCCCGGCTACCGCAAGCTGGACGACCCGGCGGCGCGGGCTCATGTCGCCGAGGTGTGGGGCGTGGACCCCGACTCGCTGCCCGGACCGGGGCGCAGCGCCTACGAGTTGCTCGACGCGCTCGGCACGGACATCAAGTCGCTGCTGCTGATGGGTTCCAACCCGGTGGTGTCGGCGCCGCACGCCGCGCACATCGAGGAGCGCATCAAGTCCCTGGACTTCCTGGCCGTCTGTGACGTCGTGCTGTCGGAGACGGCGGCCCTCGCGGACGTGGTCCTGCCGGTCACGCAGTGGGCCGAGGAGACGGGCACGACGACCAACCTGGAGGGGCGGGTGCTGCTGCGCCGGCAGGCGATCACGCCGCCGGACGGCATCCGCAGCGACCTGGACGTCATGCACGAACTCGCCGACCGGCTCGGGGTGGAGAAGGGCTTCCCGACCGACCCCGAGGAGGTCTTCGAGGAACTGCGCCGGGCGAGCGCGGGCGGCCCGGCCGACTACTCCGGGATCACCTACCGGCGGCTGGCGGAGGAGAACGGGGTGTTCTGGCCGTGCCCGACCGAGGACACGGCGGTGCACCCCGGCACCCCCCGCCTCTTCCTGGACCGCTTCGCCCACCCCGACGGCCGGGCCCGCTTCGTCCCCGTCTCGCACCGGGCGATCGCGGAAGAGCCCGACGCGGAGTACCCGGTGCTGCTGACGACCGGGCGGGTCGTGGCCCAGTACCAGTCCGGCGCGCAGACCCGCCGCGTGGACGAGCTGAACGCCGCGGCGCCGGGCCCGTTCGTGGAGCTGCACCCGCGGCTCGCGGAGCGGCTCGGGGCGGCCGAGGGCGACCCGGTGGCCGTCGTCTCGCGGCGCGGACGGGCCGTGGCACCGGCCCGCATCACGCTCGGCATCCGGCCCGACACGGTCTTCATGCCCTTCCACTGGTACGGCGAGGGCCGCGCCAACACCCTCACCAACCCGGCACTGGACCCGACATCCCGAATGCCGGAGTTCAAGGCGTGCGCGGTGCGGGTGGAGGCGGTCAAGTCGTAGGCGGTGTGCGGCTGTTGGCTCGCGGGGGTGGAGGTGAGCCGCTGGGCGTGGGCTGCGGTGGTGCACGGGGGCTGTGCGCCGGGGTGGACGCCGAGCCGGTGGGCCAGGGTGGACACCGAGCCCGTGCGCCGGGGCGGCGCCCTCTCGTCAGGGCCGACGGCGACGGTCGAGGCCGGCCGTGGCCCCCGTGCGGGCCGCTCACGCACTCAGCCCGCACGGCTCGCACCGCTCAGCGGCGGGACAGCCAGTCGCCGCTCTCGATGAGTCTGCCGCGGGTGCGCAGACGGGCGGCGACGCAGGGCGCGGCCACGTACACCCACGCGCGCACGGCCCTGCCGTCGGCCGTCCTGGTCACCTCGCGTGCGACCCGTTCGTACAGGTTGCGCGGGTCGCCCGGGGTGTACTCCTCCAACTCGTCGAGGACGGCCAGGAGTTCGGCGTAGGCGTCGGCCCGCGGGGTGACGAGTTCCCCCATGACCTCTCCCCCGGCCCCCTCGACGGCGTACGGATAGCCGGGCCCGTCGTACAGCAGCGCGCCGGTGAGGCGGCCCGGTTCCTCGGAGCTGATACGGCCGCGCAGGAAGAGGTCGTGGTTGGCCTCGCCGGGGCGGAGGGTGCCGTAGACGAAGAACGGGAGTCTCGCAGGGGTCACAGAAATGATTCTCTCCTCCCTTCTCTCCCCCTTTTCTCCTCCCTCACATCTGCACGTGACGCGGTATGGACACGGCTTGTCATGACCTCTTAAATCTTCGACAACGTCCGCGCCACCCCCACGCGCCCCGTTGGCGCCTTTCAGAGGAGACCGATGAGTCGGATACGGCCGTACGTCCGAGGTGCCCGTTCCCGTCGTCTCGCCACCGCCGGAGTGGCCGCCACCGCCGCCACCCTGCTGGCCGCCGCCCTCTCCCCCGCCGCCGGTGCGGCAGACAGGCCGACCAGGGCCACCGCGCTCGAGAACGCCGCCTCCGTCCTGGCCGACCGGGCCCCGGCGCTGGGGCTCACCTCCGCCCAGGGCACCAAGGTCCGGGACGTGATCGTCGACGCCGACGGCACACAGCACGTCCGCTACGACCGTACGTACCGCCAACTCCCCGTGCTGGGCGGCGACTTCGTGGTCCACCTGGCGCCGGACGGGGCGTACAAGAGCTCCTCGCGCGCCACGAGGAGCGCGATCTCCCTGTCGAGCGTCACTCCGGCCCTGTCCGCCCCGAAGGCGGCCGACCTCGCGGCGAACGCGCTGAAGGCGGCCAACCTCGGCGAGACGCTGAAGAAGCTGACCGCCAAGCCGCAGCTGGTCGTCGACGCGCTGCACGGGGCGCCGAAGCTGGCCTGGCGGACCGACGCCGTCGCACAGGACTCCCTCGGCAACCCGGTCGCGCGCACCGTCCTCACGGACGCCCGCACGGGTGCGCAGATCGACGCCTGGGACAGCATCGAGCAGGCCGCCGGGGACGGGAAGTCGCTGTACAGCGGCACGGTCGCGGTGGAGACGACGCAGTCGGGGTCGTCGTACCAGCTCAAGGACGCGACGCGCGGGAACACGTACACCGGCGACGCGGCCAACAAGACCGACCTGTGCTTCCTGAACATCTGCTTCAGCCGGGCGCCCGCGACGCTGTTCACCGACGCGGACAACCACTGGGGCACGGGGGCGACGTCCGACCGCGCCACGGCGGCGGTGGACGCGCAGTACGGGACCGACGTCACCTGGGACTACTACAAGAAGGTCCACGGGCGGAACGGGATCGGCGGGGACGGCAAGGGCTCCTACAACCGCGTCCACTACGGCAACAACTACAACAACGCGTTCTGGGACGACAGTTGCTTCTGCATGACGTACGGCGACGGTGACGGGACGCAGCTCGGTCCGCTGGTGTCGCTGGACGTGGCCGGCCACGAGATGTCGCACGGCGTGACCTCGAAGACGGCGGCGCTGACGTACTCGGGCGAGTCGGGCGGGCTGAACGAGGCGACCTCCGACATCTTCGGCACGCTGGTGGAGTTCTACGCGGCCAACTCCTCGGACGCCGGCGACTATCTGATCGGTGAGAAGATCGTCCGCTCCGGCTTCGGACGGGACGCCCTGCGCTACATGGACAAGCCCTCCAAGGACGGCAGCTCCGCGGACTCCTGGAGCAGCTCGGTCGGCAACCTCGACGTCCACTACTCCTCCGGCGTCGCGAACCACTTCGCGTACCTGCTGGCGGAGGGCAGCGGACCCAAGACCATCAACGGCGTCAGCTACAACTCCCCCACCTCCAACGGCTCCACGGTCACCGGCATCGGCCGCGACAAGCTGGGCGCCATCTGGTACCGGGCGCTGACGGTCTACATGACGTCCTCGACGAACTACGCGGGGGCACGGACGGCCACCCTGAACGCGGCGAAGGACCTGTACGGCGCGGGCAGCACGGAGTACAACGCGGTGGCGGCGGCCTGGAGCGCGGTGAACGTGAACTGAGAGCCCTCGCGTGAGACACGGCCGCCCCGGATTCCGGGGCGGCCGTTCCCGTCGGACCCGGAAAGCGTCACTTGCCGTAGGGCTGGTCGGCCCTCCCCGCCCTCAGCACCCTCCCCCACCACACCAGCTGGTCCAGCATCGTCTTGGCTGCCGCGTCCGGGCCCGACGGGTCCTTCGGGCGGCCGTCGGTGAAGGCGCCCCCCGCGTTGTGGAAGCTCACCGTGTCCCTGACCGTCACCGCGTGCAGTTCGGCGAAGACCTGGCGCAGGTGCTCGACGGCTCGCAGGCCGCCCGAGATGCCGCCGTAGGAGACGAGGGCCACCGGCTTGGCCTGCCACTCCGTGAAGTGCCAGTCGATCAGGTTCTTCAGGCCGGCCGGGTAGCTGTGGTTGTACTCGGGGGTGAGGACGACGAAGGCGTCCGCCGAGGCGAGCTTGGGGGTCACCGAGGCGAGTGCGGCGGCCGCCCCGGGGGTCGGGGCCATGGACATGGGCAGGTCGGCCTCGGCCACGTCCACGACGTCCGCGACCAGGTCGTCGCGGTCGCGGAGTCGGTCGAGGAGCCAGTCGGCGACCACGGGACCGAAGCGGCCGTGGCGGTTGCTGCCGATGACCAGGGTGACGCGGAGAGGTGCGGTGTCTGTCTGCATGAGGGACAGCCTGATACCTCGACCAAAGTTGAGGTCAAGCGCGGACCGCGGCCGATGGGTCACCCGTTCACACGCGCACCCTGCGCCCTTCGGGTTCTCTTCCGCGACCTGCCCGCCGCACGGCGATGACCTGCTGAAACTCCGGCCGACCCGGCCCGGGGCACAGCGATCTGACACCCATTCACCGCATTTCTGACGTGCTCTCAGGGAGCGGACTCGGCCCACTGCCACTTACCTCGAAGGCACAGGGACCCTCCGAGAGCTCGAAGGAGCACCATGCGCCGCACCACCCGCCTGCTGACCGGCAGCGCGCTCGCCGTCGCCGCCGCGGGCCTCGTCTGTGCGCCCGCGTACGCCGGGGACACGGGCGGGCTCGAGGTGTTCCCGTCCTCCGTGGTGCCGGGCGGGCAGGTCACCGTGAACACGGCGGCGTGCGGGGACGGCGGTACGGCGGCGGGGGACGCCAGCGCGGTGGGCGCGGGCACTTTCACGCTGGCGCCCGGCACGCACGAGGGTGACGCGATCGGGCAGTTCCGGGTGCCGCCGAGCGCGCAGCCGGGGACGTACGAGATCGTCGCGACCTGTGCGCAGGGCGACCGGCGGGTGACCGGTGACCTGATGGTCACGCTGACGTCCCAGCGTCAGCCGGTGTATCCCAGGGGAAGTGTGAAGACGGGGGTCGGTGGCGCTCTGGGCCCCGATCCCGTGCAGACCGCGGCCGGCGTGGCGGCTCTCGCCGTCGCCGCCGCGGGCGGTACCTGGCTCCTGCATCGCCGGGCGAGAGGCGACGGGATCTGACGGACACCCTCCGCTGTCCGTCCGCCGGTACCGCATGTCCCCTCCCCCTCCGGGTCCGACGCCCCTCGCGGCCCGGAGGGGGACGGGCAGGCCAGCCGTAGAGGAGGCTCCTGTGCGCAACCGCAGCTTCGGCAACACCGCCATAGCGGGCGTCACCGTGATGGCCCTGTGCAGCGGGGCGTGGCTGCTGCGCAGCGGCGCCGAAACGCACCCCCCGCCGCAGCCGTCGGCCGCCGAGGCGCACGCGGGCGGGGACAGCGGGCGGTCCGCCGCGCCCGCCCTGCCGCCGTCCCCGCCCGACCGTGTCCGTATCCCCGCGATCCGTGTGGACGCGCCGCTGACGGCCCTGGCCCTGACGGCGAGCGGCAGCCTCGACGTGCCGCCCGCCGCGAAGAAGAACCTCGCCGGCTGGTACGAGGCCGGCACCGCCCCCGGTGAGACGGGCACCGCGATCGTCGCCGGGCACGTCGACAACGCCGAAGGACCCGCCGTCTTCTACGACCTCGGTGCCCTGCGCCGGGGCAGCGCGATCGAGGTGGACCGGCGCGACGGAAGCGTCGCGGTGTTCACGGTGGACGCGGTCGAGGTGTACGACGCGAAGGACTTCCCCGACGAGAAGGTGTACGGCGCCGCGAAGCGGCCCGAGCTGCGGGTGATCACCTGCGGCGGGGGCTACTCGCGCTCGACCGGTTACCGGGGGAACGTGGTGGTGTTCGCGCACCTCACGGGGAGCCGCTGACGACCGCCTCGGCGATGATGCGCGCGCAGTCCTGGGACCCGGTGCGGCTGGTGTCGACCTCGATGTCGTAGACCACGCCCTGGTGGACGCTCTCCGCCTGCTTCTCGGCCATCCCCGGGACCCGGTTGCCCCGCGCGAGCTCGCGGCCCGCGGCGACGGCGGCCTCGCAGCGCACGCCGACCCACAGGACCTCCAGTCCGGCCAGGGCGTGTCGCCAGCGTTCCTGGGAGTGCGGACCGCCGAGGAAGACGTCGTCGACGACGACCCGGGCACCCGCGCGGGCGGTCGCGGCGAGGCCCGCCATCCAGGCCGCCTCCAGCCGCGTGAAGTCCGCCCCCACGCTCACCCCGCCGTCCGCCGTGATCTCCAGGCCCGCGTCCGACTCCTGCAGGGCGGGGGGCATCGAGTCGACGAAGTCGTCGATGCTGAAGGCCAGCCACGGCTCGGGCAGCACGGCCTGTAGGGAGCGGGCGATGGCTGTCTTGCCCGCACTGGAGCCGCCGTTGAGCACGATCACCTGAGTCGTCACGGCGTCACGGTAGCGCCGGGGGAGCCGTTGTTCGTACGCAATATCCGCGACTTGTGCGAGGACGAGGGCCCTCGGGGCGGCCGGCGCGGCGGCCGGCTGCGACCGGACGGCGCCCGGTCGAGCGGACCTCGCCGGTGCTCCCGCGCCGGTGCGGCAGCCGACGACCCCGGCGGCCGGGAGGCCGGGCAGCGGGACCGGATCGCGGTCAGCGGCCCGTCGGGCGTGATCGCGGCCCCGGGCTGCGGGATACATGCAGGTCCCACCCACCCGGCCCGCCCGGGGGACGACGTCCTCACAGCGCACCCCCGCCGCGCGCCCCGAACCCTCACACCCGCCCCCGGCCCCAGCTGAGGGCAGCGTTCCTCGCGGGAAACAGAGGTGATGCGGTCGGGTAACACCCGCAACGCACGCTCGTGGACATGACCTCGAATACGCGTGTGGTGGTGATCGGCGCCGGGCTCGCGGGCGTCCGGCTCGCCCGGCGGCTCGGCGAGCTCGGCACGCCCGTGACGCTGATCGGCGAGGAGGAGCACCGCCCGTACAACCGGGTGCTCCTCGCCGAGGTGCTGGCCGGACGGTACACCCCCGACGTGATCGCGCTCCCGACGCCGGCCGCGCTGACCCGTGCCCGGGTCACCTGCATCGACCGCGGGGCACGGACCGTCGAGTGCGCGGACGGTTCGAAGATCGCATACGACCGGCTGGTTCTGGCCACCGGCTCGAACCCGGTACTGCCGCCGCTGCGCGGCCTGTTCACCGCCGACCACGAGCTGCCGCGGGGCGTCCACGCCTTCCGCACCATGGACGACTGCCTGGGTCTGTCCGAGGCGGTCCGGCCGGGAGTGAAGGCGGTCGTGATCGGCGGCGGGCTCCTCGGGGTCTCCGCGGCCCGCGCGCTCGCCCAGCGCGGCGCCCAGGTCATCCTGGCCCAGCAGTCCGAGCGGCTGATGGAGCGCCAGCTCGACCCGAGCGCGTCCAAGCTCGTCCGGCGCCACCTCGGGGACCTCGGCGTCGAGGTCCACACCGATCTGCGCGTGCGTGACGTGCGCTGTGTCGGCGGCGCGGTCCGCTCGGTCGAGATGGCCGACGGATACGCCCTGGACGCCGAGATCGTGGTCCTGGCCTGCGGGGTCCACCCCCGTATCGGTCTGGCGCAGACCGCGGGCCTCGACGTCCGCAAGGGGATCGTCGTCGATGACGAACTGCGCACCTCCGACCCGCACATCCACGCGATCGGCGACTGCGCCCAGCACGACGGCAACGTCTACGGCCTCGCCACCCCGGCCCTGGAACAGGCCGACGCACTGGCCGAGTTGCTCTCCGGCCGAACGAACGCCCGCTACACCGGTACCCGTTCGCTGACCCGGCTCACGCTCGCCGGACAGACCGCCTTCGACCTGGCCGCGTTCGGCGAGACCGAGGCGCTCCCGGGCGACGACGTCGTCCAGCTCACGGACGCCACCCGCGGCACCTACCGCAAGGTCGTCGTCCGCGACGACCGCCTGGTCGGCGGGGTCCTCGTCGGCGAACTCGGCACCGTCGGCGCGCTCGCCCGCGCCTGGGAGGGAGCAGAGCCGCTGCCCTCCGCCGGCGGACCGCTGCTCCACCTGCTCACCAACGATGGAGGCTCCTGATGACCGCCAACCTGGAGGCCATGGAGGCCACCCCCACGATCGTGCTCGTCGGCCACGGCATGGTCGGCCAGCGCTTCCTCGAAGCGCTCGCCGAGCGCGGCATGACCGCCACGCACCGCGTGGTCGTGCTGTGCGAGGAGCCGCGTCCCGCGTACGACCGCGTCGCGCTCACCTCGTACTTCTCGGGCAAGACGCCCGAGGAACTGTCCGTGACGGACATGGAGTTCATCGAGACGCACGGCATCGAGCTGTACGTCGGTGACCCGGCCGTCGCGGTCGACCGCGAGGCGAAGAAGGTCACCGCGAAGTCCGGGCAGGTCTTCGCGTACGAGACCCTCGTCCTGGCCACCGGCTCGTACCCGTTCGTGCCGCCGGTCCCGAACAAGGACGCCAAGGGCTGCTTCGTCTACCGCACGATCGAGGACCTCCTCGCCATCGAGGAGTACGCGAAGACCCGCACCACCGGTGCCGTGGTCGGCGGCGGTCTGCTCGGCCTGGAGGCGGCCGGCGCACTGAAGGGTCTCGGACTGACCTCCCACATCGTGGAGTTCGCGCCGCGGCTGATGCCGGTGCAGGTCGACGAGGGCGGTGGCGCGGCGCTGCTGCGCACCATCGAGGAGATGGGCCTGAGCGTCCACACCGGAGTGGGCACGCAGGAGATCGTGGTCGACGAGGCCGGTGCCGTCACCGGCATGAAGCTCTCCGACGGCAGCGAACTCGCCACCGAGCTGGTGGTGTTCAGCGCCGGTGTCCGCCCCCGCGACCAGCTGGCCCGCGACTGCGGCCTCACGGTCGGCGAGCGCGGCGGCATCGCGGTCGACGAGCAGTGCCGTACGGTCGCCGACCCGCACGTCTTCGCGATCGGCGAGTGCGCGCTGGCCGCCGACGGCCGGGTGTACGGCCTGGTGGCCCCCGGTTACGAGCAGGCCGAGACGGCGGCGGCGACCATCGCCTCCGACGAGGCCGCCTTCCTGGGCGCCGACCTCTCCACCAAGCTGAAGCTGCTCGGCGTGGACGTGGCGTCCTTCGGTGACGCGCACGGCGCGACCGCGGACTGCCTGGACGTCGTCTACTCCGACTCCCGCGCGGGCCTGTACAAGAAGCTCGTCATCGGCCGCGACGGCACGCTGCTCGGCGGCATCCTGGTCGGCGACGCGGAGGCGTACGGCACGCTGAAGGCGTTCACCGGTTCGGTCCCGCCGGTCAAGCCCGAGTCGCTGGTCCTGCCGGCCGGGGCCGGGGAGTCCGTCCAGCTCGGCCCGACCGCGCTGCCGGACGACGCGATCATCTGCTCCTGCAACAACGTCACCAAGGGCACGATCCGCGGCGCGGTCACCGAGCACAACTGCACCACCGTGCCCGAGGTGAAGAAGTGCACCAAGGCCGGTACGACCTGCGGCAGTTGCGTCAAGGTGCTCGGCCAGCTGGTCACCGCGGAGCTGGAGGCGTCCGGCGTCGAGGTCGACAAGGGCCTGTGCGGCTGCTTCTCGCAGACCCGCGAGGAGCTCTACGAGATCGTCCTCGCCCTGCGCATCAACACCTACCAGGACCTGCTGGACCGCTACGGCCGCGACGGTGCCAAGGGCGGCGACGGCTGCGAGATCTGCAAGCCGGCGGTCGGCTCGATCATCGCCTCCCTCGCCCCGACGATCGGCGCGAGCAACTACGTCCTGGACGGCGAGCAGGCCTCCCTCCAGGACTCCAACGACCACTTCCTCGCCAACATCCAGAAGAACGGCTCCTACTCGGTCGTCCCCCGCATCCCCGGCGGTGAGATCACCCCCGAGGGCCTCATCGTGATCGGTGAGATCGCCCGCGACTTCGGCCTCTACACGAAGATCACCGGCGGTCAGCGGATCGACATGTTCGGCGCGCGCGTCGAGCAACTCCCCCTCATCTGGACCCGGTTGGTGGACGCGGGCTTCGAGTCCGGACACGCCTACGGCAAGTCGCTGCGTACGGTGAAGTCCTGTGTCGGCCAGACCTGGTGCCGCTACGGCGTCCAGGACTCGGTCCGCATGGCGATCGACCTGGAGCTGCGCTACCGCGGTCTGCGCTCCCCGCACAAGCTCAAGTCGGCGGTCTCCGGCTGCGCCCGCGAGTGCGCCGAGGCCCAGTCGAAGGACTTCGGCGTGATCGCCACCTCCAACGGCTGGAACCTCTACGTCGGCGGCAACGGCGGCGCGACCCCGCGCCACGCGGACCTGCTGGCCCAGGACCTCACCGACGCCGAACTGATCAAGCTGATCGACCGGTTCCTGATGTTCTACATCCGCACCGCGGACCGGCTGGAGCGCACCTCGACCTGGCTGGAGCGCATCCCCGGCGGCCTGGACCACGTCCGTGACGTGGTCGTGGAGGACTCCCTCGGCATCTGCGAGGAGCTGGAGTCCCTGATGGCGGCCCACGTGGCGCACTACGCCGACGAGTGGGCGACCACCATCAACGACCCCGAGAAGCTCGCCCGGTTCGTGTCCTTCGTGAACGCCCCGGACACCCCCGACCCGGTCGTCGGCTTCGTCCCCGAGCGCGAGCAGATCAAGCCCGACCTGCCGCTGCTGACCATCGGCCACCGTCCCCTGGAAGGAAGCGCCCAGCGATGACCCTGGCACTCGAGACCACCGACCTCAAGGTCGAACTCCAGCTGAACGGCGACTGGTTCGCGGTCTGCGAGCTGGCCCGCCTGCTCCCCGGCCGGGGGGTGGCGGCCCTGCTGCCCGACGGTCGGCAGGCGGCCCTGTTCCGCGACCGCGCGGGCAATCTGTACGCCATCGACAACCGCGACCCCTTCGGCGGCGCGGCGGTCCTCTCCCGCGGCCTGACCGGCACCCACCAGGGCCGCCCGTTCGTGGCCTCACCGCTGCTGAAGCAGCGGTTCGACCTGGAGACCGGGCAGTGCCTGGACGACGAGTCGGTCAGGATCACGACGTACGAGGTGCGGGCGGCGTAACGGGGTCACGACGGCCGTTTCACGGCCCACGGCCGAGGCTGGGCCCCTGCTCCGGCGGGGGCCTTCCCCGTGTCCGCCGAGGGCTCCGATGCCTCCGAGAAGCGGCACACGGTGAACCGTCGGCGGAAATCCCCTGGAGGGCGCCGGGCCCCCGTGCTTGCATGGACGGCATGGTGCCCACCGACCGTCTTCTCGCCTTCGCGGCCATGTCCTGCCTGCTGATCGTGGTGCCCGGACCCAGCGTGCTGTTCGTGATCGGCCGGGCGCTCGCGCAGGGCCGGCGGGCCGCCCTGACCACGGTGGCCGGGAACACGGTCGGCGCGTACGTGCTGGTGCTCGCCGTGGCGTTCGGGGTCGGCTCGGTCGTGGAGCGCTCGGTGCTGGTCTTCACCACGCTCAAGCTCGCCGGTGCCGCCTACCTCGTGTACCTGGGCGTCAAGGCGTGGCGCGGACGCGGCTCGCTGCGCGCAGCGTTCGCCGAGGACGTGACGGCGGCCGCGGCGGCGGGGCACGGTGGTCTGCGCACGTTCGGGGAGGGGTTCGCGGTCGGGGTGACCAACCCCAAGACCATCGTGTTCTTCGCCGCCGTACTGCCGCAGTTCGTGGACCGCGGCCAGGGACATGTGACCGCACAGATGCTGCTGCTCGGGCTGGTGTTCAACGTCATCGCGCTGATCTCCGACGCCGTGTGGGGGCTGGTCGCGGCGACCGCGCGGGGCTGGTTCGCCCGCTCGCCGCGCCGCCTGTCCCTGGTGGGCGGGGTCGGCGGGCTGACCATGATCGGGCTGGGTGTGACGGTGGCGGTGACCGGCCGCAAGGACTGAGGACTCAGGCTTTCAGGGCGTCGTACGTCACCCTGGTGAGCTCCTCCGAGGCGGTCCAAAGGCGTTGGGCCGCCTGGTCGTCGCGGGTCCAGGGGGCCCGCCAGGAGGGGACCGGGGCACCGCGCCACCCGGCCCACGACGGGCCGGTGAAGGAGTCCGGGAGGACGCCGGGGGCGGTGGCGGCGTAGAGGGTGGGCAGGGCCCCGGCGTCGGCGGACTGGGCGAAGAAGCGGTTGCCGACCCGCATGAAGCGTTCCGCCGCCCTGCGGCCGGCCATCTTCGGGCCCGCCGTCTGGAGATTGGTGGCCGCGTACCCCGGGTGCGCCGCCGCGGCGATCACGTCCGAGCCGTGAGCCCCCAGCCTGCGGGCCAGTTCGTGGACGAAGAGCAGGTTGGCGGTCTTGGAGCGGGCGTAGGCGACCCAACGCCGGTAGCGGCGCTCGCTGTTGAGGTCGTCGATGTCGATGTTGGCCAGCACGTGCGCCGTGCTGGAGACGGTCACGACGCGCGCGGCCGGTGTCGTGAGAAGCGTCGGCAGCAGCAGGCCGGTCAGCGCGAAGTGGCCCAGGTGGTTGGTGCCGAACTGGGTCTCGAAGCCGTCCGCCGTCGTGCCGTACGGCAGTGCCATCACGCCGGCATTGTTGATCAGCAGGTCGAGGCGGTCGTGGGGCAGGTCCGCCGCGAACCGCCGCACACAGGCCAGGTCCCCGAGGTCCAGGCGGCCGAACCCCACGTCCGCGCCCGGGACTTCACTGAGCAGCCGGCCCCGGGCCTCGGTGCCCCGCCTCTCGCTGCGGCACGCGAGCACCACGTGGGCGCCCCTGCGGGCGAGCTCCCGGGCGGTGACGTACCCGATACCACTGTTGGCCCCGGTGACGACGGCCACGCGTCCGCCCTGTTCGGGGACATCCTCGGCGCTCCAGCCTGACATGACCCCACCCTACGAGCCCGGCGCACCGGATGTAATCCGTTCCGTCACCACCGCCTGACATGCAATGGTCACGGAATGAACACTTCGTCTCCACAAATGCCACACCCGGAATACGGTCATCCCCTCACGTAACGCCTCCAGGGGGACGACATGGCCAACCCGTACGACACCCAGCCCGCACCGCAGTGGCAGCCGGCACCTCCGTCCACTTCCCGACCCGCCCCCAAGTGGGCCCGCAAGCGGTACGTCCTGCCCGCCCTCGCGCTCACCCTCTTCCTCGGCGTCGGCATAGGCAGCGGCGGCGGCGGCGACGACCAGAACAAGACGGCGAGTGACGCGAAGCCGGCCGCCGCCAAACCGCAGCCGACGGTGACCGTGACGACGACCGCAACGGCCACGGCGACCCCCGAGCCGGAACCGGCACCGACCGTGACCGCCACCAAGACGGTCAAGGTCACCCGGACGGTCACGGCACAGGCCGAGGCGGACCCCGACTCCGGGTCCGACCAGGGCTCGGACAGCGTCTCCTACGCCAACTGCTCCGAGGCCCGCGCCGCCGGCGCCGCCCCCATCCACCGCGGTGAGCCGGGGTACGCCTCCCACCTGGACCGGGACAACGACGGGGTGGCCTGCGACAGCTGAACCATGGGCGTCGATCTTGCGGAGAGTTACCTTCCGGTCACGTCACGTTCGCATCACGGGTTTCTCATGTCGCCGACACCGCATCCGCTCCTCACTAGGTTCGTCACCTCATATCCGGCTGATCGTCACTTCTTGATCATGTGCGCGGATATCACCATGAACCCGGAAGGACCTGCTGTGAACCTGCTCCGCAAGCCCGGCGCCGTCGTCGTCGCCGCGCTGGCGCTGGCCGTGCTGCCGGGCGCCGCCTCGGCACACGACGGTGACCACCCGTTCGAGAACTGCTCCGAGGCGTACGCCGCCGGCTACGCGAACATCCCGGAGGGCGACGAGCACTACGGCAGCCATCTCGACCGGGACGGCGACGGCATCGCCTGCGACCGGCCGCCGGCGGGCTTCAAGGCCCACGACGACAAGGCGGCGGCCGAGGACACCGGCAAGAAGGGCACGCACCTCGCCGAGACCGGCAGCGGGGGCGACACCACCGTGTACCTCGCCGCCGCGGGCTCGGCCGTCCTGCTCACCGGCGGTGCGCTGGTGTCGTCGGCCCGCAGGCGCCGCGCCACCCGCTGAGGCGCGGACACGGGAGAGGGGGGCACCCCCGCACAGGGCGCCCCCCTCTCTTCGTGATCCGGAACCGCCGCCCATCGGATGAGGGTCGGGGACGGGCGGCGGATCCGGGGTCCAGTGGCCGTCGGAGGCGGCCGGCGGCCTACCGGTGGTCGCTTCCGTTCGCCGTGATCGCCGCGCGTCCCGCCTCCAGGCGGGCGACCGGGATACGGAACGGCGAGCAGGAGACGTAGTCCAGACCCACCTCGTGGAAGAAGTGGACCGACTCCGGGTCACCGCCGTGCTCACCGCAGACGCCGAGCTTGAGGTCGGGCCGGGTCTTGCGGCCCGCCTCGGCGGCCAGCTTGACCAGGGAACCGACGCCGTCCTTGTCGATCGTCTCGAAGGGGCTGACGCCGAAGATGCCCTTCTCCAGGTACGCCGTGAAGAAGCTCGCCTCCACGTCGTCCCGGCTGAAGCCCCACACCGTCTGGGTGAGGTCGTTCGTGCCGAAGGAGAAGAACTCCGCCGCCTCCGCGATCTGACCGGCGGTCAGGGCGGCGCGCGGGAGCTCGATCATCGTGCCGATCGACAGCTTCAGCTCCACACCCGTCGCCGCCTCGACCTCCGCGACGACCTGGTCGGCCTCCTCGCGGACGATCTCCAGCTCCTGGACCGTGCCCACCAGCGGGATCATGATCTCCGCGCGCGGGTCCCCCTTGGCGTTCTTGCGTTCGGCCGCCGCCTCCGCGATCGCCCGGACCTGCATGGTGAACAGGCCGGGGATGACCAGACCGAGGCGTACGCCGCGCAGGCCCAGCATCGGGTTCTGCTCGTGCAGGCGGTGCACCGCCTGGAGCAGGCGCAGTTCGTTCTCGTGCGGCTCCTGACGGGACTCCGCGAGGGCCACGCGGACCGACAGCTCGGTGATGTCCGGGAGGAACTCGTGCAGCGGCGGGTCGAGGAGCCGTACCGTCACCGGCAGCCCGTCCATCGCCGAGAACAGCTCGACGAAGTCCTGCTTCTGCAGGGGGAGCAGCGCCTTCAGCGACTCCTCGCGCTCGGCCTCCGTGTCGGCCAGGATGAGGCGCTCGACCAGCTCACGGCGGTCCCCGAGGAACATGTGCTCGGTACGGCAGAGGCCGATGCCCTGCGCTCCGAAGCGACGGGCGCGCATCGCGTCCTCGGCGTTGTCCGCGTTGGCCCGGACCCTGAGGCGGCGCTTGCGGTCCGCGAACGCCATGATCCGGTGGACCGCCTCCACCAGCTCGTCGGCGTCGTTGGCACCGGCGTGCATCCGGCCCTCGAAGTACTCCACGACGGGAGAGGGCACGACCGGGACCTCACCGAGGTACACCTTGCCGCTGGAGCCGTCGATGGAGATCAGGTCGCCCTCCTCCACCACATGCCCGCCCGGCACGGTCATCCGGCGCCGCTTGGTGTCGACCTCCAGCTCCTCGGCGCCGCAGACACAGGTCTTGCCCATGCCGCGCGCGACGACGGCCGCGTGGGAGGTCTTGCCGCCGCGTGAGGTCAGGATGCCCTCGGCCGCGATCATGCCGTCCAGGTCGTCGGGGTTGGTCTCCCGGCGGACCAGGATGACCTTCTCGCCCGAACGCGACCACTTGACGGCGGTGTACGAGTCGAAGACCGCCTTGCCGACGGCCGCGCCCGGCGAGGCCGCGATGCCCCGGCCGACCTGCGCGACCTTGGTGTTCTCGTCGAAGCGCGGGAACATCAGCTGGGCGAGCTGGGCGCCGGTGACCCGCTGGAGCGCCTCGGCCTCGTCGATCAGGCCCTGGTCCACCAGCTGGGTGGCGATCCGGAAGGCGGCGCCCGCCGTGCGCTTGCCGACCCGGGTCTGGAGCATCCACAGCTGACCGCGCTCGATGGTGAACTCGATGTCGCAGAGGTCCTTGTAGTGGTTCTCCAGCGTGGCCATGATCTGCATCAGCTGGTCGTACGACTTCTTGTCGATCTGCTCCAGCTCCGCGAGCGGGACGGTGTTGCGGATGCCCGCGACGACGTCCTCGCCCTGGGCGTTCTGGAGGTAGTCGCCGTAGACGCCCTGATGGCCGGAGGCGGGGTCACGGGTGAAGGCGACACCGGTGCCGGAGTCCGGGCCGAGGTTGCCGAAGACCATCGAGCAGACGTTGACGGCCGTGCCCAGGTCGTGCGGGATGCGCTCCTGACGGCGGTAGAGCTTGGCGCGGTCGGTGTTCCAGGAGTCGAAGACCGCGTGGATGGCGAGGTCCATCTGCTCGCGCGGGTCCTGCGGGAAGTCCCGGCCCGCCTCCTTCTTGACGATCTTCTTGAAGGCGGTGACCAGCTTCTTGAGGTCGGCGGCCTCCAGGTCGGTGTCGACCGTGACCTTCTTGGCCTCCTTGGCCTTCTCGAGGGCCTCCTCGAAGAGGTCGCCGTCGACGCCGAGGACGGTCTTGCCGAACATCTGGATGAGGCGCCGGTAGGAGTCCCAGGCGAAGCGGTCGTCGCCGGCCTGCTGGGCGAGGCCCTGGACCGACTTGTCGGAGAGCCCGATGTTGAGGACCGTGTCCATCATTCCCGGCATGGAGAACTTCGCGCCGGAGCGGACCGAGACCAGGAGGGGGTCGTCGGCCTGGCCGAGCTTCTTGCCCATGCGCTGCTCCAGCGCGTCGAGGTGCGCACTCACCTCGTCACGCAGTGCCGCCGGCTCGTCGCCGCTGTCGAGGTAGACCTTGCAGGCTTCGGTCGTGATGGTGAAGCCGGGGGGAACGGGGAGTCCCAGGTTGGTCATCTCGGCGAGGTTCGCGCCCTTGCCACCCAGGAGGTCCTTGAGGTCCTTGTTTCCCTCGGTGAAGTCGTAAACGAACTTCGCTACGTGGGGTTCTTTGTTTTCCGACACGGGTCCGACTCCCTCGAGGACGCGGTGGCTGCCCTGACGGCGAGGAACATACCCAGATCGAAGGCTTCTGGGTACGTCTGCTCGGGCGTCATACGCCCGTAACCAGTCGTCTGCCAGCGGATCGAAAGTCAAAGCTTGGCAAGCGACGAGGCCCGAGTGTTTTCACTTCTTGAACACGCCAACCCTCACAACCCCGTTGAGGCGCTCACCTGAGCGAGGATTCGCACGCTTGATTTCGATCGATGAACGATCAAGGGGTGGCACTCAGTGCCACCCCTTGGAGAAGTGCATTCGCTCATGATCCGCTCATCCGAGCGCACGCCTTCTCAAGGGTGGCGAGAATCACGCTGCCACAGACGCGCGGATTTCACCATGCGGACGGCTCTGCGGACAGAAACACGGACGTCATACGCCCATGGCCAGCAACCGCTCCTCGACCCGCTCGGGTGCGTACAGATGCTCCACGACCAGGGCGCCCGCCCCCACCAGCCCGGCCCGCTCCCCGAGCCGTGAGGTGACGACCTCCAGGCGGGCGGTGGAGCGCGGCAGCGCCCGCTGGTACAGCAGCTCCCGGACCCCCGTGAGGAAGGGGGTTCCGGCCAGGTCACCGGCGATCATCAGAACCCCGGGGTTCAGCAGGGTCACGACCGTCGCCAGGACGTCCCCGACCTGCCGCCCCGCCTCCCGCGCGAACGCCGCCGCCTCGGGATGCCCGGACGCCAGCAGGTCCCGCACGTCCGATCCGGAGGCCGCCGGCACCCCGGCCGCCGCCAGCCGGCGGGCCACGGCACCGCCGCTCGCGACGGCGGCGAGGCAGCCGTAGGAGCCGCACCGGCACAGCGCCTCCGCGCCCGCCGGCACCCGGATGTGGCCCAGGTCGCCGGCGCCGCCGTCGATGCCCCGGTAGACCGAGCCGTCGACCACGACTCCGGCGCCGATGCCGGTCGAGACCTTGACCAGCACGAACGCCGAGCAGTCGGGATAGGCCGTGCGCTGTTCGCCGTAGGCCATGAGGTTGGCGTCGTTGTCGACGAGCACGGGGAGGGGGCCCGCCCCGGTGTGCTCGCTGAAGGCTCCGGCCAGGCGGCCTCTTATGTCGTAGCCGTCCCAGCCGGGCATGATCGGCGGCTGGACCACCCGGCCGCTCTCCAGGTCGACCGGGCCCGGCACGGCGAGCCCGATCCCGCAGACCTCCTCCGCACGGTGCCCCGCCTTCTCCACCAGTTCGGCGAACCAGCGGCCCAGCTCGCCGAGCACGGCGTCCGGGCCGTCCTCGATGACCAGGGTGCCGCTGTGCTCGGCGAATATCTCGCCGGTCAGGGACAGCACGGCCGCGCGGGCGTGCCGGGTCTCCAGGTCGGCGGCGAGGACGACCGCGTGGTCGTCGTCGAACTCCAGCGTGATGGAGGGGCGGCCGCCCAGCGGGGAGTCCACCGGGCCCCCGGCACCCTCGCGCAGCCAGCCTGCGCGGAAGAGCCGGTCCAGGCGCTGGCCGACGGTCGCCCGGGACAGTCCGGTGGCCTGCTGGAGCGCTCCGCGCGTGACGGCTCGCCCGCTGCGGACCAGCTCGAGCAGATCTCCGGCTCCGGTCTGACTCCGTCCGGTCATGCGCGCCCCCTTGTGTTTCTCAACTCTGCATTACATTCTGGGTTTTGCGTGTTAAATAGACGTAACCCTACGGTAGCCCTGACCGAACCGGTCAGCCATACGTCTTTCGGGGAGCCCCGAGTGGATCGCACTGCCCAGCTCATCACCCGTTCCGCGGAACGCTCGATCGCATACGATCCGCCGGGTTCGTCACATCCGCTGCACGTCGGGGCGGCGAGGGTGCTGAACGGCAACTGGACCGGCGCCTCCACGGTCCCCTCGCGCGGTCTGTACCCGCACCAGTGGTCCTGGGACTCCGCGTTCATCGCGATCGGCCTGCGCCACCTCTCGCCGCTGCGGGCGCAGACCGAGCTGGAGACCCTGCTGGCGGCCCAGTGGGGCGACGGACGGATCCCGCACATCGTCTTCAACCCCTCCGTGCCGCTCGACGCGTACTTCCCGAGCCCCGACTTCTGGCGCTCCTCGACCGCGGGGCACACCGCGGGCGCCCCGCGCACCGTACAGACGTCCGGCATCGTGCAGCCACCGGTCCACGCCCTGGCCGCGTGGCTGGTGCACCGCGCCGACCCCGGCCTGTCGCGGGCGCGCGGCTTCCTCGCCCGGGTGTACCCGCGCCTGGCCGCCTGGCACCGCTATCTCCTGCACCGCCGGGACCTGGGCGGAGGGGGCCTCGCGTCCGTCGTGCACCCCTGGGAACAGGGTATGGACAACAGCCCCGCCTGGGACCTCCCGCTCTCCCGCGTCACCCCGGCGCCGGCCCGCTCCTTCCGCCGCGCCGACCTGGACCACGGGGCGGCCGAGGACCGGCCCACGGACCTGGACTACGGACGGTACGTGCGACTGGCGACGGACTACCGGGACGCCGGATACGCCGACGGCGGCGGCGAGTTCGCCGTCGAGGACCCCGCGTTCAACGCCCTGCTCATCGCCTCCGAGCACGCCCTCGCCCGGATCGCCGCCGAGCTGGGCGCTCCCGGCACGGCCCGGCACGCGCGCGCGGAGCGGCTCACGGCGGCGCTGGTCGAGCGGCTGTGGGACCCGGCGAGCGGGATGTTCCTGTGCCGGGACCTGCGGGCGCCCGCCGCGGACGGGCGTGGCGCCCTCATCCCCGAGCGCACGGTCTCCGGCCTGATCCCGCTCCTGCTCCCCGACCTCCCGCGGGACCTCGTCGCGACGCTCGTGCGGACGGTCTGCGGCCCCCACTTCGGGCTGGGCACCAGCACCCGCCTGCTCCCCAGCTACGACCTCCTCGGCGAGGCCTTCGACCCGCACCGCTACTGGCGCGGCCCGGCCTGGTTCAACACCGCCTGGCTGCTGGAGCGGGGGCTGCGCACCCACGGCAGGCGCCGACAGGCCGACGCGCTGCGGGAGTCGGTCCTCGAACTCGCCGGGGCCACCGACTTCGCGGAGTACGTCGACCCGTACACCGGCGAGGCCTGCGGGGCGACCGGCTTCAGCTGGACCGCCGCGCTCGCGCTCGACCTGCTGCACAGCGACACCGCGGTCACGCTCGGCACCACGGTCACGGCAGACATGGAACTCAAGGGACTCAAGGGAGGGGACCGGCGATGACGGACCGGCATCATCTGCTTGTGCACGGTGGGACGTTCGCTGCCGTGGGTGACGGCGGGGACATCAGCGGTGTCCGGAACGGCAGCTCACCGGACGGGTTGTTCGTACGGGACGCCCGGCACCTGAGCCGCTGGCAGCTGACCGTCGACGGGGCGGTCCCGGAGACCCTGTCGCCGGTCGCCGACGGGGACACCGCGCGCTGTGTCCTGGTCCCGCGGGGCGGCCGTCAGGAACCCCCGGCGCACACCCTCTTCCGCGAACAGGCGGTGGGGGACGGCTCGTTCGTCGAATCCCTCCGGGTCACCAGCAACCGCCCGGTCCCGACGACGGTCCGGCTCGCGGTCACCGCGGACGCCGACTTCACCGACCAGTTCGAACTCCGCTCCGACCACCGCACCTACCCGAAGACCGGCGCGACCCGCTTCCGCGAAGTCCGCGAGGACGGCGTGGAGTTCAGCTACCAGCGCCGCGAATGGCGGTCCTCCACGACGGTGACGGCCGAGCCCGTCCCGGCCGGTGTCGAGGAGACCGGCACCGGGGCCAGGCGGCTGGTCTGGACGCTGGACCTGGAGCCGCACGGCACGGCCGAGCTGACCCTGCGGGTGATGGCCCGCCCGCACGGCGACCGGCGGGCCCGCCGGGTGCCGAGTTCCCCCGCCGCCCTGAACCGCGAACTCCTCGCGATGGAGGGCGAGTTCGTGGAGGGGGTCGCCTTCCCGACCGGCTGGCCGGAGCTGGCGGCCGCCTGTGCCCGCGGTCTCGCGGACCTCGCCTCGCTCCAGGTCCCGGCGACCGGCCCGGACGGCGAGGAACTGCGCGTCCCGGCCGCCGGTGCCCCCTGGTTCCTCACCCTCCTCGGCCGTGACGCCCTTCTCACCGCGCTCTTCGCCCTGCCCTACCGTCCCCAGCTCGCCGCCGCGACCCTCCCCGCGCTCGCCGCGACCCAGGCCACCGAGACCGGCGCGGCCTCCGTGGCCCAGCCCGGCAAGATCGTGCACGAGGTACGGCACGGGGAGCTCGCGCACTTCGAGCAGGTGCCGTACGGCCGCTACTACGGCTCGGTCGACGCCACTCCCCTGTTCCTCGTCCTGCTCGGCGCGTATGTGGAGCACACCGGGGACGTCTCGCTCGCCCGGCGCCTGGAGCCCCACGCCCGCGCCGCGATCGGCTGGATGCTCGACCACGGCGGCCTCACCTCGCGCGGCTACCTCGTCTACCGCTCCGACCAGGGCGGCCTCGCCAACCAGAACTGGAAGGACTCCCCCGGCGCGATCTGCGGCGCCGACGGAACGCGGGCCGGCGGGCCGGTGATGGCGGCGGGCGCCCAGGGCTACGCGTACGACGCGCTGCGCCGGACCGCGTCGGTCGCGCGCACGGTGTGGGGCGACGAGACGTACGCGGCGCTCCTCGAACAGGCCGCGGCGGATCTGCGGGACCGGTTCCAGCGGGACTTCTGGATGCCGGACCGCTCGTTCCCGGCGCTCGCCCTGGACGGGGAGGGCCGGCAGGTCGACGCGCTGGCCTCCGACGCGGGGCATCTGCTGTGGTCGGGCCTGCTCGACAAGGAGTACGGCGAGCTGGTGGGGCGGCGGCTGCTGGCGCCGGACTTCTTCTCCGGGTGGGGGGTGCGGACACTGGCGGCCGGACAGGCGGCGTACCACCCGTTGTCGTACCACCGGGGATCGGTGTGGCCGCACGACAACGCGCTGATCACGCTGGGGCTCGCCCGCTACGGCCTGCACGACGAGGCGCGGGCGGTGGCGCACGGGCTGGTGGACGCGGCGACGGCGACCGGCCACCGCTTGCCGGAGGTGCTGGCGGGGTACGGGCGGGACACCCACGGCGAGCCGGTGCCGTACCCGCACGCGTGCGTGCGGGAGTCCCGGTCCGCCGCGGCCCCGCTGGCCCTGCTGACGGCGGTGGGAGGCGCGTGAGCGAAGGGATGGGCCGCAGGCCGGAACCCGACCGTTGACCAAGCGTTGGCCCGGTGTTTGCCCTGACCGGTGAACTCCGGACCTGAGCCCTCCGTACGGGACGGTGGCGGATCCGAGACCCCATATCGCATCCGCCTTCTCCCAGGACCCGTACGGAAGGACCCTCGGGTGTCCGAGACCCTTGCAGAGAGCACGTCACCCGAGGCCGAGGCGACGGGTACGGACGGTCCGCCGGCCGGGAAGGCTTCCTGGCGGGCCGCGCACCCCACCGCCGTACGCAATATCCGCTGGGCCCTCAACATCCTCGCCGCCCTTCTCGTCCTCGGGGCCCTGCTCCTGCCGAACAAGCTCACCCATCTGCATCTGCGGGAGTTCGTGCGGATTCCGGCGGAGGCGATCCTCGGGGCGGCCGTGGCGCTCGCGCTCCCGCGTCGGCCCCGGCTGGTGGTGGCCGCCGTGTCCGGCGCGGCGCTCGGCGTGATGACGATCCTGAACCTGCTCGACATGGGGTTCAACGACTACCTCGGGCGGCCCTTCAATCCCGTCCTCGACTGGGAGTTGCTCGACGACGCGCAGTCGTACGTCGCGGACTCGATGGGCCGGGCCGTGGCGGTCGGAGCCGTGATCGGCGTCATCGTCCTCGTGCTCCTGCTGCTGTCCCTCATGACGCTGGCGATGGTCAGACTGAGCGGCCTGCTGGTCCTGGACCGCCGGACCGCGACCCGCGGAACCCTCCTCGCCGCTACCGTCTGGGTCACCTGCTCCGCTCTCGGCCTCCAGATCGCCGGCGTCCCGCTGGCCTCCCAGCACACCGCCGCGCTCACCGCGCGCGAGGGCCAACAGGTGCTGCAGACCGTGCGGGACGAGGCGGCCTTCGCGAAGGTGGCCGAGGTCGACGCCTTCGGGAACACGCCGGGCTCCCAGCTGGTGCCCTACCTGCGGGGCAAGGACATGATCTTCACCTTCATCGAGAGCTACGGCCGCAGCGCCGTCGAGGACCCGGCCATCGCGCCCGGCGTCGACAAGACCCTCAGCGCCAGCACCGCGGCCCTCGCGAAGGCCGGCTTCCACGCGAAGAGCGGCTGGCTGACCTCGGCGACGTACGGCGGCAGCAGCTGGCTCGGCCACTCGACGACCCTCTCCGGCCTCTGGATCGACAACCAGCAGCGCTACCGCACGGTCATGGCCAGCGACCACCTCAGCCTCACCAAGGCCTTCAAGAAGACCGGCGCCTGGGACACGGTCGGCGTGATGCCGGGCGTCCAGAAGGGCTGGCCCGAGCAGAAGTACTACGACCTCGACAAGGTCTACAACGCCTTCCAACTCGGCTACAGGGGGCCCAAGTTCAGCTGGTCGACGATGCCCGACCAGTACGCCCTGGAGGCCTACCAGCGCCAGGTCCACGGCAAGAAGCGCGACAAGCCGCTGATGTCCGAGATCATCCTGACCTCCAGCCACCAGCCGTGGGCGCCCATCCCGAAGATGGTCGACTGGAACGACTTGGGCGACGGCTCGGTCTTCAAAGCCATCCAGAAGGCGGGCAACAAACCGTCCGACATCATCGCCGACTCCACCCGTTCCAAGCAGGAGTACGGCAAGTCCATCTCGTACTCGGTCACCTCACTGACCCAGTGGCTGGAGCGCTACGGCAGCGACGACACGGTCCTCGTCTTCCTCGGCGACCACCAGCCGATCGCCCGGGTCAGCGGCGAGAACGCCAGCCGTGACGTACCGATCTCGATCGTCGCCAAGGACCCGAAGGTGCTCGACAGGATCGCGTCCTGGAACTGGACGGACGGGTTGAAGCCGGCGCACAACGCCCCGGTCTGGAAGATGAGCTCCTTCCGAGACCGCTTCCTGACGGCGTACGGCTCGACGCGGCATCCGTCCAAGGGGTGACGCTTCAGGGGTTGGCCGGTCGGGGCTGGTCGCGCAGTTCCCCGCGGTGCCGCTGCGCTGGGCTTGGACGGGGCGCCTGAGGAGGTGCCGGGTCAGGTTGTCGGGCGAGTGCGGGGCCGTGGGGGCTGGTCGCGCAGTTCCCCGCGCCCCTAAGGGGTTGCAGTCACCTGCGCCAGGACGGGATCGGGGTGGGGGGCGAACACACCCGCCCCCACGCGCCGCACGGGCCGCCGCAGGCATTCAGGGGCGCGGGGAACTGCGCACGACGTCCGCCCCCGCCGAACCCGCAGCCGAAAGCCGCTCAGCCCCCCGACGTGTCCAGCTCCGCATCCTCGCCGACCCCCGCGCAGTCGTACGGGTCCTTCAGCCAACCGTCCGGGAGTACCACCCTGTTGTTGCCCGACGTACGGCCACGCGGCCCGTCCGCGCCCGTCGGCCACGGCTGGTCGAGGTCCAGCTCGTCCAGACCGGACCGCAGTTCCGACAGCGAGGACGTGATCGCCAGCCGCTTGCGCATCTCGCTGCCGACCGCGAAGCCCTTCAGGTACCAGGCCACGTGCTTGCGGAAGTCGATGACACCGCGGGACTCGTCACCGATCCACTCGCCGAGGAGCGTGGCGTGGCGGACCATGACATCCGCCACCTCGCGCAGCGAAGGCCGCGCGATGTCCTCCCTACGCCCCTCGAACGCCGCCACCAGGTCCGCGAACAGCCACGGCCGCCCCAGACACCCCCGCCCGACGACGACCCCGTCGCAGCCGGTGGACGCCACCATCCGCAGCGCGTCCGACGCCGACCAGATGTCCCCGTTGCCGAGGACGGGAATCTCCGGCACGTGTTCCTTCAGGCGGGCGATCGCGTCCCAGTCGGCGGTGCCGCCGTAGTGCTGGGCGGCGGTACGACCGTGCAGCGCGATCGCCGTCACGCCCTCCTCGACCGCGATCCGCCCGGCGTCCAGATAGGTGAGGTGATCGTCGTCGATCCCCTTGCGCATCTTCATCGTGACCGGCAGATCCCCCGCCCCGCTCACGGCCTCCCGCAGGATCGCCCGGAGCAGCGGCCGCTTGAAGGGCAGCGCGGATCCGCCGCCCTTGCGCGTCACCTTCGGCACCGGGCACCCGAAGTTCAGGTCGATGTGGTCGGCGAGACCCTCCTCCGCGATCATGCGGACGGCCTTGCCGACGGTGGCGGGGTCGACGCCGTACAGCTGGATCGAACGAGGCTTCTCGCTCTCGTCGAAGTGGATCAGCTGCATGGTCTTCTCGTTGCGCTCGACCAGCGCCCGGGTCGTGATCATCTCGCTGACGAACAGCCCCTTGCCCCCGCTGAACTCCCGGCACAGGGTGCGGAAGGGAGCATTCGTGATCCCGGCCATCGGGGCCAGAACCACGGGCGGTTGGGCGGTGTGCGGGCCGATCCGCAGGGGCGTCTTCTCGGTGAGCGCGGTCGTGGACATTCCCCCATTGTCACGCACCGCGCGAACGCCTCGTACATCGATCATGTAGCGACCATTAGTTAGACGCACTATTGATACCGGCGTACGATGGAGCGCATGCCCGAGCTCAGTCCTCGCCGACGCATGCTGGTGCTCGCGATCTGCTGCATGAGCCTCCTGATCGTGAGCCTCGACACCACCGCCCTCAACGTCGCCCTCCCCGCCATGCAGCGCGGCCTGGACGCGAGCACGGCGGGTCTCCAGTGGACGATCGACGCGTACACGCTGGTCCTCGCCTCACTGCTGATGCTGGCCGGCTCCACGGGAGACCGGATCGGCCGCAAGCGGGTCTTCATGGCGGGCCTGATCGTCTTCACGATCGGCTCCGCGCTGTGCTCGGCCGCGCCGAACCTGGAGGCGCTGGTCGCCTTCCGGATGGTGCAGGCGGTGGGCGGTTCGATGCTCAACCCGGTCGCGATGTCGATCATCACCAACACGTTCACGGACCCGCGCGAGCGGGCGCGGGCGATCGGCGTGTGGGGCGCTGTCGTCGGCATCTCCATGGCCGCGGGGCCGCTGGTCGGCGGGGTGCTCGTGGACTCGGTCGGCTGGCGCTCGATCTTCTGGGTCAACCTGCCGGTGGGGCTCGCGGCCCTGCTGCTCACCCTGCGGTACGTCCCCGAGTCCCGGGCGCCCAGGGCCCGCCGCCCCGACCCGGTCGGACAGCTCCTGGTGATCGCGCTGTTCGGCTCGCTGACGTACGCGATCATCGAGGCGCCGTCCTCGGGGTTCTCGTACGTCCTGCCCTTCGCCGTCGTCGCCGTCGCCGCGCTGGCGGGGCTGCTCTGGTACGAGCCCCGGCGTGACGAGCCCCTCATCGACCTGCGGTTCTTCCGGTCCGCGCCGTTCAGCGGGGCCACCGTGATCGCGATCAGCGCGTTCGCGGGTCTCGGCGGGTTCCTGTTCCTGTCGACGCTGTATCTGCAGAACGTACGGGGGCTGGACGCGCTGCACGCCGGCCTGTGGATGCTGCCGATGGCGGTGCCGATGTTCCTGTGCGCGCCCCTCGCCGGGAGGCTGGTGGGGAGCCGGGGGCCGCGGCTGCCGTTGGTGGTCGCCGGGATCGCCATGACGGTGAGCGGGGTGCTCTTCGCGGCGTTCGACGCGGAGACGTCCGATGTGACGCTGTTCCTCGGGTACCTGTTGTTCGGCATCGGGTTCGGGTTCGTCAACGCGCCGATCACGAACACGGCGGTGTCGGGGATGCCGCGGGCCCAGGCGGGGGTTGCCGCCGCGGTCGCGTCCACGAGCCGTCAGCTGGGACAGACCCTCGGGGTCGCGGTGGTCGGGGCGGTGCTGGCTTCCGGGGTGAGCTCCTCGTCGTACAAGGAGAAGTTCGTGTCCGCCGCGGTGCCGGGGTGGTGGATTCTGGCCGGGTGCGGGCTTTCTGTGCTGGTGCTCGGGGCGGTGACTACTGGGCCGTGGGCCCGGCGTTCTGCTGAGCGGACGGCTGAGCGGCTGGAGTCGGTTGAGGTTCGCGAGGCGGCGGGGGTCAGCGCCTAGTTTGGCGGCTGCTAGCCGGTGGGGGTTGCTCGCGCCCACGCGGCGGTAGCCGCACATCGACCCAGCCCCGCGCCCCTCAGTGCGTCAACTCAGCGCAGCTGATTCAGTACCGTTCGCTCCACAGCGGGTACAAACCTCTGGCCCGCCAGCGCCAGCACGATCGCCGCCGCCACCCCCGCCCACGCCAGCGGCCCCAGCGGTGTGCAGCCGAACAGCTGGCTCACGCCCGGGATTTCCACTACGGCGAACAACGCCACCGCCGAGCCCAGGGACGTGAAGCGGACCAAGGGGCTCTCCCGGCGGTCGGCCAGGGTCTGGGCCAGCTGTGTGCCCACCACCGCGCACAGTGCCATCGTCGTCGAGCGGCGGGCCGTGCCCGGGGTGAAGCGGCCGATCAACCAGGCCACGGTGGCGCCCAGGCAGGTGGTGATCGCGCGCTCACGGATCTGGCGGGTCAGAGCGGCGCCCAGGATCGTGTCGACCGAGGGCTCGTCCTCCGTCGGTTTCTCCGTCGGCGTCACCGCCACGGCCATCGCCGGGAACAGGTCGGTGAAGAGGTTCACCAGGAGCATCTGGCGGGTGGACAGGGGCGCGGCGCCCGACAGGAGGGTGCCGAGGATGCCGAAGCCCACCTCGCCCGCGTTGCCGCCGATCAGGATCGCGATGGCGTCGGCGACGCTGTGCCACAGGGCGCGGCCCTCGCGGACGGCCTCGATGAGGACGGTGAGGTCGTCGCCGGTCAGGACGAGGTCGGCGGCGTTGCGGGCGGCGGCCGAGCCGCGGGCGCTGATGCCGACGCCGATGTCGGCGGCGCGGATGGCGGCCGCGTCGTTGGCGCCGTCGCCGACCATGCCGACGACCCGGCCCGCGTCCCTGAGCGCCTCCACGACCTGGAGTTTCTGCTCGGGCGCGACCCGGGCCACGACATCGGCGTCGCGCAGCATCCGGGAGCGGGCCGAGCGGTCGGCGGCGGCCAGTTCGTCGCCGGTGACGACCGTGGCGTCCTCGGGCCAGCCCAGGTCGGTGGCGATGGCGCGGGCGGTCTGCGGGTGGTCGCCGGTCAGCACGACGGGCCGTACGCCGGCCTCGCGCAGCCCGCGCACGAGGGCCGGGGAGGTCTCCCGGGCGACGTCGGCGAGGGCGAGGAGACCCACGAACTCCAGGTCCTGCAAAGGCTCTTCGAGTACGGCCTTCTCGTCGCCGTCACCGTCGAGCGGACGCCGGGCCACCGCCAGGACGCGCAGGCCGTCGGCCGCCAGGGAGTGGGCCAGGTCCGAGGCGTCGGCGGGCAGGTCGGCACAGGCGGGCAGGACGGTCTCCGGGGCCCCCTTGAGCACCAGGACCGGGGAGCCGTCGCCCGGATGTCCGACCGCGGCGGCGTAACCGCGGCCGGCCTCGAAGGGCAGGCCCTCCAGCTGGGTCCACTCCTCGTCGGGGCCGGCCGCGTCCAGGACGGCCTCGTCGGTGGCGTGGGCCGGGCGCTGCCCGGAGTCGCCGTCGAGCTGGGGGCAGGCGCGGGCCGCGATCCGCAGCGGGCCGTCCGCGCCGGGCTCGTCGAGGCGGTGGACCGTGCCCTCCGCGTCGGCGACCCGGACCAGGCGCAGCCGGTTCTCGGTGAGCGTGCCGGTCTTGTCGAAGCAGATGGTGTCCATGCGGCCCAGCGCCTCCAGGGTGCGCGGGGCGCGGACCAGGACGCCGTGCGCGCTGAGCCGGCGGGCCGCCGCCAGCTGCGCGACCGTGGCCACCAGCGGCAGCCCTTCCGGTACGGCGGCCACCGCGACCGCGACCCCGCCGCTGACCGCCTGCCGCAGGGGCGTGCCGCGCACCAGGGCGAGCCCGGTGACCGCGGCGCCGCCCGCCATCGTCAACGGCAGTGCCTTGCGGGTCAGTTCCTGGAGCCGGGCCTGGACTCCGGCGGCGGCCGGGGTACGCGCCGCGAGCGTGACGGCGCGGGCGGCCTCGGTGCGGTCGCCGGTGTCCACGACGACCGCGCGGGCGTTTCCGGCCACCACGGTCGTCCCCTCGAAGACCATGCAGTGCCGTTCGGCGACGGGGGCGCGCGGGCTCGGGTCGGTGCACTTGTCCACCGGGAGGGACTCGCCGGTCAGCGCGGACTCGTCGACCTCCAGGCCGTCCTCCCACAGCAGCCGGGCGTCGGCGGGCACGACGTCGTCCAGCGTGAGTTCGATGACGTCACCCGGGCTCAGCCTGGCGGCGTCGACGACCTGCGGTTCCGCGTCCTCCTGCGTGACCCGGGCCTTCTGCTTCTGCTGGGCGAGCAGCCCGGACAGGGCCCGCTCGGCGCGCAGCCGCTGGAGTCCGCCGACGAGGGCGTTCAGGTCGAGGGCACCGACCACCAGCAGGGCGTCCATCGCGGACCCGAGGATCGCGGACGCGGCCGAGCCGACCGCCAGGACGGGGGTGAGCGGGTCGTCCAGCTCCCCGCGCACGGCACGGGCGAGCTGCGCCGACCACCTGACGGGGGCCAGCACGGGCAGTCGTACGACGGTGACGGCGGCGGCGCGGACCCGTTCGGTCGTCTGCTCGACGAGCGTCGGCTCCGGGGGTGCCTCCTGTTCGAGCCGGTCGCGTACGTCGTCCGGGTCCAGGGCGTGCCAGGCGACCCGGGGACGCGGGTGCGGGGGGCTCGCGGTGGCCACGCGGAGGGCGGCGCGGGTGCCGGAGAAGAGGGCGGCGGCCGCGGCGGCGTCGACGGGTGCGTGCCGGAGGCCGGGGAGTGGCGTACGGCGTCGGCCGCGGCCGGACTCGCCGACGGCGACGAGGAGTCCGGACAGGGCGGCGCCCGAGCGGGCCAGGGTCTGGGAGCGGTGGCCGACCGCGCGGGCCTCCGGTACGGCGGTCAACAGCCGCCAGACGTCGGGGAGTCCGTGCGGGGCGAGCACGTCGGCGCCCCAGGCGACCGCGCAGCCGCCGTCGGTGAGCGAGACCGCCACGTCACCGCGCAGGAGTCCGGCGACGACGTCGGCGTCCTGGGGGCGGGCGATCGTGAGAACCCCACCGCCGTTCCCGTCATCCTCGTCTTCGCTGTCGTCGTCGCGGAGTTGGTCGACGATGTCCCGCAACGGCCGCCCGGCGTCCACGACTTGGTCGGCGAGGCCGGTGAAGTCGGCCAGGGCGGGGTCGTCCACGACGACGACGCGGAGTCCGGCGCGCCGGGCCGCGTCCAGCACGGGTTCGGCCCAGGGGTCGGCGCCCGCGCCCGGGGTGCGCAGGGCGCTCGGGTGCAGCAGGACGGTGCCGACGGTCTCCAGCTGCCGCAGCCGGTCCGGGTCGCGCACCAGGACGCCGGAGCGGGACAGGGCTGTGCTCAGTACGGCGTGGAAGGCGGCGGGGCCGTAGCGCGCGGCCTTGGGGGAACCCGCGAGGACGGCCTCCGCGGCCTCGGTCACGTCGTGTTTGACGAGGAGCGCGGCGACGGCGCCCGCGATGCTGCCGGCAGCGGCGTTGCCCGCGTACTCCTGGGCGGGTGAGGGGCGCGGGGGCGGGCGCAGGGCGAGGTCGGCGGGCAGGCTGTCCCGGTCCGGGACGCACAGGTCGTCGTGGACGGCTTCGAAGGTGGCCGTCCGTACGACCGCCTCCGTCAGCTGGCAGGTGCGCAGGGTTCCGTCGAGCAGCAGGGAGGTGGGGCTCTGGCCGGCGCCGTGCACGGCGGCGTTCGCGACGGCCAGCGCCACGTCCATGCGGGCGCTCCCGAGCCGTCCCCGCAGCCAGCCCCTGAAGCGGGGGTTCTCCCGCAGCAGGGTCGCGACCGCGGTCACCGGCCGCGGTGAGGCGGGCAGCCGCACCGCGGACCCGGTGAACGCGGCGGCGACTCCGACGGCGTCGGCGGCGAGCGCGAGGGCGGCGGTGCGTATGGAGCCGGGGTCACCGGGGTGGGCGAGCTCCTCGACATCCTGGCCGTCCGCCACCAGGCCGTACCGCTCGGCGAGTGCCGATACCCGCTCCGTGACCCGCTCGGTGGCCGCTTCCTCCACCGCGGTCACGACGAGCCGCCCGAGGCCCTGGTCCCAGTAGGCGAGAGCGACGTCGGGATGCTCGGCGAGCGCGACGGCGAGGCGGCGGGCGCGGTGTCCGGTGGCGTGTTCGGTGGCCGGTTCGGTGGCGGCACCCTGTGCTCCGTGTCCCGCGTCCGCCTCCGTACGCAGCGGCACATGGACCCGTTGGCCCGCCCGCCAGTGCTGGGGCGCGCCGGGCAGGGCCGCTCGGGCGGCCCTCGTCGCGCGGGCCGCGAAGTCCGCGGTGCGTACGCCGGCCCGGGCCGTTCCGGCCACCGCCCCCGCGGCCACGCCGACCGCGGCGGGGGTGCCCCGGGCGAGCAGGCGGGGGCCGGCCATGACGAGGCCCGCGGCGGCCGTCGTGAGTCCTCGGTTCATCGCACGTCCTCAGTCGCCGGAACGGATACGGCCTGCCGTGGAGCCCCCGGGGCCGCGTCGGCCGGGTGGCTCCGCCGTCGTCTCATGGGGAGGGAGCCGGTCGGAGGGCGTTGCCGGGGACGAGACCGGCCGCCTGCCCGGTGAGGTGCGCGGTGTGCCGTGGGACGACGCCAGTACCCGTGGTGTGGGCCGGCCGGCGTCCTCCGGCTCCGCCCCCTCCCCCTGCCTGGGCTGTGTCAGCCACGCCACCGCCGCCCCGGTGACCGCGACGGGCCACTCGACGATGCCCGCGACACCGAGCACCCCGGCCCCGGCGTATACCGCGAGCCGTCGGCCACGCGGCGACACCGCGCCGACGCGGTCCAGCGCTCCCTCTGCCACCCGGCCCACCGTCCCGGCGCCGGGAACCTTTCCCAGTACCGACACGGCCGCCCGCAGCGGCTGCGGAAGCTGCTGTGCCGGTGCCGGTGACCCTGACTCTGCTGCCTGCTGCGACGACTTCTGCTCGGCCATGACTCGCCTCGCCTGTGGGGGGTCTTTCACTTCCGACCGACCGAGTTCCCGCACTTCGGACGGTCATCCCCACCGGCGACAACAGGTCAGGCGCGGGGTTCGGCGGCGTCATAGGAGAGGTCGCGCCGAGATCGCGCTCACGCCGTGCGGGCGGGGTTCCGCTCCAGGGCGATCGCGTGCAGCCTCTCCAGCCGCCGCCGGGACTCCTCGTCCGCCGGGGCGTAGGTCACCAGGCGCGGGCCGGCCTCGGGGCCGAGCCAGAGGTCGGTGTGGTCGACGCTGACATGGCCGACGTAGCGATTCATGAATTCCTTGCGGCGGCTTCGGTGTTCGATGACCTCGTGCCGGTCCCAGACCTCGCGGAACTCCTGGGACTCCGTGCGCAGCCGCTTCAGGAGCATCTGACAGCCGGGCTCGGCGAGGTGGCCGGCCATGGTGGCGCGGAAGCGGGCGGCCATCAGCCGCTGCACCTCCGGCAGGTGGACGATCGAGGAGCGCCAGTCGTCGTTGGTGTAGGAGAGGATCATGCAGTTGCGGTCCTCGGGCGGCACGGCGTCCAGGTCGCACAGCAGCAGGCCGTAGGTGCGGTTGTGGGCGAGGATGTCGTACCGGCTGTTCTGCACACAGGCCGGGAGCGGCTCCAGCTGCTCCAGGATCTCCCGCAATCCCGGTGTGATGGACGGGCAGACCGTGGCCGGGGTCGGATCGACCGCCCCGGCGAGCTGGAAGAGGTGCGAGCGCTCACTCGGGTCCAGCAGCAGCGCGCGGGCGAGGGCGTCCAGGACCTGCACGGAGACCTGGATGTCCCGGGCCTGCTCCAGCCAGGTGTACCAGGTGACGCCGACCGCGGAGAGCTGGGCGACCTCCTCCCGGCGCAGGCCAGGGGTGCGCCGCCTGCGGCCGCGGGGCAGTCCGACCTGCTCGGGGGTGATGTGCTCACGCCGGTGGCGCAGGAAGGCGGCGAGCTCATGGCGCCGGATCGACGAGAGGGACGAGAAGGACGACAGGGATGCGGTCTCCGGTACGGCTGTCTCCTGGGCCATGGTGGTCATGCCTCCAGCCTGCCCGCACCGGGACCCTGTTGCCAGGTGGTTCTTCTACCAGGATAAGAAGACTCTGGTACCCGTCTGGGAGCGGGCGCAGGCTCATGGGTGTGACGACCGAAACCACCACTCCACACCCCGTCCGTGCCGCAGCGCCGTCCGAGCTGGGCGGCCTCGGACTGTTCACGGTGCTGCTCGCCGCGGCACTGCCCCTCATCGACTTCTTCATCGTCAACGTCGCCCTGCCCAGCATCGGCGCCGACCTGTCCGCGAGCGAGTCGGTCCTCGAACTCGTCGTGGCGGGTTACGGGTTGGCGTACGCCGTCCTGCTCGTCCTCGGCGGCCGGCTCGGCGACCTCTTCGGGCGGCGTCGGCTGTTCCTTGGCGGCATGCTGGCGTTCGGGCTGACCTCCCTGGCGTGCGGGCTCGCACCGACCGCGTGGACGCTGGTCGCGGCGCGCGTCGCGCAGGGCGCCGCGTCGGCCGCGATGCTGCCGCAGGTCCTCGCCACCATTCAGTCGGCAACGGCCGGGCCCCGCCGGGCACGGGCGATGGGCCTCTACGGCGCCACCGCCGGCCTCGCGATGGTGGCGGGGCAGATCCTCGGCGGAGTCCTGGTGGCGGCCGACATCGCGGGCACGAGCTGGCGGGCGGCGTTCCTGGTGAACGTCCCGGTCGTCCTGGCCGGCCTGGTTCTCGCGGCCCGTACGGTCCCCGAGACCCGCTCTCCCCGCCCGGAGCCGGTGGACGGCCCGGGCACGGTCCTGCTGGCCGCGACCCTGCTTTCGCTGCTCGCCCCGCTGACCGAGGGCAGGGCGGCGGGCTGGCCGCTGTGGACGTGGCTGTCGCTGGCGGCGTTCCCGTTGTTGGCGGGGGCGTTCTTCGCGGTGGAGCGCAGGGCGGACCGCCAGGGCCGTACGCCGCTCGTCCCCCCGAGCCTGTTCGAGCTGGTGTCCCTGCGCCGCGGCCTGCTGCTGATCCTGCCCTTCTCCATGGGCTTCGCCGGCTTCATGTTCGTGATCGCGGTCGCCCTCCAGGAGGGAGCGGGCCGCAGCCCCGTGCAGGCGGGCCTCGCGCTGGTGCCGCTCGCGGTGACGTTCCTGTGCACGTCGATCGCCGGGCCACGCCTGATCTCCCGCTACGGCACCCGGGTGGTGACCGCGGGCGCGCTGATCCAGGCGGTCGGCCTGGGCCTGATGATCCTGGCGGCCCGCTCCTCGTGGCCGGACCTCGGTCTGCTGCCTCTCCTGCCGGGCGGCGCGATCGCCGGAGTCGGCCAGGCCCTCCAACTGCCCGTCATCTTCAGGATCGTCCTGTCCGAGGTGCCGCCCGCGCGGGCCGGTGTGGGCAGTGGCGTGATGGTCACCACCCAGCAGTCCGCCCTGGCCCTGGGCGTGGCCACGCTGGGCAGTCTCTTCCTGGCCCTGGTGCCGGGCATGGGCATGCGGGACGCCCTGGTGACGACGCTCCTCGTCCAGCTGGCCGGGGTGGCGCTGACCGGCGTACTGAGCCTGCGGCTGCCGCGGACGGTCGCCTGACCGGGCCACCGACCGCGCTCGGTCCTGGCGAACGCCCCGTGAAGATACTGCTGTTGCCACTGCTGTTGATGTTGTTCTTGCTGCACACTCCTAGCCGGAGGCGAGGCACATGGCGCAGATCGGCACGAGCAACACGAGCAAGGTGAGCCGCTGGGACCAGCACGGCCGCGAGCACGTCGTCCAGGTGCAGCGCAAGGGCGCGCAGCGCACGGTCAGATGTGACACCTGTGGTTGGCGCAAGGCGGCCCAGTTCCTGCCCTGGCTGAAGGCGGAGGAGCATCTGGCGGAGGCCCACCAGGCGACGGTGGACCCGTCGAAGACGTAAAGAGGGCGGCGGTGGTGGCGGTCAGGCCTTGAGGCCCCGTACCAGCAGGTCCACCAGCGCCGTGAACTCCCCTTCGGCGCCCGGCTTTTCCCACTCACCGGCATAGCCGGGGTCGTGGAAGCGGGCCGTGGCCTGGAAGAGGGCCCGGGCCGTGGTGGCCGGGGCGGTGACGGTGAAGGTGCCCGCGTCGATGCCGTCCTGGACGATGCGGGTCAGCTGGTCGGTCAGCTCGGTGAGGTGCTCGGTGACCGCCACGCCGTTCTCACCGGCCAGGACCGAGTACGTGGCGAAGAGTTCCGGATCGTCGCCCGCCTTGCGGCGCTTGGCCTCGAAGAGCGCGGCGAGCCAGTCCCGCAGCCGGGCCTCCGGGGCACGGTCCTCGTCGGTGATCGCGGCCAGTACGCCCGTCGCCCGGTCCAGCCACCGCTTCGTCACGGCCTCCCGCAGCGCCGCCTTCGTCCGGAAGTGCCGGTAGACGCTGCCATGGCTGACGCCGAGCGCGCGTGCCACGTCGACCACGGTGGCCTTGGCCGGGCCGTGGCGGCGCAGCACCTCCTCGGTGGCTTCGAGGATGCGCTCGGCGGTCAGGATCTCGGTGGTCGGGGGCATGCCTAGACCGTACCCGGCACGGTGTTCATCGTTCGCCGCTCACCGCTCATCGCTCGCTGTCGAGCATGGCCATCTGCGGCGTCGGGTACCGCTCGCCGGCCGCCGCGTCCGCCGGTACGGCGTCCTCGATGGCGGCCAGGTCGGCGGCGTCCAGGGTCACGTCCAGGGCGCCCAGCGCCTCGCCGAGCCGCTCGCGGGTCCGCGCGCCGACCAGCGGCACGATGTCGTCGCCCCGGGAGGCCACCCAGGCGATGGCGATCTGCGCGACCGTGATGCCCTTCTGTTCGGCGATCTTGCGCAGGGACTCGACCAGGGCGAGGTTGTGCTGGAGGTTCTCGCCCTGGAAGCGGGGCGAGTGGGCGCGGAAGTCGTTCGTGGCGAGTTGCCGCTCTGCCGTGAGGTGGCCGGAGATCAGCCCGCGGGAGAGCACTCCGTACGCGGTGACGGAGATGCCGAGCTCGCGCAGGACGGGGAGGATCTCCCGCTCGGGGCCGCGGGAGATGAGCGCGTACTCGATCTGGAGGTCGGCGATCGGGGCGGTGGCGGCGGCCCGGCGGATGGTCTCCGGTCCGACCTCGCTCAGCCCGATGTGGCGGACGTACCCCTTCTCGACGAGTTCCGCGATCGCCCCGACGGTCTCCTCGATCGGCACCTGCGGGTCGAGCCGGGCGGGGCGGTAGACGTCGATGTGGTCGACGCCGAGGCGCTGGAGGGAGTACGCGGCCCAGGTCTTCACGGCGGCCGGGCGGGCGTCGTAGCCGTGCCACGCGCCGTCCGGGTCGCGCTGGGCGCCGAACTTCACACTGAGCAGCGCGTTCTCGCGCAGGGCGGCCGGAGCGGTGCGCAGCGCCTCGCTGATCAGCAGTTCGTTGTGGCCCATGCCGTAGAAGTCGCCGGTGTCCAGCAGGGTGACGCCGGCCTCCAGAGCGGCGTGGATGGTGGCGATCGACTCGGCACGGTCCGCCTCGCCGTACATACCGGACATGCCCATGCAGCCGAGGCCGAGGGCGGAGACCTGGGGACCGGTGGTGCCGAGAGTTCGGGTTCGCATCGTCATGGCGACCACCCTGCCATGACAGCTGACAGATTTCAATATCTGTCAGCTGTCATATGTCAGCCTCATGCGTCGGTCGTGGCCAGCTTGGCTCCGAGCAGCACGAAGGACGCCGCGAAACTCCGCCGCAGCCAGGCCAGCACCCGAGGCTGCGAGATCACATGAATGCGGACCGAGGCGGCGAGCACCCCGTACCCGGCGAAGACCACGAAGGTCGCCAGCATGAAGATCCCGCTCAGCGCCAGCATGCGCGGCACGGCATGCGGCTGGGCCGGGTTCACGAACTGGGGCAGGAACGCGAAGAAGAAGATCGTCAGCTTCGGGTTGAGGAGGTTGATCAGCACCCCTTTGACGATCACGCGGCCCGCGGACCGGGGCGCGCCGTCGTGGTCGACGTCGATCACATTTTCGTCCCGCACGGTCGCCCAGGCCATGTACAGGAGGTAGGCGACCCCGGCGTACTTGACCGCCTGGAAGGCCGCGGCACTGGCGTTCAGCAGCGCGGCGAGTCCGGTGACCGTGGCCAGGACGTGCGGCACGATCCCGAGGGTGCAGGCGAACGCGGCGACGACACTCGCGCGCCGGCCGCGGGAGAGCCCGGCGGCGAGCGTGTAGACGACGCCGGTGCCGGGAGTGGCGACCACGACAAGCGTGATGAGGAGGAAGGCGAGGCTCATGGGGCCAGCCTGAACACGGAAAGGCCCCCGATACAGGTCCACACCGGCACCTGCATCGGGGGCCACTCGTCAGGGGCGCCCTCGGCGCGCCCCGTTGGGGGCGCGGGGAACTGCGCGGCCGGCCACGACGCGTCCGCAGACGACGACGCACCGACCGCCGCTGGACCTCACAGCCGCCGGACCTCCCGGGCGGCGGACCTAGCAGCCGACGAGACGCCCGGCCAGGTAGCCCTCGATCTGGTCGAGGGACACGCGCTCCTGCTTCATGGAGTCCCGCTCGCGGACCGTCACCGCGTTGTCCTCGAGGGTGTCGAAGTCGACCGTCACGCAGTACGGCGTACCGATCTCGTCCTGGCGCCGGTAGCGGCGGCCGATCGCGCCGGCGTCGTCGAACTCGATGTTCCAGTTCTGGCGCAGCGTCTGGGCGAGGCCCTTGGCCTTCGGGGACAGCTCCGGGTTGCGGGACAGCGGCAGCACCGCGACCTTCACCGGGGCCAGGCGGTGGTCGAGGCGCAGCACCGTGCGCTTCTCCAGCTTGCCCTTGGCGTTGGGCGCCTCGTCCTCGACGTAGGCGTCGAGCAGGAACGCCAGCATCGCGCGGCCGACACCGGCAGCGGGCTCGATGACGTACGGCGTCCAGCGCTCGCCGGCCTCCTGGTCGTAGAAGAAGAGGTCCTGGCCGGAGGCCTTGGAGTGGGCGGTGAGGTCGTAGTCGGTGCGGTTGGCCACGCCCTCCAGCTCACCCCACTCGTTGCCGCCGAACTGGAAGCGGTACTCGATGTCGGCGGTGCGCTTGGAGTAGTGGGAGAGCTTCTCCGCCGGGTGGTCGTACCAGCGCATGTTCTCCTCGCGGAGACCGAGGCCGGTGTACCAGTTCCAGCGCTGCTCCATCCAGTACTCCTGCCACTTCTCGTCCTCGCCCGGCTTGACGAAGAACTCCATCTCCATCTGCTCGAACTCGCGGGTGCGGAAGATGAAGTTGCCGGGCGTGATCTCGTTGCGGAAGGACTTGCCCATCTGCGCGATGCCGAACGGCGGCTTCTTGCGCGCAGCGGTCTGCACCTGGGCGAAGTTGGTGAAGATTCCCTGCGCGGTCTCGGGACGCAGGTAGGCGACGGAGCCGGTGTCCTGGGTCGGGCCGAGGTGGGTGGAGAGCAGACCCGAGAACTGCTTGGGCTCGGTGAACTGGCCCTTGTTGCCGCAGTTGGGGCAGTTCACGTCGGCGAGGCCGTTCTCCGGGGCGTGCCCCTTCTTGGCCTCGTAGGCCTCCTCCAGGTGGTCCGCGCGGTACCGCTTGTGGCAGGAGGTGCACTCGGTGAGCGGGTCGGAGAAGGTGGCGACGTGACCGGAGGCGACCCAGACCTCGGGGGCCAGGATGACGGACGAGTCGAGACCGACCACGTCCTCGCGCGACGTCACCATGTAGCGCCACCACTGACGCTTCAGGTTCTCCTTGAGCTCGACACCCAGCGGTCCGTAGTCCCAGGCGGCCTTCTGACCACCGTAGATCTCACTGCAGGGGAATACGAAGCCACGGCGCTTGCTCAGGCTGACGATGGTGTCGATCTTGTCGGCGGCCACGGTGCTCTCTTCATTACGGGACGGCAGCGAATGCCTCAGGTTACCGGCGCGGCCACCCCTCGTATCAAATCGGTTCGCGCCCCGGACTTTGTTGACAACCGTTTCCATATTTGATGAAAATGACTGTCATGAACGTACGACGTCGCCTCATACCCATGGTCGCTGCCGCCGGTGCCCTCGCCGCCCTCTCCGCGTGCTCCACCGACAGCACCGCCGTCGGCAACACCGGCAAGTTCGACGTCGTCGCGTCCTTCTACCCGATGGCCTTCCTCGCCGAGCAGATCGGCGGGGACCATGTGAGCGTCACCAGTCTCACCCAGCCCGGCCAGGAGCCGCACGACCTGGAGATCAGCGCCAAGCAGACCGTGGCGCTGGAGAAGTCCGACGCGGTGCTCTACCTCAAGAACCTCCAGCCCGCCGTCGACAAGGCGGTGGACCAGTCCGGGATCACCACCAAGATCGACGCCTCCTCCCTCACCGAGCTGGAGAAGCACGGCAACGAGGTCGGCGGCCACGCGGCCGAGCACGACGACCACGCCGACGAGGAACTGAGCGGCCTCGACCCGCACATCTGGCTCGACCCGGTGCGCTACTCCCAGGTCGCCGAGGGCGTCGGCAATGCCTTCGAGAAGGCGGACCCGGACCACGCGGCCGACTACAAGGCCAACACCGCGGCACTGGTGAAGAAGCTCGACGCCCTGAACACGAAGTTCGAGACCGGGCTCGAGAACACCGGCACCAAGGTCTTCATCACCACCCACGCCGCCTTCGGCTACCTCGCCGAGCGCTACGGCCTCACCGAGGAGGCCATCAACGGCCTCGACCCGGAGTCGGAGCCGAGCGCCAACCGCGTCAGGGACCTTGAGAAGATGGCGAAGGCCGACGGCGTCACGACCGTGTTCTACGAGACGCTCGTCAGCGACAGGACCGCGAAGACCATCGCCTCCGACGCCGGGCTGAAGACGGACGTCCTCGACCCGATCGAGGGCATCACCAAGAAGTCCCGCGGCAAGGACTACTTCGCGGTACAGGAAGCCAACCTCAAGGCGCTGCAGAGCGCCCTGGGAGCGAAATGACACCGGAGGACGGCATGAGCGAGCCCGTCATCGCGCTGCGCGGGGTCCGCGCCGACCTGGGCTCGCGGCCCGTCCTGCGCGGCATCGACCTCACCGTGCACCGCGGTGAGGTCGTCGCGCTGCTCGGCGCCAACGGCTCCGGCAAGTCGACCGCGATCCGCACGATCATCGGCCAAGTCCCCGCGTCCGCCGGGGAGATCGAGCTCTTCGGCACCCCGCGCGGGCGGTTCAGGGACTGGGCCCGGGTCGGGTACGTCCCGCAGCGCACCACCGCCGCGGGCGGCGTCCCCGCGACCGTCACCGAGATCGTCTCCTCCGGGCGCCTGTCCCGCGCCCGTTTCGGCGTGCTCCGCAAGGCCGACAAGGAAGCCGTGCGCCGTGCCCTGGAGCTGGTCGGCATGGCGGACCGCGCGAAGGACTCCGTCAACGCCCTCTCCGGGGGCCAGCACCAGCGGGTGCTGATCGCCCGCGCGCTCGCCGCCGAACCCGAACTGCTGATCATGGACGAGCCGATGGCGGGCGTGGACCTGGCCAGCCAGGAGGTGCTGGCGCGCACGCTCGGGGAGCAGGTCGCCCAGGGCACCACGGTCCTGCTCGTACTGCACGAACTGGGCCCGCTGGAGCCCCTTATCGACCGGGCTGTCGTCCTGCGCGACGGGTGTGTCCAGCACGACGGCCCGCCCCCGCGCGCGGTCGGCCAGCACGCCCTGCCGGGCCACGACCACGTCCACCCCCACGACCACGAGCCGATCCGTACGGGACTGCTGAGCTGATGGACTTCCTCGACTACGCCTTCATGCAGCGGGCCCTGCTCGCCGCCGTCCTGGTCGGCATCACCGCCCCCGCCGTCGGCATCTACCTCGTCCAGCGCCGCCAGGCCCTGATGGGCGACGGCATCGGCCATGTCGCCATGACCGGCGTCGGCCTCGGCTTCCTGCTCTCCTGGTCGCCGGTGTGGATGGCGACCCTGGTCTCGGTCCTCGGCGCAGTCCTCATGGAGCTGATCCGCTGGTACGGCAGGACCCGGGGCGACATCGCCCTCGCGATGCTCTTCTACGGCGGCATGGCCGGCGGCGTGATGTTCATCAACCTCGCGCCCGGCGGCTCGAACGCCAACCTCACGTCGTACCTGTTCGGTTCGCTGTCCACGGTCTCCGCATCGGACGTGACGGCGATCTGTGTGCTGGCCGCGTTCGTGGTGCTCGTCACCCTGGGGCTGCGCCGGCAGCTCTTCGCGGTCAGCCAGGACGAGGAGTTCGCCCGGGTCACCGGTCTCCCGGTGCGCGCGCTCAACCTGCTGACCGCGGTCACAGCCGCGGTGACGGTGACCGTCGCGATGCGCGTGGTCGGCCTGCTGCTGGTCAGCGCGCTGATGGTGGTGCCGGTGGCGGCGGCGCAGCAGCTCACCCGGAGCTTCGCGGCCACCTTCGCGATCGCGGTGGCGATCGGCGTGACGGTGACGATCGGCGGCACTGTGACCTCGTACTACCAGGACGTCCCGCCCGGCGCGACGATCGTGCTGCTGACCATCGGAGCCTTCGTCGTGCTGACGGGTCTCGCGACCCCGCTGGCCAGGCGACGGGCCCGGGCGGCCGCCGCCGCGCAGCCCGCCCCGGACCCCGCGGAGTGTGTGATTCCGGCCAGTCGGGAGGCGGACGGCCCGGTCGGCGTCTGACCGGGCACAGGCCGGGCTGGCACAATGGCCCGGCAGGTGCCGAACGAAGGAGGAACCCGTGACGACCGCAGGACCGCCCGTGAAGGGTCGCGCCACCCGGCAGCGGGCCGCCGTGGCGGCGGCCCTCGACGAGGTCGACGAGTTCCGAAGCGCGCAGGAACTGCACGACATGCTCAAGCACAAGGGCGACGCCGTCGGTCTGACCACGGTCTACCGCACCCTCCAGAACCTCGCCGACGCGGGCGAGGTCGACGTCCTGCGCACCTCCGACGGCGAGTCCGTCTACCGCCGCTGCTCCAGCGGCGAGCACCATCACCACCTGGTCTGCCGGGTCTGCGGCAAAGCGGTGGAGGTCGAGGGCCCGGCCGTCGAGAAGTGGGCCGACGCCATCGCCGCCGAGCACGGATACGTCAACGTGGCGCACACCGTGGAGATCTTCGGCACCTGCGCGGACTGCGCGGCCGCCCAGGCCTGACCCCACAGGGGTCTCACAGCCGAGTCGAGGGTTAACCCTTGTCTCGGCCTCCTTTGCATGACATGGACGGGTCAACAGTGCCACGCTCCCCCCAGCTCTCACGCAGTTCCCGCACGGCACCTCCACCCCGTCGTAGCAGTAGGAGTACGAGTGAGACCCTCCCCACGAAGATCAGCCGCCGCCGCGTCCCTGGTGGCCGCGGCCTCCCTCCTCGCCGTAGGCGTCCAGACGGTCCCCGCCGCCGCCGGGCCCTCCTCCCCCCACCTCGGTCCGCTGCGCACCGGAGGTCTGGAAGCCAAGCTCTCCCCCGCCCAGCGCACCGCACTGATCAAGAGCGCGTCCGGCAAAGCCGGGACGACCGCCGACTCCCTCGGCCTCGGCGCCAAGGAGAAACTGGTCGTCAAGGACGTCGTCAAGGACAACGACGGCACCGTCCACACCCGCTACGAGCGCACCTACGACGGGCTGCCCGTCCTCGGCGGCGACCTGGTCGTGCACACGCCGCCGGCCGCACAGGCGACGGGCACGCTCGGCGCGACCTTCAACAACAACCGCCGTACCGTCTCGGTGAAGTCCACCACCGCCACCTTCGGCAAGGCGGCCGCCGAGACGAAGGCCCTCAGGACGGCCAAGGCGCTCGACGCCGACAAGCCCGCCGCGCAGAGCGCCCGCAAGGTGATCTGGGCCGGCTCGGGCACCCCGAAGCTCGCCTGGGAGACGGTGGTCTCCGGCTTCCAGGACGACGGCACGCCCAGCAAGCTGCACGTGATCACCGACGCCACGACCGGCGCCGAGCTCTCCCGCTACGAGGGCGTCGAGACCGGCACCGGCAACAGCCAGTACAGCGGCACGGTCACCATGGGCACCACGCTCTCCGGTTCGACGTACCAGCTGTACGACACCTCGCGCGGCGGCCACAAGACGTACAGCCTCAACAACGGCACCTCGGGCACCGGCACCCTGATGACCGACGCCGACGACGTCTGGGGCACCGGCTCCGGCTCCAACACCCAGACCGCCGGGGTGGACGCCCACTACGGGGCCCAGACCACCTGGGACTTCTACAAGAACACCTTCGGCCGCAGCGGCATCAAGAACGACGGGGTCGCCGCCTACAGCCGCGTCCACTACAGCTCGGCGTACGTCAACGCCTTCTGGGACGACGACTGCTTCTGCATGACCTACGGCGACGGCACCAGCAGCACCCACGCGCTGACCTCGCTGGACGTGGCCGGTCACGAGATGAGCCACGGTGTCACCTCCAACACGGCGGGGCTCAACTACACCGGTGAGTCGGGGGGCCTCAATGAAGCCACCTCCGACATCTTCGGCACCGGCGTGGAGTTCTACGCCAACAACTCCTCCGACGTGGGCGACTACCTCATCGGCGAGAAGATCGACATCAACGGCGACGGCACGCCGCTGCGGTACATGGACAAGCCGAGCAAGGACGGCGGCTCGGCGGACAGCTGGTACTCCGGGGTCGGCAACCTCGACGTGCACTACTCGTCCGGTCCCGCGAACCACATGTTCTACCTGCTCTCCGAGGGCAGCGGCACCAAGACCATCAACGGGGTCACGTACAACAGCACGACCTCCGACGGTGTCGCCGTCGCCGGGATCGGCCGGGCCGCCGCCCTGCAGATCTGGTACAAGGCGCTGACGACGTACATGACGTCCAGCACCAACTACGCCGGCGCCCGCACCGCCGCCCTGAACGCGGCCGCCGCCCTCTACGGCACCAGCTCCGCGCAGTACGCCGGGGTCGGCAACGCCTTCGCGGGCATCAACGTCGGCAGCCACATCACCGTGCCGTCGACCGGTGTGACGGTGACCAACCCGGGCAGCCAGACCACCACGGTCGGGACGGCCGTGAGCCTCCAGGTCAGCGCGAGCAGCACCAACAGCGGCTCACTGACCTACGCGGCCTCCGGACTGCCCACCGGTCTGTCGATCAGCAGCTCCACCGGCGTGATCTCCGGCACCCCGACCACGGCCGGCAGCTACAGCAGCACCGTCACGGTGACCGACAGCACCGGAGCCACCGGTACCGCGTCCTTCATCTGGACGGTGAACTCGTCGGGCGGCGGCAGCTGCACCTCGAGCCAGCTCCTCGGCAACCAGGGCTTCGAGTCGGGCAGCACCACCTGGACCGCGAGCAGCGGAGTGATCACCAACTCCACCAGCCAGGCCGCCCGCACCGGCTCCTACAAGGCCTGGCTGGACGGCTACGGCTCCACCCACACCGACACGCTCTCCCAGTCGGTGACGGTCCCGAGCGCCTGCACGGGGACGAAGTTCACCTTCTACCTGCACGTCGACACGGCGGAGACCGGCACCAGCACGCAGTACGACAAGCTGACCGTGACCGCCGGGTCGACGACCCTGGCCACGTACTCCAACCTGAACGCGGCCTCCGGGTACGTCCAGAAGTCCTTCAGCCTGTCGGCCTTCGCCGGTCAGACGGTCGCCCTGAAGTTCACGGGCGTCGAGGACTCCTCGCTCCAGACCAGCTTCGTGATCGACGACACCGCGGTGACGACGGGCTGATCCCCTGAACGACGACAACGGGGCGGGTCGGAGGTCAGTCCTCCGGCTCGCCCTTCATCGCTTCCTCCATCTTGAGGAGCTCCTCGTTCGGGACGGCCCCGCCGAAGCGGCGGTCCCGGGAGGCGAACTCGACACAGGCCCGCCACAGGTCGCGGCGGTCGAAGTCGGGCCACAGGACGTCCTGGAAGACCATCTCGGCGTACGCGCTCTGCCAGAGCAGGTAGTTGGAGGTGCGCTGTTCGCCGCTGGGCCGCAGGAACAGGTCCACGTCGGGCATGTCCGGGTAGTACAGGTACTTCGCGAGGGTCTTCTCGTTGACCTTGGACGGGTCGAGACGGCCCGCCTTCACGTCCTCGGCGAGGGCCTGGGCGGCATCGGCGATCTCGGCCCGGCCTCCGTAGTTCATGCAGAAGTACAGGGTGAGCTTGTCGTTGCCCTTGGTCTGCTCCTGGGCGACCTGGAGCTCCTTGGCGACGGACTTCCACAGCTTGGGCATCCGGCCCACCCAGCGGACGCGAATGCCCAGCTCGTCGAGCTGGTCACGGGTCTTGCGGATGAAGTCGCGGTTGAAGTTCATGAGGAAGCGGACCTCGTCGGGCGAGCGCTTCCAGTTCTCGGTGGAGAAGGCGTACAGCGAGATGTTCTTCACGCCGGCCTCGATCGCGCCCTGGAGCACGTCGAGGACCCGCTCGGCGCCGACCTTGTGCCCTTCCGTCCTGGGCAGCCCGCGCTCCTTGGCCCACCGCCCGTTCCCGTCCATGACGATCGCCACATGCTCGGGGATCAGCTCACCGGGGAGCTTGGGCGCGCGGGCACCGGAGGGGTGCGGCTCCGGCGCCCGGTACTCGCGCCGCCGGCGCCCCAGGATCCCGTTTACGGCCATGGTGCTTCTCGTCTCCTCAGTGGTGCTCTACGACTGTGGGGTGCTCTACGACTGTGGTGCTCTACGACTTTTCCACGTACCGAAGGGAGCGCAGCCCGCGCTCCATGTGCCAGTGCAGGTAGGCGGACACCAGCCCGCTGCCCTCCCGGACGTACCGCGGCTCGCTCGCGTCCGCGGTCTCCCAGTCTCCCGTAAGCAGCGCGGCGAGGAGCTCCAGGGTCTGCGGTGACGGTACGACGCTGCCGGGCACCCGGCAGTCCACGCAGACCGAGCCGCCGGCGGCCACGGAGAAGAAGCGGTTCGGGCCGGTCATGCCGCATCGCGCGCAGTCGCTGAAGCTGGGCGCGTAGCCGTTGACGGCGAGGGAGCGCAGCAGGAAGGCGTCGAGGACGAGGTGGGGCGCGTGCTCGCCCCGGGCGAGGGTGCGCAGGGCGCCGACGAGCAGCAGGTACTGCTGCACGGCCGGCTCGCCCTCATGGTCGGTGAACCGCTCGGCGGTCTCCAGCATGGCCGTCCCGGCGGTGTACCGGGCATAGTCGGAGACGATGCCGCCACCGTACGGCGCGATGGTCTCGCTCTGCGTGCACAGCGGCAGGCCGCGGCCGATCAGCTCGCTGCCCCGCGCGAAGAACTGCACGTCGACGTGGGAGAAGGGCTCAAGGCGCGCCCCGAACTTCGACTTGGTCCGCCGCACGCCCCTGGCCACGGCCCGCACCCTTCCGTGCCCGCGCGTGAGCAGCGTGATGATCCGGTCCGCCTCGCCGAGCTTCTGCGTCCGCAGCACGACCCCGTCGTCCCGGAAGAGACTCATCGCACGCCTCCGCACCGGGTGCGCGGCGCGACGCCGTCGTGGCGGAACAGACTCATGGACCCATTCTCCCCTACGCGGGAACCGTGGTCGTCGAAGTCCGCGACGACGGGTGGCCGTCCTGGGGTAAACCCCCCTGGGAATACGGCAGTTGCCCGGATGGGGCCGGGGCCGGTGATCCGCGAGGCTCCTGGCATGAAGCAGATGACGAAGAGCCTCGCCCTGATCGCCGCCGCCTCCGGTGTCGTCCTCGGCGTCCTGACACCGCTCAGCGCGTCCGCCACCAGTGGTCTCCGGTGGACCGAGTGCGAGGGCGGCGGCCTCGATCCGCGCCAGCGGTGCGCGACCGTCTCCGTGCCCATGGACTACGCCGACCCGGACGGACCGAAGATCGAGATCGCCGTCTCCCGCATTCCCGCCGAGAACCCGGAGGCCCGGCGCGGTGCCCTGCTGCTCGTCCCCGGCGGGCCCGGCGGCGACAGCATGAACGACCCCTCGGGGAAGGGGCAGAAGCTGCCGGAGAAGGTGCGGGAGGCCTACGACCTGATCGGGTTCGCGCCGCGCGGGATGGCGCCCTCGACGGCCGTCGACTGCGGGCTCGAACACCGGGACCTGGCCCGGACGACCCTGCTGCCCTGGGCCGCCCCGGACGGCTCGGTCGACGCGAACTTGGCCGCGGGGAAGCGCGTCGCCGAGGCCTGCGCCCGCAACGGCGGCGAGCTCGTCCGGCACATCAGCACCCTCAACGAGGCCCGTGACCTCGACCGCGTCCGCACCGCGCTCGGCGAGCGCAAGGTGTCCATATGGGGCGTGTCCTACGGCACCTATGTCACCGACGCCTACCTCCAGCTGTTCCCGCGGCGCACCGACCGTGTCGTCCTGGACAGCAACGACAACCCGGACCCGGTGCTGGGGGAGCGCGCCTGGCTCGCCGCGTTCGAGCGGGGTGCCGAGGACAACTTCCCCGAATTCGCCGAGTGGGCCTCGGCACCGAGCAACCCGGACCGCCTCGCCGACACGGCCGCCGAGGTCCGCCCCCTGTTCCTGAAGCTCGCCGCCCGCCTGGACCGCGAGCCGATCCCCTGGCCGGGCGCCAACCCCGAGGAGCTGAACGGCAACGTCCTGCGCCAGACGATGCTCGACTCCTTCTACGACCCCGACGACTACCCGGCCCTCGCCAAGCTGATCCTCGCCGCCCAAAAGGGCACGGTGCCGCCCGCGCCGGCGGGCCCGCCCGAGGCCGTCCTCCAGAACGTCGCCGCGGTCGGCGCCGCCACCATCTGCAACGACGTCGACTGGCCGGGCGACCCGGCGCTCTACCGCGAGGGCGTGGCCAGGAGCCGGGCCGAGTTCCCGCTGACCGGGGGCATGCCGAGGAACGCCATGCCGTGCACCGCCTGGCCGTGGGAGCCGAGGGAGGCACCCGTGCACGTCGGCGACCGCGGACCGTCCAACATCCTGATGGTGCAGAACGCACGGGACGTGGCCACCCCGCTCAGCGGTGCCCTCAAGCTCCGCGAGGCGCTCGGCCGGCGGGCCGTCATGGTCACCAACGACTCCACCGGCCATGACGCCTACCTCGACAACGGCACCGCGTGCGGCGACGCCACGGTGTCCCGCTTCCTGGCCACCGGCAAACGGCCCGCGAAGGACCTCTACTGCCGCTGACCGCACCCTCGGTACCGGCGGGCCAGCGCGTGGAACGCCTCCTTCGGTTCCCAGTGCCAGGGTGAACGCGGGTCGTCGGGGCGGTCCTTGATCGCCTTGGCGATGCCGTAGCTCGCCATGTCGAGGTCGTGAAGCGGATCGTCGGGGCGGTGCGGGGCGTCGGCGGTGAGGAACTCGAAGGCCATCGCGGCGTAGAGGCCCATCGACTGGAAGACGTCGAGGAGTTGGGTGAGGTAGACGGCCTGGGTGTGCTCGCTGCGGACGACGTTCCCCTTGATCTCCGGCGGGTCCTTGTCGTAGTCGACGATGTCCCAGCCCATGCCGCCGGCCTCGGGGGCGCCGACGAAGGTGCAGGTGCCGAACTCGGTGATGGCGACGGGCTTGCCGAAGCGCTGGTACTGCCGCAACTCGCGTACGTAGTCCTGTGGTCGGCGGAAGGACGAGTAGTAGTCGATGCCGACCACGTCGAACAGGTTCCAGTCGACCTCGTCGTCCTGGGCGGCGGCGTAGCTGAGGCGGCCCTGGAAGACCGAGCGGCCCACCTTGGCCGCCCTCGCGGTGAAGCGGGCCAGTTCGCGCTGCATCCGCACCCGGTCGTAGGTGCCGTTCCTCAGGTTCTCGATCCGCTCCAGGGCCGTGTCCCCCGGCAGGATCCCCGGCACGAACAGCCAGAACTCGCAGCCCACGCTGAGCTCGACGCTCGCGCCCTGCCGGCGCAGCCGCTCCGCGAACCGGCCGCACTCCGCCAGGTGGTCGAGGATGTCCCGCTGCGGGACGTCCCCGAGGGTCGGCTGGAGCCAGACGTGCAGTCCGCGTTCGGCCACCTCGGCGGCGGTGGCGGTGAGGCGTTCGACACCGTCGCCGGTGACGTCGACGGTGTCGGCGTGCAGGTCCTCGCGGATGGCCCGGATGTCCCGGCGCATCCGGGCGGCGCTCCAGGCGGTGGCGGACGTCTCGCCCGCGCCGACGGTGTAGACGACGCCGTGGCGCTCCAGTCCGCGCCCGGTCGCCTCCGCGCGGCCGGCCGGCAGCACCGCCGCCGCCCCCAGCGCCGCCGCTCCCGTCAGGAACTGTGCCCGGCTGATCCCCGTTGTCTTCTCCATGCCGCCACTGTGTCGGCCGCGGGCGGGCCTGTCCGTCGGCCGATGGTCTACGGCGGTGCAACCAAGGGATGACCGCGGGCGTCGATCACTGAAGAGATCGGCTTCCGTCCCCGAGCGAAGGAGAGAAAGATCTTAGGCTCCGGAAAACTGTCCCGCCGCGCCCTCCTGGCCGCCGGCACGGCCACCGTCCTGACCGGCACGACCGCGTACGCCGCCGAGGACGCCGTCGCCACCCGGCTGCGCGCCCTGGAGGAGCGGTACGACGCCCGGCTCGGCGTCTTCGCGCACCACCTCACGGCCAGGCGGTCCGTCCGGTACCGCGCCGACGAGCGCTTCCCGATGTGCTCCGTGTTCAAGGCCCTCGCGGCCGCCGCCGTCCTGCGCGACCTCGACCGCGACGGCGAGGTGCTCGCCCGGCGGATCCACTACACCGCGGACGACCTGGTGATCCCGGGCTCGGACCAGACCAAGGCACACCTCGCCGAGGGCATGACGATCGCCGAGCTCGCCGAAGTGGCCATCACCTACAGCGACAACACGGCCGGCAACCTCCTCCTGCGCGAACTCGGCGGCCCCACCGCGATCACCCGTTTCGCCCGCTCCCTCGGCGACCGGATCACCCGCCTCGACCGCTGGGAGCCCGAGCTCAACACCGCCGAGCCGTGGCGGCGCACGGACACGACGAGCCCGTACGCCATCGGCCGCACCTACGGCCGGCTGGTCCTCGGCGACGCGCTGGACCGGCGGGACCGGGAACTGCTCACGCACTGGCTGCTGAGCAACACGACCAGCGTCGACCGCTTCCACGCAGGCCTGCCGAAGACGTGGACCATCGCCGACAAGACGGGCGGCGGCTCCTACGGCACCAACAACGACGTCGGTGTCGTCTGGACGGAGGCCGGTGACCCGATCGTCCTGTCCGTGCTGTCGACGATGCCCGCGCAGGACGCCGTACGGGTCGACGCGCTGATCGCCGACGCGGCCGCGGTGGTCGCCGGCACCCTGGGCTGACCGGTCAGAACCGCCGGACGTACCGCCGCTGCCAGGGTGTCTCCACCGCGCGGCGGTCGTAGTGCTCGCGCACGTACGCGACCGCCTCCTCCGGGGGCACCCCGTCCAGCACCGCCAGACAGGCCAGGGCCGTTCCGGTGCGGCCGCGGCCGCCACCGCAGGCGATCTCGACCCGTTCGGCGGCCGACCGTTCCCAGGCGTCGACCAGGACGTCGCGGGCCTCCCTGTGGTCCGCCGGCAGGCGGAAGTCCGGCCAGCGGACCCAGCGGGAGGCCCAGGGGACCTCCGGCGGAGTGCCACCGAGCAGATAGACGCCGTACGACGGTGCCGGCGCGGCCGGATCCAGCGGGTGCCTCAGGCCGCGGCCGCGCACCAGGCGTCCGGACGGCAGCCGCAGGACGCCCGGGTCGTGTTCGTCCCACTCCTGGTCCCACTTCTCGTCCCACCCCTTCATGACCCCATTCGAACCCGTCATCGAGGGCCGGGCAACCGAATCCGCCTCCTCCGTGGTCTGGTGGGCGAGGGAGGGTGCCAGAAGATGCAGGCCGAACAAGAGGACCGGTTCCAGGAATTCGTCAGAGCCAGGTGGTCGCACCTCGTGCGGACCGCCTATCTGCTCACCGGCGACGCCCATCTCGCCGAGGACCTGACGCAGACGGCGCTGGCGAAGGCGTACCGCTCCTGGCGGCGCGTGGCGGGCAGCGACAACCCGGAGGCGTACGTCCGCCGGATGCTCGTCACCTGCAACAGCGACCGCTTCCGCAAGCGGCGCGTCAAGGAGTCGCTGACCGACACGCCACCGGAGCTGGCGGGCCGCGACGAGGCCGTGGCCCGGGTCGACGAACGCGGGGTGCTGATGGCCGCCCTGGCCCAACTGCCGCCCAGGCAGCGGGCGGTGGTCGTGATGCGCTACTGGGAGGACCTGTCGGAGGCGGAGGCCGCCGAGGTGCTCGGCTGCTCACAGGGCACCGTCAAGAGTCAGGCGTCCAAGGGACTGGCGAAGTTGCGTACGTATCCGGGGCTCGCGCAGGTCATGGACCGCGCACCGCAGGGAGGCACCAAATGAGCGAAGAGGAGCGGGACTTCGAGGAGCAGGACTTCGAGGAGCGACTGCGGGAGCTGCTCTCCGAGGACGCGTACACGATCCGGCCCTCGCCGGTGCCGTATCCGCGGATCCGCCGCCAGGGCGTGGTCGAGCGACGGCGGCGGGTGGCGGTGACCGGGGCGGCCCTGGTGGCCCTGGCCGCGGTGCCGGTGGGGGCGTTCGCGGTGGGCGGCGCAGGAACGGGGACGGCCGACACGGCGACGACACCCACGGCGTCGGCGAGCGCCACACCGACACCCACCCCCTCCCCCACGCCCAGCGGTCCGGCGGGACCGGCCACGGCGGGGCAGCTCAGGGACGGGATCACGCTGGAGCAGGCAGCGGCGGGGCTCGACAAGTGCCTCGCCTATGACCGGGACCGTGCGGCCCACGGCGGCCTGGCCACCTCCTCGGACCTGGGCAAGCCCGAGGAGTACCGGATCATCCTGGCGCTGAACAGCACCGGTGACTCCAACTCGCCCGGTGACGGCATCTTCGTGGTCGCCGTGAAGGAGCAGCCGACGCAGACCCGGCTGATCTGCAACATCAAGGACGGCGAGGCCTCCGGACTGAACACCAGCGTCGGCAACGACCGGCAGCCGGACTCCCCACCCGTGCTGGCCGACATCAACGGCAACAAGCTCTACCAGCAGTCGTTCCTGGACAAGGGCAACTGGAAGCTGCCGTTCGGCTGGGGCTTCATCGGCACGGTCGAACCGAGCGTGGCCAAGGTGACCGTCTCCTACGGCGGCGCCAGTAGCGAAGCCGTCCTCGACCACGGCTGGTTCGTCGCCTCCGGCACCCTGACCGAACAGGTCACCAGGAACCCGCACATCAAGGGCTACGACAAGGCCGGCCGGCTGATCTACGACTCCGCCGAGGACACGTCGTACCAGCAAGTGCAGTAGCCGGACGGCTCGGGACAGGGGGGCGCCGTACAGAGGTCGGCGCCCCCTCACCCTGACCGGAGCCGTCCCGCCCGTCTGCACTCCCCGAAACGGGGCGGTGCCCGGTCTCGCCAACGTCGACCCCGAAGGCTACGTCCGTCTCGACCGCCTGTGCCGCGCGGGCGACCGGGACGCGGCCCTGCATCTGCGCGGCGTGATCGACTGCCCGGCGACGGCGGAGCCGCAGGTGCCGTTGTCGGCGGCGGAGGTGGAGCGGGTGGGGGCGTTTCTGGCCCGGACCGGGCTGCTGTAGCAGGGGGGTCGGGGTTTTGGTCGATCTCCGGGATTCGCGGTCGCGGCGGTGACCGCTGGGGAATGATGCCGACATGACGGAGATCGCCAACTCGCTGTGGAACGACGACGTCACCGGACCCGGCCTCCGTGAGGCACCCGCGCCCTACCAGGCGACGGTGTTCGAGCAGTACCGGTTGTGTGTGGAGATGGCCGACCGGGTCAGCGGGCGCCGCAACCTGGCCAACACCTTCTTCCTGACGCTCAACAGCGGTCTGGTCACCTTCCTGGGCGTCTGGCTGTCCCGGCCGCGCCAGGGCGACCTCTCGGTGCTGATGCTCCTGGCCGGCCTGTTGGTGCTGCTGGCGATATGCGCGACCTGGTGGGTCACCGTCCGGTCGTACCGGCAACTGAACGAGGGGAAGTTCAAGGTGATCGCGGCAATGGAGCAGCGGTTGCCCGCCCGCGCCTTCTCGGCCGCCGAGTGGAAGGCGCTGGCCGAGGGGCGCGACTGGCGGGTCTACCTGCCGCTGACCCATGTCGAGCAGTGGATCCCCGTCACCTTCGCGGTGACCTATCTGCTGGGATTCGCCTCGCTGGCCCTCTGACCCCACCGATTCGGCCAAAATCGTGGGTCACGGTTTCAACTCACGGGTAACTACAAAGAGTTGAGATACCGACCGCAATCCCGGCTCCTAGTCGCCACCACATCATGGCCGTTCCACCGCCGTGTTGCGTCACTGGAGTACCGCGTCGGAACAGGGCGGCCACCAGCCCCCAGTACGCCGCATTCGTGAACGGGGGGCTCTACTCATGCCCGGTGTCGACCATGACGGCGGGGCGCTTTTCGGGCTGCCGCTGGTCGTGCCCCGCTCGACGGAGTACGCCCGCCTCGGTGTTCCGCCGGAGGCCACGCCGGACGAGATCCGCGCGGCCGCCGCCCGCTACGACGCGCTGCTCCAGGCACGGGGAGCGAGCGACGAGGAGATCGCCGCCGCGCACGCCGTCAACCTGGAGAGCGCCGAGGCCCGCGCCGCGCACGACGCCCGGCACCCCCCGCTGCCTCTGCTGCGCCTGCAACCGACCTGGGAGCCCGTGCTCGATGACAGGGCCGTCGGGCTGACCGTGCTGCGCCGGGAGATCGAGGCCTTCCTGAAGGCGTCCGGCGAGGACGTGCACCATCCCACGGACACCACCCGGACCGATTTCACCGGCGACTTCACCCGCACCCATCTGCTCGACGGCTTCGCCGACGAGTGATCCCCGGAGGAGCTCACATGGATGACCAGCTGCACCGGGTCGTCGGCATCGACCTCGGCACGACCTACTCGGCCGTCGCCGCCTACCACCCCGACGACCTCGCCCCCCAGATCCTCGCCGACCCCGAACGTGAGGGGAACGCCGCCGTCGCCACTCCCTCGGTCGTCCGCCTCGATACGGCCACCGGCGCGCTCGTCGTCGGGCACGACGCCAAGAACGCGATCCGCACCGGCGGCCGGGGCGCGGACGACACCATCGTGGAGATCAAGCGGGAGATGGGCGCGGTGTTCACCGCGGAGCTGCTGGAGCGCTTCGGCGCGACCGGCGTCCACAAGGAGGGCGAACCGGTACGGGCCAGACTCGGCGGCGACTGGCTGCGCCCCCAGGAGATCAGTGCCCTGGTGCTGATGCAGATGAAACGGATCGCCGAGCGGTCGCTGGGCGGAGAGATCCACGACGCGGTCGTGACCGTTCCGGCGTACTTCATGGAACGGCAGAAGAAGGCCACCGAGGAGGCGGCTCTGCTGGCCGGCCTCTACCCTCGCCAGCTGATCCCCGAGCCCACCGCCGCGGCCATCGCCTACGGGGTCGACCGCGCCGAGTCCGAACGGCAGGTCTACCTGGTCTTCGACCTCGGCGGCGGCACCTTCGACGTGTCGATCATCGAGACCCGGGACGACCAGATCGAGGTCATCGCCACCGCCGGAGACCAGCGCCTGGGCGGCGGTGACTTCGACGACGCGATCGCCCAGTGGATCGTCGGGGAGCTCGGCGAGGCCCTGCCCAAGGACACCGAGCGGCTGCGGATCAAGGCGGCGGCGGAGGCCGCCAAGCGTGAACTGTCCCTGCGCTCCACGACCACCGTCGACATCGGCGACGGCATCCCCACCCTGGAGCTGGACCGGGCCACGTTCGAGCGTGAGATCCAGCCGATCCTGCAGCGCTCCCTGCACCAGGTCGACGAGGCGCTGCGGTTCGCGCGGGAGAAGAAGGGCGTCCAGCCCGAGGACGTCCACGCGGTGCTCCTGGTGGGCGGTTCGACCCGGATCCCGCGGGTGCGGCAGATGCTGCTCGACCACTTCGACCAGGACGAGGGCTTCGTCCGCGGCGACGCCAACCCCGACACCCTGGTCGCCCGGGGCGCGGCCCTCGTCGCCAACCGCTTCGAGCCCTCCCCCGCCTTCGACATCACCACCCGGCCCACCGCCGAGCGGTCCGCCGACGAGCAGGACTACACCGTCACCCTGATCACGGAGCACACCCTCGGTGTCGGCGTCCAGCAGGGCCGGTTCAACCAGCTGATCGAGCGGGGAACCAAGATCCCGGCCCGCCAGGTGAAGACGTACACGAATCCGGAGCAGGCCGACCGCATCGAGGCGGCGATCTACCAGGGCGAGGGCGACTACGTCTACGACAACACCCTGATCGGCACGATCCACCTCGATGACATCGAGCCCCGGCCCGAGGGTTACCACCAGTTCGAGGTCGAGTTCTCACTCGATGTGAACGGACTGCTCGGGGTGCAGGTGACCCACACCAACACCGGCCGGGAGTACCAGGCGACCTTCGACCAGAGCACGACCATCGGAAAGGTCGACGAGCTGGACGAACGGCGGCTGGCACTGGTCGAGTTGTTCACCAACGGCTCCACGCCGCGGGCGACGCCCCGCCAACCCGGCGGACCGACACCGGAGTTCACGGTCCCCGAACCGGTGGCCGTCTCCGTGCCGGACCCCGTCTCCGTGCCGGACCCCGTGAGCGTCCCGGCCCCCGTGTCGGCCCCACTCCCGGACCTCGATCCCGCCGACGTCCCCGCCGAGTACCGCCGCCTGTTCAAGAAGGCACTGCGTGCGGCTCGTGACGGGCAGCCACGACCGTCGCTCACCGAGGCCCTCGGCGCCTTCGTGACGGCGGTGCGCGCGGGCGCGGACGAGGACACCCTGGACGAGCTGGCCGACCGGCTCGAAGACGAACTGTGACGACAGCGGTCGACGAGCGTACGAAGGCCGTCGAGAAGGAGATCGACGCCGAGTACGCGGGGGTCGGATGGTGGGGCTCGGTCTATCGCGCGCCCCGGCGGCGACGCTGGTACCGGATCGTCCCGGCCGGGGAGATCAACGGCGAACAGCGGTCGGAGCTGGTCGGCTGGCAGACCCGGCCGCGCCGCCGCGACCTGGTTCCCGTGGTGCCCGGGGAGCGGGGCGAGCAGCGGCAGATCGGCGGCCACTGGTATCAGGTCGTCAGTTACGAGACCGACGCGGGGCGCAGCCTCGCCGACGCCCTCGACGCCCCCGATCCGGCGAACCGGGTCGCGGCCGTGGCGTCCGCGCTGCGGGCGTACCCCGGCTGGCGCGAGGCGATCGGCGCGGGGTTGGTGCCGATGCCCGCGGACATCGTGCTGACCGAGGACCGCGGGCCCCTGCTGCTCCCCCTGCCACCCTGGGGTGCCCCGGCCCTGGAACAGTTGACGGAAGATCCGGCCCGGATCGCCCACCTCACGCCCGAGGCGGCCGCCGGCCGGCCGGCCCTCGCCCGGGACCCGGGGCTGTACGCCCTGGCGGTCGCGGCCCAGCGCTGCTTCGGCAACCTGCCCGAGGCGGCCCCCGAACGACTGCTCCACCGCGCCGCGTGCGCCGCGGTGTTCACCGACGAGGAGCGCCTGCCGCCCTGGATGCGCCGGGTGGAACCGGTGCGGGCGGTACGCGACCGGCTGCGCGAGCTCACCGGACCGGGCGCCGGGCACCTCGGCGTCGAGGAGTCCCGTCGTCTCGCCGACGCCCTCGACGTGGCCCGTGACGCGATGGACCCCGTCACGGCCGTACGTTCCCTGCGCACCGCCGGCCACCCGCGGATGGCCGTCGGTCTCGCCCACGCCGCGCTGATCGACCGTCCCAGCTACGAACTCCTGCTTCTGGCCGCCGACATCGCCCGCGAGGATCTGCGCGAGCCGCTGGAGGCACTGTCGCTGCTGGAGCGGGCGGTCCAGGCGGACGAGGGACGGCCCGAGGCGTACACGGCTCAGCTGTCGATCATCGGCGGGCTCTGGTCGGTCCTTCAGGGCAGCCTCGCCCGGGCCGCCGACGACTCCTTCACCCAGCGCCTGAACGACACGGCACGCAGGGCCTTCCGGCGACTCCCGCAGCGGCAACGGCGCGAGTACGCCCACGAGATGGCCCGGTGTCTCATCGGTCAGGGCGCCCACGCCGAGGCCAACGTCCACGTGCACACCTGGCTGCACGACGAGGGCACCCTGATGTGGTGGCGCTTCGACCTCATGCTCGACTACGCCGAGACCTTCCTGCTGCTCGGCCGCCGTGACGCCGCCGTCCAGGTCGCCGAGCAGGTCAGGGCCGGGCTGCGCAGAGTGCGGGAGAACCGCGAGATGGCGGCGGGCGAGATCCACGAGCACGGCATGCGGCTGGCCGCACTCGACCGACGGCTTCTGGAGGGCGGCGCATGACCACGATTCTGCTGGCGGTCGTCCTGCCGGTGCTGTTCCTGACGACAGCGGCGAGCGGCGCGTACTTCCTCGTCGTGCTGCCGGGGCGCTGGCGCAGGCCCTACCAGGAAGCCCTCGCGCTGCTGGACAGCGACGACCGGGACGAACTGGAGCGGGCCGAGGGGCTGCTCGGGCAGGCCGTCAACGCCGGGCCGCGGGGACGGGCGCTGAACCGGGTGCGGTTCGCGCAGGCGCATGTGCGGGCGATGCTGGGAGCCTACGACCCGTCCCGTTTCGGCGCCGCCGCGACCGTCCTCGACGAACTGATCAGCGCGGAGGGCCGGCGCACCGAGCACTCCGCCTACCTGGAGCTGTGGCTCCAGGCCCGCCTGGAGAACCACGACCGGGTCACCGACCTGTACGCCGAGCACCGGGACCTGCTCGACGCCCGCCCCGACAGCCGCCGCATCACCGCCGGCTCGCACCTCCAGCTGGCCGCGAGCCACTGGCGGCGCCGGGAGACCGACGGTGCGCTGCACCACTTCGACCGGGTGCGCGAGCTCGGCGAACTGACCGACCGGATCCCGACCGAACTGAACGACCTCCGGCTCGCCAAGGGCGTCCAGGCGGTGTTCGACGGGCGGACGGAAGAAGCCCGCGAGGCCTTCGCGGCGGCACGCACACGCTTCGCGGAGCAGCAGCTGTCCACCGTGGAGGCGGACCTGGGCCTGCTCGCCTGCGACTGGCAGGACGCCGATCCCGTGGAACTGGGCGAGTGGCTGGCCGAGTTGGGCCACCAGCTGGAACGGCAGCCCCCGGCGGACGACGACACCGCGGCCCGGCTGCGCACCGGCGTCGCCCTGCTGCGGCTGCTCGCCCTGGTGCGGGAGTGGCGGGCCCGGCCCGCGCTGTCCGGGGCGCCCTCGCAGTACGACTTCGGGGAACTGGACCGACGGCTGACCGCCGTACGCGAAGCCGATCCCGAGCTCGGGGACGCCGACCTCGTCGAGGGGCTGATCCGCTACTACTTCGCCCTGAACCAGCCGGAACGTGAACAGGCACTCGCCGTCCTGGAGGCGGGTCGGCTGAAGGCCAAGGCCGTCATGCTGCCCGAGGTGCTGAACCTCATGGAACGCGAGCGGGAGCTCGGCGGGGAGGGCAACGCCCTGTCCCGCTACCTCATCCTGCTCGGGGAATTTCTGGCCGAGCCCGATCGCCCGGCCGAGGACCGGTCCCAACTCCTGCGTCTGAAGGAGAAGTTCCAGCGGTTCGTGCCCGCGGACGACCTGGACGAGGAGGCCGTGCCGCACCAGCGGGCGCCGCTGGACGACGTCAAGCGCCAGGCGGAGGCCCTGCGCCGGCGGATCGAGTTGATCGTCTGGCCCAGGATCCGCGACCTGCCCGACGACGCCCCCGCGAAGCGGGCCCTGCGCCATCTGCTCGCCGAACTCGACGACGCCGCCGTCACAGCGGCCGAGGGCGCCGCGGGTCTGCACCGCGCCGAGATCGCCGTCATCACCAGGACCGCCCAGACACTCCTGCCGGAGGAGAGCCCGTGACGAGCAGTGACCTCCCCGCCCGGCACACCCCCCACGGCCCGCCCACCACCACAACGCGCAGGACCGCCCCACCCCCGCACCACACCCGGACCACCGACCCCACCAGAACCACCCAGACCCTCCTCCCCGAGGACAGCCCATGACCCCCAGCGTTCTTCCCGCCCGCGGGTTCCGCGCCCGACGACGTCCCACGGTGGACCACGCGGCGCTCCTCGACCGGCTTCCGCCCGTGGAGCACAAGCCCGCGCCGGACGCGGACCAGCTCTTCGAACAGGCCTCGATCGCCCGGGTGTTGCTGCTGATGGTGCGGGCCGACCAGGAGGCCGTGTACCGGCTCTGCCGAGAGCTGGCCGAACACGCCCTGGGCAGCGTGCCCGAACCGGGCGAGTCGGGCTGAGACCACCGCCGTATCCACCGTGCCGACCAAGTCCACCCACCCGGAAGGGGCACCGTGTCCGCCACCGGCGATCACTCGTTCCAGGAGCTGCGCCCCGTACAGGCACTGCGCACCCCGCCCTTCGAGCTCAAGGAGGTCAGGGGGCACGGGGACCTCGTCGACGACCACGACCGTCGGCTGGCGGAGCTGGCCCGTGAAGCGGAGAAGGCCCGGCCCTCCGGCACCCCGCAGCTGCTGGCGGTTCCCGTGGCCGCCCTCACCGAGATCACGCTGCAGCTCGGCGACGACGGCGAGGACCTGTTGGAGGACGCCCGCGCCAATGTCGGCAACGGCAACTACCCGACCGCGCTGGAGCTGCTCCAGGAGTATCTGGAGATCGCCCCGGAGCACCAGGAGGCCCGCTATCTGCGGGCGTTCTGTCTCTTCCACCTGGGCGGGGACCAACGCGTGCAGGCTCTGCGCGTCCTGCGCCCGCTGCGGGACGAACCGCTCCCGGACGACCTGCGCGAGCGGGTGCGGGAGCTGCGCGGGGAACTGCGCCGTCTGCTGACCCCGGCGGAGATCACCGCGTACGCCGGGGCCGCCGACTCCGACCCCGAGGGCGCCCTCGACCGGGTCGCGGCGTTTTTGGAGCTGGCCCCGGAGGAGGGCACCCTCTCCTACCTGCTCGCTCTGGGACAGGCCCGCGCCGGACAGCTGGAGGAGGCGCTGGACACCGCCGAGCGGGGAGCCGCGGAGGCGGACACCGACAGGGAACGGGTCGCGGCCTACGCCCGCAGGCTGAGACTCGCGCTGCTGATCCCGCACGCCGAGCCGGCGCTGACGGCGTTCCGGACCGGCGCACTGCGCCGGGCCCTCGAGGAGCTGGCCGCGATGGACCCCCACTGGCGCCGCACCCGCGTCCTCGACGACCTCGACGAGCACGTCCGCCGCCTGCTCAGCGGCACCCGCGGCCCGTCCTACGCCGAGACCCTGCCGGAGGAGCGCGCCGAGGACCTCTACACCCTGGTCGCCGAGTCCGACGCCCAGCACGCCGCAGGCCTGATGGGCGTGGGCCGGCTCGAGGAGGCGGAGCGGCTGATGGCGCACCTGCTGTCCCTCGTCCCGGGCTTCCGTTGGCTCAACTTCCTCTATGCCGCCTGTCTTCTGCGCCTCGGCCACAACCCCGACCGGGCTGTCGTCTGCGCCGAGACCGCCCTGCGCGACCCCACCATCGCCCAGGCCCCCGAACTGCTGGAGGCCGTCCGCAACTGGCAGGAGGCCTCGGTCGTCAACCCCGCGGTGAAGGCCTACGTGGACACCATGGAGGCCGTGCGGGGCGGCGTGACGGCCGCGGATCTGGACACCCTGCGGGCCCGGTTGACCGACCTTCGGCGAAGGATTCCCGAGCTGCGCGGCAAGACCCGCTCCGAGGTCGGCACGGAGGTCGTCCAACAGCTCGACGAGGCGATCGCGGCACGGCTCGCGGAACTGGATCAGGTCGAGCGGTCGATGGCCGTCTCCGATCTCGTGCGGCGCTTCAACGAGCTGCCGGACCGGGTGGGTCGCACCGATCGTCACCGGATGCGCGCCGAGCTCGGCGCGATCCTCCAGGAGGCGCGACGGCTGCGCCGCGAGCGCGGTCTGCCCCAGGAGGCACGGCACACTCTCGATCAGTTGATCGAGCTGATCTCGAGGACGCTGGCATGACGACGACGGACCGCGCCACCGATCAGTGGGACGTGTTCATCAGCTACGCCCGCGAGGACTACATCCAGGCCAAGGACCTGCACGACGCGCTGCTGGAATGCGTGACGGCGGACGGCCGGGCACCGCGCATCTACCTCGACGTGTCCCGCACCGGCACACCCGTGGGGGCGGACTGGCAGAACTTCCTGGAGGACGCGCTGGAGAACACCCGCCATGTCGTGGCGCTGTACTCGCCGACGTACTTCGACAAGGACGTCTGCCAGTGGGAACTGCACGAGGCGTACAAGCTGCGGCTGACCAGGAACATCGGACTCGTCCCGCTGCTGATGGATCCGAACGCGGCCAAGAAGGTGCCGTACGGCCTGAACCGGATCAACTGGATCCCCACGTCACGACCGCGCTGGATCGACGAGGTCCGCGAGGCCCTGGGTCTGAGCACCGCTGTCGCCCGGCCCGACCTGCGCTTCGACACCCCGGCGGGGGACGTGGTCACCGGTCACACCCTGCCGCCGCTGACCGTGACGGCCGCCCCGGCGGGCGCAGCGGCCGGGCCCGCCCAGGGCACGGTCACCCTCGCCGCCCAGCCGTCCGAGACCGAACTCACCGGCACGCTCACCGTGCCCCTCACCGACGGTGCGGCCGTCTTCGGCGACCTCGCCTTCCCGGCCGCGGCGGCGGAGGTACGGCTGGTCGCGACCGCCCCAGGCTGCACCCCGGCCACGTCGGCGCCCTTCCAGGTGCGGGCCCCGCGCGAGCAGCCGTCGTGGGACGCGGCGGACCGGCCGGTGCTGGAGGTCCGCGGCCGGCCGGTGTTCTTCCCGGACGGGCGGACCCTGGCCGTCCTGGACGGGCGGCGGCTGTCGGTGCACACCTGGACGGGATCGTCGTACGAGAGCGGCGGCACCGCCGAGTTGAGGGACCGGCCGCGGCTGTGGGCGCGCGGGCGGGACTGTCTGGCCGTGGCCGACTGGTCGGGGCGGGTGGTGCTGGCGTGGCCGGACGGGCGGACGCAGATCCGGGACCTCCCCCCGGCGGAGGGGACGCGGCTGAACGTTCCCGGAGCCCTCTCCTTCGACGGGGACACCCTGCACATCGGCATGTGGTCGGGTTCCGTGTGGGCCTTCGGCGCTCCCGAGCAGGTGCTGCACCATCCCGCCGGGGTGCAGGTGCTGGCGGCCGACGGCGAGCGGCTGCTGGTCGGCGGGCTCGACGGGCAGCTCACCGACTACGTGGCGGGCCGGAGCGTGGCGGCGCACACCCTGGAGTCCGTGCTGCTCGGCATCGCGCGGGTGGGGGACTTCGCCCTGGTCGTCGGCGAACAACGCGTCCACCGGCTGGACCTGTCCCGCCGCCAGCTGCTTCAGGTGACCCAGCCGGTGACAGCGGTCACCGGGGCCCTGCCGGGCGGGGAGCTGACCGCGATCGTCGACGCCAAGGGCCAGGGTGTCTGTTTCGACGTGGAGTTGGCGGTGCGGGTCGGGTTCCGCACGGTGCCGGGGGCGGAGTTGGCGAGCTCCGCGCTGGGCGGGCGGCTGCTGGTCGTGGAGCATCCCGACGGCTCCCACGCCCTGGTCCGTGACGGCCGTACCACCTACGTCCGCCCCCACCCTCTGGCCGTGTCCCCGGACGGCGATCGGGCGGTGGTGTCGGACGGCCGGCGTCTGCTGATGCTGCCGGTGGCGGAACTGGGCGGAGAGGGTACCCCGGCATGACCGCGCACAAGAGGCTGGAGCACCGGCCCGACGTGCTGTGGCGCAACGCCGGGCACTGGTGGTCCGAGATCGCACAGGGCAGGCCCGTCACCCAGGGCCAGCTGGACGCAGTCGTCGAGGCGAGCTTCCGGATCGGCGTCCACCCCGCCACGGACCCGGCGACCGCCCTGACCCTACTGGCCCGCGCGCACCGACTGGACAGCACCAACCCCAAGCATCCGTACCACGTGGGGCTGCTCTACCTCCGCCACGGCCTCCCCGGGCCAGCCGTCCGCTGGCTGACGGCCGCCGCCGCCCTCTCCCCCGTCAACCACCGTGTCTGGGCCCATCTCGGCCTCGCGTACCGGGGCTTGGACGAGGAGCGGTCGGGCACGCCCGGCTACACCGACGAACACCGGGTCCGGGCCGACGACATCGCCGACCGGATCCGCACAGGACGGGACGACTTCGGCGACTTGGCCGACGTGGGCGACTTGGCCGACTTCGGTAACGAGGACGGACAGCCCGCGCTGCCGCTGCTGCGGCCCGGGGAGTGCCGCTGGAGCGGCGTCCACGACATGACGGCCGACGGCCGACTGCGCGGCCGTACCGCCGAGCGGACCAGGGACGCACTCCACGCCGAGCTGGAGGCCGTCTGCGCCATGGCGGACCGCCGCACGGGCGGGACGGCCTCGTTCACCGTCCTCGCCGTGCAGTGGATGGTGTACGGCTACCCGCCCGCGACCGTACGCCGGCTGGCGAAGCGCCTGCCGCCCGACGAGGGTCCCGCGACCCGCCTGCTGCATCTGGTCTGCGACCTCTTCGAGTCGGACCTCGCCGAGCTCCCGGCCCGGCTCGCGAGCTGTCTCGCGGAGCGTTCCCTCCCTGACGTCCTGGTCGCGTTGATCCACCGGCAGCGGCTGCTGTGGCGGCCACTGCGCCTCCCCGACCTCGGCGCGCACGCGGCGGCCAGGGCGTTCACCGACGGCGAGCCGGACCGGCACGAGAAGGCTCTGGCGGCGGCCTGGCGGGCGCTGGGCGAAGGCCCCCCGGCTCCCCTGGCGGACGCCCCGCCGCAGGCCGGTCCCGAGGAGACCCGGACGGTCGGTCCCGACGAGCGACTGGCGTACTTCACGAACCTCGCGGACGCGCTGCAGGACCTCCGCAAGGACACCCAGGCCCATGCGAAGGAGCTGGCCCGAGGGGCGGTCGCCGACGGGTCCGCCTACGCGCGGATCTCCGGGGACCACGGACTCCTGACCGCCCTCATGGACCGCCTGGAGACCGTACGGCTGTCCTGGCTGGAGGAGCTGGGCCGCTTCAAAGGGACCGAACCGGCAGGTCTGGTCATGCCGTTCGAGGAGTTCCAGGGGCAACTGGAGGCGTGCGAGTCGGAGTTCCAGGAGCCGCTGGGCAGCGTGCGGAACATCCTCACCAAGCGGGTGGCCCGCACACTCGGTCGGCACCGCGACGAGTTCGCGGGCGTGGAACCGGCACCCTCCGCGGCGGCACTGGCTCTCGACGCGCGCCTGACCGAGCTGGCGGGCCGTGCCTCGGTGGACGCCCCGCTGGACGCCTTGGATCCGTCCGGCCCCGACGAGCGGCTCGCGGTGTTCGAGGAGGAGGCGGCCCGGCTGACCGGGCTTCTGGAGGAGGCCGTCCGTCACGCCAAGGGCCTCCAGCGGAAGACGGTCGAGGAGGAGGCCGACTTCGCCCGCGTCCTGGGCGATCACGGCGGCCTGATGGCCCTGGCGGAGCGCTGGGAGCGGGTACGGCTGGCCCGCCTGGAGGATCTCCGAATGTTCAAGGCCGTCGAACCGGCCGGGCTCGTCATGCCGTTCGAGGAGTTCCAGAAGCGGCTCGAGGACTGCGAGACGGGACTTCAGCAGTCACCGGGCAGTCTGCGGAACATCCTCACCAAGCGGGTCGGACGCAAACTGGCCTCGGTGCAGGGCGCGTTCGCCACGGTGCGGCCCACGCCGTCCGAAGCGGTGCGGGCACTTCAGACACGGCTGGCAGAACTGGAGCCGCCGGCCGAGGAGACCGCGGACGCCGAAGCCCCGGCGCCCGCGAAGACGCCCACCGCCCCTCCGCCGCCGCCGGAGAACGCCGGCCCCCGCGAACGGGTCGCCCACGCCCTCACCCTGGCCGAGGACCGCCTCCGTGCCAACTTCACCGAGGCCTGGGCGACGCTGGAGGCGTATCCGCCCCAGCTGCGGCGCCGGGAGGCGGTCACCCTGCTGCGCTCCTATGTCGGCGGACAGCAGGCCGAGGCGGAGCTGCGGCTGGGGCGGACGACCGCGGCCCGACGGCACTGGAACACCATGCTCGCCGACGACCCGGTGGACCCGGCCGTCCTGCGCAACCTCGCGGTGGCCCACACCTCGGCGGGCGATCTGGCCCATGCCGCCCAGGCCTGGCGGCAGTGTCTCGAAGCGCTCTATCTGCGGGCCCTGCTCCACGGGGACGTCCGCCACGGCGCCGCGGAACGGGCCGAGGTGCACCGGGTCCTGGCCGGTTCCTTCGGCACCGCGCCGCTGCTCCAGGGCATGACACCGAACAGCGAACTGGACGAGGACCCCCGGCTGATCCCGCCCGTCCTGGCCGGCCGGGGCAAGGTCGAGACGGCCACCGCGCATCTGCGCCTGGAGGAGCTGAACCACCTCCTGACCCACCGCAGCCCCACGCTCCTGCTCGGCGTGGGCCGCTCCGTGGGGGAGGCGGAACTCGCCGCCGCCCGGGACCGCCGTACGGCCGCTGTCACCGCGGCCGTGGCGGCGCTCCCGGCCCGGGTGCGGGGTCCCTTCGAGCGGCTGAGCGTGACGCTTGTCGAGGAGGCGTACGACGAGGCGTCCCGGGCGACGGGACGCACCCGCAGGCCCGGGGACGAGGCCGAGGAGCAGACGCACACGGAGTGGGCGCGGCGCCGGGTGCTGTGGAAGCTGGCGGTCAACAAGGCCGTCGTGCAGGACCCGGAGGCCGAATGGGCGCTCACCGCGTACTCGGGCGACGTGATCGGGAACCTGCGCCTCATCGACGCGCTGGCCCTGGACCCGGCGGACGAGGCAGTGCTGACCGGTGTCCGGCAACTGGGCTACGCGGGCGACCCGGTGGCGTTCGTGGAGCAGAACAACAGGCTCACCGAACTCGCCTGCGAGCGCGCGGTGAGCCGTGTCTTGGAGGCGGTCGAGGAGGCCGCGTCCCGGTCCTCGTCCGATCTCTTCGCCGACCGTTTCCGGCGCATCGGCCGGTCCTGGGGCCGCAACACCGTGCCCGACCGCTACGTCGACCTCCTGGACGATCCGCAGGCGCTGTACTTCCCCTCCGTCAGGTCGGCGTTCGACATCCTGAACAGGTCCGGTGCCCCGGCCGACGAGCGGGATCGGGACGTCGTGACGGCCGCCGTGACGGCGCTGGAGCGCTGGGTGGCCCGGCTGCCCGGGGCCACCGGTCCCGCCGTCGTGCTGGCCCGGCTCCTGAGCAGCCTCGACCGGTACGAGGAGGCCGAGGAGGTGCTGGCGAGGGCGCGGGACGAGGCGTTCGGTGAGCGTGGCCGGCAGAAGCTCGCGATGTCGTTCATCCGCATCGACATCGACCGCGGCCGCCACAGCCATGCCGTGCGGGGCATCCGCGCGCTGCTGGAGGCCGACCCCGACGACGAGCGGCTGCGCGAGCTGATGATCGACGCGTACATCCGCTGGACCAACTCCGGAAAGGACGTCCCGTCGGCGCGGGCCGTCGCCGAGGACCTCGCCCGCTGGACGGACGACGAGACCGTCGCGCTGCGCCGGAGGCTGGTCGTGAGCACGACGGTGACCGCGCACGCGTCCCGCGCCGAGCGGGACGGGTTCGGTCCGCTCGTCACCGACCTGCGGCAGCTGTGCACCGAGGACCCCGACAACTCCGAGGCGCGCTACCAGCTGGTCAACGCCCTGTACCGGCATGCCTGGGAGCTCCGCAAACAGTTGCAGAGCGCTTCCGGCCACCGGCGCAGGACCCTGCGCGCGGAGTTCGAGACGGTCATGACGGAGTGCGCGGACGAGGCGCGTGACGTTCTGGGCGGCACCGGCCTGGACGAGGGGCAGCGGGCCGCGCTGTCGGAGATCCTCCGTACCGTGCGCCCTCAGTGACCCGGGGTCCCCGGAGTCACCACGCCCGACTCGTATGCCACGATGACCAGTTGGGCCCGGTCCCGCGCCCCCAGCTTCCCCATGATCCGGCTGACGTGGGTCTTCGCGGTGAGGGGGCTCAGGCCCAGTGCGCCCGCGATCTCGGTGTTGTTGAGGCCCCGCGCGACCAGGGCCAACACCTCGCACTCCCGGTCGGAGAGGCACTCGGGCCCCCCGCCCGCCATCGGTACCGACGGGCTGCGCAGGAACCGCTCGATCAGCCGCCCTGTCGGTCCCGGGGACAGCAGCGCCTCGCCGGCCGCCACCGTGCGGATGGCGTCGAGGAGTTCGGCCGGCCGGGTGTCCTTCACCAGGAAGCCGGAGGCCCCCGCGCGCAGCGCCTCGACGATGTTCTCGTCGGTGTCGTAGGTGGTCAGGACGAGCACCCGCACCCCGGCGAGCTCCTCGTCGGCCGCGATGAGCCGGGTCGCCTCGATGCCGTCGAGGTCGGGCATGCGGATGTCCATGACCACCAGGTCGGGCCGCACCGCGCGGACCGCCTCCACGGCCTCCCGTCCGCTGCCCGCCTGTGCGACGACCTCCATGTCCCGCGCCGACTCGACGAGCATGGCGAACGCGGCCCGCACCAGGGTCTGGTCGTCGGCGAGCAGCACGCGGATGGTCATACGGTTCCCTCCCCCACGGTGAGCGGCAGCGCCGCCGTCACCTCGAACCCGCCGTCCGGGCGTGGTCCGGCGTCGAGTGTGCCACCGACGCTGCGGGCCCGCTCCCGCATGCCGACCAGTCCGAAGCCGGGGCTGCCGCCCGGGACGGGCCCGGTGCCGTCGTCGGTCACCGACACCCGCAGGGCGCCCGGTTCGTCGTACAGCCTCAGGCGTACGGCGGGGGTGGGGCCCGCGTGCCGGACCGCGTTGGTGAGCGCCTCCTGGACGATCCGGTAGGCGGCGGCGCCGACGGCGGGCGGTGGGTCCGCGCGGATGCTCAGGTCCTGTTCGACGCGGGCGCCCGCGAGGCGTGCCGCCGCGACGAGGTCGGGCAGACCGTCGAGGCCGGGCAGCGGGCCACGGGTGTCCGCGGGGCCGTGGTCGCGCAGCACCTCCAGCGTCGTACGGAGTTCACCGCGCGCGGTGCGGCAGGTCTCGGAGATGTCGTCGAGTGCGGTGGCGACCGCCTCCCGGTCCAGGCGCTCGGGGTCGGCGGCCAGGACGTGCGCGGCGACGGAGGTCTGCACGCCGATCAGGGTGATGCTGTGGGCGAGCAGGTCGTGCAGGTCGCGGGCGATGCGCAGCCGTTCCTCGGCGACCCGGCGGCGGGCCTCCTCCTCGCGGGTGCGTTCGGCGCGAACGGCGCGCTCGACGATGGAGGCGACGTACTGGCGGTAGTAGCGGACGTCGATGCCGCAGAAGAGGACCGCGATGATCCAGCCGGAGGTCCGCAGCAGTTCGACGGCCTGATGGGCGCTGACGGTGAGCATGACGCTCGTGGCGACGGCGAGGACGACGGCGCCCGTCAGTACCGTCCGCAGGGGGCGGCCGGTGACGGCGACCGTGTAGAGGGCGACGAACGCGGCCGGAGTCGGGGCGGCGTGGTTGTTGTCGAGGGCGTGGTACGGCACGACCAGCGCCACCATCGCGGCCAGCACCAGCAGCGGGCGGCGGCGGCGCCACACCAGGGGCACATGGGCGGCGAACAACAACGCCCAGCCGAGGGCGTCCGGGCGGCGGCCGTCGTCGATGAACAGGCCGAAGCACACGGCGACCACCGCCAGCACGACGGCGAGCAGCGCGTCGTTGCGGGTGCCGTGCGGGGCGGTCCGCGGGTCGCGGTTGACGGCCGCCATGATCCGCTCGCCCAGCCGGGGTCTCGTGGTCTCCTGCACGGTGTCATCTTCCGGGACGTCGGGCCGGAAGGCGCCCTTCCGGGAGGGAAGGGCGCCCAGGAGTGACCTCGTCACACGCGTTCCGGCTGAGGCTCGGTCCGGACCGGCGGCTCGGGCGCCCGGGACAGTGCCCCCGGCCACCACACTTTCCGCCGCAGCGCGACGGCCGCGCTGGTGACCAGGTAGGTGCGGACGAGGAAGGTGTCGAGGAGCACGCCCACCGCGATCACGAAGCCCAGCTCGACGAGTTGGACCAGCGGCATGTTGGTGAGCACCGCGAAGGTGGCCGCGAGGACGAGTCCGGCGGAGGCGATGACCCCGCCCGTGGTCCGCAGCGCGGTGAGGGCGGCGGTGACCGGTTCGGCGCCGGCCAGGGACTCCTCGCGCATGCGGTGCATCAGGAAGATGCCGTAGTCGACGCCGAGGGCGACCAGGAACACGAAGGACAGCAGCCCGAGCCCGGGATCGGTGCCCTCGAACCCGAACACCGGCCCGAAGACCAGTCCGCCGATGCCGAGGGCCGCGGCCCACACGGCGACCACGGCGGCCACGAGGAGCAGCGGCGCGACGAGGGACCGCAGCAGGACGATCAGGATGAGCAGCACGGAGACGAGGACGATCGGCACGACGATCGTCCGGTCCCGGGCGTTGGTGTCCTTCAGGTCGAGTTGCTCGGCGCTGGGCCCGCCGACGTAGGAGCCGTCGAGTCCGTCCCGCAGGGCCTTGATGGTCGCGGTCTCCCCGGCGGACTGGGGAGCGTTCTTCGCGGTGACGGAGATCTCGGTCCAGCCGTCTCCGGTACGGCCCTTGCGCGCGCTGTCGACGCCCTCGGTGCCGCGGGCCGCGGCGAGGGCCGCGTCGGCGCGGTCGGCCGGGGCGATGACGGTGATGGGCTGGGTGCCCCGCTCCGGATAGGCCTCGGCGAGTGTCTCCATGGCGGCGACGGCGTCGGGCCTGCTGGTGAAGGAGTCCTCCTGCTTGAGGCTGCCGGGCAGGTTCAGCACGCCCAGCGCGAGCGCTCCGAGCAGCACGGCCCCGCCGGCCAGCACGGTGAGCGGCCGCCGGCCGGCCGAGCTGCCCATCGCGGCGAACAGCGACCGGCGGACCTTGGGGGTGCTGCCGTAGCGGGGCACGAGCGGCCAGAAGACGCCCCGCCCCAGCAGGACCAGGACCGCGGGCAGCAGCGTCATCATCGCGGCGAGCGCGACCAGCACGCCGACCGTCCCCAACGGGCCCATTCCGCGGCTGCTGTTGAGGTCGGCGGCGAGCAGGCACAGCAGTCCCGCGGCCACGGTCCCGGAGGAGGCGAGCACGGCGGGCCCGCAACCCTTCAGCGCGGCCGCCATGGCGTCGTACGGCCGCTCGGTGCGCCGTAGCTCCTCGCGGTACCGGGAGACGAGCAGCAGCGCGTAGTCGGTGCCGGCGCCGAACACGAGGATCGTCATGATGCCGCCGCTCTGACCGGTGACGGCGGTCCCGAACCCCTGGTGGAGGCCGTAGGCGACGGCCCGCGCCAGGAACTCCGACATGCCCGCGACCCCGAGCGGCACCAGCCACAGCAGCGGGCTGCGGTAGATGACGATCAGCAGCAGGGCGACCACCGCGGCGGTGGTGTAGAGCAGCGGGCCGCCGAGCGAGTCGTAGACCTCGCCTGCATCGGTGGCGAGGGCTCCTTCCCCGCCGACCTCGACGCCGAGCCCGTTCCCGCCCTTCGCGATGTCGCGCACGTCGTTGACGAGGAGGTCGCGGGCCTTCTCGTCGGTGCCCGGCTCGGTGCTGGCGACGGGATACATCACGGTGGTCCCGTCCTTGGACGGAATGCCCTGCGGCTCGGCGGCGAGCGGGTGCGCGTCCGCGATCCGCCCGATCTGCCCGGCCGCGGTCGCCCTGTCGGCCGCCGTCAGCCCACCGTCCCGGTGATAGACGACGACCATCTGCGTGGCCTCGCCCCCGGGCAGCCGCTCCTGGATCTTCGCGACCTGCGTCGAGTCCGCGCTCGCCGGCAGATAGTCCACGGCCCGGTCCCGCTGCACGTCCGCGAGCTTCGACGCGAACGGCGACACGGCCGCCAGCACGACGATCCACAGCCCCAGCACGAGCCAGGGCACGGCACGTCGCCGCCGTGCGCTCATCTTTGCGGCCCCCATGACGGGCCTCCCTCCGGTCGGACGTCTGAATCGCTTCCAGACTCCCGGCGCAAGGCCCGCGGTTCGTCGGGCGGGAGGGCGAGTCGGGGGCTACTGCCACGGGTGACCCGAGGCGCGGACTACTCCCCGGGGAGTATCAGAAGGGCGTCCGGGCCCGTCACGAGCAGCCTGGGTGCGTCGTCAGGGCCGAGCCCACGGCAAAAGCGTCAGGACGGCGTCCGCGCCGCTGCCAGGAGCCGTGCCACGTCGTCCGGGCCTCCAGGGCCGAGCCCACGGCGGTGAAGAGGCCCCATGGGCCGCCTGAAACGGGCGCCCGACTCGCGGCCCCGGCACGGGCGTATCAGGACGGCGTCCGCGCCGCTGCCAGGAGCCGTGCCACGTCGTCCGGGTCGCCGAAACCGAGCTCACGGTGGTGAGGAGGTCCCACGGGCCGTCCGCAGCAGGCCCCCACTCGCGGGCCCCGGCACTGGAGTATCAGGACGGCGTCCGCGCCGCCGCCAACAGCCTCGCCACGTCGTCCGCGCAGATCGTCAGGGCCGAGCCCACCGTCGTGAGGACGTCCCGTTCCGCCGGGGTGTACGGGCCGTCCGCGAGGGCGATGCGGGCCGCCTGGAGGAGGATCGACTCGCGGCCCGCCGGGGCGAGGTGGGGGGCGAGCGGGTCGAGGGCCTCGTGGAGCTCTATGGCCAGGCCGGCCCCGCACGGGCGGTCGTAGACCCGGCCGGTGTCCTCGGCGAGGGCCTCGACCAGGGCCTCCAGCTGGCCCTCGGTGCAGTCGTCGAAGCCCGCCGCGCGGACGGTGGCGGCCGCGGTCTCCAGCGAGGTGCGCGAGCAGGTGCCGCCCGCCGCCAGGACCGCGAGCGCGACGGTGTGGACGGCGTCGCGGAGCATGGCCGAGAAACGGGTCGTGGTCGGGTGGTCGAGGACGTCGGTGCCGAAGTGGCGCCCGCAGGCCGCGCATTCCACCACCGGCCCTGTGTCGCCGCGCGGCAGCACCGGCACGCCCAGCAGCACGAGGCGGCGACGGCCCGTCAGCCGCCGGAAGTTGCGGTCGCCCCCGCAGCCCGGGCAGAAGAACTCGCCGTCGCCGACGGTCGTCCACGCGGTACGGGTACCCAGGAGGCGCGCAGGCCTGGTGGCACGGCCGTTTCGTCCCCGTTCTGGCAGCACGTCGCACCTCCGCGTAACCCCGCGGCAACATCGCCGCGCTTGCGTGATGTTAGCCACATGAGTGAGGCGGAGTCAGCACCCCCGACGAGACCTACCCGTGACCTCCACGCGCCGATGGCCGATAAACGACGGGGCCTTGATCGCCGTATACAGCGACCAAGGCCCCGAAACCGCCGGTCAGAGTGATTATCGAGCGGCTCGGTTGACGGCGGAGACGACCGCCTTCAGCGACGCACGCGTCGTGTTCGCGTCGATCCCGATTCCCCACAGAACCTTGCCGTCGATCGCGCATTCGATGTAGGAGGCGGCCTGCGCGGAGGCGCCCTCGCTCATCGTGTGCTCCTGGTAGTCCAGCAGCCGGGCGTCGATGCCGACCTTGGCCAGCGCGTCGAAGAAGGCCGAGATCGGGCCGTTGCCCGAGCCGGTCAGGACGGTGTCGACGCCGTCGACGGTGGCCTCCACCTTCAGCGTGTCCACGCCGTCCGTGTCGGTCGTCGACTGCCCGTTCTTGACCTGGATACGGCCCCACGGGTTCTCGGGGTTCGGCAGGTACTCGTCCTGGAAGACCGCCCAGATGTCGGAGCCCTTGACCTCGCCGCCCTCGGCGTCCGTCTTGGCCTGGATGAGCTTCGAGAACTCGATCTGCATCCGGCGCGGCAGGTCCAGCTTGTGGTCGTTCTTCAGGACGTACGCGATACCGCCCTTGCCGGACTGCGAGTTGACGCGGATGACGGCCTCGTAGGAGCGGCCGACGTCCTTGGGGTCGATCGGCAGGTACGGCACCGCCCACTCGATGTCGTCGACGGTGACGCCCTTGGCGGCCGCGTCGGCCTCCATGGCGTCGAAGCCCTTCTTGATGGCGTCCTGGTGGGAGCCGGAGAAGGACGTGTAGACCAGGTCTCCCACGTACGGGTGGCGCGGGTGGACCTCCATCTGGTTGCAGTACTCCCACGTACGACGGATCTCGTCGATGTCGGAGAAGTCGATCTGCGGGTCGACGCCCTGCGAGAACAGGTTCATGCCCAGGGTGACCAGGTCGACGTTGCCGGTGCGCTCGCCCTGCCCGAACAGACAGCCCTCGACGCGGTCGGCGCCGGCCATCAGCGCCAGCTCGGCGGCGGCGACGGCGGTGCCGCGGTCGTTGTGCGGGTGGATCGAGATGCACACGTACTCGCGGCGGGAGAGGTTGCGGTGCATCCACTCGAAGCGGTCCGCGTGCGTGGAGGGGGTCGAACGCTCCACCGTGGCGGGCAGGTTGAGGATGATCTCGCGGCCCGGACCCGGCTGGTAGACGTCCATCACCGCCTCGCAGACCTCCAGAGCGAAGTCCAGCTCGGTGTCGGTGAAGATCTCGGGGCTGTACTGGTAGCCGAACTCCGTCTCCGGGCCCAGCAGCTTCTCCGCGTACTCCATCACCAGGCGGGTGCCGTCGACGGCGATCTGCTTGATGTCGTCCCTGGAGCCGCGGAAGACCACGCGGCGGAAGACGGGCGCGGTGGCGTTGTACAGGTGGACGGTGGCGCGCTTGGCGCCCTTCAGCGACTCGACGGTCCGCTCGATCAGGTCCTCGCGGGCCTGGGTCAGTACGGAGATCGTGACGTCGTCGGGGATCGCGCCCGGCTCCTCGACGATGGAGCGTACGAAGTCGAAGTCGGTCTGGCCGGAGGCCGGGAAGCCGACCTCGATCTCCTTGTAGCCCATCTTGACCAGCTGGTCGAACATCCGGCGCTTGCGCTCGGGCGACATCGGGTCGATCAGTGCCTGGTTGCCGTCGCGCAGGTCGGTGGAGAGCCAGCGGGGGGCGACGGTGATCCGCTTGTTCGGCCAGGTGCGGTCCGGGATGTCGACCTGCTCGTACTGGCCGTACTTGTGGATCGGCATGGTGGTGGGCTGCTGGCGGTTCGCCATGATTGCGGGGCTCCTCAGGATGTCCGGGAAGGACGGCCGACACGCAACGCGAAGCTCCGCGGGGAGGGAGTCGACCTGGACTACAGGCCCTCGCCGCGGCAGCTAAGAAGAAGCAGCCCGAAACGCATGATGCGCAGAATGCTAGCGGAGCCGCTCTCGGTGCGGGGTGCTGTATCAGTATGCGGGACCAGGGAATCGAAAGGGAGTGAAGCGGACAAAAAGTGCGCCATACCACTTCGTCACGGAGCGTGTGCTTCCCTGTCCGCATATTTCACCAATCATGGTTGCGGCTAGTGACACCGTCATGACTCAGTGCAAGGGTGCCGGGCATGACGACCCACGGGGGCTTCGAGCCCGTCTTCTGCACCGTCGTACCGCCACACGTCCTGGACAAGCTGGCCCGCAACGACGACCCCGCACTCTCCGGTCCCGCCCGGCGCACCCTGATGCGCGACAGCGAGCTGCGCGGGCGCCGCCGCGTGACGACCGAGTTCAGCCTCGCGGCCGCGCCGACGGCGAAGGCCCCGTCGGACCAGCCGCTGCGGACCGTGTACGACGCCGGCCACCGGACCGGCCTGCCGGGCAGCAAGGTCCGCGCCGAGGGCTCCGAGCCCGGCCAGGACGCCACGGTCAACCGCGCCTACGCCGGTCTCGGCGCCACCTTCGACCTCTACCTGAAGGCCTACGCGCGCCACTCCATCGACGGCGACGGCCTCCCGCTCGACGCCACCGTGCACTTCGACGAGAACTACAACAACGCCTTCTGGAACGGCGAGCAGATGGTGTTCGGCGACGGCGACGGCGAGATCTTCCTCGACTTCACCATCCCGATCGACGTCATCGGCCACGAACTCACCCACGGCGTCACGCAGCACACGGCGAACCTCACGTACTACGGGCAGCCGGGCGCCCTCAACGAGTCGATGTCCGACGTCTTCGGCTCGCTCATCAAGCAGTACACGCTCGGCCAGACCGCCGCGGAGGCCGACTGGCTGATCGGCGCGGGCCTGCTCGCGCCCAGCGTCTCCGGCAAGGCACTGCGCTCGATGAAGGCGCCGGGCACGGCGTACGACGACGACGTGCTCGGCAAGGACCCGCAGCCGGCGACGATGGACGACTACGTCCGCACCGGCCGCGACAACGGCGGCGTGCACATCAACTCCGGCATCCCCAACCACGCGTTCTACCTGGTCGCGAACGCCCTCGGCGGGCACGCCTGGGAGAAGGCGGGACAGATCTGGTACGACGTCCTGACCGGCGGCGAGCTCTCCGAGCGGGCCCTGTTCACCGACTTCGCGAAGCTCACGGTCGCGGCGGCGAAGGCCCGCTTCAACGAGGGCGACGAACTCCAGGCCGTGTCGAAGGCCTGGGAGCAGGTCGGGGTGCGGATCCTGTGAGTCCGTACTAGACAGGGACCCATGCGTATTCAGGTGCGGCGCACGGGCGGGTTCGCGGGCATCGAGCGGCACAAGGAGGTCGACACCTCCGGGCGGCCCGATGCCCACGAATGGCAGGCCCTGGCCGAGAAGGCTCTCGCCGCCGGCCGGGGCACCCGGCCCATCGGGGTTCCGGACGGCTTCAGCTACGAGATCACCGTGGACGGCAGGACGGTCTACGCGGCCGATCCCCGGCTGACGGAGGAGCAGCGGCAGCTGATCTCGAAAGTACTCAAAGAGGGCGCGTAACTGCTTGTTCCCGCCTGCCCGTTGACTTCCCTACCCGCCGGTACGGATGATCCGGCGCATGGCGACTCAAGAGCATCCCCTCCCCCAGTTCCCGGCCGGCTTCCTGTGGGGCGTCTCCACCTCGGCCCATCAGGTCGAGGGCGCGGCGGACAAGCGCGAGCGGTCCGTGTGGGACACCTTCACGGCCGAACCGGGACGGGTGAAGGACGGCTCGACGGCGGAGGTGGCCTGCGACCACTACCACCGCTACCGCGAGGACGTCTCCCTCCTGGCCGACCTGGGCGTGGACGCGTACCGCTTCTCGATCTCCTGGCCGCGGGTGCGCTCCGAGGGCGGTCTCGACTTCTACGACCGTCTCGTGGACGAACTGGTCGCGGCGGGCGTCCGTCCCGTCCCGACGCTCTTCCACTGGGACCTGCCGGTGACGCTTCAGGAGGGGGGCGGCTGGCTGGAGCGGGACACGGCGTCCCGGTTCGCCGAGTACGTGTCCCTGGTGGCCGACCGGCTCGGTGACCGCGTCAAGAAGTGGATCACTCTCAACGAGCCCGCCGAACACACCCTGTTCGGCCACGCCCTCGGCGCCCACGCCCCGGGCAAGCAGCTGATGTTCGACGCGCTGCCCGCCGCCCACCACCAGCTCCTGGGCCACGGCCTGGCCGTCCAGGCCCTGCGCGCGGCCGGCGCCACGGACATCGGGATCGCCAACTCGCACGGCCCGACCTGGCCGGCCTCCCGGGAGCAACCGGATCTGGAGGCGGCGGACTTCTACGACCTGCTGCTGAACCGGCTGTTCGCCGAGCCGGTCCTGCTGGGTGAATACCCTTCAGGGCTGGGCGAGTTGATGCCTGGCGACGTGGCCGCCGACCTCAAGGTCATCAGCGAGCCGCTCGACTTCTACGGCGTCAACTACTACGCCCCGACCCGCGTGGGCGCCCCGCAGGGCGAGGACATCGAGTTCGGCGGACTGACGATCCCGGCCGAACTGCCCTTCTCCGTCCAGGAGATCGAGAACGTCCCGGTGACGGACTTCGGCTGGCCGGTGGTGCCCGAGGGACTCACCGAACTCCTCACCACCTTCCACGAGCGCTACGGCGACCGTCTCCCGCCCGTCGTCATCACCGAGAACGGCTGCTCCTACCAGGGCGTCGACGACCAGGACCGGATCTCCTACCTGGACGGCCACATCCGGGCCCTCCACAAGGCGGTCGAGGCGGGCGTGGACGTACGCGGGTACTTCGTGTGGTCGCTGATGGACAACTTCGAGTGGGCTGAGGGGTACGCGCGCCGGTTCGGGCTGGTGCACGTCGACTTCGAAACGCTGGCCAGGACCCCGAAGGCGTCGTACGCGTGGTACCGGGAGCTGCTCCGGACACAGCGGTGAGCACGGCCCTCTCGGAGCCCGTCGAGCGCGTCGGCAAGGGCTGGACCGCGTCCCTCTCGCTGGCCAACGTGGCGATCTGGGTGGGCTGGTACGGCCCGCTGCAGATCCTGCTGGCCCGGCAGGCGGAGGACTTCGCGCCCGGCACCGGCATGTCGAAGGAGACCCTGCTGGCCTGGGTGACCGGGGTGGCCGCGGTGGTGTCCCTGGCGGCGAACCCGTTCTTCGGCGCGCTGTCGGACCGCACCACGGCCCGCTGGGGCCGCCGCAGCCCGTGGATCGTGGCCGGTGCGGCGGGTGGCGCGCTGTCGCTGCTGGTGCTCGCCGGGGCGGGCGGGCTGTGGGTCATGACGCTGGGCTGGTGTCTGGTCCAGCTGACCCTGAACGCGTCCTTCGCGGCGGTCACGGCGGCCGTCCCGGACCGGGTGCCGCGGTTCCAGCGGGGCGCGGTCGGCGGCTGGATCGGGGCGGCACAGATCCTGGGCGCGGTCGTCGGCACGGGGCTCGCGACGGCGGCGGGCGGGATCGCGGCGGGCTATGCCGCCTGCGCGGTGTTCACGCTGGCGGGCGTCCTGCCGTACGTGCTCCGCCACCGGGATCTCACACTGCGGCCCGCGGACCGTCCCGCCTGGTCCTGGCGGTCGTTCGTGCGCGGTTTCTGGCTGAGCCCGCGCCGCCACCCGGACTTCGCCTGGGCCTGGCTGACCCGCTTCCTGATCAACCTCAGCAACGCGCTGGTGCTGCTGTATTTGCTGTACTACCTGCGGGACCGCCTGCACTACGACGACCCCGAGCGGGGCGTGCTGATCCTGACCGCGGTGGACAGCGTGGCGCTGCTGGCCACGGTGGTGGTGGGCGGTGTCTGGTCGGACCGGGTGGGCCGCCGCAAGCCGTTCGTGCGCTGGTCCGGCGTGCTGATGGCGGTGGCCACGGGAGTGCTCGCCGTGTGGCAGACCTGGCCGAGCGCGATCGTCGTGGCGGCGCTGCTGGGGGTGGGCCTCGGGGTGTTCATGTCGGTCGACTTCGCGCTGATGACGGACGTCCTGCCGACGGCTCTCGACCGGGGCAAGGACCTGGGCGTCATCAACGTGGCCAACTCGCTGCCCCAGGTGGCCGCCCCCGCCATCGCCGCACCGATCGTCACGCACCTGGGGGGATACCGGGTCCTGTACGGGGTGGCGGCGGTGGTGGGTTTGGCGGGGGCGATACTGGTCGGCCGTATCAGAGGCGTCGACTAGGTCTCCCCAGGGGCGCGGGGCTGTATCGATGTGCGGCTCCGCCGCGTGGGCGCGACCAGCCACAACGGACCCACAGACGACAACCGGCCCAGAGTTACAGCGCTCCGGCCTCCCGAGCCGCATAAACCGACGGATACACCGGCCGATACCCCAGCTCCCGCCGAATCCTCTCCGTGGACATGATCACCAGCCACGGGTCGGGATCGACCCGCTCGTACAACTCCCCCGGGATCTCCACCCCGTTGAGCTGATACAACTCCACCGCCGTCACAGGCGCGTCGTCGGCGATGTTGTACACCCGCCCCGAGATCCCCGGTGCGTGCAGGATCCGCAACAGCCCCTGGGCGACATCCGCGTGGTGCCCCATGTGCAGCCGCTGGGCCGACGCCCAGTTCTTCGCCCACATCAGGGACTGGGCGAGATGCGGATCCCCCTCGCCGTAGACGAAGGGCAGCCGCCCGACCCGCACGTCGAGCCCCTCCAGCGCGAACAGCTCCCGCTCGGCCTCAGCCTTGGACGCGGGATAGGCACCCCACATGGACCCGCCGGGCCGGCTCTCGTCCTCCTCCGTCACCGGGCGCCCGCGCCCCCGGCCGTACACAAGACCGGTGCTGACCTGCACGAAGCGTCGAACGCCGGAGGCCACCGCGGCTCGGCCCAGTTCCACGGCCGCGTCCCGGTTGACGGCCCAGGCCTCCTCGTCCGGCACGCCCCGGAAAGACGCGGCGACGTTCACGACCGCGTCCACCCCGGCGACGGCCTTGCCGAGCACGTCGGTGTCGCGGAGATCCCCTACGACGACCTCGGCGCCGAGTTCCGCGAAGGGCTCACCGCGGGCCGTGTCCCGCACCAGCACCCGTACCCGCTCCCCGGGCCGGGACTGCGCCAGCAGCCTCGGTACGAAGCGCCGGCCGACCTGTCCCGTCGTACCTGTCACCAATGTCAGCATGTGCTGCTCCTTTCGTCCGGACCAGCGTGGAACGGCCGGGCGGGCACCGGGAGAGACCTCTTGATCGGGGGATCGGCAGACCCTGGATAAGCCGGACCGGGTGACGCACGCTGGAGGGGTGAACCGAGCCGAACTCGCCGACTTCCTGCGCCGTGGCCGTGCCCGGCTGAACCCGTCCGACGTGGGTCTGGCGCCGGGCGCCAGGCGCCGCACGCCGGGGCTGCGCCGCGAGGAGGTGGCGCAGCTGGCGGGGATGTCGGTGGACTACTACACGCGGCTGGAGCAGTCCCGGGGTCCCCGGCCGTCCCGTCAGATGCTGACCGCGCTGGCCCGGGCACTGCGCCTGACCGACGTGGAGCAGGACCATCTGTTCCACCTGACCGGCGAGGAGCCCCCGCGCCGCGAGACGGCGTCGGCGCACGTCCGCCCGGGGCTGCTGCTGATCCTGGACCGGCTGCACGACACCCCGGCGCAGGTGGTGAATGACTGCGGCGAGGTGCTTGCGCAGAACGCGATGGCGAAGGCACTGGTCGGCGACGCGATGTCCCGCCCGCGGCGCGACCGCAACCTGGTCCGGCGCTTCTTCCTGGACCCCGCGGCGCGCACGCTCTTCCCCGAGGAGGACCTCGCGGAGCACGCGCGCACCCAGGTCGCCACCCTGCGCGCGGTGGCCGCGGCCCGCCCCGACGATCCGGAACCGACCGCGCTGGTCGCCGAACTCCGGTCGGCCAGCGAGGAGTTCGCGCGCCTGTGGGACGAACACGAGGTGTCCCAGCGCAACAGGGCGACGAAACGCTTCGTCCACCCCGTGGTGGGCCTGCTGGAACTCGACTGCGAGGTCATGGTCAGCCACGAACACCACCACCTCCTGGTCGTCCACACGGCCCGCCCGGGAACGGAGGCCTACGAACGACTGCAACTGCTCAGGGTGGTGGGGCTGCAGGACCTGACCCCGCAGGAGGCGACCCCGTAAAGGCTCCTAGAACCCCAACTTCCGCAACTGCCGAGGATCCCGCTGCCAGTCCTTCGCCACCTTCACGTGGAGGTCCAGGCTGCATCGACATGCGACTACCGCCGCGCGCCCGGCGTGCCCGACACACCTCGAACCGCCCGCGGCCCTCGATGCCGACCTCAGGCAAGGCGCCCGCGCAACCCCCCACCCGCCCCGCTCAGAACCCCAGCTTCCGCAACTGCCGAGGATCCCGCTGCCAGTCCTTCGCCACCTTCACGTGGAGGTCCAGGAAGACGGGTGTGCCGAGGAGGGCCTCGATCTGCTTGCGGCTCTTGATGCCGACCTCCTTCAGGCGCTTGCCCTTGGGGCCGATGATGATGCCCTTCTGGCTGGGGCGCTCGATGTAGACGAAGGCGTGGATGTCGAGGAGGGGCTTGTCGGCGGGGCGGTCCTCGCGGGGGAGCATCTCCTCGACGACCACCGCGATGGAGTGCGGGAGTTCGTCACGGACGCCCTCCAGCGCGGCCTCGCGGATCAGCTCGGCGATCATGACCTGCTCGGGCTCGTCCGTGAGGTCGCCCTCGGGGTAGAGCGCCGGGCCCTCGGGAAGCATCGGGACCAGCAGGTCCGCCAGCAGGTCGACCTGCTTGTTCGCGGTCGCGGAGACCGGGACGATCTCCGCCCACTCGATGCCCAGCTCCTTGCCGAGCTGGTCGACGGCGATCAGCTGCTCGGCCAGCGTCTTGGAGTCGACGAGGTCCGTCTTCGTGATGATCGCGACCTTCGGGGACTTCTTGATCCCCGCGAGTTCCTTCGCGATGAATCGGTCCCCGGGCCCGAGCTTCTCGTTCGCCGGCAGACAGAACCCGATCACGTCGACCTCGGCCCACGTGGTGCGTACGACGTCGTTCAGCCGCTCCCCCAGCAGCGTGCGCGGCTTGTGCAGCCCGGGGGTGTCGACCAGGATCAGCTGGGCCTCGGGCCGGTGCACGATCCCCCGTACCGTGTGCCGCGTCGTCTGGGGCTGGTTCGCGGTGATCGCCACCTTCTGCCCGACGAGAGCGTTCGTGAGGGTGGACTTGCCCGCGTTGGGGCGGCCCACGAAACAGGCGAAGCCGGCGCGGTGGGGTGCCTGCGACGAGGCCGACGGCTCGGATGACTGACTGCGAACGCTCATGCGCCCCATTCTCCCTGATCCACAGAGCCCCGCCGTACAAGCGCCCGAGCGCCCGCGTTCCGGTGAGCTTCCCGAAACCTCCACGCAATGAAACATCACGGAAACACCGGCGTGCTCAACCGGAAACGCACGCCGGTGACCCTCTGACGAGCCCCCACCTCGTTGGAGACCTCCATGCCCCTCGCCGCCGCACAAGCAGCAGCACGCATCGACACCGGCGACACCGCCTGGCTGCTCGCCGCCACCGCCCTCGTCCTGCTGATGACCCCGGGGCTCGCCCTGTTCTACGGCGGCATGGTCCGCACGAAGAGCGTCCTCAACATGCTGATGATGAGCTTCGTGTCGATCGCCCTGGTCACCGTGGTGTGGCTGGCCGCCGGCTACTCCCTCGCCTTCGGCGACGACACGTTCGGCGGCCTGATCGGCGACCTGGAGCACGCCGGCATGAGCGGCCTCGGCCCCGACAGCGTCCACGGCACCGTCCCCACCCTCCTCTTCGCCACCTTCCAGCTCACCTTCGCGATCATCACGGCGGCGCTGATCAGCGGCGCGATCGCGGACCGCGCGAAGTTCGGGGCGTGGCTGGTGTTCGTCCCGGTCTGGGCACTGCTGGTATACGTTCCGGTCGCACACTGGGTGTGGGGCCCGGGCGGCTGGGTCCTGGACAAGCTCGGCGCGCTCGACTTCGCGGGCGGTCTGCCCGTCGAGATCACCTCCGGCGCCTCCGGTCTCGCCCTCGCGCTGGTCCTCGGCCCGCGTCTGGGCTTCAAGAAGGACGCCATGCGCCCACACAACCTCCCGATGGTCGTCCTCGGCGCCGGGCTCCTCTGGTTCGGCTGGTTCGGCTTCAACGCGGGCTCGGCCCTCGGCGCCAACGGCCTCGCCGCCGCCGCCTTCCTCAACACCCTCGCCGCCGGCTGCACCGGCCTGCTCGGCTGGCTCTTCGTCGAGCAGAAGCGCGACGGCCACCCCACCACCCTGGGCGCGGCCTCCGGCGCGGTCGCGGGCCTGGTCGCGATCACCCCGTCCTGCGGCTCGGTCTCCCTCCTCGGCGCGCTCGTCGTCGGCCTCGCCGCCGGTGTCGTCTGCTCCTACGCCGTGGGCTGGAAGTTCAAGCTGAACTACGACGACTCGCTGGACGTCGTCGGCGTCCACCTGGTCGGCGGAGTCATCGGCACACTCCTGATCGGCGTGTTCGCCGTGCGGGAGATGACCGGCGGCACGGAGGGGCTGCTCTACGGCGGCGGCCTCGCCCAGCTCGGCAAGCAGCTGGTGGCCGTGCTCGCCGTAGGGGCGTACGCCTTCCTGGTGACGTACGGCATCGGGAAACTGATCGACAAGGTGCTGGGCTTCCGGGCCGACGAGGAGCACGAGCAGACCGGCCTGGACCTTACGGTGCACGCCGAGACCGCATACGATCACGGCGTCCTGGGCCATGGTGCCCCGGTCGGCGCGTCCTCCGTCCCCCACGCCCAGAAGGTCAAGACCCAGGCATGAAGCTCATCACCGCGATCGTCAAGCCGTACCGCCTCGACGAGGTCAAGACCGCGCTCCAGGAGATCGGCATCCACGGCCTGACCGTGACCGAGGCCAGCGGCTACGGCCGTCAACGCGGCCACACCGAGGTGTACCGGGGCGCCGAGTACCAGGTCGACCTGGTCCCCAAGGTCCGCATCGAGGTCGTCGTCGGCGACGCCGACGCGGACGCCGTCATCGACGCGATCGTCAAGGCCGCCCACACGGGCAAGATCGGCGACGGCAAGGTGTGGGCGCTGCCGGTGGAGACGGTCGTACGGGTGCGGACGGGTGAGCGCGGCCCGGACGCGCTGTAGAGCGAGGGGCGCGGGAGGGCTTTCAGGGGCGCGGGGCTGCATCGATGTGCGGCTCCGCCGGGGGGCGCGACCAGCCCCCACCGGTCCGCACCCGCAAACGAACCCACAACCCCCCGCCCACCATCACCGCCACCGACAAAACGACGGCGACCAACCACGGCAAGGCAAAGAAACTCGCATTCGCCGACTCCCGCGTGTCCTTCGCGCTCGCCGTCAACTTCACGTCGCCCCAGTCGAGTTGCGGTGCGCCCCGCCACGGCTCGCTCAGCCGCACCCGCTGGCCGGGCAGCAACTCCCCCGGGATCCGCGCGAGTTCACGGGCGAGCAGCGTGCGCCCGAACAGTCCCGTCGCCCGCAGCTCCACCTTCGGGTTCAGGGTGACGTTGCCGGTGTTGCGCAGGGTGTACGAGATCGTCGCACCGCTGTCCCCCAACCCCGGTACCAGCGGCTGGTGATGGCTGACGTGGACGTCCTCGACGGCGATCGCCGGGACGGTGGGCCCGCCGACGCGAAGGTAGATCCGGGCCGCGACGGCCCGCTGGACGCCGAGTGCCACCGCGCCGTCGCCCTTGTCGATCCGTTCGTCCAGTGCCACCAGCGCGCCGGGATGGTCGCCCGGTTCGGCGCCCTCGGGCACCGACAGCGTGAACGGCACGGTGACATCGCCGTGCGCGGGGACGGTCACCCGGGACTTCGCGGGCCTCGCCCAGGCCCCCACCCCGCGCTGCTTCTCCGCGACCGTCCGCACAGCGAAACCGCCGTCGCGGGCGGTGTTGTAGGCGTCGGCGGCGTAGAGCCGGAAGGTCAGCGGCCGACCGGTCTTGTTGCTGACGACCATCTTGTCGTCGATGCGCTGCCCGGGGTCGGCGGAGAGATAGAAGTAGGGTCGCGCGGCGATCTGCGAGGCGGCGGGGTACACGGACCAGCTGCCGTTGTCGGCGCCGTACGCGGGCGCGGCGGCCGTGATGAGGAACAGGCTGAGGAGAAGGCTCGGGAGAAGGACGTACAGCTTGCGCATGGGTGCGGACCCCCACGGGTGCGAGAAGGACGGACGGGCGGGTGCGGGCGCCCGTCCGGTCAGCTGAGCGTGAGGGTGAGAACGCCGGAGTACGTGCCGGGAGGCGTGAACGCCGGTACGTTCAGGGAGAGTCCGGCGCCCGCGGTGAACTCGCCGCCGGTGAGCGCGGCGTTGGGCGTGGACGCGAGAGTAGCCCCCGAGGATCCGACCGGGCCGGCGGAACCGGCCTGGCAGGTGCTCGGGCTGCCCGCCTTGGTGGCACAGGTGGGACTCCAGCTCAGCGCACCGGCGTCGATCTTGGCGCCGGGTCCGGTGAACTCGGTGACCTTGCCGGTGAGTGACCAGCCGGCGGGTCCGCCGCGGAAGTCCTTGACGGTCACCTTGTTCAGGTCACCGGTCGAGGGCCCGCCCTTGCCGTAGTCCACCGGCGAGAGGCTGACGGTGTCCCCGGCCTGGGACATGGACAGCGTGCCGGCCTTCACCGTGGTGGTGACCTTCTGGCTGCCGGCGGGAACGGGCGTGTCGTCGACGACGACGTACGCCTTCGGTCCCGCTCCCTTGGCGTCGCTCCACGCACTGCCCTCGTACGCCACGACACCGGTCGTCGTCTTGTCCTTGACGACGAGCGATCCGCTGAAGGCGCCCGAGGAGTCGGCGGTGACGGTGGCGGTGTCCGCGGTCTGGGCGGCGCCGGCCCGCCCGGCCAGGGTGACCGCCGCACCGGGGGTGAACTTGCTGCCGGTGACCGTGACGCTGTCACCGGGCTTCCCGGAGGCCGAACCCAGCGCGATGTCCCGCTGGTTGACGGGGTTCGCGTCCGTCGCGGTGACCGTCTCGGAGACCGGGGCGGGCGGGGTGATCACCGTGCAGGGGGTGTCCAGTTCGAGGATGTAGCTGGTGTGGATGTTGTAGTCGCCGGGCGACAGGGTGATCGCGCCGGGTGAGGTGACCTTGAAGGTGCCGGTCATCGAGAACGACGGGAAGGCGCCGTTGCCCGGCACCGGGTCGTTCTTCTTCGGTCCGGCGACCGTCACGGCGCCAGTCTGGGCCCCGCCGAGGGTGACCTTGCCGGTCGGCGTCATGATGTCGGCCGGCAGTGCGATGGCGGTGGGGTTGCTGGCGGCGGGTTTGACCACCGTGTAGGTCACGGTGACGGTGTCGCCCACCTTGGGGCTGGTGTTGTCCACGGCGATGGCGGCCGTCGTGGTGCCGTCGATCGGCGGGATGCCCGCGACCGCGGGCGGGATGCAGTGCGTGGCGAAGTCCACGTTGGTGGCGGCACCGGCCGGACAGGCCAGTGCGCCGCCCGCGGTGACCGCGAGCGCGGTCGCCCCGACAAAGGACGCCAAACGGCGTCTTCGAGTCGTCGAACCCATGGATGTGCCCCCTCCGGAAGCTCCTGAAGTCCTGTGCCGACAGGGGGCATTGATGTGTGGATCGCGTGAGAAGTCAATGGAGTTGCCGCAGAAACCTGACGCTCTGTCAGTTCCTGCGGCAACCACGGGACGTGCCGTGAGGATCAGTCGAACACAAAAGGTCCGGGCGACTGCGGGCCGGTCGCCGTGCAGGTGACGGTGATCCCGAAGACGACGATCTGGAGCGAACCGCCGTACGACTCCAGGCTGTCGCCGGAGGCCACGGTGCCGTTGAGCGGGCCGACGGTGACAGGATCGCCGGCCGCGATGGCGGGGTTCTCGGTGCCGGAGAAGGTGGTGGTGCCGCCGTTCGCGTTCACGAAGGTGAGCGTCGAGGAGATCGAGTCCTCGTCGAGTGCGAGCGGAGCGTTGATCGCCGAGGTGACGGTGACGGTGGCCGCGGTGCCGTCCTGGGTCGCGGTCAGGGTGGCCTGGCCGCTGCCGTAGAGGCCGCAGTCCGCGTCGATGGTCGCGGTGTCCGGGGTGACGGCCGCGGCGGTGGGGGCGAACGCGAGCCCGAGGGCCGCGAGCGTGCCGACGGCCAGTGCCGCACCAGTGCCTGTGCGCTTGCCTTTCATGGAATCCGGTTCCCTTCCCGTGGTGGGGAGTGCCATGTGGGGATGGACGGGGGGTGCATCCCGACGGACGGTCGGCGTTCACGGGGCGTGGTGCGGGACGCCGGGTGAACTGGAATCTGACGGTCCGTCGGAATATCCGGTTCCATTGATGCGCGTGGGACGAGGAACGGCAAGCCGGAATTCCGGCCAACCGTCACCGGGGGGTCAGCCGGCGGTCACGGTACTGCGCACGGTGCCGTCGACCCCCGCCACCAGCACCGGAGTCGCGGGCCCGCCCAGATCCCGGACGGCGGCCAGGTCCTGCTCGGAGGCCGATTCGGCCTCCGTCACCACGGCCGCCGCCTCCAGGGCCTTCGCCCCGGACGCCACCGCCATGGCCACCGCCGTCTGCAGCGCGCTCAGCTTCAACGACGCCAGCTCGACGGTCCCGGCCACGTACGTCCGCCCGGTGTCGTCCCGTACGGCCGCCCCCTCGGGCACGCTGTTACGGGCCCGCGCCGAACGGGCCAGGGTGACGATCTTGCGGTCCTCGGGGTCAAGCGCACTGTTGTCGGTCATGGAACCGAGCATACGAACCGAACCGACATCGACGACGCCACGGGTCCGCCCACCACCGGGCCACGGGGCCACGGAGCCACCGGATCACGGGGCCGCCGGGGCGCGGGGGCCCGGGCCACCGGGCCACCGGGCCACCGGGCCACCGGGCCACCGGGCCACCGGGCCACCGGGCCACCGGGCCACCGGGCCACCGGATCATGGGGCCACCGGATCATGGGAGTACCGGGCCGCCGACTCACGGGGCCACCGAGCCAGGGTCCGCCACCACCAGCGCACCGCGGGGGCCCACCAGCCTCCGGAAGCACTCCCCGTCACCCGTCCGCCGCCAAACACACCGCCCGCCACGGGAGACACGGCCGACAGCCGCCGTCCGCCGTCACCGGACACATCACCCCGCCACCGGATACATCGCCCCCCGCCGCCCCTCCGGGGACGCCAGCCACTCCAGCTTGGCCGCTGTGTTCGCCTCGTCCAGTGGGGTGTGCAGGACGACCGTCAGGTCGGAGCGGGCCGGTACCTTCATCGCCGTGGACTCCACGCACAGCAGACCGACCAGCGGATGGTCGAGCTCCTTGCGGATCACTCCGGCGTCCTCGATGTCCCGCCGCTCCCACAGCTCGGTGAACTCCGCGCTCGCCGCCCGCACCCGGGCCAGCACCTCCTGGAAGCCCTCGTCCTCGGGCCGCGCGGACGAGGCCGCCCGGAACTGGGCGACCACCGTGCGCGCGTTCCGTTCCCAGCTGTGCGATCGCGACCGGTACAGCGGGTCCGTGAAGAAGTCGACGAGACAGTTCTGGGTGTTCTCCGGCCGCATGCCGAGCACCCAGCCCGCCGCGTCGTTGTACAGCACGCAGTTGTAGTACGCGTCCATGATGTGCGCCGGATACGGCATCCACGCGTCGATCAGCCGCCGCAGCCCCTCGCACCCGTGGTCGGCGGCCGGTTCCGGCGCGGGCGGGTTCAGCCCGGCAAGGACGTACAGGTGCCGCCGCTCCGCGTTGCTGAGCCGCAGCACCCGCCCGACGGAGTCGAGCACCTGCGGGGATACCGAGATGTCCCGCCCCTGCTCCAGCCACTGGTACCAGGAGGCACCCACCCCGGCGAGCACCGCGACCTCCTCCCGCCTGAGCCCCGGCGTCCGCCGCCGCGCCCCGCCGTCCGGCAGTCCGGCCTCGGCCGGCGAGACCCGGGCCCGCCGGCTCATCAGGAACTCCCGCAGCTCACGGTGCCGCTCACTCTTGGGTACGACCTCGGGCACGAACGCATCCCCCTCGCTGCTGCCTGGTGGTGCCACCACCAGCACAACTTGCGGCTCCCCACGGCTATTCCGGCGCCCGCAGGCTCTTGCCCATGGCGATCGACACCACAGACCCCGTCCCCGATGCGCTCGACACCCCCCGGCTGTCGACGCGCGACAAGCTCGTCCTGTTCGTCCTGTGCGCCGCCCAGTTCATGGTCGCGCTGGACTTCTCCGTCCTGAACGTCGCCCTGCCCGTCCTCGGCGCCGACCTCGGCATGAGCCCCTCCGCCCTGCAGTGGGCGATCACGGCGTTCGCACTGCCGTCCGGCGGCTTCCTGCTCCTGTTCGGCCGCATCGGCGACCTGTACGGACGCCGGAAGCTGTTCCTCACGGGCCTGGCCCTCTTCGGCGCCGCCTCCGTGCTCGCGACCCTCGCCTGGAACCCGGCGTCCTTCCTCGCCGGACGCGCCCTGCAGGGCCTGGGCGCGGCGGCCATCGTGCCGACCGGCATGTCCCTGCTGACCACGACCTTCCCCGAGGGCCCGGCCCGCGACCGTGCCCTGGGAATCTCCGGCACCCTGCTCTCGCTCGGCTTCACCGTCGGCATGGTGGCCGGCGGCACCCTCACCGACGCCCTCGGCTGGCGCTCCACGATGGGCCTGCTCTCCCTGTTCGCCCTGATCGTGCTCCCGCTGGCCCCCGGCCTGCTCCCCGAGTCCCGCACCCCGTACCGCCCCCGCCTGGACGTACCCGGCGCGATCACGGTCACCGGCGGCCTGCTCTCCCTGATCTACGCCCTCTCGACGGCCGCCGACCACGGCTTCGGCCGTGCGGACGTCCTCGTCACCCTGATCGCCGGCCTGCTGCTCCTCGCCGCCTTCGTCACGATCGAGTCCCGTACCGCACAACCCCTGGTGTCCCTGCCCATGCTGCGCCGCCGCACAGTGGCGTGGGGCAACATCGGCGGCCTGGTCACCTTCTCGATGATGTCGACGGTCGTCTTCGTGCTGACCCTCTACCTCCAGGAGGTCCTGCACCTGTCGGCCTTCGAGACCGGCCTGGTCTTCGGCGTGCAGGGCGTCCTGTCGGCGGTGGCCGGCACCTACGCCCCGAAGGTCATCGGCCGCTTCGGCCCGCGCCGCACACTCGTCGGCTCGCTCGTCGGCCAGGGCACCCTGATCGCCGCCCTGCTGGGCCTGGGCACCGGGAACTGGTCCGTCTGGCTCGCCACGGCCGCCGTCTCCCTGGCCAGCATGTGCCACCTCGGCGCGATCATCTCGTACGGCATCACCGTGACCTCCGGCGTCCCGGACCAGGAGCAGGGCCTGGCCACCGGCCTGGTCACCTCCACCCAGCAGGTCGGCCTCACCGTGGGCATCCCGCTGCTGGGCGTCCTCGCCACCACCTCGGACGACCTGCTGTCCGGCGTCCACACGGTCCTCGCCCTGGACACGGTCGTCGTGCTGGCGGCGGCCGCACTGGTCGCGGTGGGACTGCGGGTGCGCTCAGGGGCGGTCGAGGCGGAGCCGCTCGGCGCGCGGTAGACCCGCCACCACCAGGTCGTACGAGTCCTCGACGAGCTCCCGGACCAGACGGTCCGGGAGCTCGCCGTCGACGGTGACGGTGTTCCAGTGGCGCTTGTTCATGTGGAAGCCGGGAACGATCAGCCCGGGATGGTCGGCGCGCAGCCGAATCGCGTCCTCCGGGTCGCACTTGAGGTTGACCGTCAGGGGCCGCGCGTCCAGCGTGGTCAGGGCGAAGAGCTTGCCCAGCACCTTGAAGACGGAGACCTCCGGACGGAAGGGGAAGTCCTCCACGGTCTCGTTGAAGGACAGGCACAGGGCGCGCAGCTCCTGGGGGGTCACTCGGACACCTTCTCCTCTTCGGCGGGTTCGAGGGCGCCCACCGGCTCCACAAGGACCGTCACGATCTTGTTCCGGCGCCCGGCGGCGGCCTCGGCGGTCAGCCGCAGTTCCCGCCCGTCCGGAAGCTCGACGACCGCGGACGCCCCGGCGATGGGAACGCGGCCCAGCGCCTTCGCCAGCAGCCCCCCGACGGTCTCCACGTCCTCGTCGTCGTACTCGTCGAGCCCGTACAGCTCGCCCAGGTCGGTGATGTCGAGGCGGGCGGTGACCCGGTGACGGTCGTCGCCGAGGTCCTCCACCGGCGGCAGTTCACGGTCGTACTCGTCGGTGATCTCACCGACGATCTCCTCCAGGATGTCCTCGATGGTGACGATGCCGGCCGTGCCGCCGTACTCGTCGATCACGACGGCGACGTGGTTGCGGTCCTGCTGCATCTCGCGCAACAGGTCACCGGCGTTCTTGGTGTCGGGCACGAAGGCCGCGGGCCGCATGGCCGTGGACACCAGCTCGCTCTCCGCGTCCCGGCTGATGTGCGTCTTGCGGACCAGGTCCTTCAGATACACGATCCCCACGATGTCGTCCTCGCTCTCCCCGGACACGGGGATGCGCGAGAAACCCGAACGCAGCGCGAGGGTCAGCGCCTGACGGATCGTCTTGTAGCGCTCGATCACGACGAGGTCGGTGCGCGGCACCATGACCTCCCGCACCAGCGTGTCACCCAGTTCGAAGACCGAGTGCACCATCCGGCGCTCGTCGTCCTCGATCAGGGACTCCTTCTCGGCGAGGTCGACCAGCGCGCGCAGCTCCGCCTCGGAGGCGAACGGGCCCCGGCGGAAGCCCTTGCCGGGGGTGAGCGCGTTGCCGATGAGAATGAGCAACGACGGGATCGGGCCCATGATCCGGGCCAGCGGGAGCAGGACGTACGCCGCCGCGGTCGCCGTGTTGAGCGGATGCTGACGCCCGATGGTGCGCGGGGAGACACCCACCGCCACGTACGACACGAGCACCATGACCCCGATCGCGACCAGCAGGGCGCGGGTGGTGCCCGGGAACTCCTGGAGACAGGCGTAGGTGACCAGGGCCGCCGCCGCCATCTCGCAGGCGACGCGCACCAGCAGCGCCACGTTGAGATAGCGGGTCGGGTCGGCGGCGATCTGCGCGAGCTTGGCGCTGCCCCGCCGGCCGTTGCGTACGGCTTCCTCGGCACGGAAGCTGGAGACGCGCGCGAGGCCCGCCTCCGCGCAGGCGGCGAGCCAGGCGACGACGACCAGGGCGATCGCGCCGGAGACGAGGGGCAGGCTCATGAGACGGTCGGCGCGGGGGACGGACCGGTGAGCCCCTTCTCCTGCCGCCAGCCGTCCACGATGGCCGCCTGCAGACCGAACATCTCGGCCTTCTCGTCAGGCTCCTCGTGGTCGTACCCGAGCAGGTGCAGCACTCCGTGCACGGTGAGCAGTTGGAGCTCCTCGTCCATGGAGTGCTGCGTCTCGGCCTCCTCGCCCTGCCGCTTGGCGACCTCGGGACACAGCACGATGTCGCCGAGGAGGCCCTGCGGGGGCTCGTCGTCGTCCTTGCTGGGCGGCCTGAGCTCGTCCATCGGGAACGACATGACGTCGGTGGGCCCCGGCAGGTCCATCCACTGGATGTGCAACTGCTCCATGGCGTCGTCGTCCACGACGATCACCGAGAGCTCGGAGAGCGGGTGGATGCGCATCCGCGCGAGCGCGTAGCGGGCGATGTCGAGGATCGCCTGCTCGTCGACCTCGGTTCCGGACTCGTTGTTGACGTCGATCGACATGGTGCTGGCTTGTCTACTTCCGCTTGTTCCGGCCGCCCTTGTGGGTGCCGTTCTCCGTACCGTTCTCGGTGTCGTACTTCTCGTACGCGTCGACGATACGGCCGACCAGCTTGTGTCGTACGACGTCCTGGGACGACAGGCGGGAGAAGTGCACGTCGTCCACACCCTCCAGGATGTCCTGCACCTGCCGCAGCCCGGACTTGGTGCCGTTCGGCAGGTCGACCTGCGTCACGTCACCGGTGATGACGATCTTCGAGTCGAAGCCGAGCCGGGTGAGGAACATCTTCATCTGCTCGGGGCTCGTGTTCTGGGCCTCGTCCAGGATGATGAAGGCGTCATTCAAAGTGCGACCCCTCATGTACGCCAGCGGCGCCACCTCGATCGTCCCCGAAGCCATCAGCTTCGGGATCGAGTCCGGGTCCAGCATGTCGTGCAGGGCGTCGTACAGCGGGCGCAGATACGGGTCGATCTTCTCGTAGAGGGTGCCGGGCAGGAAGCCCAGCCGCTCTCCCGCCTCCACCGCCGGGCGGGTCAGGATGATGCGGTTGACCTGCTTGGACTGCAGGGCCTGCACCGCCTTCGCCATGGCGAGGTAGGTCTTGCCGGTACCGGCGGGGCCGATGCCGAAGACGATCGTGTGCTTGTCGATCGCGTCGACGTACCGCTTCTGGTTGAGGGTCTTGGGGCGGATGGTGCGGCCGCGCGAGGACAGGATGTTCTGCGTGAGCACCTCGGCCGGGGTCTCCTGGCCGTCGCTCGTCCCGTTCTCGCTCGCCCGCAGCATGGCGATCGAGCGTTCCACTGCGTCCTCCGTCATCGGCTGTCCGGTGCGGAGCACCAGCATCATCTCGTCGAACAGGCGCTGGACGAGGGCGACGTCCACCGCCGCGCCTGTCGCGCTGATCTCATTGCCCCGGACATGGATGTCGGCCGCCGGGAAGGCCTTCTCGATCACGCGCAGGAGCGAGTCGCCCGACCCCAGGACCGAGACCATGGGGTGCTGGGCGGGGACGGTGAACTGTGCTCTCGCCTGCCCCTGCGCGGGGCTGTGACCTGTGGGTGTCTGAGTCATGGGCCGGCGATCAACGCCTGCGGTTCCTCCTCGTCATGGCCGCGCAGAGGAAGGCGGCCTCACGGTGTCAAGAGTACGACGGTGCACTGACAACGCCGTAGGGCTTTTCGACGGTCGGGGCGCCCTGTATGCAGCGGTGAGCCCTGCATGCTCCCCCGGGCCCCCGGAAAGAATGCGCTCACTGCATGCGTGTTCGAAGTCACCGACCGTTCGAAGAAGGAAGACCGTGCTGTTGCGTCTGCCCACGTCCCTGTCCGAGGCACAGGAGTGTCTGACCGACGGGGCGGTACCCGTCGGCGGTGCCACGCTGGTGTGGGCCGCCTGGCAACGCGACGGCTTCCCGGAGCAGGCCGTGTCGCTGCGCGAGGTGCCGGAGGCGAACGTTCTCGGGGCCGGGGAGGTGGGGGCGGCGGTCCTGCTGCACCGGATCGACGAGCGGGTGCCGGAGGTGCTGCACCGGGCCGCGGCCGGCATCGGCACCGGGGCGGTGCGGCGGGCCGCCACGGTCGGCGGGAACGTCGTCGGCAGCACCCTGCGCTGTCTGCTGCCCGCGGCCCTCGTGCTGGGCGCCCGCGCGCGGGTGCTGGCGGCGGAGGGTCCCTTCGAGGCCGATCTCGCCGAGGTGCTCGCCAAGAAGCCGCTGCTGCTGAGCCTGCACTGGAGCGATCCGCTGGTCAGCGGCTACCGCAAGGTGGCCGAGGCTCCGGGTGGCCCGCCGCCCCTGGTCGTCGCCACGGCCGTCCACGCGGGCGACCGCCCCGTCCTGCGCGTCGCGGTCCGCGACGGCTACGACTTCCTGAGCGAGAGCGTGCCCTGCGACGCGGCCGCGGACAGCGTGCTCGACGCATTGAGCGGTACGCCGATCGGTGCACTGCCGGACGCGGCCCGAGAGGTGGTCCGGGAGCAGGTGGCGTCGGTACTGGAGCGGGCGGGCGGACACTGACGGGCCGACCTGCCGCCGACGATCCAAAGTTCGGCGGACCGGAAGTCCTGCGGCCGGCTCAGGTCGACGAGCCACGGAGGCAGATCCACCAGTGCAGGTATCACCCAGCCCGGTCAGCCGGCCCGACCTCCCGCAAGACTCACGAGCCGCCCCTCCACAAGCCGCAGGGACAGGCCCGCTCCGCAGCAATACCCCCCGCCCCCGCCCACACGCTCACGCCGACCGGCCGAAGCCGATCGTCGGTACCGCCCGGCGCAGGGGCCAGGTCGGGGACTCCTCCTCCGGGACCAGGTCCGCCAGGAACGCGTACCGTCGCAGCGCGGTCGGGTCCTGGGAGGTGACGGACTGGACCTTGCGCCACCAGGCGCCGATCTCGGACCAGCCCGGCGCGGACAGGGAGCCGCCGAACTCCTGGACGGAGAGCGCGGCGGTCAGGCCGGCGAAGGCCAGCCGGTCCGCCAGCGGCCAGCCCGCGAGGGTGCCGGTGACGAAGCCGGCCACGAAGACGTCCCCGGCGCCGGTCGGGTCGAGCGCCTCGACCTCGATCGCCGGGACCTCGGCGGCCTCCCCGGTACGCCGGTCCACCGCGTACGCGCCCTCCGCGCCGAGGGTGACCACGGCGAGCGGCACATGCTCGGTGAGCGCGTGCGCGGCCTCGCGGGGGCAGGAGGCGCCGGTGTAGCGCATGGCCTCCTCCGCGTTCGGCAGGAAGGCCTCGCAGTGTTCGAGGTCGGCGAGGCCCGCGAGGTCCCAGGCGCCGGTCTCGTCCCAGCCGACGTCGGCGAAGATGCAGGTGCCCTTGCTCGCGGCCTGGGCGATCCAGGGGGCGCGCTTGCCCGGCTCCAGCGACGCGACGGCCGCACGCGCGCGTGGGGGGCAGTCCGGCGCGGGCTCCTCGGGGGGCGGCTCGTGGCCGTGGGAGACCATGGTGCGCTCGCCCTCGTAGGCCATCGAGACGGTGACCGGGGAGTGCCAGCCGGGGACCCTGCGCGACGGGGAGAGGTCGATGCCCTCGCCGTGCTCCAGGGCGTCCCAGCAGTAGTCGCCGTAGTGGTCGTCGCCGAAGGCCGCGGCCAGCGAGGTGCGCAGCCCGAGCCGGGCCAGGGCCGTCGCCATGTTCGCGACGCCGCCGGGGCTCGACCCCATCCCGCGGGCCCAGGACTCGGTCCCGCGCACCGGGGCGGAGTCGAGTCCCGTGAAGACGATGTCGAGGAAGACGGGGCCCGTGAGGTACACGTCCCAGGGCGGGTCGTCCGGCGTGCGCAGGGCTGCCAGCGGGTCGACCCGGGGCCGGTCGCGGTGGTGCTTTCCGGCGGAGGCGGTGGAGGCGGTGGAGGCGATCACGGTGCGCTCCCTGACGTGGTGCGGATCAGGCCAGTCTGCACCACAGCACCGACAACCCGCCGCTGTCACACGGGATACGGCTCCTGACAGGCTCTTGACACTAAATCCATGGGGGGTCAGCATTCAGAAACTCCCCCGTCTTCAGCTGGGTAGCCCCACGTCAGGGCGATGTTTACGTAAACATCGAGAGAATCGAGCAATCGAACAATGGAGTTCGTGTGAATCGCCTCCGCTCCCGCACCCGTCTGCGCGCCTTCCTGGTCGCAGCACTCCTCGCGCCACTGCTGACCGTTTCCCCTGGCGCGTCCGCCGCCACGAACGACTTCCGCGGAGTCAACTGGGCGGACAGCCGCGACAATTACGTGGACGGCTGGGTGATCCCGACCGGCCTCACGGCCGGGGACAGCTACGACAGCGTCCGCTCCAAGGCCGACGGCATCATCAGCGGCTTCCAGCAGCAGCTCGGCGCGAACACCGTGCGGCTGCCGATCAACCCGCAGAGCGTCAACTCGGACTGGTGGGCGCGGTACAAGGGCGCCGCCGACTCGGCCCTGTCCCACGGCATGAAGGTCATCTTCGGCTACTGGGAAGCGAACAAGGACGGCAAAGTCGATGACATGAACGCATGGAACACCATGTGGGACAAGGTCATCAGCGACTACGGCAGCAACGGCAACGTCTACTTCGAGCCGATGAACGAGCCGTTCGGTTACAGCCTGAACGACTGGGTGTCGCTCTGCTCCTCGTGGCTGTCCCGGCATTCGAGCACCCCCCGCGGGCGGGTCCTCATCAGCGGCACCGGCTACAACGACAACGTCACGGGCGTCGGAGCGGCGAGCGCCCTGAACGGCACGCTGCTGTCGCTGCACTTCTACGGGTACTGGGCCTCGGACACCACCCGCTCGGCGTGGACCACCAACCTGAGCAACCGGCTCGGCTCGTACTCGTCCCGCACCATCATCGACGAGGCCGGTGCCCCGATGACGACCGGGCTGAACTACTACGGCGGGAACCAGGACGGCAACACCTTCACCGCGTACTTCGCCGCCACCACGGACCTGACGAGGTCCCGTCAGATGGGCGTCGTCTACTGGCCCGGCCTGCGCTCGGGCGACACCTATTCGATCACCCGGCAGAACGGCAGCGGACTTGCGGTGAACAACTCCTCGGGCGTGGCACAACTGCGCTGGGGCTGGGGCCTGTAACCGGACAGACGGCCGGGGGTGATCTTCGCCCCGCCTTGACGTCCTTCGTCACGACCGTGCGCCCCGACGGATGCCCGCACTCGGCAACCGTCGGGGCCGCGACCTCATGCCGGTGCTACCAGCGAGGTACGGCGGGCGTCTCCCAGCCCGGCTCGGCGACCCGCATCGCCGCCGCGTCATCCCGCTCCCGCAGCGATCCGTCGTCGTCGAGCCACCGCCGGTGCAGGAACTCCACCTTCTCCCGGTCGAGTGCGACACCGAGCCCGGGCTCGTCGCAGACGCGTACGGCCCCGTCCTCGAAGACCAGCCGCTCGGTCAGCACGTCCTCCGACTGCCACGGGTAGTGCGAGTCGCAGGCGTGGTGAAGGTTCGGCACGGTGGACGCCACGTGGGTCATCGCTGCCAGCGAGATGCCCAGATGGGTGTTGGAGTGCATGGACACCCCCACTCCGAAGGTCCGGCAGATCGCGGCGAGTTGCTGGGTGTTCCGCAGTCCGCCCCAGTAGTGGTGGTCGGAGAGGACCACCTGGACGGCGTCCCGGGCGAACGCCTCCTTGATCTCCGCGAAGGTCGTCACACACATGTTGGTGGCCAGCGGCACGTCGGTCCCGGCGGACACCTCGGCCATGGCGGCGGTCCCCAGCGCGGGATCCTCCAGATACTCCAGGACGTCCCCGAGCCCCCTGGCCACCCTCAGCGAAGTCGCCACGCTCCAGGCCCCGTTGGGATCGAGTCGCAGGGGATGCCCGGGGAACGCCTCGGCAAGGGCCCTGACCGCCGCGATCTCCTCGTCAGGCGGAAAGACGCCGCCCTTGAGCTTGAAGGACGTGAAGCCGTACCGCTCGGTGAACAGCCGGGCCTGTTCCACCACTCCCGCGGGGTCGAGGGCCGCCCCCCAGTCGTCCTTCTCGGAGGCGACGCCCTCGGGATGGGCGGCCCACTTGTAGAACAGGTACGCGCTGTAGTCGACCGCGTCCCGCACCTTGCCCCCGAGCAGCGCGTGCACGGGCAGCCCGAGCGCCTTGCCCAGCGCGTCGAGACAGGCCACCTCGAAGCCGGAGACGACGGACAGGCGCAGTTTGTCGGCGGTCTGCACGCCCCGCAGCCCGCCGACGTCGACCTGCCCGGAGACCCGGGAGGAATCGACCGCCACCTGGTCCGCGACCGTGAACAGTCCGTTGAGATCGCCGGCCTGTCGCCCGATCAGCTTCGCGGCGAACGGCCGGGCCAGCTCCAGGTACTTGGTGTCGCCGTACGTCTCCCCAACGCCCACGACCCCGTCGGCGGTCTCGACCTCGACGATCAGCCGGGGCGTGTAGGGCTGGTGCACGCCCTGGGTGTTGAGCAGCGGCGGATCGGCGACGAGGATCGGCGTCAACCGGACATCGGTGATCGTGAGGTTCACAGGGCGGCTCCAACGAGGTCGAGACCGGTGGTCAGCAGCCGGCGGAGGTCCGTCAGGTCGGCGTCGGACGGATCGGTGAGCGGCGCGCGCACGGGTCCGACCGGACGTCCCCGCAGTCGTGCCGCCGCCTTCACCAGCGACACGGCGTATCCGGGCACCCGGTCGCGGAGCTCGACGAGCGGGACGTAGAAGTCGCGCAGCAGTTTCTCGACCGTGCCGTCGCCCCGGTCGCCGTCGTGCAGGGCGGTGAAGAAGGCGTTCGCGATCTCGGGGGCGAAGGCGTGGACGGCCGAGGAGTAGGCGGGGACGCCGACGGTGGCGTAGGCGCGGGCCTGGATCTCGGCCGTGGAGGCACCGTTGAAGAACAGGAAGCCCTCGGGGGCGGCGAGGGTGAGGCGCTGGAGCCGGTCGAGGTCGCTGTGTCCGTCCTTGAGCCCGATGACTCCGGGGATCTCGGTGATGCGCTTGAACGCGCCCACGCCGAACGCGACTTGGCCGCGCTGGTAGGCGATGAGGGGCAGTCCGGTCCGCGCCGCGATCTGCTCCAGCTGGGCGACCAGGCCGTCCTGCGGGGCGGCGACCAGATAGTGCGGGAGGACCAGCAGGGCGTCCGCTCCCGCTTCCTCGGCGATCCGGGCGAAGCGGACGGCCTGCGCCCAGCCGTAGCCGATGCCGGCGACGACGGGCACCCGCCCGCCGGCCTCCTCGACGGTGATGGTGACGACCTGCCGGTACTCGTCCTCGTCCAGGGAGAAGAACTCACCGGTGCCGCAGGCGGGGAAGACCGCGCCGGGGGCGGTGGCGAGCTGGGCGGCGACGTGGGCGCGGAAGCCGTCCGGGTCGAGGGTGCCGTCGTCGTGGAAGCTCGTGAGCGGGAACGACAGCACGCCGCGTGCCATGCCGTCCCGCAGTCGTCGGGCCGTGTCCGGGTCCGGAGTCACCCTCATCTCCCTATGTAGACGAAATCTACGTATGAAGATGGAGATTAGGTAGGCGAATCCCGTCCGTCAATGGGTCGGTGTCAGGTTTGAGGGGCCGATTACGATCGGCGCATGTCAGAGACAGGGGCCGAGCGCCCGGAGACCGGCGGTGTCCGCGAGGTGAAGTCGGCGGCCCGCACGGTCGAGCTCCTCGAGCTGCTGGCCGCGCGCGGCGACCGCCCGGCACGGCTCCAGGAGCTCGCGGAGGCACTGGGCGTGCCGCGCAGTTCGATGTACGCGCTGCTCCAGACCCTGATCTCGCGCGGCTGGGTCCGCACCGACGTCACCGGCTCGCTCTACGGCATCGGCATCCACGCCCTGCTCACCGGCACGAGCTATCTGGACTCCGACCCGCGCGTGCGGGTCGTACGGCCCTATCTCGACGAGGCGTCCCAGGCGCTGGGCGAGACGATCCACATGGGGCGGCTGGACGGCCGGGACGTGGCCTATCTGGCGACGCGCGAGTCGCACGAGTACCTGCGGACCATCAGCAGGGTCGGCCGACGGCTGCCCGCGCACGTCGGCGCGCTGGGCAAGGCGCTGCTGGCCGAATGGCCCGACGAACGGCTCCCCGAGGGGCCGTACGAGGCACTCACCCCGAACTCCCACACCACCCGCGAGTCCCTGCTGGCCGACCTCGCCGAGGTGCGCGCACGCGGCTACTCGGTCGACCGGGAGGAGGGCGTCCTCGGCATCGTCGGCTTCGGCTTCGCCCTGCGCTACGACTCCCCCGCCCAGGACGCCGTCAGCTGCTCGGTGCCGGTCGCCCGGCTGACGCCGGACCACGAGCAGCAGATCATCGCGGTGATGCGCGAGATCAGGAGCAAGATCGAGGCGACGGCACCGGGTGCGGGAGGCGCTCCCAGCTGGCGTTAGGGGCGGGCCGGAAACGGCCGCTTCTACCCGGCTTCCCTCAGCCCAAACGGTACGTGATCCACATCACGCGACCCGGTCTACTTCCGCAAGCGTGTGCTTGATACAAATTCTTCGCGCGTTCCTGTCCGTCGACGGCCTGCGCCCAACCCCCTTTTCGAGCCGCTTCTTTCGCATGCCCTGGGAACGCCCGTGTCCGCCCCTCGCTCCACCCTGCCCTGGCCCCTCATTGCCCTTTTCACGGCCGGGTACCTCGCCCCCTACCTCCTGCCGACGACCGTCGGCAGACTCGACTCCGGGCTCGCGCTCACCGCCACCGAGGCGGGTGCCGTCGGCAGCGCGCTGCTGCTGAGTTCGGCGGCGGCGGGCTTCCTGCTCGCCTCCCGCGTCGACCGCGTCGGCCCCCGCACGCTCGCCCGTGTCGGTCTCATCCTCGCCGTCCTCGGCTACGGGGGCGCCGCCCTCGCCCACGCCGTCCCGGCCGTCGTCGTGGGTGCCCTGATCGGCGGCTTCGGATCCGGTACGGCGACGGCGGTGGCCGCCACCGGCATCGCCGCCCAGCCGGACCCGCACCGCGCCACCACGGTCGGCCTGCTCGGCGTCTCCGCACTCGCCGGTGCCGTCTATCTGACCGTCCCGCACCTGGGCCCCGGCCACGGCCAGCCCCTCGCCGCGATCGCCCTCACTGCCCTGGCGGTGTGGCCCCTGACGAGCCGTCTGCCCCTGCGCACGGCCCCTGTCCCGAGCCGGGAGACCCGCACCCCGCTCCCCCACCTCCGCGCCGGCCTCCTCCTCGCCGCGACCCTCCTTTGCTGGTCCCTCGCCCAGAACGCCCTCTGGGGCGTCAGCGGCCGCATCGGCCTCACCCAGGCCCACCTCTCCGAGGCGACGGTCGGCGCGGTGTTCGCGATCGCGCTCGGCGCGGGCCTGCTGGGCGTCGTCGGCGCGGGCGCCCTCGGCCCCCGGCTGGGCCGCGCGCTCCCCATCGGCGGCGGCACGGTCCTCATCGCCGCCTGCATCACCCTGAGCGCCTCCGCGAGCGACCTGACGTCCTTCGCGACCGGGGAGATCGCCTGGAACACGCTCTACCCGATCGTCCTGTCGTACGTGATCGGCCTGGCCGCCTCCCTGGACCCCCGGGGCCGCTGGGCGGTCCTGGTCGGCTCGGCGTCGTCATTGGGCACGGCGGCGGGTCCCCTGACGGGAAGCCTGCTCGCATCCGAGGCCGGTTTCCCCGTGATGGGCACGGTCCTGGCAGCGGGCCTGCTGCTGCTAGCCGTACCCATGACGGCGGTGGCGATGGGCGCGGGCAGGCGCACGCTGCCGGTGGTGGAGATCCAGGTGGAAGCCCAGGTGTACGACAAGGCGACGGCGGCGTGAGTGCTTTTGGCTTTTAGGGGCGCGGGGCTGTGTCAATATGCGGCTCCGCCGCGCGGGCGCGACAAGCCACGAAGCACCCGCACCCGACCACGCACCTCAGAACTCGTACGCATCAACTTCCGCCAGATACCGGGCCCGCAGCTCCTCATCGTGCTCCAAGAAGGACGCGAGGAAGGAGTTGCGGGCCAGCTCCCGCAGCCGCTCCTCACTCAGTCCCAGAGCCTGCTGAACGGCCTCGAAGTTGTCCCCCGCATAACCCCCGAAATAAGCCGGGTCGTCGGAGTTCACCGTGCACATCAACCCCGCATCCAACATGGCCGGCAGCGGATGATCGGCGAGCACATCCACCGTACGGAGCCGCACGTTGGACAACGGACACAGCGTCAGCGGAATCCGGTCCCGCACAAGACGGGCCACCAGCTCCGGCGACTCCACGCACCGCAGCCCGTGGTCGATCCGCTCCACCCCGAGCACGTCCAGCGCCTCGACGATGTACTCCGGCGGCCCCTCCTCCCCGGCGTGCGCCACCCGCCGCAGCCCCAGCGCCGCGGCGGCCTCGTACACCTCGCGGAACTTCACCGGCGGATGCCCCACCTCGGCGGAGTCGAGCCCGACCCCGACGATCCGGTCGAGATACGGCTTCGCGGCCTCCAGCGTCCGAAGGGCCGACTCGGCGGACTCGTCCCGCAGGAAGCACATGATCAGCTGCGTCGAGACGCCGTGGTTCTGCGAGCTGCTGCCCAGCGCCCGCCACAGCCCCTCCACCACGGTCCCCATCTCCACGCCCCGCGCGAGGTGCGCCTGCGGGTCGAAGAAGATCTCCGCGTGCCGCACCCCCTGCGCGGCGGCCCGGGCGAGATAGGTGTTCGCCAGGTCCTCGAAGTCCCGCTCGGTGCGCAGGACGGCCATGAGCTCGTAGTACAGGTTCAGAAAGGACTGGAGATCCTCGAACCGGTACGCCTCGCGGAGTTCGTCCGTGGTGGCGTACGGCAGCTCGACGCCGTTGCGCGCGGCCAGCTCGAAAGCCAGCTCCGGTTCCAGGGTGCCTTCGATGTGCAGGTGCAGTTCAGCTTTCGGGAGGGACATCAAAGCATCGTACGGCCGCTTTACCGCCGTTTCGGAACCGGCACCCTCAGGAGGTCGTGGGCCACGGTCAGCTCGCCCTCGTACCCCGCCACCCGCGCCTGCCGTTCGAACTCCGCCGGCTCGGAGTAGCGCTGGCTGAAGTGGGTGAGCACGAGATGCCGTACGCCGGCGTCCCGGGCGGCCGTAGCGGCCTGACCGGCGGTCAGATGACCGTGTTCCACGGCGAGTCGTTCGTCCTCGTCGAGGAAGGTCGACTCGATGACGAGCAGGTCGCAGCCGTCCGCGAGGGCGTGGACGCCGTCGCACAGGCGGGTGTCCATGACGAACGCGAACCGCTGGCCCCGGCGGACCTCGCTGACGTCGTCGAGGAGGACGCCGTTCAGGGAGCCTTCCTTTTGGATCCGTCCGACGTCGGGTCCCTTGATGCCGTGCGCGGCGAGGCGGTCGGGGAGCATGCGGCGGCCGTCGGGTTCCGTGAGGCGGTAGCCGTAGGACTCGACGGGGTGGGAGAGCCGGCGGGCCTCCAGCGTGTAGCCGCCCGTCCGCGCGAGCACCCCGTCGGCCGCGACCGGTGCCTCGGTGAGCTGAACCGTCTCCCGGTACGCCGTCGCGTACCGCAGGCGGTCGAAGAAGCGCTGCCCGGACTCCGGGTAATGGGCGGTGACCTGGTGCGGGACCCGGTCGAGGTTGATGCGCTGGATCACGCCGGCGAGGCCGAGGGAATGGTCGCCGTGGAAGTGGGTGACACAGATCCGGTGGAGGTCGTGGGCGGCGACCCCGGCGCGCAGCATCTGGCGCTGGGTGCCCTCGCCGGGGTCGAAGAGGAGGCCCTCGCCGTCCCAGCGCAGCAGGTAGCCGTTGTGGTTGCGGTGCCTCGTGGGGACCTGGCTGGCGGTGCCGAGGACGACCAATTCACGTACGGACACGGGGAGTTACCCGGGGGGCCAGTGGAGGCCGCGGCCGCCGATCACATGGGCGTGGGCGTGCCAGACCGTTTGTCCGGCGCCCGTGCCCGTGTTGAAGACGGTGCGGTAGCTCTCCAGCTTTTCCTGCTCCGCGACGGCCTCGGTTGCCCGGAGGACGTCCGCGGCCAGTTCCGGGGCGGCGGTGGCGAGGGCGGCGGCGTTCTCGTAGTGGGCCTTGGGGATGACGAGGACGTGGGTGGGGGCCTGGGGGTTGATGTCCCTGAAGGCGACGGTGGTGTCCGTCTCCCGGACGATCGTGGCCGGGATCTGGCCTTCGACGATCTTGCAGAACAGGCAGTCGCCCTGGGGTTCCCCTGGCATGGTGTTCCTTTCGCCTCGGATCTCGGGGGCATCTTAGTCAGGCAGAGCCGGCGGAATCTTGGCAGGAGCGCTGTCCAGTGCCTCCAGGGCGATCCGCACCGCCTCGTCCAGCTGGGCGTCCCGGCCCGCCGCATAGTCCTGCGGCCGCTGGAGGACCTCCACGTCCGGGTCGACGCCGTGGTTCTCGACGCCCCACTCGTAGCCCTCCAGCCAGAAGGCGTACTTCGGCTGGGTGATCAGCGTGCCGTCGACCAGGCGGTAGCGGCTGTCGATCCCGATGACCCCGCCCCAGGTGCGGGTGCCGACGACGGGGCCGATGCCCAGCGCCTTGATCGCCGCGTTGACGATGTCGCCGTCGGAGCCGGAGAACTCGTTGGCCACGGCGACGACCGGGCCCCTCGGCGCGTCGCGCGGGTAGCTGTACGGGGTCATCCCCCGCGGTACCGCCCAGCCGACGATCCGGCGGGCCAGCTTCTCGACGACGAGCTGGGAGGTGTGGCCGCCGCGGTTCTCGCGCACGTCGACCACCAGGCCCTCGCGGGCCACCTCGACGCGCAGATCGCGGTGGATCTGAGCCCAGCCGGGGGCCTGCATGTCCGGGACGTGCAGATACCCGAGCCGTCCGCCCGACTTCTCGTGGACGTAGGCGCGGCGGTCGGCGACCCAGGCGTGGTAGCGCAGGGGCTCCTCGTCGGAGACCGGGACGACCACCGCGTGGCGCAGGTCGCCGCCGCCGGACGGGGAGACGGTGAGCTCGATCGGCCGGCCGGCCGTGCCGACCAGGAGCGGGCCGGGGCCGGCGACCGGGTCGACCGGCCGGCCGCCCACGGCGACGATCGCGTCCCCGGCACGCACCGCGACACCGGGTGCGGCGAGCGGGGAGCGGGCGGCGGGGTCGGAGGTCTCGGTCGGCAGGATGCGGTCGATGCGCCACTGGGCCGAGCCCTGGGGGCCGTCGTCGTGGCGGGAGATGTCGGCGCCGAGCAGGCCCTGCCGGGGGCCGTGACCGCCGTGGCCGCGGGGGGTGACGTAGGCGTGGGAGGTGCCGAGTTCGCCGTGCACCTCCCACAGGAGGTCGACGAGGTCGTCGTGGGTGGCCAGGCGGTCCAGGACCGGACGGTAGCGGTCGAGGACGCCGTTCCAGTCGACGCCGCTCATGTCGGGACGCCAGAAGTGGTCCCGCATGATGCGGCCGGTCTCCTCGTACATCTGCCGCCACTCGGCCGACGGGTCGACGGTCTGGCGGATGCGGCCGAGGTCGACGGAGATGTTCGTGTCGCTGTCGTCGTCGTTGGAGGCACGCCGGTCGCTCGGTACGACCTTCAGTCGGCCGTCGGTCCACAGCAGGACCCGCTTGCCGTCGCCGCTGACGGCGAAGTGGTCGGCGTCGACGGCCAGGTGTTCGAGGCGCTGCTGGGCGAGGTCGTAGCGCTGGAGGTCGGTCTTGGGGTCGGGGTCGTCGGGGGTGGCCCGGGAGGAGCCGAGGACACCCTGGACGGGGTGCCGGAGCCACAGCACGCCGTCCTTGGCCGCGCGCAGGTTGGAGTAGCGGCCGGCCTCCACCGGGAAGGGCACGATCCGGTCGGCGAGTCCTTCGAGGTCGATGCGGGTGGCCGGGGTGCCCTCGCTGTCGGGGGTCTCGTCCTTGTCGGGGGCCTCGAAGGGGCGGCCGTGGCGCTGCGGGCCGAAGGGGGACGGGGTGGTCGCGGCCAGAGTGATCAGGTGCGGGCGGTCGCCGATGACGAAGGCGAGGTCGAAGACGTGCTCGTCGTAGACCGGGTCGAAGGAGCGGTTGGAGAGGAAGGCCAGGTGCTTGCCGTCGAGGGTGAACGCGGGGGCGTAGTCCTGGAAGCGCAGCGGGGTCGCCTCGGTGACCGACAGGTCGGTGGTGTTGGCGAGGCGGAGCTGGCAGAGCGGGGCGGGGCCGGGGTGCGACCAGGCGAGCCAGGCCGAGTCGGGCGAGAAGGTCAGGCCCCGTACGTCGCCGTCCTCGCTGCGGTCGACCTCGCGGACCTCGCCGGTCTCCCGCTCGACGAGCAGCACGCGGCCGTCGTGCGCGGCGACCGCGGCCCGGCTGCCGTCGGGGGCCATGGCGAGCCCCAGGACGCGGCCGAGCTGTCCCGCTGCGAGGCGGCGCGGGGTGGCGCCGGGGGCGAGTCCGGTGGCGGGCGCGAACTCCAGGGCGTCGTCGCCCTCCGCGTCCGTCACCCACACCACCCACTCCTCGCCCTCGGTGCGGAAGGTGCGCGGCAGCCGGGCCCGGACGCCGGGTTCGGCGGCCAGCGCGCGGGCCGGGCCCGATCGGTGGGTGACCCAGTGGACGGCGCCGCGCACGGCGACCGCGCTGCCGCGTGCGGTGTGGTCGGGGGCGGCCGAGCCGAACCAGCGGGAGGCGTCCACGGGGAACGGCTGCCGGTCGGCGCGCTGTCCGCCGAGCCGGACCTCCAGGCGGCGCGGTTCGGCGCCGTCGAGGTCGTCGAGGATCCACAGCTCGCCGGCGGAGGTGTAGACGATCCGGGTGCCGTCGCCTGCCGCGTGCCGGGCGTAGTAGCCGTCAAGGGGGGTGTGCCGGCGCAGGTCGGAGCCGTCGGCGAGGGAGGAGTAGACGGCACCGGTCCCCTCGTGGTCGGAGAGGAAGGCGATCCGGTCGCCCGCCCACACGGGGTACTCCAGGTTTCCGTCCAACTCCTCGTGGAGCCGTACGAATTCGCCGTCGCCGTCGCGGTCGATCCACAGCTTCCCCGCGGTGCCTCCCCGGTAGCGCTTCCACCAGGCGGCCTCGCGGCCCATGGGAGCAGAGAGGATCACGGTCGCCGGGCCGTCGGCGACATGGCCGACGGGGCCGTACGGCAGGGTGGTGCCGGGGCCGCCGTCGAGCGGGACGGTGCGGGCCCAGCTGCGGCGCAGGCTGGCCTGGCCGTGGGTGGTGATCGCGAGGACCTCGCCGTCCGGGGTCCAGCCGCGCACCTGGGTGCGGGCACTGCCCCAGTGGGTCAGCCTCCTGGACGGTCCGCCGTCGACCGGGGCGATGTGCACCTCGGGGGCGCCGTCGCGGGCGGAGGTCCAGGCAACGGTGGTGCCGTCGGGCGAGATACGGGGGTGGGTGACCGGCACGTTGTCCGCGCTGACCCGCCAGGCGCGCCCGCCGTCGAGCGGCGCGAGCCACACGTCGTCCTCGGCGGTGAAGGCCACCAACTCGCCCCGCAGGTGCGGAAACCGGAGATATGCAGACGTCGCAGGCTGTGTCACCCGATTACCCTACGCACGGGCGGTGCCCGTGCACAGAGGTTTCGATCACTTGCCGTCGGGCCAGCACTGCGGGTCGTTCTGGCACCAGATCGTCTTGGTGACGGTCACGGTGACGGTCGGGCCGGGCTGCCTCGGGTTGCCGGCCGGGGGCGTGGGGGTGGCATTGCAGTCGCCGAGCCCGTCGACGCGGAACCACTGTCTGCCGCCGACGGTGGCGGTGAGGTCCCCGCGCACACACGCGCCGCTGACGGTCCGGGTCACCTTGCCCTTGACGGTGATGTCCTTGCCGTCCCGTGTCTTCCCGTCGCAGTCGACGGTGGCGACGGTGTTCACACTGGAACTCGGCGTCCGGTCGCCGTTGTCGTACGAGGCCGTGCAGGTCAGCCAACTCACGTCGGCCTTCTGCCGGTTCAGCTCCTTGGTGACCAGCTGGTCGGTGGTGTACGCCACGGTCGCGGAGCTGACCGCACCGGTCGGATCGCAGGCGGCGACCCCGCCCACGGCCAGCACGGCAACCCCCATCACACCCGCTGCTCGCACCCCGCGCGGCCGACGCCCGTTCCGTCTCAACGCCACCATGGAGGGCAGCCTGCCACCGTCCCGCCCGGGACGGTAGGGCGCATACGGCCACCTGTGCGCCGGTCGGGTGCCGCGGTGCTCAGGTGCGCAGCAGCCACTCCTGGAGTTCCACCAGGTTCCCCTCCGGGTCCTTGAGGTGGGCGACGCGCATGCGGTCCGTCATCGGGGACGGGCCGTGCAGCAGGGTGGCGCCGCGGGCGGCGATCTGCTCGCAGTAGGTGTCCAGGTCGTCGACGCGCAGCACGACCAGGGACCGGTGGCCGGTGGCCGTGTCGCCCAGTTCGCCGAGGACCGCCGCCATCATCGACCGGTCCTGCAGGGCTATGCCCGCCGAGCCGGTGGCGGGGCTGAACTTCTCGTACGGCCCCTGCGTCGCCCCCGACTGGGGCTTGAGGCCGAGGACCTCGGCGTAGAAGCGGTAGCAGGCGGCGAAGTCGGTGACGAGCAGGCGTACCTGTGCGAGTTCCACAGCCGTCCTTCCAAGGGTCAGGACCAGCGGCCGGTACGGCCGAGGAGCAGAGCGGTCGCCGCGGTTCCGGCGGTCGACGTGCGCAGCACGGTGGGCCCGAGGACGTAGGCGCGCGCACCGGCCTCCTCGAAGAGCGCCAACTCGTCCTTCGCGACGCCTCCTTCGGGACCGACGACCAGCACGATCTCGCCCTCGTCGGGGAGTTCGGCGGTGGCCAGCGGCTCGCTGCCGCGTTCGAAGTCGGAGTGGAGCACGGCGGCGAAGTCGGCTTTGGCGAGAAGTGCGGCAACCTGCTTGGTACTTGCCGCGTCCGCGATCTCCGGGAAGCGGACCCGGCGGGACTGCTTGCCGGCCTCGCGTGCGGTGGCCCGCCACTTGCCGAGCGCCTTCAGGCCCCGGTCGCCCTTCCACTGGGTGATGCAGCGGGCCGCCTGCCAGGGCACGATGGCGTCGACGCCGACCTCGGTCATGGTCTCTACGGCGAGTTCACCGCGGTCGCCCTTGGGGAGGGCCTGGACGACAGTGATGCGGGGCTGGGCCTGAGGTTCCTCGGTCACCGAGTCGAGCTGGACGATCAGCCGGTCCTTGCCCTCGGCGGCGAGCACCACGCAGTCGGCCCGGCGTCCGGCGCCGTCGGTGAGGATGACGTCCTCGCCGGGCTGGAGCCGTTTCACGGAGACGGCGTGGCGCCCTTCGGGGCCGTCGAGGACGTACCGTCCGTCGCCGCCCGCGTCGAAGTGCTCGACCACGAACACCGGTGCGGTCATCGCAGGTCTCCCTTGCCCGACAACGCTGTCCTCGCTGCGTCGAGTTCGGCCGCGAGTATCTCCACGAGCTGCCCCGCGGGCAGGTCCCGTGCCATCCGGTGGCCCTGGCCCGCCCACAGCGCCATGCCCTGGGCGTCCTTGGCCTTGGCGGCGGCCTTGCGGAGCGGGGCGGTGAGGTGGTGGACCTCGGGGTAGGCGGCGGGCGCGTACGGTCCGTGCTCGCGCAGGAAGCGGTTGACCAGGCCGCGGGCCGGTCTGCCGGAGAAGGCGCGGGTGAGCTCGGTGCGGACGTAGAGCGGGTTGGTCAGCGCCTGCTTGTGCACGTCGTGGGCGCCGGACTCGTGGCTGGCGAGGAACGCCGTGCCGAGCTGGGCCGCGCACGCGCCGGCGGCGAGGACGGCGGCGATCTGGCTGCCACGCATGATGCCGCCGGCGGCGACGACCGGAATGGTCACCGTCTCGCGGATCTGGGCGACCAGGGAGAGGAGTCCGAGGCCGGAACCGTCCTGCTCGGGGAGGTCGCGGTGGGTGCCCTGGTGACCGCCGGCCTCGACGCCCTGCGCGATGACCGCGTCGGCGCCCGCGTACTGCACGGCGAGGGCCTCTTCGGGGGTGGTCGCGGTGACGAGGGTGAAGGTGCCGGCGCGGCGCAGCGACTCCAGGGCCTCGCTGCTCGGGATGCCGAAGTGGAAGGAGGCCACCGGCACGGGGTTGTCGAGGAGTACGGCGAGCTTGGCGTCGTACCCGTCGTCACGGCCGCTGTCGCGGTCACCGAGTTCGGTGTCGTACCAGGTGGCCTCGCCGGCCAGCTGGTGGGCGTAGACCTCGACGGCGGCGGGGTCGGCGTACTCCGGCTGCGGCATGAAGAGGTTGACGCCGAAGGGGCGTCCGGTCAGCCCGCGCAGCTGCTTGATCTCCTGGTACAACCCGTCGGCCGTCTTGTACCCGGCGGCGAGGAATCCGAGCCCGCCCGCATCGGACACGGCGGCGGCGAGGCGCGGCACGGAGACGCCGCCCGCCATGGGGGCCTGCACGATCGGATGAGGGAAGAGATCGGTCAGTGCGGAGGACATGACGGCATGTTGTCACGTCCTCCGCACAAGTCCGAATCGGCCCTTGGACAGCTCACGTACGCCCGTTGAACGCATCCTTCAACCGCGAGAACAACCCTTGCTGACCGGGCTGACTGTGTCTGCCCGGGGGACAACCCCCGGACCCCCGGCAGTCGTCCCCCAGCTCAGGTACGCCCGTTGAACGCGTCCTTCAACCGACTGAACAACCCCTGCTGCCCTGGCTGGAACTGCCCCGTGGGCCGTTCCTCGCCGCGGAGTTTGGCCAGCTCGCGCAGGAGGCGTTCCTGCTCGGGGTCCAGCTTGGTCGGGGTCTGGACCTCGACGTGGACGATGAGGTCGCCCCGGCCGCCGCCGCGCAGGTGGGTGACGCCCCGGCTGTGCAGGGGGATCGACTGGCCGGACTGGGTGCCCGGGCGGATGTCGACCTCCTCCAGGCCGTCGAGGGTCTCCAGCGGGACCTTGGTGCCGAGGGAGGCCGCGGTCATCGGGAGCGTGACCGTGCAGTGCAGGTCGTCGCCCCGGCGCTGGAACTGCGAGTGCGGGAGTTCGTGGATCTCGACGTACAGGTCACCGGCGGGACCGCCACCGGGGCCCACCTCGCCCTCGCCCGCGAGCTGGATCCGCGTGCCGTTGTCCACACCGGCCGGGATCTTGACGGTGAGCGTGCGACGCGAGCGGACCCGGCCGTCGCCGGCGCACTCGGGGCACGGGGTCGGGACCACGGTGCCGAAGCCCTGGCACTGCGGGCACGGGCGGGACGTCATGACCTGGCCCAGGAACGACCGCGTCACCTGCGACACCTCACCGCGGCCGCGGCACATGTCACACGTCTGAGCGGAGGTCCCCGGCGCCGCGCCCTCACCACTGCAGGTGGTGCAGACGATCGCCGTGTCGACCTGGATGTCCTTCGTCGTGCCGAAGGCCGCCTCGTCGAGCTCGATCTCCAGCCGGATCATCGCGTCCTGGCCGCGCCGGGTGCGCGAACGCGGACCCCGCTGCGAGGCCGTACCGAAGAACGCGTCCATGATGTCCGAGAAGTTCCCGAACCCACCGGCCCCGAAGCCGCCCGCGCCACCGCCACCGGCCTGCGAGAGCGGGTCGCCGCCGAGGTCGTAGACCTGCTTCTTCTGCGGGTCCGACAACACCTCGTAGGCGGCGTTGATCTCCTTGAACCGCTCCTGGGTCTTGGGATCCGGGTTGACGTCCGGGTGCAGCTCGCGTGCGAGCCGACGGAACGCCTTCTTGATCTCATCCTGCGACGCGTCGCGGCGCACGCCGAGAACGGCGTAGTAGTCCGTGGCCACTTACGACTCCGCCAGGATCTGTCCGACGTACCGTGCCACTGCGCGTACCGCTCCCATCGTTCCCGGGTAATCCATGCGGGTCGGTCCGACCACGCCGAGCTTGGCGACTGCCTCGCCGCCCGAACCGTAACCGACCGACACCACCGAAGTGGAGTTGAGTCCCTCGTAGGCGTTCTCGTGACCAATACGTACGGTCATGCCCGAATCCCCGGCCTCACCAAGGAGCTTGAGGAGAACGACCTGCTCCTCGAGAGCCTCCAGGACGGGCCGGATGGTGAGGGGAAAGTCATGTCCGAAGCGGGTGAGATTCGCGGTGCCGCCGATCATCAGCCGCTCCTCGTTCTCCTCGACGAGCGTCTCCAGAAGAGTGGAGAGCACTGTCGAGACCGTACCCCGGTCCTCGACGTCGAAGCCTTCGGGCAGGTCCTCGACCAGTTGCGGCACATCCGCGAACCGCCGCCCGGCGATCCGGCTGTTGAGCCGCGCCCGCAGATCGGCGAGCGAGGCCTCGCCGAAGGGGGCCGGGCAGTCGACCATGCGCTGCTCGACCCGGCCGGTGTCCGTGATCAGCACGAGCATCACGCGCGCGGGGGCGAGCGAGAGCAGCTCCACGTGCCGCACGGTCGAGCGGGTGAGGGACGGGTACTGCACGACGGCCACCTGCCGCGTGAGCTGCGCGAGCAGCCGCACGGTGCGGGCCACGACGTCGTCGAGGTCCACGGCGCCGTCGAGGAAGTTCTGGATCGCGCGCCGCTCGGGCGCGGTCATCGGCTTGACGCCCGCCAGTTTGTCGACGAACAGCCGGTAGCCCTTGTCGGTCGGGATCCGCCCGGCGCTGGTGTGCGGCTGGGCGATGAAGCCCTCGTCCTCGAGGACCGCCATGTCGTTGCGGACGGTCGCCGGGGAGACTCCGAGGTTGTGCCGCTCGGTCAGGGCCTTCGACCCGACCGGCTCCTCGGTGCCGACATAGTCCTGGACGATGGCGCGCAACACCTGAAGCCTGCGTTCACTCAGCATCGCGCACACCTCCAGAAGTCGTTCCCTTGCGCCTTGCCTGGCACTCTGTCCGCCCGAGTGCCAGCGTCCCCCGGCCAGTGTACGGCGGTGGGGTACTCCTCGGGCAAGGCTGGTCCTGGCGGGACCGGTCGTACGGCTAGCGTCGCGGTATGACGGTGACTTGGGAAGAGCTCGGGTGGGAGCGGGTCGCGGCCGGGGTGGGACGGTGCCGGCTGCCGGGCTGGGACTGTACGGCGGGCCTGGTGATCGGCGCGGACACGGCCCTGTTGGTGGACGCGGGCTCCGGCCTCGCGGAGGGTGCCCGGCTACGCGCGCAGGCCAAGGAACTGGCCGGCCACCGTGTGACCCATCTCGCGCTCACCCACCCCCACTTCGACCATGTCTTCGGGGCGGCGGCGTTCGCGGGGGCGGAGGTGTTCGGCGCGGTGGGCGTGGAGACGGTGCTGGCGGGGCGGCGCGGCCGCGCGGAACTGCGGGCGGACGCGGTGCGCAACGGACTGGACCCGGCGGTGGCCGACGAGGCGGTGGACGCCCTCCTCTCGCCCCGGCATCACGTCTCGGGCGAGTGGACGCTCGACCTCGGCGACGGCCGCCAGGTCCTGCTGGCGAACGTCGGCCCCGGCCACACGGCCCACGACCTCGCCGTCCTCGTCCCCGGCGCCCCGGAGGTCGTCTTCTGCGGCGACCTGGTCGAGGAGTCGGGCGAACCGCAGGCGGGCCCGGACGCCGTACCGGCGCACTGGCCCGCCGCGCTGGACCGGCTGCTGGCACTGGGCGGCGAGGACGCGCTGTACGTGCCCGGTCACGGAGCGGTGGTGGACGCGGCGTTCGTGAGGGCCCAGCGGGACGCGCTGGCCGCCCGTTTCGGCGTGTCGTAGTGATCCCCGGGCCGGTTCTCCTATCGTCATCCGAATGCGCCAGTACTCCGCCGACGTGACCCCTCCGTGGAAGAAGCCCAAGCCGGTGCCGGAGGTGCCCGCCGAGCCCGGTCTGGTGGTGGAGGAGCCGGGCACGGGTTTCTGCGGCGCGGTGATCCGCTGCGAGGCGGGCACGGTCACTCTGGAGGACCGCTTCGGCAAGCACCGGGTGTTCCCGCTGGAGCCGCGCGGTTTCCTTTTGGAGGGCCGGGTGGTGACGCTGGTGAAACCGCCTTCGAGCGGTCCGGTACGGCCCTCCCGTACCGCTTCCGGGTCGGTGGCCGTCCCCGGCGCACGCGCACGCGTGGCCCGCGCCGGCCGTATCTACGTCGAGGGCCGTCACGACGCGGAGCTGGTGGAGAAGGTGTGGGGCGACGACCTGCGCATCGAGGGCGTGGTCGTGGAGTACCTGGAGGGCGTGGACGACCTGCCGTCGATCGTGGCCGAATTCGCGCCGGGCCCGGACGCCCGGCTCGGCGTCCTGGTGGACCACCTGGTGCCGGGCAGCAAGGAGTCCCGTATCGCCGCGTCGGTGACCAGCGAGCACGCCCTGGTCGTCGGACACCCGTACATCGATATCTGGGAGGCCGTGAAGCCGTCGGCCCTGGGCATCGAGGCGTGGCCACGGGTACCGCGCGGCCAGGACTGGAAGACGGGCGTGTGCAAGGCCCTGGGCTGGCCCTCGGAGAACACGGGCGCGGTGTGGCAGGCGATCCTGAAGCGGGTGGGGTCCTACCGGGACCTGGAGCCGGAGCTGCTGGGGCGGGTGGAGGAACTGATCGACTTCGTCACGGCGCCGTAGCGGATACGCGCGGCGGGTCTGCGGGCGGGTCGTACGGCTGCGGGTTCGTTGTGGCTGGTCGCGCGTGTGACCGACCGCAGCCGCAACCTGCTCAGGGGCGCGGGGCTGTATCGATGTGCGGCTACCGCCGCGTGGGCGCGACCAGCCACACAATCCGCCGAGTCACCCGCACCAGGCGCCTAATCCACCAGGTCCCTGACCACCGCGTCCGCCAGCAACCGCCCCCGCAGTGTCAGCACGGCATGCCCCTCCGCGTAGGGCCCGCTCTCCAGCAGCCCCTCCCCCAGGGCCCGCCGGGAAGCCGCGAGCCCCTCCTCCCGGAGCAGCGACAGCGGCGCCCCCTCCCGCAGCCTCAGTTCCAGCAGGATCCGCTCGACCCGCCGGTCCTCCTCCGAGAGGAGCTCGCGGCCGGCCCCCGGTGACTTCCCGGAGGCCAGCGCAGCCGCATACGCGCCGGGATGCTTCACGTTCCACCACCGCACCCCGCCCACGTGCGAGTGCGCCCCGGGTCCGGCGCCCCACCAGTCGGCGCCCCGCCAGTACAGCTCGTTGTGCAGGCAGCGGCCCGCCTCGGAGGTGGCCCAGTTCGACACCTCGTACCAATCGAATCCGGCCTCTGCCAGCACCGAGTCCGCGATCAGATAGCGGTCCGCGTGCACGTCGTCGTCCGTCATCGGCACCTCACCCCGACGGATACGACGGGCAAGCTGCGTGCCCTCCTCGACGATCAGCGCGTACGCCGACACATGGTCGGGGCCGGCGCCGATCGCCGCCTCCAGGGACGCCCGCCAGTCGTCGTCGGACTCGCCGGGAGTGCCGTAGATCAGGTCGAGGTTGACGTGCGAGAACCCCGCCGCGCGGGCCTCCGCCACGCACGCCTCGGGCCGCCCCGGCGTGTGCGTGCGGTCCAGCACCTTCAGTACGTGCTGCTTCGCGCTCTGCATCCCGAAGGACACCCGGTTGAAGCCGCCCTCCCGCAGCGCCGCCAGATACGCCGGGTCCACCGACTCCGGGTTCGCCTCGGTGGTCACCTCCGCGTCCGCGGCCAGCCCGAACTCGTCACGGATCGCCCCCAGCATCCGTACGAGATCCCCGGCGGCCAGCAGCGTCGGCGTACCGCCCCCGACGAACACCGTGCGCACCGGGCGCGGGTCGTCGCCCAGGACCTTCCGGGCCAGGCGGATCTCGTCGATCAGCGTGTCCGCGTAGTTGTCGCGGGAGGCCAGCACCCCGCCCGAACCGCGCAGCTCGGTCGCGGTGTAGGTGTTGAAGTCGCAGTAGCCGCAGCGGGTCGCGCAGTACGGAACGTGCAGGTAGAAGCCGAGAGGGCGGTCGGCGGACCCGGTGAGCGCGGACGCGGGGAGTGAGCCGTCGTCGGGGACGGGTTCGCCGTCGGGGAGTGCGGAAGGCATGTCCTCCATTGTCCAGCACCCCGCGGACACCTACTCCGCCTGCAGCACCAGCAGCGCCAGATCGTCCTCCGGCGGCCGTGCCCCGAACTCGTGCACCAGCCGTTTGATGCGCTCCGCGATCAGCTCGGCGTCCAGCCCCGCGCATCCGGCGAGCGCCTCCGCGAGCCCGTCCTCGTCGTCGAACTGCCGGGGGCCGCTGCGCCGCTCGGTCACCCCGTCGGTGACGCACAGCAGGGTGTCGCCGGGCCGCAGCTCGAAGGTCTCGCTGGTGTACGTCTCGTCCTCGACGACCCCGAGCAGGGTCTGCGGCCGCGCGGCCGTACGGACCTCACCGCCCGATCCGAGCAGCAGCGGCAGCGGATGTCCGGCGGAGGCGAGGGTGCAGCGCACGCCGCCGTCGAAGGGCGCGAGCTCGCCGTACAGGACGGAGAGGAAGCGGTTCTGCGGGCCGTCGCCGGGGTTCATGGGGCGTCCGCCCGCGGCCGCCAGGGCTCGTGCGGCGGCGTCGGCGGCCTCCGTGGCGTCGTCGAGGAGCAGCTGGTTGAGCCGGTCCAGGACGTCGGCGACGCGGTAGCCCTCACGGGCCAGCAGCCGGAGCCAGGGCCGCGCCAGCCCGATCACCACAGCCGCCTCGGGGCCCTTGCCCTGGACGTCGCCGACGGCGAAGCACCAGCGGCCGTCGCCGGCCGGGAAGAGGTCGTAGAAGTCGCCGCTGGGTCCGCCCTTGTCGTACGGCTCGTACACCAGGGCGCTGCGCATCCCGGGGATCTCGGCGACCGCGCCGGGCAGCAGACCGCGCTGGAGGACCGCGCTGATGGTGGCCTGGCGCGCGTACTGGCGGGCCGCGCCGATGGCGAGCGCGACCCTGCGGCTGAGGTCCTCGACGAGCCCGGTGATCTCGTCGGGGAAGGAGATCAGCCCGGCCCTGCCGATGACCAGGGTGCCCAGCGGGCGGGCACCGGCGGTGAGTCGGTAGGCAAGCGCGGAGCCGTGTGTGCCGTGCGGGCCCAGTGCCTCGCCGGGCCAGGGGAACGGCACGGGCCCGGAGTGGTCCGGCCCCGAGGGGCCCGGTGGCTCCTTCTCCAGCGCCTGCCGCAGGTCCTCGATCCGGGTCTCGGAGCAGTGCCACACGCGGGCCAGCCGGGGCCCGGACACCGCGTGCTCGCCCCGGCCCGTCCCGTCCTCGCCCGGGCGGGGGGCGCCCCAGCGGCCGGCGACCTCGTCCTCCAGCCACACCGCGCACCAGTCGGCCAGCCGCGGCACGATCAGCTGGCCGGCGAGCGCGGCGACCAGGTTCTCGTCGAGCTGCCCGGCGAGCAGGTCGGAGGCCTCGGCGAGGAAGGACAGGGCACCGCGGTTGAGCCAGTCCCGGTCCGGTTCACCGTGAGACGTGGGCGGGGCCGGGGCCGGGGCCTGGTTCGGGGGTGGTTCCGGGGCGAGTATCCCGGCGACCCGCAGCCCCCGCTCGCGCGCCTTCTCCCCGGCGTACGCCTGGAGCCCGTCGAGGGTGTCCTTCCCGCCCGGCGGCATTTGCGCCCACACGGTCTTGGCGCCGGTGCGGTAGGTGATGCCCCAGGTCTCGGCGAGGGCGGCGACCAGGCGCAGTCCGCGCCCGTACTCCGCCGTGCCGTACGAGTGTTCGGGGTCGCTGTCTCGAGGGGCGCGGGAGGGGTGATGGTCGAGGACCTCGACGACGAGGGCGCCGGTGTACGCCTCCAGGCGGCAGTCCACCTCGATGTCGGTGCCCGCGTGCACGACGGCGTTGGTGACGAGCTCGCTGACCACTACCACGGCGTCGTCGCCCTGCCGGTCGCTGAGGAACTCGCTTCCGGGCAGGGCGAGTTCGGCCCATTCGGCGACCGCCGCCCGTAACAGGGCGCGGGCCGAGCCCGGGGCGAGCGGACCGCCGGGGAAGGCTGCGTGGACGTGCGGGAGCGTGCCGTCGCCGCCCCGCGCGGGCGGATCGGACGCACGGGCAACGGACTCCCGTTGCGCAGGAATGGCCCCCATGTCCGTCTCCCGGAGCAGTTCGGACGAATACACCTCGGTCGATGCGGACAGAGTGACAGACTGGCCACGCCCATAAGCGCCGAGTTACCGAAGTGGGCCGCCATGAGTGAGAACAGTGGTACGCCTGTGCTCGAAGAAGGACAGAACGCCGACCGGATTCGAGCATCGGATCTGCGTCCCCTGCTCGCCGCGATAACTGCTGCCCGCGACGGCGCCTTCCGCCGGATGCCGGAGTCCGGGGACGGGATCGTGGCCGAACTGACGGCTGTCTTCAATCAGTTGGTGGACCGCAATGTCCACTTCACCGGTGAGGTCAACCGGGTGAAGCGGGAGCTGGTGCGGCACGGCCGGCTCGACGAGCGGCTCTCCCCCAGCCCGGGGCAGGGCACCTGGACCTCGCGGGTCAACGACGTGAACCAGCTGCTCGACGCCCTGGTGGTCCCGGCCGCCAACGCGACCCGGGTCCTGGACGCGGTGGCCGGCGGCGATCTGACCCAGCGGGTCGACCTGCACGACGGCAACCGGCAGCTGCGCGGTGATCTGCGACGGCTGGGCCGGGCCGTGAACAAGATGGTCGACCAGCTCTCCCTGTTCACCGGCGAGGTGACCCGGGTGGCCCGTGAGGTCGGCACCGAGGGCCGGCTCGGCGGGCGGGCCAAGGCGACCGGGCTTTCGGGGAGTTGGCGCGATGTGACCGAGGCGGTCAACACCATGGCCGCCCGGCTGACCGCCCAGGTCCGGGACATCGCCCTGGTGACCACGGCGGTGGCCCGCGGCGACCTGACCCGTACGGTCACGGTCGAGGCGACGGGCGAGCTGCTCGAACTGAAACTGACCGTGAACACGATGGTCGACCAGCTCTCCGCCTTCGCCGACGAGGTGACCCGCGTGGCCCGCGAGGTCGGCACCGAGGGCCAGTTGGGCGGCCGGGCCCAGGTGCGCGGGGTGTCCGGGGTCTGGAAGGACCTCACCGACAACGTCAACTTCATGGCCTCGAATCTGACGTCGCAGGTCCGGAACATCGCCCAGGTGACGACGGCGGTGGCCAACGGTGACCTGAGTCAGAAGATCACGGTCGACGCGCAGGGCGAGATCCTGGAGCTGAAGTCCACCATCAACACCATGGTCGACCAGCTCTCCGCCTTCGCCGACGAGGTGACGAGGGTCGCACGCGAGGTCGGCACTGAGGGCAATCTCGGTGGGCGAGCTCAGGTGCGGGGTGTCAGTGGCGTCTGGAAGGACCTCACCGACAACGTCAACTTCATGGCGGACAACCTGACCTCCCAGGTCCGCAACATCGCGCTGGTGTCGACGGCGGTGGCCCAGGGCGACCTCGGCAAGAAGATCACGGTCGAGGCGAAGGGCGAGATCCTGGAGCTGAAGTCCACCATCAACACGATGGTCGACCAGCTCTCCGCCTTCGCCGACGAGGTCACCCGCGTGGCCCGCGAGGTCGGCACCGAAGGAAACCTGGGCGGTCAGGCGCAGGTGCGGGGCGTGTCGGGCGTCTGGAAGGACCTGACGGACAACGTCAACTTCATGGCCCTGAACCTGACCTCACAGGTGCGGAACATCGCGCAGGTGACCACGGCCGTGGCCAACGGCGACCTGTCGAAGAAGATCACCGTCGACGCCCGCGGCGAGATCCTCGAACTGAAGGACACCGTCAACACGATGGTGGAGCAGCTGCGGGCCTTCGCCGACGAGGTCACCCGGGTGGCCCGCGAGGTCGGCACCGACGGCCGGCTGGGCGGCCGGGCCCAGGTCCTCGGCGTCTCCGGGGTCTGGCGGGACCTGACCGACAACGTCAACTACATGGCCGACAACCTCACTTCGCAGGTCCGCAACATCGCCCAGGTGACCACGGCCGTGGCCAACGGCGACCTGTCCAAGAAGATCGACGTCGACGCGCGCGGCGAGATCCTGGAGCTGAAGACCGCCATCAACACCATGGTCGACACGCTCTCCTCCTTCTCCTCCGAGGTCACCCGCGTGGCCCGCGAGGTCGGCAGCGAGGGCCAACTCGGCGGCCAGGCACGCGTCGAGGGCGTGTACGGCACCTGGAAGCGCCTGACGACCAACGTGAACGAGCTCGCCTCCAACCTGACCACCCAGGTCCGCGCGATCGCCGAGGTCGCCTCCGCGGTGGCTCAGGGAGACATGTCCCGCGCCATCACCGTGGAGACCCAGGGCGAGGTCACCGAGCTCAAGGACAACATCAACCTGATGGTGGCCAACCTCCGCGAGACGACCCGGGCCAAGGACTGGCTGGAGTCCAACCTCGCCCGGCTGGCCGCCCTGATGCAGGGACACCGGGACCTGATGGAGGTCGCCGACCTGATCCTGCGCGAGCTGACCCCGCTGGTGAACGCCCAGTACGGCGCGTTCTTCCTGGCCGACCCGGACGAGGACGGCGCCTCGCTGCACACCGCCGTTCCCGCGAAGGGACTGGCGTTCATCGCGGGCTACGGCTCGGCACAGGGCGCGACCGTCGACACCGGCGGCATGCCGGTCCACGGTCTGGTGCGCCAGGCGGCCCGCGAGAAGAAGCGGATCCTGGTGGAGGAGGCCCCGCCGGACTACATCAAGATCAACAGCGGGCTGGGTGAGGCGGCCCCGAGCAGTGTCGTCATCATCCCGATCCTCTTCGAGGACAAGCTCCTCGGCGTGATCGAGCTGGCGTCCTTCTCCCGCTTCTCCGATGTCCACCTGGCGTTCTTCGACCAGTTCGTGAACACCATCGGCGTCGCCATCAACACCATCATCGCCAACTCCCGCACCGAGTCCCTGCTGGGCGAGTCCCAGCGCCTGGCGATGCAGCTCCAGGAACGCTCGGACGAACTCCAGATGCAGCAGGCGGAGTTGCAGCGCTCGAACGCCGAACTGGAGGAGAAGGCGGCCCTGCTGGCGACCTCCTCCCAGTACAAGTCGGAGTTCCTGGCGAACATGTCGCACGAACTGCGCACCCCGCTGAACTCCCTGCTGATCCTGGCGAGGCTGCTCTCCGACAACCCGGACGGCCATCTCTCCGACCAGGAGGTGCAGTTCGCGACGACCATCCACCGCTCGGGCTCGGACCTGCTCCAGCTGATCAACGACATCCTGGACCTGTCGAAGATCGAGGCCGGCCGGATGGACGTACGCCCGAAGAAGCTGCCGCTCATCAAGCTGCTCGACTACGTCCACGCCACCTTCCGCCCGCTCACCCTGGACCGGGGGCTCGCCTTCGAGCTGGCGGTCGGCGAGGCCGTGCCGCGCGAGATGTACTCCGACGAACAGCGCCTCCAGCAGATCCTGCGCAACCTGCTCTCCAACGCGATCAAGTTCACCGCCTCGGGCCGGGTAGAGCTGCGCGTGACCCGCATCAAGGACCCGGAGCGCCGGTACGTCCGCGACAGTGACGACGTGGTGGCCTTCGCGGTCTCCGACACCGGCATCGGCATCGCGCGGGAGAAACTCCCGGTGATCTTCGAGGCGTTCCAGCAGGCCGACGGCACGACCAACCGCAAGTACGGCGGCACGGGGCTCGGTCTGTCCATCAGCCGGGAGATCGCGGGCCTGCTGGGCGGCCGTATCGTCGCCGAGAGCGAACCCGGCAAGGGGTCCACCTTCACGCTCTACGTCCCCGTCGCCAGTCCCGGCCACGCGGCAACCGGCCCGACCACCGAGGACCACCCCCTGCCGAGCCCGGAGGACCTGTCCACCGAGCCCTATCCGACCGCCCACGACGCCGAGGACTCGTGGCCCGCGCCCACCAAACTGGAGGCGTGGACGTCGGGCCGGGCGGGCCAGGTGCTGTCCGGCAGGCGGGTGCTGATCGTCGACGACGACATCCGCAACGTCTTCGCCCTCACCCATGTGCTGGGCCGCGTCGGCATGCCGGTCCTGTACGCGGAGAACGGCCGCGAGGGCATCGAGACCCTGGAGCGCAACCCGGACGTCGAGCTCGTCCTGATGGACATCATGATGCCGGAGATGGACGGCTACGAGACCATCGCCGCCATCCGCCGCACCCCGCGCTGGACCGGTCTGCCCATCGTCGCGCTCACCGCGAAGGCGATGCCCGGAGACCGCGAGAAGTCGATCGCGCGCGGCGCCAACGACTACGTACCCAAGCCGGTGGACGTCGACCAGCTGCTGACCGTCGTATGCGCCCTCCTGGACCCCGAGGGCGCCCGGACGCAGGAGCGGACCGAGACCGAGGAGGCGGTGGTTCAGCCCACCGACGACTGAATGAGGCAGTCACATGAACGCTGAGGCAAGGTCCGACGACGGTGCCGGCATCCTCCTGGTCGACGACATGGAGGACAACCTGATCGCACTGGAGGCGGTCCTCGGGTCCCTCAACGAACCACTGGTCCGCGCCCGTTCGGGCGAGGAGGCGATGAAGGCTCTGCTCCGCCGCCGGTTCGCGCTGGTCCTCCTGGACGTGCGCATGCCGGGCATGGACGGCTTCGAGACGGCGGCGAACATCAAACGCCTGGACCAGACGAAGGACGTCCCGATCATCTTCCTCACGGGCACGGACGACGACTCGGGGTACGCCTTCCGCGGCTACGCGACGGGGGCGGCGGACTATCTGACCAAGCCGTTCGACCCGTGGGTGCTGCGGGCGAAGGTGAGCGTGTTCCTGGACCTGCACAGGAAGAACCAGCAGCTGGAGCGGCTGCTGGCACGGCAACGGGCGGACTACGAGGAGGTGAGCAGACAACTGGCGGATCTGGAGCAGGAGTTGACGGAATCCCAGCGCACGAGGATCAAAGGACTCCGGCGCCTTCTGGAGAAACGGTGAGGTGTTTCACCCAGGGGCGCGGGGAACTGCGCGACAAGCCACGACGAACCCGCGGCCGCCAAGCAGTCCCCCACCACCCCCTACGCTTCGCGAGACCCCGCGTACATCTCCTCGATGAGGTGCTTGTACTCCCGCTCCACCACAGGCCGCTTCAGCTTCAGACTCGGCGTGATCTCACCGTGCTCCACGTCGAGATCCCGCGGCAGCAACCGGAACTTCTTGATCGTCTGCCACCGCTGAAGCCCCTCGTTGAGCTGCTTCACATAGCCCTCGACCATGGAGACGGTGACGGGCGCGGCGACGACCTCCGCGTACGACTTCCCTTCGAGCCCGTTCTCCTTGGCCCACTCCAGGATGGACACCTCGTCCAGCGCGATGAGCGCGGTGCAGAAGTTCCGGTCAGCCCCGTGCACCAGGATGTTGGACACGTACGGGCACACCGCCTTGAACTGTCCCTCGACCTCGGCGGGCGCGATGTACTTGCCGCCGGACGTCTTGATGAGGTCCTTCTTGCGGTCGGTGATCCGCAGGTACCCGTCGGGCGACAGCTCACCGATGTCCCCGGTGTGGAACCACCCGTCGGCCTCGAGGACCTCGGCGGTCTTCTCGGGCAGCCCGTGGTAGCCCTCCATGATCCCAGGGCCCCGCAGCAGGATCTCCCCGTCGTCCGCGATGCGGACCTCCGTGCCGGGCAGCGGCTTGCCGACCGTACCGGTGCGGTAGGCCTCGCCCGGGTTCACGAAGGAGGCCGCGGAGGACTCCGTGAGGCCGTAGCCCTCGAGGATGTGGATGCCGGCGCCGGCGAAGAAGTACCCGATCTCGGGCGCGAGCGCGGCGGACCCGGAGACACACGCCCGCAGGTTCCCGCCGAACGCCTCCCGGATCTTCGCGAAGACCAGCGCGTCGGCCACCTTGTGCTTGGCGCTCAGTCCGAAGGGCGCCGAGGCGACCCCGGTGCGCCGGAAGTTGTCCTGGGTGGCCTTGGCGTACTCACGGCCCACCTCGGCGGCCCACTGGAAGATCTTGTACTTGGCGCCGCCGCCCGCACGGGCCTTCGCCGCGACCCCGTTGTAGACCTTCTCGAAGATGCGCGGGACGGCAGCCATGTACGTCGGCTGCACGACCGGCAGATTCTCGATGATCTTGTCGACGCGGCCGTCGACGGCGGTGACGTGGCCGACCTCGATCTGCCCGGAGGTGAGCACCTTGCCGAAGACGTGGGCGAGCGGCAGCCACAGGTACTGCACGTCCTCGCCGCTGATCAGCCCGGTCGCGGCGATGGCCTTCGCCATGTACGCCCAGTTGTCGTGCGGCAGCCGCACGCCCTTGGGGCGGCCGGTGGTGCCGGAGGTGTAGATCAGCGTCGCGAGCTGGTCCCTGGTGATCGCGCCGACCCGCTCCTTGATCAGGTCGGGGTCCTTCTCCAGCCGGGCGGCGCCACGGGCCTCCAGCTCGGCGAGGGTGAGGACCCAGTCGCTGGTCTCGACGCCCGCCGGGTCGATCACGACCACGTGGGTGAGCTCGGGCAGCTCGGCCTTCTTCGCGACCGCCTTGGCGAGCTGCGCCGCGTCCTCCGCGATCAGCACCCGGCTCTCGGAGTCGGAGAGGATGAACGCCGACTCCTCGGCGTTGGTCTGCGGATAGACCGTGGTCGTGGCGGCACCCGCGCACATGATGCCGAGGTCCGCGAGGATCCAGTCGATACGGGTCGAGGAGGCCAGGGCGACCCGCTGCTCGGACTGCACCCCCAGTTCGATCAGTCCGGCCGCGATGGCGTGCACCCGCTCGGCGGCCTGCGCCCAGCTGAGCGACTTCCACTCGTCCGGGCCCTGGCCGGAGGCCGGGACCGGGTAGCGGTACGCCTCGGCGTCCGGTGTGCTCGCAACGCGCTCCAGGAAGAGGGTCGCCACACTCGGCGGGCGGTTCTCGATCAGTGTCTGTGTGTCGCTCACGACATCCTCCGGGGCCCGCGGCAGTGCGGCCGGCTCTCAGGTTTGCGGCTGTTGTTTAACTCGCGAGTAACTATCGAGCAGAGACTCAGAGTAAAGCGCGGCCGACCCGTTCGAAAGGGGCGGCGGCCTGTCACTTCGTACAGAGCGCGACGTTACGCATGCGTAGGGGCCCGCCGCACTTGCGCACGACGGACCCCTTTCCGTCCGATTCGACGGGTAACCCTCTGTAACCCGCGGTTACTTCTTGCCCTTGCCCGATCCCGCGCTGTCATCGCTGGAGAGCACCGCGATGAAGGCCTCCTGCGGAACCTCCACGGAACCCACCATCTTCATCCGCTTCTTGCCTTCCTTCTGCTTCTCCAGCAGCTTCCGCTTACGGGAGATGTCACCGCCGTAGCACTTGGCGAGGACGTCCTTGCGGATGGCGCGGATGGTCTCGCGGGCGATGACCCGGGAGCCGATGGCGGCCTGGATGGGGATCTCGAAGGCCTGGCGCGGGATCAGCTCGCGCAGCTTGGCGACGAGCCGTACGCCGTACGCGTACGCGGCGTCCCGGTGGGTGACGGCGGAGAAGGCGTCGACCCGGTCGCCGTGCAGCAGGATGTCGACCTTCACCAACTGGGCGTCCTGCTCGCCGGTGGGCTCGTAGTCCAGCGAGGCGTAACCGCGGGTCTTGGACTTCAGGTTGTCGAAGAAGTCGAAGACGATCTCGGCGAGGGGCAGCGTGTAGCGGATCTCGACGCGGTCCTCGGAGAGGTAGTCCATGCCGAGGAGGGTGCCGCGACGGGTCTGGCAGAGCTCCATGATCGAGCCGATGAACTCGCTGGGAGCGAGGATCGTGGCCCGGACGACCGGCTCGAAAACCTTGTCGATCTTGCCCTCGGGGAACTCGCTCGGGTTGGTGACCGTGTGCTCCTTCCCGTCCTCCATGATCACGCGGTAGACCACGTTGGGCGCGGTGGCGATGAGTTCGAGGTTGAACTCGCGCTCCAGGCGCTCACGGATGACGTCGAGGTGCAGCAGGCCGAGGAAGCCGACGCGGAAGCCGAAGCCGAGGGCCGCGGAGGTCTCCGGCTCGTAGACCAGCGCGGCGTCGTTGAGCTGGAGCTTGTCGAGGGCGTCGCGCAGCTCGGGGTAGTCGGAGCCGTCCAGCGGATACAGGCCCGAGAAGACCATCGGCTTCGGGTCCTTGTACCCGCCGAGGGCCTCGGTGGCGCCCTTCTCCTTGCTGGTGATGGTGTCACCGACCTTGGACTGACGGACGTCCTTCACGCCGGTGATGATGTAGCCCACCTCGCCGACGCCGATGCCGTCGGCCGGCGTCATCTCGGGGGACGAGACGCCGATCTCCAGGAGCTCGTGGGTGGCGCCGGTCGACATCATCCTGATGCGCTCGCGCTTGTTGAGCTGGCCGTCGATGACACGGACGTAGGTGACCACGCCCCGGTAGGAGTCGTAGACCGAGTCGAAGATCATCGCGCGGGCGGGGGCGTCCTTGACGCCGACCGGGGCCGGGACGTCGCGGACGACCCGGTCCAGGAGCGCGTCCACGCCGATACCGGTCTTCGCCGAGACCTTGAGCACGTCCTCGGGCTGGCAGCCGATGAGGTTGGCGAGCTCCTCGGAGAACTTCTCCGGCTGGGCGGCCGGCAGGTCGATCTTGTTCAGTACGGGGATGATCTTGAGGTCGTTCTCCATCGCCAGGTAGAGGTTGGCGAGGGTCTGGGCCTCGATGCCCTGGGCGGCGTCGACGAGGAGGACCGTGCCCTCACAGGCGGCGAGCGACCGCGAGACCTCGTAGGTGAAGTCGACGTGCCCCGGGGTGTCGATCATGTTGAGGATGTGCGTATTGCTCTTGTCGTGGGTCGGGGCCCACGGCAGACGCACCGCCTGCGACTTGATCGTGATTCCGCGCTCACGCTCGATGTCCATGCGGTCGAGGTACTGAGCACGCATCTGGCGCTGCTCGACCACGCCGGTCAGCTGGAGCATCCGGTCGGCGAGCGTGGACTTGCCGTGGTCGATGTGCGCGATGATGCAGAAGTTGCGGATCAGAGCCGGGTCGGTACGGCTCGGCTCGGGCACGTGGCTGGGGATCGCGGGCACGCAGGGTCCTGATTCTTGAGGCGTCCGCAGTGTCTGCGGTCTCGGGTCGGATCGATACGTAGCCTCCATGGTCCCACGGGCGGGGACCGGCGACCGGTTTGGGCCACTCGTGGAGCCGCTGGTACTCTGAGTGGCTGTGTCCTCATGCCCTCTCAGCACGAGGCACAACTCCGAGAAATCACCTGGTACGGGACCCTGGGTTTTCCTTCGTGGAAATCCTCCTTGCCCGTGCCTGAACCTGTAGAGGCTCATTCGTGGCGAACATCAAGTCCCAGATCAAGCGGATCAAGACCAACGAGAAGGCTCGGCTGCGCAACAAGGCCGTCAAGTCCTCCCTGAAGACCGCGATCCGCAAGGCCCGCGAGGCCGCTGCCGCGGGTGACGTCGAGAAGGCCACCGAGTACCAGCGCGCTGCTGCGCGTGCGCTCGACAAGGCCGTCTCCAAGGGCGTCATCCACAAGAACCAGGCCGCCAACAAGAAGTCGGCGCTTGCTTCGAAGGTTGCTTCCCTCCAGGGCTGACCTCTTCTGATCTGACCGGTTCCGTACGTCTAGCTACGGGACCGAACCGCCGGAAGGACCAGAGCGGGCCCTCTCTCATCCGCTCCCGACCGGCTCCCAGGAGCCACGCGCGGCCTGCGTTCGCCACGCGGGCGTGACTCCGAAAGCTTGAACCGAAGACCCCGGTCCGCTCGCCCTTCCCCAGGGCGGGGGGCCGGGGTCTTTGTTGTGGGCTGTGGGGTGGTGGGTGCGAGGCAGTGGGTTTCAGTCCGACCAGAACTCGTTGCTCTTGTCGATGTCCGCGACACACTCGTCGAGGTCGGTGACCTTGTCCCCGACGATCCGGAACACAATGCATCCGGTGTCGTCCAGGCGCCGCCCCTTCCGCTCGGCCGTGACCCGGAACATCCCGACGGCGTGCCCACGCCCGTCGACGGCGATCCCGCGCATCTCCAGCCGCATCGACCCGCCGGTCTCCTGCCCCAGCCTCTGATACATGTCGATGATCGCGTCCTGGCCCTTGAAGTCTCCCGAGAGCGGATGACTACCGGGCACGTGATGCGTGGCATCCATCGCGATCAACTCCCGCAGGGTGTCCATGTCCCCACGGGCGAACGCCTCGAACCCCTTGCGAACGAGCGCTGCGTGCGGATGCTCAGCCATGACGACCGCCACCTCTCCGTTGTCCGGCGATGTTCGGCTGACGCGTCCGATTCTCCTCCTGGGGGGTGAGGGGAGCACTTTGGGGAGGCTGGGGGCGGGGTGGGATGGCGGGCGCAGGGGGTGCGCTGCCTGACCCGGTGAACGCCCCACATGGCGGTGCCGAGCGCAGCCGCACCGCGCGGGCCGGGGCCGTACACCGTCAGAGCATCGCATCGCGGCCTCCGGACGAGCGCCCCGTCCGGGTGGCGGGACCAGGTGATCCACGGCTGCGCTGGGCAGGCGCGATTGGCTGGAGGCTTTGGCGCAGGCAGGCGGCAACCGGGCCCGAGAGCCCCGGCTACGGGCCCGTCGGGGCGGTGTGTCAGAGGATGGCGAGCCGGTCCACCAGGAGTTCCACCCTCGGCTCGGCGTCCTCTGGCATAAGACGGCCCGCGCGGGTCAGGGTCGCTAGGCCGTGCAGGGCCGCCCAGAACAGCTCGGTGAAGAGCCCCGGCTGGACGCCGTCAGCGGCGACCTCGCCGAGCGTCTCCAGTAGGGCGGCGAACGCGTCCTTCAAAGGCTCGGGGGTGTCCTCCTGCGCGTACGCCAGGCCGCCGTCGAGCTGGAACAGGGCGTCGTAGACCGCCGGGTTGCGCGCGGCGAAGTCGAGGTAGGCGCGGGCCAGGGCGACGACCCGGGCGCGGGGGCGGTCCGCGGCGGAGGTCGCGGCCCGTACCGCCGTCGCCAGTTCGGCGGCCCCCTGAAGGGCGACGGCGCCGATGATCTCGCGCTTGCCCCGGAAGTGGCTGTAGAGAACGGGCTGGCTGTATTCGATGCGCTCGGCGAGCCGGCGGGTGGTGACTGCGTCCCAGCCCTGCTGCTCGGCGAGTTCGCGGGCTGTCGCCACGATGAGGCGCTCGCGCTCCGCCCGTTCGCGCTGCTTGCGTTCCTGTACCGACATGAAGCGAATCCTAGCACCGCTAGACAATCGAGCGGCAGCAGCACTAGCGTTGCCTCGCCTGCTAGCAACGCTAGCCAACGGGAGGGATCGTCATGCTCAACGCACTCGAGGTCGTCACCACTGTCGTCGTCGGCCTGATGGTGGGGGTGGAGTTCTCCGTCGCCTTCATCATGAACCGGATCCTGGACGCTCTCCCCGAGGACAGCGGCCAGCTCGGCCACGCCCACGGCGGCCGGATGCTCGGCGCCCTGATGCCGTTCTGGTACATCGGCTCGCTCGTCCTCAGCGCGATCTGGGCCATCGCCGGATGGCACCACCACGGTGCGGGACTCGTCGTCACCGCCGCCGGGCTGCTGATCGTCAGCGTGGTCATGTCGATACTGCTGCTCGTCCCGATCAACAACCGGAACAAGACCTGGACCCCCGAGAACCGGCCCGCCGACTGGAAAGAGCAGCTGCACCACTGGGAGCGCTGGCACTACGTCCGCGTCGCCGTCATCATCGCCGCCTTCGCCCTGCTCGTCTCCGCCCTCGTCCGATAGGTCCGGGGGGAGCGCGAGAGGGCTTCGGATTCCCGACTCGGAGCCACACCCCTCGAACAGCCGCGTCCGCGGGGCCTGATCAGGCCCCGCACGACTCCGTCAGACCAGCAAGGTCGGCCCGTCGGCCACGACACCGGCCTCTACAAGCGAGGAACACCGGCCTCTAGAAGCCGAGGAACACCGTCGAACGGCAAGGCCGCCCGACTAGCCCCGCCCCCGGGAGCGGGCCGCCCGCGCAATCGCCACCACGGCCTTCTCCAAGGCGTACTCGGGGTCGTCCCCCCCGCCCTTCACCCCGGCGTCCGCCTCGGCCACGGCCCGCAGCGCGACAGAGACACCATCCGGCGTCCACCCCCGCATCTGCTGCCGCACCCGATCGATCTTCCACGGCGGCATCCCCAGCTCCCGCGCGAGATCAGCGGGCCGTCCGCCCCGAGCCGACGACAGCTTCCCGATCGCCCGCACGCCCTGCGCCAGCGCACTGGTGATCAGGACCGGCGCGACCCCGGTGGACAAGGACCACCGCAACGCCTCCAACGCCTCCGCGGCCCGCCCCTCCACGGCCCTGTCGGCGACGGTGAAGCTGGAAGCCTCGGCCCGCCCGGTGTAGTACCGCCCCACGACGGCCTCGTCGATCGTCCCCTCGACATCGGCGACCAGCTGGGTCACGGCGGACGCCAACTCCCGCAGATCGCTCCCGATCGCATCGACCAGCGCCTGACACGCCTCGGGCGTGGCGGACCGCCCGGTCGCCCGGAACTCCTGTCGCACAAAGGCCAGCCGGTCCGCGGGCTTGGTCATCTTCGGGCAGGCGACCTCTCGTGCCCCCGCCTTCCGCGCGGCATCGAGCAGCGCCTTGCCCTTGGCTCCCCCCGCGTGCAGCAGCACCAGGGTGATCTCCTCGGCGGGCGCCCCGAGATACGCCTTCACGTCCTTGACGGTGTCGGCGGACAGATCCTGCGCATTGCGCACGACCACGACCTTGCGCTCCGCGAACAACGACGGACTGGTCAACTCGGCGAGCGTCCCCGGCTGCAACTGGTCAGGAGTCAGATCCCGCACATCCGTATCCGCATCAGCGGCCCGGGCAGCGGTGACCACCTCCCGCACAGCCCGGTCGAGCAGCAGCTCCTCCTGCCCCACAGCAAGGGTCACGGAGGTGAGAGGGTCGTCATGAGCAGTCTTCTTGGCCATCGCGTACAGCATCGCACGGGGCACTGACAGCGTCGTGGCTGCGAGCGCCGACGAGGCTGCTCGCGCAGTCCCCGCGCCCTGGGGTGAGCGCCCTCACGCCGCCCGGCAACGCCGTCCGCGCAGCCAAACCGGCCGTCTTCGTCCATTCGCCCTCGGCGGCCGTTCACAGGGAAGCTCGTCTATGGCCCGACCCGAGAGATCGTCCCGCTGCGAAGATGCGGCCCCGACATCGCGGACGAGTGAAGCCGACCTCTCGCCGCTCCTTACGCCCCCACCCGCCGTGAACGCAGCACTCAGCCCACCTCAAGCCCCCCGAGCCCGGGCCTCAGGGCTCCTCCCGCCACCCGTCCCACTCCCCCACGAACTCCTCCAGCTCCCCGGGATCCAACCGCCCCGCCGCATCCCGCAGCACCACGAGCCACTGCGCGTCCTCCGCATCGTCCTCCCCCGCCAACGCGTCCCGAACGACCTGCGGCTCCTCATCCACCCCGAACCGTTCCGAGAGAGCCTGGACGACCTCCTCCGCGGCATCCCGATCAGGCAGCACCAGCACATGTCTCACATCGCTCACGGGACCATTCTCCAGGCCGGCCCCAGTGCCCGGGCCGCTCATCCCCGCGGCCCGCCCGGACCCTCCGGCTCGCGAACGGTCGGCACCCGGCCGAGCTCGATACCGAACCTCTCCCGGTACACCCCCAGCACCTCCTCGTCCGTCTCCAACTCCCGTTCCTCCCGCGCCCCGTCGGCGGCCGTCACCTTGAAGACCCGCCCGCTGAGCGTGATCCGCCCGCCGTTTTCCGTGACCCTCGAACACACCAGGGACTGGGTGAAGTGCGAGGCCGGCGAGGTGCTGTGCCACCAGGCCCCGGCCGCGAAGTCACCGAGCACCCGGGGCCGCACCTCCAGCCGGTACTGACTCCTGCCGTCCATGACGACATCCAGGTCCGCGGCGTCACCCCCTCCCTTCTTCACCGCGCCGTCCCCGCCGCGGACCCCCGCCGCGTCGGGCCCCGCCTCGACGATCCGGAAGGTGCCCCCGGGATCCTCCTGCTCACCCCGCACCCCGAACGCCAGCGGATAGTGACTGTGCGCCCCGAACCCCACATCGGCCAGCCACTCGCCCCCGTCCACCGTCCGTACCCGCAGCGCGAGATGGTCGTACGGGATCCCGAGCCGCCCCTCCTCCCCGTACACCCGGCCCGCGAGCAGCGTGACGTCGAAGCCGAGCGCGGCCAGCAATGCCCCGAACGCCCCGTTCAGCTCGTAACAGAACCCTCCCCTCCGGGCACCGACCACCTTCTCCACCAGCCGCTCCTCCTCCAGCACGATCTCCTCGCCGAGGTGGACCGACAGGTTCTCGAAGGGCACGGTCTGCAGATGGCGCAGATGCAGCTCGCGCAGGACCTCCACGGTGGGCCACGCCGGGTGCTGGACTCCCAGGCGGCGGAGGTATGCGTCAACCTGTGTCGGATTCATGCCCCCAGTCTCGCGCCACCCACAGTCCCCCACCGCCCGCGCCACCACCGGTGCGGCCGCCAGGTCCACCACCACCGTTTCCGCCGCCCGTCCCCGCGACCGCCAGCGACCCGTCCCGGTCCGTCCGCAGCACCACCGCGCCCCCGGCCCGCAGCGCGGCGACCGTGGCGGGAGCCGGGTGGCCGTACGTGTTGTCGGCGCCGACGGAGATGAGCGCGACCCGCGGGGCGGCCCGGCGTATCAGCTCCGGGTCCTGGTAGGCCGAACCATGGTGGGCGACCTTGAGGACGTCCACCCCGGCCAGCCGCGCACCCGCAGGCGATCTCAACAGCTCCTGCTGGGCCGGGGGTTCGAGGTCTCCGAGCAGGAGGAAGCGCAGCCCGGCCGACCGTACGAGCATCGTGACGCTGGCGTCGTTGGGGCCGTCCTCCGCGGCCGCCGCCGGATCCGCCGGCGGCCACAGCACCTCCCAGGCCAGGGCTCCCGTGCGCCGTTCCTCCCCGGCTGCCGCACGCGTCACCGGAATCCGCCGGGCCGCCGCTTCCCGGTGAACGGACTCGGCCTGGTCCACCGGCTCCTCCAGCCCGGTCGTCTCGATCGCCCCCACCGACCGCCCCCGCAGCACCCCGGCCAGCCCTGCCACATGGTCGGCGTGGAAGTGGGTCAGGACCACGAGCGGCACCTTGGTGATGCCGAGTGTGCGCAGACAGCCGTCGACGAGTGCCGGATCGGGGCCGGCGTCCACGACCACGCCCGTCCCCTCCCCTGCCGCGAGCACCGTCGCGTCGCCCTGGCCCACGTCGCACATCGCGAACCGCCAGCCCGGTGGCGGCCACCCCGTGATCACCCGGGTCAGCGGCGGCGGCTGCACGACCGCGAGGACGAACACCATCGCGCAGACGGCACACCACCAGGGATGTCGCAGCAACCGCCGCCCGACGAGCAGCAGGAGCCCGGTGACGAGGGCGAGCAGCCCCGCCCCCGCCCAGCTGCCCGGCCAGTCCACTCCCCCGCCCGGCAACGACGCCCCGGTCCGGGCGACGTCCGCGATCCACCCGGCGGGCCAACTCGCGCACCAGGCAAGCGACTTGGCCACCGGCATCGCCAGCGGTGCCGTCGCCAGCGCCGCGAAGCCCAGCACCGTGGCCGGGGCGACCGCGAACTCCACGAGCAGATTGCACGGCACCGCCACCAGGCTCACCCGTGCCGACAGCACGGCGACCACCGGCGCGCACAGGGCCTGCGCGGCGGCCGCGGCTGCCAACCCCTCCGCCAGCCGCGGCGGCACCCGGCGTCGGCGCAACGCCAGGCTCCAGCGAGGCGCGAGCGTGAGCAGCGCGCCGGTGGCCAGCACGGAGAGCAGGAAGCCGTAACTGCGGGCCAGCCACGGGTCGTACAGCACCAGCAGCAGTACGGCCGTCGCCAGCGCCGGGATCAGTGAGCGGCGGCGTCCGGTCGCGAGGGCGAGCAAGGCGACGGCCCCGCAGGCCGCGGCCCGCAGCACGCTCGGGTCCGGCCGGCACACCACGACGAATCCGAGTGTGAGTCCGCCGCCGAGCAGCGCGGTCGTCCGCAGTGACACCCCGAGGCGGGGCGCCAGTCCCCGTCGCTCGACGAGTTGGGCGAGGCCGGGCGGCCCGATGAGCAGGGCGAGCAGGATCGTGAGGTTGCTGCCGGAGACGGCGAGCGTGTGCGCGAGGTCGGTCTCCTTGAATGCCTCGTCCAGCTCGGGTGTGATCCGCGCCGTGTCCCCGACGACCAGCCCCGGCAGCAGGGCCCGGGCATCCGCCGGCAACCCGTCGGTGGCTTCCCGCAGCCCCGCCCGCAACCGCCCCGCGAACCGCTGCGTCCCCGACGCCTCCCTGACGACCTCGGGCCCTCCCCGGTCCCGGACCCGTAGTACGGCCGCGACTCGGTCGCCCTCCACCAACGGCGGCGCGGCACGCGCGGTGACCCGCACCCGCGTGGACGGCAACAACCCGAGCCAGGGCGATCGAGCGGGACCTTCCACGGCCGGCGCCGGGCCGGGCGCCGGGCCGGGCGTCACCCCACCGCTCCCAGGGCGACCGGTGGTGATCACCTCCGTGCCCGAGCCGGCTCCCGCACGCGCGTCGACGATCAACAGCACCGGCGCCCGTGTCGCCACCACCCTCCCGTCCTCCGTCTCCACCCGCCGGACGTCGGCACCGATGACGACAGCGGTCGGGGCCGCGTGGTCCCCGGTGATCCGGGGTCGCGTCAGCCGGGGGTCGGAGGTCACCTGGACCTCGGCGGTCACGGTGGCGTACTGCCGTGCCAGCGCGGGCACCGGTCCCCGCCGCAGATCGGCCCCGTGCAGCCCGGCGGACACGGCGGCCGCCGCGACACAGAGGAGCACAGCGGCGACCGGCACCCGGCCGCCCCCACCGAGACCCCGCGTTCCGCGCCATCGTCCCGACAACAGCACGCAGGCCAGGACCAGACAGCCGGCCACCACCCCCGCGATCCACCCCGGCCACGCGCCCAGGGTCACGGCGGCCGTGGCCCAGGCCGCGAGCGCCGCGGGTACCAGCCGCAGATCCGTGGGCCCTTCCTGCCGCGGGTGAGCATCCCCGAGCCGCTTCCCCGAGGCGGCGTGCACGGTGGCCCGCGCACGCGCCTCGTCCTCCTGCCTCCGCCGCACCTCCGAGCCGTACCTCATGGCCGTACGAGATTCCGCAGATCGGCGAAGCGGCGGTCGCCGATGCCGTTGACCTCACGCAGTTCGTTCACCGAGCGGAAGCCGCCGTGCTGGGTGCGGTAGTCGACGATGTGCTGGGCGAGAACGGGGCCGACGCCGGGCAGGGTGTCGAGCTGGTCCAGGGTGGCCGTGTTCAAGGAGACGGGAGCGGCCGCCGCACCGGCCGGCACCCCGGCGACGGGACCTCCCATGCCGGGCGCGGGCGCGGGAGCTGGTGCGGCCGGGCCGCCGACGACCACCTGCTCGCCGTCCACGAGGAACCGCGCGCGGTTGAGCGTGTCGGTCCTCGTGCCCGGCCGCACGCCACCGGCCGCCTTCAACGCGTCGGCGACCCTCGAACCGGCCGGCAGCCGCTGGATTCCGGGCTCCCGGACCTTTCCACTGACGTCCACGACGATCTCGGCCCCGGCCGGTCCCGCCGCGTTCGAAGTCCCGCCCGAGAGGGCCGGCTCAGCCCCCTCTCGCCGTCCACCGGCGCCGGACTGCCCGAACGGAGCCGCCGCGCGCACCACTTCGGGCGCCTGGACGGACTGTGTCCGACCCGTCCAGAAGTGCTGCAGGGCGAACACCGCGGCCACGACGAGCAGTACCGAGAGCGCGACCACGTTCCGCCGCTCCAACCCGCACCGCGTCTGCAGCCACACGGGCATCCGCTCCCGCAGAGCCGACCCGGCCCGCTCCCGCCAGTCCCCGCCGCCGGAATCTGTACCTCGCCAAGCGCCACGCCTGCCATCGGCGTCTCGCCAAGCCTCCTCCCGAGGATCACCGCCCCGCAGGACCTCGTCCACAGAACCGCGATCCCGCAGAGCCCCCTCCGCAGCACCACTGTCCCGCAGGGCCGTCCCGGCAGAACGGCCGTCCCGCAGGAACCCCTCAGCGGAATCGACGTCAGGCCAGAGCCTCTCCGCGGAACCGGGATCAGGCCGGACCCTCTCAGCAGGACCGCCGTCCCACCGCGCCCCCTCCGCGAAACCACCGTCCCGCACAGCCCTTTCGGCACCACCCGCTCCCCACCGGGCCTCCTCCACGAACCCGACCGCACCGCCTGCCGAACCGGCCTCGGCACCATCGACGGCACCGGCAGCTTCCAGGCGCTCCCGACCGCCCGCCGCCATCTCGCCGTCCACACCCGGCGGCGGCCCCTTCCCCAAGTCCCCCCGCTCCCGCGCCCGTTCGGCGAAGAGCACCTCCGCCCGTCGCTGGAGTTCCTCCGCCGAATCGGCATGCCGAGGCCGGACCCGGCCCCGGGTGAGCGGCGGTCGGCGGTGCCGTGAGCGTCCGTCGGAATGGGGGCCGCGGCCCGGCCCGCTGGTCGGCGCCGCTGTGCGTGAGCGTGATCGAAGTGCCATGCGCCGAGGATCGGACAGGTCCGCGACCTCGCGATGATCTTGGTCAATTCCCGGGGATTACCCACCGGTTGTGGAAAACTCCGCCACCCTCACGAGTGATTCCGGCACCTCGGGCGGTTCCGTCACCGGGGCGAGACCACGACTCCCAGCAGCCCGGGCCCCGTGTGCGCCCCGATCACCGCCCCGACCTCGCTCACATGCAGGTCGGCAAGTCCGGTCACCCGCGCCCGAAGACGGTCCGCGAGGGCCGACGCCCGGTCGGGGGCGGACAGATGATGGACCGCGATGTCGACCGGCGCGCTGCCGGCCCGTTCGGCCGCGATCTCCTCCAGGCGGGCGATGGCCTTGGACGCCGTCCGCACCTTCTCCAGCGGCTCGATCCGACCGCCGACGAGCTTCAGCAGCGGTTTGACGGCGAGCGCGGAACCGAGGAGGGCCTGCGCGGCCCCGATCCGGCCGCCACGGCGCAGATAGTCGAGGGTGTCGACGTAGAAGTAGGCGGACGTGCCCGCGGCCCGCTTCTCCGCGGCGGTGACCGCCTCGTCCACCGTGCCGCCCGTCTCCGCGGTCTCGGCGGCGGCGAGCGCGCAGAACCCGAGAGCCATGGCGATCATGCCGGTGTCGACCACGCGCACCGGCACCGGTGACTCACGCGCTGCCATGACGGCGGCGTCGTAGGTACCGGAGAGTTCGGCGGACAGATGCAACGACACGATGCCGGTCGCGCCGGACTCGGCGACCTTGCGGTAGTGCTCCGCGAAGGTCTGGGGGCTGGGTCGCGAGGTGGTGACGGGGCGTCGCTTCTGGAGTGCCTGGGCCAGCGACCGGGCCGTGATCTCGGTGCCCTCCTCCAGCGCGCGGTCACCGAGGACGACGGTCAGGGGTACCGCTGTGATGCCGTGCCGCTCCATCGTCCCCTGCGGCAGGTAGGCCGTTGAATCCGTGACGATCGCGACATGGCGGGACATGAGCTGGAGGTTACCTGCCGTAGCGTCCGGGTGGCAGCCCGGCCCCTGTCACCCGGGGCCGCCGTGTCGGGATCAAGTCGTGCTCTCAGGACGGGGTTTCTTCTGCCAGGGATAGGTGGGTCGAGGGCCCGGCGGAGTGATCGCGGGCCGCGTCGGCTCCTCGGCGGTGCGGGAGCGGGGCGTCTCGGGCCAGGTCTGCTGCCCGGGGCCGGCGTCGGCGGCGGGAGCCTCGGGCCACGGGGGCGGTGTCGCGGCGGACTCGGTCTTCGTCCAGTGCCGCAGGGCGCCGGACTCGACGTCGATCTGCGCGCTCAGTGTGTCCAGGTCGTCGCCGGCGAAGCGGTGGGCGCGGTCGCGTGCCGCCCAACGCAGGGAGTCCGCCGACTGTGTGATGCGCTCGGTGCGCTCCCGCAGGCCCGGCAGGCGCTCGGCGAGCGTCGCCCGGTCGGGCTCGGACTCCAGGCGCTTGAGTTCGCCGTCCAGTTCGTGGCCGTGGGCACTGAGCCGCTGGAAGAGGCCGAGGGACTCCTTGAGGGATGCGTCCTCGGCCACGCCCGCGTGCAGCGCGTCCTGGGTGGCCCTCATCGAGGTGCGCAACTTCAGCCGCAGCTGGGCCAGTTCGCCCGCCGGACCGAGCTGGGCGAAGGACTTGGCGCGCAGGGTGTGGTCCTCGACCGTGCGCCGGGCCTGGGTGATGGTGCGGTCCACACCGCGCTTGGCGGCCCCGACCACCTTCACCGTCGCGTAGGCGCCGAGGGCCACGAAGAGCACGAAAAGCAGGGCCACGATCGCGATCACTGCTTCCACGAAACTCCTCCTTTGCCCCGACACGGCATTCGCCGCTCTTCAAAGGTAAACGCGACGGGCAGGTCCGGAGTTCCGGAAGAACCCCGAACCTGCCCGCACGCGACCCTTAGGGGGCCTTACGCCGGAACGATGTTCACCAGCTTCGGCGCCCGCACGATCACCTTGCGGATGCCCGCCCCTTCCAGCGCCGCCACGACCTTCTCGTCGGCCAGCGCGACCTTCTCCAGCTCGTCGTCCGAGATGGCCGGCGAGACCTCCAGGCGAGCCTTGACCTTGCCCTTGACCTGGACCACGCAGGTCACGGTCTCGTCCACGACGTACTGCGGGTCGGCGACCGGGAAGTCCTGGTGGACGACCGATTCGCTGTGGCCCAGCTTGCGCCACAGCTCCTCGGCGATGTGCGGGGCCAGCGGCGTGATCAGCAGCACCAGCGCCTCGGCGACCGGTCGCGCGACCGGGCCGCCCGTCTTGGTCAGGTGGTTGTTCAGCTCCGTGACCTTGGCGATGGCGGTGTTGAAGCGCAGGCCCTCCAGGTCGTGGCGCACCCCGTCGATCGCCTTGTGCAGGGCGCGCAGCGTGGCCTCGTCGGGCTCGGCGTCGACGACGGTCACCTCGCCGGTGGCCTCGTCGACGATGTTGCGCCACAGCCTCTGCAGCAGGCGGTACTGGCCGACCACCGCGCGCGTGTCCCACGGGCGCGAGACGTCCAGCGGGCCCATCGCCATCTCGTACAGGCGCAGGGTGTCGGCGCCGTACTCCTCGCAGATCGCCTCCGGGGTGACGGCGTTCTTCAGGGACTTGCCCATCTTGCCCAGCTCGCGCTTGACCTGCTCGCCCGCGTGGAAGAACTGGCCGTCGCGCTCCTCGACCTCGGTGGCCGGCACCGGGAAGCCCCGGCTGTCGCGGTAGACGAAGGCCTGGATCATGCCCTGGTTGTACAGCTTGTGGAACGGCTCGGGCGACGAGATGTGCCCCAGGTCGAACAGGACCTTGGACCAGAAGCGCGCGTACAGCAGGTGCAGCACGGCGTGCTCGGCGCCGCCGACGTACAGGTCGACACCGCCGTGCGGCTGTCCCGCGCGCGGGCCCATCCAGTACTGCTCGATCTCGGGGTCGACCAGCTGCTCGCTGTTGTGCGGGTCCAGGTAACGCAGCTCGTACCAGCAGGAACCGGCCCAGTTGGGCATGGTGTTGGTCTCGCGACGGTACGGGCGGGGTCCGCGTCCGTCGCCCAGGTCCAGGGTGACGTCGACCCAGTCCTGGTTGCGGGACAGCGGGGTCTCCGGGGAGGTGTCCGCGTCGTCCGGGTCGAAGGTGCGCGGCGAGTAGTCCTCGACCTCGGGCAGCTCCAGCGGCAGCATCGACTCGGGCAGCGAGTGGGCGATGCCCTCCTCGTCGTAGACGATCGGGAAGGGCTCGCCCCAGTAGCGCTGGCGGCTGAACAGCCAGTCGCGCAGCCGGAAGTTGACGGTGCCCTCGCCGATGCCCTTGCGCTGCAGCCACTCGGTGATGCGCGCCTTGGCCTCGGTCACGCCCAGGCCGTCCAGGGAGACGTCCTCGCCGTGCGAGTTGACGATCCTGGCGTCGTACGAGGCGAAGGCGTCGTCCCACGTCGAGGTGTCCGTGCTCCGGCCGTCGCTCGGCTCGACCACGCAGCGGATCGGCAGCTCGAAGGCGCGCGCGAAGGCGAAGTCACGCGTGTCGTGCGCCGGTACGGCCATGATCGCGCCGGTGCCGTAGCCCATCAGGACGTAGTCGGCGATGAAGACGGGGATCTGCTCGCCGTTGACCGGGTTGGTCGCGTACACGCCGGTGAAGACGCCGGTCTTGTCCTTGGCCTCGGCCTGCCGCTCCACGTCCGACTTGGAGGCGGCCTGCGCGCGGTAGGCGGCGACCGCCTCGGCGGGGGTGGCGTGTCCGCCGGTCCACACGTCGTGCGTGCCCTCGGGCCATTCCTGCGGTGTGAACTTGTCGACCAGCGGGTGTTCGGGGGCCAGCACCATGTAGGTCGCGCCGAACAGCGTGTCCTGGCGCGTGGTGAAGACGGTGATCGCCTCTCCGTCGACGGGGAAGTCGACGCGGGCGCCCTCGGAGCGGCCGATCCAGTTGCGCTGCTGCAGCTTGATGGCCTCGGGCCAGTCCAGCTCGTTCAGGTCGTCCAGCAGACGGTCGGCGTACGCGGTGATCCGCATGTTCCACTGGCGCAGCTTGGCCTTGAAGACCGGGAAGTTGCCGCGCTCGGAGCGGCCGTCGGCGGTGACCTCCTCGTTGGCCAGCACCGTGCCCAGGCCCGGGCACCAGTTGACGGGCGCGTCGGAGGCGTACGCCAGGCGGTACTCGCCCAGGACGTCGGCACGCTCGGCCGCGGACAGGGCGTCCCAGGAACGGCCACCGGGGACCGCGCGCTCACCGGACTCGAAGGCGGCGACCAGCTCGGAGATCGGGCGGGCCTTGTTCGCCTCGTCGTCGTACCAGGAGTTGAAGATCTGCAGGAAGATCCACTGGGTCCACTTGTAGTAGTCCGGGTCGATCGTGGCGAACGACCGGCGCTTGTCGTGGCCCAGGCCCAGCCGGCGCAGCTGGGACTTCATGTTGTTGATGGCGGCCTCGGTGGTGACCCGGGGGTGCTCGCCGGTCTGTACGGCGTGCTGCTCGGCGGGCAGGCCGAAGGCGTCGAAGCCCAGGGTGTGCAGGACGTTGTGGCCGGTCATCCGCTGGAAGCGGGCGAAGACGTCGGTGGCGATGTAGCCCAGCGGGTGGCCGACGTGCAGGCCGGCACCGGAGGGATACGGGAACATGTCCATGATGTACTTCTTGGGTCGCGCGACCACCTCGGGGTCGCCCGCCAGGTCACCCTTGGGGTTCGGCGCCGCGTAGGTGCCGTCGGCGTCCCAGAAGTCCTGCCAGCGTGCCTCGATCTCGGCCGCGACGGCGGCCGTGTAGCGGTGCGGCGCGGCCACCTCGGCGGGGGCAGCGGGGTTCGTCTCGCTCATGGTCCTCAAAGCTCCATCGATCGTCTCTGCCAGCGGCTGTGTCGTCCGGAAACGAAAAATCCCCTCGCACAGGAGGGGACGCCGCGCCGATTCCGACCACGTCTTCACCGGTGGTCGGGACTGATCAGCGCGGCTCACTAAGCAGAAGGCGTACGGCACGCATGGCGTCAGAGTACCGCAGCCGTTGAGCAAGCCGCGACGAGCTTACGTATGCCTCTTTGGCACCGGGTGCCGCACTCGCCGCCGCAGTCGAGAGCATCGTCCGATCCGACAGGAACTGAACCAAGGTCAATGATTACTTCGCGTAACAGCTACTAAGGGGCATCGCACCAGCCCCACGGCCGTTTGATAACAACGCAATAACTCAAACGCCGTACCCATCGGTATGGCGCCACTTAGAGTGCGGCAGCGGGACCGCCTTCCCGAACCGCTCGGAGTTGCCCCCATGAACCCTCGTAGTAGCAACAACACGCTCCCCAGGACCGGCCGGTCGGCCTATGGGGTGGCGACGGCCGTCTTTCTGCTGACCATTCCTCTGGTCGTGGTGTACGGAGGTGTCTGGCTCCAGGACTTCCTCAACTTCGGGGCGGGCGTGGTGACGCTTGTTCTCCTCACCTGTTCCGTGATCTGGGGGCTGGTCGCACAGGACCGATTGGTCCTCAACACCCGGCAGCGGATCATCGCCCAGGGTGTGCACCGGATCACCGCCGTCGGCTCGATCGCCTTCCTTCTGCTGCACGTCGGGATCAAACTCACCCTTGAGCACACGACGTGGATCGCCGCGTTCATCCCGTTCGGGCTGGGCTTCAGCAGCAGCGGCGGCCTCATAGGTCTCGGCACCCTGGCCGGCCAGCTCATGATCTTCGTCGGCATCACCGGCGCCCTGCGCAACCGGTTCGCGTCCCCGGCTCCGGTCGCGGCCCGCTGGCGGGCGATGCACATGCTGGCCTACCCGGCCTGGTGCGCCGGCCTGATCCACGGCCTGTACGCGGGCCGCGCGGTGAAGGCCCCGATCTTCACCTACATGTACGCGCTCTGCGTGCTCGGCGTCATCGCGGCCCTCGCCCTGCGCGCGGCTCCGCGCCCGTTCAAGCGCAAGGTCACCGACCGGGTCGCCATGCTCCTCGGTGCCGAGGAGCGTCCGGGCCGCGAGGAGCTGGAGGCCAGCCGGGCCAGGAGGGCCGCGGAGAGCGCCGGACCGGGCCGCGAGGGCCGCCGCAGGGCACCGGAGTCCGCCGGCCGGCGCTCGGAGTCCTCCCTGCCCGGCTACGAGGGCCTGACGCAGACCGGCTCCATACCCGCCTACCAGGCCCCGCCGGCCCCGGAACCGGCGGGCAGCGGGTTCGCCGCCGCCTACCGCGCCATGTCACCGGGCGCACAGCAGCCCTTCGACACCGGCCAGACCGCGCGCATGGACCTGCCGATGGACATGCAGGCCGCCACCGACCCCATCGCGCGCGTGGACGGCGGCGGCAGCACCTCCGGCAGCTGGCCGATCCCGTCCCCGCCGCCGGTCGGCGAGGCACCCGCCTCGGTCTACGACCCACTCCAGGACACGGGGTACAACATCCCGACCTATGGCGGTAATTCGGGCACGGCCAGCTATCTCACAGGTGATGTACGCGACACAGGTGAGACGAACACCCTGTACGGCACGTACAACCCGAATGACACGTACAACACCGGTCCCGCCGCTGAACCAACGCCCGGTCAGTCGTACGACTTCGACTCACCGGGGCCGGGCGAACCTTGGAACACGCCTTCCGGAGGCTATAGGTGAACGAGGCCCTGCCCGACGTACCAGAAGTCCGCGTGGTCGGGCTTCCCCAGCTCACGTCGGGCTTCGACCTTGTCGAACGACTTGACCTGCCCATGCACCTGAAGGTGCATGGGCCGCTCGAACCCATGGGCGGCGAGCAACTCGCGAAGCTCTCCGAAGCCATCAACCTGAAGGGGCGCGGCGGCGCCGGCTTCCCCTTCCACAAGAAGCTGCGCTCGGTCGCCGAAGCGGCGATCAAGCGCGGTGTGCGGCCGGTCGTCGTCGTCAACGGCAGCGAGGACGAACCGGCCTGCCGCAAGGACACGGTCCTCATCAACCGGGCCCCGCACCTCATCCTGGACGGCGCCCTCCTGGCCGCCGAGGCCCTGGGCGCCCGCACCCTCGTGATCGGGGTCACGCGGGAGTCCACGCAGCGCTCCATGGAGGCCGCCCTCGCTGAGCGCGGCCTCAGCAACGGCCGCAGATCGGTGCTACGCGCACGCGTGCAGCGCAATCCCGTCCGTATGGTCACCGGAGCGGCGGCATCACTGATCCGCTCCATCGACGGCGGCCCGGCCATCCCGCCCGGCCGCAAGGTCAGCGCCTCGCAGAACGGCGTCGGCGGCGCACCCACGCTCCTGTCCAACGCCGAGACCTTCGCGCAGCTGGCGATCGCCGCGCGCATCGGTCCGGAGCGCTACGGCAACACCGGGCTGTACGACGAGCCGGGCACCGTCCTGCTCACGGTCTCCGGCGCCGTCGCGCGCCCCATGGTGATCGAGGTCCCAACCGGCGTACCCCTGCGCTACGTCCTGCAGTTGGCCGGCGCCCCGCCGGTCCCGCAGGGTGTGCTGACGGGCGGCTACCACGGCAAGTGGATCGACGCGGCCACGGTCAACGAGGCGATCGTCTCCCGCAACTCCCTGGACGCCGTGGGCGGCGCGCTCGGCGCCGGCGCGATCCTGCCGATCACTCAGGAGACCTGCCCGCTGGGCGAGTCGCTGCGGGTGGCGCAGTGGCTGGCCGAGGAGAGCGCGGGCCAGTGCGGCCCCTGCTACCTCGGTCTGCCGGCGGCCGCGCGCGGCATGGAGGACATCCTCAACGGCGGCGGTCCCGCCGCCCTGGAGGCGCTCAAGCAGGTCGCCAAGAACGTGAAGCGGCGTGGCGCGTGCTCGCACCCGGACGGCTCCGCGATGTTCCTGGAGTCGACCATCAAGGCGTTCACGGACGACCTGGCCGCCCATGTCCTCGGCAATGGCTGCGGACGGCCCGTGGAGGGCGTTCTGCCGCTCTTCGAGGGCGGCAGGATGGCGACCGGCATCTCAAGCGGCGGCGAGGCCGAGGAGACCGGCCCCAGCCGTCAGAAGATCTACGTCGACTGGACGCTGTGCCGGGGGCACGGCCTGTGCGCCGACATCCTCCCCGAGGTCTTCGAACTGGGCGCCGACGGTTTCCCGACCGTCGCCCAGGCTCAGGTACCGCGCTACGCCGAGGCCAAGGCTCTACGCGCGGTGCGTCGCTGTCCGGCGCTCGCCCTGCGCCTGGAGGACGAGAGCCCGCGCGACAAGGGCCCCACCCGCAACCTGCCGGTGCTGTCCCAGGGTCGCGGGAGGCGTGCGCTGGGCCGCTGAGCCGACGTCACGAAGGGGGCCGCCCGGATTCCGGGCGGCCCCCTTCGTCGTATGCGGACAACTCCCCCTGGAAACGCAGCAATCCCGCCGGATCAAATGATCTGGCGGGATCTTTGTGTGGAGCTAAGGAGATTTGAACTCCTGACCCCCTGCATGCCATGCAGGTGCTCTACCAACTGAGCTATAGCCCCGTGCTGCGCTCCGCCCGGCTTCCCTGGCGGCGACGCCAACATTACACGGTCCACCGGGGGGAACACCAAATCGTTTCCCTGCGGGCAGCAGGGACGACGTCAAGCGGTCACGAACGAGTAGAACCGCTTCAGCGTGCAGTGTTCTTCGAGGAGACGGCCGTAGATCGGCTCACCCTCGAGTTCGCGGTACGTCTCGATGGGGTCGCCTTTTATGATCAGCGCCCGCGCGCACTCCTCGCACCAGTACTGGTAGTCGGGATTGACCGGCTCCATGTCCCGTACGATCGGCGTCCCGCTGCCGCACCAGTCGCACTTTCGCCTGTGTGCACCCATCGTTCAGCTCCAGCTGTGGCCGCAGGCCGTGCACACGTAGGAGATTCCGCCGTTGTCGCCGAGTACTTGGGCCACGTGGACAGAACCGCAGGAAGGGCAGATGAGGCGGACCGTCGTGTCCTTTGTCGACGCCGCTTCGCGGAGGTGGCCGCCCTCCACGAGGATGCTCGCAGGCATCACTACTCCCTCCCGTCGGGCCGCGCCCCCTTCCGGCCGTTTGATTCTGCCACGGCCGGACCAATACGGTCAGCGACGCCTGAGTACCAGTCCGGACACGGCGCCCACCGCGGCGGTCCCGGCCAGCGCGAACATGCACGCCCACAGCGCCTCCGCAGAGGTATACGCCTCGGAGGGGCCGAGTGACTCAAGCCGGTTCAAGAACAGTGTGCCGAACCCCGCGACGCCGATCAGCTGGCCGAGTTGGGTGACCGTGGCGAGCAGGCCGCTGGCGTCCGCCGCGTGCCGGGGCTCCACCGTGGCCAGGGCCCCGGTGAGCGTGGGGCTGAAGGCGAGCGCGAGTCCGACGCCCACGCCGGCGTACGCGGCGTACAGCGCGACACCGCCGTCGCCGCCGCCCTTCAGCGCCAGGCCCACGCCCAGCGCGGACAGGGCGGTGATCAGGAACCCGGCGGGCGTCAGCAGCCGCTGCCAGGACGCGGGCCAGTGGCGCCAGGTCAGTCCGACGATGCCGAAGACCGCCGCGGTCGGCGCGAAGGAGAGTCCTGCCCGCAGCGGGCTGTAGCCGAGGTTGCCCTGCACGTACAGGGTGAGCACGAAGAGGAAGCCGCCGTTGACGGCCATGACCGCCATGATCCGGAAGACGGCGAGCCCCATGCCGGGGTGGCGCAGCACGCTCGGCGTGATCAGCGGGGCTCCGCCGCGCCCGGCCAGCCGGGACTCGTAGCCGCAGAAGACGGCGAACAGGATCGCGGCGGCGGCCAGGGAGAGCCAGGACCACAGCGGCCAGTCCTCCTCCTGCCCGAGCACCAGCGGCACCGTGCACAGCGACACGGCCGCGCCGAGCAGCACCAGGCCGGGCAGGTCGAGGCCGTGCGCCCGGTCCCGGGGTGTCGGACGGTCCCCGAGCAGCAGGACACGCGCGCCTGCGACCAGCAGGACGAGGCCGACGGGGACGTTCACGAGGAACACCGGCCGCCAGCTCGTGCCGAACAGGTCGGCGCTGACCAGGACTCCGCCGACGACCTGGCCGGCGGCGGCGCCGACCGCGAGGACCGCCGAGTACGCGCCGAGCGCCTTCATCCGGGCCTCGCCGGTGAAGTTGCGCTGGATCAGGCTGAGCACCTGCGGGATCATCACCGCTGATCCGGCGCCCTGCACCAGCCGGAAGACGATCAGCTCGGTGGCGCCCTGGGCGAGACCGCAGGCGAGCGAGGCCGTCGTGAAAAGGGCGAGCCCGGCGAGGTGGACCCGGCCGTGGCCGAACCGCTCGCCCAGCCGGGCGCCGGTGATCAGCAGCACGGAGTACGTGATGGCGTATCCGGCGACGACCAGCTGGAGTTGGGCGCCCGAGGCGTGCAGTTCCGTGCCGATCGTGGGGGCCGCGACGTTCACGATGAACACGTCGAGCAGCGCCATGAACTGGGCGGCGAGGACGAGCGCGAGCAGCGGCCGGGGCCGGGGCCGGTTGTCAGTGGCGGGTGCTTCACTTCTGGCAGGTGGGGAAACGGACGCGGGATTCGGTCCCGTCCGGGGCGTTGTCGTCATGCCGCTGAGCATGAGGACATCCCGGTACAGGTGCCGAGAGCCCGCCGATGCTGGTACTGCCAGCACCTGGCAAGCGCCGGGTGCGGCACCGAGGATGGTCGTGACGAGGGGGACGTGACGATGAGGACGACACAGCGACGACGGCCCGAGCTGGCCTCGTTCCTGCGCAGCAGGCGGGCCCGGGTGACCCCGGCGGACGTGGGCATGCCGCCGGGTCTCAGGCGCCGCACCCCGGGACTGCGCCGCGAGGAGGTCGCCCAGCTCTCCGGTGTGGGTGTGACCTGGTACACGTGGCTGGAGCAGGGCCGGCCGATCAACGCGTCCGCGCAGGTCCTGGACGCCGTGGCCCGTACGCTGCGGCTCGACCCGCCGGAGCGGGAGCATCTGTACCGCCTGGCGCAGGTGCCGTTCGCCCCGGACCCGCAGGGTCTGACGCGGTCGACGGGCCCGGAGGTGCAGGGCATCATCGACGCCCTCGACCCGCTCCCGGCGGTCGTCTACAACTCGCGCTACGACATCCTGGCCACGAACACGGGCTACCGCGACCTGTTCCTGATACCGGAGATCATCGGCCTCGGGAGGGCGAACGCGCTGTGGACACTGTTCACGGTGTCCGACGAGGCCTGCCCCCTGCTGCACCGGGAGCGCGAGCTGCCGGTGATGGTGGCGACGCTGCGGTCCTCGTACGGCAGACATGTGGGCGAGCCGGCCTGGGAGGAGTTCATTCGCGGACTGTCGGCGGCCAGCCCGTACTTCGCCGAACTCTGGGCGAGCGGCCAGGTGGTGCCGCCGGGGCCCCGGGTGAAGACCTTCCGCCACCGGGCCGTGGGCGAACTGCGGATGACCTCCCAGTCGCTGTCGATCGACGGGATGCCCGAGTGTCGGATCGTGGTCTACACACCGGAGGACGAGGAGACACGGGAGAAAGCGGCTCGACTGCGAAAGCACACGGAACAGGAGCACACAGCACAGGAGCACACAGAAAATCCCGCCTCCTGACGGAGACGGGACCCTGATGATCACCGATCTTTGACAACTCAACAGAGTGTCGACCTGTGGAGCTAAGGAGAATTGAACTCCTGACCTCCTGCATGCCATGCAGGCGCTCTACCAACTGAGCTATAGCCCCTTGTGTTCTTCCCGCTCGGCGGGCGAACAAGAAGAACTTTAGCCTGCGACCTGCCGGAAAGTGAAATCCGGTCCGGAGCCCTCAGTCGTCGTCGCCGAGCACCGGCTCGGGGAGGGTTCCGGCGTTGTGCTCCAGGAGGCGCCAGCCTCGGGCGCCCTGGCCGAGAACGGACCAGCAGCAGTTGGAGAGGCCGCCGAGGCTCTCCCAGTGCCGGGAGTCCAGGCCGAGCAGCCGGCCGATGGTGGTCCGGATCGTGCCGCCGTGGCTGACCACGACGAGGGTGCCGTCCTCGGGGAGCTTCTCGGCGTGCCGGAGTACGACGGGGGCGGCGCGGTCGGCCACCTCGGTCTCCAGTTCACCGCCACCGCGACGCACCGGCTCACCGCGCTTCCACGCGGCGTACTCCTCGCCGTGCCGGGCGATGATCTCCTCGTGCGTCAGCCCCTGCCAGACGCCCGCGTAGGTCTCCCGCAGGCCCTCGTCGTGGGTCACGTCCAGGCCGGTGAGCGCGGCGAGCTCGGCGGCGGTGTTCGCGGCCCGCTGGAGGTCGGAGGCGACGATCGCGTCGGGCTCGAGGGAGGCCAGCAGCCGGGCGGCACGGCGGGCCTGGCCGACACCGATCTCGGTGAGCTCGACGTCGGTGGTGCCCTGGAAGCGACGCTCCACGTTCCAGGAGGTCTGGCCGTGCCGCCACAGGATGACGCGACGGCCCCGGCCCTTGCGGTCGGCGGGAGCGGTCACCGCGGCTCCCCGTACTCGGCGTCGTCCTCCTCGGTCCGGAGCGCGGCGTGCTCCTGCGCCTTGCCGCGGGTCGCCTTGGCGTCGGCGGGCAGCTCCAGCTCGGGGCAGTCCTTCCACAGCCGCTCCAGGGCGTAGAAGACCCGCTCCTCGCTGTGCTGGACATGGACGACGATGTCCACGTAGTCGAGCAGGACCCAGCGGGCCTCGCGGTCGCCCTCGCGGCGCACCGGCTTGGCGCCGAGCTCCTTCGAGAGCCGCTCCTCGATCTCGTCGACGATGGACTTGACCTGGCGGTCGTTGGGTGCGGACGCCAACAGGAAGGCGTCGGTGATCGAGAGGACGTCGCTGACGTCGTACGCGATCACGTCATGGGCGAGCTTGTCGGCGGCCGCCTGCGCGGCGGTGTGGACGAGCTCGATGGAACGGTCAGTGGCGGTCACTACAAGGCTTTCGGTCGGCGGTCACTTGACACCAAGGGTCTCACGGACCGCCGACGGCACCCCACGCGATGGCGGAGATCACGCGGGGTGCCGCTGCGGGCCCTGAGCCGGGCCTAGGACGAGGAGTCGGGTTTGTAGTCCTGGCCGAGGATCACGGAGACGTTCGCGCTCGAGGAGATCGTGCCCTTGCCGACGGCGCTGGTGGGCAGGCCCAGGGTCTTGGCGACCTCGGTGGCGTTCGCCTTGTCGGCGGCGTCGGCGTAGACGACCTTGGAGGTGGCCCGGGCCGAGGAGGGTGTGCCGCCGTCGATGAAGGTGAAGCCGCCGTTGAGGAGGACGACGCGGGCCTTCTCCGTGTTGTCCCTGGTGCCGGTGGCGTTCTGGACCGAGACGCTCACGGCCGCGTCCTTGTCGGGGCTCTTCGCCTTGCCGCCGAGGACGTCCTTGACGACGCTCGCACTGGCCTCCGCACTCAGGGTGCCGTCCTGCTGGACGGGCAGCAGCGCGGTCCTGTAGTCGCCGCTCTTGGCGAGGTCCGCGAGCTTGGCGAGGAAGGTGCCGAGGTCCTTGTCCGTCAGCGACGGGTCGAGAATCTGGGCCAGCGTCTGCACGGTGGTGGTCGCGGCCGTCGGGTCGGAGGACAGCTTGCGCAGGACGCCCTGCAGGACCTGGCCGAACCGCTCCAGCTGGGCGTTCTGGGCCTCGCCGGAGGCACGGTAGGTGGCGTAGGCGACGGCCATCTTGCCGCTGAGGGTCTGGTCCTTCCCCTTGCTCACCAGGGGCGCCTGGCCCTTCTTCCCGGCGTCCGGGTCGGGTACGGCGGCGTTGGTGTCGACGTCGATGTTCCCGACGAGGTCGACCAGGTTCTGCAGATAGGGGGTGTCCAGGCGCCAGGTGCCCTCGATGTCGGTGCCGAGGACGGTGTCGAGGGAGTCGACGGTCCCGGAGGAGCCGTCGTCGTCGACGGACTTGGCGAGGGTCGTCGTGGAGCCGTCGTCGCCCGTCAGGTTGAGGGAGTTGGGGATCAGGACGGTGGTGCCCTGCTTGGTGGTGGTGTTGTCGACGAGCAGCGCCGTGGAGGTGCCGCCCTTCGTGGTGTTGTGCAGATGGACGACGATCACGTCGCGGTTCTGGGCGCTCGCCGCGATCGTGGTGCCCTTCTTGCTCTCCGTGTCCGACAGTCCTGGCAGCTTCCCGGCGTACCAGAGGTAGCCGACTCCGCCCACCGCGACCAGGGCGAGGACGACGACCAGGGCGACGAGCCGGCTGCGGGCGCGACGCTTGGCCTCCTCGCGGCGCTCGGTGCGGTTCTCGGTGAAGTTGAGCCAGTCGATGACGTCCTCGGAGTCGGTGTCGGGCTCCTCGACGAACGCGAACTGCGCGGTGTGGTACTGCCGTTCGTCCCCGTCGGCGGGCTCCGCACCGGCACGGACCCGCCCCTGATCGGCCGGTGCTCCCGCGGTGTGACCCTGGCCGGCCTGCGTCCGTCCGGCGTACCCCTGGCCCGCCTGTGTCCCCTCGGCCGGTCCGCCCTGGTGCGGGATGTAGGCGGTCTGCTCGGCGACGCGGGGCTGCCGGCCGTTCGCGGCGGCCCGGCCGTAGGGGTCGTACGCCGTCGCCGGACCGCCGCCCTGGCCGCCCCCGTCGGCGTAGGGGTCGTAGGGCGGCACGGGCGCCTGCTGACCGGTGTCCGCCGCGTAGGGGTCGTAGGGCGGGACGGGGTTCTGGGTGCCCGTGTCGTACGGCGTGGCCTGCTGTCCGCCGGTGGCGTACGGGTCGTAGCCGTAGCCCTGCTGGGCGTAGGGGTCGTACTGCTGCTGCGGGGCCTGTTGCGGCGGGACCTGCTGGTACACCGGTCGGCCGTAGTCGTCGTAGCCGACGAGCTGGTACTGGTTCTCCTGGTCGTCGCCGTAGCCCGCGTCGTATCGGTCGTTCACCGGTGCCCCTCTCGGCTCACTCGCCGCGGTACAGCTCGCGCTTGTCGATGTACCGCACGACTCCGTCCGGCACCAGGTACCAGACGGGGTCGCCCTTGGCGACTCTCGCCCGGCAGTCGGTGGAGGAGATGGCGAGGGCGGGGACCTCGACGAGTGAGACGCCGCCCTCGGGGAGTCCCGGGTCGGCCAGGGTGTGGCCGGGCCGGGTGACTCCGATGAAGTGTGCCAGGGCGAACAGCTCTTCCGTGTCCCGCCAGGTGAGGATCTGGCCGAGGGCGTCGGCGCCCGTGATGAAGAAGAGGTCGGTGTCGGGGTTGAGGGCCTTGAGGTCGCGCAGGGTGTCCGTGGTGTAGGTCGCGCCACCGCGGTCGATGTCGATGCGGCTGACCGAGAACTGCGGGTTCTCGGCGGTCGCGATGACCGTCATCAGATAGCGGTCCTCGGCCGGGGAGACCGCGCGGTGGCTCTTCTGCCACGGCTGGCCCGTCGGTACGAACATCACCTCGTCCAGGTGGAACTGCGCGGCGACCTCGCTGGCCGCCACGAGGTGCCCGTGGTGGATCGGGTCGAACGTTCCGCCCATGACGCCCAGTCGGCGCTTGCCTGGGCTCGACGGGCCGTTGCCCGGGCCGGTAGGCATGTCCTGCTCTCCCATGCGTGCAGACCCTACCGGCCCGGCCTGAGGAACCGGGCAGGCGGAGACCCGCAGTGCCCCGCTTCGGGCACCCGGTGCCTCAGCGGTCGCGGTTGAAACGGGTGGTGATCCACAGCAGGAGCAACAGGATGATGAACGCGCCACCGCCGGTCACCAGGGGGTTGAGGCTCTCGTGGTTGCCGCCGTGCTCCTCGCCCTCAGCGGCGAGGGTGACCAACTGGGCAGCGGTGCTGTGGAAGCTCATCTTCGGCAGGACCTATCCGGTGGGCGGGATAAAGACGTCGGCTCATGGTAAGCGGGCGCGGTGGGGGCCATCACGCCGACTCCACCATTGAAGGCCGCGCTCAGGGCGTCGGGGAACCTTCGCCCTTCCTCAGTCGTCCTTCCGCTTGTACCCCCGCAGCAGGAACCACGCGGTGAACGCACAGCCCAGGAACATCACGACCAGTACCACCCGGAGCAGATTTCCGGACCCCTGCTGCTCGGCGGCGCTCGCGGCCTCGGTGAGCCAGGCGGCCCGGGTGTGCTCCATGATGTGGACTCCTTCGCTGTACTGCCCGTCCACGCTATCTCCGCCTAGGCTGGGCTCTGCTTCGGGGGGCGCAAAGGGCCGCACAAGGGTCCGTAAAGGATCACAGAGGCCGAAGAGGCACAGCCAAAGACGCACATGGGGGAAGACATGTCCGACGACGGCCATCAGAACAACGGACACGAGCAGGTGCCGAGCAGGCAGCGCAGGCGTTTCCCGGGTATCTCCTCGCGTGCGTACGAGCACCCCGCCGACCGCTCCGCCCTGGTGGCGCTGCGCAAGCTGAGCGGCTTCGACACGGTGTTCAAGGCACTCAGCGGACTGCTCCCCGAGCGGAGCCTGCGGCTGCTGTTCCTGTCCGACTCGGTGCGCGTGTCCGACCAGCAGTTCGCGTACCTCAACGACATGCTGCGGGACGCGTGTTACATCCTGGACCTGGAGAAGGTCCCGCCGATGTACGTCAACCAGGACCCGCAGCCGAACGCGATGTGCATCGGTCTGGACGAGCCGATCATCGTCGTCACCACGGGTCTGGTCGACCTGCTCGACGAGGAGGAGATGCGGGCGGTCGTCGGCCACGAGGTGGGGCACGCCCTCTCCGGTCACTCGGTCTACCGGACCATCCTGCTGTTCCTGACCAGCCTCGCCCTCAGGGTGGCGTGGATCCCGCTGGGCAACATCGCGATCATGGCGATCGTGACCGCGCTGCGCGAGTGGTTCCGCAAGTCGGAGCTGTCGGCGGACCGGGCAGGTCTCCTGGTCGGCCAGGACCTGCGGGCCTCGATGCGCGGCCTGATGAAGCTGGCCGGCGGTCACCATCTGCACGAGATGAACGTGGACGCGTTCCTGAAGCAGGCCGAGGAGTACGAGGCCGGCGGTGACCTGCGCGACTCCGTGCTGAAGATCCTGAACGTCCTGCCGCGTTCCCACCCCTTCACCACCGTGCGCGCGGCCGAGCTGAAGAAGTGGGCCGAGTCCCGCGACCACCAGCGGATCATGGACGGTCACTACCCGCGCCGCACCGAGGACAAGGACACCTCGGTCACGGACTCCTTCCGCGAGTCGGCCGCGAGCTACGCGACCAACGTCAAGAGCTCCAAGGACCCCCTGATGAAGCTGGTCAGCGACATCGCGGGCGGAGCGGGCGACCTGGGCGGCAGGGTGCGCAGGGGCTTCGGCGGATTCTCGAATTCGGCCCCGAGGGACGACGACCGACCGACCGAAGGGAACGGACCGGCCCAGGGCGACTGAACCCACCCACGCCCACCGAACTCACAGACCCACCGATCCCGCAGTCCCACCGATCCCGCGGCCCCACCGGACCCGCAGCCGACGACGAACCGCCGTCACACCTTCGGCTGCGCACTGGTGGCCAGCGACCCGCACAGCGCCGTCGCGCTCCCCGTCGCATACGGATCGGTCCCGGCCGGTCCGCCCGCCTTCGCGGTCTGGCCGGCCAGCAACGGATGCAACCGGTTCGTGGAGTCCTCCGCGCACGACAGCGGCCCGGCCTGGACGTACGACACGACCAGCTGGGCCGTGTGCATCCGCAGATCGTCCCGGTCGAACCGGAAGTGCAGCTCACGCCGGACGGTGAACAGCGCGGCCGCCTGGGAGGCACCTGCCCCGGCCGCCCGCAACGCGTACACGAACGTGTGGTCCGCCGTGACCTCCAGCGTCGAGGCGTCGGTCTCGGCGGCCTGGAGGCTGCCCTGCACCCGGATCCCGGCGTCGGCCAGGCGCACCTGCGCGGGGTCGAAGCGGACCAGCCACCCGGTCGGCGCGTGCCGTCCGTCGGCGGCGGGGTGGGCGAAACTCTGGTCGAACTGGTCGAGCTGTTCCGTGTCGAGGAGCACCCGCACGGCGCGGACCTGGTCGCGGACGAGGACGTCCGGGTCGAGCGAGGACCGCACGATGTAGTCCTTGGCCGTGGTCAGCGCGGACACGACCTGGCTGTCGGAGAAGTGCGCGGTGCGGCGGGAAGCCGGCAGCGGGATGCCCTCGGCGCCGACGCGGTACTGCGCGGCGGGGCTGTGCGCGTACAGGTACTCGGCGTCGGTGTGTCCCGGGACCTCGCCCTCGGGCGCCAGCGGGATGACGGTCATGCGCAGGGGTTCGACGGGCTGCCGGACCGCGGAGTTCTGGTAGGGGTGCCGTACGCCCATGTAGATCGCGGTGCCGAAGGCGACGGCGATCAGCAGGACCAGGATCAGCACCTGTCGGGACAGTCCCCGGCGCAGCGGCGGACGGCGGCGGACGGCGGGCGCGTGGTCGGTGATGCGCTCCTGCGCGGAGTACTCCTGGAGGCGGGCAGCGCGGACGAACGACTCGTCGAAGACGACGGATCGGTACTCGTCCTCACCACCCACGGGGCCGCCCTCGGGTGTCCCCTCGGGTGGGTCTGCTGGCCCTCCCATATCTTCAGGGTAGGTCTCGGGGCGCTCAGGTAAACGCCCCGCTGTGCGACAAGTTCTGACAGGTTCTCACCAGGAGCGTCAGGGCGTTCGCGGGACCGCGGAGACGGCTGGCTGGGAGTAGTCGGCCGACGCCGAGGGCGTCACCGTGCTGCCCTGTTCCAGACCGGTCGAGGCGGGCGGCGGAACCCGGTCGCGGCTGCCCGAGGAGGCGCCCCGGTAGACCGCCGTGAAGGCCAGCGCGACCATGCCGATGCCCATGACGAGCGCGAGCATCCAGGCCACGGGGCGGTGCCAGCGGACCTGTTTGCCGTACGTCCCCGGGGTGCCGTAGCGGCCCTCGAGGATGTCGGTGTCGTCCAGGTCGTCGAGTTCCGGATCATGGCCGAAACCGCCGGGTCCGTAGCCGTCGTCGTACCGATCGGCTCTGGGGCGGGCGCGGCGGGCCTCGGCCTCGGAGGCCTCCGCTCTGGCCCGGGCCGCGGCCAGGAGGCGCTCGACGGCGGTCGGCTCGTGTACCACGGCCGCCCGTACGAAGGCCTCGTCGAAGACCACGGAGGCGAACTCTTCGTCCGACACCCCGCGGTCGTGGTCGTCGTCGGGCTCCCAGCCGTCAGGGAACGGCGTGCCCCCCACGTCCTCCGGCACGAATCCAGAGTAGACCTGGGGGGTCATTTTGGGCAGACGGTAGGGAAATTCATCCGCCCTGTGAGACACCTCTCGGGCGCCCCCGGACGCCCCGGTTCAGCGGCGGATGTGGCCGTCGCCGGTGACGATGTACTTCGTGCTCGTCAGCTCCGGCAGGCCCATCGGGCCGCGGGCGTGCAGCTTCTGGGTGGAGATGCCGATCTCCGCGCCGAAGCCGAACTGACCGCCGTCGGTGAAGCGGGTGGAGGCGTTGACCGCGACGGTCGTGGAGTCGACCAGCTGGGTGAAGCGGCGGGCGGCCTGCTGGGAGGTGGTGACGATGGCCTCGGTGTGGCCGGAGGTCCACAGCCGGATGTGCTCGACGGCCTTGTCGAGCGAGTCGACGACCGCGGCGGCGATGTCGTAGGAGAGGTACTCGGTGTCCCAGTCCTCGAGCGTGGCCTCGACGACGGTCGCCTTGGTGTCCTTGGCGTACGCCAGCACCCGCTGGTCGGCGTGGACGGTCACCCCGGCCTCGGCGAGGGCGTCCAGGGCACGAGGCAGGAACTCCGGGGCGATGTCCTGGTGGACCAGGAGGGTCTCGGCGGCGTTGCAGACGCTGACCCGCTGGGCCTTGGAGTTGATCAGGATGTCGATCGCCATGTCGAGGTCGGCCTGGGCGTCGACGTAGACGTGGCAGTTTCCGGTGCCGGTCTCGATGACGGGGACGATCGACTCCGTCACGACGGTCTGGATGAGCGAGGCACCGCCGCGCGGGATGAGCACGTCGACCAGGCCGCGGGCGCGCATCAGCTCGCGCACGCTCTCGCGGGACTCGCCGGGCACGAGCTGGATGGCGTCGGCGGGCAGTCCGGCGCCGCCCACGGCGTCGCGCAGCACCCGGACGAGGGCGGTGTTCGACTCGTACGCGGAGCCCGAGCCGCGTAGCAGGACCGCGTTGCCGGACTTCAGGCAGAGGGCGGCGGCGTCGACCGTGACGTTCGGGCGGGCCTCGTAGATGATGCCGACCACGCCGAGCGGGACGCGGACCTGGCGCAGGTCGATGCCGTTGGGCAGGGTCGAGCCGCGCACGACCTCGCCGACCGGGTCGGGCAGCGCGACGACGTCCCGGACGTCGGAGGCGATGGCGCGCACCCGTTCCGGGGTGAGGGTCAGCCGGTCGATGATCGCCTCGCTGGTGCCGGCCTCGCGGGCCTTGGCGATGTCCTTGGCGTTGGCCTCGACGATCTCGCTCGTGCGGACCTCCAGGGCGTCCGCGATGGCGAGCAGCGCGTCGTCCTTCTCGGCCCTCGGCAGCGGGGCGAGGTCGGCGGCGGCGGCCTTGGCCCGGTAGGCGGCCTGGGTGACCGGGGTCATGGAGTCGTACGGCGAGAGCGAGGTCATACCGGAAGGGTAGTGCGCCGGGCGAGGCCGTCCACCCGTTGTTCCACAGCGCGAGACGGGATCAAAGGGACACCCGCCGGGACACGATCAGAACGGGTGGACCACGACCGGCGAGGCAGGCGGCGGACCGTACCCTTCGGCGATGCGCTGGTGGTAGGTCTGGCGGTCGATGACCTCCAAGCCGACGATCTCCCACGGCGGCAGTCCCGCGGTCTGGCGGTGCTCGCCCCACAGGCGCAGGGCGACGGCGGCCGCGTCGTGCAGGTCGCGGGCCTCCTCCCAGTACCGGATCTCGGCGTGGTCGTTGGCGTAGCGGCTGGTCAGCAGGAAGGGGTGGTCGTGGGCAAGCTGCTCCAGGGCGCGCCGGACCTCCTTCAGCGGGGCCTCGTCACCGGAGACGCTGAGGGTGACATGCCACAGGCGCGGCAGATCCTGGGGCTCCTCGCCCTGGTAGCGGTCGCCGGCCGCGACGCTCGTCAGGGTCCGCTCCTCACCGGCCGCCCGGGGGGCCGGGCCTCCGGTCTCGTCCTCGGCCGGGGCCGGGGAACCGCCGGCCGCCCGCGCCACGGTCCCCCCAGGGCGACCGGATGAAGCCGCCGCACCAGCGCGGGACGCCGCCCCAGGGCGCACTCGTCTCACGACGGCCTCCTTCATGCACAGGTCGACCCCACGGGTCGGGCGGAATGTTGTTGTCCCTGGGACAAAGTTGAGCAGGCCGCAAGGGCTCGTGGGGCGGTTTTGCGGAACGTCCACCTCAGGGCGACGCCCTTGGCAGGGCGTTCACCCCGTTTTCGGGCGGTACCCCCGGCACCCGGGGCTCCGTTGGGCGCGGAGTGGTCCTCAGACGGTCCTCAGGGGTGCAGGATCACCAGATCGTCCCGGTGGACGACCTCCCGCTCGTAGGCCGGCCCCAGCTCGCGTGCCAGCTCCCGGGTGGAGCGGCCGATGAGCCGCGGGATCTCCTTGGCGTCGAAGTTGACGAGCCCGCGGGCCACGGCGTGCCCGGTGCCGTCGCGCAGTTCCACGGGGTCGCCCGCGACGAACTCGCCCTCGACGGAGGCGATCCCGGCCGGCAGCAGCGACTTGCGGCGGTCGACGACCGCTTTCACCGCACCGTCGTCCAGGGTCAGCGAGCCCTGCGGGGTGGACGCGTGCTGGAGCCACAGCAGCCGGTCGGCGGAGCGCTTGTCGGCAGGGTGGAAGTAGGTGCCGGTGTCACCGCCGGACAGCGCCTCGGCCGCGTGGACCGTGCTGGTCAGCACCACGGGGATGCCGGCGGCGGCCGCGATCCGGGCGGCCTCGACCTTGGTGACCATGCCGCCGGTGCCGACGCCCGCCTTGCCGGCGCTGCCGATCTCGATGCCCGCCAGGTCCTCGGGTCCGCGCACCTGAGCTATCCGCGAGGTGCCGGGCCTGCTGGGGTCGCCGTCGTAGACGCCGTCGATGTCGGAGAGCAGGACGAGCAGGTCGGCGTGGACCAGGTGGGCCACCAGGGCGGCGAGCCGGTCGTTGTCGCCGAAGCGGATCTCGTCGGTGGCGACGGTGTCGTTCTCGTTGACGATCGGCAGGGCGCCCATCGCGAGGAGCTTGTCGAGGGTGCGGGAGGCGTTGCGGTGGTGGGCGCGGCGGCTCATGTCGTCGCTGGTCAGCAGCACCTGGCCGACGCGGACGCCGTAGCGCGCGAAGGAGGCGGTGTAGCGGGCGACGAGCAGGCCCTGGCCGACGCTGGCGGCGGCCTGCTGGCGCGCGAGGTCGCGGGGGCGGCGGCGCAGGCCCAGCGGGGCGAGGCCGGCGGCGATGGCTCCGGAGGAGACGAGGACGATCTCCTTCTCGCCTCCGCTGCGGCTCTTGGCGAGGACGTCGACGAGCGCGTCGACCCGGTCGGCGTCGAGGCCGCCGGCAGCGGTGGTCAGCGACGAGGAACCGACCTTGACGACGATCCTGCGGGCCTCGCCCACGGCCTGCCTTGCCCCTGCCACCTTGTGTCCTGTCCCCTCGCGCCACGTGTGGGTCCTCGCCCGCAATGTACGCGAACGGGACGCGCCGACGCGCATCCGTCCACGTCCCGGACCCGCAGCGGACGGTGGATCTACTGGCCGGGGCCGTCGCCCGGCCCGACCGGACCGGGCGGGCGCATAGCACCTGGCCGTCCCGGAGGGCAGGAGACACGCGCGTGTCGTCCGGAGGTCGGCACGCGTTAACCAGGGCGTCCGTCTCGCGACGACCTTGGAGTGTCCCCGTGCGAAAACGCCTCTCCCACCTCCGGTCCGCGCTGCGGCTGCCGGGCCGGCAGACGGCGACGAGAGCGCTCGTCGCCGCCGTCCTGGCCGCCGCCGTCGTCGCCCAGGCCGTCGCCGCCCTGCGTCCGCACGTTCCGCTGCTGCTCGCGGCGACGGCCGCCTCCCTGGCCGTCGAGGGTGTCCTGCACCGCTGGCAGCGCGGCATGGTGTCGCTGTTCGCCAAGACCCACGCGGACATCACCGTGCGCCACGTCCTGCGCGACCTGCTGCTGGTGCTGGGCCTGCTGCGGCTGACCCCGGAGGACGAGGAGACGGCGTACACCGCGCTGGTGGCCGGGCTGCTCGCCTGCTACGCGCTGCACTGCGCCATCCAGGCCGCCTCCGTCCTGGTCCGGCGCACCCGCACCCTCCCGGTGGTCACCCGCAACATCGACGCCTCCGCGCTCCGCCTGACCCCGGCCCCGCCCGCCCTGCTGCGCCACCCGGGGCCCCGCCTCCTGGTCCACGGCCTGCCCGCCACGACGGGCCTGCTGGTCACGGCGGCCACCGGCGAGCCCCGCTGCGCGGCCTTCGGCATCGCGATGTCCCTGGGGCTCGCCCTGGTGGGCCTGTACGACCTTCTCGTACGGCTGCTGCCGAGCCGGCGTCCGGCGGGCGAGCAGGAGGTGCTGGACTGGTTCGACGCGTGGCTCGCCGAGTACCGGCCGACCGTCGGCCTGTACTTCTCCGGCGGGGTCTCCTCCGCCTACCAGGCCAACATGTGGCTGGAGCCGCTCGCGAAGCTCGACGGGAAGCCGGTCATCATCCTGCGCGAGCGGTTCATGGTGCAGAAGATCGCCGCGACCGACGTCCCGATCGTCTGCCTGCCGAAGGTGTCCACGCTGCTGCGCCTGGAGCACTCCACGCTCCAGGTCCTCATCCACCCGTCGAACTCGGGCAAGACCTCCCAGGTCCTGCGCATCCCCACGATCAAGCACACCTTCGTCAACCACGGCGAGAGCGACAAGCTGTCCTCCTGCAACCCGTACGCGAAGGCGTACGACGAGGTGTGGGTGGCCGGTCCCGCGGCCCGCGAGCGGTACGCGGCGGCCCAGGTGGGCGTCGAGGACAAGGACGTGGTGGAGATCGGCCGCCCACAGCTGGAGGCCGTGCGGCCGTACGAGGGACCGCCGGCCGGGGCGTACACGACGGTGCTGTACGCGCCGACCTGGGAGGGTTGGGACGGCAATCCCGGCAACACGTCGGTGATCGAGGCGGGTGAGAACATCGTGCGGGCGCTGCTCGCGGATCCGGGGGTGCGGCTGCTGTACAAGCCGCATCCGCTGACCGGGTCGGTGGACGCACGGGCGGGCGCGGCGGACTCGAGGATCCGTGAGCTGGTGCGGGCGGCGAACCGGGAGAGGACGGGGGCACGACCCGCCGACGACGGTGAACTCTCCCGGAGGACACGGGAGTTGGACGGGCTCACCACCGCGTCCTTCCGGGTGGCGGCGGACTCGGTCGAGCGGATGCTGCTGCAGTCCACGCCGGAACCGGGCCGGGCCGAGGCAGTGGCCCGGGCGACGGCGGCCTGGGAGCGGGCGTACTGGGCCTCACTGCCGGAGTGGGAGCACCAGGTCGTCACCGACGCCCGGCCCGCGCTGTACGCCTGCTTCAACCGGGCCGACCTGCTGATCAGTGATGTGTCCAGCGTGGTCAGCGACTTCCTGGCGAGCGGCAAGCCGTACGCGGTCGCCAACACCAGCGGACTGAGCGAGGCCGCGTTCCGGGCGGCGTATCCCACCGCGGGGGCGGCGACCGTGCTGACCCCGGACGCGGTGGGGGTGCGGGCGCTGCTGGATGCCGTACGACACCCCGAGCTGGACGAACTCGCCGGGGCGCGGGCGGAGTTGAAGCGGCGGCTGCTGGGGCCGGACGAGCCGTCCTCGCAGGAACGGTTCGACAGGGCCGTACAGGCTCTGGGGGCGTTGGCCCGGGCGCGGAGGCTGCCGGGGCAGCGGCGGGAGGAGGAGACCGGGTCGGCCTCCGGGACGCTCACCCTCTCGGGATGAGGACCCTGCGTGCTTTGCGTACCGCCCGGCGCAGCAACTGGTCGACCCCGACCTCCCGGTAACCCGGCACCTCCCGGGCCTCCCGTGGCTCGGCGAGGTAGACGGAGTCGGGCAGGCCCGTCGAGCGGTCCCGGAAGAACGGGTAGGCGAGATACACCCGGCGGCCGCCCTTCTCCAGCACCGCCTCCGGGGTCTTCTTCGCCCTCATGAACTCCAGGACCTCCATCAGGAGATCCGGGCGGCCCATCGCCACCAGCTGGAGCCGCAGACGTTCGTGGACGCGGAGGCGGTGGGCCACCTCACCGGTCCAGTAGGCGTCCAGCAGGGACTTCGCCAGCTCCAGCTTCTCCTGGCGGACCGCCTCGCCGTCCTTCAGGAACTTCGGGCCGAACTGCGGGAGCAGGGTGACGAGGAAGGGGCGCACCATCAGCGCGTCACGCCTCGCGCCCGCCGGGACCATGTCGGCGATCAGGTTCATCAGGGCGCGGGCGGAGTCGAAGCGCAGGGTGTGGCTGCCGGTCCTGGTGACGTGCTTGCCGTCCTCGCGGCCCACCAGGTAGTAGCAGGTGTGGTCGGCGATCACGGAGACGCCGTCGGCCCGCAGATAGGCCTCCATGGTGAACAGGGCGTCCTCGCCGGTCCACAGGGACTCGTCGAAGCGCATGCTGTGCCGTTCGAGGAACGCGCGGCGGAACAGCTTCTGGGCGCTCAGCGTGAACTTGATGTTGGAGGAGAAGACGTCGGTGCGCTCCAGGGTCTGCCCCCACATCGACGTCGGCGGCTTGCGGTTGACGCCCTCGACCCGGCCGAGGACGACATCCGTGCCGTTGCGGTCGGCCATCGCGACCATCCGCTCCAGGGCCTCGGGGCCGAGCCGGTCGTCGGCGTCGAGGAAGAAGACGTACCGCCCGGTCGCCTTGCCCAGACCGACGTTGCGCGGGCCGCTGGGGCCGCCGGAGTTGTCCTGTCGGACCACTGTGACGTCGAGGGGCGTGCGCGCCGCGAACTCCTCCAGGTACTCCCCGGTGCCGTCCGCCGAGCCGTCGTCCACCGCGATGACCTCGACGCGCGCGTGGCCGATGGTCTGTGCCTCGACGGAGGCCAGACAGTCGACCAGATACGGCATCGCCTCGTACGCCCCGATGACCACGGTCACATCAGGCTGCGCAACGGTCACTTCTCCCCCAGCCACGGTCCGATTCTGCTTCCGGCACTGGGACATACGCAGAAAGGGCCCGGTTTTCGGGATCACCCCCGAAAACCGGGCCCTTTCTTTACGAAGGGGAGGTCAGGCCTTGGTCGTGGCCTCCGCCGCCGAGGCCGCGGGCCGCGACTCCTGGCCGACATTGCGCGCCTCGGCCTTGATCGCGAGGTTCGCCACCGCGGTGTTGAACTGCTCGATGGACAGGGGCTCGTCCGGTCCGAGCAGGTACTGCTTGAGCTCCACCCGGTCCTCGGCCAACGGGTCGGCCGCCGGGTCACGGACCGCGTCGAGCAGCTCGCCCAGCTCGGTGGCCTGGTTGGACAGGATCGTGGCCGCCCGCACCGCGGTGTTCTGCCGCTTGAACTCCTCCACCCCCAGCTCCGCGGAGTCCGTGACCGCGTAGGGCTTGCCGCTCGCGATGAAGTCGGAGACCACGCTGGAGATGTCGGAGACCATCGCGTCGGAGACGTTGAAGCAGTCGTACAGCCGCGGTTCGGCGCCCGTGACCACCCGGTGCTGCCACTGGGGGAAGGAGCGCCAGTACACGTCGTTCCACTCGCCGCGCAGCCGGGCGATCTCCTCGTACTTGGCCACGTCGACCACGCCGTCACGGCTGGCCTCGGCCTCGTCGCCCTTCTCGCCGCCGCTGCCGACCAGGACGGCGAGCCGCGCCTCGATGCGGGCGAGTTCGGCCGTGGCAGCGGCCAGTGCGGCCGCGTCGGTCGGGAAGCGGGGGTCCGTGGCGCGCTCGGCGGCGGCCTGCACGATCAGCGCGGTGACCTTCTCGTGCGCGGCGGCCGCCTTGGGCAGGACCGTGCCGGTGAAGGGGTGCGGCTTGTAGAGGACACGGACCGGCGGGTCCGCCTTCAGCAGCTTCTCCACGATGTTCTCGCCGGCCAGCATCAGCGAGGTGTTGCCCGGGTCGCCGTCCCAGCCCTCCCAGGTGGGGGCGTAGAGCACGGTCGGGCAGTATCCATCAGCGGCTCCGCCGCGGGGGCCCGGCGTCCCCTGCCGCTTCTGGATGGGCGCCAGCTGCGGGCGGCCCACCTCGACGATGTCCTCGTCGCGGACCCCGACGTCGGCGATGGCGTAGCGGTCGCGGCCCGCCCGGCCGGCCACCCACACCTCGTCGTACGCCTTGCTGAACGGGTTGACGCTCGCCAGCTTGTCGCTGTCGCCGTGACCGATGAAGACGTGCTTCATGGTGGGCACGCGCAGCAGGTGGATGTTCTTGCCGACGTTCGCCGCGTACAGCGCGACCCGCACCGTGGACAGGTCCATGTTCATCAGGTGCACCCCTCCGGGCACGCAGATGACGGGGACCGTGGTGGGCGCGAGGTTCTGCAGGATGACGCGCTCACGCAGGATGATCAGCGGCCTGGAGTCCAGCTGCTCCATGGTCTCCAGCCACATGTTGACCTGGTAGACGGAGTCCTTGGACCCGGAGAAGTAGAGCACCGTCTCCGGCTTGTAGTCGCGCAGCCACTCGTCGACCTTGGCGAGGACCTTGTCGGCGTTCGGCGGGACCTTCTTGCCACGCACGTACGGCGTCAGCGCCAGGACGTACAGGGAGCCGAGCACCAGCGTCACGCCGATGCCGATGAAGCCCGGCAGCGCCGAGTCCATCGCGGCGGCGACCAGTATGCCGACCACGGCCGCGAGGTCGAGGTGGAGCATCTTCTCGGCCGACCGGTTCAGCAGGCCCAGCGGCGGGGCGTCCGGGATGCGGAGGCGGGAGGCCAGGTCGACGTTGCGGGTGGCGACCGGGAGCCGGCGGCGGTTGCGGATCAGGGTGACCAGCGCGCCGTGCGGGGCCTGGAGGCCGTAGAACGCGATGAAGCAGGCGGTGGCGCCGTAGAAGATCAGGTTGTTGGAGAGGTCGAGGCGGGCCAGCAGCAGGATCAGCAGGAGCTGTCTGATCAGGAAGCGGATCGACAGCCCGGCGCGCACCTTGCTGAGGCGGTTGATCAGATAACTGCCCTGGCGGTGCAGATAGTGGTCCGCAAGGTACGTGACGGCGGTCGCGGCCGCGAAGGCAGGGACGCTCGGGATGAGCGCGGCCACCATTATGGCGGGGAAACCCGCCATCATGAGGACCGCCGCGGCCAGCTCGGCCGCGCTGCCCACCCGGGCGACGCGAATAGCGGTGCTTATCACTGAAAACCTGCTCTGGGAGGGATGCCGGTTGTTTACCAATTAACGCTGCTTGAGGCTTCAGGTGTTGCTTAAGGCTTCAGGCCCCTGTGAATGCACCAGGAACGGGCAGCCACAGAGGCCTGAATTTACCGAAGACTAATTGTCCCTGATTATGCCACGCCGTCCTGACGGTCCAGGACACTGGCCAGCGCGGCCTCGAAGCCGGAGGCCTGGCCCGCGGAGGCCGTCGGGTCCTGCTGGCGGACGTCGATGACATGCCCGGTGAGCTCGGAGAGCAGCACGTCGAGCGAGGTGCGGGCCACTGCCTCGGAGGACAGCAGGCTGCCCGCGGGCTCCTGACCGAAGGCCTTGGTGCGCATGGGGGTGGCGGTGCGCTCGGGGTTGATGCAGTTCACCCGGACGCCGTCACCCGCCCATTCGTCGGACAGGGCCTGCGTCAGGTTGACCATCGCCGCCTTGGTCGAGGAGTACAGGCTGTACTCGGCGCGGCCGCGGGTGTAGCTGCTGGAGGTGTACAGCAGCAGCTGGCCCTTGGTCTCCGCCAGGTACTTGTACGAGGAGCGCGCGATCTGGACCGGCGCCAGGTAGTTCACCTTCAGCGCCTCCTCGATGGTGGCGTTGTCGGTCTCGGCCAGCTTGCCGATGCGCAGCACGCCCGCGGTGTTGACGACGTAGTCGATGCGCCCGGTCTCGGCGTACGCCTTGGACAGCGCGTCGTCGACCTCCTCCGGGTTCTCGACGTGGGTGCCGGTGGTGGAGCGGCCCAGCGCGTACACCTTGGCGCCGTAGGACTCGGCGAGCTCGCCGATGTCCTTGCCGATGCCGTAGGAGCCGCCGAAGACGACGACGGTCTTGCCGGTGAGCAGCTCACGGTAGGCCTCGTCGCTCACCTGCTCGGGGGCCGCGGTCGAGGCGAGCTGGAAGAGCTTGTCCGCGATGAAGACGTCGACGGGCTGGGTGACCTTCATGTTGTACTCGTCGCCCGCGACGACGTGGATCGGCACGTCCGGCAGGTACTTGAGCACGACCGAACAGTCGTCCGTGGCCTGGAAGTTGGGGTCCCCGGCGGCGACCTCGTAGGCGCGCTTGATGGTGGACAGCTTGAAGGCCTGCGGGGTCTGGCCGCGGCGCAGCCGGGAGCGGTCCGGGATCTCGGTGATGAATTCGCCGTCGTCGCCGTGCTTGCGCGTGACGATGATGGTGTCCGCGGACGGGATGGCGACGTCGACGGCCTGGAAGCGCTCCAGGGCGACCACGCAGTCGTCGATGACCCGCCGCGAGAGCAGCGGGCGTACGGCGTCGTGGAACAGGACGTTGAGGTCCTCGCCCTCGGCCAGGCCCTCGCCGAGGGCCGCGATGGCGCGCTCGGTGGTCTCGTTCCGGGTGGCGCCGCCCTCGATGATCTTCTTGACCTTCGTGAACCCGGCCTTGGCGACGATCTTCTCTATGTCCGGAACATAGCCCGGCGCCATCAGGACGATGATGTCGTCGATGGAGTCGGCCTTCTCAAAGGTGGTCAGGGTGTGCTCGATGACTGCCTTGCCGGCGATCTTCAGCAGCTGCTTGGGGATCGAGAGACCCACGCGCTGACCGGTGCCACCGGCCAGGATCACTGCGGTGGTACGGGGCTTGGCGATGTGCTGGGACACAGAAGACCTACCTCGGGGCGACAGGGAACGGGGAAATGGTCCCACTTGCGGTTACCGCTGTGCAAGGTGACCGCCGTTCACCGCATATGTGCGCGCTACCTGTCATTCATCTTGCACGGGAGGTGACGACGAGCACCCCGTGCAGCACCCGGGCCGCGACCTCGGCGAGAGCCGCGGGGCGGCCGGCGCCGGTACGGCGGGCAGAGCCCGGGGTCGCCCGTGATCCGCATCACGTCGCCGGGCACCGGACTGCACGCGTTCTTCATATGCATGACGGCCCTGTTACGGATCAGCTGGGAATACAACTCGTCCGGCAGTCCATTGCCCCGGAATTCCTTGTCAAGATTCCGCAGCATTTCGGTCTCGGCAAGAGTAAGAGAGCGATTCGCGCTGTCCGGAACGGGCTGGAGAAGATTCTCGGGCAGCCCGAGGAGCTGTTACCGGCGGCGGCGCCAGAAGCTGGGGCGAGGGCATGATCCTCGCCAGCGGCCGCGGGGTGACCACCACGTGCACTCGCTCGCTCCCCCGTGCGCTCCCCGCCGATCATCGCGGGCCTCGCGCACGCCCAGGGCGGCTTCCGTCGGGTGTCTGCTGTGCGGAGAGGAGCGTGGGACCGCGACGAGGACCACGCCCCTCTCGGGCCGCCCCCGCTCACACGGGGTGGACCCCCGGCTTGCCCGCTTCCACCCGCAGCTGTGCCAGCGTGGTCGTCGTCGCTTCCGGCCTGACCACCGTGTCCACGGCGCGGACCTGCGCGTCGATGCCGTGCCGGTCGATGTCGAAGAGGTGGTAGCCGCGGTGGGCGTCGATGAACTTCCAGTGCGGGTTGTCGGCCCGCAGCGGGTCCCACTGGGCGTGGAAGGCGGCCTGGTCCTGGTCGCCGTTGCTGGAGATGGAGGTGCCGACGAACTCGGCGCCGACGACCCGGGAGGACGGGTCGGCGTAGTCCTCCTTGAGGTCGCTGATCATCGTGAGGTGGCGGTCGCCGGAGAGCACGACGGGGTTGCGCACGCGCGTGAACTCCTCCAGGAGGGCGTTGCGTTCGACCTGGTAGCCGTCCCAGGCGTCGTAGTACCAGAGCTTGCCCTCGCCGGGCAGGATGTCGGTCTCGGCCATCATGATCTGCGAGGCGATGAGGTTCCAGCGGGCCGGTGAGCCGTGCAGCGAGTCCAGCAGCCACTGCTTCTGCTCGGCGCCGAGCATGGTGAGCGAGGGGTCCTGGGCGGCGGCCTGGCTGGTGACCTGGTCGCTGCGGAACTGCCGGGTGTCGAGCACGTTCAGCCGGACCAGCCGGCCGAACTCCAGCCGCCGGTACATCTGGATGTGCGGGCCGTTCGGGACGGCGGTGGCGCGCACCGGCATGTGCTCGTAGTACGCCTGGAAGGCCGCCGTGATCCGGGCCACGAAGGCGTCGTGCGGCTGCTTGGCGGGGTCCTGCGGAATCTCGCCGGCCCAGTCGTTGTCGACCTCGTGGTCGTCGAAGGTGACCACCCAGGGAGCGTTCGCGTGGATCTCGGCGAGGTCCGGGTCGGTGCGGTACTGGGCGTACCGGTTGCGGTACTGCACGAGGGTGTACGGCTCCCCCGTGCCCTCGTGCCGGCGCGGACCGGCCGATGACGGCGCCGACTCGTAGATGTAGTCGCCGACGAACAGCACGACGTCCGGGTCCTGGTCCAGCATGTCGGCGTACGGCGTGAAGTAGCCGTTCTGCCAGTTCTGGCAGGAGGCGAGCGCGACCCGGAGGCTGCCGCCGGAGCTGTGCCGGGCGGGGGCGGTGCGGGTGCGGCCGGTGCGCGAGAGCTGGCCGTCGGCGCGGAAGCGGTACCAGTACGCGCGGCCCGCGCGCAGGCCCCGTACATCGACGTGGACGCTGTGTCCGTACGCGGGCAGGGCCTGGGCGGTGCCCCGGCGGACGACCTTTCTGAAGCGTTCGTCCTCGGCGAGCTCCCACTCGACCGGCACCACTCTGTCGGGCATGCCTCCGCCGTTCAGCGGATCGGGGGCGAGCCGCGTCCACAGCACGATGCCGTCCGGCAGCGGGTCACCGGAGGACACTCCGAGGCTGAACACCCCGTCGGGCAGCGGGGTCTCCGCGGCTCGTGCGGTGCCCGGCAGCCACAGCTGGGCGGAGGCCGCGGCGCCGAGCACAGCGGCGCCTGCGGTCAGAAAGCGGCGTCGGCCGGGTGATGCTGCTCCGTACATGGGCGAACTCCCTTACGTCGCTGACCTCTTGGGCACCCTGGAAGCTCACGCTTCGGGGTGATCCGTGCGTTGAACCAGAGTGTTCGCGTGCATGACAAATAGGTAGACAACAGAAGAGCCGTTGCGACTCGGGTATCACATGATGAACGTGATCCCGGCGCAACGGCCTTCAGGACACTGCCGACTGACGATCTTTTGGGTTCTAGTTGGTGAAGCCCGAGCCCAGACGGGCCTTCGCGGCCGTGGTGCCGAGCAGCGTGTGGCCGAAGGTGAGCGTGCCGTTCGGCCCCAGGACGGTGGCTGGAATCGGCAGGCCGCCGGGCGAGACGACGTACTGGGCCCGGGAGCGGAAGGACCACACGGCCCCGGCGCCCGCGTTCTCCCCGGGCGCGCCGACCGCGACGTCGGCCAATCCGTCACCGTTGGTGTCACCCGCATGGACGGCCCCGCCGAAGACGTCACCCTTCTCGGCGGCCCCCGGCACCCCCGGACTGTCCTGCGCGACCACCTGGTGGGAGCCCACTCCGGTCAGCCCGTCGGCCCGCCCGCTGAGCACGACGATCGCGCCGGCGTCCTTGACGGAGTTCGGTGCGGTGGCGGGGCCCAGGTCCTCGCCGGGCACGCCGGTGACCACGTCGAGGTACCCGTCCCCGTCGACGTCGGCGAGCTGGACGTCGGTGCCGAAGCCGTCGCCCTTCTCGGCGGTGCCGGGCACACCGGGGTTGTCCTGGTTGACGAACTGGGCCGACACACCGTCAGGAGCGCCCGAGGTGCCGGGTATCCAGGTGATACGGCCGCCCTTGGCGCGGTAGGTGTCCCCGTCGCTCTCGTAGCCTTCGACGGTCCGGCCCACCACGATGTCGGCGTAGCCGTCCCGGTTCACGTCCCCGACCGCGAGGTTCTCGCCGCCCTGGAGCGCGGCGCCGTCGATGTCATAGACCAGGGTCCATGGCGTGAGGCCGTCCTTGGTGCCCCACCAGTACGCGATCCGCCGGGAGTCGAACGTGTCGGTGCCGTTCTCCGCGGCCACGACGTCCGTGATCCCGTCGCCGTTGAGATCGCCGACGTCGAGGTCGAGGACTCGGCTGTCGTACCTGTCCTTCACCACCTGGCGCTTCCCGGTGGCGGAGCCACCGCGGGTGAAGGGGCCGCCGGTCGCCACCAGGTCGTGCTGGTGCACCACGGTCAGCAGGTCGCTCGCGCCGTCCCCGTCGATGTCGCCCGCAGCGAGCCGGCCCTGGGCGCCGAGTCGGTCGCCGGCCGCGCCGGAGGCGAGGGTGGCACCGCCCGACAGACCGCGGGCACCGCCCCAGACCACCTGCACCAGACCGGAGCCGCTGTTCTCGCCCCCGACGCCCACGACCAGGTCGGTGTACCCGTCCCGGTCGAGGTCGGCGGTGGTGAGCGCGCTGCCGAACCGGTCGGCCGCCTCGGAACCGCCCGGGACGCCCGCCGTGTTCTGGCTGAACACCTGCTTCGTGGAGGTCTTCAGGCCGCTCGCCGAGCCGTACAGCACGCCGACGAACCCGGCCTTCGCCTTCCCCGCGACGGTGCCGTCGGGCGCGGCCACCGCGAGGTCCCCGTAGCCGTCCCCGTTGAAGTCGTCCCGCACCTGGTGCGGCGCGGCCTCCGCGGCCCCCGCAGCGGCGGGCAGGGCCACGACCCCGCCGACCGCCAGGACGACGGCGAGTCCCGTGCGCCACCCTCTTCGTTGTCCGCGCATGCCGCGTCCCCCTCCTGTGACGGTCGTACGGATTGCTCCGTACGACTCACAGGAAGGGCGGTTGGTTGCCCTCAGGGGTGACGGGACGTCACCCGGCGTTCACTCAGAAGGGTTCGAAGTCGTCGAACTCCTGGGCGGCCTCGTCCCGTTCGGCCTGCTTGTCGCGGCGGCGCTGGGCGGCGGGGCGGGGTTCCTCGAAGCGGTGGTCCTCACCGCGCCGGCCGAGCATCTCGGCACCGGCCATGACCGTCGGCTCCCAGTCGAAGACGACCGCGTTGTCCTCGGGGCCGATGGCGACGCCGTCGCCCGAGCGGGCGCCCGCCTTCATCAACGCCTCTTCCACACCGAGGCGGTTGAGGCGGTCGGCGAGGTAGCCGACGGCCTCGTCGTTGCTGAAGTCGGTCTGCCGCACCCAGCGCTCCGGCTTCTCGCCGCGCACCCGGAAGAGGCCGTCCTCCTCGCGGACCACGGTGAAGCCGGTGTCGTCGACGGCCTTGGGCCGGATGACGATCCGGGTGGCCTCCTCCTTGGGCTTCGCGGCCCGCGCCCTGCCGACCAGGTCGGCGAGTGCGAAGGACAGCTCCTTCAGCCCCATGTGGGCGACCGCGGACACCTCGAAGACGCGGTAGCCGCGCGCCTCCAGGTCCGGTCGCACCATCTCGGCGAGGTCCTTGCCGTCCGGTACGTCGATCTTGTTCAGGACGACGACGCGGGGACGGTTGCCGAGGCCGCCGTACTCCCTGAGCTCCGCCTCGATGATGTCGAGGTCGGAGATCGGGTCGCGGTCGGACTCCAGCGTGGCGGTGTCCAGGACGTGCACGAGGACGCTGCAGCGCTCCACGTGCCGCAGGAACTCCAGGCCCAGGCCCTTGCCCTGGCTCGCGCCCGGGATCAGGCCCGGCACGTCGGCGATGGTGTAGACGGTCTCGCCGGCGGTCACCACACCCAGGTTGGGGACCAGCGTGGTGAAGGGGTAGTCGGCGATCTTCGGCTTGGCCGCGCTCAGCACCGAGATCAGCGAGGACTTGCCCGCGCTCGGGTAGCCGACCAGCGCCACGTCGGCGACCGTCTTGAGCTCCAGGACGATGTCCTGCAGATCGCCGGGCACGCCGAGCAGCGCGAATCCGGGGGCCTTGCGGCGGGCGGAGGCCAGCGCCGCGTTGCCGAGGCCGCCGCGGCCGCCCTGGGCGGCGACGTAGGAGGTGCCGTGCCCGACCATGTCGGCGAGGACATTGCCCTGCCGGTCGAGGACGACCGTGCCGTCCGGCACCGTCAGGACCAGGTCCTGGCCGTCCTTGCCGGAGCGGTTGCCGCCCTCGCCGGGCTTGCCGTTGGTGGCCTTGCGGTGCGGGGAGTGGTGGTAGTCGAGCAGCGTGGTGACGGACTGGTCGACGGTCAGGATGACGTCGCCGCCCCGCCCGCCGTTTCCGCCGTCGGGACCGCCGAGCGGCTTGAACTTCTCCCGGTGGACGGAGGCACAGCCGTGACCTCCGTTACCCGCGGCGACATGCAGTTCGACGCGGTCCACGAAGGTGGTCATGGTTCAGTGCCTCCAGAAAAACGTACGGAATACCTACGGGTACAACACGCGAAAGGCGGACCCGCTTCCCACCAGGGAAGTGAGGTCCGCCTCGCGAAAAGCTTCCGATCAGGCGACCGGAACGATGTTCACGACCTTGCGGCCACGGTGGGTGCCGAACTCCACCGCACCGGCGTTCAGCGCGAACAGCGTGTCGTCGCCGCCGCGGCCGACGCCCGCACCCGGGTGGAAGTGGGTGCCGCGCTGGCGGACCAGGATCTCGCCCGCGTTGACGACCTGACCGCCGAAACGCTTCACGCCGAGGCGCTGAGCGTTGGAGTCACGACCGTTACGGGTGGACGATGCGCCCTTCTTGTGTGCCATCTCTCCTCAGTCCCTTACTTCGCAGCCGCGGGGATCTCAGTGACCTTGATCGCCGTGTACTGCTGGCGGTGGCCCTGACGACGGCGGTAGCCGGTCTTGTTCTTGTAGCGAAGGATGTCGATCTTGACGCCCTTGTGGTGGTCCACGACCTCGGCCTGGACCTTGATGCCGGCCAGGACCCACGGGTCGCTGGTCACAGCGTCGCCGTCGACAACGAGCAGGGTCGAGAGCTCGACCGTGTCGCCAACCTTGGCAGTGGAAATCTTGTCAACCTCAACGATGTCGCCGACAGCAACCTTGTGCTGGCGACCACCGCTGCGCACGATGGCGTACACGCGGATCTCACTCTCTCGCTCGGGAACGGCACCCCCGCAGTCCAGCCGCCCGGCAGAGCGAGCGGCCTCTCCCGGCCAGAACCAAGGCCCGAGAGGAAGAGGTTTACGGGGATGTGGCGTGTCACCAGTGGACACGCCGACGCTCCAGGTTACGGGGCCACGGCCGAACGGGTCAAACCGGGCCCCGCCTCACTTCAAACCTGCGGGTTCAGGAACCGAAGGAGCCGAGGCTCTCCCGGTAGGCCACGCACTCCTCGTAGGAGGGCAGCAGCCCCTGTTCACGGGCCTCGGCCAGGGTGGGCGCCTGCTCGTCCTTGGGGGACAGCAGCGGGGCGATCCCCTCGGGCCACTCGATGCCGATCTCCGGGTCGAGGGGGTGGATGCCGTGCTCGCGCTGGGGTGCGTACCCCTCGGAGCACAGGTAGACCACGGTGGCGTCGTCGGTGAGCGCCATGAACCCGTGGCCGAGTCCCTCGGAGAGGTAGACGGCGTGGTGGTCCTGGTCGTCCAGGCGGACGATCTCCCACTGGCCGAAGGTGGGCGAGCCGGTGCGGATGTCCACGATCACGTCGAGGACCGCGCCGCGCACGCACTTGACGTACTTGGCCTGCCCGGGCGGCACGTCGGCGAAGTGGATGCCGCGCAGGGTGCCCCGGCTGGACACCGACATGTTGGCCTGGGCCAGGCCGAGCGGGTGGCCCGCGGCCTCGGCGAAGACGGGGGCCTTGAACCACTCGTGGAAGCTGCCCCGGCCGTCGGGGAAGACCTTCGGCTCGAACACCCAGGCACCGGAGATGGAAAGGGGTCGCATCGCGGGGTCTCAGCCCTTCTTCTGGTTGGTCAGGGCGCGCTTGATACGCCCGGCGGCCCGGCGCCACAGCGGGCGCGGCGCGGCCGCCTTCTTCTTCGGGGCACTGGGAGCGGCCTTCTTCGCGGCCGACGGGGTGTGCCGGTCGATCACCTGGGCGGTGCCGTCGGCGGCGACCACCACGTCCACCGGGAGCCGGGTCCACTTGCGCTCACCGCGGGCCGCGGAGGGCACGCCGATCCGGACCGCCCAGCGCATGCCGGTGAGCTTGTCCAGCGGCAGTTCGGCGGTGGCCGTACGGCCGTCCAGGGTGGCGTTGGCCGGGTACTTGCCGACGTTCTTGCGCTCGAAGCGGAGCTGGACCGCGTCCCCGCCGGTCGCGGCGACGTGCAGCGGCAGGGGCAGCCGTACGACGGAGCCCTCGACTGCGGCCTCGGCGGGCGGCATGACGGCGACGGCCTCGCCCTCCAGCTTGTTCGTGTGCTGGTCGACATCGAGCGAGAGGTTGCCCGGTCCGTCGGTCCAGTACGGCAGGACGAGCCGCTTGGACTCGCCGGTGAGGGCGGCCAGACGGCCGGCCTCGACGTCCTCGCCGCGCACCGCGCCGAGCCGGGTCTCCTTGCTCCAGCCGCAGGACTTGATCCTGAGGTGCAGGTCCCAGATGCCCTTGTCGAGCGGGGCTCCGGAGGCCGCGGTCTCGGGGTCGAGCTCGGCGCGGGCGGAGATCCGCTGCCGGAAGGCGCCGTCCCCGGCCGCGACCTCGTGCAGCTCGCTCTTGACGGGGAGGTAGAACTGCCGGGCGTCCTCGCGGTGCCGGACCACCAGGTCCACGTCGCTCTTGGCCAGCGGGGCGTCCAGGGCGATGCCCTGGTCGTCGAGCGCCTTGAGGGCCTCGTCGGACAGCGGCAGACCGAGCAGCCGGCGCTCGCCCTCCTGACGGAAGGTCATGGGCTCGTCGCCGATGTGCAGTTCGGAGTCGAAGCCGACGTTCAGGGTGCCGTCCCGCCACTCCAGCGAGGTGAGCTCGCCGGTGGGCTTGATCCCGGCCTCCCACTCGGCGAGGGTGTGGATGTCCTGGTAGCGGTCGGCGAAGACCAGCCCGGCGACGACCTTCTGGGTGAGGCCGAGACGGGCGACGACACCGGGTCCGAAGCGCTCGGTGACCACCTTGTGGATCTCGGTGTACAGCTCCTCGGCGTAGTCCTCGGGGAGCTTGAGGAGGCGCTTGCCGCGCAGCCGCTCGACCATCTCGTTGCGCAGCCAGCGGCTGAACAGCTTGTCGCGCAGCGCGCCGGGCTCGGTCAGCGACTCGACGACGTCGAGGGCCTCGCGCAGGTTGCCGAAGTAGCCGACCGGGTCGAAGCGCTGGAAGCCCGCGTTCGAGCCGTCGTCACGGGTGATGTGGTAGTAGCACAGGTAGTCGCCGAGGACCGAGACGTTCTTCGCGCGCAGGTAGGTCTCCACGACGAAGACGTGGTCCTCGAGCCGGCGGCGACCCTCCTTGAAGCGGATCCCGTGCTCGTTGAGGAACTCCCGCCGGAACATCTTGTGCGGGGTGAGGCTGTCGATCAGCGGCGCGTCGGACACGCTGGCACGCGGCCGGTTGACCCGGAACAGCTCCTGCGGGACCGGGCGTCCGATGCCCGCCATCTTGCCCACGACGACGTCGGCCTCGTTGGCCTTGCCGTAGTCGTACATCCGCTCCAGGGCCTCGTCGCCGAGCCAGTCGTCGTGGTCGACGAACATGACGTACTCGCCCTGGGCGGCGTCGATGCCGGTGTTGCGGGGCCTGCCCGACCAGCCGGAGGACTCCTGGTGGATGACGTGGAAGTGCGGGTGCTCGGCGGCGAGCTGGTCCAGGCGGGCCGGGGTCTCGTCGGTGGAGCCGTCGTTGACGAAGAAGACCTCGAACTCGTCCGGGGTCAGGCTCTGCCGGAGCAGGCCCGTGATGCAGTCCTCGACGTATTTGCCGGGGTTGTAGACCGCGATGACGACGCTGACCTTGACCGTCACGCCGTGTTCTCCTTCAGATGGACCCGGTGGATCTCCGGGAAGGCCTCGGTGAGAGCCGTGCGCCAGTCGCGCAGCGGCTCGATGCCGGCCTCGGCGAACCGGCCGTGACCGAGGACGCTGTAGGCGGGACGCGGAGCGGGCCGCACGAAGGCCTCGCTGGTGGTGGGGCGGACCCGGTCCGGGTCGGCGCCGAGCAGGCGGAAGATCTCCTGGGTGAAGCCGTGCCAGGTGGTCTCGCCGGAGTTGGTGCCGTGGTAGACGCCGGCCGGGGCGGTGCCGGCCAGGGCGCCGAGGCCCAACTCGACCAGCAGGCCCGCGAGATCGGCGCTCCAGGTGGGCTGGCCGCGCTGGTCGTCGACGACGTCGAGGGTGTCCTTGACGCCCTCCAGCTTGATCATCGTGCGGACGAAATTGGGGCCGCCTGCGCCGTACAGCCATGCGGTGCGCACGACGTAGCCGCGCTCGGTCGCCAGGACAGCCTTCTCGCCGGCCAGCTTGGTGCGGCCGTAGGCGCTGCGGGGCGCGGTGGGCGCGTCTTCGGCGTACGGCTCGGTGGCGTCCCCGGCGAAGACGTAGTCCGTGGAGACGTGCAGCAGGACGGCGCCGGTGCGGGCGCAGGCCTCGGCGAGGTGGCGGGGCCCGTCGCCGTTGATGGCGAGTGCCTCGTCCTCACGGGTCTCGGCGTCGTCGACGGCCGTCCAGGCGGCGCAGTTGACGACCACGGCGGGCCGGTGCTCTTCGAGTGCCGCGCTCACGGCGTCGGCGTCGGTGAGGTCCAGCGCCTTGCGGTCGAGGGCGACATACCGCTCCCCCGACCGGGACAGCCGGGCCAGGACGTCCTGGCCCAGCATGCCGCCCGCGCCCGTGACCAGCCAGGTGCGGTTGTCGGTCACAGCGCGGCCCGCTCCTTCAGCGGCTCCCACCAGGCGCGGTTGTCGCGGTACCACTGCACGGTCTCCGCGAGGCCCTGCTCGAAGCTCTTGCGGGGCTCGTAGCCGAGCTCCTCGCGGATCTTCGTGCAGTCGACGGAGTAGCGGCGGTCGTGGCCCTTGCGGTCCTCGACGTACTCGACGCTGGTCTCCCAGTCGGCGCCGCATGCCTTCAGCAGCAGCCCGGTGAGCTCCTTGTTGGAGAGCTCGGTGCCGCCGCCGATGTTGTAGACCTCACCGGCGCGGCCCTTGGTGCGCACCAGCTCGATGCCCTGGACGTGGTCGTCGATGTGCAGCCAGTCGCGGACGTTGCCGCCGTCGCCGTACAGCGGGACCTTCTTGCCGTCGAGGAGGTTGGTCACGAACAGCGGGATGACCTTCTCGGGGAAGTGGTGGTGCCCGTAGTTGTTGGAGCAGCGGGTCACGCGCACGTCCAGGCCGTGGGTGCGGTGGTACGACAGCGCGATCAGGTCGCTGGACGCCTTCGCCGAGGAGTACGGCGAGTTGGGCTCCAGCGGGTGCGTCTCGGGCCAGGAACCCTCGTCGATCGAGCCGTAGACCTCGTCGGTGGAGATGTGCACGAAGGTCTTGATGCCCGCGCGGTGGGCCGCGTCGATCAGCGTGTGCGTGCCGACCACGTTGGTGCGCACGAACTCGGCGCCGCCGTCGATGGAACGGTCGACGTGCGACTCGGCGGCGAAGTGGACGACCTGGTCGTGCTCGGCCATCAGCTTGCCGACCAGCTCGGGGTCGCAGATGTCGCCCTGCACGAAGGCGAATCCGGGGTGCTCGCGCACCTCGTCGAGGTTGGCCGGGTTGCCCGCGTAGGTCAGCTTGTCGAGGACGGTGATCGAGACGTCACCGGGGCCCTCGGGGCCGAGCACGGTACGGACGTAGTGCGAGCCGATGAAGCCGGCACCGCCGGTCACCAGAATCCGAGTGGTCATGAAGAGATCTGCACCTTGCTGTGATCACCGAGCACGAGCCGGTGTGCCTTGGGGTTACGGGGCGCGGGCGTGACCTCGACGTCACGTCCGATGAGCGAGGCCTCCACGCGGCGCACGCCGGTCACGGACGAGCCGCGCAGCACGATGGAGTACTCGATTTCGCTGTCCTCGATCCGGCAGTCCTCGGAGACGGACGTGAACGGGCCGATGTAGGCGTCGTTGACGACCGTGCCGGCGCCGATGATGGCAGGGCCGACGATCCGGCTGCCACGGACGCTGGCGCCCGCCTCGACGCGGACCCGGCCGATGATCTCGCTGGCCTCGTCGACCGTGCCCTCGTTCACCGGCTCGACGGTCTCCAGGACGGACCGGTTGACCTCCAGCATGTCGGTGACGTTGCCGGTGTCCTTCCAGTAGCCGGAGATGGTCGTGGAGCGGACGTCGCGCTTCTGGTCGATCAGCCACTGGATGGCGTGGGTGATCTCCAGCTCGCCACGCCAGGAGGGCTCGATGGAGCGGACGGCCTCGTGGATGGCCGGGGTGAAGAGGTAGACGCCGACGAGGGCGAGGTCGCTCTTGGGCTGCTTCGGCTTCTCCTCCAGGCCCACCACCCGGCCGTTGCCGTCGAGTTCGGCGACGCCGAAGGAGGTGGGGTTGGGGACGCGGGTCAGCAGGATCTGCGCGTCGGGCCGCTCGGCGCGGAACTCGTCCACCAGACCGGTGATGCCACCGACGATGAAGTTGTCGCCGAGGTACATGACGAAGTCCTCGTCACCGAGGAACTCCTGCGCGATGAGAACGGCGTGGGCGAGGCCCAGCGGCGCTTCCTGCGGGATGTAGGTGACCTTGATCCCGAACTGGGAGCCGTCACCGACCGCCTCCCGGATCTCGTCCGCGGTGTCGCCTACGACGATGCCGACCTCGCTGATTCCGGCCTCGGCGATCGCCTCCAGGCCGTAGAACAGCACCGGCTTGTTGGCGACCGGCACCAACTGCTTGGCGGAGGTGTGGGTGATCGGGCGGAGGCGGGTGCCCGCTCCCCCGGAGAGCACGAGAGCCTTCACGTAAATCCCTATTTGTCTAAATTAAGCGTCAATCACGGCTCACATCATAACCCTGAGGGCAGGCCGGAGATTCACCGGCCATTCACACGATCGATCACCGGTTGACAACTTTCCGTCGGACGCAATAGCCACAGAATCACGAAATCCGTCCCCGGCGAACCGGGAACGGATTTCGATCTTCAGACGGCCGAAACTAGTCGGTGACCGTCCGTCAGGCCTCGTCGGCCGGGGTCGAGACGGACCGCGGCGACTGCTGCTCGGCCGCCACCGTCTTCTTCGACGTCACCTTCTTGGCGGTCGTCTTCTTGGCGGCGGTCTTCTTCGCGACCGTCTTCTTGGCAGCGGTCTTCTTGGTCGCGGCCTTCTTCGCCGTGGCCTTCTTCGCCGTCTTGCGGGCCGTCTTCTTGGCCGGAGCCGCCTCCTCGGCGGGCTCCTCCACCTCGACCGGCGCCTCGACCGACACCTCGGCCGAAGGCACGACCACGACGGCCGCCTCCTCGGACGCAGTGGGCGCGGTGGCCTTGCGGACGGCACGGCGGCGCGGACGGGCCGGGGCGGCGCTCTCGGCGACCGCCTCGGGCTCGGCCTCGGCCGACACGGCCACCGGCTCCTCGGCCTGCGGCTCGACCACCGGCGCGGCCTCGGCGACCGTCACCACGGCTGCCTCCGCACCCGTCGGGGAACCGGCCGGCGCCGATGCCCTGCGGGTGGCCCGGCGACGCGTACGGCCCTTGGGAGCGGCCTCGTCGGCGGCGGGCTCGCTCACGGGAGCGGCCTCGACGACCGGGTCCTCCGCCGCGACCGGCTCGGCCTGCACCTCGGCGGCCGGCTCCGGCTGCACGGGACGCTCGGCCTCGACCTCGGCCGGCACGGCCTGAGCGGTCGGCACCTCGACGTCCTCGAAGACCGGGCTCTCCTGATCGGCCGGCGCCTCGGCACCGCCCGACCGCCTCGACCCGGCACCCCGCGGGGCACCGGCGGGAGCGGACGCCCGGCGGCCGGACCTGCGACGGCCACGCCCACGCGTGGCCGAAGCCTCCGCCTCGGCGACGCTGCTGTACAGCTCCTCGTCGGGCGCGAACTCCGCCGGGGCGAGCGCGATCGGCTCGGCCACTTCGGCGGCGAGCTCCGCCTCGGTCTCCACCTCGAGGTCCTCGGGCGCCTCCACGGCGGCCACGGCCTCGTGCGTGTGCTCCTGCCCGTCGCCGCCGCGCCCGCGCTTCTTGCGCTTGCCGCCGCCACCGGCGGAGGTCGGCGTCTCCATGTGCACGATGACACCGCGGCCGTTGCAGTGGACGCAGGTCTCCGAGAAGGACTCCAGCAGGCCCTGGCCGACCCGCTTACGGGTCATCTGGACCAGGCCCAGCGAGGTGACCTCGGCGACCTGGTGCTTGGTCCGGTCCCGGCCCAGGCACTCCAGCAGACGCCGCAGCACCAGGTCCCGGTTCTGCTCCAGCACCATGTCGATGAAGTCGATCACGATGATGCCGCCGAGGTCGCGGAGCCGGAGCTGACGCACGATCTCCTCGGCCGCCTCCAGGTTGTTCCTGGTGACCGTCTCCTCCAGGTTGCCGCCCTGGCCGGTGAACTTGCCGGTGTTGACGTCGACGACGACCATCGCCTCGGTCCGGTCGATCACCAGCGAACCGCCGCTGGGCAGCCAGACCTTGCGGTCCAGCGCCTTGGCGAGCTGCTCGTCGATCCGGTACGTGGCGAAGACGTCGACCTCGGAGGTCCACTTCGACAGCCGGTCGACCAGGTCGGGCGCGACGTGCGAGACGTATCCGTGGATGGTCTCCCATCCCTCGTCACCGCTGACGATGACCTTGGAGAAGTCCTCGTTGAAGATGTCGCGGACGACCCGGACGGTCATGTCCGGCTCGCCGTAGAGCAGCGTCGGGGCGTTGCCGCTCTTCGCCTTCTTCTGGATGTCCTCCCACTGCCCCTGGAGCCGCTCGACGTCGCGGCGCAGCTCGTCCTCGCTCGCACCCTCGGCGGCGGTGCGCACGATGACGCCCGCGTCCTCGGGGACGATCTTCTTGAGGATGGTCTTCAGACGGGCGCGCTCGGTGTCGGGCAGCTTGCGGCTGATGCCGGTCATGGAGCCCTCGGGGACGTACACGAGGTAGCGGCCCGGGAGGGAGACCTGGCTGGTCAGACGCGCGCCCTTGTGCCCGATCGGGTCCTTCGTCACCTGGACGAGCACGGGCTGGCCGGACTTGAGCGCGGACTCGATGCGGCGCGGCCCGTTGGCCATGCCCAGCGCCTCGAAGTTGACCTCACCGGCGTAGAGCACCGCGTTGCGGCCCTTGCCGATGTCGATGAAGGCGGCCTCCATCGACGGCAGCACGTTCTGGACCTTGCCCAGGTAGACGTTGCCGACGTACGAGGTGGCCTGCTCCTTGTTGACGTAGTGCTCGACGAGCACACCGTCCTCGAGGACGCCGATCTGGGTGCGCTCGCCGCTCTGCCGGACGACCATCACGCGCTCGACGGCCTCGCGGCGGGCCAGGAACTCGGCCTCGGTGATGATCGGGACGCGACGGCGCCCCTGCTCGCGGCCCTCGCGGCGGCGCTGCTTCTTGGCCTCCAGACGGGTCGAGCCCTTGATGGACTGCACCTCGTCGGACGGCTCGGCCTTGGCGCGCGGCTCGCGCACCTTGACGACGGTCCGCTCGGGGTCGCCGTCACCGGGCTCGACGTCGACGGAGGAGTCACCGGCCCGACGCCTGCGGCGACGGCGGCGACGGCTGGAGCTGGAGCCGCCGGACTCGTCCGAACGGGCGTCCTCGTCGTCCTCGTCGTCCTGTTCGGCGTCCTCGTCCTCCGGTGCGGACTGCACGGACTGCGCGGACCGTCCGGACCGCCCGGTCTGCTCGGCGTCCTGTTCGTCGGAGTCCTCCGGGTCGTCGTCACCGGACGCCTCGGCGGACTCACCGCGGCGACGGCGACGGCCACCGCGACGGCGGCGCCTGCGCGACCCGCTCTCCTCGGCGTCGTCCTCCTCGACGGAGTCCTCGCCGGCGTCGTCCGCCTCTTCTTCCTCGACGACGGTCTCCTGCACCTCGGGCTCGTCACCGGCACCCCGGCGCCGACGGCGGCGCCGCGACCCGGTCTGCTCCTCGGCGATCTCCTCGACCGGCTCGACGGACTCGGCCGGCTCGCTCTGCCCGGCCTCCGCCTCGGCGGCGGCCTCGGCGGCGGCCCGCTGCGGGGTCTGGAACTGCGGCTCGGTGAAGACGGGCGCCTGGAACACGGCGACCGCGGGCCGGGCCGGCCGACGCGGCGAACCGTCCTCGTCCTCGCCACCTCCGGCGCGGCGCGCGGGCTCGGAGAACCCGGTGGCGGCCTGCCGGACGGACCGCCGACGGCCACGGCGCGGGGTGGCCTCCTCGGCGGCGGGGGCGGGAGCGGGCGCGGGGGCCTCAGCGGCGGCTTCCTGAACGGCGGGGGCCTCGGCAGCCGGCTCGGACGGCGCGGCCTCGACGGCCTCGCCCTCGGGGACACCGGCGGGCGCGGAGACACGACGGGTGGCACGGCGGCGGGTACGACGCGGGCCCGCGTCCTCGGCGTCGGCGCTCTCGGCGGGCGCTTCTGCGGCCACCGGCGCGACGGTCCCGGTGACCTCAGCGGCGACAGGCGCCGCCTCCACGGCCTCGGCGACCTCGGCGGCCTCCGGGGCACCGGCGGGCGCGGCGGCACGCCGCGAGGCGCGGCGGCGCGTACGCCCGGCGGGCGCTTCGTCGGCGGTCTCGGCCGCGGCAGGCGTCTCGGCACTCACCGGAGCCGCGGTCTCACCGGCTTCGGTCTCACCGGCCGCGGCGGCACCGGCGGGCGCGGACACCCGGCGGGTGGCGCGCCGACGGGTACGCCCGGCGGGCGGAGCCGCGTCCTCGACCTCAGCGGCAGCCTCGGTCTCAGTCGCTGTCTCGACGGCGGGCGCCTCGGCGGCGACCACCGGCACCACGGTCTCGGCGGCCTCGGGAGCCGCGGTCGCCCCGGCGGGGGCGGACGCCCTACGGGTCGCACGCCGACGTGGACGCGCGGCGGGCGCGGCGGTCTCGGCCGGCTCCTGCGTCTCAGCGCTCTCGGTGTTCGCGGAGTTCGCGGTGTTCTCGACGGTCTCGTCGAGCTTCTCCTCCTCGTCCGTGACGAGGTCCTCCGCCTCCGCGGCCGGTACGGCCGGAGCGACGATCTCCTCGCCACCCGGGGCGGCGGCGACCGGCGGTCCCGCCGGCCTGGAAGCGGCACGGCGCCGACGACGCGGCGGCAGGGTGTCGCTCGGAGTGTTCTGTTCGGAACCCTCGAGGGGTTCGGTCGGTTCGAGCATGCGGGCTTGTCTCCCGTCAGGCTCCCGGGCGCCGCACCTGGTCCGGCGAAAATGCCGGTGACGTCCGCGGCTCGCGCGATGCGCGGTGCCGCCGTCCGGGGCGCGGGCGCCGCACGGGAGCTCTCTGTGTCCTGTCTCGCCGGTTCCGTACGCCCTTGTTGGGTACGGCCTGGCGAAAGTCTTGTGGTCGGTGCGCTGCCCGACCCAGGTGGCTCCCGAGTACGAGGGCTGCGCTACGACGCCCGTCCTTCGCGGGACCTTCCTTACGCCGGCGCCTTCGCGGCGGCAGTCGCTTCGGCCGTTGAGTGGGCCTCGACTGCCTCGCGGTCGGGCGCGAGCGGGTCGGTCACCGTGCCGGTCTCTTCATCGAGCAGCCCCTGCGCCAGCCTGGTCACCGCTGCGGGGACCGGCGGCGCCAGGTCGGCCACGGCGCGGAGACCGGACAGGACGTCGTCGGGTCGAACGGCAGGCGTCACGTGCCGAACAACCAGCCGCAGTATCGCACAGGGCTGGTCGGTCGGCCTATCAGCAGGTTCACTGTGCGTTTCAAGTCGTACGACCGCGGGGCGGGCGTCGAAGGTCCTGAGGCCGTTCTTTGTGGTGCGCTGGACCTCGACCGCCTCGGCGGTATTGAACGCGGCGACCGCGCGCCCGGCCTCCGCCGGGTCCACGCCGTCCAGCCTGAGCTCCCACACGGAAGCAGTGAGCCGGTCGGCGAGTCCCGAGGTCCGGGCCTCGACCGCGTCGACGACGTCGAGCCCTGCGGGCAGCGACTCGTCGAGGAGGAGCCGGAGCTTCTCCGGGTCGCGCGCCTGCGTGAGCGCGATCTCCAGATACTCCGCCTCACTGCCCGTGCCGGTGGGTGCGGCATTGGCGTACGACACCTTCGGATGCGGTGTGAACCCCGCCGAGTACGCCATGGGCACCTCGGCGCGGCGCAGCGCACGCTCGAAGGCGCGCTGGAAGTCACGGTGGCTGGTGAACCGGAGGCGGCCGCGCTTGGTGTAGCGCAGTCGGATGCGCTGCACCGCCGGTGCGGGCGGCGGGCCTTCGGGCTGTCGCTTGCCCAGTGTCGCTCAGTCCTTCGTGAGTGCGGTCGTACTGCTACCAAGAGTACGTGTGTCGGCGCCCGTCGGTTCCCGGGGGGACACCACCTGCGGTTGCCCCCGATCCCCGAACAGCATGCGCCGGACATCGGCCCGGGCCTGCCGTACCGACTCCCGGGCGGAGGCGAGCGTGGCCCGGGTGATCCGGCCCACACTGCGCGCGGCCTCGGCGACGGGGCGCAGCACGGCGTCCCGGATCACGTGCCCGACGGGGGTCAGGACCTCGCGGTACACCCAGCGCACCGGCTCGACGAAGATCCACCGGAAGAGGGTCGCGAGGAACCGGCCGACGGCGAGGGAGATGTGCCCGGCGATCCGCCAGGCGTGCCCGAGCGCGTCCCGGACCTCCCGGCCGACGACGACGAGAACCCTTCCCACGGGCGCGAGAACCCAGCGCCACAGGGCGAGCGCGGGCAGCACGAGCAGGATGCGGGCGATCCAGTACAGGGCGAGACCGATGCCACTGACGACGGCGCCGACGACTGCGCTCACCAGCCAGGCGAGCCCACGAGCGCACCAGGCGATCGCGCGCCCGATCGGCGTGAAGATCCAGACGAGCAGGGCGCCGACGCCCTTGAGGAGCCATACGATCCCGTGCCCGATCGGCGTGAGCGCACGCGCGTACACCCAGACCAGCGCGGCCACGATCGCGCGCCCGACCGGCGTGAACATCCGCGCGTACACCCAGACCAGGCCGACCACGATCCCGTGCCCGACCCACACGAGGCCGCGTGCGGCCAGTGTGAGAATCCAGACAATCCCGGCGCCCAGGCTCTTGAGCAGCCACACCGTCCCCTGCCCGACCGGAGTGAGCACGCGCGCGTACACCCACCCCAGCCCCGCCACGATCCCCCGCACGAACCACGTGACGCCGTGCCCGACCGGCGTCAGCACAGACCGGTACAGCCACACCAGGGGGACGACGAGGAGCACCTTGCCGAGCCAGCCGACCGCTTTGGCGAGGGGCACGACCACGTATCGCCACAGGGCCACGCAGGGCCACACGACCAGGGCCCGCCACAGCGGCCGCAGCAGGCTGTCCCGCAGGAACCGCCCCGCCACGACGAGCGCGTCCCACACGAGCCGCACGGGCACGACCAGCACGAGCACGACGATGCGTACGGGGATGCGGATCGCGACGGTGAGACATCCCTCGGGCGGGGGCGGGGGCGCGTGTGGCTGCTTCTCCAGGTCCATAACGACGTAGACGCCTCAGTTCCCCGTCCGGATGCAGTACGGCGGCTCACCTTACGAGACGCGGTGCGGCCGGCCGTCATGACGGGTCCGCCCTGGGACCTCGGTGAGAGCCCGTGCACTATGTCCCCATGATTACGCTTACGAAGGAAGACGGCCCCGCCGACCTGGACGGCGTGACCCACCTGTCCATAGGGGTCTCCTGGGACCCCACCGCGGGCGCCAGCGGCGGAGTGATGGGCAAGCTCCGCCGCAAGACCGGCACGGATCTCGACCTGATCGCCATAGCCATGCACGACGGCGACCCGGTGCGCCTGGCGGGCCTCGACTCGCTCGACCCCATCGGCAACGGCTCCCTGCTCCACAGCGGCGACAACCAGACCGGCCACGGGGACGGCGACGACGAGACGGTCACCGTCGAGTTCGCGAAGCTCCCGCCGCACATCACGTCGATCGTCTTCGTCGCCGCCGCCTACAAGAAGGGCAGCTCCTTCCAGAAGGCCCGCAACATCAGCTTCAAGGTCTACGACGCCACCGGCGGCAGCTCCCAGCAGGTCGCCGACATCTGGCCCAGCATGCTCACCACGGACAACGGCTGCGCGGTCGCCAAGGCGGTCCGAGTCGGCAACACCTGGAAGCTCGAAGTCATCAACACCACCGGCAAGATCAAGCAGGGCGACGAACTGGCCCTGATGCGCTTCGCCGCGAGCAAGTAGCCGACGGCGGGACGAGGATCGGAGGGAGAGGGCCGGGGGCCACACCATGGGCAACCCTCCCCCTGGCCCCCTTCCAGCTCGCCCCCTTCCAGCTCTCCCTCTCCCTCGACCGATGAGTTCTGAAGCCCGACGAGGTCTGCCCTCTGCAGAAGCGAAAGTCGCGTACGCACTCACTCTGTGAGGGGACCCATGACCGCACAAGCACTGCCTCCCGTCGTCGACGCCGCGACGTGGGAGCACCGGCTCGGGGAACTGCGAGCCCGGGAGAAGGCCGCGACGCGGGAACTCGACGCCATCGCGGCCGAGCGCCGTCGCCTGCCGATGGTCGAGATGCCCGACTGCACACTGGAGGGCGAGGACGGCCCCGTACGGCTGGCGGACGTCTTCGAGGGCACGCGGCAACTGATCGTCTACCACCACATGTGGTCCGCCGGCCAGGAGTGGCAGTGCCCGGGCTGCACCGGCTTCACCTCGCAATACACCCGCCTGGAGTTCCTGGACAACTACGACGCCCGGTTCGTCGTCGTCACCCGGGGCCCGATCGGGGAAGCCCTCGCCTACAAGGAGCGGGTCGGCAACAGGATGCCGTGGTACTCGACCGCGAACAGCCCCTTCGGAGCCGACGTCGGCGCCCCGCCCGACGGAGGATTCGCGGTCAACGTCTTCCTGCGCGACGGCGACACCGTCTACCGCACCTGGCACACCAACGGCCGCGGCACCGAGCAACTGAGCCACACCTTCGCCCTGATCGACCTCCTCCCCTACGGCCGTCAGGAGGAATGGCAGGACTCCCCGGACGGCTGGCCCCAGTCCCCCACCTACAGCCGCTGGGCCACGTCGAAGGACATCGCGGCGCTCTACGGCCCGAAGTCGGCCGACGGGCGCTGAGCCCGAACCCGGGCGGGGCGCCGCGGACCCTCCACGTCCTGCTCTCCTCGCCCGGTCGGTCCATACTGAAGGCAGGAGTGACGCCGCCCTTCGTACGAGGAAGGTGAGTGCGCACATGTGCCGTTGGATCGCCTACTCAGGCACACCCGTCCTGCTCAGCCGCGTCCTGTTCGAGCCTCGCCACAATCTGATCGACCAGAGCCTGCACTCCCGTATGGGAGTGGAGACCACCAACGGTGACGGCTTCGGCATCGGCTGGTACGCGCAGGAGCTCACCACACCGGCGGTGCTACGGGACGTGGGCCCCGCGTGGAACAACCGGAACCTGCAGGAAGTCGCTCACCACGTCAGGTCGGGTCTGTTCTTCGCCCACATCAGGGCGACGACCGGAACAGCCGTCCAGCAGACCAACTGCCATCCCTTCCGAAGGGAGCGCTGGCTGTGGATGCACAACGGCATGATCAACGACTTCCATCTGCTCCGACGTGACCTGGCCCTGGCCGTCGACCCGGCCCTCTACCCGGAGATGGAGGGTTCCACCGACTCCGAGCTGATGTTCTACCTGGCCCTGACGTTCGGTCTCACCGAGGACCCGCCGGGTGCCGTGGCCCGCATGGCCGGTTTGGTCGAGGAGACGGGCCGCAGACACGGCGTCCCCCACCCCCTCCAGATGACCATCGCCCTCTCCGACGGTGACCGCCTCTGGGCCTTCCGCTACTCCAGTGAGGGCTCGTCGCGGTCCCTGTTCTACAGCACCCAGGTGGAGTCCCTGCGCGCGCTCCACCCGGACGCCGAGTTCCTCCAAGAGGTCGGGGACGAGACCCGCCTCGTCGTCTCCGAGCCCCTGGGCGACCTGCCCGGCGCCTGGAACGCAGTACCCGAGAGCAGCTACGGCCTCGTCCAGCCGGGCCACGACATGCTCCACCCCTTCAAGCCTCAACTCCCCTAGCCGAAGCCTCAGCTCAGTAGCTGGCAGTCCGGTCGAAGCTGGTGACGTTGAGCTTGAGGCCCTCCACGCTCTTGAGTGTCGTGAAGAACTCGCCCCGAGCCGTCTGGCCGGGTTGCACATCGGACTCCAGCTCCGAACTGTTCTCGACGCGAGTGCCGTCGGCATCGACCGCCTCCCAGTCCCAGGAGTAGTCGGACTTCTCGCTGCTGCTGTTCTTGATCGTCCAAACGAGCCAGATGTCGGTGATACCGGCTTGCGAGCGGTCGTCGAGTTGGAAGCTGATGAGGTCGGCCCGCTCCTTCGCGGCTTCCCGTGTCTGCCTCTGCTGGGTCTTCGCAGTGAGGCTCGTACTGGGCGCAGGGCTGGTGCTCTCATCGTTGTCCCCCGACGCGATCACCAGCGCAACAATGACGATGACGGCCACTGCGGCCAGGGCGCCGGCACAGCCCCAGAGACAGCCACGGCCCCGTCGCTTCTTCCGGGGTGGCCCAGGGGGCGATGTCCACTGCCGAGGACCGCCCTCAGACGGCTCACTCGCTGTCATGGCGTCTCCTCCGTAGCGGATATCGCCACGCTAGGAAGCCAGGAGGCATCTCGCGAACCGAGAGCAGCCACTCAGGCGACAGCCGCCGAGTACGGGGTTCTCGCGGGCCCGCAATCCCTCGGACCCACCGCACCCCGCAATGGACGGCCGAGGCCCCCTCCCGCGCAGGAAGGGGGCCTCGGCGTCACTCACCTCAGTGCGAGTGCCCACTCGCGGCAGGGGTCCCCGCGTTCTTGACCGTCAGGGGCAACAGCTTCTTGCCCGTCGGTCCGATCTGGATGTGGGTGTCCAGTTGCGGACACACCCCGCAGTCGAAGCAAGGCGTCCACCGGCAGTCCTCGACCTCTGTCTCGTCGAGGGCGTCCTGCCAGTCCTCCCAGAGCCAGTCCTTGTCGAGGCCGGAGTCGAGGTGGTCCCAGGGGAGGACTTCCTCGTAGGTCTTCTCGCGGGTGGTGTACCAGTCGACGTCCACGCCGAAGGCGGGCAGCGTCTTGTCGGCGCAGGCCATCCAGCGGTCGTAGGAGAAGTGCTCGCGCCAGCCGTCGAAGCGGCCGCCGTCCTCGTAGACGGCGCGGATCACGGCGCCGATGCGGCGGTCACCGCGGGACAGGAGACCCTCGACGATGCCCGGCTTGCCGTCGTGGTAGCGGAAGCCGATCGAGCGGCCGTACTTCTTGTCGCCGCGGATCTTGTCGCGGAGCTTCTGCAGGCGGGCGTCCGTCTCCTCCGCGGAGAGCTGCGGGGCCCACTGGAAGGGGGTGTGGGGCTTGGGGACGAAGCCGCCGATGGAGACCGTGCAGCGGATGTCGTTCTGGCCGGAGACCTTGCGGCCCTCGGCGATCACCTTCGTCGCCATGTCCGCGATCTGGAGGACGTCCTCGTCCGTCTCCGTCGGCAGGCCGCACATGAAGTACAGCTTCACCTGGCGCCAGCCGTTGCCGTACGCCGTCGAGACCGTACGGATGAGGTCTTCCTCGGACACCATCTTGTTGATGACCTTGCGCATGCGCTCCGAGCCGCCCTCGGGGGCGAAGGTCAGGCCCGAACGGCGGCCGTTGCGGGTCAGTTCGTTCGCCAGGTCGACGTTGAAGGCGTCCACGCGGGTGGAGGGGAGGGACAGGCCGATCTTGTCCTCCTCGTACCGGTCCGCCAGGCCCTTCGCGATGTCGCCGATCTCCGAGTGGTCCGCCGAGGACAGCGAGAGGAGGCCCACCTCCTCGAAGCCCGTCGCCTTCAGGCCCTTCTCCACCATGTCGCCGATGCCCGTGATGGAGCGCTCGCGGACCGGGCGGGTGATCATGCCCGCCTGGCAGAAGCGGCACCCTCGGGTGCAGCCCCGGAAGATCTCCACGGACATGCGTTCGTGGACTGTTTCCGCCAGCGGGACCAGGGGCTGCTTGGGGTACGGCCACTCGTCGAGGTCCATGACCGTGTGCTTGGACACGCGCCACGGGACGCCCGACTTGTTGGGGACCACGCGGGCGATACGGCCGTCCGGGAGGTACTCGACGTCGTAGAACGCCGGGATGTAGACCGAGCCCGTCTTCGCGAGGCGGAAGAGGACCTCTTCGCGGCCACCCGGCCGGCCCTCCGCCTTCCACTCTCGGATGATCTTCGTCATGTCGAGCACGGCCTGCTCGCCGTCGCCGATGATCGCCGCGTCGATGAAGTCCGCGATCGGCTCGGGGTTGAAGGCCGCGTGGCCGCCGGCCAGCACGATCGGGTCGTCGAGCGTACGGTCCTTGGACTCCAGCGGGATGCCCGCCAGGTCAAGGGCCGTGAGCATGTTGGTGTAGCCCAGCTCGGTGGAGAAGGACAGGCCGAACACGTCGAAGGCACCCACGGGCCGGTGGCTGTCCACCGTGAACTGCGGGACCCGGTGCTCGCGCATCAGCGCCTCCAGGTCCGGCCACACGCTGTAGGTGCGCTCGGCGAGGACGCCCTCCTGCTCGTTCAGGACCTCGTAGAGGATCATGACGCCCTGGTTGGGCAGCCCCACCTCGTACGCGTCCGGGTACATCAGTGCCCAGCGGACATCGCAGGACTCCCACGGCTTGACGGTGGAGTTGAGCTCACCGCCGACGTACTGGATCGGCTTCTGCACATGCGGGAGCAGAGCTTCGAGCTGCGGGAACACCGACACTGCGGTTTCGGCTGACATCTCGCACTTCCATGGACGGACAGGGGTGACCATCTAGCCTAACGCGGCCACGGCCACCCCCCGTACGCCCGAAAGATCACAGGGCGTCCGCCGCCCCCTTGACCCCGTCCCAGAACCCGGGCAGCTCCGCCTCCACCGCCGCCGCCCGCCGCTCCTCGCGCCCGTACAGCAGGCCGTACGTGAAGGCGCTCTCCCCGCCCGCATGGGCGACCGCGGACAGCTCGCGCAAGGTCTGCCGGGCCATCACGCTGTCCTGGTGCTCCCCCAGCAGGTTCTGAAGCGCCTTCAGGGACTTGACCATGGTCTTGGCCGGCTTGCCGAGGGCCGGGCGGGCCGCCTCCGCCGCATAGCGGGTGCGCTTGGTCCTCTTGCGGGCCTCGTGGATCGCGACATCGCGGTCGGTGCCGGGCTCCAGCTCCAGAGCGTGCCCGACGAGCCCGGCGACCTTGCGGAAGTCCTTCCGTACGGCCTTGGCGATCACCTTGTGGGGCTTCTTCCCGGCCGCCTTGAGCAGCGGCGGGTCGGCGATCAGCGCGTCGAGGGTGTCGAGCAGGGCGAGGTATCGCCGGGAGTCGAGCACTCCGATCAGCCGCGCGCTCGCCCCGCCGGGCCGGGCCCCCGACCAGGCGCTGAGGCGTTCGCCCACGGGCCCGGAGACCAGGGCCCCGGGCACCTCCTCGAGGGCGGCCGACAGGCGCCCGCTGAGCACCTCGCGGTCCCGGTCCACGCCCAGTTCGCCGGCGAGCCACTTCAGCTCGTCGCCGATCGGGTCGGTGACGGCACGGTCGAGGACCTTGCCGTACGACTTGAGAGTGCTGCGCAGTCGGCGGGTGGCGACGCGCATGCCGTGCACGGAGTCCTCGGCGTCCTGGCGGACGGCCGGGTCGAGTGCGACGATCGCGTCCCGCTGGGTGCGGACGTACGCGAGGACGTGGTCGCCCGCGGTCACCGGGTCCCCGGTGACGGGGCTCTTCTTCTTGGGCGCGGTCTCCGCGAGGGCCCGGGCCAGCTTCGAGGAGGACCCTGAGGGCCGTACGCCTGCCTTGCGCAGGCGCTTGTCCACCTTGTCGAGGAAGACCGGGTCGCCGCCGTCGGCGAGTTCCACCTCGATCTCGGTCCACTGGGCCTCACCGACGCCGCCGCTGAGCCGCTCGGCGTGCACGGAGTCGACGCTGGCCTCGGCGAGGAGCCGGCCCCCCGCGTCGAGGAGGTGGCGCACGTCGCGGTCCGAGCGGAGCCGGACCACGGGCAGCAGCTCGACGTCCCGGACGCGGGAGCGGACCAGGGCGGCGAGTTCGTCGGGGAGGGCGTCGGAGAGCGGGGCCCGGATCTCGTCGCGCACGCCCTCGGAGACGGGGAACTTCAGATGCCAGCCGGCGTCCGATCCACCCGTGCGGCGGCGCAGGGTGATCGAGGACGCCATGAGGCGTTCGTCGGGTGTGTCGTAGTAGGTGGCGTCCAACTGGGCGACACCCTTGTCGACGACGGTCTCGACCCCGGCGACCTTGGTCAGATCGGGCAGGCCGCTGTCGTCGGACTCATACTTGCGTTCGATCTCCCGCTTGGTGTCCGCCATGATTCAAATCTAGTGCTCGGCCCCCGTATCCGGCAGGGGCCGCGGCCACCCGGCCCACCCCGCCTACGCCGACATCGGCCGCTGCACCTTGATCGACTGCAGCAGCCCTATGGCCACCCACACCGCGAACATCGACGATCCGCCGTACGACACGAACGGCAGCGGCAGACCGGTGACCGGCATGATCCCGAGGGTCATGCCGATGTTCTCGAAGGCCTGGAAGGCGAACCAGGCGACGATCCCGGCAGCCACGATCGTGCCGTACAGCTCGGTCGTCTCGCGGGCAATGCGGCAGGCCCGCCACAGCACGACCCCGAGCAGGACGATGATCAGGCCCGCGCCGAGGAAGCCCAGTTCCTCGCCGGCGACGGTGAAGACGAAGTCGGTCTGCTGCTCGGGGACGAACTGGCCCGTGGTCTGCGAACCGTGGAAGAGCCCCGCGCCCGTCAGTCCGCCCGAACCGATGGCGATCCGGGCCTGGTTGGTGTTGTAGCCGACGCCCGCCGGGTCGAGGCTCGGGTTGGCGAAGGCGGCGAAGCGGGCGATCTGGTACTCGTCCAGCACCCCGAGCTGCCACACCGCGACCGCTCCGAGCGTGCCCGCGCCCAGCAGTCCGAAGACCCAGCGGTTGGAGGCGCCGGAGGCGAGCAGCAGACCGAGCACGATGATGACCATGACCATGACCGACCCGAGGTCGGGCATGAGCATCACGATCAGCATCGGGACGGCGGCCAGGCCCAGGGCCTGGAGCACCGTGCGGTGGTCGGGGTAGGGCTTGTCGCCCGCGTCGACCCGGGCCGCCAGCAGCATCGCCATGCCGAGGATGATCGTGATCTTCACGAACTCCGAGGGCTGGAGCGAGAAGCCGCCGCCGAGCACGATCCAGGAGTGGGCGCCGTTGACCGTGGAGCCCAGCGGGGTCAGGACCAGCAGGATGAGGGTGAGCGAGACGCCGTAGAGCAGGGGCACGGCGGTGCGCAGGGTGCGGTGGCCGACCCACACCACGCCGATCATCAGGGCGAACCCGATGCCGGTGTTCATGAGGTGCCGGATCAGGAAGTAGTACGGGTCGCCCTGGTTGATCTCGGTGCGGTTGCGGGTCGCCGAGAAGACCAGGACCGAACCGATCATGGACAGGGCGAGGGCCGAGAACAGTATCGGCCAGTCCAGCCGGCGGGCGAGCGAGTCGCGGGCCAGCAGCCGGGTCCAGCCCGCGCGCGCGGGGCCGTACCCGGAGACCTGGAAGCTGTTCGCCCCGGTCATGTGAGCATCCTCCGGCGTCCCCTCCTGCGGCGCCGCCTTCGGGTGTCACGGTTCCCGTTGGCCGGCGTGTTCACGGTCGCGCCCTGCTGTGTCCCGTCGGGCTCGGGCGCGGCCTCCTGGCTCGCCCGCTGGTCCTTGGCCGGGTCCTTGGAGATCTTCGGGGACTTGATGGTCCCGTCCGTCTGCACCTTCGGCAGGCTCTTCTCGGGCGTGGGCAGCAGCGCGTTCTTCTTGTCGATGGTGCCGTCGGCCGCGACGCCGTACATGGCGTTGTAGATGTGGCGCACGGCCTCACCCGAGGCGCCGGAGCCGGTACCGGCCTGGGCGATCGTCATGACGACCGTGTAGTCCTTGGAGTACGTGGCCAGCCAGGACGTCGTCTGCTTGCCGTAGACCTCGGCGGTGCCGGTCTTGGCGTGCAGCGGGATCTTGTCCTGCGGCCAGCCGCCGAACTTCCAGGCGGCCGTACCGCGGGTGACGACGCCTTCCAGGGCGGTGTCCATGCCCTTGAGGGTGGCCTTGCTGACCGGAAGCTTCCCGGTCGCCCTGGGCTTGATCTCCTGGACGGTCCTGCCGTCGGCGCTGATGATCGCCTTGCCGATGCTCGGCTGGTATATGGTCCCGCCGTTGGCGAGCGCCCCGTAGATCCTGGCCTCCTGGATCGGGGTGACGAGGGTGTCGCCCTGACCGATGGAGTAGTTGATGGAGTCACCCTCGCGCATCTTGTTGCCTTCGAGGCAGTTCTCGTACGCGATCTTCTCGACGTAGCTGCCGTCCTTCTTGCCGGTCCTGCACCAGGCGTCCTTGTTGGCCTTCCAGTACGACTCCTTCCACTGGCGGTCGGGGACGCGGCCGGTGACCTCGTTGGGGAGGTCGATGCCGGTCTCCTTGCCGAGGCCGAACTGGTGGGCGGCCTTGTAGAAGTAGTCCTTCGGCTCACCCTTCTTGGGGTTGATGCCGCCGTCCTTCTTCCACTCCCGGTCGGCGAGGCCGTAGAAGACGGTGTCGCAGGAGACCTCCAGGGCGCGGCCGAGCGAGATCGGGCCGAAGCTCTCCCCCTCGAAGTTCTTGAAGACCTGGCCGCCCACCGAGTAGGAGCTGGTGCAGGGGTAGCCGCCGTCCCACTCGTAGCCGGCCTCGACCGCGGCGGCCGTGGAGACGACCTTGAACGTCGAACCGGGTGCGGACTGACCCTGTATGGCCCTATTGAGCAGCGGGTAGTCGGAACCCTTGCCGGTGAGCTTCTTGTAGTCCTTGGCGGAGATTCCGCCGACCCAGACGTTCGGGTCGTAGGTCGGGGCGGACGCCATCGCCACGATCCGGCCGGTCTTGGCCTCCATCACGACGACAGCGCCCGAGTCGGCCTTGTAGTTCTCGCCGGTGATCTTGTCGAACTGCTTGCGGGCGATCTTCATCGCCTGGTTCAGCTCGTACTCGGCGACTCGCTGAACGCGGGCGTCGATGCTGGTGACGAGGTTGGCGCCGGGCTGGGCCTCGTCGGCCTCGGCCTCGCCGATGACACGGCCGAGGTTGTCGACCTCGTAGCGGGTCACGCCGGCCTTGCCGCGCAGTGCCTTGTCGTACTGGCGCTCGAGACCTGAGCGGCCGACCTGGTCGGAGCGCAGGTAGGGCGAGTCGGTGTTCTGGGCCTTGGTGATCTCCTCGTCGGTGACCGGGGAGAGGTAGCCGAGAACCTGGGCGGTGTTGGCCTTGCCGGGGGCGGCGTAGCGGCGCACGGCCTGCGGCTCGGCGCTGATGCCGGGGAAGTCCTCGGCGCGCTCGCGGATCTGCAGGGCCTGCTTGGGGGTGGCCTCGTCGGTGATGGGGATCGGCTGGTAGGGCGAGCCGTTCCAGCAGGGCTGGGGCGTCTTGGCGTCGCAGAGCCGGACCTTGAGCATGACGTCCTTGGCGGACATGCCGAGGACCTTGGCCAGCTTGGCGAGGACGGCCTTGCCGTCGTCCTTCATCTTCAGCAGGTCGGTGCGGGAGGCGGAGACCACCAGGCGGGTCTCGTTGTCCGCCAGGGGCACTCCGCGGGCGTCCAGGATCGAGCCGCGTACGGCGGGGTCGACGACCTGCTGGACGTGGTTGCCGGAGGCTTCCTTGGCGTACGCGTCGCCCTCCCGGATCTGGAGGTACCAGAGGCGGCCGCCGAGGGTGCCGAGGAGGGACAGCACCAGGATCTGGATGACGACGAGTCGGATCTGGACCCGTGGGGTCCGTCCGGTCTCCGGAATGTTAGTCATGGGCGAAGCCCATCCCTTTGAGGGTGGTGGTGGGAGACGGGTGGGCGTTGGTCACTGTGGCTGCCGCCCCCTCTCAGTGTGTGTACGTGTCATATACGGCGAACCTGTGAACGCGGGCCGCCGACTCGCGTGGGGTCACAGCCGCTTGACCCCCTTGATGCGGCCCACCCGCGCGGTACGGGTCCGCGCCCTGGTCTTCAGGCCGGCGAGGCCGCCGCGCTGGCCGCCGATCTTCAGGCCCGTGCCCGAGGAGAGCCAGCCCGAGGAGATGTCCGCCGACTTGGCCGAGGAACCGGCCTCGGCGAGCGGGTCGTTGTCGGCGCGCCGGGCGAGCGCCATGATGCCGGGCACGACGAACGGGGCGAGCAGCAGGTCGTACAGGGCGGCGGTGAACAGCAGGCTGGGCAGGCCGACATGACGGGCGGCGGTGTCGCCGACGAGGGCGCCGACACCGGCGTACAGCAGGGTGGTGCCGATGGCGGCGGCGACCACGACGACCATGGGGCCGGTGGCCGACTTGAGTCTGCCGTTCTCCGGTTTGGCGAGGCCGGCGAGGTAGCCGATGACGCAGAGCACCAGGGCGTAGCGGCCGGCGGCATGGTCGGCGGGCGGGGCGAGGTCGGCGAGGAGACCGGCGGCGAAGCCGACGAGAGCGCCGCCGACATGGCCGTAGACCAGCGCGAGGCCGAGGACGGTGAGGAGCAGTAGGTCGGGGACGGCGCCCGGGAGGTGCAGGCGGGCGAGGACGCTCACCTGGATCACCAGGGCGACCACGATCAGGGCGGAGGACAGCAGGATCCGGTTGACACGCATGACTACAGCTCCTACTGCTCTTGCTGGATCTCGCCGTCGACCGGCGCATTGGCGGACGGGGTGACGGTGACCGTCACGGTCGGCGTGGGCGTCGGTTTCCGTTTGGCGGGCAGCACCGTGTCGCGCGGGTCCTTCTTCGGGGTCTGGACGACGACGCCGACGATGTCGAGCTTGGTGAAGCTGACGTACGGCGTGACATAGACGGTGCGGGTGAGGTCGCCGCCGGAGGGGTCGACGCGGGAGACCACGCCGACCGGGACGCCGGGCACGAACGGCTTGTCGGCCTGCGAGCCGAAGGTGACCAGGCGGTCGCCCTTCTTGATCTCGGCCTTGCCGTTGAGGAGTTCGACGCGCAGCGGGCGGTCGCCCTGGCCGGAGGCGAAGCCGAGTTCGTCGGTGGACTCCATGCGGGTGCCGACGGTGAAGTCGGGGTCGTTGGCCAGGAGCACGGTGGCGGTGTTGGGGCCGACGGTGGTGACGCGTCCGACCAGTCCGTCACCGTTGAGGACGGTCATGTCGCGCCGGATGCCGTCGTTGACGCCGACGTCGATGGTGATGGTCCAGGAGAAGCCCTGGGCCGCTCCTATGGCGATGACCTCGGCGCCCTTGATGCCGTACTGTCCCTCGCCGGCGATCTTCAGCATCTTGTCGAGCTGCTTGAGGCGGCTGGAGTTGCGGTCGTCGCTGCCGAGTCGCGCCTTGAGGGCGGCGTTCTCCTTCGTCAGCTCGGCGAGCCGGTCGTGCCGCTCGCCGGAGTCGCGGACGGCGGAGACAGCGTTGCCGACCGGGTCGACCGCGGCGGACACACCGTTCTCGATGGGGCCGAACACGGCGGCCGCGCCTTGGCGGGCACCGTCGACCGGCGAGTCCTCCCCGCCGCGGATGTCCACCGTGATCAGCGCGAACGCGACGGCGATCAGCAGCACCAGGAGCAGCCGGCTCTCTCGTGTGTCCCTCACGTGCGGCGGCCGTGCCCTTCTCATTGGAGTTGCGTTTGTGGGAGCTTATGCCTCGATATCAACGATCCGCCGCACGAGAGGAGATCATCTCGTACGGCGGAATCGAAGAGTTACGTCATCTGCGCGGCTGGGCGTCCAGCACCTGCTGGAGCGCCTCGAATTCCTCGACGCACTTTCCGGAGCCCAGCGCCACGCTGTCCAGCGGGTCCTCGGCGATGTGGATCGGCATGCCGGTCTCCCGGCGCAGCCGCTCGTCGAGCCCGCGCAGCAGGGCGCCGCCGCCGGTGAGGACGATGCCGCGGTCCATGATGTCGCCGGAGAGCTCCGGCGGGCACTTGTCGAGGGTCGTCTTGACCGCGTCGACGATGGCGTTGACGGGTTCCTCGATCGCCTTGCGGACCTCGGCGGCCGAGATGACCACGGTCTTGGGCAGCCCGGAGACGAGGTCCCGGCCGCGGATCTCGGTGTGTTCGTCGTTGTCGAGGTCGTAGGCCGAGCCGATCGTGATCTTGATCTGTTCGGCCGTCCGCTCACCGAGGAGGAGGGAGTACTCCTTCTTGATGTGCTGGATGATCGCGTTGTCCAGCTCGTCGCCCGCGACGCGGATGGACTGGGCGGTGACGATGCCGCCGAGCGAGATGACCGCGACCTCCGTGGTGCCGCCGCCGATGTCCACCACCATGTTGCCCGTGGCCTCGTGGACCGGCAGGCCGGAGCCGATGGCGGCCGCCATGGGCTCCTCGATGATGTGCACCTGGCGGGCGCCGGCCTGGGACGACGCCTCGATGACGGCGCGGCGCTCGACGCCGGTGATGCCCGAGGGGACACACACGACGACGCGCGGCCTGGCGAGATACCGCCGCTTGTGGATCTTCAGGATGAAGTAGCGCAGCATCCGCTCGGTGATCTCGAAGTCGGCGATCACGCCGTCCTTCAGCGGCCGCACGGCAACGATGTTGCCGGGGGTCCGCCCGATCATCTTCTTCGCTTCGGCGCCTACAGCGAGGATTCCACCGGTGTTCGTGTTGATCGCGACGACGGACGGCTCGTTGAGTACGATCCCGCGACCCCTGACGTACACCAGCGTGTTGGCGGTCCCGAGGTCGACAGCCATGTCACGGCCGATGAACGACATTGAGTTCCCCATCAGGATTCGTCTGGCCTTCCTGGGAGCTTTTGAGGGCTTTTCAGGTCGGCGAAGTGGGTGCTGTGACGTGAAGGCTTCCATCGTAGACGCGCCTGCACGAACACCGCGCGAGGGTCTTCGCCATTGTCAGCAGATCGAACGCCGCCTCGCTTGTGGAGACGGTCCATAGGGGGCACGCGTTCCCCCGATCGGCACGCATATGCCGGAGGACGGCCGAAAACGTACGGCCGCCCCAGGTCAGACAGTCGGGTGAACTGACACCCTGTCAGAAAATGCCACGAAACCTACGCGCCGGACTACGCGCCGGACTATGCGCGCCCGGGGAAGAAGATCTTCACCTCGCGCTCGGCGGACTCCTCCGAGTCGCTCGCGTGGATCAGGTTCTCGCGGACGATGACACCGAAGTCGCCACGGATAGAGCCGGGCGCGGCGGCGATCGGGTCGGTCGGGCCGGCGAGCGCGCGGACGCCCTCGATGACCCGCTCGCCCTCGACGATCAGCGCGACGACCGGACCGGAGGCCATGAACTCCACCAACGGCTCGTAGAAGGGCTTGCCCTTGTGCTCGCCGTAGTGCTGCTCCAGCGTGTCCTGGTCCAGGGTGCGCAGCTCCAGCGCGGTGATCTGCCAGCCGGCCTTGCGCTCGATACGGCTGATGATCTCGCCTGTCAGGCCACGACGGACTGCGTCGGGCTTGAGGAGGACGAGGGTGCGCTGGCTCACGAGGGGCTCCTAACCTGCTGACATATGCGGTGAGACGAGATTACAGGGCGTGTCGGTACGTTCGTCACACAGCGTCAGGTGTAGTGGAGTGCGCCGGGCCGGCTTGGTCCGCCTGAGCGGCGAATCTCGCCTTCGCCTCGTCGATCTTCCGGCCGTAGTGCACGGAGGCCCACCACAGCGCCGCGAAGATCGCGCCCATGAAGAACATGGTCGGGATCACGAAGCCGGAGGCGATCAGGGTGATCTGGAGCGCCCAGCCGAGGGCGACGCCGCCGGGCCGGGTCACCATCCCGCACAGCGCGAGGCACAGGAACATGGCGATGCCGCTGACCGTCCACACCGTGGACGTGGCCAGGTCGGGGTCCTTCATCGCGACGAGTCCGGCGAAGCCGATGACGAACAACTCGCCGATCAGAGTCGATGCACAGAGCGTACGCATGGCCGCGGCTCAGCCCCTTCCCAGCAGCAGCCGGGCCTCGCCGACCGTGATGACCGAGCCGGTGACCAGCACACCGCCGCCCGCGAACTCGCCGTCCTCCTCGGCCAGCGTGATCGCCTCCTCCAGGGCGTCCGGCAGCCGCGGTTCCACCTGGACACGCTCCTCGCCGAACACCTCGACGGCGATCGCGGCGAGCTCGTCGGCGTCCATCGCGCGGTGGCTGGAGTTCTGCGTGATCACGACCTCGGCGAGGATCGGCTCGAAGGCCTCCAGGAGTCCCCGTACGTTCTTGTCGCCGCTCGCGCCCACCACACCGATGAGCCGGCTGAAGTCGAAGGCCTCGCCGACCGCCTCGGCCGTCGCGCGGGCGCCCGCCGGGTTGTGGGCGGCGTCCAGGACGACGGTCGGGGAACGCCGTACGACTTCGAGGCGGCCCGGGGAGGAGACGGCCGCGAAGGCCTTGCGGACGGTGTCGATGTCGAGCGGGTCCGGGCGCTGGGCACCCACCCCGAAGAACGCCTCCACGGCGGCGAGCGCCACGGCCGCGTTGTGTGCCTGATAGGGGCCGTGCAGCGGCAGATACACCTCTTCGTACTCACCGCCGAGACCGCGCAGGGTCACCAGCTGCCCGCCGACGGCGACCTGCCGGGAGACGACCCCGAACTCCAGCCCCTCGCGCGCGACGGTCGCGTCCACCTCGACGGCCTTCTTCAGCAGGACCTGCGCCGCGTCCACCGACTGCTGGGCCATGATGACGGCCGCGTCCTGCTTGATGATCCCGGACTTCTCGACGGCGATCTCACCGGGCGTCTCGCCGAGCCGGTCGGTGTGGTCCAGATCGATGGGCGTGATCACGGCGACATCGCCGTCGATGACGTTGGTGGCGTCCCAGGAGCCGCCCATCCCGACCTCGACGACGGCCACGTCGACAGGCGCGTCCGCGAAGGCGGCGTACGCCATGCCGGTCAGCACCTCGAAGAAGGACAGCCGGTACGGCTGCTGACCGTCGACCATCTCGATGTACGGCTTGATGTCGTCGTACGTCTCGATGAACCGCTCGGCCGAGATCGGCGCGCCGTCCAGGCTGATGCGCTCGGTGACCGACTGGACGTGGGGGCTGGTGTAGCGGCCCGTGCGCAGTTCGAAGGCGCCGAGGAGGGCCTCGATCATGCGGGCCGTGGAGGTCTTGCCGTTCGTCCCCGTGATGTGGATCGAGGGGTACGACCGCTGCGGCTCGCCCAACAGGTCCATCAGGGCGGCGATACGGCTGACCGAGGGCTCCAGCTTGGTCTCGCCCCAGCGGCCGGCGAGCTCCGCCTCGACCTTGCGCAGGGCCTTGTCGACCTCCGGGTCCTCAGGGCGTCCGGGCACGTCGGCCTCCGGCGGGGCGCCCTGGGTGCGCAGGGTGCGGCTGCCGGCCTCGATGACCGCGAGGTCGGGGTCACGGTCGGTCTCGGCGGCGACGATCTCGTCGAAGGGGTCGGTGTCACTCACGGGGTCAGTCTACGGAGGGCGAGTGACAGTGCGCCCACGGAGTGGGGTGGCTGAGCTTCGGGAGCGGCCGGGTAGACGCAGGGCCCGGAGTCCAGAAGACCCCGGGCCCTATGAAGCCCTACGCCTGAGGCAGGCCTTCCAGCTGGGCCTTGATCCTCGTGATGTCCTCGTCCGCCTTGGCCAGCCGGCCGCGGATCTTGTCCACCACGTTGTCCGGGGCCTTCGCGAGGAACGCCTCGTTGCCGAGCTTGGCGTTGGCCTGGGCCTTCTCCTTCTCGGCCGCCGCCAGGTCCTTCGCGAGGCGCTTGCGTTCCGCCGCCACGTCGATCGTGCCGGACAGGTCGAGGGCGACCGTGGCACCGGCCACCGGGAGGGTCGCCGTGGCCGCGAAGGTCTCACCCTCCGGCTGGAGGCGCAGGAGCTGGCGGATGGCGGCCTCGTGCGGGGCGAGGTCGGTGCCGGTGAGCTCCAGGCGGGCCGGGACCTTCTGGCCGTCCTTGAGTCCCTGGTCCTTGCGGAACCGGCGGACCTCGGTGACGACCCGCTGGACCAGCGCGATCTCGAGCTCGGCGTCCTTGTCGCGGAAGCCGCTGTCGGCCGGCCACTCGCCGACGACCAGGGACTCGCCGCCGGTCAGGGTGGTCCACAGGGCGTCCGTCACGAACGGGATGACCGGGTGCAGCAGCCGCAGCGTCACGTCGAGGACCTCGCCCAGGACCCGGCCTGAGACCCTGGCCTGCTCGCCGCCCGCGAAGAAGGTCGTCTTCGACAGCTCGACGTACCAGTCGAAGACCTCGTCCCACGCGAAGTGGTAGAGCGCGTCGGCGAGTTTGGCGAACTGGTAGTCGTCGTAGTACGCGTCGACCTGGGCGAGCGTGGTGTTGAGGCGGGACAGGATCCAGCGGTCCGTCGCCGACATCTCGGAGGCGTCCGGCAGCGGGCCCTCGACCGTGGCGCCGTTCATGAGGGCGAAGCGGGTGGCGTTCCAGAGCTTGTTGGTGAAGTTCCGGGAGGCCTTGACCCAGTCCTCGCCGATCGGCACGTCCGCGCCGGGGTTGGCACCGTTGGCGAGGGTGAAGCGGACGGCGTCGGAGCCGTAGGCGTCCATCCAGACCAGCGGGTCGACCGCGTTGGGGTTCGACTTCGACATCTTCTTGCCGAACTCGTCGCGGACCAGGCCGGTCAGCGCGATGGTGTGGAAGGGGGCCTGGCCGTCCATGGCGTAGAGGCCGAACATCATCATCCGGGCGACCCAGAAGAAGATGATGTCGTGGCCGGTGAGCAGGACGTCGGTCGGATAGAACTTCCGCAGGTCCTCGGTCTGTTCGGGCCAGCCGAGTGTGGAGAACGGCCACAGGCCGGAGGAGAACCAGGTGTCCAGGACGTCGGAGTCCTGGGTCCAGCCCTCACCGGTGGGCGGCTCCTCGTCGGGGCCGACGCAGACGACCTCGCCGTCGGGGCCGTACCAGATCGGGATGCGGTGGCCCCACCACAGCTGGCGCGAGATGCACCAGTCGTGCATGTTGTCGACCCAGTCGAAGTAGCGCTTCGACATGTCCTCAGGGTGGATCTTGACGCGGCCGTCGCGGACCGCGTCACCGGCGGCCTTGGCGAGCGGGCCGACCTTGACCCACCACTGCAGGGACAGGCGGGGCTCGACCGTGGTCTTGCAGCGCGAGCAGTGGCCGACGGAGTGCATGTACGGGCGCTTCTCGGCGACGATGCGGCCCTGCTCCTTGAGGGCGCCGACGACGGCCGAGCGGGCCTCGTAGCGGTCCAGGCCGACGAAGGGGCCGTGGACGGTGATGACGCCGTGCTCGTCCATGATCGTCAGGGACGGCAGGTCGTGGCGTCGGCCGATCTCGAAGTCGTTCGGGTCGTGCGCCGGGGTCACCTTGACCGCGCCCGTGCCGAACTCGGGGTCGACGTGGGTGTCGGCGACGACCGGGATGGTGCGGTCGGTCAGCGGGAGCTTGATCTGCTTGCCGATGAGGTGCTGGTACCGCTCGTCGTCGGGGTGGACGGCGACGGCCGTGTCACCGAGCATCGTCTCCGCGCGCGTGGTCGCGACGACGAGGCTGTCCTCGCCCTCGCCGTAGCGGATGGAGACCAACTCGCCCGCGTCCTCCTGGTATTCCACCTCGATGTCGGAGATGGCCGTCAGACAGCGCGGGCACCAGTTGATGATGCGCTCGGCGCGGTAGATCAGCTCGTCCTCGTAGAGCCGCTTGAAGATGGTGAGGACGGCCTTGGACAGGCCCTCGTCCATCGTGAAGCGCTCACGGCTCCAGTCGACGCCGTCACCGAGGCGCCGCATCTGGCCGAGGATCCGGCCGCCGTACTCCTCCTTCCACTGCCAGACGCGCTCGACGAACTCCTCGCGGCCCAGGTCGTGGCGGGACTTGCCCTCCTCGGCGAGCTGCTGCTCGACCTTGTTCTGGGTCGCGATACCGGCGTGGTCCATGCCCGGCAGCCACAGCGCCTCGTAGCCCTGCATGCGCTTGCGGCGGGTCAGCGCGTCCATCAGCGTGTGCTGGAAGGCGTGGCCCAGGTGCAGCGAACCGGTGACGTTCGGCGGCGGGATGACGATGGTGTACGGCGGCTTGTCGCTCTTCGCGTCGGCGGTGAAGTAACCCTTCTCCACCCAGCGCTCGTACAGCGTCCCCTCTACCTCGGCCGGCGCGTACTGGGTCGGCAGTTCGGTGCTGGGCGCTGTGGGCTGCTGCTGAGCGTTCTCGGTCACGGGGTCAGTTTAGGGGTGTCGCGGGCGTGTCCCGAAACGCGTTTGTTCTGTAACGGTGGGGGCCCCGATGCGGTGCGCCGCCGGTGCCTGAGCCAGGATGTCGGGAACACATAAGTATCTGGAGGGGAACCCAGGGATGAGTCACAACCAGCCGGGCCCGTACGGGCAGCCCCAGCAGCCCGGGCAGCCGCCGCAGCCCGGGCCGTACGGCCAGCCGGGCCCCTACGGCCAGCCGCCGCAGGCTCCGCAGGGCCAGCCCCAGCCCGGCTACGGCTACCCCCAGCAGGCCCCGCAGCCCCAGCAGCCGGGTTACGGGTATCCGCAGCAGCCCGGACAGCAGCCGCAGCAGCCCGGTTACGGCTATCCGCAGCAGGGCGGGGTGCCGCCGCAGACTCCGCCGTACGGCCAGCCGCAGGCCCCCTACGGCCAGCAGGCCCCGTACGGCCAGCAGCCGCCTTACGGTCAGGCCCCCTACGGCGTCCCGCAGCCGCCCCCGGCCGGCGGCGGCAAGGGGAAGAAGATCGGCCTCATCGTCGGCGCGGTGGTGGTCGTCGCCGCGATCGCGGTCGGCGCCTCCCTCGTGTTCGCCGGGGGCGGGTCCGGCGGCGGTTCGGACATCAACGACGACGGGGCGCACAAGCTGGCGGCACCGGCGACGATCCTCGGCGGGGAGTACAAGAAGGGCAGCGGCGACGGGCTCGGTGCGCTGAGCGACAGCGACGTCAAGGACGCCGAGTCGTGGGGCGTCAAGGGCGCCAAGGACGTCAGCGCGACCTACTCCTCGGGCACGGGTCTGAGCACCAAGTCCCTGATGATCGCCGGGGTGTACGGCACGATCGACGACCCGGAGAAGGTCGTCGACTCGATGTTCGCCCAGGCCAAGGAGGGCTCCTCGAAGGACTCCGGCTCGGGGACGTTCGTGGGCAGCCCCCAGAAGTTCACGCCCGCGGGCTTCGAGAACGGCGTCATGAAGTGCCAGGAGATCAAGACCACCGAGTCCGGCACGACCCTGACCATGCCGGTGTGCATCTGGGGTGACCACAGCACGGTCACCTACGTCTTCGCGTACGACATGGCCGCCCTGACCGAGGGCAAGAGCACCACGATGACGGAGGCTGCCGAACTGACCGCCAAGGTCCGCAACGACGTGCGCGTCAAGGCCTGACGGACGCGACACCGGCGACGGGTCCCGGCCAGTGGTCGACCGGGACCCGTCGGTCAGTTGTCCGGAGTCGAGATCAGCGCTTGCTGCATGCGATGAGCGCATGCTCGGAGCGAACGCCAACGTTCAAAAGCCTCTGGACACAGCCCTGATAGCCGGTGATCCCGGTCTGCGCACAAGCCTCCTTGACCTTTGGTCCGACGATGTAGCCCTGGCTCGCCAGATAGTTCCGGCAGTCCGCCGCGCTGGCCTGTGCCGGCGCCGCCACCGTGACCGGCATTACTACCGCCGCCGCAGTCAATCCGGCTGCCGCCAACGCTCGTTTCATCCTCACGCTTGCCCCTCCGTTTGTCTTGCGTCGCAGGGCGGTCACCCCTGGCGGCAATAATGCAATCAAAACCATGCCCATGACATAAGGGGCGAGTCGTGAGTCTGGCTTGATCCCAGTACAGATCGACTGAGACATACGCCGAGGGGGCACCCGACCTGGATCGTCGGATGCCCCCTCGGAAACTTGGCTACGCCGTCTTCTGCTCCCCCGGGCCCCGCCCGCGGGCATCCCGGGGGATGAGCGTCGGGTTGACGTTGGAGTGGACGACGTCCGCCGTGATGACGACACGGGCCACGTCCTTGCGGGACGGGATCTCGTACATGACGCCCTGCAGGACCTCTTCCATGATGGCGCGCAGGCCGCGCGCGCCGGTCTGGCGGAGGATGGCCTGGTCGGCGATGGCCTCCAGGGCCTCGCGCTCGAAGTCCAGCTCCACGCCGTCGAGTTCGAAGAGGCGCTGGTACTGCTTCACCAGCGCGTTGCGCGGCTCGACCAGGATCTGGAGGAGGGCTTCCCGGTCCAGGTTGTGGACGGAGGTGATGACGGGAAGGCGGCCGATGAACTCGGGGATCATGCCGAACTTGACCAGGTCCTCGGGCATGACGTCCTCGAACTGGTCCTTGGCCTCGAGCTCGCGCTTGGAGCGGATCGTCGCGCCGAAGCCGATGCCCTTGGCGCCCGCCCGGGACTCAATGAGCTTCTCCAGGCCCGCGAAGGCACCGCCCACGATGAACAGGACGTTCGTCGTGTCGATCTGGATGAACTCCTGGTGCGGGTGCTTGCGTCCGCCCTGCGGCGGCACGGAGGCCGTGGTGCCCTCAAGGATCTTCAGCAGGGCCTGCTGCACGCCCTCGCCGCTCACATCGCGCGTGATCGACGGGTTTTCACTCTTCCGCGCGACCTTGTCGATCTCGTCGATGTAGATGATCCCGGTCTCGGCCTTCTTGACGTCGTAGTCGGCCGCCTGGATCAGCTTCAACAGGATGTTCTCGACGTCCTCGCCGACGTAGCCCGCCTCGGTGAGCGCGGTCGCGTCGGCGATCGCGAACGGGACGTTGAGCATGCGGGCGAGGGTCTGGGCGAGGAGCGTCTTGCCGGAACCCGTGGGGCCCAGCAGGAGGATGTTGGACTTCGCCAGCTCGATCGCGTCGTCACGGCTGCTGCCGCCGCCGTTCTCGCCGGCCTGGACGCGCTTGTAGTGGTTGTACACCGCCACGGAGAGGGCCTTCTTGGCCTGCTCCTGGCCCACCACGTAGCCCTCCAGGAACTCGTAGATCTCGCGGGGCTTGGGGAGTTCCTCCCAGCGCACCTCGCTCGTCTCCGCGAGTTCCTCCTCGATGATCTCGTTGCAGAGGTCGATGCACTCGTCGCAGATGTACACACCAGGCCCTGCGATGAGCTTCTTGACCTGCTTCTGGCTCTTGCCGCAGAACGAGCACTTGAGCAGATCGCCGCCGTCACCGATGCGTGCCACGGTGTGCTTCCCCTTCGCCTGGGAGACGCCTAGGTCCAGCGGCTCCTGGTGCTGCCTTATGTCCGACGGTACCTTGCCGGGCCCCCCGTTCGGGCCCCCCTTGGCAGGGTTCACTTCGACGTGCGCTGTGCCAAGGGGCGGCATATCCTACGGGTCCGCGTCAGCGGACGGCGGCGTTGTTCATCTTCCGGGTGGAGATGATCTGGTCGATCAGACCGTACGCCAGGGCGTCGTCGGCCGTGAGGATCTTGTCGCGCTCGATGTCCTCGCGGATCTTCTCGATCGGCGTGGTGGAGTGCTTGGCCAGCAGGTCTTCCAGCTGCGCGCGCATCCGGAGGATTTCGTTGGCGGCGATTTCCAGGTCGGAGACCTGACCGCGGCCGGTCTCGCTGTAGGGCTGGTGGATCAGCACGCGCGCGTTGGGCAGTGCCATGCGCTTGCCGGGCGTACCGGCGGCCAGCAGGATCGCGGCGGCGGAGGCCGCCTGACCCATGCAGACCGTCTGGACGTCCGGCTTCACGAACTGCATCGTGTCGTAGATGGCCGTGAGCGCCGTGAAGGAGCCGCCGGGGCTGTTGATGTAGACCGAGATGTCCCGGTCGGGGTCCATCGACTCCAGGCACAGCAGCTGCGCCATGACGTCGTTGGCGGAGGCGTCGTCGATCTGCACGCCGAGGAAGATCACGCGCTCCTCGAACAGCTTCGCGTACGGGTCGTACTCGCGGACGCCCTGCGAGGTGCGCTCGACGAAGCGGGGGATCACATAGCGGGACTCGGCACGCGGGCCGGTGTACTCGGCCTCGGTGCGGGCGTAGAGGCCGCTGCCGGGGAAGTCGTTCACTGTCTGTCTCCTAGGGGCTTAGGCGGTCGGCTGAGGGGCTGTGCGGGGGCGTTGTGGCCCCGCATGGGGCTCAGGCCCCGGTGCCGCCGCCGCCCGGCATGCCGGCGGCCGTGGCGATCACGTCGTCGATGAGGCCGTACTCCTTGGCCTCGTGCGCGTCGAACCAGCGGTCGCGGTCCGAGTCGCGGGTGATCTGCTCGATGCTCTGGCCGGTGTGCTGCGAGGTGAGCTCGGCCATGCGCTTCTTGGTGTGCAGCAGCCGCTCGGCGTGGATCTTGATGTCCGAGGCCGAACCGGCGAGGCCGGCGGACGGCTGGTGGATCAGGATCTCGGCGTTCGGCAGCGCGAAGCGCTTGCCGGGGGTGCCCGCGCTGAGCAGGAACTGGCCCATCGAGGCCGCGAGACCCATGGCGATGGTCACCACGTCGTTCTTGATGTACTGCATGGTGTCGTAGATCGCCATGCCCGCGGTGATCGATCCGCCGGGGCTGTTGATGTAGAGGTAGATGTCCTTTTCCGGGTCAGCGGCAAGGAGCAGCAGCTGCGCGGTGATCTTGTTGGCGATGTCGTCGTCGACCGCCTGGCCGAGGAAGATGATCCGCTCGCCGAGCAGCCGGTTGTAGACCTGGTCACCGAGGCCACCACCGATGGAGGGGTCGCCGGCGGCGGAGGGCATCAGATTCGTCACGTATCCACCTGCTCGTCTTACGACGGCACCGGGCCGTCTTACGTGTTCCCGTCCGGGGGCTGGGCAGTTCGAGGGACTTCCCTGCCCTGGTACTCATGGACCCTAACGCGCTGGTCCCCTCGGGGAATCCCGGTAAGGGGGGTGTTCGCCGGGGGCGTAGCGCCGTGGTATCGCCGGTTCGGGGCCGGGCGCGCGCGATCCGTGACCCGCCGCGCTGTTCTCCGCACCCCCGGCCGTGTCCCCCCGGTCCATGCGGGAAGGGCCCCGGAGACATGGTCTCCGGGGCCCTTCCTACGACGTTCGAGCGACGTCCGAGGTGCCGTGGGCTCAGCCCTCGGTCTTCTCCTCGGCCTCGGCCGGGGTCTCCTCGGACGCGGCCTCGACGGCCTCGACGGTCTCGGCCGTCTCGTCCTCGTCGTCGTCCAGGTCGACGACCTCGCCGTTGGTGTCCTTGACCGTGGCGGCCTCGACCACGACGGCCAGGGCCTTGCCGCGGGCGACCTCGCCGACGAGGAGCGGGACCTGACCGCCCTCGACGACCGCCTGGGCGAACTGGTCGGGGGACATGCCGGAGGAAGCGGCACGGCGCATGAGGTGCTCGGTGAGCTCCTCCTGGTTGACGTTCAGCTTCTCGCGCTTGACGAGCTCGTCGAGCACGAACTGGGTCTTGATGCCCTTGACCGCGGCTTCCTTGGTCTCGGTGTCGAACTCCTCGGCCGTCTTGCCCTGGATCTCGAGGTACTTCTCGAGGTCGAGGCCCATCTGGCCGAGCTGGTGGTGCTCCAGGTTGTGCTTGCGGGTGTTGATCTCGTCCTCGAGGAGCTTCTCGGGGACGGGCACCTCGACGAGCTCCAGGAGCTTCTCCAGGACGCGCTCCTGGGCCTGGGTGGCCTGGTCGTACTGCTTCATGTTCTCGAGGCGCTTGCGGCTGTCGGCCTTCAGCTCGTCGAGGGTGTCGAACTCGGAGGCGAGCTGCGCGAACTCGTCGTCCAGCTCAGGCAGTTCGCGGGCGGCGACCTGGGTGACCTTGACGGTGACCTCGGCCTCCTTGCCGGCCGCGGTGCCGCCCTTGAGCTCGGAGGTGAAGGTGGCCTCGCCACCGGCCTCCAGGCCCTTCACGGCGTCGTCGATGCCGTCCAGCAGCTCGCCGGAGCCGATGGTGTATGAGACGCCGCTCGCGACGCCGTCCTCCAGCACCTCGCCCTCGACCTTGGCCTCCAGGTCGACGGTCACGACGTCGCCGTCCTCGGCGGCCCGCTCGACCGGGGAGGTCGACGCGAAGCGCTCACGCAGCTCGGTCACGGCCTTCTCGACGTCCTCGTCGCTGACCTCGACCGCGTCGACCTCGACCTCGATGCCGGAGTAGTCCGGGATCTCGATGGCGGGGCGGACGTCGACCTCGGCGGTGAAGTTCAGCGTCTCGCCGTCCTTCAGCTCGGTGATGTCGACCTCGGGCTGGCCCAGGACGTCGATCTCGGCCTCGTTGACCGCCTCGGTGTAGAACTTCGGAAGCGCGTCGTTGACCGCCTCCTCGAGGACCGCACCGCGGCCGAACCGCTGGTCGATGACGCGCGCCGGGATCTTGCCCTTGCGGAAGCCCTTCACCGTGACCTGCTGGTTGATCTTCTTGTACGCCGCGTCGAGGCTGTCCTTGAGCTCCTCGAAGGGCACCTCGATGCTGAGCCGAACCCGAGTCGGGTTCAGGGTCTCCACGGCGCTCTTCACGGTTCGGTCTCCTTGTGGCTGACTTCTCGGATTCTGCCGGGGCCAGAGCGGCTCCGGCGGATCGCCGCCCGGAGGATCTTCTGGAATGGAGAGGCACACGGGCGTGCAGCTTGCATAGTAACGGCAGCGGCGACACGCCCCAAAGGCGATCACGGACTCGGTCACGCGACTGATCGCGCAGGTGGTCGGGGTGGCGGGATTTGAACCCACGGCCTTCCGCTCCCAAAGCGGACGCGCTACCAAGCTGCGCCACACCCCGTCTGGTGCGACACGTAGGGTACATGCCCGCAGGCAGCGGGGTTGCCGCATTTCACGAGCCCCATGCAGAACCACGCCGCCACGCGCCCCGTCCGGGCTACTGAAACGAGCACGTACGGCGGGTCCCGGGCCTCTGCACCGCCGCCGGCCCGTCACTTGCAACACGCCTCGCAACCTTGCAGCACCACGCCGCGCGGCCCGCGCGTCGCCTCCGGGGCCGCGCCTGTGCGCGCCCCGGTGCGCCGGGTTCGCGCGCCGCGCGGTCGGCGGCGGGACGGAAGGGGTGTGCGACGAGGGGTGACGACCCGGTACGATGCTTTCGTGCCGTCGGCCATCGGGTCGCGGCGCGTGCTGTGCGGGCGTAGCTCAATGGTAGAGCCCTAGTCTTCCAAACTAGCTACGCGGGTTCGATTCCCGTCGCCCGCTCTGAATGCCGAAGGCCCAGGTAAGAGGTGGATTCCCTCTTCCTGGGCCTTCGGTGTCCCCCGGACCGGTAAGGGCGTTGAGCAGCGGACCGGCTCATGGCCTCTCATCCGGAGCTGCTCCGTCGGTCTTCTCGGACACCTCATCCGGTGCATCGCCCTCGGCGTCGGGGAAGATCAGTTGTGCGCTGAGGCCGATCGCCCCCAGAGCTCCCAGCACGAGGCCGGCACGAAGCCATCTCATGCCGCCCTCCCAGTCCTGAGGGCTGCCGAAGACCCTCCAGAGCACGAGGGCGATACCGAGCAGAAACAGCGCCATGCCGGCGATGCGGCTTAATCGAGGATGCATGTGCTCATGATCCACGGCGGGTCGGAGCCGGGCTAGAACTGGATCGAGTTGATGGTTTCCGCTATCGAGTCCAGGAAGCGTTGGATGTCGTCGGCCATGCCGGTCGAGGCGAGGAAGAAGCCGAAGAGCACCGCGACTATGGCGGGGCCGGCCTTGAGGGAGCCTCCCCGTATCAACACCACGAGGATGATCCCCAACAGCAGCACCACTGACAGCGAAATGGCCACAACTGATCACACCCTCGGTCGGTCCCGCTCTCCCGGCCCGGGGACGCGACCCCGCGACCCCCGCCAGAACCATCGTGCCACCAACGCGGCCCGCATATGCGGCCGGTGAGCCAACGTTTGGCCATGCCGATACACGCCCCGCACCCCGTGGCCGGTTCCTTTCGGTCTGCGGTCACCGTGTCCGCACATTCCGTCCGCAGGGAATTCGAAGCACCGACACAGGTGTGCGACGGGCTGGGTTATGCGGCATTTCGGGGGGATTGATGGTGACAAAACAGGCCCGTTGAAGACGGCTCAGAAGTGCACAACCGGCAACGAGACAGCCGGTTTTACGGAGACACACAGCCGAGGCTAGGGTGCCTCAGATGTTTCCAGCCGCCGCCGACCCAGTCCCCCGTCCGCGCTCGCCTCAGGACCCGCCGTCCACCAAGCAGCGTGACGCCTTCTTCGACAACGCCAAGTACCTGGCGATCGTCCTGGTGGCCGTCGCACACTCCTGGGAGCCGCTCAAGGGCGACAGCAGGATCCTGGAGGGCGTGTACACGGTGGTGTACTCGTTCCACATGCCGGCGTTCATCGTCATCTCCGGCTTCTTCTCGCGCAGTTTCGACATGCGCCCGGACCGGCTGAAGCGGCTCGTCACCGGCGTCGCGGTGCCGTACATCGTCTTCGAGACGGCGTACTCCCTCTTCAAACGCTACGCCGACCACGACCCGGGCATGGAGATCAGCCTCCTGGACCCGTGGTTCTTGACCTGGTTCCTGGTGGCGCTGTTCATCTGGCGGTTGACCACGCCGATCTGGAACCTGGTGCGGTGGCCGCTGCCGCTCGCGCTCGGCATCGCGATGCTGGCGTCCGTGACCCCGGACATCGGCGACGACCTGGACCTCCAGCGGGTGTTGCAGTTCCTGCCGTACTTCGTGCTCGGCCTGGTCATGAAGCCCGAGCACTTCCGGATGGTGCGCCGGCGTTCGATGCGGATCGCGGCGGTGCCGGTGTTCGCCGCCGCCCTCGCCGTCGGCTGGTGGGCGGTGCCGCGGATGAACACCGAGTGGTTCTACCACCGCAACGCCGCTCAGGAGATGGGCGCTCCCTGGTGGACGGGGCCGGTCATGGTGCTGGCCATGTTCGGCGCCTCGCTGCTGTTGACGGCCTGCTTCTTCGCCTGGGTGCCGGGCCGGCGCATGTGGTTCACCGCACTCGGCGCGGGCACGCTGTACGGCTATCTGTTGCACGGCTTCCTGATCAAGGGCGCGGGTTTCGCGGGCTGGTTCGACCATGCCTGGCTGCACCGTCCGGCCGGTGAGCTCTTCGTGAGCGCCCTCGCCGCGGTCGCCGTGACCCTGCTGTGCACCGCGCCGGTGCGCCGGGTCTTCCGGTGTGTGATGGAGCCCGACATGAACTGGGCGTTCAGGCGGGAGCCGGCCGAGGTGAGGCGGGGAGTCGAGCAGAAGGCGGCGGCTCCCCGGGAGAAGGTCAGCGCCTAGAGGCCAGCGGCTAGAGGTCAGTGCCTAGCCGGACGCCGGCAGACCGAGAAGTGCGCGCATCCCCGCGTACTTCTCGGTGAGTCGTTGCCGGGTCGCCTCGTCGAGGACCGCCAGGCGTGCCGGGTCCGCGTTGTGCGCCAGGTCGGCTTGTTTGACCAGCAGCGCGCCCGGGGTCGCGAGGATGCGCCCGGCGTACGCCTCGGGCGGCTCACCGGCCCGCTTGGTGACGGCGAGCACGATGTCCTTCGTACGACGGCTCAGCGCGGCCTCGGCGAGCCACTGCGCGGAGAGCGCGTCGTCCTCGACGGAGTCGTGCAGCCAGGCCGCCGCGATCTGGTCGTCGTCACCGCCACGCGCGTGTACGCCCTCGGCGACGGCCCGCAGGTGTTCGGCGTAGGGCCGGCCGGCCTTGTCGGTCTGGCCCTCGTGTGCGGCGCGGGCGAGGGCCTCGACCTCGGCCAGGGTCAACTCGTCGGTCATTCCTCCAGTGTGGCGTGCCGCGGTACGGAAATCGTGCCTAGTGCGGCATCGACTGAGCCGTGGGGCCCTCGCGGCAGATCAGCAGCAGCGCCCGGTCGTCGTTGACGTCCTTCGCCACCGCCTCGATCAGGTGCCAGGCGGCGCCGTGGAAGCCGCCGGCGACATACCGGTCGGCCTCCCCCGTCAGCCGGTCGATGCCCTCGACTATGTCGCGGTCGGACGTCTCCACCAGGCCGTCGGTGAACAGCATCAGGACGTCGCCGGGCCGCAGTGATCCCTTGACCGGGTCGAACTGGGCGCCGTCGTAGACCCCGAGGAGCGGGCCCTCCGCGGCCTTCTCCTCCCAGCGGCCGCTGCCGGCGCTGAGCTGCAGCCCCGGCGGGTGGCCGGCCGAGTAGAGCTCGTAGTCGCCGGAGTCCAGGTCCAGGACCAGGTGGATCGAGGTCGCGAAGCCCTCGTCCCAGTCCTGGCGGAGCAGATAGCCGTTCGCGGCGGGCAGGAAGGCGTGCGGGGGCAGCGAACCGAGCAGACCGCCGAACGCCCCCGACAGCAGCAGTGCACGCGAGCCCGCGTCCATGCCCTTGCCGGAGACGTCGGTCAGGACGACCTCCATCGTCCGGCCGCCGTTGGTACGGGCCGCGACAACGAAGTCACCGGAGAACGACTGGCCGCCCGCGGGACGCAGCGCCATCTCCCGGTGCCAGCCCTGCGGCAGGTGCGGCAGCTTGCTCTGCACCCGGATGCGTTCGCGCAGGTCGAACAGCATGGTGCCGCCGCGCCGCCAGGGCACCCCGACCCGGCTGCGGAACTGGGCGATCAGCAGGCCGAAGAAACCGCAGGCGGCCACGACCAGGACCACGCCCGGGGTGACCCGGGACGGCCCCTCGGTGTACGGCCCCAGCCGCACCGACTCCACGATCAGCGCGGTCGCCGCCGCCGCGTACAGACCGAGCAGGCTCGCCGGGCGCAGCAGCAGACCGCCGGCGACGATCGGGAGGACCAGCGCGGCCGGTGAGCACCACACCGAGTTCATCAGGGTGACGGACGCGATCATTGGGATGGTCAGGAGCAGACCGGCCAGCGCGACCCAGTCCGAGCCGTCGCCGCGGAAGTAGTCCACGGCGCTTCTGCGCAGGCCGACGCGGACCCGGTGCCACTGCATCTTCCACCGGGCCGTGAACGTCTCGGCTTCCGCGCGCCGCTCTCGTCCTGCTGCCATTAGTTCGGGACCTTATCCGTCGAACCCTCTGCTTGGCACAGGAGGTACGACTTGTCCCCCGTGCGAGGTTCAACTTCACAGCTGTTCAAGGGCCGTACACGCTCCGGCCGATGACGGGCCCCGGTGAAATTCCCTCGCTCGTCCCGCAATGCCCTGGTAGGCATGGTTCATGGGGACTGACTTGCGGGTGCTACGGCAGGACGACTGGGACGAGTGGTACGACACCCTGATCCGCGCCTTCGGCGGGGTTCCGGAGTCGGCCGAGGAGCGGGAGCTGTTTCGTGAGCTCACCGCGTACGACCGCTCCATCGGCGTCTGGGACGGCGAGCGGTGTGTGGGTACGGCGGGGGCGTTCGGCTTCCGGATGACCGTGCCGGGCGGCGCCCTGGTGCCCGCCGCCGGCGTCACCATGGTCGGCGTGGCCGGCACGCACCGGCGGCGCGGGGTGCTGACCTCGATGATGCGCCGCCAGCTGGACGACGTGCGCTCCTGGGGCGAGCCGCTGGCCGTGCTCACGGCCTCCGAGCCGGTGATCTACGGCCGGTTCGGGTACGGCGTCGGCACCTACCACCTCAACGCCGACATCGACACGACCCGGGTACGGCTGTCCGTGCCGCCCGGCACCGACGACGTACGGCTGCGGTACGCGGCGCCCGCCGACGTGCTCGACGCGTGCGAGGCGGTGTACGCCCGGCTCGTGCCGCGGCGGCCCGGGATGGTCGCCCGGCTTCCCGGCTGGGAGCGGATGTGGCTGCTCGATCCGGAGAGCGACCGGGACGGTGCCTCACCCCTGCAGTGCGTGGTCGCGGAGCGGGACGGGGAGGTCGTGGGGTTCGTGCGGTATCGGGTCAAGGCGGACTGGGAACCGGCCGGGCCCAAGGGCACCGTGGTGGTCTCCGACCTGGAGGCACTGGATCCGGCCGCGCACGGCGCGCTGTGGCGGTTCCTGTTCGACCTCGACCTCACCTCGCGGATCGATGTGCGGCGGCGGCCGGTCGACGAGGCCTGGCAGTACCTCGTCTCCGATGTCCGGCGCTGTTCACTGCTGGTGCGGGACTCGCTGCACGTACGGCTGGTGGACGTGGGGGCCGCGCTCCAGGCGCGGACCTATCAGGCGCCGGTGGACGTGGTGTTGGAGGTCGAGGACTCCTTCTGCCCCTGGAACGCGGGGCGTTGGCGGCTCAGCGGGGACGCGAAGGGCGCGTCGTGCGACCGTACGACGGACCCGGCCGACCTCGCTCTGCCGGTAAGGGAGTTGGGGGCGGCCTACCTCGGCGGCGTGAGCCTCGCCGCGCTGGCGGGCGCGGGCCTGGTGCGGGAGCTGCGACAGGGGGCGCTGGCCGAGGCGGCGGTGGGGTTCGGGTCGGCGGTGGCGCCCTGGCTGCCGCACGGGTTCTAGGCGGCCCTGTCTTTCAGAGTCCCGCCTTCAGAGTTTTTGGCAGGTCGGGCACCAGAAAAGGTTGCGGGCGGCGAGGTCGGCGGTGCGGATCTCGCCGCCGCAGAGGTGACAGGGCAGGCTGGCCCTGCGGTACACGTAGACCTCGCCGCCGTGGTCGTCGACGCGCGGCGGGCGGCCCATCGCCTCGGGGGTGTGCTCCGGGCGGACGGTGTCGATGCGGTTGTTCCGCACGCCCTCGCGCATGAGCGCGACGAGGTCGGTCCAGATCGCGTGCCACTCGGCGGGGGTGATGTCCTTGCCCGAGCGGTACGGGTCGATGCGGTGCCGGAAGAGGACCTCCGCCCGGTAGACGTTGCCCACGCCCGCGATGACCTTCTGGTCCATCAGCAGGGCGGCGATCGTCGTCCGGCTGCGGGAGATCCGCCGGTACGCGGCGTGCGGGTCGGCGTCCTCGCGCAGGGGGTCCGGGCCGAGGCGCTCGTGTATCGACTGCTTCTCGGCGGGGGTGATCAGGGCGCAGGTCGTGGGGCCGCGGAGGTCGACGTACGCCGTGGTGTTCGCGAGGCGGAGGCGGACCGTGTCGGTAGGCGGGGGTGCGGGGGCCGCGCCGAAGGTGACCTTGCCGAAGAGGCCGAGGTGGATGTGGACCCAGTCGGTGTCCCGGAAGCCGAGGAAGAGGTGCTTGCCGTGGGCGTCGGTGCGGGTGAGTTCGGAGCCGGTGAGGAGGGCGGCGGCGTCGGAGAACTTGCCCTGGGGGCTGGTGACGCGGGGTTTCGTGCCGGTGAAGGCTTCGGCGTAGTCCTGTGCCAGGCGGTGGATGGTGTGCCCCTCAGGCACGGTGGCTCCTTCTGCGTCTGCCGGTGGGGGCGGGCCATGGGGGTTCTCGCCCCCGCCGCCCCGTCCCGTCCTCCAGGGGCTGCCGCCCCTTCGACCCCGCCCCCAGGGGCTCCACCCCCGGAACCCCGCTCCTCAATCGCCGGAGGGGCTGAATTGCTACTGCTGGGGGTGGTGCGCCGGGATCGCCGGCAGGTCGCCCGTGGTCTCGTAGTCGGACAGCATGTCGATGCGGCGCTGGTGGCGCTCGTCGCCCGAGAACGGCGTCGCGAGGAAGGTCTCGACGAACTTCGTCGCCTCCTCCGTCGAGTGCATGCGGGCGCCGACCGCGACGACGTTGGCGTTGTTGTGCTGGCGGCCCAGCGACGCGGTCTCCTCGCTCCAGGCGAGGGACGCCCGAACACCCTTGACCTTGTTCGCCGCGATCTGCTCGCCGTTGCCGGAGCCGCCGATCACGATGCCGAGGGAGTCGGCGTCGGCGGCGGTGCGCTCGGCGGCGCGGAGGCAGAAGGGCGGGTAGTCGTCCTGGGCGTCGTAGATGTGGGGGCCGCAGTCGACCACGTCGTGGCCGGCCGCCTTGAGCCAGTCGACGAGGTGGTTCTTGAGTTCGAAGCCCGCATGGTCGGAGCCGAGATACACGCGCATGGAACGAGTGTGACACGGCTGTTTCGGGGCAGCAGCCCCGGGTGTCGGCCAGGAAAACAGTGAGCCTGACAATGGAACCTCAAGGAAACCTCAAGTAACAATCTGGATTCAAAGGTTCACGAATTTCTTTGCCTCCGATTCACTGGACCGACCCGTACACCGCTCGTACGGGCCTCCCCACACCCGGCACGAAGGAATTCCCCGTATGACTGGTCTCCAGGCCGGACTCAAGAATCGTCACCTCTCGATGATCGCCATTGGCGGCGTCATCGGAGCGGGCCTCTTCGTGGGCTCCAGCTCCGGTATCGCCACCGCCGGACCCGGCATCCTGCTGTCGTACGCGCTCGTCGGCACGCTGGTCGTCCTCGTGATGCGGATGCTCGGTGAGATGTCCGCCGCGAATCCCAATTCCGGTTCCTTCTCGGCGCACGCCGACCGGGCCCTCGGCCGCTGGGCCGGTTTCTCCATCGGCTGGCTTTACTGGTTCTTCTGGGTCGTCGTGCTCGCCGTCGAGGCGACCGCCGGCGCCAAGATCCTCGAAGGGTGGATACCCGCCGTACCGCAGTGGGGGTGGGCGCTGATCGTGATGGTGGTGCTGACCGCCACCAACCTCGTCTCCGTCGGGTCCTACGGCGAGTTCGAGTTCTGGTTCGCCGGGATCAAGGTCGTGGCGATCGGGGCGTTCATCGTCATCGGCCTGCTCGCCGTGTTCGGCGTGCTGCCGGGTGTCGACGCCGACCAGGCGGGGCTCTCCAACCTCACCGACCACGGCGGCTTCCTGCCGCACGGGCCCGGCGCCATCCTCACCGGCGTACTGCTCGTCGTCTTCTCCTTCATGGGCAGCGAGATCGCGACCCTCGCGGCCGGTGAGTCGGAGGACCCGCAGCGGGCCGTGACCAAGTCGACCAACAGCATCATCTGGCGTATCGCGGTCTTCTACCTGGGATCCATCTTCGTCGTCGTCACGCTGATCCCGTGGGACTCCAAGTCCATCCAGGACAGCGGGTCCTACGTCGCCGCGCTCGACTCCCTCGGGATCGCGCACGCCGGTCAGATCATGAACTTCATCGTGCTGACCTCGGTGTTGTCCTGTCTCAACTCCGGCCTCTACACGGCCTCCCGGATGGCCTTCTCGCTCGGCGAGCGGGGCGACGCGCCGAAGGCGTTCGCGCGGGTCAACGGCCGGGGTGTGCCGATGGCCGCGATCCTCGCGTCGGTGGTGTTCGGCTTCGTCGCCGTGTTCTTCAACTACCTCTCCCCCGACAAGATCTTCCTCTTCCTCGTCAACTCCTCCGGTGCGGTGGCCCTGTTCGTGTGGCTGGTCATCTGCTTCTCGCAGCTGCGGATGCGGAAGATCATCCAGGCCGAGGCGCCGGAGAAGCTGGTCGTGAAGATGTGGCTGTACCCGTATCTGACCTGGGCGACGGCCGCGTTGATCGTGTTCGTCCTCGGCTACATGCTGACCGACACGGAGCACGACGGGCGGGAGACCGTGCTGTTGTCGCTGCTCGTCGCGGCGGTGGTGCTGGTCATCGCCGTGGTGAAGGAGAAGGTCGGGCGCGGGCGGGCGACCGCCGCGTCGGCCGGTGACGTGACGGACAAGGTTTCCGTCGGCTGAACGGACGGCTGAACGGACATGTGAGCAGGGCCCCGTGGCGTGTGCCGCGGGGCCCTTTCTCCGTTCCGGTTCACAGGACGGTGAAGCTGTCCTTCACCTTCTCGTACGTCGTGAGGGCCTGCGTCTCGATGTCCGGCTGGTACCAGGTGTTGATCTGGTACGACTTGTCGCCCACGTTGAAGCCGAGCAGCTGGGCGTGCCAGGGGACGCCGCCGAGGGTGAAGGTGTACTCCCAGACGACCGCGGGGTGATCGCGGAACGTCGTCTCCTCCAGGCGGATCTTGGCGTAGTCCTGGCCCTGGTGGGCGTTCTGCTCGGAGGTCCGCCAGGTCTCCATCAGGTCGCCTCGGGCGAGGGACGACTTGGCCGCGAGCTCCTGCTTCCCGTCCGGCGAGGTGTAGTGGACCTCGGCCCCCGTCTTCACGTCCCGCCGCCAGCCGGTCGGAGTCGCCCACGCGAATCCGCCGGCCTCCTCGTGTGCGCCGGGCGGGAGCGAACGGGGGCGGGAGGTGCCCTCGACGGTGGCGGACGGGGTCCCGCCGGGTGCCGAGGAGGAGACGGAGGCCGAGGCGGACGGGGAGCCGCCCGCCTTGTCGTCGCCGGGTGGGCCGGACGTGGTGGCGAGGATGATCGCGACCACGGCAGCACCTGCGGCGACCACGCTTCCGACGGCAACCAGGGTGGTCCGGCGCCGGCCCCGGTGGGCGGTGGTGGGGGGTTCGCCCGGGGGTATGCGGTGGGGGTGCGGGCCGAGGACCAGCGCCGGGCCGGGGTCGGGGTCCTGCTCGGGGTGGGGTCGGGTACCGGGATCGGTGGCGGGGTCGGCGGTGTCGATGCCGGGTCCGCTGCCGCCGTCGCCTACCTGCACTGGACCTTGTGCGGGGCGAGGGCCGGGGTCCTGGCCCGGGTGGGGTCGAGTACGGGGATCGGTCGCGGGGACGTCGGTGTCGATGCCCTGCCCGCCGCCGGCTGCGCCTTCCTGCGCCGGCCGTCCTTGCTCGGGGCCTGGATCGGGATCCTGGCCCGGGTGGTGGGGGCGACGGTGAGTTTTCGGTACCGGACCGACACGGGTGGGGGCGGAGGCCGCTCGCGTGAGGGCGTCCCGGGTCGGCGCGTCCGGCATCGGGAAGTGCTCCGTGGGGGCGCCCGCCGCGAGGGAGTCCTGGGTGGGGGCGCTCGCGAGAGGTGTACTGGTCGTGGTGGCCCCTGCCCGGAGTACGGCTCCCACCGAGCTCCCGGACGGCACCTCCGACCGAACCTCCGAACGCTCCTCCGAGGCGGCCTCGGTGGAAGCACTGGCGATGTGGTCGGCCGAGGCCTCCTGAGATCCGGAGGGCAGGAACGGCCCGGCTGGGGTGAGGTGTTCGGGTTGCGCGGCTACGGCGTCGTCACCCGCTCCATCCGGGCCCACGCTCCCGGTCCCGGTTCCGGTTCCGGTTCCGGTTCCGGTTCCGGTCGCGGTCGCGGTCGCGGTCGCGGTCGCGGTCGCGGTCGCGGTCGCGGTCGCGGTCGCGGCCAACTCCGAGGACCCGCGCCTGGACACGACACCGTCCGACGGCTCCGTACCCTTCGCAACAGACCGAGCCTCCTCTGGCGATGTGCCCGATCCCCAGGCAACCCGCGCACCCCCAGGCCCCTGCCCGACCGGTACGCCATCCGACGGCTCCACTGCCTCGGCCGCCTCGGCTCCAGACCGGGACTCCCCCGGCGTTGAGCCCGAAGCCCGACCAACCCCCGCACCCGAGAAGCCCGGCACGGCATCCGACGGCTCCGCTGCCTCGGCCGCCTCGGCTCCAGACCGGGACTCCCCCGGCGTTGAACCCGAAGCCCGACCAACCCCCCCACCCGAGAACCCCGGCACCGCATCCGACGGCTCCACCTCGGCAGGCTCGTCCACGGCCGCCTCGGGCCCGGCATCCGGCTCCGGCACCCGCGGATCCCGTACCGCCCGTACGACTCCGGTCTCCAGATAGGCCGGAGTGGGTGACTCCCGCGGTGTCCACGGCCCCGGGACCGACGGAGTCTTTGATGAGCCCCCTCGGGCAGTTGACGTATCCGGTGAACCGCTGGGCGCACCCGACGCGTCCGGCGAGTTTTCCCGCGTGTCCCGTGAGGCTCCCAGTGTTCCCGGGTCCCCCGGCACCTCGGACCCACCCGGAATTCCCGAAGCGCCCCGCCTCTCTCCCGCCCCGCCCGCTTCATCGGCACCCCGCGCCTCGGAAGCGTCCGCACCAACCGGCGTTCCTGGAGCCCCCGCAGTCCCAGGGACTGCCGTGGCCCCAGATGTTCTCGGCCCCCTCGGATCCCCAGGGCCACTCGACTCCCCCTGGGCCCACGCCGGCGCAGAACTCCCCGCTCGCCCCGATCCCGGCGCCGCCCCCGACAGGGAATCCCCGTCAACCTGTCCCACCCCTGCCACCTGCGCAGAGTCCGCCTGGTCAGAACCCGATGCCTGCACACCTCCCACCCAGGGCTCCCGCTCCGACGTCCCCGTGTCGCCGGTGTCATCCCCCGTCCCCATCCTCAAAGTCGGCGTAGACGCCGGAAACGCGACCGTGTGCAGGGTCGACTCCACCTCGTCCAGGCCCGGGCGTATCGACGGGTCCTTCTCCAGCAGGGCTGTCAGGAGGTCGGTCAACGGGCCCGCCGCCGGGAGTTCCGGCTCCTCGTAGAGGACGGCGTGCAGCGTGGCCAGGGTGGTGTCGCGGGAGAAGGGGGAGCGGCCGCCCAGTGCCGCGCACAGCGTCGCTCCCAGGGACCAGATGTCCGACGGCGGGCCCTGCGGACGGCCCGAGACCCGCTCGGGGGCCATGTAGTCGGGGGAGCCGACGAGCATGCCGACCATGGTCAGCGCCTCGGCGTCCTGCATCGCGGCGATGCCGAAGTCGGTGAGCACGATCCGGCGGGCAGTGCGCTCGCCGGACTCCACCAGGACGTTCCCGGGTTTGATGTCCCGGTGCAGGACGCCGCGTGCGTGGACCTGGCGCAGGGCCCGCACCAGCCCCAGGCCGAGGAGCGCCGTTTCGCGCGGGCCCAGTGGGCCGTCCTCCACCGTCATCCGTTCCAGGGAACGGCCGTTGACCAACTCCATGACGATCCACAGGCGTTCGCCCTCGTCCACGACGTCGTAGACCCGTACGACGTTGGGGTGGTCGATGCGCGCCGTGGCCCTGGCCTCGCGCAGGGTCCGTTCACGGCGGGTGCGGGTGTCCTCGGCGTCGAGGCCGTCGATCCGCATCTCCTTGACCGCGACCTGGCGGTCGAGCATTTCGTCGGCGGCCCGCCACACCCGCCCCATTCCGCCCTGGCCGATACTTTCGACCAGGCGATAGCGTCCCGTCACCAGGAGCCCTGGAACTCCGCCGCGCCTCGCATTTCCCGTGTCTCCCGTATTCCCCGGCAATCCGCTGCACCCCCTCAACGATGCCCCGACTGGAACACAATGGTCACACTTCGCGCCGTACCAGCATAGTGCGGAGAAATCTTGTGGTACCTCTTCAAGTACTGCGAATTCAGGCGCAGCCAAGGGGGGCGAACATGAGTTCTCGTCGTATGACGACCATCGCCGGATCGCTGGTCACGGCGTCCTTCTCGACGGTGATGATCTTTTCCTTCACCGCGAGCGCGGACGAGGGACCCGCAAGCAGCAAGGGGGGAAAGGCCGTTGACGATGCGCCGGCGGGCGTGGAGCTGACGACGACACTGCCCGGGACGATCTCCGTCGACAACAGCTCGCAGAAGACCGATCTCACGGCCACCGTGAAGAACGACGGGAGCAAGGACAGCGGAAAGATCAGGCTTTTGGTCGTCGGATTCGACGGCATGACGGTCAAAAACGTTCAAGGCTGCTCTCAGATTGCAGAAAAGGGTCTACCGGAGGGCTCGAACAGCGGTTTCGCCTGCCCCATCGACAATCTCGCGGCCGGTAAGTCGAAGTCGTACGCCGTCGACGCGACATTCGATCTCGACAAGACCGGAAAGATCTGCTTGCCGGTGCAGACCGGTGACGGGAAGAAGACGTTCTGGCAGCAGGGCCCGGTTCCGTTCGGTACGACGAATCCGTCGCCGAACGCCCCGGCCACCCCGCTGCTGCTGGGCACCGACAACAAGCCGGTGGCGCCCGGCGGTGACACCCCGGGCGAGTTGCCGAAGACCGGTGTCGGGCGGGACCTGCTGCCGCTCGGGGCCGCGGGCGCCTCGCTGATGGCGGCGGGCGTGGCCGGGCTGTGGTGGTCGCAGCGGCGGCCGCAGCGCACCGGCTGATCCGGAGCGGGAAAACGGTGAAGGCATGACCTGACGGTCTGTCAGGTCATGCCTTCGGCATGTCCGGCATGCACCTCTGCGGGAGATCCGGAGGAATGTCAGCGCTTGACGAGCTTCCAGGTGGTCGGCAGGACGCCCATCGCCAAGGCGGCCTTGAGGGCGTCGCCGAGGAGGAAGGGGGTGAGGCCGGCCGCGATCGCGGCGGACAGCGACATGTCGGCGGCGTAGGCGAGGTACGGGACACCGATCGCGTAGATGATCGCCTCGCCGGCCAGCATGGCACCCGCCGTCCGCCACACGTTCCGGTCGGCGCCGCGGCGGGCCAGGGCGCCGACGGCGGCGGAGGCCAGGATCATGCCGAGGATGTAGCCGAAGGACACGGAGAACCCGGAGGTGCCCTGGGCGAACCACGGGAGTCCGGCGAGGCCGGCCAGCGCGTACAGGGCGAGGGAGGCGACACCGCGGCGGGCGCCGAGGGTGGTGCCGACGAGCAGCGCGGCGAAGGTCTGGCCGGTCACCGGCACCGGGGAGCCCGGCACGGGCACGGAGAGCTGTGCGGCGAGACCGGTGAGCGCGGCGCCGCCGGCCACGAGCGCGATGTCCCGGACGCGGGAGGCGGGGATCAGGTCGGCGAGGACCTGGCCGGTGCGGGCGGGGGCGACGGCGGTGCTCATGGGGACTCCGCGAGGGTGTGAACGGCGGGGGACATCGTGACGCTATCCCAGCGTGTTCCGGCCGATCACCGTCAGCGCCCGACAAAGGCGGGAGCCGGGGCTTGGTGGGCTCCGGACAAAGGATGTCGGTTACACCCGGTTCGGCGTGATGCCGGTCACTGAGGTGAGGTGGCACCGGCTACAGGGGGGGCGGGGTCGGGCCGCTGTGGGGAATCACCAAACGAACGGAATCACCGACCGAACCCTAGTGGTCTGGTCGGATTCACCGTTTCTGACCTACCCTTCCAGGCATGGTCGCCCAGTCCCGGTACTTCTCCTCGCGTCGACACGTCGACCTGCGACGCGTGGGCACGGCTGTCTGTCGCCGTCCGGTGTGAGGCGGGCTCCGGCGCGCCTCACTCTCCGAGACGTGTCGGCCCCCGTTCCCGAGGACGGTCTTCCATGCCCCGTACCGCGGCACCCCCTGCCACCGCTCCCGCCACTCGCCCTTCCATGCCCCCTTCCATGTCCCGGCGCCGCACGAGCGCCAGCGTCGTCCTGCGGTCCGTGCTGGAGCACGGGCCGGTGGCACGCAGCACCATCGCCCGGCTGACCGGACTGTCCCCGGCGTCCGTGACGGACTACTGCTCGCGCTTCACCGAGCTCGGTCTCATCCGTGAGTCGGAGGCGCCCCGGCAGTCCCATGGTGTGGGCCGCCCCCATGTGCCCGTCGACCTGGACGAGTCACGGTTCGTTGTGGGCGGGGTCCATGTGGCCGTCCCCTATACGACAGTTGCGCTGCTCGATCTGCGCGGCCGGGTGGTGGCCGCACGGGAGCTCCGGCACAACGGGGCCGGCGCCTCCGAGATCCTGGCGCGGGCCGCAGAATGCCTCGCCGCACTGCTGGGGCGGTCACCGCGGCTGCGCTGCCTGGACGTCGGCTTCGCGGCCGGCGGCTGGGTGGACCGGGACTCCGGGACCGTCGTCGAACACCCCCTGCTGGGCTGGCACGAGGTGCCGGTGCGGGAGGTGCTCGGCGCCCGGACCGGTCTGCCGGTCCATGTGGACGGGCACGCGCGGGCGTTGGTCAACGCGGAGCGGCTGTTCGGGCGGGCGCGCGGCAGCCGGAGCGTGCTGCACCTGTTCGTCGGCAACGTGGTGGACTCGGCGTTCGCCACCAACGACGAGGTGCACCACGGGCCGCGCTCCCAGGCGGGCGCGATCGCCCATCTGCCGGTGCCGGGCGGCACCGAGCCCTGCGACTGCGGGCGGACCGGGTGCCTGCAGGTCGAGTTGAGCGAGCGGACGCTGTGCCGACGGGCCCGGCAGGCGGGGATCGTCGAGGGCGTGAACCCGATGCACGTGGTCGCGGCGGCGGCCACGGGCGACCCGGTGGCGGCCCGGCTGCTGACCGAGCGGGCGGGCGCCGTGGGGCGGGCGGCGCGGCTGCTCCTCGACGTGCTGAACCCGGAGACGGTCGTGGTGACCGAGGTCGGCATCCTCCACCGGGAGGACTGCCTCGTCGCCCTGCGCGAGGGCGTCGGCGACGACCGCGCGGCTTCCGTCATTCCGTCGAGTTTCCCGGATTCCGTTCTTGCCGTGGCGGGCGGTTCGGTGGCCCTCGACGTGCTCTACCGGGATCCATTGGCCGCGTCACCTGAGGCTATTTAATTCAGAAACTCCGAATGTTGACAGGGGCTCCTTGTGGACGCGAACATCCTGTTCATGAGCCCGCACCTGTACTGTCGCGCCCTTTGTTGCTGACACGTTACCCCGCGTGACGCGCTCATTTCCCCTGCATGAACTCATTTCTCTGTGACTTTCTCATGCACTGATTCAGGGAGCCTTCCCATGCCCTTTTCCCGCACGTCCGGAATCAGCACGTCCGGAATCGACCGGCGGCTGTTCCTCACCTCGGTCCTCGGCGCCGCGGCCGGTGTCGCCGGCCTCAGCGGCTGTGCCGACAGCAGTGCCGCCGCCGACAGCCAGGACGCCCTGTCCGCCCCGCTCGCCGCCAAGGTCCCGGCCGGCACGAGCCTGAAGATCGCCTCGTACTCCGGCACCCAGCAACTACAGCTGAAACTCGGCAAGTTGGGCGCTCCTCCGTTCAAGGTGAGCACCTGGGCCAATATCAGCGCCGGCCCCGACGTCATCAACGCCTTCCGTTCCGGCTCCCTCGACGTCGCCAACAACGCGGGAATCCCGCCGATCCAGGCGCACTTCCAGGGCTACGACGCGAAGATCGTCGCGATCAACATCACCCGTAAGCCGAACTACCTCTTCGCCACCAAGCCCGGCAGCGACATCCGCTCGGTCGAGGACTTCAAGGGCAGGAAGCTGGCCTTCTCGCAGGGTCAGGCCCAAGGGGTGGTCCTGCTGCGGGCGTTGAAGAAGGCGGGGCTCGCCTACGACGAGGTCAAGCTCGTCCCGCTCACCAGCAACCAGTTCTTCACGGCCCTGCAGTCCGGCCAGGTGGACGTGGCGCCGCTGCCCAACAGCCAGTCGCCCGCCTACTTCCAGCAGTACGAGCGCAAGGGCGCCCGCGCCATCACCACCGACGTGGTCGACCTGCTCAACCTGCTGTGGGCGCCGGCCTCCGTGCTGAGCGACCCCGCGAAGGCCGCCGCGGTCGCCGCCTACATCCCGTACTGGGCCAAGGGCCAGGTGTGGACGTACGAGAACCCCGACATCTGGAACGAGGAGTTCTACGTCAAGACGCAGAACCTGACCCTCGCCCAGGCGAAGGCCGTCACCGCGCTCGCCAACAAGCCTCTGTTCCCGCCGAGTTGGGACGAGGCGATCAAGTGGGAGCAGGAGACCGCGGATCTGCTGGCGGAGGGCGGCTTCGTGAAGAAGTTCGATGTGGGCGGCCTCTTCGACCACCGCTTCGAGGGCATCGCCGCGAAGGCCGTGGCCGCGGAGTACCGGAGGTGAGCGCCGTGACCACCGTGACCGCTGCGGCCGTGGTCGCCCCGGACGCTCCCCAGGTCCGCAGGCGCCGCCGGCTCTCCCCCGGCAAGCGCCTGCCCGCCGCCCGGCTCGTCGGCCCGGTTCTCCTCCTCGCGCTGTGGGCCGCGGCCTCCGCCGCCGGGCGGCTCGACCCGGCCGCGGTCCCCGCACCCTGGACCGTGGTCAGGACCGGCGTCCATCTGTGGACCGCCGGGACCCTGCCCACCGACATGCTGACCTCGCTCCAGCGGGCCGCGTCCGGCTTCGCCATCGGTCTGGCCGCCGGTGTCCTGCTGGCCCTGGCCGCCGGGCTCAGCCGGGTCGGTGAGGCGCTGATCGACGGGACGGTCAACCTCAACCGGGCGATTCCGACCCTGGGCCTGATCCCGCTGTTCATCCTCTGGCTGGGCATCGGCGAGTCCTTCAAGGTCGCGATCATCGCGATCGTCGTCTACATCCCGATCTATCTGAACACCCATGCCGCACTGGCCGGCATCGACCACCGCTTCGTCGAACTCGCCGAGGTGCAGGGGCTGTCGAGGTTCGCGTTCGTGCGGCAGATCGTCATCCCCGGCGCGCTGCCCGGATTCTTCGTGGGACTCCGGCTCGGTGTCACCGGCTCCTGGCTGGGCCTGGTCGTCCTGGAGCAGATCAACGCCACCAGCGGACTCGGCTACATGATGTTCCAGGCCCAGAACTACGGCCAGAGCGATGTGATCCTCGTCGGTCTCGTGGTCTACGGGGTCTTCGGCCTGGTCTCCGACAGCGCGGTCCGTCTCGTCGAACGGAGGGTGCTGTCATGGCGCCGCACACTGAGCAGCTGACCCGGCCGGCCGTACGGATCCGGGGGCTGACCCGGTCGTTCGACGGCCGTACGGTCCTCGACGGCATCGACCTCGACATCCCGGCCGGACAGTTCGTCGCCCTGCTCGGACACAGCGGCTCCGGCAAGAGCACACTGCTGCGGGCGGTGGCGGGGCTGGACCACGAGGTGGTGGGGAGCGGGCAGCTGACGGCCCCCGAGAGGGTGTCCGTGGTGTTCCAGGACTCCCGGCTGCTGCCGTGGCGGCGGGTGCTGGACAACGTCCTGCTGGGGACGGACGGGGAGGAGAGGGGGCGTGAGGCGCTCGCCGAGGTGGGTCTCGCCGGGCGCGAGCGGGCCTGGCCGAACGAGCTGTCCGGCGGCGAGCAACAGCGCGCCGCACTGGCCCGGTCGCTGGTCAGGGAGCCGGAACTCCTGCTGGCGGACGAGCCGTTCGGGGCGCTGGACGCGTTGACCCGGATCAGGATGCACGCGCTGCTGCGGGAGCTGTGGAAGCGGCATCAGCCGTCGGTGCTGCTGGTGACGCACGACGTGGACGAGGCGATCGCGCTGGCCGACCGGGTGCTGGTCCTGGAGGAGGGACGGATCGGCCTCGACGAGACCATCGACCGGGCCCGGCCCCGGGAGGAGTACCGGGCGCGGCTGCTGACGGCGCTGGGAGTGACCGCAGACGTCAGGTGACCGTCCCTGGGGCGGCCCCCCAGACCCCACCGGCCGTCAAGAACCTCAACCTCGCACGCCGAAGTCGTACCGCGGGCACCACCCCGGCCGACCAGGGCACGGAGCTCACCGCGCCGGGAGCGACCGCAGACGCCGGGTGACCGTCCCTGGGGGCTGCGCCCCCAGACCCCCATCGGCCCTGAAGGGGCCTCGTCCTCAAACGCCGGACGGGCTGAGCGCAGCCGACCGGTACCCGAAGCCACTCCCCCCGAGCACGCCGTAAAGGACCCCCATGCCCCGCCACCTCCACCTCAACGCCTTCCTCATGAACACCGGCCACCACGAAGCCTCCTGGCGGCTGCCCGAGAGCGATCCCTTCGCGCACGTCTCGCTCGACCACTACGTCCGCCTCGCCCGGATCGCGGAGCGCGGGACCTTCGACTCGCTCTTCCTCGCCGACGGGCCGCAGTTGTGGAGCAACCTCGCCCAGCGGCCCGCCGGTGCGCTGGAGCCGCTCACGCTGCTGACCGCGCTGGCGACGGCCACCGAGCACATCGGACTGATCGCGACCGCCTCCACGTCCTACAACTCGCCCTACAACCTGGCCCGTAAGTTCGCCTCGCTGGACATCATCAGCGGTGGCCGGGCCGGCTGGAACATCGTGACCACCGCCGGCGCGGAGGCCGCCCGCAATTTCGGCCTGGCCGCGGAACCCGCACACGCCGAGCGGTACGCCAGAGCCTCCGAGTTCCTCGACGTGGCCCTCAAGCTCTGGGACAGCTGGGAGGACGACGCGATCCTCGGCGACAAGGCGGCCGGCGTCTGGGGCGACGACGCGAAGATCCACCCGCCCCGCCACCGGGGGACGTACTTCAGCGTCGAGGGCGCCCTCAACGTGCCCCGCACACCCCAGGGTTACCCCCTGCTCGTGCAGGCCGGTTCCAGCGAGGACGGCAAGGAGTTCGCGTCCCGGTACGCGGAGGCCGTGTTCACCGCCCAGCAGACCATCGAGGACGCGCGGGCTTTCTACGCCGACCTCAAGTCCCGTACGGCGGCGGCCGGTCGGGACCCCGAGCACATCAAGGTGCTGCCAGGCATCGTCCCCGTCTTCGGCGCCACGGAGGCCGAGGCGCTCGCGAAGGAACAGGAGCTGGAGGACCACATCGTGCACCGGCACGGCGTGGCCAACCTGGAGCGGCTGCTGCAACTCCCCGCGGGCAGCCTGGAGTTGGACAGGCAGCTCCCGTCCGACCTGCCGCCCGAGTCGGCCGTCGAGGGTGCCAAGAGCCGGTACACGCTCGTCGTGGAGCTGGCCCGGCGCGACCGCCTCACCGTGCGGCAGCTGATCGGCAGGCTCGGCGGCGGCCGCGGCCACCTCACCTTCGCCGGCACGCCCGAGCAGGTCGCCGACGCCATCGAGACCTGGTTCACGCAGGGCGCCGCCGACGGCTTCAACATCATGCCCGCGGTGCTCCCCTCGGGACTCGACACCTTCGTCGACCACGTCGTCCCGATCCTGCGCACCCGCGGCCTGCTGCGTACCGAGTACGGACCGCGCCGGACCCTGCGGGAGCGCTACGGCCTCCCCCGCCCCGCCAACCAGCACGTCCAGCCCGTCCAGCCCGTCCAGCCCGTCCACGCCTAGGAAGGACCCCTCTCATGTCCGGTATCGAGATCCGCAAGGTCACCGCGAACATCGGCGCCCATGTGGCCGGTGTCGACCTCTCCAAGCCTCTGGACGAGGACACGACCACCGCGCTGCGCGACGCCCTCAACATCCACAAGGCGCTGGTCTTCAGCGACGTGAACCTCGACGACGAGGGCCAGCAGGCCTTCGCCCGGCACTTCGGCGAACTCACCACCGCCCACCCGACCGTGCCGGCCGTCGACGGCACCTCGAACGTCCTGCCCGTCGACAGCGAGGGCGGCCGGGCCGCCAACCACTGGCACACCGACGTCACCTTCGTCCTCAACCCGCCCCAGGCCAGCACCCTGCGCAGCCTGACGATCCCGCCGTACGGCGGCGAGACCCTGATCGCCAACTCGGCGGCCGCGTACCGGGATCTGCCGCAGCCGCTCAGGCGCCTCGCCGACGACCTGTGGGCCGAGCACACCAACGACTACGACTACGCCGTACCGGAGGAGAGCCTGGACGAGGAACAGGCCGCGCGGCGCGCCCAGTTCACGTCGATCAAGTACCGCACGGTCCACCCGGTGATCCGGGTGCACCCGCTGACCGGTGAACGCGGGCTGTTCATCGGCGGGTTCGCGCAGCGGATCGTGGGGCTGTCGACGGGTGAGTCCCGCAAGCTGCTCGAGATCCTCCAGTCGTACGTGACCCGCCCGGAGAACCTGCTGCGCCACCGCTGGTCGGAGAACCAGCTGGTGCTGTTCGACAACCGCATCACCCAGCACTACGCCGTCGACAACTACGACGGTCTGCCGCGCCGGCTGCACCGGGTGACGGTCGCCGGGGACGTCCCGGTGGGCATCGAGGGCAAGGAGAGCTACTCGATCGAGGGCGACGCCTCGCACTACACGGTCGTAGCCGCGTAGTCACAGCCGGTGCCGGACCGGTCCGCATCGTGGGCGGTCTCCCCTTTGACCAGGGAAGACCGCCCACACTGTGGGCGTTTTTGCCGTCTCACGCACTGGACGAACCGCGCCCATGCCCAGCACCACCGTCAGGACCCCACAAGAGTCCGACGCTCCCCTCTCCCACGGCCTCAAGCAGCGCCACCTGTCGATGATCGCTCTCGGCGGGGTGATCGGCGCCGGACTGTTCGTCGGCTCCGGGGCGGGGATCGCCGCCGCCGGACCGTCGATCGTCCTCGCCTACACGCTCTCCGGCCTCCTCGTGATGCTGGTCATGCGGATGCTCGGCGAGATGTCGGCCGCGTATCCGTCCTCCGGTTCCTTCTCCGCGCACGCCGAACGGGCGATCGGTCCCTGGGCCGGCTTCACCGCCGGGTGGTCGTTCTGGGTGCTGCTGTGCACGGCCGTGGGCCTGCAGGGCATCGGCGCCGCGAAGATCGTGACCGGCTGGCTGCCGGGGACCCCGGAATGGGCCTGGGTGGCCCTGTTCATGCTGGTCTTCTGCGTCACGAACCTGGCCGCGGTGAAGAACTTCGGCGAGTTCGAGTTCTGGTTCGCGGCCCTGAAGGTCGGCGCGATCGTCCTGTTCCTGGTCCTGGGGGTGCTCGCGATCGCCGGCCTCCTGCCGGGCACGGCCGCCCCGGGCACCGCGAACCTCACCGGCCACGGGGGCTTCTTCCCGGGCGGCGGCGAGGGCCTGGTCGTCGGCCTCCTCGCCTCCGTCTTCGCGTACGGCGGTCTGGAGACGGTCACCATCGCGGCCGCCGAGTCCGAGGACCCGGTGCGGGGCGTGGCGGGCGCGGTCCGTACGGCGATGTGGCGTATCGCGCTGTTCTACGTCGGCTCGATGGCGGTCATCGTCACCCTGGTCCCCTGGGACGCGAAGGCGGTCGTGGAGAAGGGCCCGTACGTCGCCGCCCTCGACGAACTGGGCATCCCGGGAGCGGGCCCGCTCATGAACGTCGTCGTCCTGGTCGCCCTCCTCTCCGCGATGAACGCCAACGTCTACGGCTCCTCGCGCATCGCCTACTCCCTGGTCGAGCGGGGCATGGGACCCGGGTTCCTCGGCCGTGTCCGCGGCGGTGTGCCGCGCGCCGCGGTCCTCGCCTCCAGCATGTTCGGCTTCGGCTGCGTGGTGCTGAGCTACTGGCGCCCCGACGACGTCTTCTCCTGGCTCCTCAACATGATCGGGGCGGTCGTCCTGGTCGTCTGGGGCTTCGTCGCCGTCTCCCAACTGCGGCTGCGCCGCGCCCTGGAGCGCGAGACCCCCGGGAACCTGACGGTCCGGATGTGGGGCTTCCCGTATCTGACGTGGGTCGCCCTGGCCGGCATGGCGGCGATCCTGGTCCTGATGGCCGGCGAACCGGACACCCGCGTACAGCTGTACGGGACGGGCGGCATGACCCTGGTCCTGGCGGCCGCGGGATACGCCTGGCAGAGGGCGCGCGCCGAGGCCTGATCCCCACGCGCCCCGGAAGACCCCCGGTCCACCTGCGGGGGTCTTTTTGTTGCTAGCGTGTAGTTGCAAGCTCTTTGCAACAAGAGGGGCCGTCCTGTGCTGACCGGCCCGCACCGAAGCGTCCCGCCTCGTGATCGTCTTCTCAGCCTTCATGCGGCGGGCGGAATGACGGAAGCCCCCGCGAGGACGTGACTCGCGGGGGCTTCCCGGGTCCGGTCAGGCCTTGCGGGCCAGACCGCCGTGCTGGCCGATGGGTGCGGGGACCGTGTCGCCGTCCGGGCGCCACAGCGGGACGGAGACCACGCCCGGGTCCACCAGCTCCAGGCCCTCGAAGAACGCCTCGATCTTGTCGACCGGACGCAGGAAGTACGGCACCGCGCCGGTCTCGTTGTAGGCGTCCTGGGCCTGTTCGTAGTCCGGGTCGGTGCCGCGCGAGCCGTCGTTGACGCAGAGGTAGCTGCCCGAGGGCAGGCCCGCCACCAGCCGGCGGACCAGGTCCCGGGCCAGGTCGTAATCGGCGACGTGGCCCAGCAGGCCGCTGAGGATCAGGGCCGTGGGGCGGGTGAGGTCGAGGGTCCGGGAGGCAGCCTCCAGGATCTTCTCCGGCTCGTAGAGCGTCAGGTCCTCGTACGCCGTCTCGCCCTCCGGTGTGGAGGTCAGCAGGGCGCGGGCGTGGGCGAGGACCAGCGGGTCGTTGTCCACGTAGACGATCTTCGATTCGGGGGCGATGCGCTGGGCGACCTCGTGGGTGTTGTCGACCGTGGGCAGCCCGGTGCCGACGTCCAGGAACTGGCGGACGCCCGCCTCCTCGACCAGGTAGCGGATGCTGCGGCCGAGAAAGGCCCGGCTGCTGCGGGCGATCGTGACAATGCCGGGGAAGACGGCCGTGTAGGCGTCGCCGGCCGCCTCGTCGACGGGGTAGTTGTCCTTGCCGCCGAGCCAGTAGTTCCAGATCCGGGCCGAATGCGGCACCGAGGTGTCGATCTCCGTCATGGGCCTATCGTGCTACGACCGATCCTGTTCGCACGGCACATTGAGGGAGAGAAGTGCGGCGGATCCGTCGTCATGGAGGCGGAGTTCGGTGATCGCCGCGTTGCGCAACCGGGGGAACACTCTGCGGTACTGCCCGAGCGGGATCGACAGCAGCGTGCACAGCACCAGCCGCAGCAGGGTGTTGTGGGCGACGACCAGGACGCGCTCGCCCGGGTGGGCGGCGGCGATGCGGCGCAGGGCCTGCGTGCCCCGGGCGGCGGCGGCCGTCGGATCCTCCGCGCCGGGGAAGGGGTACGCCACCGGGTCCGCACGGTAGGCCTCGGCCGCGTCGGGCACCTCGGCGGCGAACTCCGCGAGGGTACGGCCCTCCACCACCCCGAAGTCGCACTCCCTGAGGCCGGGTTCGCGGTGCGGGGTGACGCCGAGGGCACGGCAGGCCGGGTCGGCGGTGGCGATCGCCCGCGACAGGGGGGACGTCCAGATCGCGTCGGGACGGTGTACGGCGGCCCACCTCCCCAGCGCCTCGGCCTGGGCCCGCCCCTCGTCGGTGAGCCCGATGTCGCTCACGCCCGCGTAACGGTTCTCCGCATGCCAGATGGTCTGCCCGTGCCGGGCCAGCAGCAGTGTCGTGCCCGTGCTCATGGTGTGGTCCCGTCGGTAGGTGCGGCGCCGTCGTGGCTGGTCGTGCCCCGCGGCGGAGCCGCTGATGTCACAGCCCCGCGCCCCTTGGCGGGTGGGAGCACCGGCTGGTGTCCCCGTTCAGTCGGCTGTGCGCGTGCGCCGCCACCGGTGCGGGGAGCCAGCCCCGCTCGGTGAGTTCGTCGACCAGGCGGGCGTACGGCTCGGCGAAGAGGGCCGTGCGGCCGGGGCGCGGGTCCACGACCGTGCGGATGCGGACCATGTGCTCGGCGGCCTCCGCCAAAGGGGTGCCGGTCGTGCCGTGCAGCGCCAACGCGGCCATTCCCAGGGCCGGTTCGGTCTGTTCGGGTACGCGGGCCGGGCGGCCCAGGATGTCGGCGCGGAGCTGGTTCCAGTACGGGCTGCGGGCCGCGCCGCCGGTGAAGGTGAGGGGGCCGTCGAGCGGGGCGCCCAGGTGGTGCAGGTAGTCGAGGCACAGGCGTTCCGCGAACCCGACGCCCTGCAGGAGCCCGGCCCAGCGGTCGGCGTCGTCGGCGGGGGTGCCGAACTGGAACGCGGTGGCGTCCGGGGCGCGGAAGGGGAACCGCTCCCCCCGTGACACCAGCGGGTAGGCCACCGCGCCGGACGGCTCGAACGCGGCCGCGCGCTCGTCCATCGCGGCGGGGTCGGCGTCCGCCGGAAGCGCCCCCGCGCCCACGCTCGACGCCCCGCCGGGCAGCCAGGTGCCGCCCGGCGCACGGTGGTTGTAGACCACGCCGGTCGGGTCCCGGACCGGGTCCGGGGTGGCCCCCTTCAGCACGAGGGTGGTGCCGAGCACCGAGTTCCACGAGCCGTGCCGCAGGGCGCCCGCTGCGATCTGGGCCGCGCAGCCGTCGGTCATCCCGGCGACGACGGGCGTGCCGGCGGGGATGCCGGTCGCCTCCGCGGCGGCCGCGCAGACCTCGCCGAGCCGGGTGCCGGGCAGGACGACCTCGGGTAGGTCCAGGGCGACATCCGGCCATGCACCGCGCTCGACGTCGTAGCCCGTCTTGAGCGCGTGGCTGGAGTCGGTGGGCACCGGCCCGCCGGTCAGGCGCGCGGTGACGACGTCCGGCTGGTGGGTGACCCGGCCCTTCCCATGCGCACCGGCGAGCCACAGCGCCTTCGGCAGCGCCCACGTGTCCTGGACCGCGAGCCCCGCCTCCCGCAGCCCGGCCGCCTCACCCGCCGCGCGCGCGTCGTCGTACATGAGCGCCGGGCTCGTCGGCCGGCCCTCCGCGTCCGTCAGCAGGACCGTCCCCGACGTGCCGCACACCGCGAGGGCGCCGATCCGTACGCCCGTCAGGGTGAGAAGGGCGGAACGGGACGCCGTACGCACCGCCTCCCACCACTGCTCCGGATCCTGCTCGTGCCGCACGCCCTCGCGCCGGCCGCCGAGCGGGGCGGAGCCCTGGCCCAGCACGGTCCCGTCGGCCGTGACCGCCAGCACGCGCACGCTCTGCGTGCCGAGGTCGATCCCCAGCCACGCCGTCTCGTTCTCGTCAGTCATACCGGTCATCGGGACCTCCCACCCGCACGGGGTCTATGCGTACCCGGGATCCGCGGCTCAACATCGTCTCAGTGAAGCGACGACTCGGAGGTCGACGATGACCCAGAGGACCGATCCCGTACGTGTCGTGGCGGCCGGCGACCACTTCGTACTGCCGGGGCTGATCGCCGGGGCCGTCGAGGCCGAACTGGGCGGCATCGCCGCGCAGACGAAGGAGCTGACGCTCGGCTGGCCCCTGGAACCCTTCGGGCCCGTGGCGGAGGTGGTGGAGGCGAGCGACGCCGAGGACGAGCTGATCGAGGCGCTGGACGGCGCGGAGGTCCTCGTCACCCAGATGGGCCCGGTCACCGAGCGGGTGCTGAACGCCGCCGACAGCCTGCGGCTGGTCGTCGTGTGCCGGGGCGGCCCGGTCAACGTGAACCTCGACGCGGCCAAGGCCCGTGACGTACGGGTGTGCTTCGCGCCCGGCCGCAACGCCGCCGCCACCGCCGAGTTCACCGTCGGCATGCTGCTGGCTGCCGTGCGCCGCATCCCGCAGGCCCACGACCTGCTCGCCGGACAGGGCAGTTGGGAGGGCGGCGCCGCCTACTACACGTACGAGCACAGCGGCCTGGAACTGGAGGACCTGCCCGTCGGACTCGTCGGCTACGGCGCCGTCGGCAGCCGGGTCGCGCGCGTGCTGTGCGCCTTCGGTGCCCAGGTCATGGTGTACGACCCCTATGTGCGCGGCGAGATCCACGGCCTGCGCGTGTCCTCCCTCGACCAGCTCCTCACCCGCTCCCGGGCGATCACTCTGCACGCCCGTCTCACCGCCGAGACCCGCGGTCTGATCGGCGCCCGCGAGCTGGCGCTGCTGCCGGAGGGGGCGGTCGTGGTGAACGTGGCCCGCGGCCCGCTGGTCGACGAGTCCGCGCTGTGCGACGCCCTCGAAGCGGGCCGGGTGTCCGCGGCCGCCCTCGACACCTACGAGCACGAACCGCTGCCTCCGGACTCCCGCCTGCGCGCCCTGGCCGACCGGGTCGTGTTGACCCCGCACCTCGGCGGGGCGAGCCGCGCGGTGGCCGAGAAGGCGGCGAGGATCGCGGCGGAGGAGGTGGGCCGCTGGGCGCGGGGGGAGCGGTTGGCGCACTGCTTGACGTGACCTAGGAGGGATTTCTTCATGTACGTCGGTATCGATGTGGGCACGTCCGTCGTCAAGGCCGCCGCCTTCGACGCCGAGGGCCGTCAACTGGCCGTCGAGTCGCGCCCGGTGGAGCTCTCCCTGCACGGCGGGTACGTCGAGCAGGACATGGACGAGGTCTACGACGCCGCCGTCGACGTCCTCGGCACGCTGACCGGGCGGGTGCCGGAGCCGGTGGAGCTGGCCGGGCTGACCGGTCAGGGCGACGGGGTGTGGCTGGTCGACGGGGAAGGGCGGCCGGTGCGGTCGGCGCTGTCCTGGATGGACGGGCGGGCGCACGAACTGCTCGACCAGTGGCTCGCGGACGGCACCTTCGAGACGGTGTTCCGGCGGACCGGCGGCGCGATGTTCCCGGGCTCGCCGGGGCCGTTGCTGGCCTGGCTGGACCGGTACGACCCGAAGTCCCTGGACGCCGCCGCGGCCGCCGTGTACTGCAAGGACATGGTCTTCCAGCGGCTCACGGGGGCGGCGCGGGCGACGACGGACGTGTCGGACGCGTCCATGCCCTTTCTCGACCCGCGGACCCGGACGTACGACAACCGGGTGGTGGAGCTGCTGGGGCTCACCCGCCGCCGGCGGCTGCTCGCGTCCGTCGGGGATCCCATCGCCACGGGCGAGGCGCGGGAGGGGCTGCCGTCCGGGACACGGCTGACGAACGGGCCGTACGACCTGCCGGCCTGCGCGCTGGGCGCGGGGGTGGTGTCGCCGGGGGACGGGCTGCTGATCGTGGGCACGTGTCTCGCCGCGCTGGTCGCCACGACCGAGCTGGACCTGACCGGGGAGCCGGCCGGGCTGTACATCTCCACCGACCGGCCCGGGCACCGGCTGCGGGCGATGCCGGCGATGGTGGGGACGGCGGCGCTGGACTGGGTGCTGTCGACGACCGGCGTCACCCACGCCGAGGTGGACGACCTGCTGGCGGCGACCGCGCCGGGGGCGCACGGGGTCCGGGTGCTGCCGTACTTCGCTCCCTCCGGGGAGCGGGCCCCCTTCGTCGAGCCTCATCTGCGGGCCGAACTCAGCGGTGTCTCCCTGGAGACGACCAAGGCCGACCTGATCCGGGCGACCTGCGAGGGCATCGGCTACGCGGCCCGGCACTGTCTGGAGGCGGCCGGGCTGACGGGGTCGCTCGCGGTGTGCGGCGGAGGCACCCGAAGCCCCGCGTGGATGCAGTTGCTGGCGGACGTGCTGGGGCGGCCGTTGCGGGTCGTCGAGGGCGAAGTGGGGGCCCGTGGAGCGGTGCTGGCGGCAGCAGAGCGTCACGGGGTCTTTCTGGACGCGGGTGCCTGGACCGAACCCACGGCAATCGTCGAGCCGGATCCGGGGCGTTCCGCGTACTACTCCAAGCGGTACGAGGAGCACCTGGGCCGGCTGGAGGAGGCCCGGGGACGAGCGAGGCGGTGACAAGGCGAAAGGGCCCGGAGCGGCCCGTCTCGGCGTGCCGACAACACGAGCAGGCTCCGAGCGGAGGGGGCGCAGACAGTGCGAGCAGGCTCCGAGCAGTCGTATCGCCGGCGCTGCGAGGCGCCTCGAAGAGGCCTGGCGCCGGCGATACGACGAGGCCTGAAGCGGGCTCGGCCCCGGCGACGGGAGGAAGCTCGGAGCAGCCCGGCCCGGCGACACGAAGAAACCCGAAACGTCCCAGGCCCCGGCGACGCGAAGAAACCCGGAGCGAGTCCGGCGCTCGTAACTCAAGGAACTCAGAACCAGGCCGGCCCCGGCGATGCCAAGAGGGTCGGAGCAATGCCCGCCCCGCCGATGGTGCGGTGGGACCGATTCCGGGCTGATGCCTTGGCCCCGCGAGGGTCTGCTCTCGCGGGGTCGAGGCGGTCGGCCTCTGGCCAGTGGAGGGTCACATGCCGAAGATGCCGTGCCCGAACTGCCGCTCGTCCGAGGAGTTCGAACCGCTCAGGGACGAGAAGGAGAGGGCATACGTCCGGGCCAACAAGCCGAAGTGGGCCGGCCTGCACGCGTACTACCGCTGCTCACGCGGGAGCTGCCGGCGATACCAGCGGCGCGGTGACGTGAACGACGGCGGCACCTTCCCCGAGCCGGAGAAGTGATCACAGGTTACTGAAGTCCGGGCCCTTCGTACGCGTGCGCTTGAGCTCGTAGAAGCCCGGTACCGAGGCGACCGCCAGCGTGCCGTCCCACAGCCGCGCCGCGTCCTCGCCCTTGGGGGCCGGGGTGACGACCGGGCCGAAGAAGGCGATCTGCTCGCCGTCCGCACCGGGGACCGCGATCACCGGGGTGCCGACCTCCTGGCCGACCTTCTCGATGCCCTCCTTGTGGGAGGCGCGCAGCTCGGCGTCGAACTCGAAGTCCTCCTGGTCCGCGTAGTCGATGAGGTCGGCCGGCAGGCCCACCTCGTCGAGCGCGGCGGCGATGGCCTCGACGGTCGGCCCCTCGTCCTGGTTGTGGAAGCGGGTGCCGAGCGCGGTGTAGAGCGGGCCGAGGACATCGGCGCCGTGCTTCTGCCAGGCCGCGGTGACCACCCGGACCGGCTTCCACGCCTTGGTCGCCAGCATGTCCCGGTACTCCTCGGGCAGCTGGTCGATCTTGTCCTCGTTGAGCACCGCCAGGCTCATGATGTGCCAGCGCACCTCGATGTCCCGGACCTTCTCCACCTCCAGGACCCAGCGGGAGGTCATCCAGGCCCAGGGGCACAGCGGGTCGAACCAGAAGTCGACGGGGGTCTTGCCGGAGGCGTTCGCGGTGTCGGACATGGGTCTCCTAGAAAAGTGTTCGTTTCAACCCGCAACACCGCTCGTCGCCCACCCCATTCCCGGCTGACCGATGTCAGGAGCACATGGCAGGATCGGGCCTGTCCGCATGCTGAACACACCCGAGGGAGTACCGCCCGTGCCCGGTGAGAATCTGTCCCGTGACGAGGCCCGGGAGCGGGCCGCCCTGCTGTCCGTCGACGGGTACGAGGTGTCCCTCGACCTGCGCTCGGCGGTCGGTGACCAGGCCGGGGACGGTCCGCGCACCTTCCGGTCGGTGACCACGATCCGCTTCCGGTGCAACGAGCCGGGGGCCACGAGCTTCGCGGACCTGGTCGCGCCGAGCGTCACGGCCCTCTCGCTGAACGGCCGGGACCTGGACCCCGGCGAGGTCTTCGACGGCACCCGGATCGCCCTGGAGGACCTGGCCGCCGACAACGAACTGGTCGTCGACGCCCAGTGCGCCTACTCCCGCACCGGCGAGGGCATGCACCGCTTCGTCGACCCCGAGGACGGCGAGGTCTACCTCTACACGCAGTACGAGCCGGCCGACTCCCGCCGCGTCTTCGCCAACTTCGAGCAGCCGGACCTCAAGGCGCCCTTCCGCTTCGAGGTGCGGGCGCCCGAGGGCTGGACGGTGTGGAGCAACGGGCTCGGCTCGCAGAACGACGGTGTCTGGCGGTTCGCGGAGACCAAGCCGATCTCGACGTACATCACGTGCGTGGTGGCGGGCCCGTACCACTACGTGACGGACTCCTACGAGCGCGTCCTCGAGGACGGCACCCGGCTGGAGATCCCCCTCGGCGCCCTGTGCCGCAAGGGGCTCGCCCCCCACTTCGACTCCGACGACGTGTTCCTCGTCACCAAGCAGGGCCTGGACTTCTTCCACGAGCACTTCGACTACCCGTACCCCTTCGGGAAGTACGACCAGGCGTTCGTGCCCGAGTACAACCTCGGCGCGATGGAGAACCCGGGGCTCGTGACCTTCCGCGAGGAGTTCATCTTCCGCGGCAAGGTGACCCAGGCGTCCTACGAGGGCCGGGCCAACGTCATCCTGCACGAGATGGCGCACATGTGGTTCGGCGACCTGGTCACCATGGTGTGGTGGGACGACCTGTGGCTGAAGGAGTCCTTCGCGGACTTCATGGGCACCTTCGCCAACGTCGGCGCGACCCGCTTCACCGACGCCTGGATCACCTTCGCCAACCGCCGCAAGGCCTGGGCCTACCGCGCCGACCAGTTGCCCTCCACGCACCCCATCACCGCCGACATCCGCGACCTCCAGGACGCCAAGCTCAACTTCGACGGCATCACGTACGCCAAGGGCGCCTCCGTACTGAAGCAGCTCGTCGCCTACGTCGGCCAGGACGCGTTCCTGGAGGGCGCGCGGCGCTACTTCAAGCGGCACGCGTACGGCAACACGCGGCTCGGCGATCTGCTGTCCGTGCTGGAGGAGACCAGCGGGCGGGACATGGGCGCGTGGGCGCGGTCCTGGCTCCAGACGGCCGGGGTCAACTCCCTGACTCCCCAGGTGCTGTTGAACGCCGAGGGCCGGGTCGACGAGCTGGCGGTCGTGCAGGAGGCGGCGGAGTCGCACCCGGAGCTGCGGCCGCACCGGGTGGCGGTGGGCCTGTACCGGCGCTCGGGCGGGGGCGCGCTGGAGCGGTACGCGCGCGCCGAGGTGGACGTCGACGGCCCGCGTACGGTCGTGGCGGAGCTGGCCGGTGCCGAGGCGCCGGAGCTCGTGCTGGTCAACGACGACGACCTGACGTACTGCAAGACCCGCTTCGACGCGGGCTCCCTGGAGACCCTGAAGGCGGGCCTCGGTGACCTCACCGACCCGCTCGCCCGCGCCCTGTGCTGGTCGGCGCTGTGGAACATGACCCGGGACGCGCTGCTGCCCGCGCGGGACTTCGTGGAGCTGGTGACGCGGTTCGCGGGGCGCGAGTCGGACATCGGGGTGCTGCAGATGCTGCATGCCTGGGCCGACGGTGCGGTCACGCACTACGCGGCCCCCGACTGGCGTCCGCGCGGCGCGGCACTGCTCGCCGAATGTGCCGAGCGCGAGCTGCTGGAGCGGGCCGAGCCGGGCAGCGAGCGCCAGCTGGCGTGGGCGCGCTTCTTCGCCCGCACGGCCGAGGACCCGGGCGGCTTCGACATGTTGCAGGGGCTGCTTGACGGCACGACGACCGTGCCGGGTCTGAAGGTCGACCAGGAGCTGCGGTGGGCGTTCCTGGAGCCGCTCGTCGTGCACGGGTTCGCCGACGAGAAGGCGCTGGAGGCCGAACTGGCCCGGGACGACACCGCGTCCGGCAAGCGCCATCAGGTGCGCTGCCTGGCCGCGCGTCCGTCGGCGGCGGTGAAGGCACAGGGCTGGGCGCAGATCGTGGAGTCGGACGCGCTGTCCAACGCGCTGGCCGAGGCGACGATCGCGGGCTGGCGGCAGCCGGCCCAGCGGGAGCTGCTCGCGCCTTACACGGAGAAGTACTTCGCGGTGCTCGAGCGGATCTGGCAGGACCGCTCGATCCAGATCGCGGTGAACGTCGTCTCCGGGCTGTTCCCCTCCCTCCAGGACTCGCAGGCGACGCTGGACGCGGCCGATGCATGGCTGGCGGCGCACGAGGACGCGGCGCCGGCGCTGCGCAGGCTGGTGCTGGAGGGGCGGGACGATCTGGCGCGGGCGCTGCGGGGGCAGGCGTGCGACGCGCAGGCCGTCAACCCCGTCAACCACGCGTGACCTTTGGCCTGAGCTTGGGCGCCCGGTAGCCGTTACGAAATACGGTCAATAGGAGCCGTAACCCCTGGTCCCACCCGAATGGACCAGGGGTTTTCGGTCCCTTGTCGGCACCCGAACACCCGTCCTTTAGTGCCGTCTTGTCCGTATTTGTCGACAGGCGTGTAACAGCGGTTATCGGGCGGTCCGAAGGCGGGAACCTCCGTCGCATGAACCACAACCCCCCGGTCCCCCCGCTCTCCCCCCGCCCCCTGCGTCACCTCTCCGAGGTGCACCGCCGTGTCGTGACGGCCGGCCGGCTGCGCACGACCGGCGTCTCGGTCGCCGAGGCCGACGAGCAGTGCCGGCCCGGCGGCCCCTGGCAGCAGATCTTCCCGGGTGTCTTCCTGCTCCACCCGGGTCCGCCGACCAGCGAGGAGCGGCTGCACGCGGTGCTGATGTACGCGGCACGCGAGCGGAGCGCCGGGGTCCCGACGCAGCCGGGCGCGGAGGAGCCGCACCGCCCGGTGTACGCGGACGCGATGATCACCGGCCTCGCGGCGCTGACCCTGCACGGCTTCACCTCGACCCCGCCGCTGCCCTCCCTGGACCGGATCGACGTCCTGGTCCCGAGGATGCGCCGGCTGCGCCCGGCGGGCGGCGCGCGGATCGTCCGCACCTCGGCGCTCCCCGCCGCCGAACAGGTCACCGGCGTCCCGGTCGCCCCGGTGCCGCGCGCCCTCGCCGACGCGGTCACCGAGCTCACGGACGCGGGCGCGGTACGCCGGCTCCTCACCGAGGCGGTACGCGCCGGCCATTGCGAACCGGCCGCGGTCGTACGGGAGTTGAACAACGCCAAGCTGCTGGGCCGCCCGCACGTGGTGGACGCGGTGGACTCGCTGCTCGCCGAGGGCCGTGCCATCGCGGAGGACCGCCTGTACCGCATGGTCCAGGAGTACGGTCTCCCCGACCCGGTCTGGAACGTCGACCTGAGGCTGCCGGGCGGCCCCCACCTGGGCGGCCTGGACGCGTACTGGCCGGAGCAGGCGGTCGCGGTGGAGCTGGACACCCGGGCACCTCGCCAGGGTCACCGGGAGGACGACGACGCCCTCTGGTCCGAGTACGCCCGCAAGCGCGAGCACCTGGAGCGGCTCGGCATCACGGTCGTCCACATCACCCCGCGCAAGCTCCGGGACGCGATGGAGCAGCAGGCGACGGTGGTCCGTACGGCCCTGATGGCCTCCGGCGACCGGGATCCCGCCGCCTATGTCGTGGTGCTGCCCCGGTAGTGACGGACCGGGGCGGGACCAGGAGGGGAGAGGAGGGGCCACGGCACGAGGGGAGCCGGGGCCCCTCCTCGTGCGTGGGCCCGGGCGGCTACTCGCCGCAGAACTCCGCCTCGATCACCGCGTCGGTGTCCCCCGACCAGTCGCCGTTGAAGTTGAAGGCGAGGGAGTGCTTGCCGTCGGCGGTGGTCACGGCCACGGAGGTCGAGCCGTGGATGCCGCCGTCGTGGCCCCAGACGTGGACCCCGCAGCTGAGCTCGCGGTCGATGAGAGCGAGGCCGTAGCCGGCGTTCGGGAGACCCTCGACGGCCACCGTGGTCTTCATCTCCTTCAGCTGCTTCGGCGGGAGCAGCCGGCCCTTCAGCAGGGCCGTGTAGAAGCGGTCCAGGTCGGCCGAGTCGGAGATCATCTCACCCGCCGAGGAGGCGAGGGAGGGATTGAGCTTCGTGACGTCGTACGTCGGTCCCGTCGCCGTCTCGGCCAGCTTGGAGTAGGCCCGGCTGCTGGGCTGCGGCACGGTGACGCGGGTGCCGGGGACCGAGGTGGCGGTCAGGTGCAGCGGGTCGATGACGCGGTGCCGGATCTCCTCGCCGTACGTCCGGCCGGTGACCTTGTGGATCACCATGCCCGCCAGGACGTAGTTGGTGTTGGAGTAGTTCCAGGACGTGCCGGGTGCGAAGTCCGGCTTGTGGGCCATGGCGGTCGCGACGAGCTGCTCGGGGCTCTGGGTGTCGTACCGGTGCTCGAGGAAGCCGTCCTTGAGGAAGTATGTGCGCGCGAACGTCTCGTCCGCGGTGTAGTCGAAGACTCCGCTGGTGTGGTTGAGGAGCTGCCGGACGGTGATCCGGCTGCCGTCGTGGCCGTTGCCGTGGACCACGCCGGGCAGCCACTTCTCCACGGTGTCGTCGAGCGACAGCCGTCCCTCCGCCTCCAGTTGGAGCAGCACGGTGGAGACGAAGGTCTTGGTGATGCTGCCGACGCGGTAGCGGTCGTCGGCCGAACGCGGCGCGTGCGTCCTGAGGTTGCCGACCCCGGCGGTGGTCGACCAGGTGCTCCGGCCGTCCTTCGCGGTGAGCGTCACCCCCGGCACGCCGTCCTTCACTGCGGCGCGGACGGCCTGCCGGGTGGCCGCATGAGTGTCGGACCCGGCGGCCATCGCCGGGGCGGCGAGGCCGGTCGTGAGTGCCACGGCGGTCGCCCCGACCACCACAGTCGTGCGTACGGTCATGTCTTCCCCCTGTTCAGGCACGCCCGGTGAGCGTGATCGGCGGGAGAGACCCCCGCCGGGAGGGGAAGGTTGAGGCGGTCCGGTCGGTTGAGCCGTTTTCAGCCCTTCTTCACCATCAGCTCTGTGTTCCGGTCCCCCGCGCCGCCGCCGAGCTTGTTGCTGGAACCGGGGGCGTTGTAGGCCAGTTCGCGGTAAAGGGCCGCGAGGCCGGTCTGGGAGAGGTCGGTGAAGTCGGTGCGGTGGGGGGCCGCGGACTCGACCAGAGTGGTGAAGACCGAGATCGTGCCGTCCTTGTTGTCGGCCAGCTCGATGACCCGGGCGAGGTGCGGGAAGTCGATGTGGGAGGCGGTGGAGATCTCCCAGAAGGAGCGACCGTCGGGGGCCGCGTGGGCTTTGATCACATTGCGGTGGATGTGACCGTTGACCCAGGCCAGGACGTTGCTGTGGCTGGCGAGCAGGGCGACGACCTCCTGGCCGCCGTACCGCCGCTCGCCCGGGTGGGCCGGGTCGCGGCGGAGGTTGTCCATGGAGTCGCTGGTGTGGTGGCTGAAGACGACGGCGAAGGAGTCCTTGTTCTCCCGCAGCGTCCGGTCCAGCCACCGAAGTTGCCCGGTGCCGATGGAGCCCTGGTAGTGGCCGCCCGGGTCGGTGGTGTCGAGGCTGATGCCGATGACGTCGTCGGCGATGCGGAAGCTGTAGTACTGGGTCCCCGCGTCGAGGTTGGCGGTGGAGTAGCCGTGGCCGACCGGGCCCACGCCCCGGTACGCGGGGTCGAGGTGGGCCTTGAGGTAGTCGCGGGCGGTGTAGGGGGCGCGCCGCTCGTCGGGGGTGACCGAGCGCATGTTCCGGGCGTGCGCCTTGAGCAGGTCGCGGAAGTTGTGGCCCTGCGGGTCGTTCGCCTTCCGGATCATGTCCTGGAGCTTCTTCGACTCGGACGCGGGCAGCGACATCAGCTTCTTGCCGCCGACGGCGTACTCGGCGAGCCAGGAGTCGCCGTGCCCGTAGCAGCCGAGCGGCAGGCTGTCGTGGTTGCCGACGGTGGAGTACCAGGGGATGGTGAGGCCGGGGCTGTTCACCTCCCGGATGGCGGCGGCGAGATAGCCCCGCAGGTGCGGGAAGCCGAGCTGCTTGTCGTTGTCGCGGGTGGTCGAGTCGGGCTGCCAGTACTGCTTGAGGCCGCTGTTCTGGACGCCCTCGTAGTGGCGCGGATCCCCGGAGTTGGGGGTGATCCGGCCGCCGCTCATGACGGTCAGGAACCAGTCGAGTTCGGTGCGGGAGTTGTTGTCGGTGTTGTCGCCGGTCGTCATGGCGAACTGGAGCGGGGCGCCGGTGGCGGGGGCGCCCCGCAGCGCGTTGATCCGCTCGACGAGCGAGATCGCGCCCGGCACGGTCAGCGCCTCCTGGGGCCGCCAGGCGTGCACGTCGGTCGAGCGCAGGTACTCCAGGCGCATCGGGTGCTGGCTGTCCATCAGGTGCAGGTCGGTGAGCTGCACGAACGCGGCGAGCGGGGTACGGCGGCCGGCCCGCCCGGCCTTCGGGGCGGCGAGGTCGGAGCGCACCTTGCGACTCCAGCCGGGACCGTTGCCCAGGCGCCGGTAGCCGGAGCTCGTGCGCGGGGCGGCGACGGAGGCGACGGTGGTGCCGCGGGTGTACGGGGCGAGAGGGGCCTGGACCGGGGCGGCGGCCTGGTGGACGGTCCGGGCCACCGGTGCCTCGGCGGCACCGGTGGTCGTGGCGGCCTGGCTGTCGGTGGGCCGCAGGGCGTAGCCGACGCCCACGGAGACGGCGGCCGCGCCCGCGGCGGCGAGGACGGTACGGCGGTGGACCACCGGCGTGGCGCCGGCGACAGAGCGTGTGCGCGACATGGCGCGATCTCCCCGAGTGCGAACTGCGTCGGCAGTGGTCGCGGGAGTCGCTGCTGCGAATTTCCCGCTCGCTCTGGATGCTTGGCACCGGGAATGGCCTGCGCGTGAACGAGACGGCAACGCGCAACGCCGATCACCGTACGTGGATCTTGGCCCACCCCGCGCGTTCGGGAGCGCTCGCCGAACGGCCCGGGGGTGGTCACTGCGTGTTCATCTCGCGGGGTACGACACCTACTCCGCGGGCCGTCCGGACACCGGCCGCTCCCGCCACAGCCGCAGGCCGAAGTCGACCATGGGCACTCGTTCCAGCGCGGGTACCGCGTCCAGGTCGTGCCATGCGGCCATGTCCGTGGAGCCGCCGACCTCGAAGCGCAGTTCCCCTCCCGTGACCCGGGCCTCGTACATGAGCCCCACGTGGTGGCGCTCGACAGTGCGGCCGAAGCGGCTCCGGGACGGGAAGCGCACCGAGCGCACTCCGAGGATGCCGGTGACCTCGACGCGGTAGCCCGTCTCCTCCGTCACCTCCCGCAGGACGGTGTCGTAGGGGTCCTCGCCGTGCTCCATGCCTCCGCCGGGCAGCGTCCACGCCGGGCTGCCGTCGTTGAGCCACCGGGCGAGCAGGATCTGTCCGTCGCGGACGCATATGGCGTAGGCCGCCACCCTCAATTTCTCGCGCATACGGGCAAGTTAGTCCGCCGGGTCCGGATTGGCCGGTGAGTATTCGGGCGCGGACCAGCGTAGGGGAATCGCCGACGGGGTCTCGACGGTCCCCCGTACGGTGAAGCGGATCCTGCGCTCGGGGCCGAACTCGGTGGTCGCCTCCCCGGTCAGCTGGAGGGTCGTGCCGGTCGTCCAGTCGAGGAACAGCAGGCCGGCCCGGGGGTCCGCGGTGAGGTTGCCCAGGGTGAGGAACATCGAGTTGCCCGGGTAGTCGTGCCAGCTGAGCTCGCCCGGTGAATCGACGTGCACGAAGCCGGGGTTGCCGCCCCGGTGGCTGACATCGGCGCCGCCCTCTCGCCCGGAGGCCAGGAAGAAGGTGTCGGCCGCCGACACGAACTCCGCCTGCGTGGACGTGAGTTCACCGCCGTGCCGCGTGACGCCGCGGTGCCGGTCCGGTACGACCTCGTACGTCTGCCTCTTCTGCAGGTACTTGGGGCAGTTGGAGAACACCTGGTCGGCCTGGATCGCGAACCCCCGTGCCGTGGGCTGGAGTCGGCCGTTGAGGCGCATCCGGCGGCGGGTGCGGGGGTCGAGGGCGATCGTGCCGACAGGGGTGCCGGGTGTGGTGAACGCCGTAGCGAGGGGGTCTGACGGGAGCCATCCGCCCGCGACCGAGACGCGGTCCGGGCCCGTCGCCCTGACGAAGCCCGGTTCCCCCGTGAGCGGGGACGCCCAGACCCGGCCCGTCGAGGGGTCCGCGGCACCGGCGACCAGCAGCGGCTGGAGCTCCAGGAAGGCTGCGGCGACCTCCCGGATGCCCCGGCCGACCGAGCGGCCCACGTGATCCGCCTGCTCGCGCACTCCCACCCGGTCCTGCACGGCCCGCGAGCCCGCGTGATAGATCCCCATGGCTCCCATGGTTAGAAGAACCCGCAGGTCGGGGCCGTACCGGAGGGTGCAGGCGCGTCCTCGGCGCCGCTCGGCACGAAGATCTCCAGGCGGGTGCCGTCGGGGTCGTGGAAGAAGACGCCGCCCGACCCGGCGCCCTCGCGGTGGGCGACCACGCCCTCGTGGGCGAAGTCCGCCCCGTACGCCCGCAGCGCCTCCTCGTACTGCCTGACGCGGTCGATCGAGTCCGCCTCCAGGGCGAGGTGGTGCAGGCCCGCACGGTCGGGGCCGTACGGCTGCTCCGCCTGCTGCCACAGGGTCAGGACGAGGGTGTCGCCGTCGCCGAGGAAGGCGTACCGGCGGCCCTCCTCCTTGCCTTCGGCGAGGGGCGTGAAGCCGAGGACGTCCCGGTAGAAGGCGAGCGAGCGGTCGAGGTCGGTGACGTTCAGACCGATGTGGCCGGTGCGCAAGGTCACGGCTGTCCCCTTCAGCGTGGGCAACCTGGATGGTTAACCCTTGTTATCGACTTTAGGGGTTAGAGGCGAGAGGTGCAACCAGTCACGTACGCTTGAGTGGTTAGCACGGAAGGGAGCCCCGCATGTCCGCCCCCCGCGATCCCCGCCCGCTCACCGGCGAGCCGCTCGCACTCGATCTGCTCAACACGCGGTGGATGAGCGAGGGGGCCCTCCAGGACCTCCTCACCGACCTCGACGGGCTCGCGGTGTGGCTCGACTCGACCGGACTGAGTGACGGTCACATCCCCGACGACGCGATGCTGCGGCACGTCCGGCAGGCGCGGGAGGCGCTGCGCACGGCGGTGGACGGGTCACTGGAGGAGGGGGCACCGCTGGTCGACGCCGTGCTGGAGCACGGGCGGGTCCGGGTCGCGCTCGCCCCCCAAGGGCCGGTCGAGCACCCGGAGTTGAGCGACCCCGCCTGGGGGCCCGGCTGGCTCGCCGCCCGCGACTACCTGGAGTTGCTGAGCACCGCACCGGACCGGATCCGGTCATGCGCCCACGAGTCGTGCGTGCTCCACTTCCTCGACACGTCGAGGAACGGCACCCGGCGCTGGTGCTCGATGGCGATCTGCGGCAACCGGGCGAAGGCGTCCCGGCATTACGCGCGCACGAAGGACGCCTGAAAAGACATCCCCAAGGGCTCATGGGGTGAATTGCCCGCTTCCTCATGTCTCTTCACCGATGTCCCCAAAGGGCATCGCGGGTTTTCCCCATAGACCCATATCGATTCGGTCAACTCTCCCTAAACATCCTTCCCATGCGTAAAGCTGTGCGGTCATCCGGGGTCTTCATCCGGATCGCCGTGGCCAGGACCGATCGGTCCCGGTCACACACCCGCTCGTTCCTTTACCTACAAGGGATGCCGATGACCTTCACCCCCCAGCGCCCTCCGATATCGGGCGCGAGACGTGTGGCGCGGACAGCCGCGGCCGCCGGACTGGTCGCCGCGCTCTCCGCGGCGGGACCGATACCCATGGCCTTCTCCGCGGACGCGGGCACCACCCCCGCGGCGTCGGACCCGGGCCTGAAGTCCGCCGACGAGAAGCTGGGTTCGGACGACGCCGGCGCGCTCGCCGAGGCCAAGGCCGACGGCACCAAGAACATCACGCTGATGGTCGCCACCGCCCCCGGGAAGACCGAGCAGGTCGCCGCGGAGCTGGACGCGGTCAAGGGCGGCCTGGTGGGTCTCACGTACGACAAGCTCGGTTACGTCCGGGCCACCGTCCCCACCGCGAAGGCGGACTCGGCCATCGCCGCCGCCGCGAAGCTCTCCTCCGTGCACGGCATCGACGTCAAGCAGGACATCCCGCTGGACGACCCGACGCCGAGCGCCGACACCGCCAAGGGTGCCGCGCACAAGGCCGCGAAGACCTACCCGGCGCCGAGCGCGAAGACGCCCGCCGAGAACCCGTACAACCCGTCCTTCGAGACGGGCGCCGTCGACTTCGTGAAGGACCACCCGAAGGCGGACGGCCGCGGGGTCACCATCGGCATCCTGGACTCGGGTGTGGACCTCGGCCACCCGGCGCTGCAGAAGACCACCACCGGTGAGCGGAAGATCGTCGACTGGGTGACGGCGACCGACCCGGTCTCCGACGCCGACGCCACCTGGCGGCGCATGACCACCTCGGTCTCCGGCCCGAGCTTCACCTTCGACGGCCGCACCTGGACCGCGCCCGCCGGGTCGTACCAGGTCAACCTGTTCCGTGAGGCCGCGACCGCGGGCGGCGACGCCAAGGGTGACGCGAACCGGGACGGCGACACCACCGACACCTGGGGCGTGCTGTACGACAAGGCCGCCGGGACCGTCCGGGTCGACCTGAACAACAACCAGAACTTCGCCGACGACACGCCGATGAAGCCGTACAAGGACGGCTACCAGATCGGCTGGTTCGGCACCGACAACCCGTCGACGGACGTGGCCGAGCGCCAGCCGTTCGTCGTCGAGATCCGCAAGGACGTCGTCTACGACGCCGCGGGCAGCAAGGCCGACTACGTCAACATCGGCGTCATCGAGTCCGAGCACGGCACCCACGTCGCCGGCATCACCGCCGCCAACGGCCTGTTCGGCGGCCGGATGAACGGCGCGGCCCCGGGCGCGAAGCTCGTCTCCTCGCGTGCCTGCACCTGGACCGGCGGCTGCACCAACGTGGCGCTGACCGAGGGCATGATCGACCTCGTCGTCAACCGCGGTGTCGACATCGTCAACATGTCGATCGGCGGCCTGCCCGCGCTCAACGACGGCAACAACGCGCGCGCCGAGCTCTACACGCGCCTCATCGACACCTACGGTGTCCAGCTGGTGATCTCCGCGGGCAACTCCGGCCCCGGCGCGAACACCATCGGCGACCCGGGCCTGGCCGACAAGGTCATCTCGGTCGGCGCGACCATCTCCAAGGCGACCTGGGCCTCCAACTACGGCTCCGCCGTGGAGAAGAAGTACGCGATGATGCCGTTCTCCTCGCGCGGTCCGCGTGAGGACGGCGGCTTCACGCCGACCCTGTCCGCCCCGGGTGCGTCCATCAACACCACGCAGACCTGGCTGCCGGGCTCCCCGGTCGCCGAGTCGGGCTACACGCTGCCGGCCGGCTACTCGATGCTCCAGGGCACCTCGATGGCCTCTCCGCAGGCCACGGGCGCGTCCGCGCTGCTGATCTCGGCCGCCAAGCAGAAGCACCTCGCGCTGACGCCGGCCACCCTGCGCACCGCCCTGACCTCGACCGCCGACCACATCAAGGGTGTGCAGGCGTACGAGGAGGGCGCGGGCCTCATCGACATCGTGGACGCCTGGGACGCCATCAAGGACGGCGCCACCGCTCACGACTACACCGTGAAGGCCCCGGTCGACACCGCGATCGACCAGCTCCTGAAGACCCCGGGCTACGGCACCGGTCTCTACGACCGCGAGGGCGGTCTGAAGGCCGGCCAGAAGAAGACGTACGACATCACGATCACCCGTACGTCCGGCACGGACAAGGCGCTCCGCCACACCCTGCACTTCCACAACAACGCCGGTGGCACCTTCCGGATCCTCGGCAAGGACGACATCAGGCTCCCGCTGAACCAGCCGGTGACCGTCAAGGTCCAGGCCCAGACGAAGTCCGCGGGCCTCAAGAGCGCGATCCTGGTCGTCGACGACCCGAAGACCGAGGGTCTTGACCAGCAGATCCTGACCACGGTCGTCGTCTCGGCGCCGGTGAAGTACACCTACACCGCGTCGAACACCGTGCAGCGCAACAGCACCCAGTCGTACTTCGTGACCGTGCCCGCGGGCGCCAAGTCCCTCGAAGTCGCGATCGGCGGGCTCAAGGACAAGAGCCAGACCCGCTTCATCGCCATCCACCCCTACGGCGTCCCGGTCGACAACACCGGCACCCCGTACTGCTACAACAACTACCTCGACGGCAACGGCTGCAAGCCCGACGCCCGTTCCTACGCCGACCCGCAGGCCGGTGTCTGGGAGATCGAGGTCGAGTCGCGCCGCACCTCGCCGCTGCTCGACAACCCGTACAAGCTGGACGTCGCCGTCTACGGCGCGGTCTTCGACCCGGAGACCGTGACCGTCCCCGAGGCCAAGGTCGGCACCCCGGCCACCGCCTCCTGGAAGGTGACCAACACGCTCGCCGCGATCGACGGCAAGCTGGCCGGCGGTCCGCTCGGCTCGTCCAAGACGGCTCGCCCGACCATCGCCGAGGGCGCCACCCAGACCACCACGGTCGAGGTGCCCGCGGGCGCGAAGTCGCTCGACGTCGCCATCGGCAACGTCTCCGACGTCTCCGCCGACCTGGACCTGACGGTCTACGACGCGGCGGGCACCGTGGTCGGCACGTCCGCCGACGGCGACTCGGAGGAGGCCGTCTCGGTCGCCTCTCCCGCCGCCGGCACGTACACCATCGAGGTCGCCGGCTACTCGGTCCCGGCCGGTTCCACGGCGTACGACTACCAGGACGTGTTCTTCTCCAGCACCCTGGGCACCGTCACCGTCTCCGACGCGCCGGTGAAGCTCGCCACGGGCGCCTCGACGACCGTCTCCGGCAGCGTCACCGCCCTGGCGGCCGCGCCGGAGGGCCGTGAGTTCTTCGGCCAGGTCAGCCTCGTCAACGCGCGCGGCACGATCGCGGGCGTCGGCAACGTGAAGATCGAGAAGGTCACGCCGTAACACTTCTCCGTACGGCGGCAAAGGGGCGGGCGTCCGGTGGGCGCCCGCCCTTTCTCGTGCCCTAGCAGGTGAGCCCGCGCGAGGCCGGGAGGGAGGCGGTGATCCAGGCCCGCTCCACGGTGATCTCCTGTTCGCCGACCGCCCAGTGGTCGGGGCGCGGCGAGCCCTCGGTCACGCCGAACAGGACACGGGTGCCCTTGGCCAGGGGTTCGGGGAGGTCGTACTCACTGATCACGTAGGTGAGGTGGGCGACGCCCCGGGTCGGCTTGTAGTAGTGGGTGACCTGCACGGTGACCTGGAGCTCTTCGGTGCTGGGGAGCCGCTTGACCACGGTGACCTCGCCCTCGGCGACCGTGGTGGCACAGGCCAGGTAGGCCGGGCTGCCGAAGCGGACGCCGGCTTCCGCCTTGGAGGACCCCGAGTCGGCCGAGCTCAGGCTGTTCGCACCGTTGTGCCCCACGAGCCAGCCGAGACCCGTGACGACACCGGCGACGGCGGCCACCGCGAGGGTGCCGAAGGCCAGCACGCGGGCGCGACGGCGGGCCGCGAGGGGCCGTCGTAGCGGCACGGGTTCCGCGGCCGGTGCGGTCTCCGTCAGCGTCTCGCCGATGATCCGCAGCTGCTCGCGCAGGAGGGCGACATCGGCCCGGGCCGAGCGGTGCTCGGCGAGGAAGGCCGGGTCGTCGGCGGCACTCCCGGGCAGCGGTTCTTCGGTGATGGCGGCCATCAGGGCGTCGAGACCGTCGTGTTCCGCGGTCATCTCACACCACCTCGTCCTCGTGCAGGCGGGCGCGCAGGGCCCGGACCGCCGTGTGCAGGCGGCTTTTGACCGTGCCCTCCGGGACGCCCAGCTCCTGGGCGATCGAGCGCACCGGCAGGTCGGCGAAGAACCGCAGCACGACGACCTGGCGCTGCTGGTCGGGCAGCTCGTCCAGGCCCTGCGCGACGGCGAGGGAGAGCACGCTGGTGTCCTCCCCGGAGGGGTGCTCGTGCTGGCGCAGCGAGGCCAGCCGCTCCCCCAGCCGGTCCTGGCGCTTCTTGGCCCGGTGCCAGTCCATGGCGAGGTTGGAGGCGACGACGGCGGCCCACGCGGACACGTCCCGTGGCGCCTCGTACCCCTTCGCCGCCCGCTCCAGCAACCGCAGGCGGACCTGCTGCACCCCGTCCGGCAGGTCCGCCTGCGGCACTCCGCCCAGGGCGAGCACGGCCCGCACCCGGCGTTCCTGCGCCGCGTCCAGGGGATCCTCCCGCTGTTCCCCCTGGCCACGGCGGGCGATTCCGCGCAGCACAGACACCCTCCCCTCACCGCGTTTCCTCTACGACGCCGCAGGGCGCGGAAACGTTCGGCGGATCCCCGGGAAATTGTCCAGAGGCGTACATCACACGCTCAGGCGTTCCATTCCTCGGGCATGGAGCGCAAAGAATTGGACAGGGAGCCCCGGGTCGGCCGCATGATGGAAAAGCCTCGGTCACGTGCGAAGAGATAGTGCGAAGAGATAGGGAGTCACCGTGAGGGTCGGAATCGTCGGAGCCACCGGTCAGGTCGGCACGGTCATGCGCAGGATCCTCAAGGAGCGGAACTTCCCGGTCACCGAGCTGCGCCTGTTCGCCTCCGCGCGCTCGGCGGGGTCGGTCCTGGACGGTGTGACGGTGGAGGACGCGGCGACGGCCGACTACACCGACCTGGACATCGTGCTGTTCTCCGCGGGCGGCTCGACCTCGAAGGCGCTGGCCGAGAAGGTCGCCTCGCAGGGCGCGGTCGTGATCGACAACTCCTCGGCCTGGCGCAAGGACCCCGAGGTCCCGCTGGTCGTCTCCGAGGTGAACCCGCACGCCATCGCGGACCGCCCCAAGGGCATCATCGCCAACCCGAACTGCACCACCATGGCCGCGATGCCGGTCCTGAAGGTGCTGGACACCGAGGCGGGCCTGCAGACGCTGATCGCCACCACCTACCAGGCGGTGTCCGGCTCGGGCCTCGCGGGCGTGGCGGAGCTGCACGGCCAGGTGCAGAAGGTCGCCGCCGACGCGGACAAGCTCACCCACGACGGCGGGGCGGTCGACTTCCCCGAGCCGCAGGTCTACAAGCGGCCCATCGCCTTCAACGTCCTGCCCTTCGCCGGCAACCTCGTCGAGGACGGCCTGAACGAGACCGACGAGGAGCAGAAGCTCCGCAACGAGTCCCGCAAGATCCTGGAACTGCCCGAGCTGAAGGTCTCCGGCACCTGCGTGCGCGTCCCGGTCTTCTCCGGCCACTCCCTCCAGGTCAACGCCCGTTTCGCCCGCCCCATCTCCCCGGAGCGCGCGACGGAGCTCCTGGCGGGCGCCCCGGGCGTGACCCTCTCCGACATCCCGACCCCCCTGCAGGCCGCCGGCCAGGACGCCTCCTTCGTCGGCCGCATCCGGCGCGACGAGACGGTCGAGCACGGCCTCGCCCTGTTCATCTCCAACGACAACCTCCGCAAGGGCGCCGCGCTGAACGCGGTGCAGATCGCGGAGCTGGTGGCGGCCGAGCTCAAGGGCTAGGCCGGGGGCCTGCGCACCTCGTAGAGGAAACAGCCGTACTCGACGGCCCGGACGTGGACCAGTGCCACGGACGGGTCGTCGAACGCGTTTCGGAAGGCGTCGTCGTCGGGAGCCTCGACCAGCTCACCGCCGAGGATGCGTCCGTCGGCGGAGTACCGCCGCACCGTCCGGTGAGCGTCGGCGAAGGGGTACCCGTCGCGTCCGTCCGGCCCGGCGCACTCGTCGGCATGGATGAAGACGGGCCCCTGTTCGTCGTACGCCCCGGGCCGGGCGCCGGTCTCGGCCGCCCAGCGGCGCAGGGGGGCGTACGAGACGAGCGCGATCCGCTCGCCGGGCTCGCTGCGGCGCAGACAGCAGCGGAGCGGGGCCCCGCCCTCCGCGTCCGGGAAGGGGGACAGGGGGCGGCCGGCGTCGTCGGCGGTGCGGAGTTCCCGGAGGACTGCGGAGTCGACGGGGCGTGCGGTGTAGGTCGTCATGGGACCAGGCTGGCCCGGCCGGGCGCGGATGACCGGCGGAAATCGGACCGGACGCCCCCACAACCGCAGGGTAATCCCCCGATCCGCCGGAGACAGTTCGTGGAAGGATGACCGAACCGCCGAACCCACACATAACGAGGAGATGACCGCGTGCCTGGCACAAACCTGACTCGCGAAGAGGCGCAGCAGCGGGCGAAGCTGCTGAGCGTCGAGTCCTACGAGATCGATCTCGACCTCTCCGGCGCGCAGGAGGGCGGTACCTACCGGTCCGTGACCACGGTGCGCTTCGACGTGGCCGAAAACGGAGCCGAGTCCTTCATCGACCTCGTCGCTCCCACGGTCCACGAGGTCACGCTGAACGGGGACCCGCTCGACCCGGCCGAGGTCTTCGCGGACTCCCGTATCGCCCTGCCGGGCCTGCTGGAGGGCCGCAACATCCTGCGGGTCGTCGCCGACGCCGCCTACACCAACACCGGTGAGGGCCTGCACCGCTTCGTCGACCCGGTCGACCAGCAGGCGTACCTGTACACGCAGTTCGAGGTGCCGGACGCCCGCCGCGTCTTCGCCTCCTTCGAGCAGCCGGACCTGAAGGCCACCTTCCAGTTCACCGTGAAGGCGCCGACCGGCTGGACCGTCATCTCCAACTCCCCGACGCCCGAGCCGAAGGACGACGTCTGGGTCTTCGAGCCGACCCCGCGGATCTCGTCGTACATCACGGCCCTGATCGTCGGCCCGTACCACTCCGTGCACAGCGTGTACGAGAAGGACGGCCAGTCCGTCCCGCTGGGCATCTACTGTCGCCCCTCGCTCGCCGAACACCTCGACTCGGACGCCATCTTCGAGGTGACCCGGCAGGGCTTCGCGTGGTTCCAGGAGAAGTTCGACTACGCGTACCCGTTCAAGAAGTACGACCAGCTGTTCGTGCCGGAGTTCAACGCGGGCGCGATGGAGAACGCCGGCGCGGTGACCATCCGCGACCAGTACGTCTTCCGGTCCAAGGTGACCGACGCGGCGTACGAGATGCGCGCCGAGACCATCCTGCACGAGCTGGCCCACATGTGGTTCGGCGACCTCGTGACCATGGAGTGGTGGAACGACCTGTGGCTGAACGAGTCGTTCGCCACCTACACCTCCATCGCCTGCCAGGCGTACGCCCCGGACAGCCGGTGGCCGCACTCCTGGACCACGTTCGCCAACTCCATGAAGACGTGGGCGTACCGCCAGGACCAGCTGCCGTCCACGCACCCGATCATGGCGGAGATCCGCGACCTGGACGACGTGCTGGTCAACTTCGACGGCATCACGTACGCCAAGGGCGCCTCCGTTCTCAAGCAGCTCGTCGCCTACGTCGGCGAGGACGAGTTCTTCGCGGGCGTACAGGCGTACTTCAAGGCGCACGCGTACGGCAACACGCGCCTGTCCGACCTGCTGGGCGCCCTGGAGACCACCTCCGGGCGAGACCTGAAGTCCTGGTCCAAGGCGTGGCTGCAGACGGCCGGGATCAACGTCCTGCGCCCCGAGATCGAGACGGACGCGAACGGTGTCATCACCTCGTTCGCGATCCGTCAGGAGGCCCCGGCGCTGCCCGCGGGCGCGAAGGGCGAGCCGACGCTGCGGCCCCACCGCATCGCGGTCGGCCTGTACGAACTGGACAGTTCAGAAGGCGCCGGCGGCAAGCTGGTGCGGGACGAGCGGATCGAGCTGGACGTCGACGGTGAGCTGACGGCCGTACCGCAGCTGGTCGGCAAGCGCCGCCCGGCGGTCGTGCTCCTCAACGACGACGACCTGTCGTACGCCAAGGTCCGCCTCGACGACCAGTCGCTGGCCTTCGTGACCGAGCACCTCGGCGACTTCGCGTCCTCGCTGCCGCGCGCGCTGTGCTGGGCGTCGGCGTGGGACATGACGAGGGACGCGGAGCTCGCGACCCGCGACTACCTCTCCCTCGTGCTGTCGGGCATCGGCAAGGAGTCGGACATCGGTGTCGTGCAGTCGCTGCACCGGCAGGTGAAGCTGGCGATCGAGCTGTACGCCGCCCCCACCACCCGCGAGACCCTGCTGACCCGCTGGACCGACGCCACGCTGGCCCACCTGCGGTCCGCGCCGGCGGGCAGCGACCATCAGCTGGCGTGGGCGCGGGCCTTCGCGGCGACGGCCCGTACGCCGGAGCAGCTGGACCTCCTGGAGGGGCTGCTCGACGGGTCCCAGGTGGTCGAGGGCCTGGCCGTCGACACCGAGCTGCGCTGGGCGTTCGTGCAGCGGCTGGCCTCGGTGGGCCGCTACGACGAGTCGGAGATCGCCGCCGAGTACGAGCGGGACAAGACGGCGGCGGGTGAGCGCCACGCGGCGACCGCGCGTGCCTCGCGGCCGACCGAGGAGGCGAAGGCGGAGGCCTGGGCGCAGGTCGTCGAGTCCGACAAGCTGCCCAACGCGGTCCAGGAGGCCGTCATCGGCGGCTTCGTCCAGACCGACCAGCGTGAGCTGCTCGCGCCGTACACGGACACGTACTTCGAGGTGGTCAAGGACATCTGGGAGTCCCGCTCGCACGAGATCGCCCAGCAGATCGCGGTCGGCCTCTACCCGTCGCTCCAGGTCTCCCAGGAGACCCTGGACAAGACGGACGCCTGGCTGGCCTCGGCCGAGCCGAACGCGGCCCTGCGCCGGCTCGTCTCCGAGTCCCGCGCGGGCGTGGAGCGCGCGCTGAAGGCCCAGGCGGCGGACGCGCAGGCGGCTCAGTAGGACACCGGGAGGCGGGTGGCCCCGGTCATCCGCCTCCCAGGCACACCAGGAGGCACGCGGTCCCGGTAATGCGCCTCCCAGGCACACCAACCGGGCCGTGTGCAGCATCGTCCGCACATGCACCCCGGTCTGCGCGGCCACCGGCACCCGGCGCAGGTCGTAGGTCCTCAGACGGACACCATCCCGCCCGTCGCGTTGACGAACGTGCCGGTGATGCCGCCCGCGTGGTCGGAGGCGAGGAACACCGCGGTGGCGGCGACCTCGGCGAGGGTGGGGTTGCGGCGGGTCATGCGCATCCCGGCGAGCTGGTCGATGATGCCCCGCACGGCCCCCTCGTCGATGGCGGGATTGACGGCGGCGAGCTTCTCGACGGTGAACGTCTCGGGCACCCCGGCCACCCACAGCCCCACCGCCCGCACCCCGCGCGGCCCCAGCTCGATCGCCAGGTTGCGCACGAGCGTGTCGATCGCCCCGTCCGCGGGGCCGGTGCCGCCCATCATCGGACTGCCGTGCGCCGAGCCGCTGTTGAGGGCGAGGATCACTCCGGATCCGCGTGCGGCCATCCGGCGTCCGGCGGCACGGGCGGTGAGGAAGTTGGCGCGCAGACCGTTGGTGACCGGCCGCAGGAAGTCCTCGGCGGCCATGTCGACCAGCGGCGCGCCCTGCACGTCGCCGCGCGTGACCAGGTTGATGGAGATGTCGATGTCCCCGACCTGTTCGGCGTGCGCCTCCACGGCCGCCTCGTCGAGCGCGTCCACGACGGCGACCTCGGCGTCCTTGATGTCGGCGGCCACGGCCTCCAGGGAGGCACGGGTGCGGCCGACGAGGTGGACCCTCGCGCCCTGCTCCGCGAAGGCGCGGGCGACGGCACCGCCGATGGCACCGCCGGCGCCGTAGACGATCGCGGTCTTGTCGGTGAGCAGCATGGTGAACTCCTGGGAAGTGGTGTGTACGGGTGTACCGGCTGTACGGGGTGACAACCATGCAGACGTACGACTCCCCGGATGCTCATCGGTCGCGAGGTCACAGGCGTCACGGCGTCACAGGCGCAGGGGCAGCCCGAACGCCGGGAAGAGGTGCGGCTCGAAGGAGGTGATCTCCACGATCCGGTCGTCCCGGCCCCGCGTGTCGAAGCGCAGGACGTCCAGGACCTGGGCGCGGTAGACGCTCGTACCCGGTCTGCGGACGTAGTTCCCCACCGCGAGCTGCCCGTTGGCGCGGGCGGGCAGGCTGCGCCAGTGGCCCAGGAAGGCCGGTGAGGCGGGGTCGAGGCTGACCCTCACGAAGTCGACGAGCGCGTCCCGGCCGGTGAACCAGAACGGGTTCGGCGGCATGGTGAGGACCACGTCCTCGGCGAGCAGCGCGGCCATCGCGTCGAGGTCGAGACGCTCGACCGCGGCCATGTACCGCTCCAGTACGGCCTGTTGCGCTTCTGTCGGCTCCGCGGGCCGCCAGTCGGAACGGTCCCGGGGCAGGTGGGCGCGCAGGGTCGGCCTGGCCCGCTGGAGCGCGCTGTTGACCGAGGCCACGCTCGTCTCCATGGCCTCGGCGGTCTCCGCGGCGGTCAGTCCGAGGGCGTCCCGCAGGATGAGGGCGGCCCGCTGCCGGGCGGGCAGATGCTGGATCGCGGCCAGCAGGACGAGCTCCAGGGTCTCCCGGGAGACGGTGGCCGTCTCCGGCAACTCGCTGTCCGCGACGGGGAGTTCGTCATCGGGGTAGGGCTGCAGCCAGGCGATACGGGCGGGCGGCTCCCCCTCGCCGTGGTTCATCCCCGGCAGCGGCTCGTAGCGCTGCGGGCGGCGCGCGGTCCGCCGCAGCAGGTCCAGACAGGCGTTGGTGGCGATCCGGTACAGCCAGGTCCGCGCACTGGCCCGGCCCTGGAAGCCGTCCCGGGCCCGCCAGGCCCGCAGGAAGGTCTCCTGCACGAGGTCCTCGGCCTCGTCGTAGGACCCCGTCATGCGGTAGCAGTGCACCTGGATCTCACGGCGGTACTGCTCGGTGAGGGCGCCGAAGTCGCTTTCGGTGAGTTGCGTAACGGGGGCGGGTGTGACGGAATCCCCGGAGTCCTCGGTGGTGTCGCGGGCGGTACGGGCCACGCGCCTCAACTGTGCGACGGACGCGGACAGTTCGGCGACGGTCGAGTAGAGGGCGTCGGCGGGCTGCGGCACCAGCCGGCCGGCCTGCCGGCCGATGTCGTCGATGAGACCCTGCACGGTGAGGCCTTCCGGCTGCCGCCGTTCCCGGTAGGCCTTCTGCCGGCAGGCGGCGGAGCAGTACACGGAGCCGCGGCCCGTACGCCCGGCTCGCGCGGCGAGCGGTTTCCCGCACACCGGACAGACGTCTTCGGGCACGTGCGCCTCCGGGAGTTCCGTAACGCGGGATCGGGGTGACGTTATAACGCCTCCGACATCACCCGCAGCGCTTCCAGCACCCTGGCGCCCCTGCGATCGCGGCGCCGGGCCCGCCAGGTCTGCCGAAGCCTCCCGGCGGCTGCCTTCGGCGGGGCCGAACGGCCGGCCGGCAGGGGGCCGCGCCGCCGGGTCGAATGAGCAACACGACTTTCCGTCGCCGCTGTCCCCGACCTCGTACAGAAGATCTCCGCCCACCGAACGGCCTCCGGCGACGAAGCGGTCCGTGAACCATCTCGCCGAGGCACGGGCAAGGCCCTTCCCACGCCGGTCAGGCGAAGTCAGCACGCTCACGTGAGCCGTCGAGCTCGGCCATACGCGACAACCGGCGGCAGCAACAACCTGACCGTCGACAGGGCGTCCAGGCCCGCATGACCGGCGGACCGTTCCTCCACAACCTCACGGAGCGGGAGAACTTTCCTGACCGCTTCCGGGTCCGTCAGTTCGTCGGCAGGCAGCTCGACCACGGCCTTACGGATCCGAGCAGCGGCCTCTCCGCTCGGAGCCGTCACGTACGTCGCTGTAGGGGCGGGCTGACCGGCCGCTCGGTGACCAGTGCTTCGAAGAGGCTTCGGGCGTCGGCCATCGCCTCCCGCATGTCCTCGGTACCGCTCGGCTCGTGGGCCGCCGTGTGCATGCTGCGGTAGCCCTGGACGTAGTGGGCGTGGTGGACGGAGAGGGCGGCGATCTGGTCCTCGAACCGCTCGCCGTCGGGGAAGCCGCGGTCCCTTGCCAGGCGGGCCAGCAGTGCGTCCGCTTCGATGACGCCCTGCTGCGGTGACTCGACGAAGCCTCCTGGACGCCGGCCCATCGCGTCATGTAGCGCTCGCGGGCCGCGGGCGTCAGCGGCTGTTGTGTGAGGAGGCCGTGCTCCTTCACACGCTTGCCGAGTTCCTGCTCGGCGGCCCTGGTGTCGCCGTCGTGGTCGGCGACTGCGCGGGCGTACTCGGGGCCGAATCGGCGCTTCAGCCCCTGCCCGCCACCGCCCCGGGTTCGTCCATGTCCGGGGTGGAGGAGGATGGCCAGGCCGATGAAGGCCACGGCGATGATCACGGTGATGATCATGATGGGCTTTTCCGGCTCTCGGTGCGCACGCTGGTCTGCTTCATTGCCGTCGATTCCTGTCGGCTGATCGGGCGTTCAAGCATGCCGGGTGGTGTCCGCGACGTGGGCACCACCCGGAGCGTTGGTGGTCAGGTCTTGAAGGCGTCCTTGGCCTTGTCGCCGGACTGCTTCAGGTTTCCCGAGACCCGGTCGGTCTTGCCTTCGCACCGCAGTCGCCTATTGCCGGTGGTCCGGCCGATGCGTTCGGTGACTCTGCCCTTGAACGCCTGTGTCTTGTGCTTGATGGTCTGTCCGACACTCATGGCCGGCCTCCTGTTTGTCCGGTGAATGGGTTCCTGCGGGCAGCGCCGAACGCCGGAACGGACTACCGGCGGCGGCCACGGCCGCGCCGGCTCATCGCGAAGCCGGCGATCCAGACGACCAGTAGGACAGCGGCGACCCACCACAGGATCTGCATCGTGAAGCCGAACCCAAAGACCACCAGGATCAGCAGAAGGAGAAGAATCCAGATCATCGCCGAGCCTCCAGATCGCGGGGACTTCCTTGATTCCGCGGGGTCCGGGCGAAACGGGGAGGAGGAATGCCTCACCCCGATCTTCCGGAGCGGCATGGCCCTACGCCGTGCTGCCAGTCAACGCCCGGCAACCTCCCCTGTCAACGTGGTGTCGACACGGGTGAGTTCCGGGAGCTGCACCGGGGTGAGTGACGCCTCGCCTGGGGATTCGGCCGGCCCGGTCGGCGGCGACGGCGGGATGTGGTCTTCCCACGACGCGGCGGGCGGCAGGTCGTTGCCCGCGTGAGGGGCATCGGGGCTTCGCCGGGACCTCGTGACGGGGCGCGTGCGGGACAGCCTCGCTCGTGACGCGGCGGGTCCGGCACCGATGCGGGGGGAATGCGCCCCCTGGGAAGCGAGTTGGCGGTGCGACGCTGCCGGGGCCCGGGGCGGCACGTCGCACGCCAGCCCTCCCGGCAGTTTCCCGACAGGTGTCAAGTAGCCATCCGTGCCGGGCAGGACGCACTTACGTCGCCCCGTATCCGCAGCCGCTGGGCAGGACTAAGCTCTGGTGTGAGGCCCCAGTCCCCGGTATCGATGCCGTGTCCTGCTCCCGGGGAGGCCCACCGTGTTCGTCCTGCTTCTCATGCTCTTCGCCGTTCTGTTCGGCTTCGGCTTCCTCCACCCCATCTGGTGGGTGGCCGCGGCGGTGCTGGCCTACGGTGCCACCCGACACGGCCGCGGTCATGGCGGAGGCCTGAGCCGTGGCGGCGGGTCCGATCCTGGGGACTATCGAGGCCCCCGGGACTACCAGGACTACCGGGAGCGCAGGGATCGTCAGGACCGCTGGGACCGCCGCTATACCCGCCAGAATCGGGCGCGCCGACGGCGCGTGGACCGTCGGGAACATGAACGCCACAGGTGACCCGTCCCGTGCGCAGACAGCCACGATCCGGGGCTGCTCCATTCGGGACCTGAGAGGCCGAACGCGAGAACGCGAGAACGCGAGAAGAGGTACAGGCCATGCAACGCACAACCGTGCTCCAAGAGGACTGGTGGAACCTGCGGGCCGAGGCCATGTGGGGGAACGCAGCGGCGGGGCAGGATCTCGTCACACTGCGCGCCGAGAACGATCAGCTGCGGCGGGCGCTGGCCGGCCGTGCGGTCATCGACCAGGCTCGCGGCATGGTGATGGTCCTGACCCCCTGCCGCCGCGGAGCTGCCAGGAACCTGCTGGTCGACATCTCGCGGCAGTGCGACACCAGACTTCCGGAGGTGGCCGCGGCCCTGGTCGCCGCCTGGGAGGGCAAGCCGCTCCCGGAGCGGATGCAGCGGGCGCTACGTCGTACGCTGCGGCGATTTCACGTGGAAGACCAGGGCCGCGACTCACGACAACCAGGCAAGTCGTCCAGGTAGGGAGAGGTCATGATTCACGCAGCAGACGTCCGGGAATGGCGTAACCGCGATGTCGTCGACGCCGAGTCACACAAGATCGGTGTCCTGGAGGCGATCTATGTGGACACCACCACCGACGAGCCTGCCATGGCCACGGTGCGGACCGGTCTGCCCACCCGGCACCGTCTGGTCTTCGTGCCCATTGAGAACGCGATCGTCGGGCCGGGCTATGTCAGGGTCGGTTATGTCAGAACGCTGGTGAAGCAGGCCCCTTCGATCGGCACCGACGACGTGTTGCCCGCCGAGCAGGAGGAAGCGGTGTTCAAGCACTACGGACTGCCTTACCAGTCCGGCGCGGCAGGCGAACGGCAGTTGGCGCGCCGCTGATCTCTCTCGGACGCAAGGGCTGCCGTGCTCGTGACGCTCGGCAGCCCCGCGCAGACAGCGGCGGGGCCGTGGCTACTCATCGCCGTCTGCTTCGGGTCAGTTCTCCTCGGCGTCCTGTCCTTCGCCTCAGCCGGTCGGCGCCGCCTCCGATGCGGCCACCCAAGCCCGTTCGGACATCGGACCATGCCGGGGACTATGCTGCCGTACAGACGTCCCAGACCCTGGCGGCTTGTCGTTGCGCGACACAGATGGCGTGGGGAGCGGGCTCGTGGTCCGTCACCCGGCGCATCCCTGGAGGGAACCGGGTGGTCCTCCGGCCTGCTGTGCAGGCTGTCGGACCGGCCTTGCTCTGCCTCCGCCGAACGTACGCCCTGCCGGGAGCGCCCCAAGTGGCCGGAACTCCGGCGCCACCGGGCCCGCTGCCGGATGGTCTTCTGAACCGAGGCGTCATGCCCCTGCCGCAGCTCACTGTCCACCGCCATGACCGAAGGACACGGACGCTGATCACCCTGGTCGGTGAGATCGACCTGGAATCGGCGCCGCTGGTGCGTGCGTCCCTGGAGTGGTGCCTGCGCGACGGTATCCGCACCATCGACATCGACCTCACCCTCGTCACCTTCTGCGACTGCAGCGGACTCAACGAGTTCCTCCACGCTGCGCAGCAGACCCGAGTGGCGGGTGGGACCCTGCGACTGCACCACCCGCCGCCGATACTCGCGCGTATCGTCCGCCTCGCCCACTGCGGGTTCTTGTTCCCCGGTCCTCAGTTCGTCCCCCTGCCACCTTCTGTCGGCGGCGCCCCGGTAGCGCCCCTTCCCACCCCGCCGCACCGGTCTGCCCCTCTTACGCCTTTCCTCTCGGGTGACGCCCTATGACTCCGGTGCGGTTGCGTCAGCTGGACCGTCGGATGGCGGACGGCATACGTGAGGATCTGGCGGATCTGTACGTGGACTCCCGAGCAACGGCGCCAGGTGACGCGTACCGCCGTCCCGGCCGCCAGGACTTCCTGAACCGCGTCACCACGGACATGGGCCGGCCGGGATTCGCCATGGTGGTCGCCGAGTCGGACGGCCTGATGGGATGTGCCTTCGGATTCCCGGTGCGGGGCGACGGCTCGTGGTGGCTCGGCTTCGACGGAGTAATGCCGCGAAGCGTCGGGCACCTCACGGTGTCCGGCAGGGCCTTCGCGTTCAGTGACATCTTGATCCGCCCGCACCCGCAGGACCGGCGCCTGGCCCGTCGCGTGCAGGAGCGGCTGCTGACCGACCACCAGGCCTCTCTCGGTGCCACCTTGGTGGACGGGGCCGATCACGCTGCTCTCGCCGCGCTCCACTCCTGGGGGTGGCTGGATGTCGGAGAGCTTCGCAGGCCACTGGGCGCCGCCACGTTCCGCGCGCTGGTGTTTCCCGCCGGGGAACGTACCGCGGCGCGACTGGAGGACCTTGTCACGATACCGGGAGGCGGTGGACCGGGTGGGCCCTGAGAACCGGTCGGCGCGGATTCGGATGCTGGTGGCGGAGCAGGCGGCACGACGCCGTGCCCAAGTCGGTGTGGTGGATGTGTGCACCGCGGCCGTGGCCGCGCTGCCGGTCGGCGGGGCCGGGGTGTCGGCGATGTCCAGGACCGCGCAGAGCCATCCGCTGTGCAGCACCGACAGCGTCAGCGAGCAACTGGAAGAGCTCCAGCTCACGCTGGGCGAGGGGCCCTGCGTGGACGCCTTCCTGCAGGGCTCGGCCGTGCTGGCACCCGATCTGCTCGCCCGTGACCTGCAGGACCGCTGGATGGTGTTCGCCGAGGCGGCCCTGGAAGCCGGGGCACGTGCGGTGTTCGCGCTCCCTCTGCAGATGGGTGCGATCAGCCCGGGAGTCCTGGACCTGTACGCACGCGTTCCGGTCCGGTTGAACGCGGAGGAACTGGCGGACGCGCTGGCGTTCGCCGATCTCGCGACGCTGGCGCTGCTCGATGCGCCAATCGACGAAACGGGCGGGCCGCGTGATGGCCCCGTCGAGGACCTGGGCGCGTACCGGGCGGAGATCGACCAGGCCAGCGGGATGATCACGGTCCAGCTCGGCGTCGGCATCGAAGAAGCCGTCATCCGGCTCCGCTCCCACGCCTACGCTCAGGGACGCCGACTGGGCGACGTGGCCGCGGACGTGGTGGCCCATCGTCTCCGTTTCCCACCGGACGCGGAGCCGGGCCAGGCCGGGGAGAACCCCTGACGCATTGGTGCCGATCGAGGAACGCGCCGTACTTCCCGCCCCTTCGGGCCGGGACTAGTCTCAATCGAGGGTGCCCACGATGGATGAACAGCTCCTGTCCAAGACTTTCGTCGAGCTGGCCGACAACCTGGTCGCCGACTTCGACCTCATCGACTTCCTGCGCCTGCTGACCGACCGTTGCGTCGGCATGCTCGACGCGAGCGCCGCCGGGGTGCTGCTCGCCGACCGGGACGGCAAACTCCGCGTCATGGCCGCCTCCGACGAACAGGTGCGTGTGCTGGAGCTCTTCCAGCTCCAGAACGACGAGGGCCCCTGCCTCACGTGTTTCCGCACCGGCGCACCGGTGATCGTCCCCGACCTGACCCGGGAGATCGACCGCTGGCCGCGCTTCGTCACGGCTGCTCACCGCGGAGGATTCGGCGCCGTGCAGGCCCTGCCCATGCGCCTGCGGGAGGAGACCGTGGGCGCCCTGAACCTCTTCCGGGCCGCGCCCGGCCCCTTCGACCCACCCGCCACCCTCATCGCCCAGGCGCTGGCCGACGTCGCCACCATCAGCCTGCTGCAACAACGCACCACCCAGCGCAGCACCGTGCTGAACGAACAGTTGCAGGCCGCCCTGAACAGCCGGGTACTGATCGAACAGGCCAAGGGGAAGCTCGCCGAACGCCAGGGCATCGACATGGAGCGGGCGTTCACCGCGCTGCGCGGCTACGCCCGCTCCCACAACCGTCGCCTGGCCGACGTGGCCCGTGCCTTCGTCGACGACTCCGAACCCCTCGCCGGTCTAGGAGCCTGACCCGCTCCCCGGTGGGGCCCCGTTACTGCTCTGCGGCGTCCTCGATCAGACGGCGGTGCAGCTCCGTGGTCATGAGGTGGATCGCTCGCGTCAGCTCGGTGTTGGTCCTGAGCTCCAACTCCTGCTCGACGAAATCGTGGTCGGCCTTGATCTGCTGGAAGGCCGCCTGCCGGTTCTGACCGATCACGACGAACGTGGAAAGCGAACGCGACGGCGTGAAGGTAGACGAACGGCATCGAACCGGCGAACTTGGTGATGGCGTCGGCGATCCGCAACTGGACATCCCCGGCACGGCTGTTGCGGTGCGCAACCACCGCGGGGTGATGCATGACCCGGCTGTCCTGCTCGCTCATCGCGGCGCGCCTCTCGCGTCTCGGGGCTCGCGGGGCCACCGCCGACCACGGGCTACGGCCCCCGCGCGTCCCTGGAGCCCAACCGCAAGCCTCCGCCATCACCGCTCCCAACGGCGACTGGCTTGTGCGGTGCCGCGCGGACGGTTCGCCATCGGTAGCCGTCGTGAACCTCGACGACAGTGCCGAGGCTGCCGCCGACGCAGTGATTGACCCGCGCAGCGAAGACCGGACAGCGGCCTTCTGTCTCAGAACCAGAATCCGAGGGGCTCGCGCGCCCGGGATGGCTCCGGACGCCGCGAACCCCTCGGTGTCGATCTGACCGCACCTTGGTGCAGGAGCCGACGAGTTGACAGCCAGGGCCGCGCACCCGACCCGCAGCGCTTCCGGCTTCCGGCGCTCTCGCACCCCCACCGTCCCCGCGCCGGACCCGTCAGATCTGCCGCAGCGCCGTACTCGTCAGGTCTGCCTTTCGGGGGTTGATCCCACCGGAGCCGAACGACCGGCCGGCGGTGGGCCGTACCCCCAGCTGCCCCGCCACCGTCGCCCCGAAGGCCAGCGCCATGCCCGTCAGCTGGAGCGGGGTCAGCGTCTGCCCGAGCGCCGCCCAGCCGACGACCGCGGCGGTCAGCGGGGACAGCGGGCCGAGGAAGGTGACCTGGGTGGCGGTGAGACGGCCGATGCCGCGGAACCAGAGCCAGTACGCCACCGTCGTGTTCGCCAGCGCGAGGTAGAGGTAGCCGCCGACCGCGCGGCCGTCGAGGGCGGGCGGAGCACCCTCGACGAAGAGGGCGAGGGGCGTGATGAGCAGGCCGCCGGCGGTGAGCTGCCAGGCGGTGAGCGCGAGCGGGCCGACGCCGTCGGGGCGACCCCACCGCTTGGTCAGCACGGTCCCGGCGGACATCGAGGCGGTGGAGGCGAAGGCCGCCGCCACACCGACGGCGTCCAGGGCCCCGGCCGCCTTGAGGACGACCAGACTGACGCCGAACGCCGCCACGAGCCCGGTGAGCACGCTCCGGGCGGTGGGCCGCTGCCCCAGCAGCAAGGCCGACAGCCCGACGACGATCAACGGCCCCACCGACCCGACCACCGCGGCCATCCCGCCCGGCAGCCGGTACGCCGACAGGAACAGCAGCGGGAAGAACGCCCCGATGTTCAGCGCCCCGAGCACCGCCGCCTTCCCCCACCAGACCCCGCGCGGCAGCACCCGCGCGAGGGCGAGCAGCACGAGCCCCGCGGGCAGCGCGCGCATCATGCCGGTGAACAGGGGCCGGTCGGCGGGGAGGAACTCGGTGGTCACGGCGTAGGTGGTGCCCCAGGAGACGGGGGCGAGGGCGGTGAGAAGGATCGTGGCGGGGCGGTTCGTGGTCGGCTTCCTCATGACTCCCTCTCCTATTAGCTTGACAGAAAGTAGCTTACCCCTAAGCTACTTTTCCGCAAGCCACTTTCTTGCGGCCGAGCCGAGCCCTGCGGATACTCGGCACATGAGTGCACAGCGCAAGGACGCCGTCGACGCGATCATCGGGCAGTGGGCGGCCGTGCGGCCCGACCTCGACACCCGGGCCATGGAGGTCTTCGGGCGCATCTACCGCCTCTCCCGCGCCATGAGCGACCGTGTGGAGAAGGCGTACGGCCCCTACGGCATCTCCCGCGGCGAGTTCGACGTCCTCGCCACCCTCCGCCGCGCCGGTGAGCCGTACACCCTCTCCCCCCGCCGGCTCTCCTCGACGCTGATGCTCACCACGGGCGGCATGACGGGCCGCCTCGACAAGCTGGAACGCGCCGACCTGCTCCGCCGCTCCCCCGATCCCCACGACCGCCGAGGCCTCCAAGTGACCCTGACGGAAAAGGGGTTGGCCGTCATCGACGAGGCGGTGGGAGCGGGCCTGGCCGCCCAGACGGAGGCCCTGTCCACCATCGACGACGAACAGGCCGACCAACTGGCCGACCTGTTGCGGGCGTTGCTGGAAGGGACACAGAACTCACCGGAGTGACCCGGGGTCCGCGAGCCCCACCCCGGCTCTCGGACGGCGAGAGGGCCTCGCCCTCCTACCAGGAGACCGCTCCGTGGAGATCAGCCGACATGCTCGGCGAGCGCCGCCTCGGTCTCCCCCGCAGTCGCCCCCTCCGCCGCCCACCCCACGTACCCGTCGGGCCGCACCAGGACCGTCGTGCGCCGTCCGCTCGCCCAGTGCTCCACCGTGAGCCGTTCCTTGCGGGGGTCCGGGGCCTCGTGGCCGTCCGGGGTGATCAGGACGAACCTGCCGCCGCGCAGGGACTCGTAGAGGCGGCCGCCGTCCGCGAGGGTCACGTCGGGGGCGCGGGTGCCGGTCAGGGGGTGGGAGCCGCGGGGGGCCGGGTACTTGTAGCCGATGCCGGTGAGCTGGCCGAGCATGCGGCGGCGGGCCGGGGCGGCGTGGTCGAGGACGGTGGTGAGGGTGGCTCGCAGGGCCAGTTCCCAGGGGCGCTTGGCCATCGCGAGACGGACGATGCCGCCGCTGCTGCGCAGGACGGCCCTGCCGACCGGGTGCCGTTCCAGTTGGTAGGTGTCCAGGAGTTCGGGCCCCGCGTGGCCGCCCGTCACCTGGGCCAGTTTCCAGCTCAGGTTGGCCGCGTCCTGGAGGCCGGTGTTCATGCCCTGGCCGCCGGCCGGGGTGTGCACGTGGGCCGCGTCACCGGCCAGGAAGACCCGGCCCACCCGGTAGGCGGGGGCCTGGCGTTCGTCGCTGTGGAAGCGGGACATCCAGCGGGCGTCGTGCATCCCGAAGTCGCGGCCCAGGGCGAGACGGGTGACCTCCTTGATCTCGTCGAGGTCCAGGGGCTCGCTGTCGGGGACGTCGTGGGCGCGGTTCCAGGCGATGACCCGGTGGTAGCCGTCGCCGAAGGGGGCGACGAAGGCGAAGGCGTCGCCCACGGCGTTGACGGTGAGCAGGGTCTCGGGCCGCTCGGCGAGGCGGACGTCCGCCAGCACCACCGAGCGGATCACCGAGCGGCCCGGGAAGGGCAGGCCGATCGCGTCGCGTACGGCGCTGCGCATGCCGTCGGCCCCCACGAGGTACTCGGCGCGGAGGGACCGCGTGGACTCGTCCGGGCCCCTGACCTGAACCGTCACGCCGTTCTCGTCCTGGGACAGGCCCGTCACCTCGGTCTCGTACCGGAAGTCGACGCCCGCCTCCACCGCGCGGCGCTCCAGGGCTTTCTCGACCTCGTACTGCGGCAGGACGAGGAGGTGGTTGAAGCGGGAGGGGAGGTCGTCGAGGTCGATGGTCAGGTCGCCGAACAGGCGCAGCTTGTCCAGGCGCTGCCCGAGCGCCTCCAGGCCGTCGGCGAGGCCGCGGGCGTCGAGCTGTTCGAGGGTGCGGGCGTGCAGGACGAAGGCGCGGGAGAGGTTGCTGATCCGGTGCGGGCGCTTCTCGACGAGGGTGACGGAGACGCCGGCCATGGCGAGGTCGCCGGCCAGGAGGAGGCCGGTGGGACCGGAGCCGACGACGATCACGGTGCTGTTCATAGCGACCTCCTGGTGGTTGCCAACGATTGCCAACGCCTGTTTGCCAACACTCGTTGACGAAGTTAGCGCGACAGACGGAGAGGGTCAACATTTGTTGGCCAACAGCTGTTGGCCTAGGCTCAGCGGCATGAACGGCAGCACGAATGGCAGCTCGAATGGCAACAACAGCTCGGACTCCGGTCCCACCGGCACGCGTCGCCGCTCCGACGCCACCCGCACCGCGATCCTCGCCGCGGCCCGCGAGCGCTTCGCCGCCGACGGCTACGAGCGGGCCACCATCCGCGCCATCGCCAAGGACGCGCGCATCGATCCGTCGATGGTGATGCGCTACTACGGCAGCAAGGAGGGCCTGTTCGCGGCGGTCGTGGCCGTCGACCTGAAGCTGCCGGACCTCGCCGCGCTGCCCCGGCACGACGTCGGGCGGGTGCTGGTGTCGCACTTCCTCACCATGTGGGAGGAGAACGAGGTGCTCACCGCCCTGCTCCGGGTCGGGGTGACCAATCAGGCGGGCACCGAGCGCACCCAGAACATCTTCCGGGACCAGTTGCTGCCGGTCGCCCGTCAGGTGTGCCCGGATCCCCAGCAGGCACCGGCGCGGGCCGGGCTGATGGCGACGCAACTGCTCGGGCTGGGGCTCACCCGGTACGTCCTGCGCTTCCCGCCGGTCGTCGCACTGACCCGCGAGGAGGTCGTCGCGTGGCTGGCCCCGACTCTGCAGCGGTACCTCACGGCGCCCAGTCCCTGAGAACGCACGAGGGCGCCGGCCTCGCCCACGTACGGCTCACGCGCGTACGTGCGGCGGGGTCGGCGCCCCGGGAAATGCGGGGTCAGGCCTTCGATCCGGCCTTTGCCTCGGCCTCGGCGGGCTTGGTCCTGATGTTGCGGCTGGTCACCCGGTGCTCTTCCTTGGACTTGTCCAGGACCATCACCAGGGCGGCGATGACCCCGAACAGCACGAGCGGGGCCACGACGAAGAGACCCAGCGTCTCGATGACGCTCAGGCCCGTGCCGGGGTCGTCACCGTCGTCGCGGGACAGCGCGGAGGCGGGGGACGACATGAGCAGCATCATCAGCGTCGTACCGGCCACCAGGGCGCCGGCGCGCAGGGCGTTCTTCTTGTCCACGGAGCCAAAGTATCCAACGGCGGTTCGGGCCGCGCGTCCGGGGTGCCGTATGAGGCGCCCCGGCCGTGCGCGCATGCCCCGCGGCCGCGGCCGTTACGGCGCCCGCAGGACGTCCACCAGCGCGTGCAGGCGAGCCGACGCCGCCAGGTCCTCCAGCGTCATCACCCGGCCGTCCCCGTCCGCGATCGGCAACCGCCAGTTCGGGTACTGGTCCCAGGTCCCCGGGAGGTTCTGCGGTCGGCGGTCCCCCACCGCGTCCGGCAGCCAGACCCCCACCATGCGGGCGGGAGTGTTCAGCAGGTACCGGTGGACGGCCTGGATCTGCGCCTCCTCCGAGGAGGGGTCGGTGCCGCCCCCCGTGCCGTGCAGCAGTCCGAGACGGGCCAGCAGCTCCAGCCACTCGCCCGTGTCCGCCGCGGCCTCGGCGCGCTCCTCGTCCAGCGGCCGGGTCAGCAGTCCGAGGCTGTCCCGCAGCTCGACGTGCTCCCCGGTCAGGCGTGAGGCGGTGGGCGGCAGGTCGTGCGTGGTCGCGGTCGCGAGGCAGTCCGCGCGCCACCGCTCGGGCGGCAGCGGACGCCCGTCGCCCTCCCAGTCCCGCTCGAACCAGAGCACCGATGTCCCGAGCACCCCCCGCTCGCGCAGCGCCTCCCGCACCCCTGGTTCGACGGTGCCGAGGTCCTCGCCGATCACCAGCGCCCCGGCCCGCGACGCCTCCAGGACCAGCACGGCGAGCATCGCCTCCGCGTCGTAGCGGACGTACGTCCCCTCTGTCGGCGGCTGCCCCTGCGGGACCCACCACAGCCGGAACAGGCCCATGACGTGGTCGATGCGCAGCGCACCGGTGTACCGGAACAGGGCCCGCAGCAGCTGCCGGTAGGGCGCGTACCCCGACTCCGCGAGCCGGTCCGGGCGCCACGGTGGCAGCCCCCAGTCCTGGCCGCGGGCGTTGAAGGCGTCCGGAGGGGCTCCCACGGACATGCCGGCCGCGAAGTACGCCTGCTGGGCCCACGCGTCCGCGCCGTCGGGGTGCACGCCCACCGCGAGGTCGTGGACGACGCCCACCGGCATCCCCGCCTCCCGCGCGGTCCGCTGCGCGGCGCCGAGCTGGCTCTCGGTGAGCCAGGCGAGGCGGCAGTAGAAGTCGACGCGGTCCATCAGCTCACCGCGCGCGCGGGCCGTCTCGGCGGATCGCGGGTCGCGGAGGCCGACGGGCCAGCCGCGCCAGTCCGAGCCGTGCGCCTCGGCCAGCGCGTACCAGGTCGCGTGGTCCTCCAGCGCCTCGCCGCCCTCGGCGAGATAGTCGGCGTAGGCGGCGCGGCGGCCCGGCCCGAGGGGGACCTCGTGGAGGAGTTCGAGCGCTTCCCGCTTCAGGTCCCACACCGCGTCCCGGTCGATCAGCGCGCCCTTGTCGAGCACGGATGCCCGCAGCCGCTCGGCCCGCTCCAGCAGGGTCCGCAGCCGGTCGCGGTCCGCGACCTGGGCGTACTCGGGGATGTCCTCGATGCGCAGGTGCACCGGGTCGGGGAAGCGGCGCGAGGACGGCCGGTAGGGGGACGGGTCGGTGGGGGCGCCGGGCACGGCCGCGTGCAGCGGGTTGACCTGGACGAATCCGGCGCCGAGGGCACGCCCCGCCCAGGAGGTCAGTTCGGCGAGGTCACCCAGGTCGCCCATGCCCCAGGAGCGGTGCGAGAGCAGGGAGTAGAGCTGGACGAGGAGGCCGTACGACCGTCCCGGAGGCGCCGGCAGCCGCGGCGGGGCAACGATCAGGTGGGCGTCGGCGGTGCGGCCGTCGGGCGCGGTGGCGGTCAACCGGTGGACACCGGGCGGGAGTTGGTCGGCGGCGGCGCGTACCTCGCCCTGGTCGGTGGCGATGCGCAGCCGGGTGCCCGCGGGCAGGTCGGCGACGAAGGCGGGCGGGCTGCCGCTCCAGCACACCACGGTGGGCGGCAGCAGGCGCTCGCGCAGCTCGCGGTCCCGGGCCGCGAGGGCGGCGGCCGGGTCACTCGCGTCGACGCCGAGGGCGGCCAGGGCCAGGGTGACGGCCGTGGCGGAGGCGGCGACCGTACGGTCCGGGGAGGGCTGGTACGCGGTGGCGATGCCGTACGACTCGGCGAGCCGGGACAGTTCCGGACCGGGGGGCGCCGCCATCTATGGCTCCAGGTGGGCGTCGGACTCGCTGATCAGGTGGGCGGCCTCGGCGAGCGGGGGTTCGCTGGTGAGGGGTTCGGCGTCGGGCAGCGGTGGTTCGCTGGTGAGCGGGGTCTCGGTGCAGGCGCCCTCGGCGCTGAAGACACAGAAGTATTCAGCGGGCGCCTCGGGTTTGGACAGGGCCGGGAGCAGAAGGGGTGCCGGTGCGGCCACGGGGGCCTCCTTGTCGAGTACGACGACGGGGTTACCGCAGCCCTACCCACAGGACGCGACGACAGACGTATCGAAGGGGGGAACGTGCTCTTCGTCATGTTCCGTGGCTCCGTGGTTCCCGTCCAGCGGTCACAGTCGATCAGCACCGATCACTATTCACTCAGTACATGTACTTGGTGCATACTGATCGCCATGAGCATCCGCCACATCCTGCTGGGGCTGCTCGCCGGAGGGCCGAGCCATGGCTACGACCTCAAGCGACGCCACGACGACCGTTTCCCCGAGGCCCGTCCGCTGGCCTACGGGCAGGTCTACACGACCCTCCAGCGCCTGGTCCGCGACGGTCTCGCCGAGATCGACGGCACGGACTCCGACGGCGGTCCGGAGCGCACCAAATACCGCTCGACCGAGGCGGGCGCGCGTGAACTGGCCGAGTGGGCCGGGCAGATCGCCCCGCCCGCGCCCTTCGTGACCAACGAGATCTTCGCCAAGGTCGTCGTCTCGATCCTGTCCGGCGGCGACCCGGACGCCTATCTCCGGGCCCAGCGCGCCGCCCACATGGCGCGGATGCGGGAGCTCACGGCGGTCAAGACCGCTCAGGGCGCCGACCTCGCGACCGTGCTCTCGGCGGACTACGCCCTCAACCACCTCGACGCCGACCTCCGCTGGATGACCACCACGGCGGCCCGGCTGACCACTTTGACCGCGGAGGTCGACTCAGCATGAGCAACCCAGAGCCGCTGCTCGCGGCCCGCGACCTCGCCAAGGCGTACGGCAGGTCCGAGGCCCTGCGCGGCGCCTCGGTCGAGCTGGACGCCGGTGAGATCCTCGCCGTCACCGGCACCAGCGGCAGCGGGAAGTCGACGCTGCTGCACTGCCTGGCCGGGATCGTGCGGCCGGACGCCGGTTCGGTGTCCTACGGCGGTGAGCGCCTCGACGAGCTGCCCGAGAAGCGGCTGAGCGAGCTGCGCCGTACGGAGTTCGGGGTGGTCTTCCAGTTCGGGCAGCTGATCCCCGAGCTGACAGCGCTCGACAACGTGGCGCTGCCGCTGCTGCTCGCGGGCGTCTCCCGCGCCGACGCCCACACGCGGGCCGGTGAGTGGCTGGAGCGGTTCGGAGTGCGCGGCCAGGCCCCGCTGCGGCCCGGGGAGATGAGCGGCGGGCAGGCCCAGCGGACCGCGCTGGCCCGCGCCCTGATCACCGGACCGAAGGTCGTCTTCGCGGACGAGCCGACCGGCGCGCTGGACTCCCTGGCCAGCGAGCAGGTCATGACCGCCCTGGCCCGCACGGCCCGCGAGTCCGGCACGGCGGTCCTGCTGATCACCCATGACGCCCAGGTGGCGGCGTACGCGGACCGCGAGGTGCGGATGGCCGACGGGGCCGTGGCCCCGGCGGGGGTGATGGCATGACGACCGATCTCGGGGCACGTACCGGCGGCTCCCTGGCCGCCGACCTCCGCATGGCCTGGCTGCTCACCCGCGGTTCCGACCGGCGGGAGTGGTGGCGGGTGGGGCTGACGGCCGTCGGGGCGGCGCTCGCGGCCGGCATCGTGATGTCCGTCGTCGCGCTGAACTCGCTGGACGGGTACCACTCCGTGTCCTTCGGCTCCGGGCTGCTCAACTCTGCAAGCGACCGGCGCAACGTCGGACTCGTGCTGCTGATGCTGCTCGTCCCGGTGCTGGGGTTCCTCGGGCAGTGCGCGCGGATCGGCGCGGTGCACCGGGACCGGCGACTGGCCGCGCTGCGGCTGGCGGGCGCCGGGGCGTGGCAGGTACGGCGGATCGCGGCGCTGGAGTCGGGGCCGGCCTGTCTGGCGGGCTCGGTTGCGGCCACCGCCGTGTTCGTACCGCTGCTGCTGCACCTGTGGGAGCGGCCCGGCGCCCTGGCCTGGGCCGGTGTCGTCCTGGTCCCGGTGACGGTACCGCTGCTGGGCACGGCCGTGAGCATGCTGGCGCTGCGTCGGGTGGTGGCCTCCCCGCTGGGCTGGGTGCGACGGGCGCGGCCGGTGTGGGGTCCGGGGCGGGTGCTGCGCGTGGTGATCGGGCTGCTCGGGGTCGCAGCGCTGTTCGTCGGTGTGTCGTCGTTCCTCGGTGGGCCCGTCGAGGTCGCGCTCGGGCCGCCGGCGCTGTTCGCCGTCGTCCTGGTCGTCGGGGCCGCGACGGTGTCCCTGGCCGGTACGGCGGCCCGGCGGCTGGGCGGGGCCCTGGCCGCCCGCGCGCAGAGCCCGGCGGTGCTGATCGCGGCGGAACGGCTGCGGGACGACCCCTGGGCGGCGGCCCGCACCCATGCCTCGGTGCTGCTGGTGACGGTCGTCGGCGCGGGGTTCGTGGGCGTACGGCAGGTGCTGCTCTCGACCCTGCACACCATGCGCCGCGAGGGCACGCCGGCGACGGACCTGAGCTATTACACGACCGGCATCGACCTGACGGCGGCCGCGATCCTCGTCGCCCTCGCGCTGACCGTGACGGGGCTGGCCGTGGGCACCGTCGAGTCCCTCGCCACCCGTCGCCGGGGCCTGGGGGCCCAGGTCGCCGCCGGGGTGCCGTACCGGGTGCTGGCCAGGGCGCTGCTCCTGGAGACCGCTCTGCCGCTGGCTCCCGCGGTGGCCGTGGCGGGCGTGGGCGGTACGGCGATCGGCGTCTGGTACGCCTCGCTGGCCTCGCAGGACACGGTGACCGGACTGCCGTACACCGCGCTCCTGGTCCCGCTCGGGGTCTACGCGGCCTGTCTCCTGGCCGCCGCCACCTCGCTGCCCCTGCTGCGCCGCTCACTGCGCCCGGCGGAGCTCAGGTACACCTGAGCAGCTGATCTTCCGGTCCCGGAGGTACGGGGGGCCTCCGGGACCGGAACGAGCCGCGTGCGGCAACACAAAGGCCCGGATCGTCGTCAGGCAGAGATGCCGTCGATCCGGGCCATGGCGGCCTCCGCGCCGTACGGTTGCAAGTACGGCAGCCAGCGTGGGTCCCTGTGCCCGGTGCCGATGATGCGCCAGGCCAGACCGGTGGGCGGGGCGGGTTTGTGGCGCAGCCGCCAGCCGATTTCGAACAGGTGTCGGTCGGCCTTCACGTGGTTGCAGCGCCGGCAGGACGCCACCACGTTGTCCCAGACGTGCTTGCCCCCGCGGCTGCGCGGGATGACGTGGTCGACGCTGGTTGCGACGCCACCGCAGTACATGCACCGGCCTCCGTCGCGGGCGAAGAGCGCTCTGCGGGTGAGAGGAACGGGCCCCCGATAGGGAACCCGCACGAATCGCTTGAGCCGGACCACGCTGGGTGCGGGGACTGTGACGGTCGCGCTGTGCATGAAGGCGCCGGATTCCTCGAGGGAGACCGCTTTGTTCTCCAGGACGAGGACGAGCGCGCGGCGGAGCGGTACGACGCCGAGGGGCTCGTACGACGCGTTGAGTACCAGGACATGCGGCACGGATGCCTCCTTGGGCGTCGGCGGCGCGTGGCTCGCGCCGGGACGAACTGCAGTCAGTCTCCCCTCTCGCCCGGGAGAAACGCCACCATGTCCCGGTAACGGGCTGGGAGTGTTTTCGACCACACCATTCTTCATCCCCAGGTGAGAGCCGTCTCTCCCCTCGGCATTGCAACGATCCACACACGATGCACCGTTAGTGTGGTGAGCCTGCTTTACCGGTGACCATTTCGTGACCTTGACCGCCGTACCGGAAGGCAGACGCAGCACCTGGAGGTACCTGCCGTGTCCTTGTCCGCCGTCCTACTGGCCGCGAGTCCGTCGCCGTCGCCGTCCCCCTCGGACACCTCGACGCCGGCCGTGCCGAGTCTCCAGGACGCCCAGGAGAGCGCGACGAACGCCGCGAGCTGGGTCGAGCAGAACTGGTCGACCTGGCTGGCGATCGGTCTGCGGGTCCTGCTGATCCTGGTGATCGCCGCGGTGCTGAGAATGTTCGTGCGGCGGGCCATCACCAAGCTGATCGACCGGATGAACCGCACCGCGCAGGCGGTCGACGGCACGGCGATCGGCGGTCTGCTCGTCAACAACGAGCGCCGCCGGCAGCGCTCGCAGGCCATCGGGTCGGTGCTGCGCTCGGTGGCGAGCTTCATCATCATGGGCACCGCCGCCCTGATGGTCCTGGGCGCCTTCGAGATCAACCTGGCCCCGCTGCTCGCGTCGGCCGGTGTCGCGGGTGTCGCGATCGGTTTCGGCGCCCGCAACCTCGTCACGGACTTCCTCTCCGGTGTCTTCATGATCCTGGAGGACCAGTACGGCGTCGGCGACACCATCGACGCGGGGGTGGCCTCCGGCGAGGTCATCGAGGTCGGCCTGAGGGTGACCAAGCTGCGCGGCGACAGCGGCGAGATCTGGTACGTCCGCAACGGCGAGGTCAAGCGCATCGGCAACCTCTCCCAGGGCTGGGCGACGGCCGGCGTGGACGTGATCGTGCGGGCCTCCGAGGACCTGGACAAGGTCAAGCGGGTGCTGGGCGAGGTCGCCGAGAAGATGAGCAAGGAGGAGCCCTGGAACGAGCTCCTGTGGAGCCCGATCGAGGTCCTCGGCCTGGACAGCGTCCTGCTGGACTCCATGATCGTGCGGGTCTCCGCCAAGACCATGCCCGGCAAGTCCCTCACCGTCGAGCGTGAGCTGCGCTGGCGCATCAAGCGCGCCTTCGACGCGGCGGACATCCGCATCGTCGGCGGCGCCGCCGTCGTCACCGACGAGGAGGCTGCCGACCCGACCGCGGCGGTCGCGGCCCCGTCGGTCTTCTCCAACTCCGATTCCCCGCAGGCCGCGGCGGCCTCCCCGCTCGTGTCGACACCGGCGCAGCGTCCGGCGGCGAAGTAACGGTCGGCGGTACGGCGGTCAAGCGGTGCGGCGGTGGTGAACTCTCACCTTCTTCACGTGAACCCCACGTCCCGGCCACGAATGTGATCGTCTAGGGTCACCCCCACAGCGGGCCCTTGTTCTGGAGCGCAATGCCGCCCAGGGGCCCGCTTCGAATGTGGGGAAACGCATGAGAAAGCTCGCCATAGGCATCGCCGCGTCCGGCGCCCTGGCACTGACCGGTCTGGTCGCGCCCGTCGCGTCCGCGGACACCTCGCCCGACCTGGTCTTCTCCGCCGTCACGGTCAACAACGGCAAGGCGGTCACCGTCGGCACCACCGCCGCCGTGAAGGTGCCGGTGACGTACACCCTCACCCGCCCCTCCGACCTGACGATCGACTACAAGACCACCTTCGCGGGCGTCCTGCTCTACCGGGGCACGCTCAGCAGGATGTCGAACGAGGTCGAGCCCGAGGACGTCCCCACCTGCACGACGACCGCGACGACGGACACCACCGTCACCGAGTCGTGCAAGGAGATCGTGGTGATCGCCCCCGAGGACACCCTGTACTCGGCCTCGGACGCCACCACCTGGAAGGCGGCCGGCCTCTACAGCACGATGGACCAGGACAACGACGGTTCCGACGGCCACGTCCACCTCGGCTACGACTTCGACGCCTGGGGTCCCCTCGGCAGCGGCGTCCAGGTCAAGCGCGCGGCGAAGCTCACCGCCGACGCGGCGCCCGAGCCGGTGAAGAAGGGCGGGACCGTCACGGTCACCGGCAAGCTGACCCGGGCCGACTGGGAGGCCGGGAGGTACACGGGTTACACCTCCCAGAAGGCGACCCTCCAGTTCCGCGCCAAGGGCACCACCAGCTACACCACCGTCAAGACGGTGACCTCCGGGACCGGCGGCGCCCTGAGGACGACGACGAAGGCCACCAAGGACGGCTACTACCGCTACGTCTTCGCGGGTACGGCCACCACCGGCTCGGCGAAGGCCCCCGGCGACTTCATCGACGTCCGGTAGACGCTTTCCCCCGCCCCTCGACCGCCCCCGCAGGTAACGACTCCGTTTCCTGCGGGGGCGGTTTGCCGTTCCCCCCTTGACGGACAGGTGGTCCAGACCTAAGTTCCGGTGCATCCGATAGGAAACCTTCCTAACAGTCGCCGGCCAGTAAAGTCGTCCGGCAGTCACGGAGAGGGGCACCCATGGCAGGCACACCACGCACGCTGCGCGCCATGAACGACCGTGCCGCGCTCGACCTCCTGCTGGAGCACGGCCCCCTCTCCCGTACGCGGATCGGCAAGCTCACCGGCCTGTCCAAGCCGACCGCGTCCCAGCTCCTGGCCCGCCTGGAGGCGTCGGGCCTCGTCCTCGCCACCGGTACCACCGAGGGCAGGCCGGGCCCCAACGCCCAGCTGTACGAGGTCGACCCGACCGCCGCGTACGCCGCCGGGCTCGACGTCACCCCCGAGCGCGTCCTCGCCGCAGTCGCCGACATCACCGGCCGCACGGTGGGCTCCTACGAACTGCCCACGCCGGGACGCCGGCCCGCCCAGCCCGTCGTACAACAGGTCACCGACGCCCTCGACGGCGCGGTGAAGGCGGCGGGACTGGCCCGGGGCGACGTCCACCGGCTCGTCATCGGCACTCCGGGCGCCTTCGACCCGGGCACGGGCCGGCTGCGCTACGCCTCCCACCTCCCCGGCTGGCACAGCCCGACCCTCCTCGACGAACTCGCCGCCGCGCTGCCGATGCCGGTCGAGTACGAGAACGACGTCAACCTCGTCGCCGTGGCCGAGCAACGGCTCGGGGCGGCCCGCGGACACGAGGACTTCGTACTGCTGTGGAACGAGGGCGGCCTCGGTGCCGCCCTGGTCCTCGGCGGACGGCTGCACCGCGGCTGGACCGGCGGTGCGGGGGAGGTAGGTTTCCTGCCGGTTCCCGGAGCACCGCTGGTGCGGCAGGTGACCAAGGCCAACAGTGGCGGCTACCAGGAGCTCGCGGGCTCCCAGGCCATCCCGGCCCTCGCCCGCGAGCTCGGCATGACGGACATCCCCTCGGGGCCGTACGCCGAGGCCGCCGCCGCCCTCGTCGAGCGCGCCGCCACCGAGGACACCGTCCTGGGCCGGCTGCTCCTGGAGACCTACGCCACCCGGCTGGCCACCGGTCTCGCCTCCCTCGTCTCCGTCCTCGACCCCGAACTCGTCGTCCTCAGCGGTGCCTCGCTCACCGCCGGCGGCGACACCCTGCGCGCCCTCGTCCAGGCCGAGCTGGAGGAACTGGCAGCCTCCCGGCCCCGACTGGTCGTCGGCGACGTCCGCGAACACCCCGTGCTGCGCGGCGCGCTGGAGAGCGCGCTCGCGGCCACCCGCGACGAGGTCTTCGACACCTCGCGCTGAGCCTCCGACCTCACCGTCCCTTCCCGTCCCCTGGGAGACCCCGTCATGCGCACACCCATACCCTCGTCCGCCCGAAAAGCGGCCTTTGCCCTGACCGTGTCCGCCGTGCTCGTCACCACCGCCTGTACCGGCCAGTCCTCCTCCGGCGCCGACGACGACGCCTCGAAGGAGACGACCATCAACTTCTGGCACGCCTGGAGCGCGGACTCCGAGGTGGCGGGAGTGAAGGCGCTGGTCGCCGGTTTCGAGAAGGCGCACCCCAACATCCACGTCAACGTCGTCGGCAACATGACCGACGACAAGATCAACCAGGCGCTGCGCACGGGCGGCGGCAAGGCCCCGGACGTCATCTCCTCGTTCACCACGAACAACGTGGGCAAGTTCTGCTCCTCGGGGGCGCTGGTCGATCTCAACCCGTTCTTCAAGAAGTCGTCGATCGACCCGGACATGACCTTCCCGGCCGCGATGAACCAGTACACGCAGTTCGACGGCGACCGCTGTGCCGCGCCGCTCCTCGGTGACGCGTACGGGCTCTACTACAACAAGACGGCGTTCGAGAAGGCGGGCATCACCGCGCCGCCCAGGACGTGGACCGAGTTCGAGGCCGACGCCAAGAAGCTGACGATCGCCCAGGGCGACTCGTACAAGCAGCTCGGTTTCATGCCGGACTACCACGGCTGGGAGACGACGACCGAGCACTACATGGGCCAGTTCTCGCCCACCTACTTCGACAAGTCGGGCAAGTCCACGGTCGCCACCGACCCGGCCGTCGCCGCCGCCTTCACCCTCCAGAAGAAGCTCGTCGACGAGCTCGGCGGCTACCGGAAGCTGGAGAAGTACCGCGCGGGACTCGGCGACGAGTGGGGCCCCAAGCACCCCTTCCAGACCGGCCAGGTCGCCATGCAGCTCGACGGTGAGTGGCGGCTCGGCATGGCCGTGGACGCCAAACCCGGCTTCGACATCGGCGTCGCCCCGCTGCCCGTACCCGACGACCGGGCGGACCAGTACGGCAAGGGGTACATCACCGGCACCATCGCAGGCATCGCCGCCAACAGCACCAAGCAGAACGCGGCCTGGGAGTTCCTGAAGTACATCACCACGGACACGGACGCGGTGGTCGGCTTCTCCAACGCCATCCACAACGTGCCCTCGACACTCGCGGCCCTGAAGTCCCCGAAGCTGAAGTACGACCCGCGCTTCAAGACCTTCCTCGACATCGCCGCGAACCCGAACTCCACTACCGCCCCGTCCTCGATCAACGGCGGCGTGTACCTCACCACCATCCAGGAACTCGGCTACGCCTACGAGAGCGGCAAGGTCACGGACCTCGACAAGGGCCTCGCCGACGCGGCCAAGCAGATCGACACGGACATCGCGCAGGCGAAGTAGCGATGAGCACCGTCACTCTGGCGTCGAAGCGCCGCCGGTCGGCGCTTCGGACCCTCGCCTTCATGTCGCCCTGGTTGATCGGCTTCACGGTCTTCTTCGCCTACCCGCTGCTGTCGACGGTCTACTTCTCGTTCATGCACTACGACGGCTTCAAGCCGCCGACCTGGAGCGGGACGAAGAACTGGACCTACGTCTTCGAGCACTACCCCTTCTTCTGGCCGGCCCTGCGCAACACCCTGTGGCTGGTCGTGGTGATGGTGTCCCTCCGGGTCGTCTTCGGCCTCGGTGTCGGTCTGCTCATCACGAAGATCAAGACGGGGACGGGGGTCTTCCGGACGCTCTTCTACCTGCCGTACCTGGCCCCGCCGGTGGCCGCCACGATGGCCTTCGCGTTCCTCCTCAACCCCGGTACCGGACCGGTCAACTCGATCCTGGAGAAGGTCGGCATCCCGGCCCCCGGCTGGTTCAACGACCCCACCTGGTCGAAGCCGGCGCTCACCCTGCTCGCCCTGTGGGGCATCGGCGACCTGATGGTCATCTTCATGGCCGCGCTGCTCGACGTGCCGACAGAGCAGTACGAGGCGGCCGAGCTGGACGGGGCGTCCGCCTGGCAGCGGTTCCGGTTCGTCACCCTTCCCAACATCTCGCCGATCGTGATGTTCGCCGTCGTCACCGGCGTGATCCAGACCATGCAGTACTACACACAGCCACTCATCGCCGGGAAGGTCGCCTCGGGCGTGATCCAGGGCGCGGGCACCCAGTTCGAGCCCGGCTACCCGGACAAGTCCACGCTGACCCTCCCCCAGCTCGTCTACAACCTCGGCTTCCAGCGCTTCGACTACGGCTCCGCGTGTGTCGTCGCCCTCGTCCTCTTCGCCCTGTCGATGGTGTTCACCGCGTTCCTGATGCGGCGCCGGGGCGGTCTCATCCAGGCAGGTGACTGACCATGACCCAAGTACTGGACCGGCCGGTGGAGTTGAAGACCCCGGCCTCGCCCGCCGAACGCACCGCCCGCCGCAAGGCACTCCTCGAATGGGTGGCGATCCACTCCCTCGGCCTCGCCGCCGCCCTCTTCTTCACGCTGCCCTTCGTGTTCGTGTTCCTGACCTCGCTGATGAGCGACACCCAGGCCCTCAGCCGCGATCTGATCCCGCACACCTGGGAGTGGGGCAACTACCGGCGGGTCTTCGACACCCCGGGTTTCCTGACCTGGTGGCGCAACACGCTGATCTACGCGGGACTGGGAACAGTCCTTACGGTCGTGTCGTCGATCCCGGTGGCGTACGCGCTCGCCAAGTTCCGCTTCCGGGGCCGCAATCTCTCCCTGATGCTGGTCATCTCGATGATGATGCTGCCGCCCCAGGTCGTCATCATCCCGATGTACCTCTTCTGGGCGAAGCAGCTCGGACTGTCGGGCACCCTGTGGCCGCTGATCATCCCGATGGCGTTCGGGGACGCGTTCTCGATCTTCCTGCTCCGGCAGTTCCTGATGACGATCCCGAACGAGTACGTGGACGCGGCCAAGGTCGACGGCTGCGGTGATCTGCGCACCCTGCTGAAGGTCGTCGTCCCCATGGCGAAGCCCGGCATCGCGGCCGTGGCCCTGTTCCAGTTCTTCTACGCCTGGAACGACTACTTCGGCCCGCAGATCTACGCCTCGGAGAACCAGAACGCCTGGACGCTCAGTTACGGCCTGGAGTCCTTCAAGGGCATGCACCACACCGACTGGAACCTCACCATGGCCGCGACCGTGCTGGTCATGGCCCCCGTGATCCTCGTGTTCTTCTTCGCGCAGAAGGCGTTCGTCGAGGGCGTCACGCTGACCGGAGTGAAGGGTTAACCACGCATGCTGCGTCACCCCGGGGGCCGACCCCCGGACCCCCGGCCGACCGACACCGTCCCCGGCATCCGGAAGCGAGGGAACCTCCAGTGAAACTCACCGTGGTCGGCGGAGGCTCGACCTACACCCCCGAACTCGTCGACGGCTTCGCCCGCCTGCGCGACACCCTGCCCGTCGAGGAACTCGTCCTCGTCGACCCGGCCGCCGAGCGCCTGGAGCTGGTCGGCGGTCTCGCCCGGCGCATCTTCGCCAAGCAGGGGCACGACGGCCGTATCGTCACCACGTCCGACCTGGACGCGGGCGTGGACGGCGCCGACGCGGTGCTCCTGCAGCTGCGCGTGGGCGGCCAGGCGGCTCGGCAACAGGACGAGACGTGGCCCCTGGAGTGCGGCTGCGTCGGCCAGGAGACGACCGGCGCGGGCGGCCTCGCCAAGGCGCTGCGCACGGTCCCGGTGGTCCTCGACATCGCCGAACGGGTCCGCCGGGCCAACCCGGACGCCTGGATCATCGACTTCACCAACCCGGTCGGAATCGTCACCCGCGCCCTGCTCCAGGCCGGGCACAAGGCGGTCGGGCTGTGCAACGTGGCCATCGGCTTCCAGCGGAAGTTCGCCGGGCTGCTCGGCGTGACGCCTGCCGACCTCCACCTCGACCACGTGGGCCTCAACCACCTCACCTGGGAGACAGGTGTACGGCTGGGCGGTCCCGAGGGCGAGGACGTCCTGCCCAAGCTGCTCGCCGAGCACGGCGACACGATCGCCGGCGACCTGCACCTGCCGCGCCCGCTCCTCGACCGGCTCGGCGTGGTCCCGTCGTACTACCTGCGGTACTTCTACGCGCACGACGAGGTCGTGCGGGAACTGGGCAGCAAGCCGTCCCGGGCCGCCGAAGTGGCGGCGATGGAGAGCGAGTTGCTGCGGATGTACGGCGACCCGGCCCTGGACGAGAAGCCGGAGCTGCTCGCCAGGCGCGGCGGGGCCTACTACTCGGAGGCGGCGGTGGACCTCGCCGCCGGGCTGCTCGGCGGGGGCGGCAGCCCCTACCAGGTGGTCAACACCCTCAACCGGGGCACGCTGCCCTTCCTGCCCGCCGACGCGGTGATCGAGGTGCAGGCGGCGGTGGGCCCGAACGGTCCGACCCCGCTGGCGGTGCCGGCCGTGGACCCGCTGTTCGCGGGGCTGATGGCGCACGTGACGGCGTACGAGGACCTGGCACTGGCGGCGGCTCTGCGGGGCGGCCGGGACCGGGTCTTCAAGGCGCTGCTCGCGCACCCCCTCGTCGGCCAGTACGCGTACGCCGAGGGCCTCACCGACCGACTGATCGCACACAACCGGGAGCATCTCGCGTGGGCCTGACCGCATGTGTCCTCGCCGTCGACGCGGGCAACAGCAAGACCGACGTCGCGGTCGTGGCGGCCGACGGCAGCGTCCTCGCCACGGCCCGCGGCGGCGGGTTCCGGCCGCCGGTGGTGGGCGTCGAGGCGGCGGTGGACGCCGTCGCCGACGCGGCCGGGCGGGCCTTCGCAGCCGCCGGGGTGAGTTCGGTGGAGCACGTCTCGGCGTGTCTCGCCAACGCCGACTTCCCGGTGGAGGAGCGGCAGTTGGCCGCGGCGCTGCGCACGCGCGCGTGGGGCCCGGACGTGGAGGTCCGCAACGACACCTTCGCGATCCTGCGGGCCGGGGTCACCGAACCGCGCGGGGTCGCCGTGGTGTGCGGCGCGGGCATCAACTGCGTCGGCATGCGGCCCGACGGCCGTACCGCCCGCTTCCCCGCGCTGGGCCGGATCTCCGGCGACTGGGGCGGCGGCTGGGGCCTCGCGGAGGAGGCTCTGTGGCACGCGGCCCGCGCGGAGGACGGGCGGGGTGCCGACACCGAGCTCGCGCGCGTGCTGCCCGCTCACTTCGGGCTGCCGTCGATGTACGCCCTCATCGAGGCCCTGCACCTGGAGGAGATCGCCACGGCCCGCCGTCACGAACTGACGCCGGTGCTGTTCGCCACGGCCGCCGCCGGCGACCCGGTGGCCCGCTCGCTCGTCGACCGCCTGGCCGACGAGGTGGTGTCCATGGCGACGGTGGCCCTGACCCGTCTCGACCTTCTCGACGAGGAGACCCCGGTCCTGCTCGGCGGCAGCGTCCTGGCCGCCCGGCACCCCCAGCTGGACGACGGCGTACGGGAACTGCTGGCGGCCCGGGCCCCGAAGGCGGTGCCCCGGGTGGTGACCGCGAGTCCGGTCCTGGGCGCCGCGCTGCTCGGCCTGGACCGGGCGGGGGCGTCCCCGGAGGCGCAGACGAGGGTGCGGGCATTCTACGAGGCCTGAGCGAGCACCGCGTCGGCCACGTCGGGGACGGACATGCCGTCTCCGACGTGGACGCGGGGCAGCCCCAGCCGGTCGACCGCCGCCACCACGAGCTCCTGGAAACGCAGGCTGCGGGCCAGGAACGCGTCCATCAGCGCGCGTTCCGCCTCCGACGCGTGGTCGTAGCGCCCGCCCGCCCGGATCCGGGCGCGTACGACGTCCTCGCCGGCGGTGAGCCACACGGCGGCCGTGCCCGGGACGTCCAGCGCGGCGACCCGCTCGGGCCACAGGGCGGAACCCTCCAGGACCAGGCCGGGCCCCGCGCCGGCGTGCGTCCGGACCACCTCCTCGACGCGGGGCCAGAGCCGCTCGTAGTGGGCGAGGACCGAGGCGATCAACTCGTCGACGCCGAGCGTCGCGTAGTGCTCGGCCACGTGCGGCGGCACCTCCCGCTCCGGCGTGCGCCAGGGCCGCCCCGGGTGTCTCGCCAGCAGGTCGGTCGAGCGATGCCCGAAGCCGAGCCGCCCGGCGACCGCCCCGGCGACCGTGGACTTGCCGGTATGGGACGTTCCGCCGATCATCACCACACGTACCCCGCGCACGACGGTGACCTTACGCGCCCCTTGGGGGGAACCGAACCGATTCCGGCGGCGTATTGATGGGCAAGGGGTGGTGCGGAACGCGGCGCGGCGGCAGGCAGTCCGCTGCGATCCGATCAAGATCGAGTGAAGCCCGGTGCGGATGTCGGTCCCGGCAGCGATACTTGCGGCGAGGGATGACCATGGGGGAGGTCAAACAGTGACACACCCGCCGAAGAGCAGCGCGGCACCACCGGGTTCCGGGGTGCCCACGATGCCGGCCGTTCCGCCGCAGCCGGGACCCCCGGCCCCGGCCCCGCAGGCGCCCCCGCCCGCCCCCGCGCCGGACCGGGCACCCGCCCGTCGTACGGCCTTCGCCGAGGGTTTCGACCAGGTGCGCGCGGCCGCCACCACCGAACCGGGCCGGCTGCGCATCATCGGCGCGGCGCTCGCCCTGCTCGTGATCCTCTTCGGCGCGGTGACCGCCTGGCAGACCAACGACCGGGCCGCCGCCGCGGACGACGTGCTGCACAAGAGCCAGCCGCTCAGCAGCGCAGCCGCCGACATCTACCGCTACCTGGCCGACGCCAACACCACGGCCTCCAGTGGCTTCCTCGCCGGCGGCCAGGAGACGGCCGGCTCCCGCAACCGGTACGAGAAGGACATCGACCTGGCGGCGACCGGTCTGGTCAAGGCGGCCTCGAACTCCGACCCGGACTCCCCCGCCGCGAAGACCGTGGCCGAGCTGAACACCCTGCTGCCGGAGTACAAGGGTCTGGTGGAGCGGGCCCGTACGTACAACCGTCAGGGCTTCCCGGTCGGCGGTGCCTATCTGCGGTACGCCAACGAGAAGATGCAGGAGGAGATGCTCCCGAAGGCGCAGAACCTCTACACGAGCGAGAACCAGCGGCTGCGCGCCGACTACGCCGACGCCACGCCCTACCCGTGGGCGGCGATCGGCCTCGGCGTCCTGGCGCTGGCCGGGCTCGCGTGGGCGCAGCACCGCAACTACCGGCGCACCAACCGGGTCCTCAACCACGGTCTGGTCGCGGCCACCGCGACGGCCACGGTGGTCCTGCTGTGGCTGGTCGTCGGCCACACCGTCGCGCGCGCGGGCCTCGACGACTCCTACGACCACGGGGTCCGCTCGCTGAATGTGCTGCACGACGCCCGGATCGCCTCCCTGAAGGCGCGCGGCAACGAGAACCTCACCCTGGTGGCCCGCGGCGCCGAGACGGTCACCGTGAAGAACGCCCAGGGCCAGGACGTCTCCTACGACGCCTACGACTACGACTTCGGCAAGGACATGGACACCCTCGGCAAGGGCCTGGCCGAGGCGTCCGAGCTCGCCGACGACAGCGACGGCAAGAAGCCGGTCACCGCGGCCGAGGGCAACATGGCGGTGTGGAAACAGCGCCACTCCGCGGCCCGCGAGCAGGACGACTTCGGCAACTACGAAGTGGCTTTGAACCGGGTCATAGGCGGCAAGGGCGACACGGGCGAGTGCTTCGACAGCGTCGACAAGAACCTCGCCAAGGCCCTGACCCACGAGGAGAAGGAGTTCGCGCGGTCGGCCGGTGACGGCCTGGGCGCCATGACCGGACTGCCGGTGGGCGCCGCCGTCCTGGCCGTCCTCGGCGCGGCCGGCGCGGTACTGGGCATCGGCCGCAGGCTGTCGGAGTACCGGTGAGAGGGGGCGTGACGATGCGGATGCGCGGACGTGTGCGGACCGGTCTCAAGGGCTGGGGCGGTGTCGGGGCGATGACGGTCGTCTGCGTCCTGGTGCTCGCTTTCGCGCTGCTGCTGCCGCACACCCGGCCGAGCGGCGACGGCAGCGCGGGAACCGGCGGGCCAGGCTTGACGCGCGCACTGCAGGCGGCGGACAACAAGGCCTGTCTGAACCCGGCGATCAGGGCGCACCCGGAGGACCAGACACTGTCCCCGTCGAGCGCGGACGGCCCGGCCATAGACAGGATCAAGGCCCGGCAGGGCGAGAAGCGCAAGCTGATCGTGGGCGTCGACCAGAACAGCTACCGCTGGGGCTACCGCAACCCCAACGGCGGGCCCAAGGCCGACCTGGAGGGCTTCGACATCGATCTGGTGCACCGGATCGCGCAGGACATCCTGGGTGACGCGAACGCCGTGCAGTTCAAGGCGATCCCGACCAACCAGCGCATCCCGGCGATCGAGAAGGGCCGGGTCGACATGGTCGTCCGCACGATGACGATCAACTGCACCCGCGTCGACCAAGTGGCGTTCTCCGCGCCCTACTTCAAGACGGGTCAGCAGGTCCTCGCCCCCAAGTCCTCGGACATCACCGGCTACAACGACACTCTGGCGAAGAAGAAGATCTGCACGGCCGAGGGTTCGACCGCCTTCTCCAAGCTGGAGGACGACAAGAAGGCGGGGGATCTCGTCGCCTCCGCCGACATCAAGACCACGGTGCCCAACCAACTCGACTGCCTCGTCAGGCTCCAGCTCGGCGAGGTCGACGCCGTGGTCACCGACGGCGCCCTCGCCGCCAGCCAGGCCGCCCAGGACCCCACGGTCGAACTGAAGGGCTCCCCCTTCACCACCGAGTACTACGGCGTGGCGATGAAGAGCGACGCCGACGACCTGGTACGCCGGGTCAACCAGATCCTGGTGGACTACCGCAAGGACACCACCGACGGCTGGCAGGCGTCGTACGACAAGTGGCTGTCGGCCACACTGATCGAGAAGTCGGCGAAGTCGGAGCCGCCGCCACCGAAGTACCTGCGCAAGAACTGACGCACCGTCACAACCGAACAACCACCCAGCAACCCTTCAGCAGCGAGAGGTGATCGATGGGCGTCACGGGACCCCCCGGGCCGGTGATGGACCGGGACGAGGTGGACCGTGCGCTGGCGCGGCTCGGCGCGGAGCACGAGGCGATCGAGACCTCGCTCCTCGCCCTGCAGGACCACGCGGGCCGCAGACTCCTCGAAGGCGCCGACCTCACCGGGGTCACCAAGGAGCGCTGGGAGGCCGCCGACGCGTCGATCACCCTGCTGTGGGCGTACTTCGACGCGTACTCGGACGCGCTGCGCTCGGCCCGCGAGATCCGCTCCCGCCGCCGCTGGTCCAGCCGCGAGGACCTGGTGGAGCTGTCCGAGCTGCTGCGCGGCGAGTCGGTCACGGTCGCGGGCTCGACCACCGCCACGGCCAACGCGCCCACCTTGCACGGTGGTTCCGGCAAGCTCAGCGAGCGGTTCTCGCTGGTGACGCTCGTGGAGCGGATGAACGAGCTGTACGCGACGAGCCTGGACATGGTCGTCGCCGCCGACTCGGTGTGGTCGGCACTGCCCGCGCGGATAGACCTCCTGTCCGCCGAGCTCCAGCGCACCCGCCGGCTCGCGCACTCCGTCGGCGTACGGCCCGGGGAACACCCGGCCGGTGACGACCTGGAGCGCATCACCCGCACCCTCACCTCGCTGCGCGAGCAGGTGATCTCCGACCCGCTCGCCTTCTGGCAGCGCGCGCAGGGCAGTTCGGCGCCCGGCGGCGGCAGACCGGACACCACGGCGTACGACCGTGAGGCGCGCGCGCTGGAGGACGTGCGCCGGGAGATCGACGCCGTGCTCACCGTCCGGCAGGACGCGGAGGCCCGGCTGGTCAGGCTGCGGGACGTGCTCTCCCGCGCGGACCGCACGCTCGCCGAGGCGCGTCTCGCGCGCGGTGAGGTGCTCGCGAAGATCGCCGCCACGGAGGTGCCGGTCGTCAGCGGACCGCCGACCGTGCTGCAGGAGCAGCTGTCGACGGCCGCCGAGTACCGCAGACACGCCCAGTGGCACCGTCTGTCCCCGCTCCTGGAGTCCCTGGAGCAGAAGGCGGAGGACGAACTGCTGCGCGCCCGCGAGTCGCTGACCGCGGTCACCGCACCGCTCGCGGTCCGCGCGGAGCTGCGCGGCCGGCTCGACGCGTACAAGGCGAAGGTCGCCCGGCACGGACTGGCCGAGGACCCGTTCCTGATCGAGCGGTACGACGCGGCCCGGCGGATGCTGTGGAGCGCGCCCTGCGACCTGCGGGTCGCCGAACAGGCCGTGCTGCGCTACCAGCACGCGGTCGCCGAACTGCTGGGCGCCCCGCGGGTGCCGCAGGACCGTAGGGGGGAGTCGACGTCATGAGCCAGGAACAGCAGCCCTGCCAGCGGCCCGGCTGCGACGGCAGGTACGAGGACATGGGCGGCGGCGAGCTGTACTGCGACACCTGCGGCCTCGCACCGGTCGTCCCCGCCGGGACCGGCCGGAACGGCTCGGTGCCCACCGGCGGGACGGGCGGCGGCAGCCACTCACAGGGCAGCGCCGGTTCGCGCGCCACGAGCCGCGGTTCGGCCCGTACCTCCTCGCACTCGTCGAAGTCACGGCGCTCGGTGTCGGGACGGCTCTCGCGCGCGGTCTCGGGGAAGTCGACTGGCCGTTCGGTGTCGGTGCGCGGCTCCGGCTCGACCGGAGGTTCGACCGGGCGCGGCCGGCTCGGCGCGGGGCTCGTCGAGGTGCCCGGGATACCGCGGCCCGACCCGCGCGGGATGGTGCTGGAGAACCCGGAGGTGCCCGAGCGCAAGCGGTTCTGCTCGCGCTCCGACTGCGGTGCCCCGGTGGGGCGTTCGCGCGGGGAGCGGCCGGGGCGCACGGAGGGCTTCTGCACGAAGTGCGGTCACCCGTACTCGTTCGTGCCGAAGCTGAAGTCCGGTGACGTCGTGCACGGCCAGTACGAGGTCGCGGGCTGTCTGGCGCACGGCGGTCTCGGCTGGGTGTATCTCGCCGTGGACCGCGCGGTGTCCGACCGCTGGGTGGTCCTCAAGGGCCTGCTGGACACCGGCGACCAGGACGCGATGGCCGCGGCGATCTCCGAGCGGCGCTTCCTCGCGGAGATCGAGCACTCCAACATCGTGCGGATCTACAACTTCGTGGAGCATCTCGACCAGCGCACCGGCTCGCTCGACGGCTACATCGTCATGGAGTACGTCGGCGGCAAGTCGCTCAAGGAGATCGCCAACGGCCGCCGTTCGGCCGACGGCAAGCGGGACCCGCTGCCGGTGGAGCAGGCGTGCGCCTACGGCATCGAGGCCCTGGAGGCGCTCGGCCACCTCCACAGCCGCAACCTCCTGTACTGCGACTTCAAGGTCGACAACGCCATCCAGACCGAGGACCAGCTCAAGCTGATCGACATGGGCGCGGTGCGCAGGATGGACGACGAGGAGTCGGCCATCTACGGCACGGTGGGCTACCAGGCCCCCGAGGTCGCGGACGTGGGCCCCTCGGTCGCCTCCGACCTGTACACCGTCGGCCGCACCCTGGCGGTGCTGACCTTCGACTTCCAGGGCTACACCAACGTCTTCGTCGACTCGCTGCCCGACCCCGACAACATCGAGGTCTTCCGCCGGTACGAGTCCTTCTACCGGCTGCTGGTCCGCGCGACCGACCCGGACCCGGCCCGCCGGTTCTCCTCCGCGCAGGAGATGTCGGACCAGCTGACGGGCGTGCTGCGCGAGGTCGTCTCCCTCCAGACGGGCCGCGCCAGGCCCTCCCTGTCGACCCTCTTCGGCCCCGAAGTCCGGGTCACCGACACGGAGTTGTTCCCGAAGCTGGACGGGGAGGTGTCTCGGCTGGGGGGACGGGTGCTGCCGTCCCGGAAGACCTCCGTCGGTGCCGGCGGTGTGGTCGGTTCCGGTGGTGTGGTCGGTGCGATCGGTGTCGGCGGTTCGATCGTCAAGGCGGTCGACGCTCCCGTCGCCTCCCTCGCGCTTCCCGTCCCCCTCGTCGACCCCTCCGACCCCAACGCCGGTTTCCTCGCCGGGCTCATGACCACCGCGCCCGCCGAACTGCTCGGCGCCCTCGCGGCCGCGCCGGCCCCGTCGGCGGAGTCACGGCTCCGGCAGATCCGCGCCTGGCTGGAGAACGGCGACGCGCACACCGCGGACGAGGCGCTGCGGCGCCTCGAGGACGAACGGTCCGACGACTGGCGGGTGGTCTGGTACCGGGGCGTGGCCGCCCTGGTGACCGGCGACCACGAGGCCGCCGCGCTCGCCTTCGACGCGATCTACGACGCCTTCCCCGGCGAACCCGCCCCCAAGCTCGCCCTCGGCCTGTGCGCGGAGGTGCTCGGCCAGCTCGACAACGCCGCCGAGTACTACGGCCTGGTCTGGTCGACCGACCCCAGCTATGTGAGCGCCGCGTTCGGCCTCGCGCGCGTGCAGCTGGCGAGCGGGGACCGCCGTAGCGCGGTGAAGACGCTGGAGTCGGTGCCGGAGTCCTCCATCCACTACACCGCCGCCCGGGTGGCCGCCGTCCGCGCGCGGCTGCGTGGACGCACCGCGACCGCGGGCGACGTACCCTTCCTGGACGACCTGACCGCCGCCGCCGGGCAGGTCGAGGCGCTGGACGCGTACGGTCTCGATCCGGCGCGCCGTGAGCAGTTGTCGGCCGAGGTGCTGGGCGCGGCCCTGGACTGGATACTCTCCGGTGGCCAGGACTCCGTCGCCTCCGCCGCCGGGGGACGGGCGCTGCTCGGCAGTGGACTGGACGAGCGAGGACTGCGCTTCGGCCTGGAGCGTTCGTACCGCGCGCTGGCCCGGCTCGCGCAGGGCGGCGAGGAGAGGATCTACCTGGTGGAACGAGCCAACCGTTACCGCCCCCGGACGTGGGTGTAGTTGATGTCGCAGATGCCCCAGCAGACCGCCCTGTCGAGGTGCCCGAGCTGCGAGGAACCCCTCGAGTCGGGCGACCGCTTCTGCGGTGCGTGCGGATACGACCTGTCCGCCGTCCCGGCACACCCGGACGACAGCCCGACCATCGCCATGAACGGCGCGCCCGCGGCCGGCCCCTGGCCGCAGGCCCCGCACCCCCCGGCGGAGCTGCATCTGCCGAGCGACCTGCGGGCCGCGGCGTCGGGCGAGCACGAACTGCCCCAGGTGCCACCCCAGTCGGGGCCGGTGCTCGGGTCACCGGTCTCCCCCGCCTCCGGTGTGCGCTTCGACCGGCCCCCGGAGCCCGAGGAGTACCTTTTGCAGGCGCCCGACCCACGTGTGGCCGCCGGACCGCCCACCCCCGCCGAGGGCACCGCACCGTCGACGGTCTGCGTGGCCTGCCGCGCCGGCCGGGTCGACGACGACGGGTACTGCGAGAACTGCGGGCACGCCCAGCCGCGTGAGCGCGACCACATGGAGCAGGAGGCGGGCCCGATGGCCGCCGTCAGCGACCGCGGGCTGCGCCACCACCGCAACGAGGACGCCTTCACCCTCGGCACCAGCGTGCTGCCCGACGGCTCGCCGGCCACCTTCGCGGTCGTCTGCGACGGCGTGTCCTCCGCGACCCGCCCCGACGACGCCTCCCTGGCCGCGTCCCGGGCCGCGGCCGAGGCGCTGCTGGCCGCGCTGCCGCAAGGCACGCACCCCCAGCAGGCGATGCACGAGGCGATCGTCGCCGCCTCCCGCGCGGTCAACTCGCTCGCCGCGGAGCCCGCCACGGCCCGCGAGCACCAGCCCCACCAGAACGCCCCCGCGTGCACGATCGTCGGCTCGGTCGTCACCCCGAGCCTGCTGGTCGTCGGCTGGGTCGGCGACAGCCGGGTCTACTGGGTGCCGACGGACCGCAGTTCACCCCCGGCCCGGCTCACCGAGGACGACTCCTGGGCCGCCCAGATGGTCGCCGCGGGGCTGATGAACGAGGCCGAGGCGTACGCCGACGAGCGCGCCCACGCGATCACCGGCTGGCTCGGCGCGGACGCCTACGAACTCGACCCGCACACCGCTTCCTTCAAGCCGGACCGGCCTGGTGTCGTGGTGGTGTGCACCGACGGCCTGTGGAACTACGCCGAGGCGGCCGACGAGATGGCGGAAGCCGTACCGGCCGACGCCGCCGTGCGCCCGCTGCACACCGCCCGGGTGCTGGTCGGCCATGCCCTGGACGGCGGGGGCCACGACAACGTAACAGTGGCCGTCGTGCCGTTCCCGACCCCTTCGCAGGGGGCAGGATCGGCCTGAGGCCGCACACGGGGCACGCGCCGCAGCGGGAGCGCCGGACCGGAGGGGACCGGTCCGCGATCAGTCATCGCCCCACGACTGTGGGGTTCGCGAGGGGGATGTGAGCAGGCATGGCCAATTTCTCGAAGTCGCACGCGCCGCAGTTCGCGATGGACGTCTACCAGAACGAGTACCTGCCCGAAGGCGGCCGTGAGGTCAACGCGATCGTCACGGTGACCTCGACCGGCGGCGGCACGATCGGCAGCGCGGTCGCGGCCGCGCACCTGTGGTCGGCGCAACAGGGCCCCTCGGCGGCGGTCGCGCTCATGGTCGACTGCTCGGGCTCCATGGACTACCCGCCGACCAAGATGCGCAACGCCCGCGACGCCACGGCCGCCGCCATCGACACCCTGCGCGACGGGGTGCACTTCGCGGTGATCGGCGGCACCCACGTGGCCAAGGAGATCTATCCGGGCAACGGCCGGCTCGCGGTCGCCGACGCCACCACCCGCGACCAGGCCAAGCAGGCCCTGCGCAAGCTCAGCGCGGGCGGCGGCACGGCCATCGGCACCTGGCTGCGCCTCGCCGACCGCCTGCTGTCCTCGGCGGACGTCGCCATACGGCACGGCATCCTGCTCACCGACGGACGCAACGAACACGAGTCACCGGAGGACCTCAAGGCCTCCCTCGACGCCTGTGCGGGGCGTTTCACCTGCGACGCCCGGGGCGTGGGCACCGACTGGGAAGTGAAAGAAGTCACAGGGATCGCCTCCGCCCTGCTCGGCACCGCCGACATCGTCGCCGACCCGGCCGCCCTCGCCGCCGACTTCACGCAGATGATGGAGACGGCCATGGGCAAGGAGGTCGCCGACGTCGCCCTCAGGGTGTGGACCCCGGTGGGCACCACCATCAAGTTCGTCAAGCAGGTCGCGCCCACCGTCGAGGAGCTCACCGACCGCCGCACCGAGGCCGGTCCGCGCGCCGGGGACTACCCCACCGGCTCCTGGGGAGACGAGTCCCGTGACTACCACGTCTGCGTCGAGGTCCCGGCCGCGCACATCGGCCAGGAGATGCTCGCCGCCCGGGTCTCCCTGGTCGTCCCGCAGCCCGACGGCACCACACAGAACCTGGGCGCACAGGGTCTCGTCAGGGCCGTGTGGACCGACGACATGGTCGCCTCGACGTCGATCAACCCCCAAGTCGCCCACTACACCGGCCAGGCCGAACTGGCACAAGCTATCCAACAGGGGCTCGATCTCCGCAAAGCGGGCGATATCGACGGAGCAACGGCCAAACTGGGCCGGGCCGTTCAGCTCGCGAGCGACTCGGGGAACGCCGATACTGCGAAACTGCTTTCGAAGGTGGTCGACGTGGTCGACGCCACGACAGGTACTGTGCGACTGAAGGCGAAGGTCGAGGAGGCCGACGAGATGACTCTCGAGACACGGTCGACAAAGACAGTTCGTGTAAAGAAGTAGACAGTTACCGACGTAGAAGTTCCCTGATCCGAGAGGGGGAAGCGCCGACATGCCGACCTGCCCGAACGGACACCAGTCGGGTTCCGACGACTGGTGCGAGGTCTGCGGTCACCGCATGGCCGGTGCCGTGCCTCCGCCCCCTCCGCCGCCGCCCGGTCCGGGTGGAGGCGGCTACGGCTTCCCGCCGCCCGGCGGTCCCGGAGGTCCCGGTGGTCCCGGTGGTCCCGGGGGCCAGCCCGGCGGACGTCCGCCTCTGTCCGCCGTACCCGACCCCGAGCCGGAGCTCTGCCCGCAGTGCCGTACGCCCCGTGAGGGCGGTGCGCCCTTCTGCGAGGAGTGCCGGTGGAACTTCCTGACGAACACGGCGACCTCGTACACCCCGGCCGCCCCGCGCCCGCCGGCCGGCTCCGGCGGGCCGCCCTCACACTTCCAGCAGCAGCCCGGGCCCGGTCCGTCCTTCGGCGGCGGCGGTGACTCGTACGAGTACCAGGGCTCGCGCCCGTCCCAGGTGAACCGCCCCGCGGAACCGATCCCCTTCGGCTCGGAGCCTTCGGGCCGCCCGGGTCCGGGTGGACCGGGCGGCGGCCCGGGTGGGCCCGGCGGTCCCGGCGGTCCCGGCAGTCCTGGCAGTCCGCAGGGTTTCCCCGGGAACCCGTCCCGGCCCGGTGGTCCCGGTGGTCCCGGTGGTCCCGGTGGCCAGGGCTCCTCCGGTCCTTCCGGTTTCCCGGGCGGACCCGGTGCGCCCGGCGGTTCCGGCCCCTCCGGTTTCCCCGGCGACCCGTCCCGATCCGGTGGCCCCGGCCAGTCCGGTCCTGGTGGCCAGCAGGGCTTCCCGGGCGATCCCGGACGCTCCGGCGCACCCGGCCCCTCCGGTTTCCCTGGCGGCCCGGGCGGACCCGGCGCACCGGGCTCCTCCGGTTTCCCGGGCGAACCCTCACGTCCCGGAGGCCCAGGCGGCCCCGGAGGCCCAGGTGGACCCGGCAACAACCCCGGCCCCGGCGGCTACGGCTACCCGCAGCCCGGCGCCACCCAGGCTCCCTCCGGCCCGCCCGGATCCTCCGGTCCCGGTGGCCCAGGCGGCCCCGGTGGTTACGGCTACCCCCAGCCCGGTGGTCCGCAGGGCTTCGGCGGCACTCCCACCCAGCCCGGCCCTGGCGGGCCCGGCGGTCCCGGCGGCCCGCAGGGCTTCCCCGGCGACCCGTCCCGCCCCGGCCCGGGTGGCCCCTCCGGTCCCGGCGGCGCCCCCGGTGGTCCGCCGAACTTCGGTGCCGACCCGTCCCGCCCGGTCCCGCCGCCCCTGGGCCCGACCCCGCCCGCCGGCCCCGGTAACAGCGGTGCCCCGCAGGGCTTCCCGGCGCAGAGCGCATCCGCCCCGCCCGCCTTCCCGCAGGAGACCAACCGGCCCCAGCAGGGCGGTCCCTCCTTCGGCGGCGGCGCCGACGACTGGGTCATCTCCCCGCCCTCCAACACCGCCCCCGGAGGTCCGGGCGGCGGCCCCGGCGGTCCCGGCGGCGGCTACGGCTACCCGCAGCCCGGCGCCACCCAGGCCCCGCCCGGGCCTCCCGGGCCGTCCTTCCCGCAGCAGCCTGCGACCTGGACGGCGACGATCGGCCCGGACCGCGACTACTTCCTGGCGATGATGCAGCGCTCCGGCCCGGAGGCCGCGGGCCTGAACCTGCCCGCGTACTCCCCCGAGCAGCAGCGCACGCTCACCGGCAACCAGGTCACCATCGGCCGCCGCCGGCACTCCACCGGTGACACCCCCGACGTCGATCTGTCGGTGCCGCCGGAGGACCCGGGCGTCTCGCACCAGCACGCGGTGCTGGTGCAGCAGCCGGACGGCTCCTGGGCGGTCGTGGACCAGAACTCGACGAACGGCACCACGGTCAACGGGGCCGAGGAGCCCATCACACCGTTCGTGCCGGTGCCGCTCCAGGACGGCGACCGGGTGCACGTGGGCGCCTGGACGACGATCACGATCCGCCGCGGCTAGCCGGCGGCCAGGTCACCGGAGAGGCTTCACCGGAGGGGCCACGTATGCGGTCCCTCCGGGTCGTCCAGCCACGCCCACTGCCGGTCTCCGCTGATCGTGATGCCGTACCGCTCACGGCTCGGCCGCCCCTCGCGCTCCCACAGCGCGTACGCCTCCCGCGGTTGGAGGCTGCCGCGGCTCAGGGCCAGCAGGAAGCGGAACAGGTCGTCCTGCCGGGCCCGGCGCGGCACCCCGCCCCACTCGACGGACCCCTCGTCGTGCCGGTCCGTGCCACGCAGCGGCACGAAGTAGACGGGCGTGTGCAGGAAGCGCCCCTCGGCGTGCCCGGCGTCCCGGACCGTCAGGGCGATCAGACCGGTGGCGAGCGGGCTCACGATGCGGGCGCCCGGGCGGCACTGGCCGAGCCAGGCGGTCGGGACCGACGTCAGGGTGCAGGTGGCGATGACCCGGTCGAAGGGGGCGCGTTCGGGCACCCCCCGCGCTCCGTCGCCGGTGACGACGACGGGGCGGTACCCGGCCGCGGCCAGGTGGCTGCGCGCCGCCTCGGTGATCTCCGGTTCCAGGTCGACGGTGGTGACGGATTCGTCGCCGAGCCGGTGGGCGAGCAGGGCCGCGTTGTAGCCGGTGCCGGCGCCGATCTCCAGGACCCGGTCGCCGTCCCGTATCCGCAGCTCGGCCAGCATCATCGCCATCAGCGAGGGCTGGCTGCTGGAGGAGACCAGTTCGCCGTCGCGCAGCCGGGTGGCCAGCGGGGCGTCGGCGTAGGCCCCGCGGACCCACTCCCGACGGGCGCGCGGGTCCGGGCTCTCTCCCCAGCGCCGCTCGTAGCCGCCCACGACGCCGACGTAGTAGTAGGGCACGAACAGATGCCGGGGCACCGACTCGAAGGCCTGCCGCCACACCGGGTCGGCGGCCCAGGCCCCGCTCGCGTCGATCTCCCGCACCAGCGCGGCCCGCGCGGAGGCGGCGAGTGCGGCGAGGTCCCTGTCGAGAGCGTGCGCGCCCATGCCTCCACTCTGCACCCTGAGAACGGCAGGTCCTAAGCCTTGAGTCCTCGTCCACCCCGTCTGAGACCATGGTTGACGTGAAAGAGATCCGGCGCGGCACGCTTCAGACGCAGACCTTCTACGAGCAGGTCGGCGGGGAGGAGACCTTCCGCCGCCTCGTCCACCGTTTCTACCAGGGGGTCGCCGAGGACCCGGTCCTGCGGCCCATGTACCCCGAGGAGGACCTCGGTCCGGCCGAGGAGCGCCTCGTGCTGTTCCTGATGCAGTACTGGGGCGGCCCCACGACGTACAGCGACAACCGCGGCCACCCGCGGCTGCGCATGCGCCACGCACCCTTCCAGGTCAATCGCGCGGCGCACGACGCGTGGCTCAAGCACATGCGGGACGCCGTCGACGAACTCGGCCTGTCCGAGGAGCACGAGACCCAGCTGTGGAACTACCTGACGTACGCGGCTGCTTCGATGGTGAACACCGCCGACTGACAACTCTTCACCGAGTGCCGGATTCCGGTCGTCCGGTGTCGGATTCCGGTCACAATCCGGTCAAGCCCGGGCTACAAGCGCTTACCCGCGACCGTCCCCTCTGACATCCTCGCCGGAGATCTGCACAACACGGCGGGGGGCCGGGTGACGGGGTTCGGGGGAATCGCGCGTTTGGTGTTCCTGCGTGGGCGGGCGCACCGGCTGCTGCTCGCCGCCGCGCTGCTCACGGTCCTGCTCACCACGGCGGTACTCGCGACCCTCACCGCCTACTCCGGCGCGATCGGGGACGCGGCCCTGCGCCACTCCCTCCAGGACCCGCGCAACGCCGCCGACACCGCCCTGGTCGTCAGGGCCGACGTACCCGAGGAGCGTCGTACGGCCGCCGACACCGCCGTACGCAAGGTGGCGCGGCAGGCGTTCGACGGGCTCCCGGTGACCGTGCGGACGCTGCTGCGGTCGGGCCCGTACGCGCTGCCGCGGTCGCTGCAGCCGGCGTCGGAGCGGTCCGGGGACCCGGATCTGACGCACTTCGCGGCACTGGACCGCAGTCGGGTGCGACTCGTCGAGGGGCGGCTGCCGCGGGCGGCGAAGGGGCTGGTCGAGGTGGCGCTCCCGCAGGCCGCCGCCCGCTCCCTGCACCTCGGCCCCGGCGCCCGCCTCACCCTCGCCGACCGGCTGCGCGGCCCGGCGGTGCGGGTCACGGTGACCGGTCTGTACCGGCCCGTCCGCGCCGCCGACCCGTACTGGCTCCTCGACGACCTGCACGGGCGGGGCATCAACAAGCTCGACTTCACGACGTACGGCCCGCTGCTCGCCGATCCCGGTGTGCTGGCCGGCGGGACGGTGAGCGTCGGGACGTCGGGGTGGCTGGCGTCGGCCGACTTCGCGACGGTGACGACCGCGCGCTCGGACGCGCTGCGGGAGACGGCCGTCGCGGGCAACGCGGCGCTGCGCAAGGAGTCCTCGCTCGGCGGCGCCACGACCGCCTCGACCTCGCTGCCCGAGGTCCTCGACCGCACCGACCGTTCCCTGCTCGTCTCCCGCTCGACCCTGCTGATCGTCGCCCTTCAGCTGGTGCTCCTCGCGGGCTGCGCCCTGCTGCTGGTGGCGGGGCTGCTGAGCAGTGAGCGAACCGGCGAGAGCCGGCTGCTGCTGGCGCGCGGCGCCTCCCGTGCCCGGATCGCGGGCCTCGCCGCCCTGGAGGCGGTGCTGCTCGCGGTGCCCGCGCTGCTGTGCGCGCCGCTGCTGGCGGGCCCGCTGACCCGGACGCTGGCCGAACGGGGAGCGCTGGCCCGGATCGGGCTGCGTCTGGAGGTGCCGCCGGGCGGCCGGCCCGGGGTGTGGCTGGTGGCGGGGGCGGTGGCGCTCGGGTGCGCGCTGGCGGTGACCCTGCCCGCGCTGACCTCTTCGTTCGCGCGTGGCCGGGCCCGGACGCTGCCCGGTGCGGTGCGCGCGGGGGCGGACCTCGGGCTGCTGGCCGTGGCCGCGGTGGCGTACTTCCAGCTCAGCCGTCAGACCTCCGGTGCCGTGTCCGACGACACCTCCGGCACGCTGGGCGTGGATCCGCTGCTGGTGGCGGCGCCCGCGCTCGCGCTGCTGGCCGGTACCGTCCTGACGCTGCGGCTGCTGCCGCCGCTGGCCCGGCTCGCCGAACGCCGGGCGACCGGCGGGCGCGGACTGACCGCGGCCCTGGCGGGCTGGCAGATCGCCCGGCGTCCGATGCGCGGGGCGGGCCCGGTGCTGCTGCTGGTCCTCGCGATGGCGCTGGGCATGCTGGCGATCGGGCAGGGCGCCTCCTGGGACCGTTCACAGTCCGACCAGGCGGACTTCCGGGCCGGGGCGCCGGTGCGCGTGCTGGCCTCCGGGGACGCGGGTCCGGGCCGCACCGAGCAGTACGCGGCCGTCCCGGGCGTACGGCGGACCGCCCCCGCCGCCCGCTCCGAACTGGCCCTGTCCGGCAGCCGGGTGGCGACGGTGCTGGCCCTCGACACCGCCCACGCCTCGATGCTGATCCGCCCCGACCTGCACTCCGGACCGTTCCGCCAGGGGCTCGCCCCCAAGGGTGCGACCGCGGGCGTGAAGGTGCCCGCCGACACGACCCGGCTGCGGCTGACGGCGACCCTGCGCGGCCCGGTGCCGAGTACGACGGCGCAGGTCGCCGTCACCCTGGTGGACAGCTACGACACCCCCTACCGCGTCCAGGCCGGCCAACTCCCCGCCGACGGACGGCCCCACGCGCTGGACGTCTACGTGTCCGGGGGCCCGCTGACCCTGACCGCCCTGGAACTGCTCGTCCCCGTCCCGGGCGGCAGGGCCCAGCAACAGCGGCTCACCGTCTCGGAGTTGACCGCCTCGGGCACCGGCGGTGCGGTGCGGCGGCTCCGGTTGCCGACCGACTGGGCGGTCCGCTCGCAGAGCGACGGGGCGAGTTCGTCGGCGAACCCCAAGACCAAACCGACCTCGCCACGCCTGAGTTCGGAATCCGGCGGGCTGAGCGTGGCCTACGGCACCGGGTTCATCCCGTACGACGAGACCTGGAGCTCGGGGGCGCTGACGATCCGGCTGAAGGCCCCGCAGCCGAGGTCGGCCGGGGTCACCGCCGTCGCCACCGAGCGCTTCCTCACCTCGGCGGGCGCGGCCCTCGGCGACAGAGTGGACGTGCCGCTGGGCGGCTCGACGGTGTCGGTGCGGATCGTGCGCTCGGTACGGGAGTTGCCCACCACCTCGGACAACGGCGGCGCCCTGCTGGTCGATCTGCGGTCCGTGAACCGGCAGTTGCAGGAGCAGTCCGACAGCGGCGTGGAGCCGACCGAATGGTGGCTGTCGACCCGGCCGGGCGCCTCGGACAAGGTCGCGGCGGCGTTGCGGGCCCGGCCCGACATGGACCCCGCGCAGGTCGTGGTACGGGACGAACTCGCCGGGCAGCTGCGCGACGACCCGTTCGGCGCGGGCCCCGAGGCCGCGTTCGCCGCGGCGGCCGCGGTGGCGGCGGCGCTGGCCGCGGTCGGGTTCGCGGTGAGCGCGGCCGGGTCGCTGCGGGAGCGCGGCGCGGAGTTCGCCGTACTGCGCGCCCTGGGGGCCCCGCGGCGGCGGCTGGCCAGGGCGGTCGCCGTGGAACAGGGCGTCCTGGTGGTGCTGGCGCTGCTGGTGGGCGCGCTGCTGGGCACGGTGCTGACCCGAGCGGTGGTCCCGCTGATCGTGCTGACGGACGAGGCGACCAGACCGGTCCCGCAGGTCCTGGTCCAGCTCCCGCTCCCGCAGGCGGCCACGCTGCTGGCGGCGGTGGCCCTCGCCCCGCTCCTGGTCACCGCGGCGCTGGCACTGCGGCGGGCGGATCCGGCGCGGGCGCTGCGTGAGGGGGGCGAGTGAGGTGAGGTTCTTCAACACGGCCGAGCCGGCGGCTTCCGGGGAGTCCGTGCCCTGGGTGCGCACGCGGCTGCGGACCGCGCCCGGCACCGCGTTCTGGCTGGCGCTGCTGGTCGCGCTGACCGCGTGCCTCGCGGCCGCGTTCCCACGGGCGGTCGACCGCTACGAGGACGCCGGACTGCGCCGGGCCGTCGAACAGGCCCGCCCCGACCGGACCAGCATCGAGGTCTTCGCCCCGCAGCCGTCCATGATGCTGCCGCCACGCGGACGCGAGGACGTCCTGCGCCCCGGCGTGCTGGCCCACCAGTACGCCAAGGTCCGCGCCCAGGTCCCGCGGGCGCTCGTCCTCGACCCGGGGCAGTCGACGTACGGCGTGCGCACCACCATGGACATCCCGGTACCGGACCCGTGGCTGCCGCGCCCGACCGGCAAACCCGCGGAGGTGACCCTGATCGCCCAGGCGGGCCTGGGCGCCCACACCTCGCTCGCCCGGGGACGTCTGCCGCGTGCGGACGGCGAGGTGACCGCGAACAGCCCCGAGCTGGAGGCCGCGGTCACCGTCGAGACCGCCAAGTCCCTCCACATCAAGGTCGGTTCGGTGATCCACGCGCCCGCCGCCGGCCGTACCCTGCCCATCCGCGTCACGGGCATCGTCACCCCGCACGACCCGCAGGGCTCCTACTGGTCCACCCACCCGATCCTGCGCTCCCCGTCCCTGATCCGCGAACCCGCGCCGTCCCTGGACATGCACTGGCTCGGCGCCCTGCTCATCGCCCCCGAGGCGGCCCCGCTCCTGCTCGCCACCCCCGGAAACCCGGAGCCCTACTGGCAGTTGGCGCCCTCCGAGCAGACGCTGCGGGCCCGCGACACCCCGGCCCTGCGCTCCGCGCTCGCCTCCCTGGAGGCTGGTCCGGCCCTGCAGAAGGTGCGGCTGGAGATCGACGGTCCGGTGACCGAACTGAGCGAGATCACCGGCCGGACCGACGTCCTCACCGACCTCGACGAGATCCTCATCGCCTACGACCGGTTCCGGGGCGAAGTCGCCCCGCTCGTCGCGGTCGCCGCGTCCGGCACCGGCACGGTCGCCGTCGTCGTCCTGCTGATGGCGGGCGGCCTCACCGCCGACCGCCGCCGCGGCGAACTCGCCCTGCTGCGGGCCCGTGGCGCCTCCCTGCGGGGGCTCACCGCCCGCCTCCTCGCCGAGACGGCGGTCGTGGCCGTCCCGGCGGGCGCCCTGGGCCTGGCCGCCGCGCTCGTCACGGTCCCCGAGGGCCGCTTCCCGTACGCGATCGCGGCCGCCGTGGCGGTCACCGCCGTCACCTGTGCCGCCCTGCCCCTGCGCGCGGTGGCCGCCCACCGCGCGGTCCGCGTCCACACCGGCCGCGAGGACATCTCCTCCGTACGACCGTCCCGGCGCCGTACGGTCGTCGAGCTGACGCTGCTGGTGCTGGCGGCGGGGGCGGTGGAGTCGCTGCGCCGCCGCGGCACGTCGGGCGCGTCCGACGACCTCGTCTCGCTGGCACCGGTGCTGGTGGGCGTGATCGCCGCCCTGGTCCTGGTCCGTCTGTACCCGCTTCCGCTGCGGGTCCTGGCCCGCCCGGCCGCCCGTCTGCGCGGTGCCCTCGCCCATCTGTCCCTGGCCCGGGCGGGCCGCACCTCGGCCTCCGCCGTCCTGCCCCTGCTCGCCCTGCTGACCGCTCTGACCACGGCGGCCTTCGGCGGCTCGGTCCTCGCGGGCGTACAGGAGGCCCGCGACCACGCGGCCCTCCTCGCGGTCGGCGCCGACGCGCGCGTGGAGACGGCGACGCCGCTCCCGTCGGGGCTGCCGGAGCGGCTGCGCCGCTCACCCGGGGTGAGCGGCCTGTCCGCGGTGAGCGTCACGTACGAAGCGAAGCCGGAGGACGGAGCGGTCTCGGTGCCGCTGGCCGGGGTGAACCCCGCGGACTACGCGGCACTGTCGTCCCGGACCGGCATCGGCGCCTTCCCGGCGGACCGGTTGCGGAAGGGGGCCGCCGGAGGCACGACCCCGGCCCTGGCCTCCACGGCCACGGCCCGGACGTACGGCACCCGCCCCTTCCCGGTCCTCCTCCCGGACGGCAGCTCGCTCACCGTCCGCATCACCACCGTCCTCGACCGCACGTCGGCCGTGACGGGCCCGGACTTCCTGGTCGTGGAACGCGAGGCGCTGAGCCCGGAGATGGCGCGGCCGACGACCCTGCTGCTGACGGGGAAGGACCTGGACGGGCCCGCTCTGCGCAGGGCGGCCCCCGAGGCGGCGTCCGTGCACCTGAGGTCCGAGGAACGGGAACGCTACGTCGACTCGCCGCTGCAGACCGGCGCGGAAGGCGTCTACGCGACGGCGGTGGCGGCCGGCACGGGTTACGCGCTCCTGGCCCTCCTGCTGTCCCTCCTGCGCTCGGCCCCCGAACGCACGGCGCTGCTGGCCCGACTCCGCACGATGGGCCTGACCCGAGCGGCGGGCCGCCGCCTGCTGATCCTGGAGTCCCTGCCCCAGGCGATCCTGGCCGCGCTGGGAGGCACCCTCACGGGCTGGGCCACCATCCGCCTCCTGTCCCCGGGCATCGACCTGACAGCCATCGCCCTCCCCTCGGCCGAACCCTCCTCGCCCGCGTCGGAGTTGCGCACGGACACCCTGTCCCTGGCGATACCGGCGACGGCCGTACTGCTGCTGGCGGTGGGGATGGGGATCGGCCAGGCATGGTGGTCGGGGAGACGGGGATCGGTGCGGGAGCTGAGAGCGGGGGACGCGAGATGAACACCTGGTCGGACGGCTGGGAGGGTGGCGGTGGGCGCGGCGGTGCTGGGGGGCGCGGCGGCATCCGCTCAGCGGCGGCGGGCGAAGCAACCCGTCTGCGCGAGACGCGCGTCTCCCTCGGCCCCGGTCGCGGGCAGGCGGGCTGCTGGGGCGACCCCGACGGACACGGCAGCACCGGCCAGCGCGGGAACAACGCTGGACCCGCCGACCTCGCCGGGCGCGACGGCACCCGCCCGGCGGCGGGCGAAGCAGCCCGCCCGCGCGGCACGAGCACCTACCTCGGCTCCAGCCACGAGCAGCCCTGCCGCAGACGAGCGCCCACCCCGGCCCCAGCCATACGCAGTCATACCGCCAGGACGACACCGGCGGAGGCGCCGACCTCGCCGGGGGCGACCGCAGCAGCGGGACCCCGCCCCGGCCACTCACCGTCCCGGACCACCGTCGAGGAGAAGGCCGATGACGACGAATCCCACCCTCACCAACCTGGCCGACCGGGCGGCCCAGGCCCGCTCCCGTCCCGGCTACGGCCACGACGCCCTGATCACCTGTGACCGGCTCGTCCGCGTCTTCACCACCGACGGCGTGGAGGTCCAGGCCCTCCAGGGCCTCGACCTCCTGGTCCGCGAGGGCGAACTCCTCGCCCTGGTGGGCGCGTCCGGCAGCGGCAAGTCCACGCTCATGAACATCCTCGCCGGCCTGGACACCCCCACCGCCGGCGCCGCCCGGGTCGCGGGGCACGACCTGCTGACCATGACCGCGAAGGACCGCCTGGCCTACCGCCGCAAGACGGTCGGCTTCGTCTGGCAGCAGACCTCCCGCAACCTCCTGCCCTATCTCACCGCCGCCCAGAACATCACCCTCCCCATCCAGCTCTCCGGCGCCCGTACACCCCGCCGCATCCACACCGAACGCGCCCTGGAACTCCTGGAGTTGCTGGAGGTCGCCGACTGCCGCAACCGCCGCCCCCACCAGATGTCGGGCGGCCAGCAGCAACGCGTGGCGATCGCGGTGGCCCTGGCCAACAACCCCGCGGTCCTCCTGGCCGACGAACCGACGGGCGAACTGGACTCCCACACCGCGGAACAGATCTTCGCCGCGTTCCGCACGGCCAACGAACAGCTCGGCACGACGATCGTCATCGTCACCCACGACCAGGCCGTGGCCGGCGAGGTCCGCCGCGCGGTGGCGATCAGGGACGGCCGTACGTCCACCGAGGTCCTGCGCCGCAGCGAGGTGGACGCGGCAACGGGCCACGAGACCCTGGTGGCCAGGGAGTACGCAATGCTGGACCGCGCGGGCCGCCTCCAGCTCCCGAAGGAGTACACGGAGGCGCTGGGGATGCGCGACCGGGTCGCGCTGGAACTGGAGCCGGACCACATCGGCGTATGGCCGGACGACAGCGACCGGGACGGATGACCCTCAGCGCACGCTGACGCCAAGCGCCCCGAGTCCCCCTTGCCGTACGGCGATCGAGCCGTAGGGCGTCCGCAGCCGCAGCCACGCCCCCGAAGAGAAGAGCCCCAGGCCCCCGCCGGACCGCAGGAATCCGAGCGACTGGGCCGCGTGCACGGCCCGCACGGGCAGCCGGGTGTCTCCCACGGTCCGGGACCAGATCTCCCGCCCGATCCGGTCGAGTTCGGCCCGCGTACGCGTCTCGGGTGCCAACTCCTCGCTACGGGCCCGGAATTCGGCGACCCCGGCGTGGACGAGCGCCCGCAGCGCCTCCGGCCCCGGCAGCCCGGTCACCGCCTGCCACCCGCCGCGCGGCGGCAGCACTCCGGCCCAGGGCGGCCCGGTCACCACCCCCGGCACGACAGCCGTACCCGCGCTCTCGTCGACGGACCCGAGGAGCTCCCCGGCGGACACGGTCACATCGAGGGTGTCGTCGAGCCCGTTCTCGTACGGCTTGGCCAGCCGCACCGCCCGGATCGCCAGCACCTCGAAGGACGGCGGGCGCCCGAAGACGGCGAGCGCGGTGCCGGCCCCCTGGAGCCGTACCGCGGCCGAGCGGTCGTAGTGGAGCAGCCGGGAGAGGAAGGCGGCGAGATCCGCGGCCTCCCCCTCGTCGGCGAGGTGGAGCACCGTCATGCGGCGACGGCCTCCTCCTCGTCGTCGTCCCGGTACTCCTCGAGGAACTCCCGTTCCTCCGCCGTGATCCGGCGCGGCCGCTGGGCCTCGAAGTCGAACGGCACGATCACCGTCGAGGCCCGGACGTAGACGTCGTCGCCGTCCTTCACCTCGTAGGCGATGGTGAAGGACGCCGCCCGGATCTCGGTGATCCACAGCTCGATGTCCACGGGCGCGTGCCGGTGGACCAGCTGCCGCTTGTAGTCGATCTCATGGCGTGCCACCACGGACCCCTGCTGGAAGTCCTTCTCCGGGCGGAACAGGAAGTCGATACGGGCTTCCTCCAGGTAGCGGAGGAAGACCACGTTGTTGACGTGGCCGTACGCGTCCATGTCCGCCCAGCGCAGCGGGCAGCGGTAGGTGTGCCGCAAGATCAGCCCCGGGTCAGCTTCTTGTAGGTGGCGCGGTGCGGACGCGCGGCGTCCGGGCCGAGCCGCTCGATCTTGTTCTTCTCGTACGACTCGAAGTTGCCCTCGAACCAGTACCACTTGGAGTCACCCTCGTAGGCGAGGATGTGGGTCGCGACCCGGTCCAGGAACCAGCGGTCGTGGGAGATGACCACAGCCGCGCCCGGGAACTCGAGCAGAGCGTTCTCGAGCGAGGACAGGGTCTCGACGTCGAGGTCGTTGGTGGGCTCGTCGAGGAGCAGCAGGTTGCCGCCCTCCTTGAGCGTGAGCGCCAGGTTCAGGCGGTTGCGCTCACCACCGGACAGGACGCCGGCCGGCTTCTGCTGGTCCGGACCCTTGAAGCCGAAGGCGGAGACGTAGGCCCGCGACGGCATCTCGACCTGGCCCACGTTGATGTAGTCCAGCTCGTCCGACACCACGGCCCAGAGGGTCTTCTTGGGGTCGATGTTGGCCCGGCTCTGGTCGACGTAGCTGATCTTGACCGTGTCGCCGATCTTGACCGTGCCCGAGTCCGCGGGCTCAAGACCCTGGATCATCTTGAACAGCGTGGTCTTGCCGGCGCCGTTCGGGCCGATGATGCCCACGATGCCGTTGCGCGGCAGCGTGAACGAGAGGTCGTCGACCAGGACCTTGTCGCCGAACGCCTTCGAGAGGTTGTTGACCTCGACGACGATGGAGCCCAGACGCGGGCCCGGCGGGATCTGGATCTCCTCGAAGTCCAGCTTCCGCATCTTGTCGGCCTCGGCCGCCATTTCCTCGTAACGAGCCAGGCGGGCCTTGGACTTGGTCTGGCGGCCCTTGGCGTTGGAGCGGACCCACTCCAGCTCTTCCTTGAGGCGCTTGGCGCGCTTCTCGTCCTTGCGGCCCTCGACCTTGAGGCGAGCGGCCTTCTTCTCCAGGTACGTGGAGTAGTTGCCCTCGTAGGGGATCGCGCGGCCGCGGTCGAGCTCGAGGATCCACTGGGCGACGTTGTTCAGGAAGTACCGGTCGTGAGTGACGGCGACGACAGCGCCCGCGTACTTCGACAGGTGCTGCTCCAGCCAGTTCACCGACTCGGCGTCCAGGTGGTTGGTGGGCTCGTCGAGGAGGAGCAGGTCCGGGGCCTCGATCAGCAGCTTGCAGAGCGCGACGCGGCGCTTCTCGCCACCGGAGAGGGTGGTGACGGGCCAGTCTCCGGGCGGGCAGCCCAGCGCCTCCATGGCCTGCTCCAGCTGCGCGTCCAGGTCCCAGGCGTTGGCGTGGTCCAGGTCCTCCTGGAGCTTGCCCATCTCGTCCAGCAGCGCGTCCGAGTAGTCGGTCGCCATGAGCTCGGCGACCTCGTTGAAGCGGTTGAGCTTGCCCATGATCTCGGAGGCGCCGTCCTGGACGTTCTCCAGGACCGTCTTGGACTCGTCGAGCTTCGGCTCCTGCATGAGGATGCCGACGCTGAAGCCGGGCGACAGGAACGCGTCACCGTTGGACGGCTGCTCCAGACCCGCCATGATCTTGAGAACGGTGGACTTACCGGCACCGTTGGGCCCGACCACACCGATCTTCGCGCCGGGCAGGAAGCTCAGCGTCACGTCGTCAAGGATGACCTTGTCTCCGTGCGCCTTACGCGTCTTGCGCATGGTGTAGATGTACTCAGCCAAGAGAAACCGTCCGGCAACTTGAGATCTGGAGTGGGCAGATACACCCCATCTTGCCTGACGTCCACCCTCGGGTGGTAACCCGTTCGGTCGGGGGGCTGTGACCTGGCCGTTCACCGACCACCCGGTAGCCGACCGGTCACGGTTGTCGCCAGGATGTCCGCGCCGCGGAGTTCCGCGAGGAGGACCTCGCACAGCGGGGCCACACCCCAGTCCAGCCTCGGTCCGCCGACCAGGCGCCGCCCGCATGTCATCCCCGAAGCGAAGCCGGGCTCCTGCGGCAGGTGCAGCCGGCCTGCCAGGGGGCCGACAGCAGGATGGACAGCGGGTGCACCGACTGCAGCCGGCTCGCGGGAACCGTGAAGCCGAGGATGTCGCGGTCGTGCGGTGCGCGGCGAGCAGCGACAGGGCGGAACCGCTCTGAGCGAAGATCATCCGGAAGGCCGCCGAAGCCGCCATGACCGTGGTGAAGGCGGTCAGCCGGGCGCGCTCCATGGTGCTGCGCCGGCCCCAGCCGATCCCGGTCTGCCGGCACGAACAGGACGCCCTGGAACGCCAGTCGGTCCCGATGCCGCCCGCGTCCCGGATGCCGGGCCCGTCGGGGAGAATGCTGTACCCGCAACGCCCTTGATCGACATGCAGCTGCCTCCGACCCGTGCTCCCCTGGACATAGGTACTGCCGGTACCGCAGGCGAACCCCGCCATATGCCTGGCGGACACTCTCGCCCCATGGCAGGCGACAGCTACCGCTCGAAGCGGTCAAGCACCCGCAGATGCACCGAGCACCATTCGGATCGCTCCGACGCATCGCGCTGCCGTGGCACCTGCACATCATGCATTTCCGCCCGCTTGGGATGTGGTCACCATGAACATCCGAAGGGCTTTGGCTGCGAGTAGCCCAGTGATGATGGTCGCGGCAATCGGACTGAGTGCCGCCCCCGCAGAGCAGCCGTCCATAGTCTCAGCAGCCGGCTCATTCCCCGAGGCTGGTGCATACGCAACCCAGGGCAAGAGCAATGTCGTCTCGGACGACGGAGAGGTGCAAGTCTTCTGGATAGCCAGCCAAGTTTTCCCCTGGGAGGGAGGCATACCCACACGCTGGCAGGTGAACGTCATCTACAACAACACGTCAGATCATGTCGTTTACTTGACATGCCAGGGTTGGGACACCGGAAAGATAAGGGAAAACATATTCAGACAAGGCAAGAGTATTGGGTACGTAAAGGCCGAGCACGACCTATGCAGCGATCACCCGGAGTGGAACGCCAACCTGAGCCCCAACCACAGGATCATCATGTCCTGGGCTGTATTCCACAACGTTCCCAGGATCGGCGATCGCGTCTCACTGCAGTGGGAGGACTACGGGACCTCCCAGGCCCTTGACCCCTTTGGTCACTGAGCCTACGCAACAGCGAGTGGAGACGACAATGACCGAGAACCCTGACGAGCACAGGGGAACGAGGGTGCAGCCTGAGGCTCGCGGCGAGCCCCGGCAATGGGGCCAGCGACCCCAACACCCCCCGACGACCCCGCCGCCGTTCACACCACAGCCAACGCCGCCGGCAACGTCGACGGCATTGACACCGCCCACCGAATGCCCGGCCTGCGGAAAACCCGTCGGCGAGGAACTCTCCTGCCAATTCTGCAATCAGGTACTGTTCCTGCCGCAAGGAATAACGCTCTCCACTGCCGGACTTCGCTTCGGCGGGTACTTGCTGGAGTTCGTACTCATGATCTGCACGTTGGTGATCGGCTGGGTCATCTGGGCGCTCATAGTCTTCCAGTATGGCCAAACGCCCGCCAAACAGCTGCTCCACATGAGAGTCGTCTGCATTCCGCAGGCTCGAACCGCCGGATGGCTCAGGATGTTCTTCCGGGAAGTCATCGCGAAGACGCTCATCGGATTCCTTGCCAGCTTCACCCTTCTGATTCCCTATTTCTGGCTCCTGTGGGACAAGAATCGACAGGAGCTGTGGGACAAAATGGCCACTACGCTGGTCGTCAGCGACCCCCGAGATCTGCTTCGGCCAGAGCCGCAGCCACAGCTCTCGGACAGTCAGGCCGGGACACCGCAGAGGTAAGTGGCAGCTGCGCCGCCGCAAGGGTGCTGCAAGAGACGTGCAAGGAAAGCACTGTGTGCGCCGGGAACCCCCCTGCCGTCCGTGGTACGTCGCGACGAGCGATGGGGGATCGCGTGTCTGTCGGAACGACGAGATCAGCACTGATCGAGCAGGGGCACTGGCTGACCGTACGGGACTGCAAAAGGGTCCTGGTCGTCGTGCACACCGTGACCTTCGCCCAACGGCTGCGCGAGGTCTTCGAACTCCTGGAGACCGACCTGCGCATCCAACTGGTCTTCACGGTCGCCCCGCACGCCTTCGGCAACGGGACCACCGAGTTCCTGCGGAGCCTGGGCATCAGCACCGTGCCCTGGGAAGAGGCCCGGCGCGCCGACTTCGACCTCGCGCTCGCCGCGGGCTCCCGCGGAGTGCACGAACTGCGGGCTCCGGTCGTACGCATCTCGCACGGGGCCGGCCAGATCAAACTGCTCACTGACGTCACCGCACTGGCCCCGGGTGAGCCGAGGCCGCCGGGGATGCTGAGCCGCCGGCATCTGCTGCACGAGGGGCAGCTGGTCCCGGCGGCGGTCGTCTACGCCCATGACCGGGACCTGGAGGAACTCTCCCGGTCCTGCCCTGAGGCGCTTCCGGTGGCGCACGTGGCGGGCGATCCGTGTGCCGACCGGATCATGGCGGGCCGGCCCGGCCGGGATGCCTACCGCCGGGCACTCGGAATCGAGGACGGGCAGCGACTCGTGGTCGTCACGTCCACCTGGGGGCCCGCGTCGACGTTCGGGCGGCTCGACGCCCTGCTGCCGCAACTGCTGAGTCAGTTGCCGGGCGACGGCCACCGCGTGGCGATGCTGGTCCATCCCAATGTGTTCGCCGGCCACGGAACCCGGCAGGTGCACGGCTGGCTGTCCTCCTGCCGGGGCCGCGGGCTCGCGGTCGTGCCGCCGGAGGCCGACTGGCAGGCGCCGCTGATCGCGGCCGACTGGATCATCGGGGACCACGGATCACTCACCGCGTACGGCACCCTCACGGACGCGACGCTGCTGCTGACCGCCGGTCCCCGGCGCGAGGTGTCGGCCTGCTCCCCGGCGGCTCTGCTGTCCGCCGTGGCGCCCGTGGTCGTACCGGGGTATCCGCTCGCGGAGCAGCTGGAGTACGCGGCTCAGCTGCACCGCCCGGGGCAGTACGACCATGTCGCCGCCTCGCTGACGTCGGCGCCGGGACAGTTCCACCGGCGGATGCGCTCGCTCCTCTACCGCCTGCTCGGGCTGGGCGAACCGGCCCGTCCGCCCCTCGTCGCACCGCCCCCGCCACCGCCCGCGCTGACCCGGTGGGAGATCTCCGCCGGCAGTGGGGCGGCATGAGGAGCGACCGGCGCCCGATCCCGGATGCCGCATGGGTCAGGGACGTCGCGTCGGCCATGGATGCCGCATGGGCCACGGTGTGCTTTCCCGCGGCGCGCTCCGGTCCGTCCGCGCTCCACGCCGGCGGCTCGCACGAGCGGTCGTCCCTCGCCGTCTGGCGTTCGGACTCGGCGCACGGTCCGGTGCTCGTACGGTCCGATCCGCTGCCCTCGCCCACCGGGGGACGCGGACAGCCGTATCCCTCCCCCTGCCCGCACCCGCCCGGAGGCCCGCTGCCCTGCGACGTGCACCTGTGGGTGGACGCGGACGGCCCGGAGCAGGCAGCGCTCGCGGCACACGCCGACGTCCTGGTGAGCCGTGCCCCACTGCCGCCCGGCGCAGCCCGCCGACGCGTGCTCGAGCTGCTGACCGCCCACCCCGGTTGCCTTGCCGCCGCCGTACCCGACACGTCCACCGTGTGCGTCGCCGGGGTACGGGACGCGTCGGGCACCGTGTCGTTCGTACGGCCGTCACGGGGCGGCAGGTCCCATGCACCGCTCCCGCCGCACACGGTCGCCTCGGTCGTGCACGCCTGGACGGTGGCCGGGAGACCGCCGGACGCGCTCCGCCGCCTCGCCGAGGTACCGCCGCACTGACCGGACCGGCGGGAGGACGGCCGGCCGCGGCGCTCACCGCTGCCGCAGCCGGTCGTCCAGGCGTTGTGCGTCCGCGGGGCTCAGGCGGCGGAGGAGCGCGCGGGCGGCCTCGTAGTGGCGTACCGATTCCTCCCGATCACCACGCGTCTCGGCGGCCTGGCCGAGCCATTCCAGGCAGCGTGCCTCCCAGTGCTCGGAACGGGCCTCGCCCGCCCGGAAGCGCGCGAGCGCCTCCCGCAGCCGTCGCACACCACCGCCCGGGTCCCCGTCGGGGTCCCCTGCGCGGTCCAGCACATGACCGAGAAGAGCCAGGACGCGGGTCGCCTCGTACGTCTCTTCCAGCGCGTCCAGTTCGGTGCCCGCCCGGCGCAGCTGCTCGGCGGCCGTGGCCAGGTCACCGGCGGCCAGTGCGGTCTCGCCGAGGCGCCGCCGGGTCAGGGCGGCGCCGCGCCGGTAGCCGATCGACTCCCGCAGCCGCAGGGCGTGCTCGAAGTGGCCGCGGGCCTCGTCGAGCCGGTGGGCCAGGAGTGCGACGTGTCCCAACCCGCTCAGGGCCTGGGCCTGTTGGCGTACGTCGCCGTCGGCCGTGGCCGCCTCCAGTGCCTGCCGGTACCAGTCGGCGGCCTCCCGGTAGCGGCCCGCGTCGCGCAGGCCGATCGCGCCGGAGGTGAGCATGCGGCCCTCCCCCTGCCTCGATCCGCTCCGGCGCGCCGCTTCGAGGCCGAGGCGGTGCGCCTCGATCCACATCTCCGAGGGGCGCAACCGCAGGAACAGGGGCCACATGAGGTCCGTCAGACGCCAGCAGGAGGAGTGCCAGCCGAGCCGGGCCGAGAGCCGTACGGCACCCATGAGCGCGTTGCGGTGCGTGTCCAGCCAGGTCAGCGCCTCCTCGGGGCCGTCGAGTGGTGTCGCGGGCGTCGTCCCGGCGGGGAGGTCGTGCCCTGCCAGCCGGTGGCTGGGCGTGAGGATGCCCTCCGCCGAAGCCGCGGTGGACAGACACCAGTCGACGAACCGCCGCAGGGTGCGCTCGCGTCGGCCCGGGTCCTCCAGCTCCTCGCCGAGCCGCCGGGCGTGCGGCTGGACAAGGTCATGGAAGCGATAGGTGCCCGGCCCCGTCTCCTCCAGCAGATTCGACTCCACGAGCGCGCCGACGGCGATGTCGGCGGCCTCCGCACTGTCGACCCCTTTCTCCCCCGGACCTTCCTCCCCCGCCCCTTCCCCGCCCGGCTCCTCCACGTCGGCTGCGAGGGCGGTCAGCAGCGACAGGTCGTGGCGGTCGGCGGGCAGCAGTCCCATCCGGCGGTACAGGGCCCGACTCCCGCCCGGGAGGACGTCGTACGACATGTCGAGCGCCGTACGCATCACGGCCTCCCCGTCCACGCGCAGTGTGTCGACCGCGCCCCGCCCCCGGGACAGGCTGTCGGCCAGGGCGGACACGGAGCGGTGGGGGCGCAGGGCGAGCTGGGCGGAGGCCAGGGCCACGGCCAGGGGCAGGCGGCCGCACAGTCTGACCACCTCACGCGCGGCGGCCGGCTCCCGGACCACGCGCGTCCCGCCGCCGACGGCAAGGAGTTCGACGGCGGAGGCGGCGGGGAGCCCCTCCAGACGGTGCACGGAGGCGCCGTCGACGCGCAGCCCGGTCAGGTTGTTTCTGCTGGTCACGATGGTGAGGCCGGTCGGTGTGCCGAGCAGGAGCGGGCGGACCTGGGCGGCGGTGAACGCGCTGTCCAGCAGGACGGCGAGCCGGAGGCCCGAGGTCGTGGAACGCCACAGCGCGCTTCGCTGTGCGGTTCCGCTCGGCACCGAGGACGCGCCGAGTGCGATCAGGAAGGCTTCCAGGACGGTGGCCGGGGAGACGGGGCCGTCCTCCGCGGCTGTGTTCTGGGCGCCGAGGTCGGCGTAGAGCTGGCCGTCGGGAAAACTGTCGGCGTGTTCGTGGAGCCAGTGGGCGGCGAAGGTGGTCTTCCCGACACCCGCGAGCCCGGTGACCACCAGGACCTGCGGCGCGTGCGCCGACCGCTCGGCACGCAGTGCGTCGAGTGCCTGCCGGTCGGCCTCCCGGCCGACGAACCGCGCGGTCACCGGCGGCAGTTGCCGGGGAACGGGGTGGCGGGGCGGTGGTGCCGGGGTGACGGAGGGATGGAAATGGACACCACCGTGGATGTCCCGAGCCTGCACGCTGGGCCCGTGGAGCACGGAACTGCCGCTGATGAGGTTGGCGGTCACCGCGGGGGCGGGGGGTGCTGGGGCAGGGTCGGGGACTGGTGACGTGGGTACGGCTGCGGGCGGCTCCGGGGCCGGCCCGGGAGACGTCGGTGCGGATGCGGGCGGTGCGGGTGCCCTGGGCGCGGCTGCGGGTGGCGTCGGGCCCGATCCGGACGGCACGGAGGGCGACCCAGGCAGAGTCGGACCGGGGGCAAAGTGGTCGCGTAACCACTCGGCAAGCGCCTGCCGTGTCGCTGGGTCGCGCGATGCCAACTCACCTAAAGCTTGCGCCAGTTGCTGCCACCGCGCCACCTCGACCGGTTGCCCCCGCGCCTCGTGCCCCGGCCAGAGCCGCGCCACCGAGGGGGCCGCGAGGGCCGCGGTGTCCATCACCCGGGCCAGTTCGCGCCACGCGGGCGACTCCGGGTCGGCGCCGCAGGCGGCCATGGCCGACAGCAGCGCCTCCGATCCGTCCGAGGAGAAAGCACGCACGTACGCGACTCCTTCCGTCTTCTCGGGAGTCACTCCCCACTGCGGACAAGATGTGAACCAATAGGGCTATTTACCGGTCAACTTTGAACACACAGCGCTCCCTTATGGTCGCCCATGCCAGGTCCATGACACTCTCGAATGCTCGGCAATCACAGGGCCTACCGGCGGGGAGGACGCTGGTGGAGTTCGAGATCAGGCTTTCGGGATCGGTGGAGATCCGAACGGCGGGCCGCCGTAGCGATCTCGGATCGACCAAGACACGGCTGGCGCTCGCCGGCCTCGCCTGGGACGCGGGTCGCACGGTGAGCGTGGACGCTCTGATCCACCGCATCTGGGACGAGCATCCGCCCGCCAAGGCACGGGAAGCGCTCCACGCCCACATCTCCCGCATCCGGGGCGCCCTGCGGATGGCCGGGGGCGACGCTCCCCCGGTCGTCAGTCGTACGAACTCGTACGCCCTGGAGGTCGACCCGGAACGGGTGGACCTGCGCTGTTACACGAACTGCGTCGAGCGAGCCCGATCCCTGCGGGACAACGGGGACGAGGAGACGGGACTGCGTCTGCTGGACCGGGCGGAGGCTCTGTGGCACGGCGAGCCGCTGGGCGGGATCACCGGCTCGTGGGCCGAGCATCTGCGTGCCGCTATCGGCGAGACCAGCCTCGTGGCAGCCATGACCAGGGCCGAAATCCTTCTGGGCGCAGGGAAGTTCAGCGACGCCGTGCCCGTACTCCTGCCGTTGGCCGAGGCACACCCCGTGGACGAGGCCCTGGCCGAACGACTCGCCGTCGCCCTGTACGGCGGCAACCGGACGGCCGAGGCGACCAGACTGCTTCAGCGGACCCGGCAGCGTGTCGTCCGGGACATCGGCCTCGACGCCGGCCGCGGGTTGCACCGGGTCCACCAGGGAATCCTGGCGGGAACCCCCGCGGCAGACCTCCTCCCCCACACCGGGGCCAAGGACAAGCGCGTCCCGCGGCCGACGCGCCGGGTCCCGGACAACCTGCCCCGTGATGTCCCGTGGGCCGGGCGGCACGATGAACTGCGGCGGCTCACCGCGGCGCTCTGCGAGGGGCGGGGAGCAGCGGACGTCGTCACCGTCGAGGCGATCCACGGAATGGGCGGGGTCGGAAAGTCCGCCCTGGCCGTCCACCTGGCGCATCGATTACGGGACCGCTTCCCGGACGGCCGCATCTTCCTCCACCTCGGCGGCTCCTCCACCGACCGGACCCGACCGACCCCCGCCCGCGCCCTCACCGAACTGCTACGGCTGCTCGGCCTGGCCACCAAGGAACTACCCTGCGAACTGGACGAGTTGGTCGCCCTGTGGCGCTCGGTGGCACGAGACCGCCGGATGCTGGTGATCCTCGACGACGCGACCTCCTCCGAGCAGATCCGCCCACTCCTCCCGGGCGCTTCCCCGACAGCGGTCGTCGTGACCAGCCGCCGACGACTGCCCGGACTGCCTGGCGTACGGCCGGTCTCACTGGACGTGCTGCCTCCCGAGGACGCGGCGGCGCTCTTCGCACAGCGGCTGGGGAGAGCGCGCGACACGAATCCCGCCGATGTGGCGGAGATCGTCCGGGTCTGCGGCTACCTCCCGCTGGCGATCGAGATCGCCGCGAGCCGGTTGCTGGCCCGCGCCTCGTGGACCACCTCCGACCTGTTGCGCCAGCTGAGCGACGGCAACGGCCGCCTGGCCCAACTCCACGACCTGGACCGCACGTTGACCCATGTCTTCGCGGTCTCGTACGAGGCTCTCAACGCCGACCAGCGGCTGGTCTTCCGCCGCGTCGGTCTGCATGTGGGAGTCGAGTTCGGTCCCCGGGCGGTTGCCGCTCTCACCGGGCTCTCCCCGGAGACGGCTGAACAGGTACTTGAAGAACTACTGGCTCACCACCTCGTGGCCGAGCCCATTCCCCACCGTTTCACCATGCATGATCTTTTACGGGACTACGCCAGATCACTGATCGAGTCGGGCGACGCCGAATCCCGGGACGACGCCCGACTGGCCGTGCAAAACCTTGTGGATCACTACGTGCACACCGCGGACCGGGCGGACCGGCTGGCCTATCCCTTCCGTTCACGCACCGATCTCGGCACGGGCGTTCCCGCCACCGCACCCTGTCCGGAAATCGTCGGCGCGCAGTCGGCGGAACAGTGGCTGATCACCGAGTCGGCCAATCTTCTGGACACCCTGAACTGGCTTGTAAACCACGGCACAGAACATCAACTCGCCCTTTCTGTTCATGTGTTGGCGGGCTTCCTGGACATGGAGGGACACCTCGCCGCGGCCGAGCCACTGCTGCGGCGCGCTGTCGCCCACTGGAACACCGCAGGTGACAGCCCGGCCAGGGTGCGAGCCCTGCTCGACCTCTGCGCGGTGCACACCCACGCCTCCCTTTACGACGAGGCGATCTCGACCGCACGCCAGGCTCTCGACCTCGCACGGTCACTGCGGGACCGGGAGCTCGAGAGCGAATGCATTCACCAGCTCTCGATCCCCCTGTGGCAGACGGGGCAGTACAGATCGGCCCGATCACTTCTCAAGAAATCTCTTGATTTCCTTTCGCGAACTACTGACACACTTCGCACCGCGCGCTGCCGAAATCTACTCGGCATCAATCATCTCCATCTGGCCGAGAACGAAGAAGCTCTGGCGTGCTTCACTTCGGCTCTGGCCGATTTCACGAAAATAGGAGATGAGCGGGGAAAATACAGCGCACTGAACAACATGGCGGAACTCCACAAGAGAGCAGGGCACCCGGAGGCCGCCGAAATCGCTTATCGGCAGGCGGTGATCGTGGCCGAGCGGATGGGGAATCCGCGAGACAGAGCCACCCTTCAGATGAATATGGCGTCCGTGATGGATGCGCTCGGCAGAGCCGATGAAGCCCTTGAGCTGTACGGCATGGCCCTGCCGGTGCTGCGGGATGTCGGAGACCGGCGCGCACAGGCCATCGCCCTCACGCGCATCGGCAGGACGTACCGCACGGCGGGACGCACCGATGAGGCCCTGCGACACCACATCACCGCACTTGAGATGGCACGTGCCATTCGTGCGGCGGGCGAGGAGGCCGAGGTGCTCCACGACTTGGCCCTGGCCGAACGGGACGCCGGGCTCATCGCCCGGGCCCTGGCCCATATGGAGGAGAGCCTGGCGGTGAGCCGGAGCATCGGGGCCTCCGCCGAGGAAGTCCGGGCCGCCGTCTTACTGGCCGAGCTGCGGGCCGAAGTTACCGCCTAGTTCAATTCGGATGGGCGCGGCCGGACCATAGGGATACACGCGTAACCCGCGCAGCGTTCGACCTGGTTCGCCATAGCCGCACGCACGCTCGATCAACACGCTAATGTTCTCGCGTGCGACGAGGCACCCCGCTGCCACTCCGGTCCGCAGCTGTGCCTTGCCCACGTCTCGGCATAGACCAACGCTCGTTGAGAGAACGAAAGGCAAAGAGCCTCGTGAGATATCTGAACCGTGTCGTAGTACTGACATGCATTGCATACGTGATGGTCCAGAGTCACGGTCCGACGTACTTCGGCATGTGAACCGCCCTGTGTCCGGTACCCATTGCTCGTGGCTCGGTACCGGACACCGGCCCCCGAATCTGGCCGACGACGACCGCCCTGCTCGGCGCCCGCTCTGGGACGATGACGTACCGATGCGTTCGACTCCTTTGAGCGACTGGGGGTACTGGCGTGGATCCGATCTCGGCGAGCCTTCTCGTGGCGGCGGCGACCGGAGCGGGCGGTGAGATGGGCCGGCAACTCTGGTCGGCGCTACGGGGATTGGTGCGGACGGGCCCCACGACCGGCGAAGCCGAACTGGCCGCCCTGTCCGAGGCCCCCCATGACGTGGAGCGAGCGCGGGCGCTCAGCGAGGCCCTGAACCGCCGCGCCGAACAAGACCCCTCGTTCCACGCGGACTTGACGCAGTGGCAGCAGCAGGCTCAGCTGCTGCGCACCGGGGACGGAGACACGCACAACGCCATCAGCGGCGGCACACAGCACGGACCCGTCGTGCAGGGACGTGACTTCTCCGGCATCACCTTCAGCACCCCGGTCCAGGACCGGCCACCTCACCCACCTTCCACGGACCGGTGAGCGGACGGCGTTCAGGACCACCTCCCCACCGCTGAGCCCCTCCCCTGGAGGAACGTCGCAGCCAGTGGTCAGTCGCCCGTCCCACGCACGGCCAGCACCACAGCCGCACCCACTACCACCGCGCCCGCTGCCCCTACCGCCCCCACCGCCCCCAAGGACCGCATCCACCCCCGGGACGTCCGCCACGACAGCACCGACCACGTCGACTGCGCCGACAGCAGTGACCCCGTGCTCAGCCACGATCCCGCCGAGATCAGGGACAGGGCCGAACCGATGGAGCCCACGGACAGGGCGCTGCCGATCGAGCCGACCGAGAGGGCCGAGCCCACGGAACCGATGGACAGCACCGAGCCCACCGAGCCGATCGACAGCACCGAGTCCTGCGACCACAGGGACAGCACCGAGTCCGAGGAGGTGTGACGCGCCGGCGATGCGGATGGCTTGGTCATGATGCCATTCTGCCCGTCACCGACGCGCCGCGGTCAGTCCTGGGCCCGGTTCTGCTTCCGGCCCGTGAGGACCAGGGCCGCGCCGCCGATCACGACCAGCGCGATGGCGGTGCCAGCGATCAGCGGGGTGGTCGCGGAGCCGCCGGTCTCGGCGAGGTTGACGTCGGTGGTGGGGAGGGCCACCGTGGCGGGGCTGGGCTCGCTGAGGGTCTGGGTCGTGGCGCCCCGCTCACTGCTGCGGGTGCGGCAGTCGAGGACACCGGTGAAGCGCTCGGCGAGACCGTCGGGGCCGGTGATCGTGAAGTCGTAGGCCTGGTCCTCCTGGAGCGGGACCGTCACCGTGCGGGACTCGCCCGCCGCGATGGCGTACTTGATGCCCATCAACTCGAAGGCGAACTCCTCATCGCCCTGGTTGACCGCCGTGATGTCCAGGCCGCCCTTCGTGCAGTTCCGCGCCGCGGACAGAGCCGGCACGGCACCCTCCTTCGCCCAGGTCGCGCTCGCCGTGGCCGAGACCGTCGACTCGCTGGAGCCGGCGAGGATCTGGGTCTGGCTCCGGCTCTCGGAGGCGAAGGCACGGCCCACCGGCACGGTGGTCGAGGCCTGCACGGTGAGGTCGGCCGAGCCCGCCGCCGCGTCCTCGGGGACGTCGAAGTAGAGCTCACTGCCGTCGCTGACCGAGGTCACCGCTCTGCCGTCCTTGCCGACGATCCGCACGCCGCTGGTGGCCGTGTCCGCCGGCGGGGTGACCGTGGCGCCGGCCGCGTTGGTGTGCACCGTCACCGGGCCGAGCAGCTCGCCGGGGTGACCGGAGACCGCGGGCGGGTCGAGCGTCAGGGACGCGGCCGGCTCCACGACGTCACGGGCGCTCTTCTGGAGGTAGTCCGCGAGCTTCTCGGCCTGCGGGTCGACGGCGTCCACGTCCGCGTCGTCCGAGTAGCGCCAGATCGCCACCTGGGTGCCGGCCGCCGCGTCCTGCTCGGTCAGGCCGGAGGCGATACCGGCCTTGGCGGCGAGCGCCGCGAGATCGTTGACCTGGGGATAGGAGTTCTCCAGGATCCAACGGATCCTGCCCGCACCCTTGTTGGCGCCCAGCGAGGTGCCGCTCCAGTCGGTCTCGTGGTACTTGGCGTCCTTCTGCGTGGGGTTGTAGAGATCGACGCAGTAGGTCTGGAGCGTTCCGCCGCCCTCGACGGACATCTCGAACAGCCCGGCCGACACCTGGAGATCGCCGTCGGTGTCGTGTATCACCGCGTCACCGTAGGTCTTCAGGCCTCCTATGGTGGCGGTCGCCCCTCTCTGGTTCTGCGCCGCCTCGTCCGCCGACGCCGTGCCGGCGACGGCCACCGTCGCACCGGCGGCGAGTAGGCCAGAGACGAACGTGACGGCCGCGAGGCGAGCCGCCCCCCGTCCGCGCACGGACAGCGCAGAGAACGCAGAAAACACGGAATTCCCCTTCGAGCAGGACCCGTTGTCGAGCGGGGTGGCGGTCCCACCAGCAAACTCAGTAGCCCCGGAAGCTGTGTTCGGCATCCTAGGGACGCGGCCGCCCCCCTCTTCCCGAGGAGGCCGTCGGAAGATCGATCCGACTCGGAATCGTTATCGCCACGACCTTTCACTCGTATGGCTTATCGACAAATCGACCAGAGATGACCGGAACACATGCGCTGATAAGCCGCACTTCGGTCGCCGTCGCCGCGCCCTCGGTCGGCGTCACGTCACCGCGACGGCCTCCTGTCGTTCCGCTGCCTCGCCCGGTGGCGTCTCCCAGACGGGCTCGGGCTGCGTGGACGAACCCGCGGCGGTGTTCTCCGGCCGCTGGGTGCGCCGGAAGGCCGAGGTGCCGCGCGCCAGGTCGTGGCCGATCGCCACCGCGTCGATGTCGGCCGATGTCCAGGCCGGCTGCCCCTCGCGCACCTCCGAACGCACCTTCAACCGGCCCTGGACGACCACCGGATCACCCACGTTGATCGACCCCGCCACGTTCGTGGCGAGCTGGCGATTGGCCCACACCGTGAAGAAGTTGGTGTGCCCGTCCGTCCACTCGTTCTTCTCGCGGTCCAGATAGCGTGCGGTCGCCGCCAGCCGGAACCGCACCGACGCGCCCGTCGCCAGCTCCCGGTACACCGGCTGTGTCGCCACGTTGCCCACCGCGCAGATCATGGTCTCGTTCATCGCTGGGATCCCCTCCCTGACATGCGTACGGGCCCGTCCCGTACGGCTGCTGCTGTCTGCGTGCCGACCGCGTCACCGCGATCGCCGCGAAGCCAGACTGCCTCCGCCGGGCCGGGCCCGCTGCGCCCTGTGGACCATCCCCGGGTTGTGGAAAACTCCGCCACCCGAACGAGGGACCTCACCGCCGTCGGCCGTCACCCCACCCCGACGACCTTGCCGTACTGCTCCCGGACCTCCCGGTAGCGCAGCAGCTCCGCCGCCACCGGATCCAGCACCCGCGCCCTCCCGCATCCCGACGCCGCCTCCCGCAGCCGCCGTTCCGCCTCCACGCCGTACCGCCGCGCCGGCCCCCGCGCCGCCATCCGGCAGCTCCACTCGACGAGCGGGCCGCCGATGATGCCCGCCACCATCAGCAGCACCGGGACCCCGAGGTTCGGCGCCATGACCCCGACGATCTGGCCCACCAGCCAGAGCCCGCCGACGATTTGGAGGAGGGTCATGGACGCCTGTGCCAGCACGGCCACCGGCCACCAGCCCGGGCGCGGCGGACGGCCCGGTGGGAGTCCGGCCCGGGCGGTCAGCTCGTCCAGCGCCTCGGGCAGCCCCTGGGAGCCGCGTACGGCCGCCTCGCGCACCGCCTGCGCCCACGCCGGGGGCAGCCCCGCCGAGGCCCGGTCGGCGAGCGTGCGTACCGCCTGCTCGACCTGCTGACGCGCGGTCGCCTCCTCGTCCGGGTGGGCGCGCAACGGCAGTCGGCCCGTGGGAGGTTCGCGCCGGTCGTGGTACCAGCGCCACAGCCGCAGCCAGGGTGTACCGCACGCGCGGTTGGCGTTGCGCAGCCAGGCGCGTTCGGCCGCCTCGCCCGCCGCGGTGGCGCCGACCGCGTCCGCGAGCCGGGCGGCGAAGTCGTCGCGCGCCGCCTCGCTCAGCCCGGTGCGCCGGCCCGTCGCGTAGACGGGCCGCAGCCGCCACGCGGCCGCGTCCACGTCGGCCGCGATCCGCCGCGAGGGAGCCCCGCGCTCCGCCACGAACTGACCGAGCGCCTCCCGCAGTTCACCGACTCCGTCCCCGGTGAGAGCGGACACCGCGAGCACGGTGGCGCCTGGTTCGCCGTACTCCCCGAGGGCGATCCCGTCCTCGTCGAGCAGCCGCCGCAGGTCGTCGAGGACCTGCTCGGCGGCCTCCCCGGGCAGCCGGTCGATCTGGTTGAGGACGACGAACATGACCTCCGCGTGGCCCGCCATGGGCCGCAGATAGCGCTCGTGCAGCATCGCGTCGGCGTACTTCTCGGGGTCGACGACCCAGATGACGGCGTCGACGAGCGCCAGAACCCGGTCCACGTGCTCGCGGTGCTGGACGGCGGCCGAGTCGTGGTCGGGCAGGTCGACCAGGACGAGCCCGCGCAATTGGGCCTCCGAGTCGGCACTCTGCAGCGGGCGCCGCCGCAACCGGGGCGGAATGCCGAGCCGTTCGATGAGACTCGCCGAACCGTCGCTCCAACTGCACGCGATCGGCGCGGCCGTGGTGGGCCGGCGTACCCCCGTCTCCGAGATGGCCACTCCGGCCAGCGAGTTGAACAGCTGCGACTTGCCGCTGCCCGTCGCGCCGGCGATCGCGACGACGGTGTGCTGCCCGGACAGCCTGCGCCGGGCGGCCGCCTCGTCCAGGACCTGGCCGGCCTCGGCGAGCGTCCGGCTGTCGAGCCGGGTCCGCGAGAGCCCGACCAGCTCCCGCAGCGCCTCCAGGCGGGCGCGCAGCGGGCCGTCGTACGTGAGCGGGGCCGGCGGCGGGACGTTGGGCCCACGGACCTCCACGACGGCGGCCTGCTCGGTCTCGGCGGTGACCCGGCGCGCGATGAGCCCGTCGTCCCAGGAGCCGCCGGAGTCGGCGTCGGCCGTCCCTGCGGAGGTGTCAACGGCCTCCACGCGCGCGCGTTCGGCCTCCTCGCGTACGTGTCCCTGGCCCGCGTCCGCCCGCGCGGGACCGGAGCCCGCGCTCTTGCGCGCCTGCCCGGCGTCCGCCCGCCCGTCCCGGCCCTGAGTCCCTTCCACGCGCGCGTGCCCGTCCTTCCCGCCCGAGTCCGCTTCGGCGCGCGCGGATTCCTCGGCCGGTCCCTCCGCGTTCTCCGATACGGCGTTCTCCGATACGGCGTCCCCCGCCCGCCCCGTGTGGTCCTGATCCGTGTGGTCCTGATCCGTCACGGCGGTCATCGGTCACCTCTCCTTCTGCAGTACGGACAGCGCGGCGATGAGTTCGGCCTGTGGTTCGGGGTGTACGTCGAGTGCGTCGAGCGGGGCGAGCCGGCGCTCGCGTTCGGTGTTCACGACCCGGTCGAGGTGCTCGGCGAGCAACCGTCCGCCCCGGTCGCGCAGCCGCAGGGCCCCGTGGGCGCCGATCCGCTCGGCGAGCCCCTCGCCCGCGACCCGGGCCCGGCGTCCGCCGAGCAGCGCGGTGGCAACGAGGGCGGCGACCGTCTCCGGGTCGGGCGGGGCCCCGCGGTCGAGGTCGCGGATCTCCTCCTCGGCGTACTCCTCCAGCTCCCGCCGCCAGCGCCGTACGGCCATCCCGATCCGGTGCTCGGCGCTCTCCAGGGTCGGGTCGCGGTCCGTCAGTTCCGGCGCGGCGCCGGCCGGTTCGCGCCGCCAGGCCTCGTCGACGCGCTCGTCGGCGGCGGTGACCGCGCACAGCAGGAGGGCGCCCAGGCTCTCCACCAGGGCGTCCAGGAGCTCCGAGGCGGTGCAGTCGAGGGGGAAGGCCCGCCAGCGCTTGAGGGCGTCACCGGCGAGCACGGCACCGGCCTGCAGCCGCCCCCGCACGCGCGCGTACTCGCTGTCGTACGCCCCCTCGACGGCGGCGGTGAGCCGCAGCGCGGCCGCGTACTGGGCGGCGGCCGCGCCGGCCAGCTCGGGCATGCGGGACTTGAGGGAGTTCAGGACGCCGTGGGCCGTACGGGCGACGGCGTAGTGCCGGGCCGCGGGGTCCTGCACCTGGTGGACGAGCCAGGTCCGCAGCGAGGCCACGGCGGTGGCCGGCAGCAGCCCGCCGCCCCAGGCCGACTCGGGCAGCTCCGGCACCGTGAACCGGGGCACCTCGCCGAGACCCGCCTTGGTGAGCAGGGCGCCGTACTGCCGAGAGACCTCGGAGACGACCTGGTGCGGCACCCGGTCGAGGACGGTCACCAGCGTGGCGTCGTACTCCTTGGCGGTGCGCAGGAGATGCCAGGGGACGGCGTCGGCGTAGCGGGCGGCCGTGGTGACCATGATCCAGATGTCGGCGGCGCAGACCAGCTCGGCGGCGAGGACACGGTTGTCGGCGACCAGGGAGTCGATGTCGGGTGCGTCGAGGAGCGCGATGCCCGGCGGGAGGGTGTCGGCGGTCTCGACGCGCAGCACGCGCGCGGGGTTCTCGCCGGGCAGCAGGAGTTCGTCCCCCGGCTCGTGGTGGGGCACCCACACGCGGGTGAGGTCGGGCAGTACGCGCATCCCGCTGAACCAGTGGTGGTCCTCCGGATGGCAGACAAGCACCGGTGTCCGCGTGGTCGGCCGCAGCACGCCCGCCTCGCTCACCCGGCGTCCTACAAGGGAGTTGACGAGGGTCGACTTGCCGGCCCCGGTGGAACCGCCCACCACGGCCAGCAGTGGCGCTTCGGGGTCTCTCAACCGGGGCACCAGATAGTCGTCGAGCTGGGCGAGCAGTTCGTCGCGGTTGGCACGCGCGCGTGGGGCCCCCGCCAGGGGCAGCGGGAAGCGTGCGGCGGCGACACGGTCGCGCAGGGCGGAGAGTGCGTCGAGCAGCTGAGGCCTTACGTCCAAGGTCACCACATGTGAAGAATGCCCAATTTTGGGGGAATTCTGAAGCATATGGCCATGTCTGCGCGCCGACCGGACACAAGGGATGGAAGGGACGACTGGGACGCAGGCACAGTCCAGGCATAACGAGTGCACAACACCCGGTGCGCGAGGCGCCAAAAGCGATGCACGATTCGTACCTGCCTGCGATTATCAGGACCGCTTCACTGAACCTCCACATCGAGCCACGGAGGCGAAGCAACAGGGACAAGGTCGTGGGAGCCCTATCCTTGTCCCCGGCAACGTCACGGAACGGCCCACACCCGGGCACCCAAGACAGAGGCCACCACACCCGGCCCCCGTAGCTCAGTGGATAGAGCAGGCGCCTTCTAAGCGCTTGGCCGCAGGTTCGAGTCCTGCCGGGGGCGCCTTTTCTCCGCTCTCCTTCGGGAGGGCGTTTTTGCTGCTCAGAGCGGGTATCGCTCGGCACGACGAAGCCCCGGGCACTCCCCTGACGATCAAGGGAGGACTCCGGGGCTGTCCGGCTGTCACCGGGTTTTTGCGGGTGGCCGTGTCGAATACGTGTCGAAGTTCTTTGGCCGAAGATCAACCAGCGTCGGGCGGCTCGGGGAGGTCTCCGGCAGCTTCAAGACGCTTCTTCAAGTCCGGCAGCTGCCCGTCGACGCACCGGGCGTAGGTGGCAAGCAGCACGGGCACGCTGTTCCCTGCCCACTCCGCAACCTGGGCGGGCGGGATGCCGTCGTTGAGCCACTTCGTCAGGCGCGTGTGCCGGTTGTCGTACACCCGCTTGCCCGTGGGCGACTCGAAGACGTGCGGGGGCAAGACGGCCTTGCGCGCACTGCGCCAGGCCCGGCGGATAACCGAACCCGCGAGGATGCCGCCCGTCTCCCCCTGGAACAGCAGATCCCCCGGCTCCAGCTGTTCGTCCTCGATGTGCTGTCGCAGGATGCGCGTCAGGGCGGGATGCCCCGGCACGGTGCGCGTCTCGCCCTCGGCACGGCCCTTCAGGTCACGTTCCTCGTGGATCTCTCCGGTGTCTGTCCACTGCTTGCCGACCTCCGGAGTCGCCGTGTGGATCAGCAGCTCACACCACTGATCCCGGGCGTCGGGGCCGGGAATCGTCACGTCTTCAACTCGCATGGCTACGGCTTCCTCCGGCCGCAGACCGCAGTAGTACAGCGTGGCGAAGAACGCGTGCAGCCGCCTTCCTCCACGCGGCCGGCGCCGAACCCAGTCGAGGAGAGCCGCCGCCTGGTCCGCATTCATCAAGGACCGCTTGTCCACGGCGTTGCTGGTCTTGGTGACAGCCGTCGACTCCTTCCCCTTGGGGAGTGGGTTGGTCCGCAGCACGCGCCGCCGGATCGCGTGCTTCATCACGACGTTGAGGATCCGGCGGTGGCGCTTCCTGGACCAGGCCGCCGCCTGCTTGCCGTCGAGGCGCGTGTCGACGGCGCGCAGGACCTTTTCCCTCTCTGCCTCCTCCCAGGCCGAGACCGGCAGGGAGTTGCGCTCCACCCACCGGAGGATGGTCACCACGTCTCGCGGGGCGTCCGCACGACGAGTCGCGTTGAACGCCCATTCGCGCAGCGCAGTCCGCACGGCCACCGGGGCGAACTGGGTCGGTTGGACACGCAGCAGCGCGATGGTAGCCGCCGTCAGGGTCTTGGCCGTGTTCTTACGGCTGTTGCCGCCGAGCTCCGGCCAACGGGCATCCACGTACCCGACTGCGAACGCGTACCAGCTCATCGAAGCCGACTTGGAACGATGGGACATCGGCAGCCCGGTGGCAATGACGAAGGCCTCCCCCTTCCCCGTGGCCCGGATCAGTTCGGAGCGGAAGCCCTCAGCGAGTGCGACGGTGCCGAAGGGTTCCCGCCAGCGCTTCCCCGCGACCACCCAACGCACCGTGTACGTGGTCTTCCGGGCGCCCTTGTACGTAAGGATCTTGTAGACCTTCACGTCGTACGTGGTCTCCATCAGGCGACGTCCTCACGGTCGTCGAGCCAGTGGTCGAGATCGCTCCGCCGGATCCTGAGGTCGCCGTTCGGGAGCTTGATGCAACGCGGCGCACGCCTCTTCGCTCGCCAGTCGTAGAAAGTCGATCGCGAGATGCTCAGCTCCTCGCAGACCTCCGCGAGGGTGAGCATGTTGCGTGACCGGGTGGCGGTGGTCATGCTGCGGCTCCTTCCTGGGCGAGTTGGTCGTGTAGGGCTTCGCGGGCGGTTTCGCGGTTGTGTTGGAGGTCGCGGGCGATGGTGGCGGCGAGGACGGATTCGCCGGGGGTGTGTCCGTGTCCGGCGTATTGCCAGTCGGCGAGGACGAGGACGGTGTCCGGTTCGATGTCGTCCAGGCCGAGGGCTTCGCGTTCCTGTGCGGCGCGGAAGTCGGCGCGGGCCTGGCGGAGTTCGCCGAGGGTGGTGGAGTAGCGGCGGGACTTGGAGGAGAAGTGGCCGCGGAAGCCGAGCATGTGGGCCCAGGCCCAGAGGCGGCGGTCGGGGTAGAGCGAGTCGAGTTCCTTGCAAGCCTTGATGAGTCGGCGGGTGTGGTCGGGGACCTGGTGGCGGTCGAGTTCGGAGAGTTCGCCGATGCGGCGGTCCAGGGTGCCGGTGTTCTCGGCGGCTTTGGTGGCGTACTTGGCGACGTAGGAGGCGACGGCTTGCTCGGTGATGTCGGAGCCGTCGCCGAAGGCCTTGATGGGGCGTACGTCGAGTTGGGTGCCCCACCGGAAGGTGCGGGCGGGCTGATCGGCGGCGGCCGGGACGGAGACCGAGGTGTAGGCGTGCGCGGCGGCGGCGCGTATCGCGTCGTCGAGCAGCTGCGCGGTGGCCCAGGCCGGGGGCGAGGTGTCTGGTCCGTCGGGGCCGTCGATGCGGATGACGGCGTGGAAGTGCAGGGCGCCGCGTTTCTGGAACTCGGCGACCTTGCCGTAGGAGATGCGTGCGTGGTCGGCGAGTTCGCGCCGGGTGAGTCCTGCGCGGGCGGCGATCTCGCGGCGCAGGCGGGTGGTGAAGCGCTGCCACAGGTTGCCTGCGTGATTGTTGAAGAGAACGGCGCCCGCGTAGTCGTAGGTGGTCGGGTTGAGGGCGGTGCCGAGTACGGAGTCATCGGCGGTGTGGCAGGTGCCGCAGCGGCAGACCCCGGTGTCGGGCCGGTTGTGGACCGGGCCGAAGGAGGGAGCGGTGAGGGTGGCGAAGACACGCGGGTGATCGCGGACCGTGGCCGGGATGTCGCGGCGGTCGTCTCCAACCAGTCCTGCGCGGATTAGGTGGTAAGTGTCTCCGGCGTACGTCCAGGCGCAGGAGGGGCAGCGGGAGGCGCGGCGGTTCCCGCAGGCGAGGCGGAGGCGTCCACCGGGTTCGTTCTCGGTGGACCAGTGGTGCAGGGTCTCGCCGGTCGTCTTGTCCTTCGTGATCGTCCAGCCGGTCAGGTGGATCGGGTCGGCGCAGCCGCCGGTGCGGCGGATCTGCTCATTCCAGCGGTCATAGTCATCGGCCGAGGCCACCCTCAACAGGTCGCTGAGGGTGGCCGGGTCGAGCAGCAGGTCAGGCACGGGCGCCCTCCAGGTTGCGGCCGGCGCGGCGGTGCGTGGTGCCGGTGCCCTGGCAGGCCGGGCAGTGCGCAGTGATGGTGTGCAGGCGACCGTGCGGGTCGCGGCCGCCAAGGGTGACGGCGGCGGAGGCGAAGCCGTCGCAGTTGGGGCAGATGCGGGGCGGCGGTGTGGTGCGGCGCGTCATGCTGGGAGTTCCTTCCGGATCTTCGGGTTCGGAATGGGCAGGGCTCCCGGGCGGCGGAGACTTGGCGGTTGAGGCCGCCCGGGGGCCGGTCAGCGCCGTTTGGCCTCGGTGTTGATGAGCGAGCGGATGACCAGGGCGCAGAGGGCGACCGAGGCGCCGGTGATGGCGACCGCGAGGAGCATCGAGACCAGGACCGCGCCGACGACCAGGACCACGGCCGTCCCACCACCGATCAGGGCGACGACAGCGCCGGGGGTGAGCTGGACGGTGGGCCGGGCAGACGCCGTGACCGGGGCGACCGGCGCGGAGGCGGTGGGCGGCTGCTGGATGACGGCGGTCGGCTCGACGGCAGGCGGGGTGATGAGGCCGGTCGGCTGGGGCATGGTCGGGATCTTGGGGCGGATCATGGTGAGTCTCCTTTCGCGGGTGGTTACTTGATGGCGGTGTCGATGACGGGGGCGAGGAGGCTGTCCGCGATGAGGTAGCCGCCGAGGAGCAGCACCAGGACCAGCCAGAGCGGCGGGCGGATGAGCTTGCAGCCGAGGTAGCCGACGACGGCGAGGGCGAACCAGAGGGGGACGTCCATGGGCGGTGGCCTCCTATCGGACGGTGCAGCGGTGGGTGCGGGCGGCGAGCTGGGCGGCGCTCTGGCTGGAGTAGTCGGAGGACCAGCCGCACCGGTCGTTGGTGCACACGGCGGCGTGCTTGGTGCGGCCGTGGCGGTCGCGGTGGGTGCCGATCTGCACGGGGCCGATCCGCATGACGGAGTGGAAGTGGTCGCGGGCAGGCATCGAGGTCGTTTCCTTTCGGCTCAGGCGAGTTGGGCAGCGATGGCGTGGGCGAGTTGGGGCGGGACGCCGAGGCGGGCGCGCAGGGTGTCGGTGTCGATCGGCGATCCGGTGCGGATCTGGTGGTCGTCGGCGACCTTGCGGGCGTGGTCGACCAGAGCGGCCGGGACAGCGGGCGCAGCCGGGGCAGCAGGCGCGGCGGGCTCGGGCTCCGGGAGGGGATCGGCAGCCGGGAGTGCGGGGGTTTGCTCGGCCTCGGTGACTGCGGCCGGGAGGGCTCCCGGCTCGGGCGAGGCGACCGGATCGGGCTCGGGCGTGGTGGCCGGCACTTCGGGTGCCGGGTGGTCGGTGGCGGAGTGGGCGAGGAGCGTGCCGCCCATGAAGGCCAGCGCGGGCCAGGCGGCGACGAGGATGCGCAACCAGGCCGGGACCTGTTGGAGGTCGAGGAGTCCGGCAGTCGCGACATTGGCGCCGAGCGAGGCAACCAGGGCGATCACGAACCAGCACCAGGCCAGCCGGGACGGCCCCTCACTGCGCAACCGCCGCCAGGAGGCGACCAGGAGCAGGTCCACTGAGATCGGGTAGGCCCAGGCTTTCCAGCCGTCCTGTCCGGCAGCGGCGGCGAGGTCGTGAAGGTGGGCGAAGGACAGCGCTCCGGCGATGACGGCCTGGACGAGGACGGCGTCCACGCGGAATGCGGGGCGGGCCATCAGGAGCCGCCGGGGTAGTCGGGGCCGTCGGTGGGGTCGTAGCCGGGCGGGAACGCACCGGGCGGAGGCTCGGGCAGGGACGCGGCGAGGGACGGGCCCAGCGCCTCGATGAAGCCGTGGTCAGCGCCGGATACGTCGGCGTAGAGGGCGAGTTGGCCTAGCAGGAGCACGGTGCGGGCGAAGTCTTCGCAGTCGGGGCACATGACGTGCTCTCCCTTCAGCAGGCATGGGGGGGGTAGGGACCCGGCGCGAAGGCGGTCGCGCCGACCGGTGGAGCAGGGGGCTCAGGCGGTGGCGGGGGCTGTCTTGGACAGCGGCACGCGGGCTGAGGGCAGCGGGGCAACCGCGGGGCGGAAGGCCGCCAGGGCGGGCAGGTCCGGGGTGCGCTCGGCGTGCTTGTTGCAGATGTTCACGGCTTCGCGCAGCGAGGTGTGCGGGGCGCGGATGCGGGCCCAGCCGCCGGAGGCGTCGCCGGTGACGGCGATGCCGGGGGCGTCGGTGGGGATCTGGATGGCGGCGAGGACGGCGTCCGGGGAGATGTCGCCGAAGGCCATGTTGGCAGATGTCTCGTCGTTGACGCGGTGGGCGGTGCGGCCGGTGAGCTGGGCGCGGAGCATGGTGATGCCCTTGCCGAGTTCGGAGCCGAAGCGCTGGCCGCAGATTTCGAGGTAGATGCCGGCGGCGCGGCCGAGCTGGGCGAGGCGGACCAAGGCGGTGATGATGCGGTCGCGGCGCTTCTCGTCGTCCTTGGTGGCGAACAGGGCGAGTTCGGCGACCTCGTCGACCAGGACCACGACCGGGACGGGGCGTATGTCGGCGGGCAGGTCCCAGATGTCGGCGGCGATCTCGGCATCCGGGACGTCCGCCGTGATCCGCTGGTTGGCCCGGATCAGCTGATAGACGCCTTCCATGTGAGTGACCAGGGATTCGAGCAGGTCGAGGGCGGTGTCAGGGTTGTCGGCAAGGGCGGAGAAGCGGCGGGCCAGCGGGAAGAGTTCGACGCCTTGCTTGCAGTCGATACCGACCAGGGCGACATCTAGCGGGGCCAGCCCTGCGACAAGATTGCGCTGGTAGACGGACTTCCCGGATTCCGTGGCGCCGAGGGTGAGGCCGTGCGGGACCGCTCGGTAGTCGCGGTAGTGGACTGAGCCGTCCTCGCGCAGGGCGACAGGAACCCGCATGGGTGCGCGATCGGTCTTGGCGGGCATCTGCACCCGCTTGAGGACGTCATAGCCCGTCATCCTCAACTCGACTACACCGGAGCGAAGTTCGCGGGAGGTGACGCCGTACAGGCCGAAGGAGTGGCGTAGCCGGTCTGTTGCGGCGGAGACGTCGAAGGCGTCCTGTCCGGGGCGGAGCTTGAGCCGGAGCACCAAACCTGTCCGGGTCGGCCGCAGTCGCAGGATGCGCGGGGCGCGGGATTCGGGTGACGGTCGGTTGGTCATCCGGGCGAGGGCAAGGCGCCAACGCGAGGGCGGGACGGTCAGCCCGCAGGCGTCCATGACGGAGGCGTACCGGACCAGGACCCGCAGGGCGGCGAGGGTGACCCCGAAGGTCATCCAGTACCAGGCGGGGCGCCGCCACCGCAGGAGACCCGCAGCAGCGACGACCAGCACCAGCGCGACCATGAACCAGGTCATGGTCAGGCCGCCTTGGGCTTCGAGGTAGCGGCGGCGAGCGACGTCACCGCGACCGCGCGGAAGGCGATGCCGTGCCGCTTCTGCCCGTTGAACTCGTTCTCCCATGCCGAGGCGACCAAGCCGGTAAGTGCGACCGGGGTACCCATGGCCAGGTCCTCGGAGACGCCGGGCTGAGGGACGGTGAGCTTGAGGATCTCGACCTCATCCGGCGTGGAGAACATGACCTCCACGGTCATCAGCGTGACGCCGTCCTTGTCGATGGCGATCTCACCGGTGCGACGGTCCTTGACCTTCGGCTGCGGAGCCTTGGCGACCATCACGGTCGCGTTGGAGGTGTCGACGGGGATCTGACGCATGACGCGCTCCTTGGGTCGTGAACTTGACGTACTTAGTACGTCAGCTTGGTGTAGAGCATGAACCTGTACTACTTGGTGTGTCAAGTGATTGTCTCGACGCCTGTCAGCGCGATGTGCTGCACTAGGTACGACAACCACTGAGAGGGGCTATGGCCGACTTCACCGCCGGACGTGCCGCGTACTTGCAGATCGCGGACGACTTCAAGCGCCGGATCCGAGACGGAGAGCTCACACCGGGGGACAAGCTCCCCTCAGAGTCGGACCTGATGGCGCAGCACTCCGTGTCTCGCACGGTCGCCCGGCAGGCGATCTCGCGTCTCCGCGAGGACGGCTACGCCATCTCCCACCAAGGCAAGGGCAGCTTTGCTGCGTTGCCTGGAGAAGGCGGTTCCGCCAAGCGCAGCCCCGAGTTTGAGCAGATCACGGAGTACCTGTCCGAGGTCCGTCGGGATGTGCGCCGCCTTGCGGAGCGGATGGACCAGCTGGAGGACCTGGTTCGGCAGCAGGCTCAAGGGCGATGACCAAGGCGTCCGCTCGACGCGCAACCTCTGCCAGCTCTTCACCAAGTCCCCTTACCTGGTTGATCAGTTCTCGCTTCTCTGCCGGGCTCAGCACGGTCACAGCCCCTTCGTTGCCCTTTCGATCTGACAGCCCCTCGGCCTGTAAGTAACGCTAGGACCGACACAACTCACCAACCCTGAAAAATTTTCCACCCAGAAAAATTTTCCGGGTCCGTAGCGAGAGGCGGGTGGACGCTCTTCCTATGCGAGGAATGACGACGAACCTGACGATCGGTGAGCGAGTCGCTTGGTACCGCCGTAGGCGCGGCATGTCCCAGGAGGTGTTGGCCGGACTCGTCGGCCGAACGGTCGACTGGCTGAGCAGGGCCGAGAACAACCGCATGGAGCTCGACCGGCTCTCGGTCATCAAGGCCCTGGCCGATGCTCTTGACGTGTCCCTCGGTGACCTGCTTGCCGAGCCGACCCTCATGGAGTGGACCGCCGACAGCGGCAACCGCACGGTGCCGGCACTTCGGTCGGCGTTGATGAACTACCGCCAGCTGACGCCGTTGTTGGGGGTGCCGACCGAGGGTGACCCCACGCCTCTGGACGAGCTTCGCACCAGCGTCGTAGAGATCATGGATTCCTACCAGGCTTCCCGCTATGGCTTCGCCACCCGTCGTCTGCCCCTGGTACTGGCGGACGCTCTCATCGCGGCGCAGTCCTACGACGGCCGGGAGCGTGAGCAGGCCAACGGGCTGTTGGCGCTGACGTACCAGAGCGCTGCCATGGTCCTTGGGAAGGTGGGCGAGGTGGACCTCGCTTGGATTGCCGCCGATCGCGGATTGGGCGCGGCGCAGCAGTCCGGCGACCCGGCGGTCATCGGCTCGCTCTTCCGGTCCGTGGGCCACTGCCTCCTGACGACTGGCCGTTTTGATGCCGCCGTGCAGCTCATCGGTGATGCGTCCGACTACCTTCGCCCGGGCCTCTCTGGGGCCAGCCCGGAGTTCCTGTCGATCTACGGGACGCTCTTCCTCGCTGGTTCCATGGCAGCCGCCAGGGCGGAGGAGCGCTCGATCGTGCGCGAGTTCCTCGCCGAGGCCGACCAGGCAGCCCGCCAACTCGGGCAGGATGCGAACCACATGTGGACCGCTTTCGGCCCGACCAACGTCGACATCCACCGTGTGGCCACCGCGGGCGAACTGGGCGACATGCAGGTAGCCGCCGACCTCGGGCCGCGTATCGACACCAGCAGCCTCCCGACGGAGCGCCGGACGCGGCACAACATCGAGGTAGCCCGGGCGCTGAGCGCATACAACCGTGTCGACGACGCCCTGGCGATGATCCTTGAAGCCGAGTCTTGGGCGCCGGAGCAGGTACGGAGCCACTACCTGGCCCGCGAACTCGTACTCACGTGGGTACGCAACCAGCGCAGCCGACCGAGCCGGGCCATGGCGGATCTCGCCGATCGGCTGCACGTGGTCTAGGTGGGTACGCTCGGCTGCATGGCAGCGAACGAGCACGAAGCGAAGATGGCGCATCCGCGTATGGCAGCGGGTGCGCTTTTCTTCGATGCCAGCGGGCGCGTCCTCATGGTGGTGCCCACGTACAAGGACTACTGGGACATCCCCGGGGGCTACGTCGAGACCGGTGAGTCTCCGCTTCAGGCTGCCAGCCGCGAGGTGCGGGAAGAACTCGGCATCACGCCGACGCTTGGCCGCCTCCTGGCCGTGGACTGGGCGCCCAGCACTACCGAGGGCGACAAGGTGTTGTACCTGTTCGACGGCGGCGAGCTTGCCCCGGAGGCCATGGAGGACATCCGCCCGCAGGCCGAGGAACTGAAGAGCGTCACGTTCGTTGCCCCGGGCGAGATCGCGGACCGGACGATCCCTCGGCTAGCCCGACGCATCCTTGCGGCGATCGATGCCCGAGCAGCGAGCGCCCCGGTGTACCTCGAGCATGGCCAGGCGCCGAGCGACGTAGCGGCGTAGCGGCGTAGCCGAACCGAAGCCCCCATCCCAGCGGGATAAGACTTTCCCTACTTCATCAAGGCCCGCGCACGGCGCGGGCGCGCGCCGCCTCTGCGGCGCGGCCTGCCTCCTGTCTGCGCCCCGGCTGGCCGCGCCCGGCGGCGCGCTCGGCGGCCGCGGGCAGAAGTAGGGAGACACCCTCTATGGCTGGGGCGGTCGGCTCCGCGGCTTTAGGCAGCCACTTTGGGGCGAGCCTCTAAGATCATGGCCCCAACGTCGTGCTTTAACGGGCAGGTCCACAGACTGCCCGACTCGCCGGAAGCTTACGGGGCCATGATCACTCGCCCCAAAGCAGCTCCAGCCCAAAGCCGCTCCGCCGACCTCGTCAGTCAGCGCTGGTTTCACCTTTGTGAATGAGTGCCCATCTGCTGTTTTTATCCCCCTGCCCACCCTGCAAAACTACTCTGCCTTGTTCCTTCAACAAGTGCAGCGCGTACAGCGCCTGCCTCTCAGACAAATCTGTAGCTTGCTGAATAGCCGCCATGGAAGCAGGTCCACTCAGTAGAACGTTGGCGATTCTTTCTGCATTTACTCGACGCGCTCCCCGAGCTCTCCGCGTCAGAGACGGTTCACCTTCTGCGGCCGGCACGGGAGGCTCCGGCGCATCATCACGCCCCCCAGGTTCTGAGTCGATAGGGAGTCTTTGCTGCTCTGGGGCACCATCGGGCAGCAGATCTTCAGACAACTGATAGACACGCCCACCACGCTCGCCGATGGCTTCCGCGACTCCTGCGTCCACCAACCCAGCCAATACAGTCCTAGCCTCCAGGGAGTCCATAGGGAATGCATCCCTGAGCGTCTTATTAGTCCACTTAGCCCCCTGCCTCATGGCCACTGCCGCGTGCCGCTGAATATCGCTGAGCGGCACCGCGGGACGCAGAGAAGCCAACCACTCAAGGTCCTCAGAAGCGAGTAGGGTGTGATTGGGCACCCGCACGGTGAAGCGAACTCCCTGATCATGGAAACGGGGTGGAACCATCCCGGCTTCCTGGAGACTTCTGAGGACAGTTGGGATGCCAGAAGCCAGGGCTTCAATGACACGCTGATCACGTGCGTAGCGAACATTTTGACAAATACGGGTCAGGAACCCATTGCGAGCAGAAGTGACCCCTGTTTTGCCCAGGCGGTCAACTGTCAGCCCCCAGAGGCCGCCCGGGTTACTCAGGATTAGCTGGCCGCTCTCCAGCTTCAAAGTAATGGCCTCACCCAGGGCATACGGCCCGAGGTCACGGTGCATCAGCGCGTTCGAGAGTAGTTCGCGGACTGCCTCGATCGGGTACTCAGGTTCGTCTCGACCATGCCCGTCACGGCCAAATCGCACACGACTTCTCGTATTACGCTGAACCCACCTCAGCGCCTGATCCAGCATCAACGGGATCGGACCGTCAAACCTTTTCGAATCTACGACGCGAGTACCCGGCGGATCGTTCGGTCCAGGTGCAACGCTCGCCTGAATCACCAAGTTGGGGAAATAATGCTGGGGGTACAGTCCGAGCGCCAGCACGCCCGCCATCGTAGGAGTACCTTCTCTCTCCGCGACAACGCCAGTCCGAAAAAGAATCTCGGAGTCCTGAAATCGAGACAATGCCGCCGATGACGATTTGCACGTCTCAAGGTAATCAGAGACCAGGGACGGGTCAAGATCCGCAAGCGTCGCTGCCGTTACGGGCTCCTGATCGAACCGAGGCGTATCTCGATTCGCAATGAAAGCCTGCTCCTCAAGAAGCGAGATTTCGTAATCCCCATCGTATGAGCGGAGGTAAGCCTTCCCCGTGCCTTTCACTCTACATGGCTTGACCGAGGTAGAAAGCTCATCAACCTGAGCAACAACTACTTGGTTTCCCTCAAATTCCAAGCTCCACGAGCGAGGAACTAGAGCCGGTTCCATTCCGGTGCGAGCGAGGCTAGCGAGAGCCGCCTTACAGGCCGCAACGTCATACACTCCAACAGAGGCAAAGTTATCCGATTCATCCAACCCGAAGAGGAGCGTGCCACCTCCTGGGGTATTGGCAAATGCCGACAACGTAGGAGCCAACGTCTGCGGGAATCCTCCCGCAGCCAGCTTGACCTCTACTTCTGCGATGTCACTACCCTCGCTGCGCAAGTCCGCAACGATGGTCGCCAGCTCAGCTGTATCCACGTAGGTAAACCTACAAGAGCTCGTTGTAGGTTTGCCAGACCTACAAGAGGCCGCTGAGCGAGGGCCGCGAGTAAAGAGTTCACCATGAGGCAACCAAGTTCCACCCAAGTGGACCCCTAGGTCGGGCTGTCGTGGATACGCTCCGTCACCGTAGGTGCAGCGTAGCGACGGAGCGTATCCACGACAGCACCACTAGGCCCTCGCAGCAGTCACGATGAGTGAGGATCTTCGCTTTGCGTGCCCCCGGAGGGGCAGCTCATCTACAAGTTCATCTACAACCCTGCGCTCCGTTGTAGATGAGAGCAGTTACGACAACACAACCGCAGCGACGCGACTGCGGCGGCAGGGGCCCTCCGTCAGGCGGAGTCCTCAGGTGAGTGACTTACTGCGTGACAACGCCGACGCACACCGGCGGACAACTGCGAACGCCTGCGGACCATCAGCGCAGGTAAGACGCACACCAACCCAAGGCACTGCCCTCACTTAAGTTGCTTCGGGACGAAGCAGTCGCGTCGCTAAGGTGCGTTGTATGAGCGACGACGTTCTGGTCTGCCCTGAGTGCAGCCAGCCCATGAGATCTGGTGGCCTCGTGCTCTCCGAGCGGGAGGACGATGGTCGACGGACCTGTCGGGCGCTGTGGAAGTGCACCGCCCGACACGTCTGGTGGCGGTGGGCCGACCGGCCGGACGAGCCATTGGAGCTCTGCCCTGTGCCACAGCTGTTCCGCTGACATCCAATGCTGACATCAACGACCACGAGCAGCCGCGACAGTCAGCACCCGGCAATGGCCCCCACACACGAGCTGGACCGCAGCCGCGCAGGGGCACGATCGAACTCCTAATGCGGTGCTCACGCACGAGCGCCCTCCCGGGCCGGGAAGTCTCCCACTCTCAACGTCAGACGCCTACGATCCGTCACACAGGCGACGAGGGGGACCATGGAAGCCAGCAGCAACACCATGTCCGGGAAGACGTGGATCGGCAGAAGCCGGCACGCCCTCTGCATCGACATGGCCCGACGGTTCGAAGCGCAGCAGCATGAAGCCCTCGAGCGCGACGACAGCGAGGCCGCCGAACGGTACCGGCTGTGGGGTCTCGGCTTTCTCCTGGAGATAGAGGACATCAACGCGGGGAAGGCCAAGAGGATCGTCTCCGACGAGGAGGCCGCCCGGCTACGAGCGGCCGAGGACGAGGCCAAGCAGGCGACCGAGGACGCGGAGCACCTGGCCGCGCTGAAGAAGAAGCTCGGCATCACACCCCGCGCGAACGGGTCCGCATACCGCCCCTTCCGTGGCGGCCTTCCAACACTCGGCAAGGACCGCTGATGGTCAGGTCGCGGCCTTCCCGCCCTACCCGGCGTGGGTGAGCGAGGCAGAGGCCGTTCATGCCCCTGTGTCGAATGCGTGTCGAAGGCGCCGAGCATTCGCGCTCGGCGTCCAGGGAACGCCAGGTCAGAGGGGCGCGCCGGTGATCCCACCAAGCGCCTTCTAAGCGCTTGGCCGCAGGTTCGAGTCCTGCCGGGGGCGCACCGCTGTACATCGTGTTTCCCCAGTCCGGATGGGCCGTACGGCCTACCGATGGCTCTTCCTTGCCACAGAGGCGCGTTGCGGCGGACATGCCGTCGTGCGACCGGCATCGGGCTCGGGCGGACCAGCACCGCCGGAGCCGACATCCCGGAGCAGGACCCCGGCACCCCCTCGACATCACGCCCCGCCTGGCCGAGTTCGCCCCGCAGGAACCGACGGGGTCGGCCCGGCCTGGGCGGCCGAGATCATGCGCGACCGCCACTGACAGTGCCACGGCGTAGAGTCGATCACCTGAGCGGATCAAGCCCGGACCGGATCACGCAGGGGGAAGGACCGACATGCGTCTGCACTGTGCCGTGCTCGACGACTTCCAGCGGGTGGCGACCGAGTTCGCCGACTGGTCCCCGCTCGCGGACCAGGTCGACGTCGTGTGCCACGACACCCACTTCGCCGACGAGGACGCCCTGGCGGCCGCGCTCGCCGATGCCGACATCGTCGTCACCCTGCGCGAGCGCGTCCCCTTCCCCGCCTCCCTCATCGCCCGGCTGCCCCGGCTCAAGCTGCTCATCGCCTCCGGCATGCGCAACTCCGTCATCGACTACGCGGCCGCCGAGGCACACGGGGTCACCGTCTGCGGTACGGCCAGCTCCTCGGCCCCGCCGGTCGAGCTGACCTGGGCACTGCTGCTCGGCCTGGCCCGCGGGATCGTCGAGGAGAGCAACGCCCTGCGCGCGGGCGGCCCTTGGCAGAGCACCGTAGGCGCCGACCTGCACGGCCGCCGGCTCGCACTGCTCGGCCTCGGGAAGATCGGCGGCCGGGTGGCACAGGTCGGGCTCGCCTTCGGCATGCAGGTCAGCGCCTGGAGCCGGAACCTCACCAAGGAGCGCGCCGACGAGGTGGGCGTAGAACTCGCCCCCTCCCTGCCCGACCTCCTCCGCGCCGGCGACTTCGTTTCCGTCCACCTCGCCCTCGGCGACCGCACCCGAGGTCTGCTCGGCCCCGCCGAACTCGCCCTCCTCAAGCCCGGCGCCTATCTGATCAACACCTCCCGCGCGGCGATCGTCGACCAGGACGCGCTCGTCGCCGCCCTGCACGAAGGCCGGATCGCCGGAGCGGGCGTCGACGTCTTCGACACCGAGCCCCTCCCCGCCGACCACCCGATGCGCACGACACCGCGCCTGCTCGCCACCCCGCACCTCGGCTATGTCTCGCGGGCCAACTACACGACGTACTACAGCCAGGCCGTCGAGAACATCCAGGCGTACCTGGCGGGTTCCCCCGTACGACGGCTGACCGGTCCGAGCTGATTTCCCTCGCACGCCAGATCGGTGCCCGGTCCCCCGCCGCAAAAAGGGTGATCCCCTCATGAACGCCGTTACCAGGAGTGAGCCTCCGCGTTGAAGGGGGAGTGCGACGGCGCGTCCTGCCGCCGCACTCACCGAGTCAAAAGGAGAACGTGATGTCTCGCATCGCGAAGGCAGCAGGAGTCGCCCTCGGCGCCGGTGCCGTGGTCATCGGCGGCGCCGGCCTGGCCCTGGCGGACGCCAATGCCGAGGCCGCCGCCATCGGCTCGCCCGGCGTCCTGTCCGGCAACGTCGTCCAGGTTCCGATCCACATTCCGGTCAACGTGTGCGGTAACACCATCAACGTGGTCGGTCTGCTGAACCCGGCCTTCGGCAACACCTGCGCCAACATCAGTGGCGGCGACAGCCACAAGGGCAACCCCGGCCCGGGTGGGCACAGCGGCTACGGCGGCTGATCGTCCGTACGCGACACAAGAGCCCCGGCACCTCGAGCGCCGGGGCTCTCCCCATGTCCGTGACCATGTGCGGGACCATGTGCGGGACCCGGTCCGGGACCATGTGCGGGCCCATCCCCGCGGGCCCGCCCCAGGTCTCAGGCGTACCGGTAGATCCCGCTGACGTCCTCCAGCTGATCCGGCGTCACGTTCCACGGCGGCAGCTTCTCGTGCCGGGCCACGACCCGCTCGTACTGGTCGCTCGCCGGGCCGGGCGGCCTCGCGGGCAGATAGCGGGCGCCGCCGTGCCGGCGCTGCCAGCGGTACCAGCACAGGTCGATGAAGGCGTGGTGCAGCCAGAACACGGGGTCGTTGACGGACGCGCCGCCGACCATGGCCCCGCCGACCCAGCGGTGCACCCGGTTGTGGTTGCGCCAGGCGGCACTGCCCCGTCCGCTCCCCCACCCTTCCAGCTTGTTGCGGAAGCCCTTGGTCACCGTGGAGTTCCAGGGTGAGACGTCGTAGACGGGGTCGGCGAGCGCCCCCTCCAGCTCGCTCCTGGTCGGCAGCGCGAGAGGAGCGGCGGCGTGCCCGAGGTCCCGGGTGAGGAACCGCCCGTCGGTGACGCCCTCCGTGAGGGTCCAGTTGCCGCTCGCGTAGGCGAACGGCCCGGTCATCACCTGGCGGTCCGAGCGCCGCCCGTTGCCGCCGAGGAGGTCCTTGGTCCAGGGCACGGACGTCGTCCCACGGTCCCGGGTCCAGTCCCAGTACGGCACCGTCACCGACGGGTCCACCCGGCGCAGCGCCCGCTCCAGGTCCAGCAGGAAGCGGCGGTGCCAGGGCAGGAAGGAGGGCGCCATGTGGGCCGTCCGCAGACCGTGCTCGCCGTCGGAGACGTAGTACTGGATGTGGGTGCGCACGAACTCGTCGTACTCGCCACGCCGTTTCAGCTCCAGCAGGGCCTTCACGAACCGCCGCTTCTCGGTGGCGGTGAGGGTGCTGACGTCCTTACGCGTGTACACCATGGTGTCCCCCCATGTGTGTGTCGCCCGCCATGGTCCCCAGGTCGCGCAGCCGCTGCCCGGGCCCCAGCTCGTCGACGGCCGCGCGGGCCGCCTCCAGCGGTGTCGGGTACGAGCGGTAGTGGTCGACCATGCTCAGCCAGCTGCCGTCGGCGCGGCGCATGAGGTGCAGCGGTCGGCCGTCCACGGTGACCTGCCACGGGACGGCGTCGGCGGGGTGCCCGGCGGCGATCATCCGCAGGCCGCGGATGCGCCGGCCGCGATGGATCTCGTCGAAGTCGAAGGCCGCGTCCACGGGGTGCGCGGCCCGGCGCTCGGGCCGGGAGGCAGCGACGACGGGGGCCAGCGCGACGGCCGCGGCCGTGGCGAGCAGCGCGCGCACCGCGTCCCGCCGCGCGGTGCGCACCGGCCGGGGTCTCACCGCCCCCGTTTCGGCCCTCGCCACTCCCCCACCGACGCTGACGACCATCGTGTACTCCTCGTCCGGTTGCGATGTACACAGCCGTAACCGCCTGAGGGCCCCCGTGGTCACTCCTTCGGCCCAGGCGGTCTCGGAAGGCCGACGGGCCCGGGCCGCCATGCCCCGGGCCCCGGCCCTCGCCGAACCGCCGAACCGCCGAGCCGCCGCGTTGGCGCGGTCCTAGAGCCCCGGTCCCATGCCCAGGTCCGCGCCGGGCACCGTCTGCAGGACCGGGGCGAGGATGCCCGCCTCCGGGAGCTTCGTGTCCGGCAGGCCCATGTGGTCGGGGTTCGGACGGGTCAGCGGGGCGTCCACGCTCAGGCCGGGCGCCAGGGTGCGCAGATCAGCGGCGGGTACGCCGACACCGACGTGGTCGAAGCCGTCTCCGAGAATGTGGGGCACGGGCGCGCGCAGGCCGGCGCCGGGCAGGCCGCCGGTGAGCGGCACCTGCGGGACAGTACGCGCCGGGAGGAGCCGGCCCTCGACGAACTGCGGACCGTCGGGCTTGCCCGGTCGCGGCAGCGGGATCTCCCCGCTGAGGCTCGGCAGCTCCATGTTGAGGTTCTTCTCGGCGGCTTCCAGCGGCACCGGGACGGGGACCGTGCCGACCGCGGCGGCGGGCGCGGCGGCGGCACCCATGGCGGCCGCGACGCCGGCGGCGACGGCGGCAAGGGTTCGGGGGGTCGACTTCATGGCAGGTGCGGTCCCTTTCAGGGTTCGGGGGCTCAACGTCCGTACCGCGTAACGATCCTGGGGCGGTCACCAGCGCAAGAATCCCCCGGGTGCCGCAGTAGTACGACGAACCGACAGCGGCCGGTCAGCTCGTCCAGAAGTCCCACCAGCGGGTCAGGACCAGCATTCCGACGATCCCGGTGTGCAGCACCGGTGGCCCCCAGGCGAACTCGTCGAGGAACGTCCTCACCGGTCCGGGCGCGGGCAGGAACCGGTGGCGTACGGCGTGCGCGACGACGTACCAGAACAGCAGGATCGTGGCGACCCACGCCAGACAGCACCACAGGCACAGCGCGTTGATCCGGTACAGCGACTCGAACTGCAGCCACGACACGAACCCGACGCCGAACAGGCAGCCGGCCGCGAGGGCCAGCCAGTACCAGCGGGGGAAGCGGGCGCCCGCCAGCAGGCTCACGCCGACGCAGATCACCATGCCGTAGGCGACCAGGCCCAGCATCGGGTTGGGGAACCCGAAGGCCGCGGCCTGGTCGCTCCGCATGACGCTGCCGCAGGACACCACCGGGTTGAGGCTGCACCCGGGGGTGAAATCCGGGTCCTCGAGCAGCTTGAACTTGTCGAGCGTGATGACCCAGGAGGCCAGCAGCCCGGCCGTCCCGGTGATCACCAGCAGCAGGGCGAAGGCGCGGCCCGCGCCCGCGGGCTCCCGCGTGTGCTGTCCCGGGGCGGTCACGGCGTCAGGCGCGCAGGCTGCGGGCCGGCAGCACGATGTGCGCGGCGGCGTCCAGGGTCTCGTCGGCGTTGACGAACTCGGCGAGCGTCGCCGGGTCGACGGACTCGCCCGGCGCCGCCTCCGGCCAGGCCCGGGTGGTGAAGATCAGGTAGGCGAAGCCGCGTGCGTCGACCGCCGCCAGCCACTCCGGCGGCACGGTGCACTGGACGTTGAGCCGCGGCATGGTGAGGACGGCCTGGCCCGCGACGACGAGCAGACCGACCGGGAGACTGGGCCTGGCGATGCCGTCGACCAGCTCCCGGCCGACCGGCAGGCCGTTGTCCGTCAGCAGCCGCTCGACCGCCGCGGACGTCGTCTCCGGACCGCCCTCGGCGTTCCCGAGGGAGCAGACCAGGAGGTGGGGGATGTCGACGCCGCCGGCGTTCTCCCCGCTCCAGGGCAGTACGACGATCGTGCCCAGGTCGGCGGAGCGGAAGGGCCGGGTTTCGCTTGGGGTTGAGGTCACCGGGCGACCTTAACGACGCTCCGGACGGCCGCCGGACGCGTTCTCACCCGTGTGGGCGATGGGCCGCCGTCCGTCCACACGAACGAGGGACGGGCTCGAACAGCGCGAAGGGCCGATCCCATGGCCCGGACGGCCACCACGGAACCGGCCCCATTCCCGGACGGATCCGGTGCGGGGAAAAGCGGAGTCAGCCGCCCACGGGAAGAACGCCGACAATTCCGCCGTCGTTGTTCAGGTCCTCGGTCGCGCCCTTCACGGTGTTGAGCACGGAGTCCTTGTTCTCGGTGTTGAGCGCGTCCGACTGGTGCTGCAGCGGCATCACGTCGATGGGACCCCTGGTGAGCGCGTTCACGGCGCCGTTGAGGCTGGTGGGCGTGAGGTCGGCGTTGTTGTATGCGAACGCGGGCGCTGCGACACCGGCGAGGACCAGGGAACCGGCAACGACAGCAGCGGCCTTCAGGGACTTCATCGTGTTCCTTTCTTCGGCAACTCATGTCGCCAGAGAGAATTCTGACGCCGTGCCCAACGAGTTGCGTCCGGAGCGGAAACCCCTCCGATGAGTCCTCATATGAGATCCCTGAGCTCCATGAAAGACCGCGCGAAAGGGCCGCGGGGCTAGCTCGGCAGGCCGTTCGCCGGAAGGCCCGGCGGGCCCGGCAGGCTCGGTCTGGGCAGCTTGCCGCCCAGCAGGGTCGCGGCGACGGTGTTGACGAGACTCGTCACCGAGCCGGTGACCGCCGGTGGCACCTGAGCGGCGTCTCCTGAGGTCACCGCCTTGATCAGCTCGTCGATGGCCTTCTGCAGCGCTGCCAGCGCGTCGCCGATGACGTCGACGGGGGCCACGCTCGCGTTGACACCGCTCCTCGTGGGGGCGGGGAGCGTGGCGGCCGGGAGGGCCGGGGCCGTCGTGGTGGCCTTGGCGATGGCGTCCTTCACGGCGGTGCCGAGCCGGTTCGCCTCGGCGGCGGAGAGCTGGCCGTTGTCGGCCTTGAGCACGGAGTTCAGCAGGTCGGTGACCGGGGTGAGTACGCCGCCGAGGCCACCGAGGCTCTTCACCTGGGCGAGGAGCGTGTCCGCGTCGGGCAGGGGCGCAGCGGACGCCGTACGGGCGCGCTCCTGGGCCGGGTCGGCGGCGACGGCGGCCGGGCCGACCGTGCCGACCAGCAGGGCGGCGCACAGTGCGGTGGACGCGATGCGCCGTGCGGGCAGACCACGCATGGGTGTTCCTTTCGATGAGCATCGGATCTGTGCCCACCGTGAATTCACCCACCGGGCCCCGCAACCGGTGTCCCCCGTTCGGGGAAACGCAGACCGGCCGCTCTTCCGCGTGCGAATCACGGGAGGGCGGCCGGCCGACGGAGCGACGGGTGAACGTCAGTCGTTCACGCACTGGTTGCCGAACGCCGGGTTCAGCAGGGCGATGATGTCGACGGTGTTGCCGCAGAGGTTGATCGGAACGTGCACCGGAACCTGGACGACGTTGCCGGACAGCACACCCGGGGAGTGAGCGGCGACGGCCTGCGCGCCACTGTCGGCGACAGCGATGCCCGCACCACCGGCGACGGCCGCGGCGGCAACGGAGGTCAGGGCCAGGCCCTTCGCGATACGCGACATGGAGAGTTGCTCCTTGGGGGTTGACGCAAACACCCGGGCGGGGATGCCCGGCGCTGTGTCAACGCGCGGCGCCTTCGCGGGTTGTGCGGCCAAAGGGGTGATCCACCGGGATCCCGGGTGTGCGATTGCGACACGATTGACCGGTTTGACAGTAATAGTCCGGAACGCGGCTAGAGTTGCGGCTCTCCCGACGCCCCCACAGACGGCATGTCGCACGCAACGGGGCGCCGTAATTTCCGGAAAGGGCAACGCCGGTCATGCGTAATTCCCCGGGTCCACTGCTGCGCCGTGCGATGGCGGGCGTGCTCTGTCTGGCGGCCCTCACCGCGCCGGTCTGCGCCGAAGCGGCGGTCTCCGCCCCCTCGACCGCCCCGCCGGTCGCCCCGTCGGCCGCGGAGGCGCGGCGACTCCCCTTCACCGAGCGGTACCGCGCGACTCAGCACGGCGGCATCGTCCGCGCCGCCAACATCTCCATCAGCTGCCGAGCCACCGGCGCCCGGGCCGCAGCCTCCTGCCCGGCCGTACGCGCGGGCGGGCAGGGGGTCAACGGCGGCTTCGACATGTTCTACGTCGACGTGGACCGCGACCCCAACACCTACAACTCCTCCCGCGCCGAGGTCCGGCTCCCCGAGGGCTCACGGGTGACGTACGCGCGCCTGTACTGGGGCGGCAATCTGCGGGTGGGCGAGCAGAAGCCGCCGAAGGACAACGGGCGGGTGCTGATCGCCGAGCCCGGCGGCGAGTACAAGGCCCTCCTCGCGGACACGGTGGTGGGCCACCGGGTGACCCACGGCGCGGACGCCTACCAGGCCTCGGCGGACGTCACGAAGCTGGTCCGGGAGAGCGGTTCGGGCCTGTACACGGTGGCGCAGGTCAACGTGGCGATGGGCAGGTCGACGGCCGGGGCGTGGGGCGGCTGGACGCTGGTGGTGGCGTACGAGAACGCGGCCCAGCCCCTGCGGCACCTCTCCCTGTGGGACGGCTTCGACGCCCTGAACTCCCGTACCGTCCAGGAGATCCGTCTGAACGGGCTGCGCCTGCCGAGGAACGGCACCGGCCGGGCCGGGCTCGTCGCGTACGACGGCGACCGCGGCCGCACGGGTGATTCGTTCACCGTGTCGACCGGCCGCGGTTCGAACACCGTGCTCGCCGGTCCCGCCGGCCCCCGGGGCGACGTACTGAACTCGACGATCTCCGAGATGGGGGCGCCCACGCCGGAGCGTGTGCCCTCGTACGCGCACACCCTGGGTTACGACTCGGACGTGTTCGAACTCGGAAACGCCCTGCGCGACGGCGGTGACCACCTGGCCTTCCGGCTCGTTTCCCACCGGGACGCGGCATGGGCCGGCGCGCTCTTCGTCGTCGTCGACGCCCGGCAGTAGGCCCGTTCCGGCCCGTCCCGAGCCCGTCCCTGAGCGAGGAAACCGCGCAATGCACCAGTCAGCAACCGACCCCAGGCCGCGGGTCCTGCACCTCACGCAACCCGTGGACGGCGGGGTGCCCCGGGTGGTGACGGACCTGACGCGGGCCCAGGTCGCCGCCGGTCTGCACGTCACGGTCGCCTGCCCGCGCGGCCCTCTCACCGCGGACCTGCGGGCCCTGGGCGCGGACGTACGGCAGTGGGAGGCGACGCGCTCGCCGGGTCCGACACTCGTTCGAGAGGTGCGGCGGCTCGCCCGGGTGATCGCGGAGGTGCGGCCGCATCTGGTGCACGCGCACAGCGCGAAGGCCGGACTGGCCGGGCGGCTCGCCGTGCGGGGGCGGATCCCCACCGTGTTCCAGCCGCACGCCTGGTCGTTCGAGGCCGTCGGCGGCGTCACCGCCGCCCTCGCGCTCGGCTGGGAGCGGGCCGGATCGCGCTGGTCCGCGCGGACCGTGTGCGTCAGCGAGGCGGAGCGCCGGACGGGGCTGCGGGCCGGGATCGCGGGGCGGTGGAGCGTGATCCCCAACGGGATCGACACCGAACGCTTCCGTCCTGCCTCCGCGGACACCGTACGGGCGCAGCTGCTGCCCGAGGTCGATCCGGCGGCCCCCCTCGTGGTGTGCGTGGGGCGGCTGTGCCGGCAGAAGGGGCAGGACGTCCTGCTGCGGGCGTGGGACACGGTGCTGCGCCAGGTGCCGGACGCCCGGCTGGTGCTGGTCGGGGACGGACCCGAGCGGGACCGGCTGCGCGAACGGGCCCCGCGGTCCGTGCTCTTCACCGGGGCCGTCGCCGATGCCGTGCCCTGGTACCGGGCCGCCGATCTGGTCGTGCTGCCCTCGCGCTGGGAGGGCATGGCGCTCGCCCCGCTGGAGGCGATGGCCTGCGGGCGGCCCGTGGTGGTGACGGACGTGGACGGCGCCCGGGAGAGCCTGCCGCCCGCCCTCGCACCGCACTGCCTGGCGCCCCCGGAGAACCCGGCGGCACTGGCCGGCAGCGTCGCCGCGCTGTTGCTCGACCCGTCGCTGCGCGAGTCGCTCGGCCACCGGGGCCGCCGTCACGTCCTGTCCACCCACGACGTGCGGCGCACGTCCGAGGCGGTGGCGGGCCTGTACCGCGACCTGCTCGACGCCGAGCTCGCCGCGCGCGTCGCGCCCACCGAGCACAGGGAGCCCATCCACTCGTGACCGCGGAAAGCACCGTCCCCTCCCCCGGCGGACAGGCCCGGGACCTCGGATTCTCATCCGTTTCGATCATGCCGCCGCGCGACCAGGGAGCCGGATTCCGGTTCCCCGCCCGCCGGCCCACGGCCCGCCCCGCCTCCCCGGTCCCGCTGCTCACCGCGGACCTTCTCGCCGGCCTGGTGGGTGCGTTCGCGCTCAGCGGCGACCGGTTCCGGCCGCTTCTGGTGGCCGTGCTGCTGGCCGCGTCGATACTGCTGCGTCCGCACCCGCCCCGTCAGGTGGCCGGCGTCCTCGACGAACTGCCCGCCGTGTGCGCAAGGATCGCGGTCGCCTGGCTGGTCCTCGCCGCCGCGGTGGCCTCGTACGACGCGGACCGGGTGCTCTCCCCTGCCACCCTGGCCGTCGGCTTCCTGCTCCAGTCGGTGGCGGCCTGCGTGGGCCGCGGCACCGTGCGCCGGCGCCAGCGCGTGACCCGGCTGGTCCGTCCGCGCGCCGCTCTGGTCATCGGCCCCGCGGCGACCGCGCAGCGCGTGGCCGCCGCCGTACTGCGCCATCCGGGCTGTGGGGTACGGCCGGTGGGGATCGTGAGCGAGCAGTCCGACGGCGGCGAGGGGCTGCCCGTGCTGACGACCGGCGAGGAGGTCGAGCGGGCGCTCATCCAGAACGGCGTACAGGACGTCCTGATCGTGCATCCCTCCGTACGGTCCCGGCAGGGACCGCTGCTGCGGGCACTCGCCGAGTCGGGGTGCGCGGTGTGGGAGATCGACGCGGAGTCACCGTCGTACGAGACGAGGGAGCAGCTCGCCGGGTTCTCCTGCCGGCGTCTGGTGATGGGGTCGCGGCGGCGGGGCAGCGCCGGGAAGCGGGCGCTGGACGTGATCGTGTCCGGGACGCTTCTGTTGCTGGTCAGCCCGCTGCTGCTGGTGTGCGCGGCGGCACTGCGGCTGAAGGGCGGGCCGGGGGTGGTGTTCCGGCAGGAGCGGATCGGCATGGACGGCAAGCCGTTCACGCTGCTGAAGTTCCGCACCCACAGGCCGGTCGACGCGCACGAGGCGGCGACGCGCTGGAGCGTGGCGAACGAGCACCAGATGCCGTGGCTGTGCCGCTTCCTGCGCCGTACCTCGATGGACGAGCTGCTCCAGCTGTGGAACGTCCTGCGGGGCGACATGAGCCTGGTCGGTCCGCGGCCCGAACGCCCTTACTTCGTCACGAAGTTCAGCCAGACCTACCCCGGCTACGCGGCCCGCCACCGGATGCGGACCGGCATCACCGGGCTCGCCCAGGTCCACGGTCTGCGCGGTGACACCTCGATCGAGGACCGCTGCCGGTTCGACAACGCCTACATCGACAACTGGTCGCTGTGGCAGGACATCTGCATCCTGCTGCGCACCGCGGCCGCGCTTGTGCGTCCGACAGGGAGCTGAGCACGCATGAGTCTCGCACTGAGCCTGCCGCGGGTGCGGGAGCTCTCTCCCGTTCTGCCGGTGGTGGCCGTGGTCGCGCTGCTGGCGCTTCCGGTGTCGCCGACCGCCGAGAGCGGTGCGGGACCGGCCGACGCGGTCTCCGGCCTGGTGGTGCTGTACTGCGTGATCCGGCTGCTGCGGGAGCGGCGGCGCCCCCTGTCGCGAACGGCCGCCGTCGTCCTCGGCCTGCCGGTGGCCGCCCTGGCCGTCGCCGCGGTGAGCGCGTCCTCCCCGGTGGCCGGGCTCACCGGTATGGGCCGCTATCTCCAGGTCTTCGTGGTGGTCCCGGTGGCCGTGCTGCTGCTGGTCCGGGACCGGCGCGACTTCCGGCTGCTGGCCTGGTCGTTGGTGACCCTGGCCGGGTGGCAGGGGGCGATCGGCGTGCACCAGTACGCGACCGGGACCGGCGCCTCCTACCAGGGGGCGGACATCCGGGCTGTCGGCACCTTCGGGCCGGCGGACGTGATGGGGATGGCGACCGTCGTCTCCTTCGGGCTGGTCTGCGCGCTCGGGCTGGCGCTCGGACGGGCGTCGGTACGGCAACGGGTGGTCGCCGCCGGGTGCGCGCTCGCGCTGCTGCTGCCGCTCGCGTTGTCCTTCAGCCGGGGCGCGTGGATCGCCACGGCCGTGACGTGCTCGGTGCAGCTGGTGCTGGCCGGGGTGCGGCGGGCGCTGGCGGTGGGGGCCGTGGTGGCTGCCGTCGGCGTGGTCCTGGTGGGTGGGTTCGGGCTGGGTTCGGCGCAGTTGCAGGAGCGGATCGACAGCATCACGCAGGTCACCGACGCCCCCGACCAGTCCGTGACCGACCGGTACACCATGTGGGCGGCGGCCGTCGGCATGTGGCGCGAACAGCCGCTGACCGGTGTGGGGTTGAAGGGCTTCCCCGAGCAGCGGGACGGGCACGCCTCGCTGGCCCTGTCCGCCGGCAGTGACACGGAGGGTGCGGGCGCGGCCTTCCGCCGGCAACCGCTGCTGTCCCCCCACAACATGTACCTCCTCGTCCTCGCCGAACAGGGTCTGATCGGCCTGCTCGCCCTCGCGGGGAGCTGGCTGGCGCTGCTGGTGTGCGGGCTGCGGGGACTGGTGCGGGCGCGCGGGTCCGGGCGCGGGCTGGACTGCGCGCTCGTCGGCTGCGGACTGCTGGTGTGGCAGCTGACGGACTTCGCGTACGCGGACATCGGCGGCCCCTCGACGGTACTGACGGCGGTGTGCTTCGGGGTGGTGGCGTGGTGGGCGCTGGTCGGAAGCGGGGCGGTGGCGGCGCGGGACGGGAGCGGTGCGGCACCGGCGCGGGACGGGGCCGGCGAGACCGAGGAGGCCGGAGCGCGATGACGGTGACACCTCCGCGTGCCTCGACGTCGGCCGGGTCTGATGCCGCTGGACCCGGGCGAGCTTCCGGGTCGGTCGGGTCCGGCGCGGACTTTGGGCAAGATTCCGGGTCGGCGGGGCCGGGCGCGGACCCCGGGCCGGCTTCTCGGTCGGCCGGGTCTGACGCCGACCCCGGGCCGGCTTCCAGGTCGGCCAGGTCGGGGGCGGACGATGGGCCGGCTTCCGGGTCAGCCGGGCCGGGCGCCGAGCCTGGGCCGGCTTCCGGGGCGGCCGGGTCCGCGTCCGGCGCGGGCCCCGCTTCCGGGTCCGCCAGCTCTGCCGCCGCCCCCCGCCTCGCCGACGCCCCCCTTCCCGTGCCCACGGCGCGCGGCGCCGTCGACTCGCCCGCCGGGGCTCCCGAACTTCCTCCCGTCTCCCGGCGTTTTCTCGCCAAGGCCACCGCCGTCACCGCCGCCCTGTCCGTCGCCGGGGCGCTGCTCGGGCTGGTGCGGGATCAGTCGCTGGCCCGGTTGTTCGGGGCCGGCAGCGGGACGGACGCCTTCCTGGTGGCGTGGACCGTGCCGGAGTTCGCGTCCACTCTGCTCATCGAGGACGGGCTGGCCTTCGTACTGATCCCGGCGTTCAGCCTGGCCCTCGCCCGGCGTGCCCAGGGTGCCCCCGGCGATCCGGTCCGGGCCCTGGTCGCCGCCACCCTGCCCCGTCTGACCTTGGTCTTCGTCGCCGCGTCCGCGCTGATCGTCGCCACCGCCCCCTACCTGGTCGAGGCCCTGGCGCCGGGCCTACCCGACCCTGCCCTGGCCGTGGACTGCACCCGGCTCACCGCGACCTGTGTACTGAGCTTCGGGCTCGCCGGGTACTGCAGCGCGGTGCTGCGGGCCCACCGGCAGTTCCTGATGCCGGGCGCGATCTACGTGGCGTACAACGCCGGCATCATCGCGGCGATGTTCGTGCTGGGCGGCGACTGGGGGGTGCGTTCGGCCGCCGTGGGTGTCGCGGCCGGCGGTGCCCTGATGGTGGCGGTCCAACTTCCCGCGATGTGGCGGCAGTTGCGGCGCTCCCCGGTGCGTCGGGAGGAGCCCGCCGAGACCCCGGACCGGGCGGTGACCCTGGCACTCGTCGCCCCCGTCCTGCTCTTCGCGCTGTGCCGGCAGTCCCAGGTCCTCGTCGAGCGCTTCCTCGCCTCCGCCCTGCCCGCCGGGGCCATCTCGCACCTGAACTACGCGCAGAAGGTGGCCCAGATCCCGATGACCCTGTCGCTGATGCTGTGCACCGTCACCTTCCCGGTGGTCGCGCGGGCGCTGGCCGACGGGGACACCGAGCGGGCCCGCGCCCGCGTGGAGCGGGACCTGGCGCTGGCCGCCTGCACGGTGCTGCTCGGTGCGGCCACGGTGATCGCGTGCGCCCCCCAGATCATCGAAGTCCTCTTCCAGCGCGGCGCGTTCACCGCCCGGGACACGGCGGCCACGGCGGACGTGATGCGCGTGTACGCCCTCGGGTTGCTCGGCCAGACCCTGGTCGGCGCGCTGGTCCGCTCGTACTTCTCGGCGGGCCGCCCCACCTGGTACCCGGTCTGCGCGATGGCCGGGGGCATCCTCGTCACCTCGTGGTCCGGCGCCTTGGCGGTGGGCCCCTGGGGCGTGTCCGGGATCGCCGCCGCCAACGCCGCCGGGATCACCGTGACGGCGGCGCTGTTGCTCGCCGGCATGGGGACGGCGTACCGGGGCGTCGCGCGCGGTATCCCGGTCCGCACCCGGCAGGTGCTCGCGGAGCTGAGCCGGCCGGTGTGCGCGGCCGCGGTCGCGACACCGGCGGGCGCGCTCGTCGCGAGCCGCACCGGGGAACCGCTGCCGGGACTTCTGGCCGGGGTGGCGACCGTGGCCGCCGTGTTCGTCCTGGTCGGCCTGGCCCTGGGCGCCCAGGGCTTCGCACCCGCCCTCCGTTCCGTACGGGCCGCGGCCCGTGCCCTCACCCGAAGGCTGACGCATGGCCGTTGACTCCTCCGCAGGCACCCGCACGGCGCCCCGCCGCGGTCCCGCTCCCTGGGTGGCGATGTACCACTCGGTGTCCAACTGCTCGGACGACCCGTACCGCATCACCGTCACTCCCGAGCGGCTGGAGCAGCAGCTGAGATGGCTCGCCCTGCGGGGGGTGCGGGGCGTGTCCATGGCCGAGCTGTTGGCCGCACGCGCGCGCGGCGAGGGCCGGCGCCTGGCGGGGCTCACCTTCGACGACGGCTACGCCGACTTCGTCGACCACGCCCTGCCCGTGCTGCGCCGGCTGGACTTCGGCGCCACCCTCTTCGTACTGCCCGGCCGGCTCGGTGGCGACAACGCCTGGGATCCGCTGGGCCCGCGCAAGCCGCTCCTGACGGCCGACGGCATCCGGCAGGCGGCGCGGGCGGGGATCGAGATCGGCTCGCACGGGCTGACCCACGTCGACCTGACCGCGGCGGACGACCTCCGGCTGAAGGCCGAGGTCGTCGAGAGCCGGGCCGCGCTGGAGGACCTGCTCGACGCACCGGTGGAGGGCTTCTGCTACCCCTACGGCACGCTCGACCAGCGGACCGTCGAGGCCGTACGGAGCGCCGGATACCGGTACGCCTGTGGCATCGACCCCGGCCCGCTCACCGGTCCGCACGCCCTCCCCCGCGTCCACGTCGGACAGAACGACGACGCCGTACGCCTGTTCCTCAAGTACCGGCTGCACCGGCTGCGGCGCCGCCCCGTGGAGGGTCTGTGACATGAGGGCCCTGCACATCATCACCGGCCTCGGCGTCGGCGGCGCCGAGCAGCAACTGCGGCTGCTGCTGCGGCACCTGCCCGTCGACTGCGAGGTCGTGACGCTCACCAACCCGGGCACGGTCGCCGACGGGCTCACCGCGGACGGGGTGCGGGTCACGCACCTCGGCATGGCCGGCAACCGCGACCTGGCCGCGCTGCCCCGGCTGGTCCGGCTCATCCGCCGGGGCCGCTACGACCTCGTCCACACCCACCTCTACCGTGCCTGCGTCTACGGCCGGCTCGCCGCGCGGCTCGCGGGCGTCCGGGCGGTCGTGGCCACCGAACACTCCCTCGGCGACTCGCAGATGGAGGGACGCAGGCTCACCTCGGGCGTCCGGGCGCTGTACCTGGCCAGTGAGCGGCTCGGCCGTTCCACCGTCGCCGTCTCCCCCACGGTCGCCGACCGGCTCAGGCGCTGGGGGGTGCCCGCACCGCGGATCGAGGTCGTGCCGAACGGCATCGACCTGGACCGCTTCCGCTTCGACCCGGAGCGGCGGCTGCGCACCCGGCAACGGCTCGGACTGCCGGAGACCGCGTACGTCGTCGGCGGCATCGGCCGGCTCACGGCGGCCAAGCGGTTCGACGTACTCATCCACGCGCTCGCCCAACTTCCCGCTGACTACTGGCTGTTGCTGGTCGGCGGTGGGCCCGAGGAGCACGTGCTGCGGCGCACCGCGCAGGCGGCCGGGGTGGCGGACCGCGTCTTGTTCACCGGTGAACGCCCCTGCGTACCCGACGGCTCCTCCGGTCCCGACCTTCCCTCGCTCACCTCCGCGATGGATGTGCTCGCCTCGGCGTGCCCCGAGGAGGCGTTCGGTCTGGCCGTCGTGGAGGGCCTCGCCGCCGGGCTGCCCGTGCGCTACGCCGCCTGTCCCGCGGTCGAGGACCTGCCCCCGCACTCCGCGCCGTCCGCGCGCCGTGTGACCGGCGGCCCCGACGCGTTCGCCCGGGCGCTGGAGGCGGCCCGCGCCGAGGGCCCCCTCCCGCGCACCGTGCCCGACGCCGCCCACCACTACAGCATCGCCCGCAGCGCCGCGCGGCTCATGGACGTCTACGCGGCGGCCCACTCCTCGCCCTCGTCACCTCACGGAGTCAGTTCCTCATGACCGAGAATCCCACCGGCGCCCGCCGCCCGTCCGCCGTCCTCACCCGGGCGAGGTCGCTGCCGGCCTGGTCCCTGCTGGCGGCCGGTGTCCTCGCCGGCGGTCTGCTCGGCGGCACGTACGGCCTGGCCAGGACGCCGACGTACACGGCCACCAGCTATGTCGTCGCCGTACCGACCGAGAAGTCCGACTCCGCGACCGCGCTGGGCTTCGCGCAGGCCTACGGCCGGGTCGCCCCACAGCTCGCGGTGCTCGGGGACGCGCAGGTGTGGGCGGGCGTGCCGGTGAAGACGCTGCAGTCGAGCGTGCAGACGGCGACCTCGCCGGACGCGCCGATGGTCGCGATCACGGCCACCTCCTCGCGCCCGGACCTCGCCGCCGACATGGCCAACGCCGTCTCGCGCGCGCTGACCCGGCATGCGAACGACTCCCAGGCCGACACCCATGTCGAGCTCCGGCAGTTCGCCCGCGCCACCCGCCCCGTCGCACCGTCCTCGGCGTCCCCGGCGGTGACGGGTCTGGTGGGGGCGAGCGCGGGCGGTCTGCTCGGCGGCCTGGTGCTGCTGGTCCGGCCCCGGCGGGCCACGGAGGACCCCGCACGACCGCCGTCCGTACCCAGCCCGGCCACCGCCGCCGATGTCCACGGGCAGCTGTGAAGTACACCGTGGAACTCGTCACCGACGACACCGTCTTCGCGGAACTCGCCCCGGACTGGCGCGAGTTGTACGGAAGGTGCGCGGCGGCGACCCCGTTCCAGAGCCATGCCTGGCTGCACTCGTGGTGGCTGTCCTACGGCCGACGCGGCCGGCTGCGTCTTCTGCTGGTCCGTGACGGCCGTGAGCTCGTCGCCGCCGCCCCGCTGATGCGGGTACGGCGTCCGGTGCCGACGCTCGTGCCGCTCGGCGGGGCGATCTCCGACTACGGGGACGTACTGCTGGACGACGAGCGCGGCGAGGAGGCGGTGACCGCCCTCACCGAGGGGCTCGCCTCGGTGGCCCGCACCGCGCTGATCGACTTCCGCGAGGTACGTCCCGGGGGCGCGGCCGAGCGGATCTACGACCGCTGGCGCGGCCCGCGTCGCCGGGTGAGCGACTCGCTGTGCCTGGAGCTGCCGGCCGTACCGATGGACGAGCTGGTCGCCCGGCTGCCCTCGGCGAAGGCCCAGCGGGTGCGGGCCAAGCTGCGCAAGCTGACCGCGCTCGGCGTCGAGCGTCAGGTGGTGCGGCCGGAGGAGGTGGACACGGCGCTGCGGCGACTGCTGGAGCTGCACCGGCTCCAGTGGCAGGGGCGGAAGGTGACGTCGGAGCATCTGCGGCCGCGGTTCTGTGACCACCTGGTGCGGTCGGTGGAGCCGATGGTGCGCTCGGGGGACGCCGTGGTCACCGAGTTCCGCCTCGGCGAGGACGTGGTGGCCGTGGACCTGACACTGCTGTCGCGACGGCTGGCGGGCGGCTATCTCTACGGCGCCCATCCGCGGCTGCGGGAGAACAAGGCGGACGTGGCGGTGATGCTGCTGGACGCGTGCGCCGAGCACACCCGTAACGGCGGGCGCGGCACGCTGAGCCTGCTGCGCGGCAACGAGCCGTACAAGCATCACTGGCGCCCCGAACCGGTCGTCAACCAGCGCTTGTTGCTGGCCCGGCGGCGCACCGCCCCGCTGCTGACGGCGACGCTGTGCGACGTGGCCGCCCGCCGGCGGGGCAAGGAACTGCTGCGACGGTGGAGGGAGCGCGGTGGCGACGGGCCGTGACCGACCCGCCGCCACCTGGGTCTCACCGGCTGCGCGACCACCAGTCGAAGCGCAGGCACAGCTTCCCGCCGAGCCAGTACTCGACCCAGTCGCCCAGCTGCACCGGGGAGCAGTTGGCCGGGGGCACGGGCGTGGCGGCCGGTGCGGTCGGAGTGGCGGGTACGGAAGGAGTCACCGGAGTCGTCGGTGTGGTGCTTCCTCCGGGCTCGGTCGGCTGCGGGGTCGGGTCGCCGGTGCGGCCGAAGAGCACGGACCGGTACACCTGCGAGGACCTGGGGTTGTCGGCGCACTGCCAGACACCGTGCGGACAGTAGTCCGTCAGCGTGTTGTAGAGCGGCTTGTGCACGTCCATCCACGCGAGCATGCTCCGCATGTACGCGGAGTTGTCACCGTTGCGGAAGAGTCCCCACTCCGGGTAGGAGATGGGCTTTCCGTGCGCCTTCGCGAAGTCCACCTGGGCCTGAAGACCGTACGGCTCCTTCACCTGCTCGTCGAACGACAGCCCGGTCGGCTGGTCGTACGAATCCATGCCGATGATGTCGACCGTGTCGTCCCCGGGGTAGCACTCCGTCCAGGGAACGGCGTCCCGGCCGCGGCTCGGGGCGAAGTCGAAACGGAACTTCTGGCCCGGCACCGCGCGCATCGTGGTGACGATCCTCTTCCAGTACGTCTTCCACGCCTCCGGGTCGGGTCCGCAGCGGTGGGTGTACGTGGTGCCGTTCATCTCCCAGCCGAGGACGACGATCGTGTCCGGCACCTTCAGCTCGACCAGCCGCTCGGCGAGCGCGCGGAAGTGGCGGTCGAAGGCCCCGTCGGCGGCCCGGCGCAGCAGCTGCCGCACCTCGGCGTCGGAGACGTTCTCCTCGTTGCGCTCCATCATGGGCACGTTGAGGACGAGCATCCTGTCGGCCTGCCGGGTACGCCAGTCCGCCCAGACGTCGAGGAAGCCGTGCCCGCCCTCGATGTTGGTCCAGCGGTCGCCGGGCAGATAGGTGTGCCCGACGCGCAGCTCGGCACCGCCCAGCCAGTGGCTGAGCTCGGCGATCCGGGCCACGCCTCGGGGGCCATAGTCGAGGTAGGCGCCGAAGGCGGGGCCGACCTTCGTCGGCGGGACCGGCGTGACGGGGACGGGCGAGACCGGCGACACCGGTGCGACCTGCGGACTCGGTGGGATCGGCGGGGTGACCGTCGGCGCCGGGACCGGCGGGGTGACCGTGGGTGTCGGAGCGGGAGGATCGGCGACCCGCGCCGTCCCCGCGGCGAAACCCGGACCCGACGCCAGGACGACCGACGCGGCGGCCGCCGCCATGGTGACCGCCAGTCGTCGGGAACGGGCCCCTCGCTGCTGTGAGGACATGCCTGCTCCTTTCTCTCCGATAACTGACACTCAGTCACATCAATACGACCAACGCCACCGCGGTTGCGGCTTTCGAGTGCACCGATCGCCCGCCCGAGTGAAACCACCCGAAGGAAATGCCCGTGTCGCTGCTCGACACCCGCGTCCCCGCCGTCCTGCTGCGGATCGACCGGAATCCCTTTCACCACGGAACGCTGGGGGCCGTACGCTCACTCGGCAGGGCGGGAGTCCAGGTCCATCTCGTCGCGGACGCCACCGGAAGTCCCGTACGCAATTCCCGCTTCGTACGCCAGATCCACCCCCCGCCGCCGCCCGGCGCCTCCCTCGCCGACATCGCCGCCGCACTGCGCCGGATCGCGACCGGCGTCGCGCGTCCGGCCGTGCTGATCCCGATGGACGACGCGAGCGGCATCGCGGTGGGCCGGCTGCGTGAGGAACTGACCCCCGCCTACCTCCTGCCGCAGCAGCCGGGCACGCTGCCCGAACGCGTGGCCGACAAGGCGGAACTGGCCGGGGTGTGCGCGACGGCGGGGGTGCCTCATCCGGAGACGGTCATCCCGGAGAGCGCGGAGCACGCCGCGAGCGCCGCCCGGGGACTGGGGCTCCCGTTGATCGCCAAGTGGAGCCGGCCCTGGCTGCTGCCTGCCGGGGCCGGGCTGCGCAGCACGGTCGTGGTCCGCTCGGCGCAGGAGGCGCGGGAACTGTACCTGCGGACCGGAGAGGCCGGCAGCCGACTGCTGCTGCAGGCCTTCCTGCCTCCGGGCCCCGACCGGGACTGGTTCTTCCACGGGTACGCCGACCGGTCGGGGGCGGTGTGCGGCGGCGGCCCAGGCGTCAAGTCGCGGGCCTGGCCGCGCGGCGCCGGACTGACGGCGGTCGGCCGCTGGGCACCCAATCCGCACGTACAGCTGCTCGCCGAGCGGCTGGCAGGCGAACTGGGCTACCGCGGCATCTTCGACCTCGACTTCCGCCGCTGTGGCACGACGGGGCGCTATCACCTGCTCGACTTCAACCCGCGCCCCGGAGCCCAGTTCCGGCTCTTCACCGACACCGCCGGGCTGGACGTCGTACGCGCCCTGCACCTGGACCTGACCCACCGTCCGCTGCCGGACGGGGCGCCGTTGCCGGGGCGGGAGTTCGTGGTGGAGAACTACGCCCCGCTGAACGCGCTGCGGCCCGCCCCTCCCGCCGGCCGCGAACTGGCCTGGAACGCGCGCGACGACCGGGGGCCCGGACGGGCCCTGTGGGGTCTGTGGGGGCGCCATGTGTCGGGTCGGCTGCTGGATCGCGTGCGGGGGGCGGCGGGCGCGACCGCCTCCGCCGGCGAGTCGCCGACCGCCTTGTCCCACGACCTGTCCCACGACCTGTCCGAGAACGTCTCCGATGACGTCTGCGATGGCGTCTGTGACGACGTCTGTGACGAGAAAGCGAGCAGTTGTTGATGTACGACCTACTGGTGGTGGGCGCCGGGCCCTACGGCCTGTCCATCGCCTCCCACGCCGCGGCCGCCGGGCTCAGGCTGCGTGTCTTCGGCCGCCCCATGGCGTCCTGGCGTGACCACATGCCCCGCGGCATGTTCCTCAAGTCGGAGCCTTGGGCCTCCAACCTCTCGGATCCGGACGGCCGTTGGCAGTTGGACCGGTACTGCGCGGACCAGCGGACGGCGGCCCGGCACGGGGAGCCGATCCCGGTGGAGACGTTCGCCGAGTACGGTCTGTGGTTCGCGCGCAACACCGCGCCCGAGGTCGACGAACGCATGGTGACCCGGGTGACCCCCTGCCCCGGCGGCTTCGAGGCGGTCACGGAGGACGGACAGGTCGTGCACGCCCGTACGGTCGCCCTGGCGGTCGGCGTGATGCCCTTCGTCGAGATCCCGCCGGCCCTGCGCGACCTGCCCCCGTCCCTCGTCTCGCACAGCAGCCACCACCACGACCTCTCCCGCTTCCGCGGACGGGACGTGACGGTCATCGGGGGCGGCCAGGCGGCGCTGGAGACCGCGGCCCTGCTCGCCGAACAGGGCACGCGCGTACGGGTGTTGGTGCGCGCCGACCGCCTGTCCTGGAACGACGTGCCACCGCCGTGGGAACGCCCCTGGTGGCAGTCGGCCCGCGCCCCGCACAGCGGCCTGGGCTGCGGCTGGCGCAACTGGTTCTACGCCGAACGCCCCGGCCTCTTCCACCGCCTCCCGGAATCGACCCGCACCCGCGTCGCCGCGACGGCACTCGGCCCGGCGGGCGCGTGGTGGGTGAGGGACCGGGTCGAGGGGGCGGTGGAGGTCCTGCCCGGTCACGAGGTCGCGGCGGCGGGGCCGGTGCGGGACGGGGCCGGGGTACGGCTGGAGGTGGTGCACCGGACCGGCGGCGAGGGGACCGGAGTCCTGGCGACCCTGGAGACCGACCACGTCATCTCGGCCACCGGGTTCGCGGCCACCTGTGACCGCCTGACCCTTCTCTCCCCCGACCTGCGCGCCGGCCTCACGAGCGGCGCGGCCGGTTCACCCCGGGTGACCTCCGTCTTCGAGTCCTCGCACCGCGGCCTGTTCCTGGCCGGCCTGATCACCGCGCCGGGGTTCGGCCCGGCGATGCGGTTCGTGCACGGGGCGGCCTACACGGCGGGGACGCTGGTACGGGGGGTGCGGCGCCGGCTGCGGGCCGGGGACGTGGGCGCGGTGGTTCCGGCGCCGGGGAGGCGGGGGCACAGCGGGGCACCGGCGGGTGTGCGCGGCTGACGCCCGTCGAGCCTCGGGTGCGGTGTCCCGGGTACCGGGTCGCGGGTGCCGGACGTTCACCGTCCGGCACCCTGCGCACTACCGTCGGGAGGCGGCTCGGCCGCGGCGGTACAGGACGACGCCACCCACGATCATCGCGGCGCTGGCACCGGAAGCGGCCAGCATGGCCTCGGCACCGGTGTGCGGCAGCTGGGGCGGGGGCGTGTGATGACCACCGGGAGGCGGGGAGTTCTCGCCACCGGGCGGCGGCGTGTGGTCACCGCCAGGGGGTGGCGTGTGGTCGCCCGGAGGTGGGGTGTGATCACCACCGGGAGGCGGCGTGTGGTCACCGGGCGGAGGCGTGTGATGACCACCGGGAGGCGGGGAGTTCTCGCCACCGGGCGGCGGCGTGTGGTCACCGCCAGGGGGTGGCGTGTGGTCGCCCGGAGGTGGGGT
>NZ_JBVHLJ010000001.1:0-112835 GCF_055559055.1 Streptomyces sp. NPDC024687 | reverse complement strand
GGTGTGATCACCACCGGGAGGCGGCGTGTGATCGCCGGGCGGAGGTGTGTGGTCACCGCCGGGCGGAGGCGTGTGGTCACTGGGCGGAGGCGTGTGATGGCCACCGGGAGGCGGCGTGTGATGGTCGCCCGGCGGAGGCGTGTGATGACCACCGGGAGGCGGCGTGTGGTGATCACCAGGCGGAGGCGCCTGGTCCCCGTACCCGCCGCCCTCCTCCTGCCCGGAGTCGCCCCCGTACCCGCCGCCCCCTTCGTCCCCGGAGTCGCCGCCGTAACCGGAGTCGTCGCCGTGACCGGAGTCATCGCCATGCGGCACGCCGCGTGAGCCGTGTCTGCCAGAACTCGGTTCACCGGCACAGGAGTTGCCGAACGCCGGATCGAGCGCGGCGACCACGTCGACGGAGTCTCCGCAGGCGGTGACCGGCACCTCGACGGGCGCCGCCACACTGTCGCCGGACAGGACGCCGGACGAATCCGTGGCGACCCCGCTCGCGTGCGTGTCGGCGAGGACGGGGCTGCTGCACAGGGACAGAATGCTTGTCGCGGCGGCGGCCGCGACCATTCCCCTACTCAGGGTCTGTCGCAATCTCGTTGTCTTCCTGCTTGTAGAAGTGGGAAAAGCCGGCCCCGGACGGAATCGAGCGGTCCAAGGCCGGCCAGGACAGCCGGTACGGCTGAGGTGTTACGTGGTCAGTCGTTCACGCACACGTTGCCGAACGCCGGGTTCAGCAGACCGACCACGTTGATGGAGTTGCCGCACACGTTGATCGGCACGTGGATGGGCACCTGCACCACGTTGCCGGAGAGGACACCCGGGGAACCGATGGCTGCACCCTGAGCGTCGGCGTCCGCGAAGGCCGGGGAGGCCACGCCGAAGGCCATGATCATGCCCGCGGCGACAGCGGCGGTCTTCTTCATGAGATTTCCCTTCTCTGCGGTCATGCCCCTTTGTCGGCATGTGACCGAGCGAGCACAGACGGAACGGCTCGCGTCATGACCTGCAGGCTGTAGAACGAGGGATAGCCGACGGAGAAACTACCGAACGCGTGGCGCGGGAGAATTCACTCGATTGCACTCCGCGGTCACTCTTTTCACCCTCGAGCGCGTGGCAAAAAGGTGCACGCAAAAAAGCCGGACGGCCCGCAGACAGTGCTGCGAGCCGCCCGGTCAGTCGGATTCGACTTACTTCTTGCCGTTGCTCTCGGAGTTGGCCGACAGAACCGACAGGTCCTCCAGGACGTGCGACAGCGCGCCGTCCCGCTTGGACTGGGTGGAGTTGTCGGAGCACTGCTGGGTCAGCTGGTCCGACAGGATCGGCACGTCCTGGACGTTGACGACCTGCAGGACACCGACGTTGGTGTCGCTCAGGCCGAGGCAGGGCTTGTTGAGCGTGCCCTGGACCAGCGAGAGCTGGGGGCTCATGTCACCCTTGGTCGCCGAATTGCCGAACGACGACGTAGCGCCGTTACCGTTCGCCACGGTCGGCCCATTGTCGTTGCCGATGGCAAGCGCCGTCGGAGCTGCCGCCACCGACATTCCAACGACAGAAGCGGCGGCCGCCGCGGCGGCCATTGCCTTCTTAAGCACTTCGCGTTCCTTTCCTCGTAGCGACACAATGCCCTACTGCCACATCAACCCGGCACGTGGGGAATGGTTGCGGGCGTTCACTCCATTGGCCCTATGGCCCGTCAAGGGCTCCCGGCGGTCATCGGGTCCTGGGCTGCTCCCCGCTATCCGCCGTCGGAGTGAACGGGAGAAACCTCGTCGGGGGCAGGCAGTTAGCCAGAACGCTCCGGTCCACGGGGCTTCCTCAGAAAGGACTGGCCAGTGATCAAGAAGATTGTTGCCACCGCGGCGATGGCCGCGTCCGCCATGGGTGCCTCTGCCGCCGCGGCTCCGCAGGCACTGGCGATCGGCAACGACCAGGGGCCGACCGTGGCGAACGGCAACGGTGCGTGGCAGAGCTTCGGCAACTCGAGCACCTACGGGAACATGAGCCCGCAGATGGCGCTGATCCAGGGTTCCTTCAACAAGCCCTGCCTCGCCGTCAGCGACCTGCCCATCGGTGTGCTCCAGGTCGTCAACGTCCAGGACGTGCCGATCCTGTCGGACCAGCAGACACAGCAGTGTGCCGAGAACTCGACCCAGGCCAAGCGGGACGGTGCGCTGGCCCACCTGCTGGAGGACGTGTCGATCCTGTCCACCGCCGAGGAGTCCAACGGCAAGAAGTCCGACGACAAGAAGTCCGACCACTGATTCCGGACCTCACTGGTCGAGGCCGAAGGGGCCGCCGAGCGACTCGGCGGCCCCTTCGGCGTGTCAGCGCCCGTACAGCGCCTCGATCTCCTGCGCGTAGGCCTCTGTCACCACATGCCGCTTGACCTTCAGGGACGGCGTGAGCATGCCGTTGTCCTCGGTGAACTCCCCCTCGACCAGCCGGAAGGCGCGGATCGACTCGGCGCGGGAGACGGCCGCGTTGGCGTGGTCGACGGCCTTCTGGATGTCGGCGCGCAGCCGTTCGTCCGTGACGAGTTCGGCGTGCGGGGTGTCGGCGGGCAGCCCCCGGACCGACAGCCAGTGGGCCATCGCCTCGGGGTCGAGCGTGATCAGGGCGGCGACGAAGGGACGGTTGTCGCCGACGACGAGGCACTGGCCGACGGGGGCCTGGCTGCGCAGGCGGTCCTCCAGGACGGCCGGGGAGACGTTCTTGCCGCCGGAGGTGACGAGGAGGTCCTTCTTGCGGCCGGTGATGGTGAGATAACCGTCCTCGTCGAGGGCGCCGAGGTCGCCGGTGGCGAACCACTCGTCCTTCAGGACGGCGTCGGTGGCCTCGGGGTTGTTCCAGTAGGCGCCGAAGACGACCCCGCCCTTGATGAGGACCTCGCCGTTGTCGGCGATGCGGATCGAGGTGCCGGGAATCGGCTGTCCGACCGTGCCGGGGCGGGGTTGCAGGGGCGGGACGATGGTGGCGGCGGCGCTGGTCTCGGTGAGGCCGTAGCCCTCGTAGATGATGATCCCGGCCGCGGAGAAGAAGAGGTTGAGCTCGCGGTCCAGGGGTGAGCCGCCGCTGATGGCGTAGCGCATGCGGCCGCCGAGTTCCTTGCGGATACGGCGGTACACCAGCAGGTCGTACAGGCCCCAGGCGGCGTAGAGGCCGGGACCCGGTCCCTTGCCCCGGCCCAGGAACCTGTTCAGGTACGCCTCGCCGAAGCGGACGCCGATGCGGTGGGCGCGGTCGAAGGAGGCGGCGCGGCCCATCTTCTCGGCGGTGGCGCGGCCGGTGGCGTGGATCTTCTCGAAGAGGTACGGCACACCGACCAGGAAGGTGGGCTTGAACTCCTTGAGTGCCGGGCGCAGTTCGTCGGGCTTGATGCTCGGGCAGTGCCCGATCTCGATGCGGCCCATCAGACAGGCGATCTGGAGGGTGCGGCCCATGATGTGGGCGAGCGGGAGGAACAGGAGGGTGGAGGCGGTCTGGTCGGTGACCTCCTTGAAGATGGGGTGGAGCAGCTCGACGGTGTTGGCGGCCTCGGCGTGCAGGTTGGCGTGGGTGAGGACGCAGCCCTTGGGGCGGCCGGTGGTGCCGGAGGTGTAGCAGACGGTGGCGATGGTGTCGGGGGTCAGGGCGGCGCGGCGCTTGGTGACCTCCTCGTCGGGGAGGTCGCGGCCGAGGACGGTGAGTTCGTCGAGGGCTTCCGAGTCCAGCTGCCAGACGCGCGGCGTGACCGGGTGTCCCGCGGTGCCGGTGGTGACGGTGGCCGCGTTCTCGGCGTTCTCGGTCACGATGTGGCGGGCGCCGGAGTCGCGGACGATCCAGTCCACCTGCTCGGCGGAGGAGGTGGCGTAGACGGGGACGGTCTGGCCGCCGGCCGCCCAGATCGCGAAGTCCAGGACCGTCCACTCGTAGCGGGTGCGGGACATCACCGCGACGCGGCCGCCGGGTTCGACGCCGGCGGCGATCAACCCCTTGGCCACCGCGGTCACTTCGCGGGCGAAGGCGGCGGCCGTGACGGGCTTCCAGGTCTCCTTCTCCTTGCGGTGCAGCACCACCGTGTCGGGCGTCTCGGCCGCGTTGGTGAAGGGGAGGTCGGCGATGCTCCCGGTGGTCGGGCGCGGGGCGAGGGGCGGTGTCCGGGCCTCGCGTACGACACCGTCCTCGTCCCTGATGACCTCGACCTTGGTGCGACTCGCCAGGTCGGTGCGCTGCTTCGCCCTCTTCAGGTCCTTGCGTACGCCCATGGTGGCTCCCCGGTCGGCTCCGACTGGGTGGCTAACTTACTCACAAGTAAGAAAAGGTCAATGGGTCCGGCGTCAGTCCGTGAGGTGCCGTGCCTGGCGGATGCTGTCGGCGAGCCCGCGTACCGCGCTGTCCTCGGTGCGGTCCGCCAACTCCTCTGCCCAGTCGGCGAGTTCACCCAGGGAGGGCCTGCCCGGCAGGTGGTTGTCGGCGTAGTCGCCCCGCAGGGCGTCGGCGAAGTAGGCGGCCACCGCGTCGACCTGGAAGCGGGGGTTGGCGTCCCGCAGCGAACCGTCGAAGGTCTCCAGTGCGGCCGACTTCTCGTGCGGGGCGCGGGACTTGGGGTCCTGCCAGCGGACGGTGGCCGTGGCGAGGTGGCCGTCGGCATCGGGGCGGGTGTGGACGGCGTAGAGCGCGGTGACCGTGTGGCCGGGGCCGACCTCGCCGCCGTCCACGCGGTCGTCGCGGAAGTCGTCGTCGGCGACACGGCGGTCGTCGTAGCCGATGAGGCGGAAGGAGGCCACGGTCTCGGGGTCGAAGGCGACCTGAGCCTTGGCGTCGCGGGCGGTCAGGTCGATGTTCTGCGGAAGCTGCTCGCAGAACACCTTCTCGGCGTCGTCGCCGGAGACGTAGACGGTGTGGCCGTCGCCCTTGTCGGCGAGGCGTTCCATGAGGGCGTCGCCGTAGTTGCTGCCGACGCCGACGCCGAAGAGGGTGATGCCGTGTTCGCGGCGGGCGGTGTCGATGCGGTCGAGGATGGCGTCGGCGTCGGTCTCGCCGTCGTTGGCGAGGGCGTCGGAGATGAGGACGACCCGGTTGGTGGCGCCCTTGCGCAGGCCCTCGACGGCCGTCTTGTAGCCGGTCTCGACGCCCGCGCCGAGGTTGGTGGAGAACGTCGGCTCCAGGCTGTCGACGGCCTCGCGGATCTGGTCGCGGTGACCGCCGAGGCGGGTCATCGGCAGGACCTTCCTGGCCCGGTCGCTGAAGGTGACGAGGGCGACCGAGTCGTCGTCGCGCAGCCGTTTCGTCATGGTGTCGAGGGACCGCTGAGCGAGGTCGAGGCGGCCGGGCTCGGACATGGAGCCGGAGATGTCGATGACGAAGGTGAGGGCGGCGGGTGCGCGGTCGTCCGCGTTGTCCGGTGCGCTCCTCGTGGCCAGGCCCACGCGGACCAGGGACCAGTCGTCGCGGTCGGTGCGGGCGCCGTCGACGGTGACCGTGAAGCCGTTGCCGTCGGGGCGCTTGTAGTCCTGGCGGAAGCTGTTGACGAACTCCTCGGGGCGGATCGTCGAAGGGGCGGGGCGGCGGCCCTCGGCGAGGGTGCGGCGGGCGTAGCCGTAGGAGGCGGTGTCCACGTCGAGGGCGAAGGTGGAGAGGTAGTCGGGGGACGGGGTGACCTGGTCACCGCGGGACTCCTGCGAGTCCTGTTCGCCCTGTGGCTGGTTCGGGGCCGGGAAGGCCGGTGCGTTCGAGTCGCCCCTCGTTCCGTCGGCGCTGTTCCCGCCTCCGCTGTCGCCGTCACCGCAACCGGTGAGCAGGAGTCCGCCCGCCAGTGTGAGGGCGAGCATCACCTGTCGTGTCCGCTGTCGCTCCATCGTCCGTACCCCCTGGGCCTGTTGACGTCGGCTTCTGCGACTGTGACGGGCCGGGGGGCCGGAACGTGCGCTACGGAGCGTTGCGGATGGGTCTCAAAGGGGGCACGGTGAAGGGCCTTCGAGACCGGTGGGAGATCTTCCGTTGACCTAGGAGACCACGTCCTTGCGGGCAAAACCCCTGAAGGCCAGGGCGAACAGCACCAGGGCGAGCGTTATCGAAAGGGAGGTGCCCTGGATCATGTCGGACCACTGCACCTTCGGCTGTACGGCGTCCAGCCAGGCGTACTGCCAGTGCGAGGGGAGGAAGTCGCGCCAGTCGCCGAGGGCCGTCACCTGGTCCAGCACATTGCCGACGATGGTCAGGCCGACCGCGCCGCCGACCGCGCCGAGGGGGGCGTCGGTGCGGGTGGAGAGCCAGAACGCCAGGGCCGCGGTGACCAGTTGGGAGACGAAGATGTACACCACCGTCACCAGCAGGCGCTGGGCCGCCGCGCCCGGTTCCAGTGAGCCGCCGGTGGGGAGCTGGAGCGGGCCCCAGCCGTAGGCGGCCGTGCCGACCGCGAGGGCGACCAGCGGGAGCAGGACCATCGCGGCCAGGCTCAGGCCCAGTCCGACGACGAGCTTCGACCAGAGGAGGCGGGCCCTCGGTACGGGTGCCGCCAGCAGATAGCGCAGGGAGGACCAGCCGGCCTCGGAGGCGACCGTGTCCCCGCAGAACAGCGCGACCGGGACGACCAGGAGGAAGCCCGCGGAGGCGAAGAGGTTCACCGCGGCGAAGTTCGCCCCGGACACCGTCGCCGTGTCCATCAGGTTGACCCGGTTGTTGCCCGAGCCCGGTCCGCCGCCCAGCTGGAAGGCGATGAGCAGGACGAGGGGCAGGGCGATGAGGATGCCGAACATGACGAGGGTGCGGCGGCGCTTCAACTGCCGTACCAGCTCGACCCGGACCGGCAGCGTACGGCCCGCGCGGTAACCGTCGGCGACCTCCGCGCGCTCGGTCAGCGTGCTGCTCATGCGGAGTCTCCGATCAGGGTGAGGAAGGCGTCTTCGAGGCGGCGGTGGGGGCCCACCGACTCCACGGGGACCTCCAGCCGGACGAGTTCGGCGACCAGGCGTGCCGCGCTGCCGTCCGCGTCGAGCCGTACGAGCAGGCCGTCGTCGGTGATGGCCGCCGACGCCACGCCCGGCAGGGCCGCCACCTTCTCGGCCACCGGTTCCTCGACCGGTACGGCCGTGCCGACCAGGAGGGTGTCGCCGGAGCCGACGATCTCGCCGACCGGGCCCGCCTGCACCAGCTTCCCGTGGTCCATGACCACGAGGTGGGTGCAGGACTGCTCGACCTCCGAGAGGAGGTGGCTGGAGACGATGACCGTGCGGCCCGCCGCCGCGTAGCGGATCATCACCTCGCGCATCTCGCGGATCTGCGGCGGGTCGAGACCGTTGGTCGGTTCGTCGAGGATGAGCAGGTCCGGCATGCCGAGCATGGCCTGGGCGATGGCCAGGCGCTGGCGCATGCCCTGGGAGTAGGTGCGCACCGCGCGGGACAGCGCGTCGCCGAGACCGGCGATCTCCAGCGCCTCGTCCATGTGGGCGTCCTCGGGCGGGCGTCCGGTGGCCCGCCAGTACAGCTCCAGGTTCTCGCGGCCCGACAGGTGCGGGAGGAAGCCCGCGCCCTCGACGAACGCGCCGACACGGGAGAGCACGGGGGCACCGGGCGCGATCGCGTGGCCGAAGACGCGGACCTCGCCGCCGTCCGGCCTGATCAGGCCCATCAGCATGCGCAGGGTGGTCGTCTTGCCGGCGCCGTTCGGGCCGAGCAGGCCAAGGACCTGGCCCTTCTCCACGCGGAAGGAGAGGTCGCGGACCGCGTACCGGTCGGCGGACCTGGCGTACCGCTTGCTCAGGTCGGTTATCTGAAGGGGGACTTCGGTCAGCTCCGGCTCGGGGGCCGCGGGGGCCGTCGTACGGCGGCGGCCCGTCACCACCAGGATCAGGGCGAGCACCGCGCCGGCCAGCGGCAGCCACCACACCCAGGCGGGCAGGGGGGCCTGGGTGTTCTTCGCGCTGAGGGCCGCGGGGACGTTCAGATGGCTCTTGAGGGAGACGGTGTACGTCGCCGGGGCCGTCGGGGAGGCGTAGCCGAGGTCCGTGGAGGCGAGGACCAGGCGCAGGCGGTGGCCGTCGTCGATGTCGTGGTCGATCGCCGGGAGGGTGATCGTGACGTCCTTGCCGGCCTTCGCGCCCTCGACCCTGAGGGGCTCGACGAGTTGGGACGGCAGGGTCTGCTGCCCGTTCGGGCCGACATCGTACAGCTTGGCGAAGAGGACGGCGTCGTCGGTCGTCGACTTCACGTGGACGGTGACCGTGGGCGAGCCGGTGATCTGGAGATCGTCCCTGACCGGGGCCGACTCGAAGGCGGCGTACTGGCCCGGGAAGTCGAGGGAGACGCCGAGGCCGAGGGCGGAGAGCTGGGAGAGGCCGCCGCCGCCGAGGCCGGGGAGGGCCGAGACGGCGGGCGGGCTGGCGCCGGCCGGGTTGCTGACGTCCTGTTCCCGGCCGGTGAGGGTGATCCTGTGCTCGTCGCTCTGCAGGCCCGGGTAGGTGTCGGCGGTGACGCCGGTGAGGCGGCTCTCGCCGTCGCCGGTGTCGGTGCCGAGGGTGCGGGTGACGCGGAAGGCGGGGCCGGTGTCGGCGGACTTGTCGTCCTTGAGATAGCGGTCGAACCAGTGGGCCACGCGGGACTGGACCCGGCTCGTCTCCAGGTCGCCGCCGTCATGGCCGCCCGCGATCCAGTCGACGTCCACGGGGGCGCCGTTGGCGCGGATCGCCTTCGCCGCGGCGTCGGCCTGGTTCAGGGGGAAGAGGGAGTCCGTCTGGCCCTGGATCAGCAGGGTGGGCACCTTGATGTCCTTGGCGACGGCCGACGGGGAGCGCTCCTCCAGCATCTTCTCGGCCTGCGCGTCCGGGACGCCGGACTGGGCCACCCGCTGGTACATCGCGCAGATCTGCGGCTCGAACTCGGCGCAGCCGCCCGCGGAGTTGACGAAGATGCCGGCCCACAGCTTCTTGAAGACGCCGTTCGGGAACAGGGCGTCCGAGAGGTTCCAGTAGGTGATCGACGGGGCGATGGCGTCCACGCGGTGGTCGTGGCCGGCGGCGAGGAGGGAGATCGCGCCGCCGTAGCTCGCGCCCGCCACGCCGACCCTGGGGTCGCCGGGCTTGTCGAGCTGGACCTGGGGCTGCTTCGCCAGCCAGTCGATCAGCTTGCTGACGTCCTTGACCTCGGCGTCGGGGTCATTGAGGCCGACCTCGCCGGTGGACCTGCCGAAGCCACGGGCGGACCAGGTGAGGACCGCGTAGCCGTCTCTCGCGAGGTCTTCCGCCTGGCTGCGCACGTCGTTCTTGCTGCCGCCGAAGCCGTGGCCCAGGAGGACCGCGGGGCGCCTCCCGGTGCCGTTCGCCGTGAAGTACGAGGTGTCTATGCGGACGCCGTCAAGCGCCATGATGCGATCGGTGCGGTGCACGGGGGGCGGGTCGTCAGAGGCGGCGGCCGTCCATGTCCCGGCTGCGGCGAGCACGACGACGGAGGCCGCGGCGGCGATCCACCGCGGCCTCCGGAGGCGTCGAAGATCCATGTGTCAACGGTACGGGGTGAAACTGTCCGGGACTTGGCTACTGGGGGCTGAACTCCGAGCCATCCTGGGGGTGGACGGGGTGTCGTCCCGTACAGCAGACGCGGTACACGCCGTCGTGGCTGGTCGCCCTCCTGAGCAGGTCTACTCGCTCGGAATCGAGACGAGCCACCTCGTGTCCTTGCGCGGGCGGAGATACAGGGCCCAGTAGACGGTCGCCGCCGCCGTGATGCCGCCCGTCCACAGCAGGTACTCCGTCTCCTGCTGGGTCAGGATGTAGGACAGGACCGCTATCAGGAGGACCGGCATCGCGGGCCACAACGGCATGCGCCAGGCCGGGGTGTGCCGGTGGCCGCCCCGGCGGGACAGCAGCGCGGCGATCGCGACCAGCAGGTACATGCCCGTCACCGAGACGCCCGTGACGCCGTACAGCGTGTCCAGGTCGACGAAGCACAGGGCCGCTCCCGGGATGCCCACCGCGAGGGTGGCGACCCAGGGGGAGCCGAAGCGGCCGAGCTTGGCGAAGAACTGGTTGACCGGGGCCGGCCAGGCCTTGTCCCGTGCCGAGGCGAACAGGACCCGGGAGTTCTGGATGACCATGACGATGCCGGCGTTGATGATCGCCAGGGCGACGCACAGGCTGACGAAGGTGCCCACCGCGGAGTCGGACCAGGCCGTGACCATGGCGCCGATGTCGCCGCCGGTCAGTTCGGTCAGGTCGGAGGCGCCCAGGGTGATCGCGGCCACCGGGACCAGGATGATCACGGTGGAGATGGCGAGGGTGGCCAGGACCGTGCGGGCCACGTTGCGGCGGGGGTTCTCCAGTTCCTCGGAGAGGTAGACGGCGGTCGAGAAGCCCTGGGTGACGAAGAGGGCGATCGCCAGGCCGGAGACCACCAGCATGGCGGTGACCGGGTCCGTGCCGCCGTGGGCGTCCGCCACCTGCATGGACAGCAGGCTGCTCGGGCCGCGCTCCGCGTGGGTGAAGCCCAGGAGCGCCACCACCGCCGCCGCGATCACCTCCAGGACCAGGAAGACGCCCGTGATCCACGCGTTGGCGCGCAGGTCGAGGAGGCCGGCGAGGGTGGCCAGGAGCATGACTCCGGCGCCCGCCAGGGAGGGGTCCAGGTGGATCACCGGGGCCAGGTAGTCAGCCGTGCCCATGGCGATCACCGGCGGGACGATCATGACAACCAGGAGGGAGAGCACGAAGACGAGCCAGCCGGCGAGTCGTCCTGCCAGCGTCGAGACCATCGCGTACTCGCCGCCCGCGCTGGGGATGAGGGTGCCCAGCTCCGAGTAGCAGAACGCCACGGCGACACAGAGGAGGGAGCCGATGGCGATCGTCAGGGCGGTGGCGGTGCCGAGCGAGCCGAAGAGGTCGGGGACGACCACGAAGAGCGTGGAGGCCGGGGTCACGCAGGACAGGGTCAGCAGGGTGCCGCCGACCACGCCGATGGAACGGTTGAGCTTGGCGTGGCCGTGCTCCAGCGCCTCTGGGACGGCGGTGTCGGCAGGGCGGAGGGTGTCGGTCATGGTGCTGCATGGAACCCCGACGAAAACCGGCGCGTCAATAGGTGTCGAGCTGCGAAATCCGTAGATCAGAAGCCGCCTGAATGGCGAATACGGCAGTTTCCCGGGGCCGTTTCTCCCTTTCCGGCGGTACGGGAACCGCAGCGTCGGCGTGAAAAAACGTGCCGCTAAAGTCACTCCTCAAAGGTCATTCACAGGGGGGCACATGAAGCTCAAGTACACCGCTGCCGGGGTGGGGTTCACGGCGGCGGCGATGGTCGCGGTCACGGCGTGCGGTTCGCAGGGCGTGAAGCAGGCGGCGGACGTCGTCGACAAGTCGGACGCGATCATGGCGGCGCTCGCCCGGGCGACCGACCGGACCGAGCAGCTCGGCTCGGCCGAGGTCAGGATGACGACGGACATCGGCACCGGCACCCCGATCGCCATGGACGGCACCTACTCGTGGGGCGACGGATACGCCTACGACATCGAGATGGACACGAAGGCGGCACACATGCAGACGCTGACGGCCAACCCGTCGATCCGCGTGCTGTTCGTGGACGGCGCCTACTACTACGACGTCGACCCGCAGCCCGCCGGCCCGCTCAAGGGCAAGGAGTGGATGAAGATCGACGGGTCCGCCGTGTTCGGCGAGTCCGGCGCCAAGGCGCTCAGCGGCAGCAACGGCAGTCCGTCGGCGTCCATGAAGGGCCTCAAGTACGCCGACGACGTCGAGAACCTCGGCAAGGAGACCGTCGACGGGAAGAGCACGACCCACTACCGGGCCGAGATCGACCAGAAGAAGCTGGGCCGGCTCAAGGATGCCTATGGCGACCAGGACGGGCTCCTGGGCAAGGCCACCGGCGGCTCGACCTCGATGACCATGGAGGTCTGGGTCGGCGCCGGGGACCTGCCGGTCCGGCTGAAGCAGCGGACCGGCACCATGACGGTCACCATGGACTTCGAGAAGTTCGGCAGGACGGCCGTGGTGAAGGCCCCGCCGGCCGCCGAGACCGGTGACCTGACCGAGGTCCTCAAGAACGCCACCAGCGGGCAGTGACCACGGCTGAGGCCGGGCACACGCGTGTGCCCGGCCTCAGGGGTGACTCAGTGGTTGCGCGGGAAGCCCAGGTCCACGCCCGCCGGGGCGTCGGCCGGGTCGGGCCAGCGGGTGGTGACGACCTTGCCGCGGGTGTAGAAGTGCGTGCCGTCGTTGCCGTAGATGTGGTGGTCGCCGAAGAGCGAGTCCTTCCAGCCACCGAAGCTGTGGTAGCCGACGGGGACCGGGATCGGGACGTTCACGCCGACCATGCCGGCCTCGACCTCCAGCTGGAAGCGGCGGGCGGCGCCGCCGTCCCGGGTGAAGATCGCGGTGCCGTTGCCGAACGGCGAGGCGTTGATGAGGGCGATGCCCTCCTCGTAGGTGTCGACGCGCAGCACGGTCAGGACCGGCCCGAAGATCTCGTCCTGGTAGGCCTTGGCGGTGGTGGGGACCTTGTCGAGGAGCGAGATGCCGATCCAGTGACCGTCCTCGAAGCCGTCGACGGTGTGGCCGGTGCCGTCCAGGACGACCTCGCAGCCCTCGGCGGCGGCGCCCTCGACGTAGGAGGCCACCTTGTCGCGGTGCACCTTCGTGATGAGCGGGCCCATCTCGGAGGCCGGGTCGTTGCCGGGGCCGATCTTGATCTTCTCGGCGCGTTCGCGGATCTTGTCCACCAGCTGGTCGCCGATGGCGCCGACCGCGACGACCGCGGAGATGGCCATGCAGCGCTCGCCGGCCGAACCGTAGGCGGCGGAGACGGCGGCGTCGGCGGCCGCGTCCAGGTCGGCGTCCGGCAGGACCAGCATGTGGTTCTTGGCGCCGCCCAGCGCCTGGACACGCTTGCCGTTGGCGGAGGCGGTGGTGTGGATGTAGCGGGCGATCGGGGTCGAGCCGACGAAGGAGACGGCCTTGACGTCCGGGTGCTCCAGGAGGCGGTCGACGGCCACCTTGTCGCCCTGTACGACGTTGAAGACGCCGTCGGGCAGACCGGCCTCGGCGAGCAGTTCGGCGATCTTGAGGGAGGCCGAGGGGTCCTTCTCGGAGGGCTTGAGGACGAAGGTGTTGCCGGTCGCGATGGCGATCGGGAACATCCACATCGGGACCATCGCCGGGAAGTTGAACGGCGTGATGCCCGCGACCACACCGAGCGGCTGGCGGATGGAGGCGACGTCCACGCGGCTGGCGACCTCGGTGGACAGCTCGCCCTTGAGCTGCACGGTGATCCCGCACGCCAGGTCCACGATCTCCAGGCCGCGCGCGACCTCGCCGAGCGCGTCGGAGTGCACCTTGCCGTGCTCGGCGGTGATCAGCTCGGCGATCGCGTCCCGGTTCGCCTCGAGCAGCGCCCGGAAGCGGAACAGGATCGTGGTGCGCTTGGCGAGCGAGGAGGTGCCCCAGGTGGCGAACGCGTCCTTGGCGGCGGCCACGGCGGCGTCGACCTCGTCGACCGAGGCGAACGAGACCTTGGTGGTGACCGCGCCGGTCGCCGGGTCGGTGACCGGCCCGTAGTTGCCCGACGCGCCTTCGACGGTCTTGCCGCCGATCCAGTGGTTGACGATCTTCGTCATGACCGAGTACTCCTTTTCACAGATGGCGGCGTCGGGTTGAGACGTGCCGTTCGTACAGCTCTCGGGCCTTCACCGCGGACGGTCGGGTCGCGGTCTCGGCCACAGGTACATCCCACCAGGCCTGCGCCGGAGGCGGGCCCGACACTGTGTCGGCCGTTTCGGTCTCGACGTAGACACATGTGGGAGTGTCGGCGGCCCGCGCCTCTTCGAGGGCGGCGCGCAGGTCTCGTACGGTCTTCGCGCGCAGCACGCGCATACCGAGGCTGGCCGCGTTGGCGGCCAGGTCCACGGGCAGCGGGGCGCCCGTGTAGGTGCCGTCCTCGGACTGGTAGCGGTAGGCCGTGCCGAACCGCTCGCCGCCGACCGTCTCGGACAGGCCGCCGATGGAGGCGTAGCCGTGGTTCTGGATCAGGAGCAGCTTGATCGCGATGCCCTCCTGTACGGCCGTGACGATCTCCGTCGGCATCATCAGGTACGTGCCGTCGCCGACCAGCGCCCAGACGTTGCGGTCGGGAGCGGCCATCTTCACACCGATCGCGGCCGGGATCTCGTAGCCCATGCAGGAGTAGCCGTACTCCAGGTGGTACTGGTCCCTCGACCGGGCGCGCCACAGCTTGTGCAGGTCACCCGGGAGGGAGCCGGCCGCGTTGATGATCACGTCGGACTCGTCCACCAGGGCGTCCAGGGCGCCGAGGACCTGCGGCTGGGTCGGCCGGATGTCGGGCTCGTCGGCCTCGTAGCAGGCGTCGACGCGCTGCTCCCAGCGCTCCTTGTCGAGGGTGTACTCCTCGACGTACGCGCCCGTGACCCGGTGGTCGTGCAGCTGGAGTGCGCCGGTGAGCTCCTGGAGGGCACTGCGGGCGTCCGCAACCAGGGGCATGCCGGCGAGCTTGTGGCCGTCGTAGGGCGCGATGTTGAGGTTGAGGAAGCGGACCCCGTCGGCGGCGAAGAGGGTGCCGGAGGCCGTGGTGAAGTCGGTGTACCGGGTGCCGACGCCTATCACCAGGTCGGCCTGGCGGGCCAGTTCGTCGGCGGTGGCGGTGCCGGTGTGGCCGACGCCGCCGACATCCTGGGGGTGGTCGTGGCGCAGGGAGCCCTTGCCGGCCTGGGTGGAGGCGACCGGGATGCCGGTGGCGTGCGCGAACTCGGCGAGGGCCTCCTCGGCGCGGCTGTGGTGGACTCCGCCGCCGGCGATGACGAGCGGGCGCCGGGCGGTGCGGATCGCCCGTACCGCTTCGGCGAGTTCGGCCGGGTCGGCGCCCGGACGCCGTACGGTCCAGGTGCGCTCGGCGAAGAACTCGTCGGGCCAGTCGTGGGCCTCGGCCTGGACGTCCTGCGGCAGCGCGAGGGTCACGGCGCCGGTCTCGACGGGGTCGGTGAGCACCCGCATGGCCTGGAGGGCGGCCGGGATCAGGGCTTCGGGACGGGTGACGCGGTCGAAGTACTTCGACACGGGCCGCAGACAGTCGTTGACGCTGATGTCGCCGGCGTACGGGACTTCGAGCTGCTGGAGGACCGGGTCGGCGACGCGGGTGGCGAAGGTGTCACCGGGCAGCAGCAGGACCGGGAGGTGGTTGATGGTCGCGAGGGCCGCGCCCGTCACCAGGTTGGTGGCGCCCGGGCCGATGGAGGTCGTCACCGCGTGGGTGGACAGGCGGTTGGACTGACGCGCGTAGCCCACGGCCGCGTGCACCATGGACTGCTCGTTGCGGCCCTGGTGGTAGGGCATGTCGTCGGCGTACTCGACGAGCGCCTGGCCGAGGCCCGCGACGTTGCCGTGGCCGAAGATGCCCCAGGTCGCGGAGATCAACCGCTGCCGTACACCGTCGCGTTCGGTGTACTGGGCGGCCAGGAAGCGGACCAGCGCTTGCGCGACGGTCAGGCGGGTGGTCATCGGTACCCCTCCGTGTGGTCCGGGTGGAAGCAGATCCGCCACTCCCGCGTCTCACCCGGTCCCGCCATGACGTTCAGGTAGTACATGTCGTGGCCGGGCTGGGCGATGGACGGGCCGTGCCATCCGTCGGGAACGAGGACGGCGTCGCCGGAGCGGACCTCGGCGAGGACGTCGGATCCGCCCTCACGGGAGGGAGATACGCGCTGATAGCCGAAACCGTTCGGGCCGTCGATCTCGAAGTAGTAGATCTCCTCCAACTCGGCTTCCACGCCGGGCCGGTGCTCGTCGTGCTTGTGCGGCGGGTACGAGGACCAGTTGCCGCCCGGGGTGACCACCTCGACGGCGATGAGCTTGTCGCAGTCGAAGGCGTCGGCGGAGGCGAAGTTGCGCACGTGCCGCAACTGCGTGCCGCTGCCGCGTTCTTCGACGGGGACCTCCGGCGCGGGGCCGTAGCGGGCGGGGAGTCGTCGCTCGCACTTCGCTCCTGCCAGGGCGAAGCGGCCTCCCGCGCCGGAGGCGATCGATGCCTGGGCGTCCCGGGGCACGTACGCGAAGTCCGAGACTCCGGCGAACACGCTTTCCCGGCCCAGGAGTTGGAACTCTTCGTTATCGACGTGGACGGTACAGCCGCCTTCCAGCGGAAGCACGATCCACTCGCTGTCACCGGAGGTGAAGGTGTGTGTGCCACCCGGTGCCAGTTCGACGATCCGCAGGCTGCTGTGGGTCCAGCCGGCCCGCTTGGGGTCGATGTCCACCGCGTACTGGGCGTTGGTCGAGGCACCCTTGGGGACGTACAGCTCGGTCTGTGTCATGCGGCGGCCCTCACAGCAGTCCTACGGCGGTGTCCACGGCGGCGGCCACGTCGCCGTCCGCCGGGTACAGCAGCGAGCGGCCGACCACCAGGCCGCGCACGGTGGGGAGTTGGAGGGCGCCGCGCCACTTCTCGTACGCGCCGTCCTGGTCGTCGCCGACCTCTCCGCCGAGCAATACGGCGGGCAGCGTGGAGGCGGCCATGACCTCGCCCATGTCGTCGGGGTTGTCGCAGACCGGGACCTTGAGCCAGGTGTAGGCCGAACTACCGCCCAGGCCCGAGGCGATGGCTATCGACTTGGTGACGGCCTCGGCGGACAGGTCGTTCCTGACCTTGCCCTCGGTGGTGCGGCCGCTGATGAACGGCTCGACGAAGACGGGGAGCCTGCGTGCCGCCATGTCGTCGATGGCACGGGCCGTGGACTCCAGAGTGGTCAGGGAGCCTGGGTCGTCGTAGTCGATGCGCAGGAGGAGCTTGCCGGCGTCGAAGCCGAACCGCTCGATGTCCTCGGGGCGGTGGCCGGTGAAGCGGTCGTCGAGCTCGAAGCTCGCGCCCTGGAGGCCGCCGCGGTTCATGGAGCCCATGACGACCTTGCCATCGAGGGCTCCGAGCAGCAGCAGGTCGTCCAGGATGTCGGCGGTGGCGAGGACACCGTCGACGCCGGGGCGGGACAGCGCCAGGCACAGGCGCTCCAGCAGGTCGGCGCGGTTGGCCATCGCCAACCGGTTGCCCCCCACCCCGAGCGCGCCCCGGGCGGGGTGGTCGGCGGCGACGATCATCAGACGGCCGCTGTCGTTGAGCAGCGGCCTGCGGGTGCGCCGGGCGGTGGCTTCGGCGATCGCCTCGGGGTGTTCGGCGCGCAGGCGGACGAGTTCGGCGAGGTCGACGTTCACTTGACCGCTCCCGCCGCGACCGCGTCCTCGATCTCGGTGACCGTCGGCATCGCCGAGCTGCATTCGAGGCGGGAGGCGACGATGGCGCCGGCCGCGTTGGCGTACCGCATGATCTTCTCCAGGTCCCAGCCGCTCAGCAGGCCGTGGCACAGGGAGCCGCCGAAGGCGTCACCGGCGCCGAGACCGTTCAGGACGTTCACGGGCAGGGGCGGGACCTCGGCGGACTCGCCCTTGCTGTTGACGGCGAGGACACCCTTGGGGCCCTGCTTGACGACCGCCAGTTCCACACCGGCGTCCAGGAGGGCGCGGGCGGCGGCGTGCGGCTCGCGCACCCCGGTCGCGACCTCGACCTCGTCGAGGTTGCCGACGGCGACGGTGGTGTGGCGCAGGGCCTCTTCGTAGAAGGGGCGGGCCGTGGCCGGGTCGTTCCAGAACATCGGGCGCCAGTCCAGGTCGAAGACCGTGGTGCCGGCCTTGGCGCGGTGGGCGAGGGCCGCCAGCGTCGCCGTACGGCTGGGCTCCTCGCTCAGACCGGTGCCGGTGACCCAGAAGACGCTCGCCTCGTGGATCGCGTCGAGGTCCAGCTCGTGGGCGTCGATCTCCAGGTCCGGGGCCTTGGGCTGCCGGTAGAAGTACAGCGGGAAGTCGTCCGGCGGGAAGACCTCGCAGAAGGTGACGGGGGTCGGCAGGCCCGGGACCGGGGTGACCCAGCGGTCGTCCACGCCGAAGTCCCGCAGTGCCTCGTGGAGATAGGTGCCGAACGGGTCGTCGCCGGTGCGCGTGATCACCGCGGTCCGCCGTCCCAGGCGCGACGCGGCGACCGCGACGTTCGTCGCCGAGCCCCCGAGGAACTTGCCGAAGGACGTCACCTGCGGCAGCGGGACACCGGTCTGGAGCGGATACAGGTCCACACCGATCCGCCCCATGGTGATCAGGTCGTACGCCATCGACTTCCCTTCGTACCTGCGTCGGCTCTCCCGGCGTTTGTAGCCCCGGACGCCGCGCCCTGTCAATGTTTTGTCCAGACATTCGGACGAGACCTTGACAGCGCTTGCTTTCCGAACCGAAGCTGACCGGCATGACAGCGCCCGCACCTCAGCCCTCACTGTCCCGCATCCGGATCGGCTCGGCTCCGGACTCCTGGGGCGTGTGGTTCCCCGACGACCCCCAGCAGGTCCCCTGGCAACGCTTCCTCGACGAGGTCGCGGACTCCGGTTACGAATGGATCGAGCTGGGACCGTACGGGTACCTCCCGACCGACCCCGCAGTCCTCACCGAAGAGGTCTCCCGGCGCGGCCTGAAGGTGTCCGCGGGCACCGTCTTCACCGGCCTGCACCACGGCGAGGCCATGTGGGAGAAGACCTGGGCGCATGTCGCGGACAACGCGGTGCTCGCGCAGGCGATGGGCGCCCGGCATCTCGTCGTGATCCCGTCGTTCTGGCGGGACGACAAGACGGGTGAGGTGCTGGAACCGGACACGCTCACGCCGGAGCAGTGGCGCAACCTCAGCACGCTGACCGAGCGGCTCGGACAGCGGGTGCGCGAGGAGTACGGCCTCCAGATCGTCGTCCACCCGCACGCCGACACCCACATCGACAGCGAGGAGAACGTGGTCCGCTTCCTGGACGCCACCGACTCCGGCCTCGTGTCGCTGTGCCTGGACACCGGGCACTACGCGTACTGCGGCGGCGACAGCGTCAAGCTGATCGAGACGTACGGGTCGCGGATCGGGTATCTGCACCTCAAGCAGGTGGACCCGGAGATCCTGGCGGACGTACGGGCCAAGGGGACGCCGTTCGGGCCCGCGGTGGCGCAGGGCGTGATGTGCGAACCGCCTTCGGGGGTGCCGGCACTCGGTCCCGTGCTGGAGGCCGCGCAGAAGCTGGACGTGGACCTGTTCGCGATCGTCGAGCAGGACATGTACCCGTGCGAGCCGGACAAGCCGCTGCCCATCGCCCAGCGGACCCGGGCGTTCCTGAGGTCGTGCGGGGCTTAGTCCGGACCCGACAGGCAGGTTCACAGGAGCCCGGGACGGCCCCTTATGCCCCCTTTCACTGCCCCCTTGTCAACGCGCCGCGCCCTCGCGCCCGCGTACGCCATTGCGTCACCTCTGTCACAAACACCTCCTCCGTGTCACATATGTCGCAGGTACGCGGGCTCTCCGTCACACCTGGCGCACAGGCCCTGACCGACGGTCACCGGGTGTCGTTCACGAGGCGCAACTTGTGATCGCCAGCGCAGTGCCCGGTACCCCCGACGGCCGTTCCCGGCCGCCGCCGCGGTGCGCGCGAGGAGGTGCACCACATGACCGACCGAAGGCTCTGGTCGTACAAGGAGATCGCGGCGCACATCCGGGTGCAGCCGGACACCGTGCGGTCGTACCGCAAACACGGGCTGCTGCCGCCGCCCGACCATGTCGAGGGCGGCAAGCCCTACTGGTACGCGGACACCGTGCGCGCGTGGGTCGCGTCCCGGCCGGGCAACCGGGGGCGCAGAGAGGACTGAGGCCGACCGGCCCGGCGAAAATTGCCGGGCCGGGAGGTGCCGGTGTCTGACACAGTCGCCCCATGAGCGACTTCTCCGTCAAACCCGTGCTGACCGGCGACAAGACCGTGCTGCGGCCGTTCACGGAGGCGGACGCCGAGGTGATGGCGGAGATCATCGAGGACCCCGAGGTCGTCCGCTGCACCGGGGCGCCCGCCGCCGACCTCACCCTGGAGCGGCTGCGGTCCTGGTACGGCTCCCGGTCCGAGCAGCCCGACCGTCTCGACCTCGCCGTCACCGACCGCGCCACCGGCGAACTCGTCGGCGAGGTCGTCCTGTACGAGTGGGATCCGGCCGCCCGCAGCTGCACCTTCCGCACGCTCATCGGCCCGCGGGGACGCGGCCGCGGGCTGGGCACCGAGGCCACCCGCCTGATCGTCGGGTACGGCTTCGAGCGGCTCGGTCTGCACCGGATCGCGCTGGAGGCCTACGGCTACAACGCCCGCGCGCTGCGGGTGTACGAGAAGGTCGGCTTCACCGTGGAAGGGATCCGGCGGGAGGTCGAGTTCAGGGACGGCGAGTGGGTCGACGAGGTGCTCATGGCGATCCTCGACTGCGAGTGGGCCGCCCTCACTCCCACGGCTCGATGACCGTCACCCCCGCCGCGGGAGCCGAGCCCATCGCCGCCAGGGCGTCCGGGACTTCGTCCAGGGTGATCGTGGACGTGACCAGGAGGTCCGGCCGCAGTACGCCCGCCGCGACCAGCTCCAGCATCGGCGGGTAGGTGTGGGCGGCCATGCCGTGACTGCCGAGGAGTTCGAGCTCCAGGGCGATCACGCGGGCCATGGGGACCGGGGTCGTCCCGTCCGACGAGGGCAGCAGGCCGACCTGGACATGCCGGCCGCGTCGGCGCAGGGAGTTGACGGAGGCCGCGCAGGTGGCCGGGGAACCGAGGGCGTCCAGGGACACGTGCGCCCCGCCACCGGTCAGCTCGCGGATCGCCGCCGCGGTGTCCGGCGTGCCGGTCGCGTCCACGCACTCGGCCGCGCCGAACTTCCTCGCCAGGGCCAGGGCCCGGGACGACACGTCCACGGCCACCACACGGGCCCCTGAGGCCGCCGCGATCATCACCGCGGACAGGCCCACACCCCCGCAGCCGTGCACCGCGACCCACTCCCCCGCGGTGGCCCGCCCCTGCTGCGCGACCGCCCTGAACGCCGTGGCGAAACGGCAGCCCAGGGAGGCGGCCGTGGCGAAGGACATGTCCGGCGGTACGGCCACGAGGTTCACGTCGGCGTGGTCCAGCGCCACGTACTGGGCGAAGGAGCCCCAGTGGGTGAAGCCGGGCTGTGTCTGGCGCTCGCAGACCTGGTGGTCGCCCCGCGCACAGGACGCGCAGCTGCCGCAGGCGCAGACGAAGGGGACGGTCACCCGGTCGCCGGGCTTCCAGTTGCTCACGCGGGGACCGACCGCCTCGACCGTGCCCGCCAGTTCATGGCCCGGCACGTGCGGGAGGGTGATGTCCGGGTCGTGGCCCTGCCAGCCGTGCCAGTCGCTTCTGCACAGGCCCGTGGCCGCCACCCGGACGACCACTCCGTGGTCCGGCGGACGGGGGTCCGGCAGGTCCCGTATTTGTGCGGGTTCGCCGTACCGTTCGAAGACAACCGCTCGCATTCGCGTCTACCGGACCTCTCTTGGTTAAATACCCCCTAGGGGTATAGGCTGTGACTCGGTAACCCCACACGCCTCGACGAGGAGAACGACATGACCGCCCAGACCGATACCCCGGGTACCGTCACCGCCGTCTACAAGGTGAGCGGGATGAGCTGCGGGCACTGCGAGGGTTCCGTTTCCGGTGAGATCTCCGAGATCGCGGGGGTCAGCTCCGTGAAGGCGGTCGCGGCCACCGGCGAGGTGACGGTCGTATCGACGGAGCCGCTGGACGAGGAGGCCGTACGGGCCGCTGTGGACGAGGCCGGTTTCGAGCTCGTCGGCAAGGCCTGACCGACCAGGGAGCAGCGAACATGTCCATTACGGCTCCGACAGCGCCCGTGTCCGAGGTCGAGCTGGCCATCGGCGGTATGACCTGTGCCTCCTGTGCCGCCCGGGTCGAGAAGAAGCTCAACCGGATGGACGGCGTCACCGCCACGGTCAACTACGCGACCGAGAAGGCCCGCGTCAGCTACCCCCCGGGGGTCGAGGTCGCCGATCTCATCGCGACCGTGGTGAAGACCGGGTACACGGCCGAGCAGCCCGCGCCACCCGCGGAAGAGCCGTCCCGGGACGCGCCCGAGCTCACCGCCCTGCGGCAGCGGCTCCTCGTCTCCGTCGCGCTCGCCGTCCCCGTCGTCGCGCTCTCCATGGTCCCCGCCCTCCAGTTCGACAACTGGCAGTGGCTCGCGCTGACCCTCGCCTCGCCCGTCGTCGTCTGGGGTGCGTGGCCCTTCCACCGGGCCGCCTGGACGAACGCCAGGCACCGCGCGGCCACCATGGACACCCTCGTCTCGGTCGGGACCCTCGCCGCGTTCGGCTGGTCGCTGTGGGCCCTGTTCTTCGGTGACGCGGGGATGCCGGGCATGCGGGAGCGGTTCGAGCTCACCGTCGGCGGCATGGACGGCGCCTCGACGATCTATCTCGAAGTGGCCGCGGGAGTCACCGCCTTCATCCTGCTCGGCCGGTATCTGGAGGCCCGCGCCAAGCGTCACGCGGGGGCCGCTCTCAAAGCACTCATGGAACTCGGGGCCAAGGACGTCGGCGTGCTGCGGGACGGGCGGGAGATACGCATTCCGGCGGACCGACTGGCCGTCGGGGACCGGTTCGTCGTACGGCCCGGCGAGAAGATCGCGACCGACGGCACCGTCGTCGAGGGCGCCTCGGCCGTGGACGCCTCCATGCTGACCGGCGAGTCGGTACCGGTGGACGTCGGCGTCGGGGACACCGTCACCGGCGCGACCGTCAACGCCGGCGGACGGATCGTCGTCGCGGCGACCCGGGTCGGGGCCGACACGCGGCTCGCGCGGATGGCGAAGCTGGTGGAGGACGCGCAGAACGGCAAGGCGGAGGTGCAGCGGCTGGCCGACCGGGTCTCCGCGGTCTTCGTGCCGGTCGTCATCCTCATCGCGCTGGCCACCTTCGCCGGCTGGCTCGGCGTCACCGGGGACACCGCCGCCGCGTTCACCGCGGCCGTCGCCGTACTGATCATCGCCTGTCCGTGCACGCTGGGCCTGGCCACGCCGACCGCACTCATGGTCGGCACCGGGCGCGGCGCCCAGCTCGGCATCCTCATCAAGGGGCCCGAGGTCCTGGAGTCCACGCGGCGCGTCGACACCGTCGTCCTGGACAAGACCGGCACGGTGACCACCGGCCGGATGACCCTCCAGGCGGTCCACGTCGTCCAGGACGCCGACGAGAAGCGGGTGCTGCGGCTCGCGGGCGCCCTGGAGCACGCCTCCGAGCATCCCGTCGCCCGGGCGGTCGCCGCGGGCGCGGAGGAGCGGGTCGGCCCGCTGCCGGCGGCCGAGCGGTTCGAGAACGTCCCCGGCAAGGGCGTACGCGGGCGCGTGGAGGGCCGCGAGGTGGCCGTCGGGCGGCTGTTCGACGTGCTGCCCGCCGAGCTGGCCCGGGCGAAGGAAGAGGCCGAGCGGGACGGCCGTACGGCTGTCGTCGTCGGGTGGGACGGTCGGGCGCGCGGCGTTCTGGCGGTCGCCGACGCGGTCAAGGAGACCAGTGCGGAGGCGGTGCGGTCACTGCGGGCGCTGGGGCTCAGGCCGGTGCTGCTGACCGGGGACAACCGGACGGTGGCCGAGGCGGTGGCGCGGGCGGTCGGGATCGACGAGGTGATCGCCGAGGTGCTGCCCGAGGACAAGGTCGATGCCGTACGGCGGTTGCAGGGCGAGGGGCGGGTCGTCGCGATGGTCGGCGACGGGGTCAACGACGCGGCCGCGCTCGCCGTCGCCGACCTGGGCCTCGCCATGGGGACCGGGACCGACGCGGCGATCGAGGCCGGGGACCTGACGCTGGTGCGCGGGGATCTGCGGGTGGCCGCGGACGCGATCCGGCTCTCACGGCGCACCCTGTCCACGATCAAGGGCAATCTCGTGTGGGCCTTCGGTTACAACGTGGCCGCGCTGCCGCTGGCGGCGGCCGGGTTGCTGAACCCGATGATCGCCGGTGCGGCGATGGCGTTCTCCTCGGTGTTCGTGGTGACCAACAGCCTGCGGCTGCGTGCCTTCCGTTGAGGATCCTTTGACGGACCCCCCTCTGGAGTCCGGAGCCCCACTCACATAAGCTCTTCACAAGACTCGCGCATCGTCCTTACGCTGGGGTCTCGTTCACCGTATCCGGGCTCTTGCGTATCTAACGGACATTTGCAAGAGACGCAGATCACAGTGATGCGAACGTAACCATCGAAGGGGTTCGAAGGTCTAAGTTGGCGATGTCAGGCAGCGTCTTGGGGGGCGTTGACTGACGTCTGAGGATGTCTTGGGGGACTTCCTCGGAGCTGCGTTGCCGGGGCACGCACTTAGGGAAGCTTTGAGCGGCCCTCCCGACCGTGCGCTGTCCCGGCAGACCGCACACAAGGAGTAGTACGAGGAGTTTTGCTCGTTCTGCTCAACAGCAAGACCGGAAAGACAGCGATTCAGGCGCTGGTCTCTCAGACGCCCGGCCGGATCCCGTGGGGGGAATCCGCACCGGGACATGGGAAGGCGCCCTGGACGCCGGCCCGTGGGGGGACCGTCGCCAGGGCGCCTTCCGCTTTTCTACGGCCGCTCGTGCGCCGGGAACGCCGAAGGGGCGCCACCGAAGCGACGCCCCTCAGCCGACCGGCAGGCGTCCGCGCCCACCTCAGGGGCGCGGGGAACTGCGCCACCAGCCACGGCCGGACCGCAGTCGCCCACACTCCTTCAGCGGCGAGCTCCTAGGCGCACTGCGCTTCCACCGGCGGCCGCTCACGCGCCGGAAACGCCGAAGGGGCGCCACCGAAGCGACGCCCCTCAGCCGACCGGCAGGTGTCAGCGCTGCTCGACCGGGACGAAGTCGCGCTCGACCACGCCCGTGTAGATCTGGCGCGGGCGGCCGATGCGGGAACCCGGCTCCTTGATCATTTCGTGCCACTGGGCGATCCAGCCCGGCAGGCGGCCGAGCGCGAACAGGACCGTGAACATCTCGGTCGGGAAGCCCATGGCGCGGTAGATCAGGCCCGTGTAGAAGTCGACGTTCGGGTAGAGGCTGCGCGAGACGAAGTAGTCGTCGGAAAGCGCGTGCTCCTCCAGCTTGAGCGCGATGTCCAGCAGCTCGTCGGACTTGCCGAGGGCCGAGAGGACGTCGTGCGCGGCAGCCTTGATGATCTTCGCGCGCGGGTCGAAGTTCTTGTAGACCCGGTGGCCGAAGCCCATCAGCCGGACGCCGTCCTCCTTGTTCTTCACCTTGCGGATGAAGGAGTCGACGTCACCGCCGGAGGTCTGGATACCCTCCAGCATCTCCAGGACGGACTGGTTGGCACCGCCGTGCAGCGGGCCCCACAGGGCGTTGATGCCGGCGGAGATCGACGCGAACATGTTCGCCTGGGACGAGCCGACGAGGCGGACCGTCGAGGTCGAACAGTTCTGCTCGTGGTCCGCGTGCAGGATGAGCAGCTTGTCGAGGGCGGAGACCACGACCGGGTCGGGCTCGTACTCCTGCGCCGGGACCGAGAAGGTCATGCGCAGGAAGTTCTCGACGTACCCGAGATCGTTGCGCGGGTAGACGAACGGGTGACCGATCGACTTCTTGTACGCGTACGCCGCGATCGTCGGAAGCTTGGCGAGCAGCCGGATCGTCGAGAGGTTGCGCTGCTTCTCGTCGAAGGGGTTGTGGCTGTCCTGGTAGAACGTGGACAGCGCGGAGACGACCGAGGACAGCATGGCCATCGGGTGGGCGTCGCGCGGGAAGCCCCGGTAGAAGTTCTTGACGTCCTCGTGCAGCAGGGTGTGCTGCGTGATGTCGTTCTTGAACGCCGAGAGCTCGTCGACGGTCGGAAGCTCACCGTTGATCAGGAGGTAAGCGACCTCCAGGAACGTGGAGCGCTCGGCCAGCTGCTCGATCGGGTAGCCGCGGTACCGGAGGATGCCGGCCTCGCCGTCGAGGTAGGTGATGGCGGATTTATAGGCGGCGGTGTTGCCGTAGCCGCTGTCCAGGGTGACCAGACCGGTCTGGGCGCGGAGCTTCCCGATGTCGAAGCCCTTGTCGCCGACGGTGCTGTCGATCACCGGGTAGGTGTACTCGCCATCGCCGTACCGCACTACTACAGAGTTGTCGCTCACGTCATCCCTCACCGACGTTGTGCCTCTTCTTCGAGGTTGCCCTGACTGTCTCTACCATCCCCCATTTGGCGCAGGAGAGTGCACTCGGGGTCGGCCGTTGGGCGTATCAGCGGCACTGAGTGCCGCCAACTTGCTCATCCTGCCCCTCCGCAACCGCTTCCGGAAGAGCTCTGTGACCCACGTGACTCATTTGATCGATCATTTTTTGTGTTGTCTCACGATTGACGCTCCTCACCGGCCCGAGAGCCGGAAGTCCAGCGCCGTACAACGCCGTCCCGCCGAGACCGTGCGCACCGCCTGACCGATCGCCTTGCGCGAACCGACGAGGACGACCAGCTTCTTCGCCCGGGTGACCGCCGTGTACAGCAAATTCCGCTGGAGCATCATCCAGGCGCTGGTGGTGACCGGGATCACCACGGCCGGATACTCGCTGCCCTGGGAACGGTGGATGGTCACCGCGTACGCGTGGGCCAGTTCGTCCAGTTCGTCGAACTCGTACGGCACCTCCTCGTCCTCGTCCGTCAGCACGGTGAGGCGCTGGTCGACAGGGTCGAGCGAGGTGACCACGCCCACGGTGCCGTTGAAGACGCCGTTGGTGCCCTTCTCGTAATTGTTGCGAATCTGGGTGACCTTGTCGCCGACCCGGAAGACCCGGCCGCCGAACCGCTTCTCGGCGAGATCGGGGCGGCCCGGGGTGATGGCCTGCTGGAGCAGACCGTTGAGGGTGCCGGCGCCTGCGGGCCCTCGGTGCATGGGGGCGAGCACCTGGACGTCCCGGCGCGGGTCGAGGCCGAACTTGGCCGGAATCCGACGGGCCGCCACGTCCACGGTGAGCCGGCCGACCTCCTCGGTGTCGTCCTCGACGAAGAGGAAGAAGTCCTTCATGCCGTCGGTGACGGGGTGCTGCCCGCCGTTGATCCGGTGCGCGTTCGTCACCACACCGGACTGCTGGGCCTGCCGGAACACGCGCGTGAGGCGCACGGCCGGTACCGGGCCGCCGTCGGCGAGGAGGTCCCGCAGGACCTCGCCGGCACCGACGCTGGGCAACTGGTCCACGTCCCCGACGAACAGCAGGTGCGCGCCCGGCGGGACGGCCTTGACCAGCTTGTTGGCGAGGAGCAGGTCCAGCATGGAGGTCTCGTCGACCACCACCAGGTCGGCGTCGAGCGGGCGGTCCTTGTCGTAGGCCGCGTCGCCGCCGGGCTTCAGCTCCAGCAGGCGGTGGACGGTGGAGGCGTCGGCGCCGGTGAGCTCGGCGAGGCGCTTGGCGGCCCGGCCGGTCGGGGCCGCGAGGACGACCTTGGCCTTCTTGGCGCGGGCCAGCTCCACGATCGAGCGCACGGTGAAGGACTTGCCGCAGCCGGGGCCTCCGGTGAGCACGGCGACCTTCTTGGTGAGCGCGAGCTTCACGGCGGCCTCCTGCTCGGGGGCGAGCTCGGTGCCGGTACGGCCCTTCAGCCAGCCCAGCGCCTTGTCCCAGGCCACGTCCCGGAAACCGGGCATCCGGTCCTGGTCGGTGCGCAGGAGCCGCATCAGCTGGGCGGACAGGGAGAGTTCGGCGCGGTGGAAGGGGACGAGGTAGACGGCGGTGACCTCGTGGCCGTCGGGGCCGGGGAGCTTCTCGCGTACGACGCCGGGGTCGCCCGACTCCTCGTCCGGCTCGGCGAGTTCGGCGAGGCACTCGATGACCAGACCGGTGTCGACCTGGAGGAGCTTGACCGCGTCGGCGATCAGCTGTTCCTCGGGGAGGTAGCAGTGCCCCTGGTCGCTGGACTGCGAAAGGGCGTACTGCAGGCCCGCCTTGACGCGCTCCGGGCTGTCGTGCGGGATGCCGACGGACTGGGCGATCTTGTCGGCGGTGAGGAAGCCGATGCCCCAGACGTCGGAAGCGAGCCGGTAGGGCTGGTTCTTGACGACGGAGATCGAGGCGTCGCCGTACTTCTTGTAGATGCGCACGGCGATGGAGGTGGACACCTCGACGGTCTGGAGGAAGAGCATGACCTCCTTGATCGCCTTCTGCTCCTCCCAGGCGTCGGCGATCTTCCTGGTGCGCTTGGGGCCGAGACCGGGGACCTCGACGAGCCGCTTCGGCTCCTCCTCGATGATCTTCAGGGTGTCGATGCCGAAGTGCTGGGTGATGCGGTCGGCGAAGACGGGCCCGATACCCTTGACGAGCCCCGAGCCGAGATAGCGGCGGATGCCCTGGACGGTGGCGGGCAGGACGGTCGTGTAGTTCTCGACGGTGAACTGCTTGCCGTACTGCGGGTGGGAGCCCCACCGCCCCTCCATCCGCAGGGACTCCCCCACCTGGGCGCCGAGCAGCGCGCCGACGACGGTGAGGAGGTCGCCGCCGCCTCTGCCGGTGTCGACGCGGGCGACCGTGTAGCCGTTGTCCTCGTTGGCGTACGTGATGCGCTCCAGCACGCCTTCCAACGTTGCCAATCGGCGGTCCGCCGCTGCCTCTTGCCTGGACATGATCCGACGGTACCGGCCAGGTCTGACAGCGGGAGCAGCTCCAGCCGATCACCTGCTTGTCAAAACCATGCGATCCGCTCCAGCACGCCTTCGAGCACGGCCAGTCGTCGTTCACCCGTGGAGGCCCCCGCCTGATCGGTCATGATCCGACGGTACCGCCCGGCACCGACAGCGCCCGGCGGTCTCCGGGATCGGAGCGTGCAGAGCCCCACGCGCACCCGACCCGGCTACCCCGCCTGTGACGTCACGTGGTCGATCACCGTCCGGAGGTCCTCCGTCGGGGAGAAATCCACGTACTCGCAGTCCTCCAGGGCGACGGGGACATGGCCGGGTCCCCAGTAGTACGCCTGTCCCGCTTCGTACTCCTCCTCGCCCGTGGGCGTGAGCATCTTCAGCCGGCCCTTGAGCAGGTAGCCCCAGTGCGGGCACTGGCACGCGTCGCCGTCGAGGCCCTTGAGGGCGGGGCCCATGTCCGTGCCCTCCGGCAGCCGGAAGTAGCCGACGGACATGCCGCCGCCGATGGGCTTGGTGCGCACCTCCAACCCGCCGCCCTCGATGACCACGGGTACCTCGTCGTGAGTGGCCGCCGTCATGACGCCTCCGCTCCGGCCCGCCACGGCCTCGAGGAAAACACTCCTGGTCCTTTCAGCCTGATCCGTTCTCGCCCCGCCCGCGACATCACGATCCGGTCTCGGGGTCTTGCCAACCGTCGTGGAATCGATTCCAATCCTTCCTGCAAGGGATCTTGTAATCGATTCCACGAGTTCCACGAGGAGGTGGAGCGGCGATGGCGAGCATCAAGGATGTCGCTGCCGAGGCGGGGGTCTCCGTCGCCACGGTGTCGCGGGTACTGAACGACCATCCGTCGGTCAGCGCGGACGCACGCACGCGTGTGCTGGCCGCCGTCGCGGCCCTGGGCTACCGCCCGAACGCCGTCGCCCGCTCCCTGCGCACCGACCAGACCCACACCCTCGGCCTGGTCATCAGCGACGTGCTGAACCCCTACTTCGGCGAGCTGGCCCGCTCCGTCGAGGAGGAGGCCCGCGCGCTGGGGTACAGCGTGATCATCGGGAACGCCGACGAACGGCCCGACCTCCAGGACCACCATGTACGGAACCTGCTGGACCGCCGTATCGACGGGCTCCTGGTCTCCCCCACCGACGGCGGCTCCCCCCTGATGCTGGACGCCGTGCGCGCGGGGACGCCGATGGTGTTCGTGGACCGCTGGATCCCGGGTGTGGCCGTGCCGGTCGTGCGGGCCGACGGACGGGCCGCCGTACGCGATCTCGTCGCCCATCTGCACGCGCTGGGGCACCGCAGGCTCGCCATCATCGCCGGGCCCGCCGCCACCACGACCGGTCAGGAGCGCGTGGCGGCCTTCCGGGAGGCTCTCGAGGCGTACGGCCTCGAACTGCCCGACGCCTACATCGGGCAGGGCGACTTCCAGGCGGAGAGCGGGCGGCGGGTCACCGAGGGCTTCCTCGACCTGCCGGAGCCGCCCGAGGTCGTCTTCGCGGCCGACAACCTGATGGCGCTCGGCGCGCTGGACGCCGTACGCGCGCGTGGGCTGCGGGTACCGGAGGACCTCGCCCTGGCGGCGTTCGACGACATCCCGTGGTTCGTGCACACCGATCCGCCGATCACCGCGATCGCCCAGCCCACGGGCGAGCTGGGGCGGGCCGCCGTGCGCGCGCTCGTCGACCGCATCGAGGGGCGGCCGCCCGCGTCGGTCACCCTCCCCGCCCGTCTCGTCGTCCGCCGTTCCTGCGGCGAGGACGCGCACGAGAACCCCGTAACGAACAGGAGCGAGCCGTGAGCAACGAGGACGAGTTGCTGCGCATCGAGGGCATACGGAAGTCCTTCCCCGGCGTGGTCGCGCTCGACGGCGTCGACTTCGATCTGCGTCGGGGCGAGGTGCACGTACTGCTCGGCGAGAACGGCGCCGGCAAGAGCACGCTGATCAAGATGCTGTCGGGCGCCTACCACCCCGACGAGGGCCGTGTGCTGGTGGACGGCGAGGAGGTGCACATCCGCGGGGCGCAGGACGCCGAGCGGCTGGGCATCGCCACCATCTACCAGGAGTTCAACCTCGTCCCCGATCTGACGGTCGCCGAGAACATCTTCCTGGGCCGGCAGCCGCGCCGCTTCGGGATGATCGACCGGAAGCGGATGGAGGCCGACGCCGAGGTGCTGCTCAAGCGCGTCGGGGTCAATGTGTCGCCCCGCGCGCGTGTGCGTGAACTCGGCATCGCGCGGCTCCAGATGGTCGAGATCGCCAAGGCGCTGAGTCTGAACGCGCGCGTGCTGATCATGGACGAGCCGACCGCCGTGCTCACCTCCGGGGAGGTCGACAAGCTCTTCGCGATCGTGCGCAGGCTGCGCGAGGACGGGGTCGGGATCGTCTTCATCACCCACCATCTGGAGGAGATCGCCGCCCTGGGCGACCGGGTCACGGTCATCCGGGACGGGAAGTCCGTCGGGCAGGTGCCCGCCACCACGCCCGAGGACGAGCTCGTACGCCTGATGGTGGGGCGGTCGATCGAGCAGCAGTACCCGCGGGAGCGCGGCGAGACGGGAGCCGCCCTTCTGAAGGTCGAGGGCCTCACGCGCGACGGCGTCTTCCACGACATCGGCTTTGAGGTGCACGCCGGCGAGGTGGTCGGCATCGCCGGGCTGGTCGGAGCGGGCCGTACCGAGGTCGTGCGGGCCGTGTTCGGCGCGGACCCGTACGACAAGGGGGCCGTGCACGTCGCCGGGACGGCCCTGAAGGGGCATGACGTGGGCGCCGCCATGGCGGCCGGGATCGGTCTGATCCCCGAGGACCGCAAGGGCCAGGGCCTGGTGCTCGACCAGTCGGTCGAGGAGAACCTGGGTCTGGTGACCATGCGGGCCGCCACGCGCGCGGGGCTCGTCGACCTCAAGGGCCAGCGGGAGGCCGCCGGGCGGATCGCCGAGCAGCTCGGCGTGCGGATGGCGGGCCTGCACCAGCACGTGCGGACGCTCTCCGGCGGCAACCAGCAGAAGGTCGTCATCGGCAAGTGGCTGCTCGCCGACACCAAGGTGCTGATCCTCGACGAGCCCACGCGCGGGATCGACGTCGGCGCCAAGGTCGAGATCTACCAGCTCGTCAACGAACTCACCGCGGCCGGTGCCGCCGTCCTCATGATCTCCAGCGATCTGCCCGAGGTGCTCGGCATGAGCGACCGGGTGCTGGTGATGGCCCAGGGCCGGATCGCCGGCGAACTCGCCGCCGACGAGGCCACGCAGGACTCCGTGATGGCACTCGCCGTCAGCACGAACACCGTAAAGAACGACAAGGAGGCCCCCGGTGGCCACTGACACGCTCAAGAGCGGGGCGAGCGCGGGTGGCCTGCGCCGTCTCCTGCTCGACAACGGCGCGCTGACCGCGCTGATCGTCCTGGTCATCGCCATGTCGGCGCTGTCCGGCGACTTCCTGACCACCGACAACCTGCTCAACGTCGGCGTCCAGGCGGCCGTGACGGCCATCCTCGCCTTCGGTGTGACCTTCGTGATCGTCTCGGCGGGCATCGACCTGTCGGTCGGCTCGGTGGCGGCCCTGTCGGCCACCGTCCTCGCCTGGAGCGCGACCTCGCACGGGGTGCCGGTCTTCCTGGCCGTCGTCCTCGCCGTCGTGACCGGCATCGCGGCCGGTCTCGTCAACGGTTTCCTGATCGCGTACGGCAAACTCCCGCCGTTCATCGCCACGCTGGCGATGCTCTCGGTGGCGCGCGGTCTGTCGCTGGTGATCTCCGAGGGCTCCCCGATCGCCTTCCCCGACTCGGTCTCGCACCTCGGTGACACGCTCGGCGGCTGGCTGCCGGTGCCCGTCCTCGTCATGGTCGTCATGGGGCTCCTCGCGGCCTTCGTGCTGGGACGGACCTACATCGGCCGCTCGATGTACGCGATCGGCGGCAACGAGGAGGCGGCCCGCCTGTCCGGGCTGCGGGTGAAGAAGCAGAAGCTCGCCATCTACGCGCTGTCCGGTGTGTTCGCGGCCGTCGCCGGTGTCGTGCTCGCCGCCCGGCTGTCCTCGGCACAGCCGCAGGCCGCCGACGGCTACGAGCTGGACGCGATCGCCGCGGTCGTCATCGGCGGTGCCTCGCTCGCGGGCGGCACCGGCAAGGCGTCCGGGACGCTGATCGGCGCGCTGATCCTCGCGGTCCTGCGCAACGGCCTCAACCTCCTGAACGTGTCCGCGTTCTGGCAGCAGGTCGTCATCGGTGTCGTCATCGCGCTGGCGGTGCTCCTGGACACCCTGCGCCGCAAGGCGGGGGCGACCCCGGTGACGGGTGCCTCGCAGGGCGGCAAGGGGCGCCAGGCCGCCACGTACGGTCTCGCGGCCGTGGTCACCGTGGCGATCGTCGGCGCGACCTCCTTCCTGCACAACGGCTCGTCCTCGACGGCGAACCCGAAGGTCGGTCTGTCGCTGTCCACCCTGAACAACCCCTTCTTCGTGCAGATCCGCTCGGGCGCCCAGGCCGAGGCGAAGAAGCTGGGCGTGGACCTGACCGTCACCGATGCCCAGAACGACGCCTCCCAGCAGGCCAACCAGCTGCAGAACTTCACCAGTTCGAGCCTCGGCGCGATCATCGTCAACCCGGTGGACTCGGACGCGGCGAGCAACTCGGTGAAGGCCGCCGACAAGGCGAAGATCCCGGTCATCGCGGTCGACCGCGGCGTCAACAACGCGAAGACGGACGCCCTCGTGGCCAGCGACAACGTCGCCGGCGGTGAGCTCGCCGCCAAGAGCATCGGCGAGAAGCTCGGCGGCAAGGGCAAGATCGTGATCCTTCAGGGCCAGGCCGGTACGTCCGCCGCCCGTGAGCGCGCGCAGGGTTTCGCGCAGGGTCTCAAGGCATATCCGGGCATCCAGGTCGTCGCGCAGCAGCCCGCCGACTTCGACCGCACCAAGGGCCTCGACGTGATGTCGAACCTGCTCCAGGCCCACCCGGACGTCCAGGGCGTCATCGCCGCCAACGACGAGATGGCGCTCGGCGCGATCAAGGCGCTGGGCTCCAAGGCGGGCACGTCGGTCTCGGTGGTCGGCTTCGACGGCACGCCGGACGGCCTGAAGGCGGTGAAAGACGGCACGCTGTACGCGTCCGTCGCACAGCAGCCCTCCCAACTCGGCAGAATCGCGGTGGACAACGCGCTGAAGGCCATCGAGGGCAAGAAGGTCGAGGAGACGGTCAAGGTGCCGGTGAAGGTGGTCACCAAGCAGAACGTGGCCGGTTTCACGGGCTGAGCGCCCCACTCACCCCACAGGGAGTCATCTTCATGTACGACTACGACCTGCTGGTCGTGGGATCCGCCAACGCCGACCTGGTGGTCGGCGTCGAGCGGCGGCCCGGCGCAGGCGAGACGGTGCTCGGCTCGGACCTGGCCGTGCACCCGGGGGGCAAGGGCGCCAACCAGGCGGTCGCGGCGGCCCGGTTGGACGCGCGTACGGCGTTGCTGGCCCGCGTCGGCGACGACGGGCACGGCCGGCTGCTGCTCGACTCACTCCGGGCTGCCGGGGTCGACACGGTGGGCGTGCTGGTGGGCGGGGCGCCGACGGGGGTCGCCCTGATCACCGTCGATCCGTCGGGCGACAACAGCATCGTGGTCTCGCCGGGCGCCAACGGGCGTCTGACGCCGGGGGACGTACGGGCCGCGGTCAGCCTCTTCCACGCCTCCCGGGTGGTCTCCACCCAGCTGGAGATCCCGCTGGAGACGGTCGTGGAGGTGGTGCGGAACCTGTCGCCGGACAGCCGGTTCGTGCTGAACCCGTCGCCGCCGCGGCCGCTGCCCACCGAGGTCCTGGTGGCCTGTGATCCGCTGATCGTCAACGAGCACGAGGCGAAGGTGATCCTCGGGGACGCGTGTGTGAGCGACGCGCCGGAGGACTGGGCGCGGCTGCTGCTCGCGAAGGGGCCGCGGTCGGTGGTCGTGACCCTGGGCGCCGAGGGCTCGCTGGTGGCGTCCTCGGCGGGGGTGAGCCGGGTGGCGTCGGTGAAGGTGGACGCCGTGGACACGACGGGGGCGGGGGACGCATTCACGGCGGCGCTGGCGTCCCGGCTGGGGGCCGGTGCGGGGCTGGCGGAGGCCGCCGCGTACGCGTCCCGGGTCGGGGCGGTCGCGGTGACCCGCAAGGGCGCGCAGGACTCCTTCCCCACGGCGGAGGAGGTCGGGGCGCCGTGAAGAAGGCCGGAATACTCAACCGTCAGCTCTCCGGCGCGCTCGCCGAGCTCGGGCACGGGGACGGGGTGCTGGTGTGCGACGCCGGCATGCCGATCCCCGACGGGCCGCGCGTGGTCGACCTGGCCTTCCGGGCCGGGGTGCCGTCCTTCGCGGAGGTCCTCGACGGGCTGCTCACCGAGCTGGTCGTGGAAGGGGGCACCGCCGCCGCGGAGGTGCGGGACGCCAACCCCGCGGCCGCGCAACTGCTGCACGCCCGCTTCCCCGAGCTGCACCTGGTCCCCCACGAGAGGCTCAAGAAGCTCTCGGCGAACGCGCGGCTGGTCGTACGCACGGGCGAGGCACGGCCGTACGCGAATGTGCTGCTGCGCTGCGGGGTCTTCTTCTGACCCGCCGCCCGCGCAGATGTTTCGAGAGGCCCGGTCCATGGACCGGGCCTCTCGGCTTTCCCCTCCCCCATCAGAACCCCCGCGATCCCCCCGGATCCCCCTCCAAGAGTCCTGATGCCAAGTACGACCGGCCAGGTGCGGAAAGGGTTGTACGGCTTCCCGGATTTTTTTGTCAGTGCCCGCCGCTACCGTTCCGGCCATGACTTCCGAGGACACGCGGATGAGGTTACGTCCCTTCCGTGACAAGGCGCTCGCACGTGGGATCCCCGTCGAGGACGTGGAGCGGTGGATGGACACCGCCCGGCCCTGCGCGACGCTGGCCGAGCACGGGGACGGGCCGGTCGTGGGGCGGTTCGGGGGGCCGCTGCTGCTTCCCGTGGGGGTGACGCACCCCTTCCATCCCTTCGTCGCGTCCATCGACCTCGCGGCCCTGCCCGCCGGCGCGACGGATCTGTCCCTGCCGTCCGACGGCCACCTGCTGCTGTTCGCCTATCCCGAGGACTTCGGTGACCGGGAGAGCATGGGGAGCGCGGTGTACGTACCGTCCGGGACGGCCGTGGAGGAGCGGGACAAGGAGGGGTGGGCCTGGTTCGAGAACGACGACGAGTACCAGGAGGTCTTCGCGCAGTTCCCGCAGGAGACGCTCAGGGCGACGGTCGACGTCTCGCTGCCGTACCACCACTGGGTCGAGATACCCGAGGAGCCCCGCTGGGTACCGCTGCCCGGGCATCCGCGCTCCGAGGAACTGGCCGCGGTGTGGCACGAGACCCACGACGACATCGCCTCCTCGGGGCGGCTCCGGATCGGCGGGTACGCCGACCAGGAGGCCGTCGACACCGACCCCGTCGGGAAGGCCGTGTGGTGCGCGGTGCAGGAGGCCGCGGCCGGGCGCTGGGGCGGGAGTGAGCCGGTCTCGGGCGACCTCGCGGACTGGGTGCTGCTCGCCGAGTGGAATCCCTGGATCGACGGCTTGGAAGGCGCCACCGCCCACTGGTCCGTCCAGCGCGCGGACCTGGCGGCCCGGCGCTTCGACCGGACGTTCACGACGGTTTCCCGGAATCCGTAAGGGCTCCGGACGGGGCCGGAGGGGACTCCCGAGATTCCCCTCCGGCCCTCGCTTCACAAGGTGTGCGCCACGAACCGTTCGGCGGTCTCGGCAAGGACCTCGCGGCCGTCGCGGGCCCACAGCGCGTCGTTGAACAGCTCGACCTCGATGGCGCCCGTGTACCCGGCCGCCTCGACGTACCGCTGCCACTCCCGCATGTCGATCGCGCCGTCGCCGATCTGCCCGCGGCCGTTCAGCACGCCCTCCGGCAGCGGGGTCGTCCAGTCCGCGAGCTGGAAGGTATGGATACGGCCGCCGGCGCCGGCGCGGGCGATCTGCGCGGACGCGTTGTCGTCCCACCAGATGTGGTACGTGTCCACCGTGACGCCGACCTGGTGGGCGGGGAAGCGCTCCGCCAGGTCGAGGGCCTGGGTGAGCGTGGAGACCACACAGCGGTCCGAGGCGTACATGGGGTGCAGCGGCTCGATGGCCAGCTTCACCCCGTGCTCCTCCGCGTACGGGCCCAGGACGGACAGGGCGTCCGCGATGCGCTCACGGGCGCCGTGCAGGTCCTTGGAACCGGCCGGGAGGCCGCCGGAGACCAGGACCAGCGTGTCGGTGCCCAGGGTCGCCGCCTCGTCGACCGCACGCCGGTTGTCGTCCAGGGCCGCGGCCCGCTCGTCCGGGTCGATCGCCGTGAAGAAGCCGCCGCGGCACAGCGTGGTGACCGTGAGGCCCGCGTCACGGACCAGCTTGGCCGTCTCCTCGACGCCGTACGACTGGACGGGCTCGCGCCACAGGCCGACGTTGCCGACGCCCAAGTCGCGGCAGGCGTCGACCAGTTCCGGCAGGGACAGCTGCTTGACCGTCATCTGGTTGATCGAGAAGCGGGACAGGTCGGTCACTGGTTCACCCCATACAGGGACAGCAGGTTCTTCATGCGCTCCTCGGCCAGCTTCGGGTCCGGGAACAGGCCCAGGCCGTCGGCGAGTTCGTAGGCGCGCGCGAAGTGCGGGAGGGAGCGGGCCGACTGGAGGCCGCCGACCATCGTGAAGTGCGACTGGTGGCCGGCCAGCCAGGCGAGGAACACCACGCCCGTCTTGTAGAAGCGGGTCGGCGCCTGGAAGAGGTGGCGGGACAACTCGACCGTGGGGTCGAGGAGTTCGCGGAAGCCCTTGGCATCACCGGTGTCCAGCACGCGGACCGCCTCGGCGGCGAGCGGACCCAGCGGGTCGAAGATGCCGAGCAGGGCGTGGGAGAAGCCCTGGTCGTCACCGGCGATCAGCTCGGGGTAGTTGAAGTCGTCACCCGTGTAGCAGCGGACGCCCTGCGGGAGCCGGCGGCGGATGTCGATCTCGCGCTGGGCCTCCAGCAGCGAGACCTTGATGCCGTCGACCTTGTCGGGGTGGGCGGCGATGACCTCCAGGAAGGTGTCGGTCGCCGCGTCCAGGTCGGACGAGCCCCAGTAGCCCTCCAGGGCCGGGTCGAACATCGGGCCCAGCCAGTGCAGGATCACCGGTTCGGCGGACTGGCGCAGGAGGTGGCCGTAGACCTCCAGGTAGTCCTCGGGGCCCTTCGCCGCGGCCGCGAGGGCCCGGGAGGCCATCAGGATGGCCTGCGCGCCTGACTCCTCGACGAGGGCGAGCTGCTCCTCGTAGGCCGCGCGGACCTCGTCCAAGGTCGCGGGGCCGGTGAGCTGGTCGGTGCCGACACCGCAGGCGATGAGACCGCCGACCGACTTGGCCTCGGCGGCGCTGCGCCGGATCAGCTCGGCCGCGCCCGCCCAGTCCAGGCCCATCCCGCGCTGGGCGGTGTCCATGGCCTCGGCGACACCGAGCCCGTGCGACCACAGGTGACGGCGGAAGGCGAGGGTGGCGTCCCAGTCGACGGCGGCCGGGGAGTCCGGCGTGGAGTCGGCGAACGGATCGGCGACGACGTGCGCCGCCGAGAAGACCGTACGGGAGGTGAAAGGGGTGCCGGGGGTGGCGGCGAAGGGCTCCTCGCGGGGCTCGTAGGCCCTGAAGCCCCCCTGGAGGTCGGGGAGTCGGATCGTCACAGCGAGATCTCCGGTACGTCGAGACGGCGGCCCTCGGCCGAGGACTTGAGGCCCAGTTCGGCGAGCTGGACGCCGCGGGCGCCGGCGAGGAGGTCCCACTGGTAGGGGGCGTCGGCGTAGACGTGCTTGAGGAAGAGCTCCCACTGGGCCTTGAAGCCGTTGTCGAACTCGGCGTTGTCCGGGACCTCCTGCCACTGGTCGCGGAAGACCTCGGTGGCGGGGATGTCCGGGTTCCAGACCGGCTTCGGGGTGGCGGAGCGGTGCTGAACGCGGCAGTTGCGCAGGCCGGCGACGGCGGAGCCCTCGGTGCCGTCGACCTGGAACTCGACGAGCTCGTCGCGGTTGACGCGGACCGCCCAGGAGGAGTTGATCTGGGCGATCGCGCCGCTGTCGAGCTCGAAGATGCCGTAGGCGGCGTCGTCGGCGGTGGCGTCGTAGGGCTTGTCGTTCTCGTCCCAGCGCTGCGGGATGTGGGTGGCGGTGAGGGCCTGCACTGACTTCACCCGGCCGAAGAGCTCGTGGAGCACGTACTCCCAGTGCGGGAACATGTCGACAACGATGCCACCGCCGTCCTCGGCCCGGTAGTTCCAGCTCGGGCGCTGCGCGGTCTGCCAGTCGCCCTCGAAGACCCAGTAGCCGAACTCGCCGCGGATCGAGAGGATCCGGCCGAAGAAGCCGCCGTCGATGAGGCGCTTCAGCTTGAGCAGGCCGGGCAGGAACAGCTTGTCCTGGACGACGCCGTGCTTGATGCCCTTCGCCTCGGCGAGGCGGGCCAGCTCCAGGGCGCCGTCGAGGCCGGTGGCGGTGGGCTTCTCGGTGTAGATGTGCTTGCCCGCCGCGATCGCCTTCTTGATGGCCTCCTCGCGCGCGGAGGTCACCTGGGCGTCGAAGTAGATCTCCACGGTCGGGTCGGCGAGGACCGCGTCCACGTCGGTGGAGACGTTCGCCGGGTCCAGGCCGTGCTGCTCGGCGAGGGCCTTCAGCGCGTGCTCACGGCGGCCCACGAGGATCGGCTCGGGCCACAGCACGTTGCCGTCACCGAGGTCGAGACCGCCCTGCTCGCGGATCGCGAGGATCGAGCGGACCAGGTGCTGGCGGTAGCCCATGCGCCCCGTCACACCGTTCATGGCGATACGCACCGTCTTGCGTGTCACGTCATTCCCTTCATCGGAGTCGTACGCGGTCGTGCGCGCCGCGCACGCTCCACTGATGAGCGTTACAGCAAGCGCTTTCTATCCAGGAAGAAGCTAGCCTCTGACCACCGGTCTGGACAAGACTGCGGCGGGGGTGAGTTGTTCGAGGGGGCGAACAACTGGGCGTCATGGCCTTAAGGTCAGCTCGGAACCGGGCCGTGGGGGCCCGCGTGTACGACGAAGTACGACTTAGATGCGCCGAGGCCCGCTCAGGCATGCCGAGGCGCGCGACCGGAGGACGACGAGATGACGGTGACCCTGGCGGACGTGGCGGCCCGCGCCCAGGTCTCCCCCGCGACGGTGTCGCGCGTACTGAACGGGAACTATCCCGTGGCCGCGTCGACCCGTGAGCGGGTGCTGCGGGCCGTGGACGAGCTGGACTACGTGCTGAACGGGCCGGCGAGCTCGCTCGCCGCCGCCACGTCGGACCTCGTCGGGATCCTCGTGAACGACATCGCGGACCCCTTCTTCGGGATCATGGCCGGGGCGATCCAGTCGGAGATCGGGGGGCCGGGCGGGCGCGCGGGCGGTGAGCGGCTCGGGGTCGTCTGCAACACCGGGGGCTCTCCGGAGCGGGAGCTGACGTATCTCACCCTGCTCCAGCGGCAGCGGGCGGCGGCGGTCGTCCTGACGGGCGGGGCGGTGGAGGACGCGCCGCACCAGGCGGCGATGTCGGCCAAGCTGCGGAAGCTGGCGGACGCGGGGACGCGGATCGTGCTGTGCGGGCGGCCGCCGGCGCCGGAGACCGGGGCGTTCGCGCTGACCTTCGACAACCGGGGCGGGGGCAAGGAGCTCACGGACCACCTGATCGGGCTCGGCCACCGGCGGCTCGGGTACATCGCGGGCCCCCAGGAGCGGACGACGACCCGGCACCGGCTGGAGGGGCACCGGGCGGCACTGGAGGCGCACGGGATCGAGGAGGATCCCCGCTGGACGGTGTACGGCCGCTACGACCGCCGGTCCGGGTACGAGGCCACGCTGGAGCTGCTGCGGCGGGATCCGTCGCTGACGGCCGTGGTGGCCGCGAACGACTCCGTCGCGCTGGGCGCGTGCGCGGCGCTGCGGGACTCGGGGCTGCGGATTCCGGACGACGTGTCCGTCGCCGGGTTCGACGACCTGCCGTTCAGCATCGACGCGGTGCCCGCGCTGACGACGGTGCGGTTGCCGTTGGCGGAGGCGGGGGCGCGGGCGGGGCGGATCGCGATGGGGCGGGAGGAGCCGCCGCCCGGGGGGATCGCAACGGTGCGGGGGGAACTCATGGTGCGGGGCTCTTCGGGAGCTCCTCGGACTTGAGGGCCGGACGCCCCTGGGGGTAGCTGCTGCGTGGCGCCTTCAGGGGAGGGTCAGCGCCCGCCCGCCTTCCTCGCCGCCGCCTCCACCCGGTTCCGGTGCTGCTCCCACCAGTGCCCGTCCCCCGGCGCCATGTTGTCCCCCTCCGCCCGCTGCCCCACCGACCCGTCGACGAGCTCGCGTACGACGTCGGCGTGACCGACATGGCGGTGGCTCTCGGCGATCATGTGGATCAGGATGCGGCCGAGGGTGAGCTCCGAGTGCGGGGGCCAGGGGACGCGGCCGACGGTGTCCAGGGGAAGGACGTCGAGGGTCTCGTCCGAGTGGGCGCAGGCCCGCCGGTAGCCGTCGACGATCTGCTCGCGGGTCTCCTCGGGAGTCGCCCACAGGTCGGCGTTCGGTTCGGCGGCGCCGGTGATCCACAGGGGCTGGGCCCCGGGGAGCGGCCGGCCGAAGGTCTCGCCGAAGTACACCGCCTCGGCACCGGTGAGGTGCTTGACCAGTCCCAGGAGGTTGGTCCCGGTCGGCGTCAGGGGTCGGCGGACGTCGTACTCGGAGAGGCCGTCGAGCTTCAGGAGCAGGCAGTCTCGGGCGTCCTGGAGGTAGAGGCGGAGGTCGGCCGTGGGATCCAATGCGGTCATCGGATCAGTCTGTCGTCGGCACGATCCTTGTCCATCGGATATCGACAGGCAGGTGACGGTTCCGGTGGGACTGAACCCGAAGACGCCGTACGCTCCCCGCACCGATGAGTTCCGCGCCCCACCCCGGTCTGCACTGCCGTAACCGACCGGCCAGGAAATGGAGTGAGTCCCATGCGCATCGTCGTCAGTGAGTTCATCAGTCTGGACGGGGTCGTGCAGGCGCCCGGTGGGCCCGAGGAGGACACCGACGGCGGGTTCGCGCATGGCGGGTGGTCGCACCCCTACTTCGACGCGGAGGTGCTCGGACCGGCGTTCACCGAGGGGATGGAGCGGGCCGAGGCGCTGCTGTACGGGCGGCGGACGTATCTGACGATGGCGGCGGCGTGGCCGCAGCAGGCCGGGGACCCCTTCGCCGACCGGCTGAACTCCCTGAAGAAGTACGTCGTCACCGACACCCTCGGCGACTCCGAGCTGACCTGGAACAACACCGAGCGGATCCCGGGCTCCGAGGCCGTCGGGCGGATCCGTGCGCTGCGGGAGAGCGAGGGCGGCGACCTGGCGATGATGGGCAGCCCCACCCTCGTCCGCACGCTGATCGGCGAGGGGCTCGTCGACGAGCTCCAGCTCATCGTGATGCCGGTCGTGCTCGGCGGCGGCAAGTCGATCTTCCCGGAGGACGGGGCGAAGCGGCCGTTCGAGCTGGTGTCCACGGTCACCGGGAAGACCGGCGTGCAGGTGTGCGTCTACCGGCCGGCCACCGAGGGGTAGCCGCGGCGGGCGCGGGCGTCCTACGCTCGGTCCATCGGTATCTCTGACTGAGTCAAGCATCCGGGGGTCGAGCGACATGACCGTCCAGGACATCCGCGCCTTCAACCGCTTCTACACGAACGTCATCGGCGCCCTCGACTACAGCCGCCAGTTGTACGCCCCGTACACCCTCACCGAGTCCCGCGTCCTGTACGAGCTCGCACACTCACCGCGCACCGACGCCGCCGATCTGCGCACCGAACTCTCCCTGGACGCGGGGTACTTGAGCCGGATCCTCAACAAGTTCGAGCAGGACGGACTGATCGAGCGCACACCCTCGGTCCGGGATCCGCGCCGTCGCCGCGTCACGCTCACCCCGCGCGGCCGGGAGACCGCCGCGCTGCTCGCCGAACGTGCCGACGAATCCGTGGGCGCGCTCCTGGCGACCGTCCCCGCCGCCGACCGGCCCCGGCTCACCGAGGCGATGCGGACCGTCCGTACGCTCCTGTCCGAGGGCCGCCCCCCGCGCCGCGAGGACGTCCTGCTGCGCGAGCCGGGCCCCGGCGACCTCGGCTGGATCGTGGCCCGGAACGCGGCCCTGTACGCCGCCGAGTACGGCTTCGACGCCGACTACGAAGCGCTGGTCGCCAGGATCGTCGCCGACTTCGCGCAGGACCACGATCCGCATCTGGAGCGGGTGTGGATCGCCGAGCTGGACGGGCGGCCGGTGGGCTGCGTGATGTGCGTACGGGACGAGGCGCCCGCCACCGCCAGGCTCCGGCTGCTGCTCGTCGAGCCCGAGGCGCGCGGCCTCGGCATCGGGGACCGGCTGGTGTCGGCCGTCGTGGACTTCGCACGCGGTGCCGGCTACCGCGACCTGGTCCTGTGGACCAACGACGTCCTCACCGCAGCCCGCCGCCTCTACCAGCGCCACGGTTTCGTCCTGGCCGCCGAGAAACCCCACCGCTCCTTCGGCAGGGACCTGAACGGGCAGGACTGGCGACTGGAGCTGACCGGCACGGGAGATTGAGGGGGGTGGTCGAGTGGCGGCTCGGCTCATCCAGGCTCCCGGCTGGACCTCACCGACTCCACCGGGTGAGAGTAGGCGCATGAAACTGGCGTTCTCCACCCTCGGTGTCCCCGGCCTCCCCCTGACCGACGTGCTGCGGCTCGCGACCACGTACGGCTATCACGGAGTAGAACTGCGCGCGCATCCGGAGGAGCCGTTGCACCCCGGTGTCGGACTCGCCGAACGGGCCGACGCGGTCGCCGAGTTCAAGGCGGCCGGCGTGGAGGTCCTCGGTGTCGCCGGGTACGCGCGCGTGGCGGCGCCCGGCGACGACGAGCCCGTCGTGGAGGAGATCCACCGCCTCCTGGACCTGGCCCGCGACCTCGGCGCCGGATACGTCCGCGTCTTCCCCGGCGCCGCCTCCGACCAGTCCCGCGAGGAGGCCGACGCCACGGCCGCCCGGCGGCTCGGTACGGCCGCGGAGTACGCCGGTGACCTCGACGTACGCATCCTCCTCGAAACCCATGACTCGCACCGCACGGGCGCCGACGCGATCCGGATCCTCGGCCCGGTCGGCCACCGTCAGGTCGGCTCGCTCTGGGACGTCATGCACACCTGGCTCGGCGGCGAACAGCCCTCCGAGACCTACGCGGCCCTCGCCCCGCACCTGGGGTACGTGCAGGTCAAGGACATCGCCTCGGCCGAGGACACCACCCCCGTCGCGCTCGGCGCCGGTGTCCTGCCGCTCGCGGAGTGCGTCGAGGTCCTCTCCCGGAACGGCTGGGACGGCTGGCTGTGCTGGGAGTACGAGAAGCGGTGGTACGAGGCGGCCGCACCGCTGGAGGAGCTGCTGGAGGCCGGCCGCGAGCATCTGGCCCGGCTCCTGAACGACTCCGCCTGACGCCTGACGGCTGACGGCTGACGGCTGACGGCTGACGGCTGACGGCTGACGGCTGACGGCTGACGGCTGACGGCTGACGGCTGACGGCTGACGGCTGACGGCGATTAAACGGGTGGTCTTGGCGGGAGGGGCCGGATAGCGTCCCGGGGTGCATCAGCCCGCCCCTCCCCCGCCCCCGGTCTCATGAGCCTCAGCCGTACGTTCCTCGATGTACGGCCGCTGCGTAGTTCGCCCGTCTTCCGGCGGCTGCTGTTCGGGCGCACGGTGTCCACGCTGGGCACCTTCATGACCATGGTCACCGTCATGTACCAGGTGTGGGACATGACCCACAGCACGCTCTGGAGCGGGGCGGTCGGTATCGCCCAGGCGGTGCCGATGGTCGCGGTGAGTCTCTTCGCCGGCGCCTGGGTCGACCGGGCCGACCGGCGCCGGGTCTACCTCACCGGCACCGTCGGCTCGGCGGTCTGCTCCCTGCTGCTGGCCGTGCAGGGCTTCGCCGGGCACGCGCCGGTGCTGGTGGTCCTGCTGCTGGTCGCGGCGCAGACCTCCTTCGCCGCGCTCGGCGCGCCCGCCGCCGGGGTGTTCGTGCCGCGGTTGCTGCCCCGGGAACAGGTGGCCGCCGGTCTCGCGCTCCAGCAGGTCACCGGGCAGGCGATGATGCTGGTCGGCCCGGCGGTCGCCGGGGTCGTGCTCGGCTGGTGGGGCATCGGCGTCTGCTACCTCCTGGACACCCTGAGCTTCACGATGTCCTTCTACGGCGCCTACGGTCTGCCCGCGCTGCCGCCCGAGGGGGAGAAGTCCCGCCCCGGTCTGCACGGCGTCCTGGACGGGCTGCGTTTCCTGACCGGTCACCGGGTGGTGCGCGGCGCGCTGCTGACCGACCTGGCCGCGACCGTGCTGTCCATGCCGGTGAGCCTGTTCCCGCTGGTCAACGAGGAGCGCTTCGGCGGCGATCCGCGCACGCTCGGCCTGTTCCTGTCCGCGCTCGCGGTGGGCGGGGTCGCCGCGACGGTCTTCTCCGGCCCGGTCACCCGCCTGGCCCGTCCCGGCCCGGTGATGCTGTGCGCGTCGGCGACCTGGGGCGCGGCCCTGGCGCTGTTCGGCTTGTCCGCCGGCGCATGGGCGGCCCTGGGCATGCTGGTGCCGGCCGGCGCGGCGGACGCCCTCGCCGTCCTCTCCCGTACGACCATCGTCCAGACCCACACCCCCGACGCCCTGCTCGGCCGGGTCACGGCCGCCGAAACGATCGTCGGCCAGGCGGGCCCCCACCTCGGCAACCTGCGCGGCGGACTGGTCGCGGGCTGGACGTCGGGCGTGACGGCGCTGGTCACGGGCGGGCTGATGTGTGTGGCGGCGGTGGGGTGTGTGGGGGCGCGGACGCCTCAGTTGCGGGCGGTTCCGGTTACGGACGAGGTGTGATCTCAGCGCCCGGGTCCTGACACCGGTCCAGGACGGCGACCCAGCAGACGCAGTGCTGGAGGTGGTGCTGAATCAGCTGCGCACCAACGCACGAGCCCAGACCGACTTACCGAACTCCCGCTCCCGCACCTCCCAGGCATCGGCAAGTGCCTCCACGAGGAGCAGGCCGCGCCCCGAAGTGGACTCCGGGTCGAAGGACTTGACGACCGGGCGACGGGGCGAGCCGTCGGCGACCTCGACCTCGACGGCCTTCTCGCCGTCGTAGGTGAGGAAGACATCGAAGGTACGGCCCGGGGTCCGCGCGTGCCGGACGGCGTTGGCGGCCAGTTCCGTGAGGATCAGGGCGATCGTGTCGGCGGTGTCCTCGGGGATCGACCAGGTGGTGAGGACGAGCTGGGCGCCGTGACGGGCTTCGGCGACGTTCTCCGCGAGGGGCATGAAGCGGCGGCGCCAGGCGTGACAGTGACTTTCTGTGTTCACTCTATGACTGTCGACCCTGGTCGCTACCTTCGACAGTGACGGAGTGTCGACGTCCGCACACGGCGAGTGGGCTCGTACGGGCGTTGACCGGTGTTGAGCCGTGTTGAAGGGGGCGTTGCGATGGGGCAGCCGAAGAAGACGTCGATGTCACCGGCCGCGCAGTACTTCGCGGAGGTGCTGCGGCTGCTGCGGGTGTCGGCGGGGCTGTCACAGAACGAGTTGGGCGACCTGATGGCCTACTCGGGGGCGGCGGTGAGCGCGGTGGAGACCTGCGCGAAGCCCGCGACTGATGACTTCATCGAGGCCGCGGAGAAGGCGCTGGGCGCCGGGGGGTTGATCGCGGTGGCGGTCAAGTACCTGCGGCTGGAGAGGTATCCGGCGCATTTCCAGGGCATGGTTCAACTTGAGCAGGAGGCGCTGAGCGTGTCGTCGTACTGCGCACAACTGATCCACGGGCTGTTCCAGACCGAGGACTACGCCCGTGCGTTGTACGACCATGCGGTTCCCCCGGTAGATCCCGAGGAGGTCGAGCTACATGTCACGGCTCGTATGGAGCGCAAGGCGCTGATCGGCCGTAGGCCAGTGGCAATGATCAGCATGGTGGTCGAGGAGGCTGCCCTGCACCGACTGATCGGAGGATCGGACGTGATGCGCCGGCAGTACGAGTACCTCGTCGAATGCGCCGCGCGCCCCAACGTCACGGTCCAGGTGATGCCGACGAGCAGGGCGGGGCACGCGTGCTTGGCCGGTCCGATGACCGTGATCGAGACGCCGGAGGAGATCAGCCTGGTCTATCTGGAAGGCCAGGGCAACAGCCACCTCGTTTCCAAGCCCGACGAGGTGGGAGTACTCGCCCGCCGTTATGCGATGATCCGAACGCAGGCCCTCAACCCCGAGGAGTCCGTGAGTCTGATCGAGCAGTTGGCGGGTGAACTGTGAACAACTTGGCCTGGTTCAAGAGCAGTTACAGCGACAACACGGGCGGCGAATGCGTCGAGGTCGCCGTGGCCTCCGCCATCCACATCCGCGATTCCAAGACCCCCGCCGACCCTCACGTCACCGTCTCTCCGACCACCTGGTCCATGTTCCTCGGTTCAATGCCCCGCCAGGTCGGTGCGCGGCGTGATCGCCCAGTGGTTGCTCCGTAGGACCCGGTCCGCGAAGGTCACGTCGAGGTCGGCTCCGTACCGGAAGCCGAGGGAGCGGCAGATGCCGTTCGAGGGCCCGTTGACCGTGACGTCACGCAGCCGCACCGCGCCCTCCCGAAGTCCTCAGTCCCACCAACTGAACAGCAAGTCGCTCAGCGTGTCAGGGTTCCTGGTTGGCGCCAGGGTGGCATCTCGTCGTGCTTCGGTTCTCCGCCGGGCAGGGACAACAGCAGTCCGAGGGGATACAGGCGGCTGAGGCGGATGAGTGCTGCGGCGACACCGCAGAGCACGAAGACGGCAATCAGGTGCCAGGCGATACCGAGCGCGATGCAGGCGAAGGCCAGGCCCACTACGCCGGCCAGCATCAGGACCAGTCCGCAGGTGGTGACCAGCAGCTTCCGGAGGCGTTTCTTACGGCTGCGTGCTTGTTCCCAGGTGGCGTCGGAGCGGGTCAGGATGTCGATGAGCGCTTTGGCGTAGACCACGTTCAGGAATTGGTCGAACAGTACTTCCGGCACGATTGGGACGGCGAGCAGCAGGGCCTTCCAGCCGCCGCGTTTGGCTGCCCAGACGCGTTCGAAGGCCGCGATGCTGGTGACCGCGGCCCAGAACCACGACACTCCGGGGAACCCTTTGGTGACGGTGTAGTACCCCAGGACGGTGAGGAAGAAGGGGACGAAGGCCACGCTCAAATAGGTGAGGGCCTGCCGGCATAGGTAGGGCAGCGTGACGCGGGTGAGGCCGTAGGCCCTGAGGTTGTCCAGGGCGCCGCGTTGCCACCGCAGCCGCTGGTAGTAGAGCCGGGACCAGGTGGGCATGAGCTCGGTGCCCACGATGCAGGCACACGGGGACACGCAGCGGTACCCGAGGTGTTTGAGTGCGAGGGTCAGTTCGTTGTCCTCCGTCAGCGACGCCACGTCGTAGACGCCGTCTCCTCTCGGCAGGGTGCTCTCTGCCCGGGCTCGCTGGAGCTGGCGCAGGGCTTTGGCCGGGTAGAGGGAGGCTGTGCCGGTCAGGACGTCGGCGCGGCCCCGTCGGCGATGGAGTTCACGTGCGTAGCGCACGTACTCGTTGTCCTGGAAGTGGCAGACCAGACCGTGCAGGGGGTAGCCGAAGAAGATGGCGCCCACGCCCCCTACGGGCGGGAGGCCGGGTTCCTGCTCGTGCAGGCGGCGGGCTGCCCTGGCGATGAAATCGGAGGACAACGAGGTGTCGGAGTCCATGACCACGACGGTGTCGTCGTCGGACAGCCGCGGCAGCAATTCGCCCAGAACCTGGTTGAGTGCACCGGCCTTGGCTTGCGTGTTCCCGACCGATTCAACGACCCGCGCGCCGTGGGCCGTGCTGATCTGAGCGGTGCGGTCGGTGCACCGGTCGGCGACGACGATGACCTCGTCCGCGGGTCTGGTCTGTGCCGCGAGCGACTGGAGGGTCTCGGCGATGAGCGCTTCTTCGTCGTGCGCGGGCACCAGCACGACGATCCGTCCAGGACCGGCGCGGCGAAGGTCGGGTATGTGCCCAGGCAGGGTCCGCCCCTTGGAGGTCAGATCTCTGCGCTGACGTACGAACGCAGGCCCCCAAACCTCCTTGCGTGTCGTCCCCCGCCTCGGCCGGCCCACCAATGACACCTCGGCTTCCGATAGCGCCCATCGGTCGGCCGGACTTCTTCCGCGACCAGCCTGCGACAGGAGGCTCGGGTTCCTGTTCCCGAAGGGCGCCGGGTTGCTTGAGCGACAGCGAGGTCGGCGGACGAAATTCCCGGTGTCGATGAGAGGGCACTGTCTTCGTCGGAGCGCCGCGGGCGGCCGCTGCTCCAGGGCCTGATCCAGCCCGTCGCCCGGCTCTGTCTGCCGGGAAATGACGGTGGTGCCCTACGACCGATTCTCCCCGGTCAGGGCATCCCGGCAAGTGGATCACTGCGGTCGAGCCTCGCCCCGGCCCCTGTCGGTCAGAATCCCTTGACGAAGTCGAGTACGTACCACTTGTTCGTGGTGGCGTTGTAGATCGCGGTGAGGAAGTCCCGTTTGTTGGCCGTGGTCGTAAGGGTGACGGTGGGGATGGTGGCGCCCCGGACGAAAGCCGAACTGAGGGTGAGGGTGCGGTTTCCGGTCGCGTCCTGGATGAGTTCCCAGGTCACGCGCTGGCCATTGGTGGGATTGGTCGGTGTGCCCAGGGTCCTGTTGCCTTGCAGGGTGACGCGGAAGAGGTCGCCCAGGGCCGCGTTGGTGGCGATGGTGGGGGCGTCAGTGAGGGTGACGGGGGCGGGATTGACCTTGGCGTCGACGTAGTCCTTGCGGGTCAGATGGTCGACCGAGGTCGGGGCGGTGCCGGAGGAGACGGTGCCCTCGTAGTAGGCGGAGTCCGCGCCATAGACGAACCCGGCGGCGACGGTGCCACCGGCGGTGTCGTTGATGATGTTGGTACTTCCCGCCAGCGACAGGGGTTCCACGTTGCTGAAGTCGCCGAGGGTGGCCGAGCAGCCGGAGTCGACTTTGACCGAGTTGACCGCCGTGCCGGTAGGTGTGTTCTCGGCGAACCCGAGGATGCTGACCGCTCGGGCGCCGCCGGTGACCCAGATGCTGACATTGGGGCTGTTGTAGGTGAAGGGGTTGTACAGGCCCACGCCGATGGCCGCGTTGATCTTCCAGCTGTAGCCGTTGTATCCGGTGCCGCGGTTGACTGCGGATTCGGCTCCGCATCCGGTGAAGCTGATGCCCTGGCTTCCGATGCCGGTCACTTCGTAGCCGATGCCGCAGTGGTCCGCTGCGCAGCCGACGAAGGAGCAGTAGGCCATCGTGTCCAGGCGGAAGCCGGCGTTGGTGATGATGTCGGCGTAGCAGGCGATGAATGAGCAACTTGTGCCTGCCGCGCCTCCGGAGACACCGTGGATGTCCCAGCCGTGATTGCCGTTGTTGGCCGATGTGACTCCGGTGAACGTGGACACGATCGGGTTGGACAGGTCGATGCCGGTGTTGCCGAAGAACTTCACCGTCATCCGCGAGAAGGTCAGCGAGACAGTCGCGGGGTTCGCCGATCGCGTCAGCAGGATTCCTTTACCGCTGCCACTGCCCGGTCCCTGGACGGTGAGGTCCTGCACGGTCAGCCTGGTGATGTCCGAGCCGGTGAGGCCGTGGGCCGTGGTGCTGCTCTGGGAGATCACCGCCGAGCCGTCGCTGACGCCTTGGAGGATCAGGTTGGAGCGGGTCACCAAAGCGGAGGAGATCTTGTAGGTGCCCGCCGGGAAAACGACGGTTCCGCCGGAGGAGGGCACCGCATTGATCGCGGACTGGATTGCGGTGGTGTCGTCGGTGACGCCGTTGGCGGTCGCACCGTAGTCCAGGACGTTGAACCAGTAGCTGGTGGCCATGATGGTCTCCGTCGCTTGCATGTCGACGCGGGCTGCTGATCTGGGAGCAGCGGAACACCGGAGCCGGGTAGCCGGCCCTGAGGAGAGGCGATCAGAGCGATCGCAGTGGAGATTTCAAGGAGGTTGGTCCCGGGGGAGCAGCTCGTTGTCCGGGAACGGGCTCCCTGACCGCCTGCTCAGGGACAGGAGAGGGGTACGAACGCCGACCCGCTGCCCGATTACGCTAAGGATTCGACTGATTACTTCATGTCAGCTTAATGACTCCGGAACAACCCGTGAAGGGCTTACGTGCCCGCACATGCGCCCTTCGGTCTGATAATCGACGACGCGGCAGAAGACCTCCGCCGGGACGCGATGCGGACGCGCTCCTGGTCTCCACCCGGCAACCCGTGCGTACTCCAGTTGCCGTCTCACCCGGACTCCGCAACCCTTCGGCTGCCTTGTGTCGAATCGGCCTCCAGTGCTGTGACTCAGACGTGCCTCGCGCCTAGTCGCGGCTGGCGACCACCAGGTATCCATCACTCTCGGGGTCGAAGGTGGTGGACTGCACCGTGAGCCCGACGCTCCGCAACTGCGCCACGAGGTCCTCGTACCGGTAGGGCCAGATGGACAACCGCTCCGAGCAGGCTCGCACTGCCCCATCCGGCTCGATCTGGGCGACCACGATCTCGAGGAAGTGTTCCTGCTCCCAGCGCTGCTCGATCTGCCAGTAGTAGGTGACGAGCGCATCGCGGTCGTTGCGGCGGATGAGTCGATCGCGGACGTCTACCCGTGAGCCGGCGGAGCGCACGAGCTCCCAGTTGCGTGAGTGGAGCACAAGGCGTCCGCCCGGATTCAGCAGCCGCGACATCGCTTCCAGTGCGGTCAGGCGCCCGGCTGCTCCCTTGGCGTGCCCGAGCGAATTGCCGACGCAGAACACCAGATCGAACGTGGAGTCCTCCAGGTGGTCGGGCAGCTCGTCCCAACTCGCGCGGAGGGCTCGAAGCGAGACACCCTGCTCGTCGGCGACCTTCTCGGTCCGGCGAACCATCCCATCACTGGCGTCTGCGGCGACCACGTCAAGGCCAAGACTCGCGAGACCGACGGCGAGCTGGCCGGTTCCACACGCGCAGTCGAGGACGCGTGCGTTGGGCGGCAGAGAGCCCACGACATCGCTGTAGTACACCGCGGCTGCCTTGGCGGGGGTCAACCTGTCGTCCCCGATCAGCCACTCGTATACGTCGGAAAGCGCCCCATAACCAGCCACCGCGACAACCTCCATCACTCGACGACGCGCGGGCTGGACCGCCCTGCGATTCGGACCTTGCGCCTCGCACTGTGCCGGGCCGTGTCAGCGAAGCATTGAGCAGGACCCAACCACTTCCGGCCGCTGAGACTCCACCGGATTTCGTGGGAAACCGCGACACCCCGCACCGACGCAGGTCCCCACTCCACCGGCGCCCCATCGGCCACGACGGGGACCGCGGCCGGCAAGCGCGCGTTCACCGCCGAGCGCCGACGAGGACCCGGCTCGCGTCGCCCTCGTCGCCGACGCCGTCTCCGCCTACCTCTACGGCGCCTTCAAGCTCGACGACGCCCCGTGGGCCGCTCTCCGCAACGCCGCTGACGGCGACGGCGACGGCGACGGCGACGGCGACGGCAAGTGGAGCATCTCCAGCAAGTGAACCCCGGCCGGGCCGGGTGGCGGGGTCCGGTCCCCGGCAGTTGAGTCTGCCGACCCCGTCGCCCCGACTGGCCGGGGACGCCGGGGGGGCGGCCCGGTTACCGGTGTCTGCCCGGGGCTTCGGGCGCGGGCGGACGGTCACGGCCCGGGGCGTCACGCGGGGCTCGTTTCGCTGGAACAGCTCCCACCACTCGACCGGCACCCCAGGGACCTCAACTACCCCCGCCGCCCCACAAACCCCGCCACCCGCTCCTCCAACCGCGCCCGGCACCCCGGCCACTCCTCCGCCGTGATCGAGAAGATCGCCGAGTCGCGGAGCCGGCCGTCCTCACCCGGCGCCCAGGAGCGGGACCAGTTGCGCAGGATGCCCTCGAAGCGGGCGCCGACGCTTTCGATCGCGGCGCGGGAGCGTGCGTTGCGGGCGTCGGTCTTCAGGTCGACGCGGGAGACGCCCCACGTCTCGAAGGCGTGCCGGAAGAGCAGCAGCTTGGCCTCGGCGTTGATGCCGGTGCCCTGGGCCGAGCCCGCCAGCCAGGTGAAACCGACCTCCACGGCGTCGAGCCGGTCGTCCGAGAGCCAGCACCGCGGTTCCCAGAACGACGTGGCCCCCACCGCCCGCCCGGAGACCACCGACACCTGCGCGTACGGCGCCAGCCGTCCCGACGCCGCCCGCGCGAGCTGCGCCTCGACGTAGTCACCGACCTCGTCGGCCCTCGGCACCCAGGTGAACGCGTACGTGCCGCGGTTCTCCTCCGCCGCCGCGGCCAGGTCGGCCGTGTGTCCGTGGTCCAGCGGTTCCAGGCGCACCAACTCGCCTGCCAGGACCGGTCCTTCCAGGTGGAGACTCAACGCCCGTTCACCTCCCCATGCCCCTGCGCAGTTCGGCGAACGCCTCGTGGAAACCGGGGAAAGTCTTCCGTACGCATCCCGGGTCGTCGAACGAGATTCCCGGTACCCGAAGGCCGGTGACCGCGAAGGACATGGCGATGCGGTGGTCGCCGTACGTCGTGATGCGGGTGTCGGCCGGCGCAGCGGTCCCGGGGTGGATCTCGATCCAGTCCGGGCCCGTCGAGACATGTACGCCCAGCCGCCGCAGGTTCTCCGCGCAGGCCTCCAGACGGTCGCACTCCTTCACCCGCGTGTTGGCCACGTCCTCGATGCGAACGGGGGACGAGGCGAAGGGGGCGATCGCCGCGAGCGTCGGCATCGTGTCCGAGATGTCCCGCATGTTGACCGTCAGGCCGCGCAGTTCGCCGGTGCCCCGGACCGTGGTGGCGTCGGCGCGGACGGACACCTCGGCGCCCATCCGCCGCAGTACGTCCACGAAGCCGAGGTCGCCCTGGAGCGCGCCCGTGCCCAGGCCCGGAACCGTCACCTCGGCGCCCGGGGTCACCGCCGCCGCCGCGAAGAAGTAGCTCGCCGTGGACGCGTCGGGCTCGATCGCGTAGGTCGTGGCGCGGTAGCCGCCCGGCGGGACCACGAAGACCTCGTCCTCCCTCGTCACCTCCGCCCCGAACGCCCGCATCATCGCGAGGGTGATCTCGACGTACGGCGCCGACACCAGGTCCGTGACGCGGATGCGCAGACCCCGGCGGGTCAGCGGGCCCAACAGCAGGAGCGCGGTGAGGTACTGGGAGGACTGGCCGGCGTCCAGCGTCACCTCGCCGCCCTCCACGCCCGCCGCCCGCACCGTCAGCGGATGGTGTCCCTCCGCCTCCTCGTGCCGCAGGTCCACGCCCAGGTCGCGCAGCGCACGCGACAGCGGCAGCAGGGGACGCCTGCGCATCTGGGGCGAGGCGTCGAAGCGGTACGTGCCGTGGCCGGCCGCGGCCAGGGTGGGCAGGAAACGGGCGGTCGTCGCGCCGTCCCGGCAGTACACGTCCGCCTCGGCGGCCGCCGGCCCCTGCGGGCGGCCGTCCACCTGCCACACGTCCGGTGTACGGCCCACCCGGTAGCCGAGCCGTACCAGGCCCTCGGCGAAGCCCTCCGTGTCGTCCGAGCGCAGGGGGCGTACGAGGGTCGTCACGCCGTCGGCCGCTGCGGCCAGGAAGAGGGCGCGGGCGGTGATGGACTTGGACCCGGGGAGGGACAGGGACTGCGGGGCGGGCGTGTCGACGGGCATGCTCTCATGATCGCCGCAGGACCGCCTCCGACGCGGGCACGTCCACGAGATGGACCCGTTCAGACGCGCCGCCCGGAGCGCGGCCCCCGCCTCCACCGGTCGTCCGGCAGCGGCGCCCGGCGGTCCGTCTGGACCTGGAGCTCGTAGTACGAGTCGGCAGCCGTCCCGTGGAACGCCTCGTCGTGCGCCGCCATCGCCCCGCGGAGGGCCCCGCCCGCCGTCCCGCGGCGCCGGACGTGGCGGGCCAGCAGGGCGAAGAGGGCCAGGGTCACGGCAAGACCGGCGAGGACGGTCAGGAGCGGCAGCAACTGGCTCATGCACCGACCCTACGCCGGGGCGCGGGCGGCCCAATATGCCGACTCATCCATCCCGTTGGCCCCGCCCTCCCCAACTTGGGGCAATCGGGCCCCAGCCGGGAACCCCGCCCCGCCCCCGCTCGTCCAACCCGCAAGCTGCCGGAGAGTCACCGCGGTACGGCGTCGGCCTCGCTGCTGGCTGCGAACGCTGACCAACCCTCTCCTCCGTACTGCGGCCGGCAGCACGCCGTCATCGGCGCGCCCCCCTCCAACTGCGCCGATGGCGGCCCCTCCCTGGTTACTGTGCACTCCCTTGACTGGCAGAAACTTCCCGGTTATTGGTGACTTCTCGGAAGTTTCCTTCAGCGGATCACCTCCGGAAGGAGCGCACGTGCCCTCCAGACGTACCGTCCTCGCCGCGACGGCAGGCGTCACCGCGGCCCTCGCCGTCAGCGGGACCGCCCACGCGGACGACCAGCAGCGCGACAGCAGGCTCCGCTCCCTCGTCTCCCGTATGACGCTCGAGGAGAAGGTCGGCCAGCTCTTCGTGATGCGGGTCTACGGCCACTCCGCCACCGCCCCCGACCAGGCCGACATCGACGCCAACCTCAAGGAGATCGGCGTCCGTACGGCCGCCGAGATGATCGCCCGGTACCGGGTGGGCGGGATCATCTACTTCACCTGGGCGCACAACACCCGCGATCCGCACCAGATCGCCGATCTGTCCAACGGCATCCAGCAGGCGTCACTGCGACAGCCGCGCGGACTGCCGGTCCTCATCTCGACCGACCAGGAGCACGGGATCGTCTGCCGGGTCGGTGAGCCCGCGACCCTCTTCCCGGGCGCGATGGCGATGGGTGGGGGTGGATCGCGGAAGGACGCCCGCACCCTCGGCCGGATCGCGGGGCAGGAACTGCGCGCCATCGGCATCCGGCAGAACTACTCCCCCGTCGCCGACGTCAACGTCAACCCGGCCAACCCGGTCATCGGCGTGCGCTCCTTCGGCGCCGATCCTCAGGCAGTCGCCGGGCTCGTGGCCGCCGAGGTCGCCGGCTACCAGGGTGCCGGGGTCGCCGCCACCGCCAAGCACTTCCCTGGGCACGGGGACACCGCGGTCGACAGTCACTACGGCTTCCCGGTCATCACCCACAGCCGGGAGCTGTGGGAGAAGCTCGACGCCGTGCCCTTCCGGGCCGCGATCCGCGCCGGCATCGACTCGATCATGACCGCGCACATCCAGTTCCCGGCCCTCGACGCCTCCGGCGACCCGGCCACCCTCTCCCGCCCGATCCTGACCGGCATCCTGCGCGGCGAACTCGGCTACGACGGGGTCGTGGTGACGGACTCCCTCGGCATGGAGGGCGTCCGCACGAAGTACGGCGACGACCGCGTCCCCGTCCTCGCCCTCAAGGCCGGTGTCGACCAGCTCCTCAACCCGCCCTCCCTGGACGTGGCATGGAACGCCGTCCTGAGGGCCGTACGGGACGGCGAGCTCACCGAGGCACGGCTGGACGAGTCGGTCCTGCGGATCCTGCGGCTCAAGGCCCGGCGGAGGCTGTTCGAGGAGCCGTACGTCAGCCAGGGCGGTGTCACCCGGACCGTCGGCACCCCGGCCCACCTCGCCGCGGCCGACCGGATCGCCGAGCGCACGACGACCCTGCTGGTCAACGAGCGGCGGCTGCTGCCCCTGTCCCGCCGCACCCACCGCAGGCTGCTCGTCGTGGGCGCCGACCCCGCCTCTCCGTCGGGTACGACGGGCCCGCCCACCGGCGTCCTCGCCGCCGCCCTCACCGAACTGGGCTTCACGGCCACCGCCCTGTCGACCGGTACGGCACCCACGGCGGCCGTCGTGGCCCGGGCCGTCGCCGCGGCACAGGACGCGGACACGGTGATCGTGGGGACGTACAACATCACGGCCGCCCAGAAGACGCTCGTCGAGCAGCTCGTGGCGACCGGGAGGCCGGTCGTGGCGATCGCGATCCGCAATCCCTACGACGTGGCCCAACTGCCCGCCGTGCCGGCCTACCTGGCGACCTACTCCTGGACCGACGTCGAACTGCGGGCGGCCGCGCGGGTGATCGCCGGGAGGGCGGCACCGCGAGGGAGGCTGCCGGTGCCGGTGCAGCGGGCGGACGACCCCGCCAAGGTGCTGTACCCGGTCGGGTACGGGCTGTCGTACGGGCGATAGCGCGCGGGGCGTAGTTCCCGTACGACTCGCAACTCGTACATCACCCCCGAAAGGCGCAAAGGACCCCACATCCCTGGCGTGGCCCCGCCGCGACGGTCACGCTGGGCGGTGGGGGTAGTGCGGGGGGATTGTGATGCGCGACAGGTTTTTCCCGGGGGTGGTGTACGTACTGGCGGCTCTGCTCGCCGCCCTGCTCACGGGGTGCACCCAGTCGGCGGCCGGCGGCGAGAGCGACGAGCACTCCAGTGTCCCGGCCTCCGTCTCGCCGTCCGCCACCCGGACCTCCGGGTTCGGCGCGGTGTTCCTCGCGGTCGACGAGTGCAGTTCCTTCGGCAAGACCAGCTTCACCGAGGTGCCCTGCACCAGCGAGCGGGCGGCGGCACGGGTCGTGGCCCGGCACGACGGCACCACGGCCGGCGGGCCGCCGTGCCCGGCGACCACCGACTTCGTGCTGCACATCAGTGAGCAGAGCCGGATCTCCGACGAGGACGGCGACGGGGCGGTGCCCCAGGGATACGCCTGCATGCGCAACCTGCAGCCACCGCATCCCGGTGACCCCGGCGGCGGGGGCGGCCCGCGGACCATCGTCGGCGACTGTGTCTACGGCTCGGGCAGCGGTCAGGTCAGGGAGACCGCGTGCGACGGGCGGGGCGCGCGGAAACCGCAGTACAAGGTGGTGAAGGCGGTCGCCGAGCGGGCTCGGTGCCCGCTGTCGACGGCCCTGTACGTCCAGCTCGGCGGTCCTCAGCCGGTGGGCTGCGCCCGGCCGTTGTGAGCCCGGCCGGGCGCGGCGAGCGGACTACGGACGCAGGGTGGGCTCGCGCTCCACGTCCCGTACGTCCAGCTTCCTGTCGAACTTCGCGAGCGGCTTCGCCTCGGTCACGGCCGTGGCCGGGACGCCCGCCCAGGCCAGGATCCTGGCCGTGGCGAACGCCTTCTGGTCGGCGACCAGACCGGCGACGTTCGCCCCGTGGTTCATACCGGGCGCGGTGAACACGTACGCGTCCTTCGCCCCCTTGTCGACGCGGAACCGCTCCGCGCCCCACGGGTCGTTCTGGCCGTAGACGTAGAGCATGTGGCGGGCGTTGTTCCGCACCCAGGTGTCCACGTCCCGCATCGCGTACGGCTGGAACTTGGTCGGGATGTCCCGCGGGACGAAGTTGCGCGGCGGCTGGTAGCCGTAGCGGATGTACTTCTTCTCGATGTGCGGGAACTTGATCGTCGGCGCGCCGAGCTGGGTGGCCGCCTGGTAGTAGTACGGCGTGTACGTCGCCAGGCCCTGGTCGGCGTAGGCGGAGAAGCCGGAGATGGTGTCGATGGAGTTCCAGATCTGGTCGTCGGTCGCGGTCTTCGCGTTCGGCGGGATCAGTGCGTCGTCACCGCAGTTGGCGAGCAGGTTGTACTGCCAGAAGCCCCAGACGTAGTCGAGGACGACGGCCTCGTAGGCCTTGTCGAGGCTGCCGACGGTGGTGAAGGTGAGGCCCTCGGCCGTCGCGTACTCGGCGTACTTCTTCTCCAGGGGCTCGCGCCGGACCAGGGCCTCGCGCTGCACCGCGTTCAGCCGGTCGCGGCACTCCTCGGTGCCGACCTTCGCGAAGAAGCGGTCGTAGGCCGAGTCCTCGTTGTTGACCACGTCGTTGGGGGCGACGTAGGCGACGACACCGTCCATGTCGCGCGGGTAGAAGCGCTCGTAGTAGGTGGCCGTCATGCCGCCCTTGGAGCCGCCCGTGGAGATCCAGTTCTTCGAGTAGATCTTCTTCAGCGCCGTGAAGATGCGGTGCTGGTCGCTGGCTGCCTGCCAGATGTCCAGCTTGGTCCAGTCCGCCGGGGCGGGCCGGGAGGGCGTGAAGAAGCGGTACTCCATGGAGACCTGGTTGCCGTCCACGATCTGGGTCGGCTCACTGCGGCGGGGCGTGGTGGAGACGTTGTAGCCGCCGGTGTAGAACACCGTCGGCCGGCTGACGTCCTTGTGCAGCACGGTGATCCGCTGCTGGAACGTGCCCTTGGACGGGTGCCGGTGGTCGACCGGCTGGGTGTAGTTGAGCACGAAGAAGCGGTAACCGGTGTACGGCTTCTCCTCGATCAGGCTCATCCCCGGGACGGCGAGGAGCTGATCCTTGATGTCGGTGGTGGCACCGGTGCCGTGGGCCTCCGGCTCCGCGGCGGTGGCCGCGCCTGCCGTGCCGACCGTGCCTATGAGCACGACCAGCGTGAGAAGCCATCTGAGCGCCTTGCGCATGCACCCTCCCCTGTAAGTACAGATGTCCGCCGGACGCTAGCGGGGCAAGTCCGGTCGGCACCAGGGGAGATGGCGTCTTGATGGGGAAAACCCTGTGAGAAACCTGTGCCTCAGAGGCGGATCCAGCCGTCCGAGTCGTAGGTGCCCCGGCCGACCTGGCCCTTCACCCACACCTTCCGCTGCCCGGCGTGCACGGTGACGGGGCCGGCCCGGTACTTGTACCGGCCCGCGTCCTGGACCGGACGCAGCCCGTACGCCCGCAGGCTCACCTTCATGTACTGCCGGACCCCGGGGCGCTTGGGAAGCGTGACCGCGCACACGTAGCCGCGCCGCTTGTAGATCTCCACCGTGCCGGTGGAGAACGGAAACGACCTGACCTTGCGTCCCTCGCACGACGTGGCCGCGGCATGCGCGTGCCCCGGCGCGGCGACCGCGAGCATCCCGGCCACCGCCATCACGGCCAGCCCCTCCGCCAACCGCCGTATCGCTCCACTCTTCACTGCCGTCCCTCCCGCAGCTTTCAGGCGTACAGGTGTACGGACGCACAACGTATGTCGGACGGTTGCACGACCGTCAGCGGGACACCTCGACCGGCTCCCCTACGAACGTCCGCCACAACTCGGCGTACCGCCCCTCCAGGGCGAGCAGTTCCTCGTGGGTGCCGTCCTCGACGACGCGGCCGTGGGCCATGACCACGACCCGGTCGGCGCGGGCCGCCGTGGTCAGGCGGTGGGCCACGACGAGCGTCGTACGACGGCCCGCGAGACGGTCGGTGGCCTGGTTGACCTGGGCCTCGGTGGCGAGGTCCAGGGATGCCGTGGCCTCGTCCAGGAGCAGGATGTCGGGGTCGACCAGCTCGGCGCGGGCCAGCGCGATCAGCTGGCGTTGGCCCGCCGAGAGGTTGCGGCCCCGCTCGGCGACCTCGTGGAGGTAGCCGCCCTCCAGTGTGGCGATCATCTCGTGGGCGCCGACCGCGCGGGCCGCGGCCTCGACCTCGGCGTCGGTGGCGTCGGGGCGGCCGTAGGCGATGGCGTCCCGGATCGTGCCCTGGAAGAGGTACGCCTCCTGCGGGACCACGCCGAGGCGGTGGCGGTAGGAGGTCAGGTCCAGGGCGCGCAGGTCGGTGCCGTCGACGGTGACCCGGCCGCCCGTCGGGTCGTAGAACCGGGCCACCAGCTTGACCACGGTGGACTTGCCCGCGCCCGTTTCGCCGACGAACGCGACCGTCTGGCCGGCGGGGATCTTCAGGTCGATGCCGCCGAGGGCCTCCTCGTCGTCCCCGTACGCGAAGTGCACGTTCTCGAAGGCGACTTCGCCGCGCAGGGAGAGGACCTCCAGGGGCTCTTCGGCCGCCTTCGTGGACGTCGGCTCCTGGAGCAGTTCCTGGATGCGGCCCAAAGAGACGGTCGCCTGCTGGTAGCCGTCGAAGACCTGGGAGAGCTGCTGGACCGGGGCGAAGAACAGGTCGATGTAGAGGAGGTAGGCGACCAGCGCGCCGGTCGTCAGGGTCGCCGCTTCCACCCGGCCCGCGCCCGCGATCAGCACGGCGGCCGCGGCGACCGACGACAGCAGCTGCACGAAGGGGAAGTAGATCGAGATCAGCCACTGGCCCCGGATGCGGGCCTGGCGGTAGCTGTCGCTGCGCTCGGCGAACAGCGCCCCGCCGTCCCGCTCCCGCCGGAACGCCTGCACGATCCGCAGCCCCGACACCGACTCCTGGAGGTCGGCGTTGACCAGCGAGACGCGTTCCCGGGCGAGTTCGTACGCCTTCACGCTCGCCTTGCGGAAGAAGTACGTGGCGATGATCAGCGGCGGCAGCGTCGCGAAGACGACCAGCGCCAGCTGTACGTCGAGCACCAGCAGGGCGCCCATGATGCCGAAGAAGGTGACGACCGAGACGAACGCCGTGACCAGGCCGGTCTGCAGGAAGCTGGAGAGGGCGTCGACGTCCGTCGTCATCCTCGTCATGATCCGGCCCGTCAGCTCCCGTTCGTAGTAGTCGAGTCCGAGCCGCTGCAGCTGGGCGAAGATCTTCAGGCGCAGGGAGTACAGGACCCGTTCACCGGTGCGTCCGGTCATCCGGGTCTCGCCGATCTGGGCCGTCCACTGGACGAGGACCGAGAGCAGGGCGAGCAGGGTCGCCGTCCAGACCGCTCCCATGGCCATCCGCGAGACACCGTCGTCGATGCCGTGCCGGATCATCACCGGCAGCAGCAGGCCCATGCCGGCGTCCACGGCGACCAGGCCCAGGCTGATCAGCAGCGGGCGTCCGAAGCCGCGCAGCAGCCGCCGCAGGCCGTACGACTCCTCGGGCGTGACCGCGCGTGCCTCGTCGATGTCCGGGGCGTCCGTCGCCGGGGGCAACGCGTCGACCTCGGCGAGGAGTTCGGGAGTGGCCGGGGTGCCGGCCAAAGCTGTGTCCTTGCGCTCGCGGTCGCCGGTCCACAGGCGGGGGGTGACTCCGCGCTCGGCGTCGAACTCGGCGTCCAGCTCGTCGCGTACGGAGGTGTCCTCCTGTACGGCGGCCGGCCGGGCGTGGCCCGGGGAGACGCCGCCGAGGCCGTCGGGGTCGGTGAGCAGCCGGCGGTAGAGGGCGGAGCGCTGCTCCAGCTCCTCGTGGGTGCCCACGTCGGCGAGGCGGCCGTCGTCCAGGACGGCGATGCGGTCGGCCAGGTTCAGGGTGGAGCGGCGGTGGGCGATGAGGAGGGTCGTGCGGCCCTCCATGACCTGCTTCAGGGCCTCGTGGATCTCGTGCTCGACCTGCGCGTCCACGGCGGAGGTGGCGTCGTCCAGGACGAGCAGGCGCGGATCGGTGAGGATCGCCCGGGCGAGCGCGACGCGCTGGCGCTGGCCGCCGGAGAGGGTGAGGCCGTGCTCGCCGACCTTGGTGTCGTAGCCCTCGGGGAGCTCGGCGATGAAACGGTCCGCCTGGGCGGCGCGGGCGGCCTTCTCGACCTCCTCCCACGTGGCGTCGGGGCGGCCGTAGGCGATGTTGTTGCGGACCGTGTCCGAGAACAGGAAGGAGTCCTCGGGGACCAGGCCGATCGCGGCCCGCAGGGAGTCCAGGGTGAGCTCGCGGACGTCGTGGCCGCCGATGAGGACGGCCCCGTGGGTGACGTCGTAGAAGCGCGGGAGCAGGAGCGAGACCGTGGACTTGCCCGAGCCGGAGGAGCCGACGACCGCGAGGGTCTCGCCGGCACGGATCTCGAAGCTGAGCCCGTCGAGAACCGGGCGCTCGTGGTCGTAACCGAAGGACACGTCGTCGAACTCGACGGTGGCCGGCGCGTCGGCGGGCAGCTCCTTGGTGCCGTCCTTCAGGTACGGCTCGGTGTCGATCAGCTCCAGGACGCGCTCGGTGCCGGCGCGGGCCTGCTGGCCGACCGTGAGGACCAAGGCGAGCATGCGGACCGGGCCGACGAGCTGGGCGAGGTAGGTGGAGAAGGCGACGAAGGTGCCCAGCGTGATGTGACCGCGGACGGCGAGCCAGCCGCCGACGGCCAGCATCGCGACCTGGCCGAGGGCGGGGACGGCCTGGAGGGCCGGGGTGTACTTCGAGTTGAAGCGGATCGTGCGCAGCCGGCCCGCGTACAGGCGGCGGCCGACCTCCCGCAGCTTGCCGGTCTCCTGGTCCTCCTGGCCGAATCCCTTCACCACGCGGACGCCGCTGACCGCGCCGTCGACCACGCCCGCGACGGCGGCGGCCTGGGCCTGGGCGTACCAGGTGGCGGGGTGCAGCTTGGAGCGGGAGCGCTTCGCGATCCACCACAGGGCCGGGGCCACCGCCAGGGCGACCAGGGTGAGCGGGATCGACAGCCAGGCCATCACGACCAGGGAGATCACGAAGAGGGCGACGTTGCCGATCGTCATGGGCAGCATGAAGAGCAGGCCCTGGATCAGCTGGAGGTCGCTGGTGGCCCGGCCGACGACCTGGCCGGTGGACAGCTCGTCCTGGCGGCGGCCGTCGAGGCGGGTGATCGTGCCGAACATCTCCGTGCGCAGGTCGTGCTGGACGTCGAGGGCGAGACGTCCGCCGTAGTAGCGGCGGACGTAGGTGAAGACGTAGACGAGGAGCGCCGCGACGATCAGGGCACCGGCCCAGGGCGCCATGTCCCTGGTGTGATCGCCGATGACGTCGTCGATGATCACCTTGGTGACCAGGGGGACGAGCGCCATGACGGCCATGCCGCCGAGGGAGGAGCCGAGAGCGAGGACGACGTCCTTCGGGTAGCGCCAGGCGTACCCGGCCAGTCGTCGTGCCCAGCCCCGTTGCGGTTCCACGCGGTGCCCTCCGGTGTGTCTGTCGGTCGTCCTGATCTACCGGAAGGCACCAACGCCGAAGTAAGCGGATTTCATCCCTCCGCAATATTCCCGAGGGTCAGACCCGCACGCCGAGGTAGTAGAACCGCGTCGTCTGTACGGCGTTCTGGTTGTCGTCGCTGACCAGCAGCACCTTGAGGCGGCCCTTGTCGTGGCCGGTGACCGCCATGCCCTCGATGTTGTCGAGGAGGGGGTTCGGCTGGGGCTGCTTGGCCGTCGCGCCCAGGGTCGGGCAGCTCGCGATGTCCGTGAGCAGGGTCTTTTTGATCAGGCGTACGTCGGACTGGCCCGTCAGGTTCTCGACGCCGCTGGTGTCCGTCGCGTGGCGGGGGTCGGCCAGGTACAGGCGGACCGTGTTGCCGACGCCCGGGGTGAAGCCGCGTTCCAGGACGAGGAGGCGGCCGTCGGGGAGGGCCTGGACCTCGGGGACGCCGAGGAAGGCGGCGTCGGTGCGGTAGGCGTACTGGGCTCCGGGCTTCCAGCCCTTTCCGTGCCGCTGCCGCTGCCAGGTCTGGAAGCGGACGGTGCCGGCCGTGTCGCCGGAGAGCGAGTACTCCATGGAGGCGAGCAGGGTGCGGCCGCCGTTCAGGAGGGTCAGGCCCTCGAAGGTCTGGTTCGAGGTGGCGCGGCCCGCCGGGGCGACCTGGAGGGAGGCCGGGACGGGGAGGCGGTCGAGAATCGTGCCGTCCGCGCCGTAGCGGCGGATCGACGGCTCGGTCTCCGAGGTGATCAGCCGGGTTCCGTCCTTGTCGATCGCCAGGCCCTCGGAGTCCAGCGCGGCGCCGTTCTCGTCGGCGAGCGGGACGACCGACCTCGGCGCCAGGGTCTTCGCGTCCAGGGAGAACAGCGAGGAGCGGTCCGAGAGGGCGGCCAGCGAGCCGTCCCGGTCCACCGCGAGCGCGGAGAGATTGCCGACGAAGGTGCCGTCGTACGTCGTCTTGTCGAGCGCGTCGGAGAAGCGGTCGAGGGAGACGGACGGGGAGCAGGCGTGGCTCACCGGCGCGGCGGCCTGCGCCGGGCCTGTGGCCGCGAGGCAGGCCGCCGCCGCCAGGGCCGCGGTGGTGGTCGCGAGTACGGTTCTCAGCTGCATGGGCGTCACCGTAGGACGGGCCGGTGACGTGCGGGAGTCCGGCAGGCGTCAGCTCGCCGCGAGATCCCGGTGGATGACCTTGGCGACACCCTGGATCGTGGTGATGCCGTAGTTCATGGAGCTGTTGCCGTGCGTGAGCACCGTGATCATGTAGTCGTGGCCGCCGCCCTTGAAGGTGCCGACGCTGTGCACCCGCCAGCCGTGCGTGGAGCGCTGGAGCCAGCCGTTCTTGACGTGCCAGGCGATGCCCGATCCGGCGCCGTACGGTGTCCCCCAGCGCTGCGAGGAGATGACCTGGCCCATCAGCTTCAGGATGTAGGCACGCGCGTTGTCGCTCAGGACCGTGTTGCTCGCGGTGACCAGCTTGAGCAGCTTCTGCTCGTCGGTGACGGTGATCTGGGTCAGGCCCCAGTAGCCGTTCGCCCCCGGCTTGGTCTGGGTCATGCCGGCCGCGGTGAGGAAGCCCTTGATCTTGGTCAGGCCGAGCTGACGCCACAGCTTGCTGGTCGCGTCGTTGTCCGACTTGGTGATCATGGCCTTGGCGAGGGTGTTCTCGCGGTCGGTCAGATACCGGTTGTGCTTCTTCGCGTCCCACAGGAGCGTGGCGAGGACGGTCACCTTGACCACGCTCGCCGAGTCGTAGGCGGTCGAGGAGCGCAGGGTGCAGGTGGTCTTGGTCGTACGGTCGTAGAGGCCCACGGCGACGGTGCCGGAGCGGTTGGAGAGGGCGGACGTGATGTCCCGCTTGAGTTTGTCGGCGAGGCCCGCCTTGGCGGACGTGCAGCTGACGGCCGGTGCGGTCGCGGCGGCGGCCGGCGTGGCGACGGCGACGCACGCGGCCAGCGCGCCCGCCGCGATCCATTTCCTGTGTCTGAATATCCCCCGTGTCATGCCCTGTTGACTCTCGTACGGGGGCGAATGGTTGTACGCATGGGGAATGGTTGTGCGAGTCGTTACCCAACCCGTGGCTTTTTCACAGGATGGCGCCAGCTACGTCACAGCCCTCACCCAACCGCCCTTCGCACGATGCCCGGGTGACATCTGCCACCGATCCCCACCCCCACGCCGAGACCGTGTCCGCCGACTGGCCACCCCCGGCCCCGCCCGCGGTTCCCCCGGACAAGGCCCCGCGCTGGTCGCTGCCCGTCCTGCTCGCGATCCTGGTCCTGGCCGGGGTCCTGTACGGCTGGAACCTGAGCGGGAACAGCCTCAACAGCTTCTACAGCGCCGCGATCTACAGCGGTACGCAGAGCTGGAAGGCCTGGTTCTTCGGCTCGCTCGACGCGGGGAACTTCCTCACCGTCGACAAGCCGCCCTTCGCGCTGATGATCATGGGGCTGTCGTGCCGGGTCTTCGGCTTCGGCACCTGGCAGATGATGGCGCCCGAGATCGCGGCCGCCCTCGGCACCATCTGGATCCTGCACACCTCCGTGAAGCGGGTGTTCGGGCACATGGCGGCCGCGATCGCCGCGATCGTCCTCGCGCTGACCCCGATCACCGTCGCGATCGACCGGGACAACAACCCCGACACCGTCCTCGTCCTGCTCATGGTCGGCGGCGCGGCCCTCGCGCTGCGCGCGGTGCGCACCGACAGGCTGCTGCCGCTGATCGGCTCGGCGGTCCTGTTCGGGCTCGCCTTCAACACCAAGATGCTCCAGGGGTACATCGCCCTGCCGGCCGTCTTCGCGGTGTACGTGTACGCGTCGCGGCTCGGCTGGCGGAAGAAGGCCGTCAACCTGGCCCTCGCGGCGGTGGCGTTGGCGGTCTCCAGCTTCTGGTGGGCGACGGCGGTGTCCCTCGTCCCGGCCGACGACCGGCCCTACATCGGCGGTTCGACCGACGGCTCCGCCTGGGACCTGATCATGGGCTACAACGGCCTGGGCCGGGTCCTCGGCGGCGAGGGCAACGGCGGGGGCGGCGGTGGGGGCGGCGGTGGGGGCGGCGGTGGCGGCACGTTCGCCGGTACCGCGGGCATCGGCCGGATGTTCAACGACATCCTCGGCGGCCAGATCTCCTGGCTGATCCCCTTCGCGTTCCTCGCGCTCGTCGCCGGCCTGGTGCTGTGCGGCCGGGCCCCGCGCACCGACAGGACACGGGCCGCGCTCGTCCTGTGGGGCGGCTGGCTGGTGCTGCACTACCTGACCTTCGCGATGGCCGAGGGCACCATGCACCCGTACTACACGACCGCGCTCGCCCCCGGCATCGCGGCGCTGACCGGCGCGGGCGGCGTCATGCTGTGGCGCGCCTTCCGCGGCGGTGACGCCCGCTGGTCCTGGGTGCTGCCGGCCGGGCTCGCGGTCACCGGAATCTGGGCGATCGTGCTGCTGCGCCGGGCCACCGGCTGGAACACCTGGCTGTGGCCGGTCGTCGGCGTCCTCATGGTCCTGGCGATCGTGGGCCTGTTCGTCTTCCGTACGGCGGGCTCGGGGACGCGGCTGCGGCTGCTCGGGGTGTCCGTCGCGGCGGCGATCGTGGCGGCCCTCGCGGGTCCGACGGCGTACGCCGCCTCACCGGCCCTCTCCTCCGCCTCCGGCGGCATGGGCGGCACCAACCCGACGGCGGGGCCGTCGACCGGGGGCGGCATGGGCGGTCCGGGGGGCGGTGCCGGCCGGGGCGGCTTCGGCGGCGGCAACGGCGGTCCCGGCGACCGGATGCCGGGCGGCACCCAGCAGGGCAGCGGCCAGGCGGGCGGGGAGCTCCCTGGCGGCAACGGCGGCAGCAACGGCGATGGCGGCGGCCAGATGCAGCCCGGCGGCGGCACCGGTGAGCTCCCGCAGGGCGGGGCGCCGGGCGGCACCAGCGGGGAGTTCCCGGCCGGCGGTACGGCTCCCGGCGGGACCGGCGGCACGACCGGTAGGCCCGGCGCGGGCACGGGCGGTGGCGGTGGCGGTATGGGCGGCAACGTCGACAGCGCCCTGATCTCGTACCTGGAGAAGCACCAGGACGGCGCCAAGTGGCTGCTGGCGGTGTCCAATTCGCAGGGTGCCGGCCAGCTGATCCTCAGCACGCACGAGCCCGTCATCTCCATGTGGGGCTTCACCGGCACCGACCAGGCGATGACCCTCGCCAGGCTCAAAAAGCTGGTCAAGGAAGGCGAGTTGCACTACATCCAGCTCGGCGGCGGGGGCATGGGCGGCAACAGCAGTCTCAGCCAGGAGATCACCAGCTGGGTGCAGAAGAACGGCACGGCGGTGAAGGAGAGCGACTACAGCACGGGCGGCTCCTCTTCGCAGAGCAGCCAGTCGAACAGCACCTCGACCATCTACCGGCTGGACCCCTCGGACGTCGGCTGACCACGACACCGGCTGTCCGCCCTACGACGATGTCCCGCGCCCTTCCGGAAAGGGGCGCGGGACATCGTCGTACGCCCGGCCGGCGCCGGTGAAGAGCCACCGGCGTCCCGTACAACCCTCGGGCCCCACAAGAAGTCTCCTGATCGCCGACCGCCCGTGTCCCGCAGGACAACACCAGGCAAACACGGACGGTCCGCACCCCATCGACGCGGATGCCCGCAGGCATCCCCCGCATGCAGCAGGAGAATCCCGCATGCACCAGAAGCACCACCCGCACCTCAGACTCGCCCTCGCGACGGCCGCCGCTGCCGCGCTGACGGGCGGTCTGCTCGCTGTCTCGGCGACGACGGCCACCGCCGCCGACTCGTTCAAGGTCGCCAAGGCCGACTTCAACGGCGACGGCATCGGCGACGTCCTGGCCACGGCCGCCACCGCCTCCGTCAGCGGGCACGCCGACGCCGGCCAGGTCGTCGCCCTCTACGGCAGCACCGGCTCCGGCGTGACCTCGGCCAAGCGCACGGTCCTCAGCCAGAACTCCGGCACCGTGCCCGGCAACGCCGAGACGGGAGACCTGTTCGGCGGCGCGACGGCCTACGCCGACTTCAACGGCGACGGCTACGACGACCTCGCCGTGGCCTCGCCGTACGAGAAGGTCGGCACCGACACCGACGGCGGCGCCCTCGCGATCCTGTGGGGCTCGGCGAGCGGCCTCACCGGCAAGGCCAGTGACGTGCCGGACCCGGCTGTCTCCTCGCACGACAACTGGGGCCTGTCCCTGGCCGCCGGCGACTTCGACGGCGACGGCAAGGCCGACCTGGCCGTCGGCAACTCCTCCGCCACCCTCTACGTCTACAAGGGCGGCTTCAGCAGCTCCACCGGCCTGCCCGGCGGCCGCTACACCGTCAAGCCGCCGATCATGCCCGGCTCGTCCGGCTTCCCCTACGGCCCGCAGCAGCTCACCGCCGGCGACGTCAACGGCGACGGCCGCACCGACCTGGTGGTCGACGGCTACGAGACGCAGACGGACAACGGCTGGAACACCAACTACTGGGTGCCGGGCACCGCGGGCGGTCTGAGCGTCGCGGGCGTCAAGACCCTCAAGCCGGGCATCGTCACCGGCATCGGTGACATCAACGGCGACGGCTACGGCGACATCGTCACCGGCGCCGGCTGGGACGCCACCTCCGGCGACGGCCAGACCATCCCGGACTCCGCGAACGGTGGCAAGGTCAGCATCACCTACGGCTCCGCGTCCGGCCCCGCCTCGACCACCGGCATCACCCAGAACACCGGGAACGTACCCGGCAGTTCGGAGAAGGGTGACGCCTTCGGCTGGGACCTGGACCTGGGCGACGTCAACGGCGACGGCTACCAGGACCTGGTCGTCTCCACCCCGAACGAGGACCTCGGCAGCGTCACCAACGCCGGCATGGTCACCGTCATGTACGGCTCCGCGAGCGGCATCAACACCTCCACCGGCCTGCAGTCCTTCGCGCAGAGCACGGCGGGCGTCCCCGGCACCGACGAGAAGAGCGACCTGTTCGGCGCCGACGTCAAGCTCGACGACGTCAACGGCGACGGCAGGGCCGACCTGGTCATCGGGTCGTACGAGGACGGCGGCGACGGAGCGGTGACCTACCTGCCCTCCACCGGCACGAAGATCGGCACGACCGGCGCCCGCGCCCTCTCCGTGACCTCGGTCGGAGTCTCCACCTCGGGCTCCGCCCAGTTCGGCGCACTCTTCGCCGACTAGGCACTGCCGTCACAACGCCCCCAGGAGCCCTTGTGCCCCTGGGGGCGTCGGCGTGTCAACTCGCGTAGACAAGGCCTGGTTTGCCGTTTCAGGTCACCCAATGGACACGCAGCATCCATTTACACCGCCGCATGTCCATGTCACGCTCCCAAGTGCCGCCTCCATTCAACCCGCGTAGATGGGACCCCCTTTATGCTGGCGACACGCATCCGCAGCTGGAAGTCGGTGGCGCTCACCACCGCCGCCGTGCTGGTCGGGCTCGCCGCCCCGGTCGTGACCACGACCCCGGCCGCCGCCACGACGACCGCGTACGACGCGACGTACTACAAGAACGCGGTCGGCAAGACGGGCACGAGCCTGAAGTCCTCCCTGCACACGATCATCAGCGCCAACGTCTCGAAGATCTCGTACTCCGCGGTCTGGGACGCGCTCAAGGTCACCGACCAGGACCCGAACAACAGCAGCAACGTGATCCTGCTGTACAGCGGCGTCTCCCGCAGCAAGTCCCTCGACGGCGGAGACGTCGGCGACTGGAACCGTGAGCACGTGTGGGCCAAGTCCCACGGCGACTTCGGCGAGGTGACCGGGCCCGGCACCGACCTGCACCACCTGCGTCCCGCGGACGTGCAGATCAACAGCATCCGCGGCAACCTGGACTTCGACAACGGCGGCAGCGCCGTCACCAACGGCGGCGGCAGCACCGTCGACTCCGACTCCTTCGCGCCGCGCGCCGCGGACCGGGGTGACGTGGCCCGCATGATCCTCTTCATGGCCGTGCGCTACGACGGCGGCGACGGCTTCGCCGACCTGGAGCCCAACGAGAAGGTCGGCAACGGCTCCAACCCGTACATCGGCAAGCTCTCCGTCCTCAAGGCGTGGAACGCGGCGGACCCGCCGAGCGCCTTCGAGGAGAAGCGCAACCAGGTCATCTACGGCACCTACCAGCACAACCGCAACCCGTTCATCGACCACCCGGAGTGGGTCGAGGCGATCTGGTAGGACCCGGCTACAGGTGCGTCGGCGCGAACATCCGCAGCACCGCCGGAAGCACGACCACCGACGGCCCCGGTGAGCCGATCGCCTTGGACAGGTCGTCCGCGAGGCTCTCCGGGGTCGTACGGACCCCGGGGACGCCGAAGGACTCGGCCAGTGCCACGTAGTTGGGACGGGACAGTTCCGTCGCCGTGGCCTGGCCGAAGGCGTCCGTCATGTACTCGCGCAGGATGCCGTAGCCGCCGTCGTCGACGATCAGCCAGGTGACGTTCAGGGCGTACTGGCGGGCCGTGGCCAGCTCGGCGATCGAGTACAGCGCCCCTCCGTCACCGGACACCGCCAGAACCGGGCGGGTCGGGTCGGCCACCGCCGCGCCGAGCGCCGCGGGGAAGCCGTAGCCGAGGCCGCCGGCACCCTGGGCCGAGTGCATGTGGTTGGGGCCCTTCGCGTCGAAGGCCGACCAGGCCCAGTACGCGAGGATCGTCATGTCCCAGAAGGACGGGGAGTCGGCGGGCAGCGCCCTGCGGACCGACGCCAACACGTCCTGCTCCAGGGTGAGTTCCTGGGCGGCGATACGGGCCGAAACGCGGGCCAGCACATCACGTACACGCTCCGCGGCCTGCGCGTCCTCCCGCGGGGACACCGTCTCCAGCAGCGCCTGCAACGCCAGTCGCGCGTCCGCGTGGATGCCGAGCGCGGGATGGTTGGACTCCAGCTTGCCGAGGTCGGCCTCGATCTGGACGACCCGGCCCCGCGGCCTGAACGTGTGGTAGTTCGAGGAGAGTTCGCCCAGGCCCGAACCCACCACCAGGAGTACGTCCGCGTCCTCCAGGAAGTCCGTGGTGTGGCGGTCCTCGATCCAGGACTGGAGGGACAGGGGGTGCGTCCAGGGGAAGGCGCCCTTGCCGCCGGGCGTGGTGACCACCGGCGCCTGAAGCGTCTCCGCCAGCTGTCGCAGCTTGCGGGAGGCGTCCGCCCGTACGACTCCCCCGCCCGCGATGATCGCCGGCCGGGCCGCGTTCGACAGCAGGTCGGCCGCCACCGCGGTGAGTTCGGGGCGCGGCGGCAGCTCCTCGGGGAAGGCGTCGCCGCCCGTCACCACGGGGATCAGGGTCGGGGACAGCAGCACGTCCTGCGGGATCTCCACCCACACCGGGCCGTGCGGGGCGGTCAGCGCCGACTTCCAGGCCGCCTCGATCGCGGAGGGGATCTGGGACTGGGCGCGGACGGTGTGGACCGACTTGACCACGCCCCGGAACGAGGCGGCCTGGTCCGGGAGTTCGTGCAGATAGCCGTGGCGGCCGCCGCCGAGACCGGCCGTGGGGATCTGGCTGCTGATCGCCAGCACCGGGGCCGACGCGGCGGCAGCCTCCTGGAGGGCCGCCAGGGAGGTCAGCGCCCCGGGCCCCGTCGACAGCAGCAGCGGCGCCGCCTCCCCCGTGATCCTGCCGTACGCGTCCGCCGCGAAGCCCGCGTTGTTCTCCACCCGCAGGCCGATGTACCGCAGGTCTGAGCGCCGTAGCGCGTCGAAGACGCCGAGCGCGTGCTGGCCGGGCAGGCCGAAGACGGTCGTCGCGCCGAGCGCGGCCAGCGTCTCCACGACCAGGTCTCCGCCGTTGCGGCCGGGAGGAGGGTTGAGCGCAGCGGACATCTGCGCCTCCGTCGGACGGAGTACCAGGTCGTGGTCGTGAGTCACTGCGCGCGGGCCTCTGCAATCTGGCGGGACATGATCGTGGTCAGTTCGTAGGCGGTGTGGGAGGCCGCCACCGACGTGATCTCCGCGTGGTCGTACGCGGGGGCCACCTCGACGACGTCCGCCGACACCAGGTTGCACGATGCCAGACCCCGCAGGATCTCCAGCAGCTCGCGGGAGGTCATGCCGCCCGCCTCGGGGGTGCCCGTGCCGGGCGCGTGGGCCGGGTCCAGGCAGTCGATGTCGATGGAGATGTAGAGGGGGCGGTCCCCGATGCGCTGCCGGAGCTGGTCGGCGACCTCGTCCACGCCGCGCCGCATGACATCGGCGGACGTGACGATGCCGAAGCCCAGCTTGGCGTCGTCGTCCAGGTCCTGCTTGCCGTACAGCGGCCCGCGGGTGCCCACGTGGGAGAGGGCGGAGGTGTCGAGGATGCCCTCCTCCACCGCCCGCCGGAACGGGGTCCCGTGCGTGTACTCGGCGCCGAAGTAGGTGTCCCAGGTGTCGAGGTGGGCGTCGAAGTGCAGCAGGGCGACCGGGCCGTGCTTCTTAGCGACGGACCTGAGCAGCGGGAGGGCGATGGTGTGGTCGCCGCCCAGGGTCATCAGGCGGGCGCCGGTGCCGAGAAGGTCGTCCGCCGCCGCCTCGATCGTCTCGACGGCCTCGTTGATGTTGAACGGGTTCACGGCGATGTCCCCGCCGTCCGCGACCTGCGCCAGCGCGAAGGGGGACGCGTCCTGCGCCGGGTTGTAGGGCCTGAGCAGCCGGGACGCCTCACGGATCGCGTTGCCGCCGAAGCGGGCGCCGGGCCGGTAGGAGACACCCGAGTCGAAGGGCACGCCCACGACGGCGACGTCGGCCCGCCCGACCTCGTCGAGGCGCGGCAGCCGGGCGAAGGTCGCGGGTCCGGCGTAGCGCGGGATGCGGGAGGAGTCGACGGGGCCGCGGGGGGTCTCGGGGGCGCTCATGGTCGTATGCCTTCCTTCTGTCGTCTGCCGTCGACACTAGGTGGCCGGAAACCCGCTGCGAAGTGTACGTTTCATCCATTCGTGCGGTACTGGATGGAGGGAACGTCCACCATGCCGGACCCGTCGGTCCCACCCACCCCACCGGTCCCGCTGGCGGCGCTGCTGGCCCGTGAGGACCTGGCGCTGCGGCAGATCGCGGGGCCCTCGGAGCCCGCGGCGGTGATCCACTGGGCGCACACCTCCGAGATGGCGGACCCGTACCCGTATCTGCTGGGCGGTGAGCTGCTGCTGACGGCCGGGGTGCACATTCCGGAGGCGGCGGATTCGGGGACGTACTTCGACGACTATGTGTCGAGGATCGTCGCGGCGGGCGGCGCGGCCCTCGGCTTCGGCGTGGCGCCGGTGCACGACACGGTCCCGCGCGCGCTGGTGGCGGCCTGCGAGGCGTACGGACTCCCACTGCTGGAGGTTCCTCCCCGGACCACGTTCTCCGCCGTGGCCCGTGCGGTCTGGCAGTTGATGGCCCAGGCCCGCCACACGGAACTGCGCCGGGTGACCGAGGCCCAGCAGAGCCTGGCGGCGGCCGCGTCCCGCCCGGACCCGGTGCCGTCCGTGCTGCGGCAACTCGCGCAGCGGCTCGGGGGGTGGGCGGTGCTGTACGGGCCGGACGGGGCGGAGGTCGCGGCCGCCGGGCGACCGGTGGGGGCGGCCGCCCGGCAGGCGCTGACCGGACTCGCCGAGGTCGTACGCCCTGCCGGTCCCGGCACCCCGGCCTCCGCCAGTCACGTGACCGCCGAGGCCCACCTCGCCGCCTACTCCCTCGGTGCCGGACACGGCTTCGTCCTCGGCGTCGCCGCCCCGCACCGCGATCCCGGTGACCACACCATCGCCTCCGTCGCCGCCGTGCTGCTGTCCTTGCTCACCGGTGAGCATCAGAGCGGGTCGGGGGCGGCGCGGTCGTCCGCCCTGGTACGGCTGCTGCTGGGCGCCCCCGCCCAGGACGTGGCCCCGCTCCTCGGGGGCGAGCGGTGGGTCGTCGTGCACGCCCGGCCCGACACGCTCGCCGCTCCCGACCCGGTCGCCGCCTCCGCGCTCGGCGCCGCGCTCGGGTCGCCGCTCGTCGACGTGGCGCGGGAGGTCGTCCGGGTGCTGCTGCCCGCCGACCGGGAACCGGCTCCGCAGCCGGGGTGGACGCTGGGGGTCAGTGCCGTCGCCGGTCCGCGGGAGTGGCCCGTCGCCGACACCCAGGCGGCCCGTGCGCTGGCCCGCGCCCGCGCGACCCGCGCCGGGCTGGTCCGGTACCGGGCCCGGCCGGCGCTCGCCGACCTGGTGCCGGAGACGGACGCCGAGGCGCACGCCCGGGCCCTGCTGACCTGCCTCCAAGGCAGCCCCGCCCTCCCGGAGACCCTGCGCACCTGGCTGTCCCTGCACGGCAGTTGGGACCGTACGGCGGTCGCGCTCGACGTGCACCGCAACACCGTGCGGCAGCGGATCGCGAAGTGCGCGGCGCTGCTGGAGCTGGACCTGGACGACCCGGACGTACGGATGGAGCTGTGGTTCGCGCTGCGCCGGTCATGAGCGCGTGACCCGCGTCCCAGCGGGCGGGATGCGAGGCGGTCCCGTGAGGGCGTACCTCAGAATGGGAGGCATGCCGATACCCGGGACACCCAGCCGCGCCGAGCTCGTCGACCACCTTGTGAAGACCCGTATCGCGGGCGAGGTGGCCACCCCGCGGGAGAACAACCTCTCGCACTACCGCCAGCTGGCGAACGGCAACCGCCACTACTGGTTCGGTCTGGAGCTCGGGGACCGCTGGAGCGACGAGCAGGACGTGCTCGCGGTGATGGCGGAGCGGGTGGGCGTCAACGACGACCCGGAGTACCGGTACGGGCAGGACACCATCGACCCGGAGCTGACCGTCGGAGGTCTGGAGCGGATGGCGGCCCGGCTGCGCAAGGCGGCGGACGGGCAGCAGCGGGTGCTCCTCGCCACCGGCCACCCCGGCGGGCTCCTCGACGTCCACCACGCCACCGGTGCCGCGCTGCGCGCCGCCGGCTGCGAGATCGTCGTCATCCCGGACGGGCTGCAGACGGACGAGGGATACGTCATGCAGTTCGCGGACGTGGCGGTCCTGGAGCACGGCGCGACGCTGTGGCACACCCACTCCGGCGACCCGATGAAGGCCATCCTCACGGCCCTGGAGCGCGAGGGCCGCCCGCTGCCCGACCTGGTCGTCGCCGACCACGGCTGGGCGGGATACGCCGCTCAGCACGGCGTGGACGCGGTGGGCTACGCCGACTCCAACGACCCGGCACTCTTCGTGGGCGAGGCCGAGGGCACGGTCCAGGTGACCGTCCCCCTCGACGACCACGTGGTGAGCCCGCGCTACTACGACCCGATGACGGCGTATCTGCTGAGCGAGGCCGGACTGTCGTAGGCGTCGGTCACCTGGGCGCGCGGACCACGCCCTCCTGGATCACCGAGACGGCCAACCGGCCGTCCTGGGTGTAGATGCGGGCCTGGCCCAGGCCCCGGCCGCCGGAGGCCGACGGGGACTCCTGGTCGTACAGGAGCCATTCGTCGGCGCGGAAGGGGCGGTGGAACCACATCGCGTGGTCCAGCGAGGCCCCGACGACGTCACCGACCGCCCAGCCGCCGCGGCCGTGCGCGAGCAGGATCGAGTCGAGGAGCGTCATGTCGGAGACGTAGGTGGCGAGGACGACGTGCAGCAGCGGGTCGTCCGCGAGCTTGCCGTTGGTGCGGAACCAGACCTGGGAGTGCGGTTCGCGCGGCTCGCCGAACTTTCCGAACGGCGGTTCGTCGACGTACCGCAGGTCGATCGCCTCGCGGGCCTCGAGGAACCGCTCGACGACCGCCGGGTCCAGGTGGTCGTAGCCGCGCAGCCGGTCCGCGGAGGTGGGCAGCGTCGCCGGGTCGGGGGCGGCCGGCATGGCGGCCTGGTGGTCGAAGCCCTCCTCGTACCGCTGGAAGGAGGCGGAGAGGGCGAAGATCGGCTGGCCGTGCTGGACCGCGAGGACACGGCGGGCCGTGAAGGACCGGCCGTCGTTCATGCGGTCGACGGTGTAGACGATCGGCGCGCCCGGGTCGCCGGGGCGCAGGAAGTACGCGTGCAGGGAGTGGGCGAGCCGGTCCTCGGGGACCGTGCGCCCGGCGGCGACCAGCGCCTGCGCCGCGACCTGCCCGCCGAAGACGCGGGGGACGACGGCGGGACGGGAGTCGCCGCGGAAGATGTCCTCCTCGATCTGCTCGATGTCGAGCAGATCGAGGAGGTCCTGAAGTGCCTGGCTCATGGGGTTCTTTTGTACCGGCCGGTGATTGCGGGCGGCTTACAGACCCATGTCCTTCGCGATGATCGTCTTCATGATCTCGCTGGTGCCGCCGTAGATGCGGTTGACGCGGTTGTCCGCGTACAGGCGGGCGATCGGGTACTCGTTCATGAAGCCGTAGCCGCCGTGCAGCTGGAGGCAGCGGTCGATCACACGGTGGGCGACCTCGGTGCAGAACAGCTTGGCGGAGGCGGCCTCGGCGGGGGTGAGCTCGCCGGCGTCGAGGGCTTCGAGCGCGCGGTCGGCGACGGCCTCGGCCGCGTCGACCTCGGCCTGGCAGGCGGCCAGCTCGAACTTGGTGTTCTGGAAGGAGGCGACCGTCTTGCCGAAGACGGTGCGGTCCTGGACGTACTGCTTGGCGAACCGGACGGCGGCCTTGGCCTGCGCGTAGGCGCCGAAGGCGATGCCCCAGCGCTCGGAGGCGAGGTTGTGGCCGAGGTAGTAGAAGCCCTTGTTCTCCTCGCCGAGGAGGTCCTCGACGGGCACCTTGACGTCGACGAACGCGAGCTCGGCGGTGTCGGAGGTCTTCAGGCCGAGCTTGTCGAGCTTGCGGCCGACGGAGTAGCCCTCGGACTTGGTGTCCACGGCGAACAGCGAGATGCCGAAGCGGCGGTCCTCGGCGGTGGGCGCGGAGGTGCGGGCGCAGACGATCACGCGGTCGGCGTGGACGCCACCGGTGATGAAGGTCTTGGCGCCGTTGAGGACGTAGTGCGTGCCGTCCTCGGAGAGCTTGGCGGTGGTCTTCATGCCCGCGAGGTCGGAGCCGGTGCCCGGCTCGGTCATCGCGAGGGCCCACATCTCCTCGCCGGTGACGAACTTCGGCAGGAACCGCTTCTTCTGCTCGTCGGTGGCGAGCATCTTGATGTACGGCAGGCCCAGCAGGACGTGCACACCGGAGCCACCGAACTGCACGCCCGCGCGTGCGGTCTCCTCGTACATCACTGCTTCGAACTTGTACGAGTCGATGCCGGCGCCGCCGAACTCCTCGTCCACGCGGATGCCGAAGATGCCGAGCTCGGCGAGCTTGTAGTAGAAGTCGCGCGGCGCCTGGCCGGCTGCGAACCACTCGTCGTAGACGGGGACGACCTCGGCCTCGATGAAGGCGCGCAGGGTCTCCCGGAACGCCTCGTGGTCCTCGTTGAACACAGTACGGCGCACCGCCGCCACCCTTCTTTGCGCCTAAACCGGCGCCGCTCTCGCGGATGTGGTTGCTCGCCGTGGGGGTTCCTCAATTGATGGTTGCGGTCCCATGGCTAAGCGCTTGCTCAGATACCGTACCGGCCGGTAAGGAGAGCCGTCCAGAGGTGATCCCGTAACGCTCGTCACGCCGCCGCGGCAGCGAACGCCCCCCTGGCCATGCGGTGCAGCAGCTCCGCGGTGGCGCCGCGACCCGGGAGGGAGCCGGGGCGACCCAGGTGCGGGGTGGAGTTCAGGAGCCCGAAGACGGAGTGCACGGCCGAGCGGGCGGCGGGTTCCGCGAGGCCGGGGTAGACCTCGCGCAGGATCTCCACCCACAGCTCGACGTACTGCCGCTGCAGCTGCCGCACCAGCTTGCGGTCGCTGTCCCGGAGGCGGTCCAGCTCTCGGTCGTGCAGGGTGATCAGGGGGCGGTCGTCGAGTGCGAAGTCGATGTGGCCCTCGATCAGCGAGTCCAGCAGCGCCCCGGGGTCCCGGCCGCCCGACTCGGCGACCCGCCGCTTGCCGCCCGTCAGCAGCCGGCCGCTGATGCCGACCAGCAGCTCCGCCAGCATCGCGTCCTTGCCCGCGAAGTGCCGGTAGAGCCCGGGGCCGCTGATCCCGACCGCCGCGCCTATCTCGTCCACGCCCACGCCGTGGAACCCACGCTCGGCGAACAGCCGCGCGGCCTCCTTGAGGATCTGCTCGCGGCGGGTGGGGGCGTCGGTTCTCGTGGCCATGCAAGCAATTCTAGACAGGGAGGTTAGCGGTCGTTAACCTGAAGGAAATGGTTAACGCTCATTAACAGGCGATCACTGGGTGAGGGGACCGCGAGGACATGGATCAGGCACCCGAGCTGACGAGCGCGGCGGACCCCGCGTCTCCGGCCTGGAAGGCCAACGAGGAGGCCCATCGGGCCCTCGTGGACGAGCTGCGGGACAAGCTCGCGGCGGCCGGGCTGGGCGGCGGGGACAGGGCGCGTGAGCGGCACACCGCGCGCGGGAAGCTGTTGCCCCGGGACCGGGTCGACACCCTCCTCGACCCCGGCTCGCCCTTCCTGGAGCTGGCCCCGCTGGCCGCCGACGGGATGTACGACGGACAGGCCCCGGCCGCCGGGGTCATCGCCGGGATCGGGCGGGTGAGCGGGCGCGAGTGCGTGATCGTCGCCAACGACGCCACCGTCAAGGGCGGCACGTACTACCCGATGACGGTGAAGAAGCACCTGCGCGCGCAGGAGGTCGCCCTCGACAACCGCCTGCCCTGCATCTACCTCGTGGACTCCGGCGGCGCCTTCCTGCCCATGCAGGACGAGGTCTTCCCGGACCGCGAGCACTTCGGGCGGATCTTCTACAACCAGGCCCGGATGTCCGGCGCGGGCATTCCGCAGATCGCCGCCGTGCTCGGCTCGTGCACGGCCGGGGGCGCATACGTGCCCGCCATGAGCGACGAGGCCGTGATCGTCCGCAACCAGGGCACGATCTTCCTCGGCGGTCCTCCGCTGGTGAAGGCCGCCACCGGCGAGGTCGTCACCGCGGAGGAGCTCGGAGGCGGCGAGGTGCACTCCCGGATCTCCGGCGTCACCGACCACCTCGCCGAGGACGACGCCCACGCGCTGAGGATCGTGCGGAACATCGCCGCCACCCTTCCCGCGCGCGGGCCGCTGCCGTGGTCCGTCGAGCCCGCGGTGGAGCCCAAGGTCGACCCCTACGGTCTCTACGGCGCGGTGCCGGTGGACTCCCGCACCCCCTACGACGTCCGCGAGATCATCGCGCGCATCACGGACGGCTCCCGCTTCGCCGAGTTCAAGGCCGAGTTCGGGCAGACCCTGGTCACCGGCTTCGCCCGGATCCACGGCCACCCGGTGGGGATCGTCGCCAACAACGGCATCCTGTTCTCCGAGTCGGCCCAGAAGGGCGCCCACTTCATCGAGCTGTGCGACCAGCGCGGCATCCCGCTGCTGTTCCTCCAGAACATCTCGGGTTTCATGGTCGGCAAGGACTACGAGGCGGGCGGCATCGCCAAGCACGGCGCCAAGATGGTGACCGCGGTCGCCTGCACGCGCGTGCCCAAGCTGACCGTGGTCGTCGGCGGGTCGTACGGCGCCGGGAACTACTCCATGTGCGGCCGGGCCTACTCCCCGCGCTTCCTGTGGATGTGGCCCAACGCCAAGATCTCCGTGATGGGCGGCGAGCAGGCCGCGTCGGTCCTCGCGACCGTCAAGCGGGACCAGTTGGAGCAGCGGGGCGAGAGCTGGTCCGCCGAGGACGAGGAAGCCTTCAAGGACCCGATCCGCGCCCAGTACGAGCGTCAGGGCAACGCCTACTACGCCACCGCCCGCCTCTGGGACGACGGGGTCATCGACCCGCTCGACACCCGTCAGGTGCTCGGCCTGGCCCTGACCGCATGCGCCAACGCGCCGCTGGGCGACCCCCAGTTCGGCGTCTTCCGGATGTGAGGACCCATGTTTGACACAGTGCTTGTCGCCAACCGGGGCGAGATCGCGGTCCGCGTCATCCGCACCCTGCGCGCCCTGGGCGTGCGGTCGGTGGCCGTCTTCTCCGACGCGGACGCCGACGCGCGGCACGTCCGGGAGGCCGACACCGCCGTACGGCTGGGACCGGCGCCGGCCTCGGAGAGCTATCTGTCCGCCGAGCGCCTCCTGGAGGCGGCCGCCCGCACCGGCGCCCAGGCCGTCCACCCCGGGTACGGCTTCCTCGCCGAGAACGCGGCCTTCGCGCGCGCCTGCGAAGCAGCAGGGCTGGTCTTCATCGGGCCGACGGCGGACTCCATCGCCCTGATGGGTGACAAGATCCGCGCCAAGGAGACGGTCGAGGCGGCCGGAGTGCCGGTCGTGCCCGGCGGCCGTGACCCCGAACTCGCCGAGGCCGCGCGCGCGTTGGGCGCCCCGGTACTGCTGAAGCCGAGCGCGGGCGGTGGCGGCAAGGGCATGCGGCTGGTCCGGGACCTCACCGTCCTGGAGGAGGAAATCGCCGCCGCCCGCCGCGAGGCCCGCACCTCCTTCGGTGACGACACCCTGCTCGTGGAGCGGTGGGTCGACCGGCCCCGGCACATCGAGATCCAGGTGCTGGCCGACGGCCACGGGAACGTGATCCACCTCGGCGAGCGCGAGTGCTCCCTGCAGCGCCGGCACCAGAAGATCATCGAGGAGGCGCCCAGCGTCCTCCTCGACGAGGACACGCGCGCGGCGATGGGCGAGGCGGCGGTCGAGGCGGCCCGCTCCTGCGGCTACCGGGGCGCGGGCACCGTGGAGTTCATCGTGCCGGGCGACGACCCGTCGTCGTACTACTTCATGGAGATGAACACCCGTCTCCAGGTGGAGCACCCGGTCACCGAGCTGATCACCGGACTGGACCTGGTGGAGTGGCAGCTGCGGGTGGCGGCGGGCGAGCGGCTGCCGTTCGGGCAGGAGGAGGTCCGGCTGACCGGGCACGCGATCGAGGCCCGGATCTGCGCCGAGGTCCCGTCGAAGGGCTTCCTCCCCTCCGGCGGCACCGTGCTCCGCCTCCACGAACCCCAGGGCGACGGAGTCCGCACCGACTCCGGGCTCAGCGAGGGCACCGAGGTCGGCAGCCTGTACGACCCGATGCTGTCCAAGGTCATCGCCTACGGCCCGGACCGCGCGACCGCGCTCAGGAAGCTCCGGGCGGCCCTCGCACAGACGGTCACCCTGGGCGTGCAGACCAACGCGGGGTTCCTGCGCCGGCTGCTGGCCCATCCAGCGGTGGTCGCGGGCGAGTTGGACACCGGTCTGGTCGAGCGCGTGGTGGACGACCTGGTCTCCACGGACGTACCGGACGAGGTGTACGAGGCGGCGGCCGCCGTACGGCTCGAGGCGCTGCGTCCGCGCGGAGAGGGCTGGACCGATCCGTTCTCGGTGCCGAGCGGCTGGCGGCTCGGGGGCTCCGGGTTCACGAAGGCCGTCGGCTTCCCGCTGAGCGTGCAGGAGCCCGTGGAGTACGTCCCGCGCGGCACCCACACCGTCACTGACTACCAGGTCACCGTCACCCTCGACGGCGTCCGGCACACCTTCCACCGGGCCGGCGACTGGGTGGGCCGGGACGCCGACGCCTGGCACGTCCGCGACCACGACCCGGTGGCCGCGTCCCTCACCGGCGGCGGGCACGCCGGTGCCGAATCCCTGACCGCCCCCATGCCCGGCACGGTGACCGTGGTGAAGGTGGCCGTCGGCGAGGAGGTGGCTGCGGGGCAGAGTCTGCTCGTCGTCGAGGCGATGAAGATGGAGCACGTCATCTCCGCCCCGCACGCCGGCACGGTCGCCGAGCTGGACGTCACGCCGGGCACCACGGTCGCCATGGACCAGGTGCTGGCGGTCATCACCCCCGTGGACATCACCCCCGTGGAGGACGAGCGATGACACTCCCCATGGTCGTACCGGAGAGCGGGCTTCCGGCCCGCGTCCGCATCCACGAGGTCGGCGCCCGCGACGGCCTGCAGAACGAGAAGTCGACCGTGCCCACCGAGGTCAAGGCCGAGTTCGTGCGCCGCCTGGCCGACGCGGGGCTCACCACGATCGAGGCGACGAGCTTCGTCCATCCCAAGTGGGTACCCCAACTCGCCGACGCGGAGCAGCTGTTCCCGCAGATCGCCGACCTGCCCGTGGACCTGCCCGTCCTCGTCCCGAACGAACGGGGCCTGGACCGCGCGCTGGCCCTCGGAGCCCGTCGGGTCGCCGTGTTCGCCAGCGCCACCGAGTCCTTCGCCAAGGCCAACCTCAACCGCACGGTCGACGAGGCCCTGGCGATGCTCGAGCCGGTCGTCGCGCGGGCGAAGGCCGAGGGTGTGCACGTGCGCGGCTACCTGTCGATGTGCTTCGGCGACCCGTGGGAGGGCGCCGTCCCGGTCCCCCAGGTCACCAGGGTCTGCCGCGCCCTGCTCGACATGGGCTGCGACGAGCTGAGCCTCGGCGACACCATCGGAGTGGCGACGCCGGGGCACGTACGCGCGCTGCTGACCGAACTCGACGTCCCCGTCGAGAAGGTGGGCGTGCACTTCCACGACACCTACGGCCAGGCCCTCGCCAACACCTACGCGGCCCTGCAACACGGCGTCACGACGGTCGACGCCTCCGCGGGCGGCCTCGGCGGCTGCCCGTACGCCAAGTCCGCCACCGGCAACCTCGCCACCGAAGACCTCGTGTGGATGCTCCAGGGCCTCGGCATCGACACCGGTGTCGACCTCGGCCGTCTCGTCGCCACCAGCGCCTGGATGGCCGAACACCTGGGCCGACCCAGCCCCTCCCGCACCGTCCGCGCCCTCTCCCACCAGGAGTGAACCCCCGATGGACCACCGCCTCTCCCCCGAGCTGGAAGAACTCCGCCGTACCGTCGAGGAGTTCGCCCATGACGTAGTGGCGCCGAAGATCGGCGAGTACTACGAACACCACGAGTTCCCGTACGAGATCGTCCGCGAGATGGGCCGCATGGGCCTGTTCGGGCTGCCGTTCCCCGAGGAGTACGGCGGTATGGGCGGCGACTACCTGGCGCTCGGCCTCGTGCTGGAGGAACTCGCGCGCGTGGACTCCTCGGTGGCGATCACCCTGGAGGCCGGCGTCTCCCTGGGCGCCATGCCCATCCATCTGTTCGGCACCGAGGAGCAGAAGCGCGAGTGGCTCCCCCGGCTGTGCTCGGGCGAGATCCTGGGCGCGTTCGGCCTCACGGAACCGGACGGCGGCAGCGACGCCGGGGCGACCCGGACGACGGCCCGCCTGGACCCGGACACCGACGAGTGGGTCATCAACGGCACCAAGTGCTTCATCACCAACTCCGGCACCGACATCACCGGCCTGGTCACCGTCACCGCCGTCACCGGGCGCAAGCCGGACGGCAAGCCCCTGATCTCCTCGATCATCGTGCCGTCCGGCACACCGGGCTTCTCGGTCGCGGCGCCGTACTCGAAGGTCGGCTGGAACGCCTCCGACACCCGTGAGCTGTCCTTCTCCGACGTCCGGGTCCCGGCGGCGAACCTGCTGGGTGAACAGGGCCGCGGCTACGCCCAGTTCCTGCGCATCCTCGACGAGGGCCGCATCGCCATCGCCGCCCTCGCGACCGGGCTCGCGCAGGGCTGTGTGGACGAGTCGGTGAAGTACGCGAAGGAGCGGGAAGCCTTCGGGCGGCCCATCGGCGCCAACCAGGCGATCCAGTTCAAGATCGCCGACATGGAGATGAGGGCCCACACAGCCCGCCTCTCCTGGCGGGACGCGGCCTCGCGCCTGGTCGCCGGTGAGCCCTTCAAGAAGGAGGCGGCCCTCGCCAAGCTGTACTCCTCCACGATCGCCGTGGACAACGCCCGCGACGCCACGCAGATCCACGGCGGCTACGGCTTCATGAACGAGTACCCGGTCGCCCGTATGTGGCGCGACTCCAAGATCCTGGAGATCGGCGAGGGCACGAGCGAGGTCCAGCGGATGCTGATCGCACGCGAGTTGGGGCTTACCGGTTAGACCGGAGCCCACCGGGCACTCACCGTTTCGACGGGGCGGCGCCCCGCCCTCTGGACAATTGATGAGGTTAGGCTAACCTACCTTCGAACTTGTCCGGCGGGCGCTTCGCCCCGTTCGAAAGCAGCCATACATGTCCAACGCACGAGCCGCCCACCTCACCCGCCGTGGCATCCTCGCCGCGGGCGGCGCACTCGGCCTCGGCGCCGTGCTCGCGGCCTGTGGTGACGACGACTCCAGCAGCGAGGGCTCTGGCAAGGGGACCACGGCCGCGAAGTCCGGGGCGTGGACCTTCAAGGACGACCGCGGTACGACCGTGAAGCTCGACAAGGTCCCCACGAAGATCGTCGCCTTCGTCGGCGTCGCCGCCGCGCTCCACGACTACGGCATCGAGGTCAAGGGCGTCTTCGGCCCCACAAAGACCAAGGACGGGAAGGCCGACGTCCAGGCCGGCGACATGGACGTCAGCAAGCTGACCGTCTTCGGCAACGTCTGGGACCAGTTCAACGTCGAGCAGTACGCGGCCTTCGCGCCCGAGGTCCTCATCACCACGACCTTCGACAGCGCCGGCACCCTCTGGTACGTCCCCGCGGCCTCCGCGTCCAAGATCGCCAAGCTGGCGCCGAGCGTGGCGGTCTCCGTGTACGACCGTCAGATCACCACGCCCCTGCAGCGGGTGTGGGAGCTGGCCGAGTCCCTCGGTGCCGACATGACGGCGGCGAAGGTCACCGACGCGAAGAAGCGGTTCGAGTCGGCCTCGGAGCGGCTGCGTGCCGCCGCCAAGGCCCACCCCGACATCAAGGTGCTCGCCGGATCCGCGGCCCAGGACGTCTTCTACGTCTCCGGCTCCAACCTGTCCATCGACCTCGAGTACTTCAAGGCGCTCGGCGTGAACTTCGTGGAGCCCCCGGCGTCCGTGCTCAAGGCCTCCGGCGGCTGGTACGAGTCGCTGAGCTGGGAGAACGTCGACAAGTACGCGGCCGACATCATCATGATGGACGACCGTACGGCCACGATCCAGCCGGCCGACATCACCGAGGCGACCTGGAAGAAGCTGCCCGCGGTCAAGGCGGGGCAGGTCATCGCGCGGTCGCCGGAGCCGATCCTGTCGTACGACAAGTGCGTGGCGATGGTGGAGAACCTCGCCAAGGCGATCGAGACCGCGAAGAAGGTCAGCTGACCCCGTAGCACTTCCTGAACCCCAGGAGCCCGACATGACGACGGCCGTAGCCGCCCCGTTCCGTTTCTTCTCCCTCCAGGTCGTACGGACGAGGCGGCTCGGTCCGTCTCTGGTCCGGGTCAGCTTCACCGGGGAGGATCTCCAGCACTTCTTCTCCGACGGGCGCGACCAGTCGCTGTCCCTGTTCCTCCCCGCCGAGGGCCGGACCGAGCCCGGGGTTCCCGTCGAGCTCGGGGACGGGTGGTGGCAGGCCTGGCGTGAACTCCCCGACGATGTACGGGCCGTGATGCGGTCGTACACCCTGCGAGGGCTCCGCCGGGACCCCGACGAGATCGACATCGACTTCGTGCTGCACGAGCCCGCCGGACCCGCCTCCCGGTGGGCCGCGCGGGCCGCCGCGGGCGACCGGGTCCAGTTGCTCGGGCCCGCCGTCGCCGACAACCGGGCGATCCGGTTCCGGCCGCCCGAGGACACCGACCTGGTGCTGCTCTGGGGGGACGAGACCGCCCTGCCCGCGGTCTGCGCGATCCTCGAAGCCCTCCCCGCCGGACAGCGCGCCCGCGTCTGGCTGGAGGTGCACGATGCCGGGGACATCCAGGACCTCGCGACCGAGGCGGACGCGGAGATCACCTGGCTGGTGACCGACCCGGCCGGCGCCCCGTGCTCCCCCCTGGCCCTCGACGCCCTCCGCGCCGCCCAACTCCCGCACGCCGAGCGGCCGTACGTCTGGATCGCGGGCGAGTCCGGGTGCGTGAAGGAGCTGCGCCGGCACTTCGTGCGGGAGCGCGGGATCGACCGGCGCGGGGTCACCTTCGTCGGGTACTGGCGGCAGGGGATGACCGAGGAGCAGCTGCGGGCGGCCGAGTAATTGCCCGCGACGTGACGCCGGTCACGGGTGGGGCAGGTTTTGGCTCAGGTTAATTAGGTTAGGCTTACCTAAGTTGAACCGGGCACCCGCCCCGCTCCTGCCCCGTCCCGCATGGATTTCCCCACCGGAGGGCCCCCACATGCGCTCGCACCTGCTCAATGACACGACCGCGGAGAGCTACCGCCGCTCCGTGACCGAAGGAATCGAGCGGGTGGCGGCCAAACTCGCCACCACCACAAGGCCGTTCACCGGCATCACCGTCGACGCCCTCACCCCCCGCATCGACGAGATCGACCTCGACAAGCCCCTGCTGGACACGACGGCGGTGCTCGACGAGCTGGAGGACGTCTACCTCCGGGACGCGGTCTACTTTCACCATCCCCGCTACCTCGCCCACCTCAACTGCCCGGTCGTCATCCCGGCCGTGCTCGGCGAGGCCATCCTCTCCGCCGTCAATTCCTCCCTGGACACCTGGGACCAGTCGGCCGGCGGCACCCTCATCGAGCGCAAACTGATCGACTGGACGACCGCGCGCATCGGACTGGGCCCGGTCGCCGACGGCGTGTTCACCTCGGGCGGGACGCAGTCCAACCTCCAGGCGCTGCTGCTGGCCCGCGAGGAGGCGAAGACCGACTCCCTGGCGAAACTGCGCGTCTTCGCCTCGGAGGTCAGCCACTTCAGCGTCAAGAAGTCGGCGAAACTGCTCGGCCTCGGCCAGGACGCCGTGGTCTCGATCCCCGTCGACCACGACAAGCGGATGCAGACCGTCGCCCTCGCCCGTGAACTGGAGCGCTGCCGTCGCGACGGCCTGGTCCCGATGGCCGTCGTCGCCACCGCCGGCACCACCGACTTCGGCTCCATCGACCCGCTGCCCGAGATCGCCGAGCTGTGCGAGCAGTACGGCGCCTGGATGCACGTGGACGCCGCGTACGGCTGCGGGCTGCTCGCCTCGGTCAAGTACCGGGACCGCATCGACGGCATCGAGCGTGCCGACTCGGTCACCGTCGACTACCACAAGTCCTTCTTCCAGCCGGTGAGTTCGTCCGCCGTGCTGGTCCGCGACTCCTCGACCCTGCGCCACGCCACCTACCACGCGGAGTACCTCAACCCGCGCCGCATGGTGCAGGAACGTATCCCCAATCAGGTGGACAAGTCCCTCCAGACCACCCGTCGCTTCGACGCGCTCAAGCTGTGGATGACCCTGCGCGTGATGGGCGCCGACGGCATCGGGCAGCTCTTCGACGAGGTCTGCGACCTGGCCGTCGAGGGCTGGAAACTGCTCGCCGCCGACCCGCGCTACGACGTGGTCGTCGCACCGAGTCTGTCCACGCTCGTCTTCCGCTACATCCCGGCCTCGGTCACCGACCCGGCGGAGATCGACCGCGCCAACCTGTACGCCCGCAAGGCCCTGTTCGCCTCCGGCGACGCGGTGGTCGCGGGCACCAAGGTCCAGGGCCGCCACTACCTGAAGTTCACCCTGCTCAACCCCGAGACGACGGCCGAGGACATCTCGGCCGTCCTCGACCTGATCGCCGGCCACGCCGAGCAGTACCTGGGAGAGTCCCTTGACCGCGCGTCCTGAAACCCCGTCCAAGACCTACGACTTCGTGGGCATCGGGCTGGGCCCCTTCAACCTCGGCCTGGCCTGCCTCACCGAGCCCATCCCCGAACTCGACGGCATCTTCCTCGACTCGAAGCCCGACTTCGAGTGGCACGCCGGCATGTTCCTGGACGGCGCCCACCTCCAGACCCCGTTCATGTCGGACCTGGTCACCCTCGCCGACCCGACCTCGCCGTACTCCTTCCTCAACTACCTGAAGGAGAAGGGCCGGCTGTACTCGTTCTACATCCGAGAGAACTTCTACCCGCTGCGGGTGGAGTACGACGACTACTGCCGCTGGGCCGCGAACAAGCTGAGCAACGTCCGCTTCAGCACGACGGTCACCGAGGTGACATACGAGAACGACCTCTACGTCGTGAAGTCCGCGGCCGGTGAGGAGTTCCGCGCCCGCCACCTGGTTCTCGGCACCGGTACCCCGCCGTACATCCCGGATGCCTGCCAGGGACTGGGCGGCGACTTCATCCACAACTCCCGCTATGTGCAGCACAGAAGCGAGCTGGTGAAGAAGGAGTCGATCACCCTCGTCGGCTCGGGTCAGTCCGCCGCCGAGATCTACTACGACCTGCTCGGCGAGATCGACGTCCACGGCTACCGGCTGAACTGGGTGACCCGCTCCCCGCGCTTCTTCCCCCTCGAATACACCAAGCTCACGCTGGAGATGACCTCCCCGGAGTACGTCGACTACTACCGCGAGCTGCCCGAGGCCACCCGCTACCGGCTCACCGCCGAGCAGAAGGGGCTGTTCAAGGGCATCGACGGCGACCTCATCAACGAGATCTTCGACCTGCTCTACCAGAAGAACCTCGGCGGCCCGGTCCCCACCCGGCTGCTCACCAACTCCTCGCTGAACAGCGCGCGGTACGAGAACGGCACGTACACGCTCGCCTTCCGCCAGGAGGAGCAGGAGAAGGACTTCGAGATCGAGTCGCAGGGCCTCGTCCTCGCGACCGGCTACAAGTACGCCGAGCCGGACTTCCTGACCCCGGTCAAGGACCGCCTGGTGTACGACTCCCACGGCAACTTCGACGTGTCCCGCACCTACGCGATCGACGTCACGGGCAGAGGCGTCTTCCTCCAGAACGCCGGTGTCCACACCCACAGCATCACCAGCCCCGACCTGGGCATGGGCGCCTACCGCAACAGCTGCATCATCCGAGAGCTGCTCGGCACCGAGTACTACCCGGTCGAGAAGACGATCGCGTTCCAGGAGTTTTCCGTATGAGCAGGACGACCTTCACCTTCCGCCCCCTCGACCCCCTGAAGGACGCCGAGCTGCTGCACGGCTGGGTCACCCACCCCAAGGCCGCGTTCTGGATGATGCAGGACGCGAAACTGGAGGACGTCGAGCGCGCGTACATGGACATCGCGGCCGACGAGCACCACCACGCGCTGCTGGGCCTCGACGAGGACGGCGAGCCCGCGTTCCTGATGGAGAAGTACGACCCCGCCCACCGCGAACTCGTCGGGCTGTACGAGCCTCGGCCCGGTGACATCGGCATGCACTTCCTGACCCCGGCGACCGACCGGCCCGTCCACGGGTTCACGCGGTCCGTCATCACCGCCGTGATGGCCCACCTCTTCGAGGACCCGGCCGTCGAGCGGGTCGTCGTGGAGCCGGACGTCTCCAACAAGGCCGTCCACGCCCTGAACGAGGCGGTCGGGTTCGTGTCCGAGCGCGAGATCCAGAAGCCGGAGAAGAAGGCCCTGTTGAGCTTCTGCACGCGGGAGCGCTTCTTTGAAATTCAACACAGCGTGGCCGCGACGGGGGTGACCGCATGAGCCTCGCCGACGCCGTGGCCCACCTCTCCCCCGCGCACTGGGACGTGGCCAACCGCCTGCTGGTCCGCAAGGCCCTCGCCGAGTTCGCGCACGAGCGGCTGATCGAGCCCGAGGAGACCGACAAGGACCAGTACGTCGTCCGCAGCGACGACGGCAAGACCCGCTACGACTTCACGGCCGTCCGCCGCGCCCTGGACCACTGGCAGGTGGACGCCGACTCCATCACCCGGCACCGCGACGGCACCGAACTCCCCCTCGCCGCCCTGGACTTCTTCATCGAGTTGAAGCAGACCTTGGGCCTGAGCGACGAGATCCTGCCGGTCTACCTGGAGGAGATCTCCTCCACCCTCTCGGGCACCTGCTACAAGCTCACCAAGCCGCAGATCCCGGTCGCCGAGCTCGCGAAGAGCGGCTTCCAGGACATCGAGACCGGCATGACCGAGGGCCACCCCTGCTTCGTCGCCAACAACGGACGGCTCGGCTTCGGCATCCACGAGTACCTCTCGTACGCCCCCGAGACCGCGAGCCCGGTCCGCCTGGTCTGGCTCGCCGCGCACCGCTCGCGCGCCGCGTTCACGGCCGGGGTCGGCATCGAGTACGAGTCCTTCGTCCGCCAGGAGCTGGGCGAGGACACCGTCGAGCGCTTCCACGGCGTCCTGCGCGACAAGGGCCTGGACCCGGCCGACTACCTCCTCATACCGGTCCACCCCTGGCAGTGGTGGAACAAGCTCACCGTCACCTTCGCCGCCGAGGTCGCCCGCGGCCTGCTGGTCTGTCTCGGCGAGGGCGACGACGAGTACCTGGCCCAGCAGTCCATCCGGACCTTCTTCAACCGGTCCCACCCCGAGAAGCACTACGTGAAGACGGCCCTGTCCGTCCTCAACATGGGCTTCATGCGCGGACTGTCGGCCGCGTACATGGAGGCGACCCCGGCCATCAACGACTGGCTCGCCGGGCTGATCGAGGGCGACCCGGTACTGAAGTCGACGGGCCTGACGATCATCCGTGAGCGGGCGGCCGTCGGCTACCGGCACCTGGAGTACGAGCAGGCGACCGACCGCTACTCGCCGTACCGCAAGATGCTGGCCGCGCTGTGGCGCGAGAGCCCGGTCCAGTCCCTCCAGGACGGCGAGTCGCTCGCCACCATGGCCTCGCTGGTCCACGTCGACCACGAGGGCCGGTCCTTCGCGGGCGTCCTCATCGAGGAGTCGGGACTCACCCCGGCCGACTGGCTGCGCCGCTACCTCCGCGCCTACTACACCCCGTTGCTGCACAGCTTCTACGCCTACGACCTGGTGTTCATGCCGCACGGCGAGAACGTCATCCTGGTCCTGAAGGACGGCGTCGTCGAGCGGGCGATCTACAAGGACATCGCCGAGGAGATCGCCGTCATGGACCCGGAGGCGGTACTGCCGCCGGCGGTCGAGCGGCTGCGCGTGGAGGTCCCCGAGGACAAGAAGCTGCTGTCGATCTTCACGGACGTCTTCGACTGCTTCTTCCGCTTCCTCGCCGCGAACCTCGCCACCGAGGGAATCCTGGAGGAGGAGGACTTCTGGCGCACGGTCGCCGAGGTCACCCGCGACTACCAGCGGGCGGTGCCGGAACTGGCGGACAAGTTCGCGCAGTACGACATGTTCGCGCCCGAGTTCGCCCTGTCCTGCCTCAACCGCCTCCAGCTGCGGAACAACCGGCAGATGGTCGACCTCGCGGACCCGTCCGGCGCGCTCCAGCTGGTCGGCACGCTGCACAACCCCATCGCGGGCCTGTAGGAGGCCCCAACTGACAGGCGGGGCCCGGGAGTACGGTCCTCCCGGGCCCCGTCCCCGACTACTTGGCCCGGCGTGCCACCGTGAAGTGGTCGATGCGGTCACCGGTCTCGGCGATGCCCGACACCTTCAGCTTGGCGTAGTGGCCCTTCGCCGCGGGCTCGACGTCCACGCGCAGGAACGAGTAGTTCAGGTAGCGCACCCGGGACCAGGCGACGGTCTCGTTGACCTTGCCGTCCTTGGTGTTGATGAACGAGGCGACCGACTCCTGCTCGTCGAGGTGCCCCTCGTAGGAGTCCGGCGCGGAGAACGCGTACAGGCTGCGGCCCGCGGCGCCCGCGGTGACGTAGACGACCCCCTCGGTCTCGGGGTACGCGGTCCCGCCGATCGGGAGCTTCTTGGCGACCTTGTCGCCCTTGATGACGTCGGTGCGCTCGTACTGGTGGTTGTGGCCGTTGATGATCAGGTCCACCGTGTACTTCTCGAACAGCGGCACCCACTCCTGGCGCACGCCCCCCTCCGAGGCGTGCGCGGTGGAGGTGCAGTAGGCGCAGTGGTGGAAGAACACGATGATGAAGTCGATGTCCTTCGCGGCCCGGTACTTCTTCAGCTGCCCCTCGAACCAGGTGGTCTGGGTGCCGCCGGAGATGCCGAGGTTGGCCGGGATCTCGAAGGAGACGTCGTTCGGGTCCAGCGAGATGATCGCCGTGTTGCCGTGGACGAAGGAGTAGACGCCCGGCAGGTGCTTCTTGTCCGGCCCGTTGTCCGGGAGGGTGAAGCGGGCCTCCTCGCCGCCGTAGCCGTTGGGCGAGTACCAGGCCTCCATGTCGTGGTTGCCGTAACTGACCATCCACGGCACGGACTTGGCGACCGACTCGGTCTGGGCGAGGAACTGGTCCCACACCCGCGAGTCGAAGCCGGTGTCGGCGGACTTGCCCTGGCCGGCCGGGTCGGCGTAGGCGATGTCGCCGGCGTGCAGGTGGAAGGCCGGGTTCTGGCCGAGCAGCAGGCTGTCGTTGGCCAGGCCGTGGTAGCCGACGCCCTGGTCGCCGAAGGCCGTGAAGGTGAACGGCTTCTTGTGGGCGGGCGCGGTGGTGAAGGTGCCCAGGGTGCCGGTCAGATGCGGCTCGGCGGGGTCGAAGCCCTGGTGGCCGACACCGTAGTAGTAGGTCTGGCCAGGACGCAGGTGGCTCAGCTTTGCGTGCAGGTAGTACTGCGTGTGGTCGGCGCTCGCGCCGACGCCGGCCGGGGTGTACAGGGTGCGCACCTCGGCCTCGATCTTGCGGGAGAGGTCCCAGGGGCGGGCGCCGATCCGGATGAACGGCTTCTTGACCGCGACCGGCACCTGCCAGGAGACGGTCATCTCGGTGCGCGCGTCGTTGCCGTAGGCGAGGTGACGGCCGAAGGGGGCGACGAGGGCGCCGTCGACGCTCTCGGTGGCGGGAAAAGTCCGGGTCGGCGTGGCGGCCTGGGCGACGGCACCCGGCACGAATGCGCCACCCACGACGGCGCCCAGCGTGACGGCGCCGCCCCTGATCATGTTGCGCCGGGAGAACTTGGTGTGCAGGTACTCGTGCTGCTCGGCCATGCTCATGCGCTCGGCGAGCTCGTCGGGTACTCCCATGCGAGGAATGTCCATGGCGTCTGAAACTCGTCTGTCGGGGCAACGGGGTGTAGGACACAGGATGGACAGCTCGCGAACAGACGTTCATAAGAACATCAACAGCCACTTGCCCGATATCGGGCAGAATTCTTGCGAAACGGCTTCCGGTCCCCCAGGATCTACCGGGTGCACGACGAACTTGTTGATCACCTGACGCGGTCCACGCCCCTCAGCCGGGGCGAGGCACTGCGCGTGATCCAGGACGTGCTCGCCTTCTTCGACGAGACGACGGAGGACTACGTCCGTCGCCGCCACCGCGAACTCCAGGCCCAGGGCCTGGTGAACGCGGAGATCTTCGAACGGATCGAGGCGGATCTCAAATACCGAGCGGTGGCGCCGCCGGAGCTGACGCTGAGGCAGCTGCGCCGCATGGTCTACGGCTAGGGGACACAGCTATATGTGCGGAATTGTCGGATATATCGGGAAGCGTGATGTCGCCCCGCTGCTCCTGGAGGGCCTGCAGCGCCTCGAATACCGCGGCTACGACTCGGCGGGCATCGTCGTCACCTCGCCGAAGACGGCCGGGCTGAAGATGGTCAAGGCCAAGGGCCGGGTGCGTGACCTGGAGGCCAAGGTCCCGGCCCGCTTCAAGGGCACGACCGGCATCGCCCACACCCGCTGGGCCACCCACGGCGCCCCCTCCGACGTGAACGCCCACCCGCACATGTCGGCCGACAGCAAGGTCGCCGTCGTCCACAACGGCATCATCGACAACGCCTCCGACCTGCGCCGCAAGCTGGAGGCGGACGGTGTCGAGTTCCTCTCCGAGACCGACACCGAGGTCCTCGTCCACCTCATCGCACGCTCCCAGGCGGAGAAGCTGGAGGACAAGGTCCGCGACACCCTGCGGGTGATCGAGGGCACCTACGGCATCGCCGTGATGCACGCCGACTTCAACGACCGCATCGTGGTGGCCCGCAACGGCTCCCCGGTCGTCCTCGGCATCGGCGAGAAGGAGATGTTCGTCGCCTCGGACATCGCCGCGCTGGTCGCCCACACCCGGCAGATCGTGACGCTGGACGACGGCGAGATGGCCACCCTCAAGGCCGACGACTTCCGCACCTACACCACGGAGGGCACCCGTACGACGGCGGAGCCCACCACCGTCGAGTGGGAGGCCGCCTCCTACGACATGGGCGGCCACGACACCTACATGCACAAGGAGATCCACGAGCAGGCCGACGCCGTGGACCGCGTGCTGCGCGGCCGCATCGACGACCGGTTCTCCACCGTGCACCTCGGCGGCCTCAACCTGGACGCCCGCGAGGCCCGGCAGATCCGCCGCGTGAAGATCCTCGGCTGCGGCACCTCGTACCACGCGGGCATGATCGGCGCCCAGATGATCGAGGAGCTGGCCCGTATCCCCGCCGACGCCGAACCGGCCTCCGAGTTCCGCTACCGCAACGCGGTCGTCGACCCCGACACCCTCTACATCGCCGTCTCCCAGTCCGGTGAGACCTACGACGTGCTGGCGGCCGTCCAGGAGCTGAAGCGCAAGGGCGCGCGGGTCCTCGGCGTGGTGAACGTCGTCGGCTCGGCGATCGCCCGCGAGGCCGACGGCGGCATCTACGTGCACGCCGGCCCCGAGGTCTGCGTCGTCTCCACGAAGTGCTTCACCAACACCACGGTGGCCTTCGCCCTGCTCGCCCTGCACCTCGGCCGCACCCGCGACCTCTCGGTCCGCGACGGCAAGCGGATCATCGAGGGCCTGCGCAAGCTGCCCGCCCAAATCACCGAGATGCTGGAGCAGGAGGAGCACATCAAGAAGCTGGCCGAGGAGTACGCCGAGGCCCGCTCGATGCTCTTCATCGGCCGGGTGCGGGGCTACCCGGTGGCCCGCGAGGCCTCCCTGAAGCTCAAGGAGGTCTCCTACATCCACGCCGAGGCCTACCCCGCCTCCGAGCTCAAGCACGGCCCGCTGGCCCTGATCGAGCCGGCCCTGCCCACGGTCGCGATCGTCCCCGACGACGACCTCCTGGAGAAGAACCGCGCCGCCCTGGAGGAGATCAAGGCCCGCAGCGGCAGGATCCTGGCGGTCGCCCACCAGCACCAGGAGAAGGCCGACGAGACGATCGTGGTCCCCAAGAACGAGGACGAACTGGACCCCATCCTGATGGGCATCCCCCTCCAACTCCTCGCCTACCACACGGCACTTGCCCTCGGCCGGGACATCGACAAGCCGAGGAACCTCGCGAAGTCGGTCACCGTCGAGTAGCAGTCGTTCGGGCCGCACAACGAGGACGGACCCTCCGTGACGCACGGGGGGTCCGTCTCTGCTCGAAGAGTGAAGAGTTACGGGATCACGATGACGGGCCGCTTCGCCCGCTTGGCGAGCCGCCCCGCGACGGAGCCGAAGATGCGCCCGACGAGGCCGTGGGTGGAGCCGACGACGATCGCGTCCGCCTCGTACTCCCGCCCCACCTCCTCGAGTTCGTGGCAGATGTCTCCGCCGCGCTCGACGAGGATCCAGGGGACCTCGGACAGGTAGTCCGCACAAGCGAGTTCCAGGCCGAGCACCTCGGTGCGGTGGTCCGGCACGTCGACGAAGACCGGTGGCTCGCAGCCGGCCCACACGGTGGTGGGAAGCCGGTTGGCGACATGCACGATGATCAGGCCCGAGCCGGAGCGATGGGCCATGCCGATCGCGTACGCGAGGGCGCGCTCGCTGGATGTGGAGCCGTCGAAGCCGACCACGACGCCGTGCTTGAAGGCGGGGTCGCAGGAGTGGCGTGGCTCTTCCGCCGCCAGGGGCTCGGCCGCCGTGGGGTCGGCGACGGGCCGCTTGCGGTCCGCGTGTTCGAAGAATTCGTGACCGGCCATGGCTGTCTCGGCGTTGTGATCCTTGTGTGGGAGGGACGACAGTGTGCGGCGGAGCTGTGTCCGGGAATCATCTTCCCAACCCCATACCCCCAAGGGTACGGCGCGAAGCCTCCTTCGCCCAGAGCCCGCACACCGTCCGTGGGGGTTCCAGGGAGCATGCACGAGGGGGCGCCCGTAACGCAATGGTTGCTGTCCTGTACAGGCGGTTTGCACGGGATTCACGCTCCGGCCCCCGCCCCGGACCCCCGGACGGCCCCTCGACACAGTGACCGAAGGGTCGAACAGGCGTTGAACCCGTGAGCCTCGCCTCGGGGAGACGCCACAGGGAGCACGCGATGACCGGACACCGACCGCCCTCCGACGACTCCGCCACGGACGTGGTCCGCTGGGCGGTCTTCAGCTGCGTCCTCGTCCCCGTGGTGCTCGTCTGGTACGGCACCTCACTGGCCGGCGCGACGGGCACCGCCCTCGGTCTCGCCGCCGTCACGGCCGTCTGCCGTATCCTCCTGCGCCAGTCGGAGCGCGGCGCGGCCCGCCTGCACGCCGAGGAGCCCGAGCCCCGTCGCGGCCGTCACCACAGGAGCGGTGCCGGGGCCCGTCGAGGCGGTCGTCACACCGGAGGAAATACACCGGGCGGCTGACCGGTTTCCATACACCGCGACGATTCTTTTCAGCCAACTTCCGCGGTGGGCGTGTCCCTTGGTCCAACCACCCCCCAACCCCCGTTCCACCTGCACGGATAGGGTCTCCGGAGCCCGGCGCACCCTACGTGGATTAGCCACTGCCACAAGGCGCACTTCCCTGCACGGCCCACGAGTGCAACGCTTCGTGATCGAATGCTTTACGCCAAGTTGCCATGTCGACAATGTGCCGGATGACGAACTGGTCACGCCGACACCACGCAACACAGTAGATTCGATCTTGACGTCTTACGGCGGGGGACTCGTGCAGGACCGAGGGGAAACGTGCAGGAGCGACACAACCGAGGAGCCGCGACCACCGAGGGGGGCTTAGCAGTATGAGCCACGACTCCACCGCCGCGCCGGAAGCCGCGGCCCGGAAACTCTCCGGGCGACGCCGCAAGGAGATCGTCGCGGTGCTGCTGTTCAGCGGCGGCCCCATCTTCGAGAGTTCCATACCTTTGTCGGTGTTCGGGATTGACCGCCAGGACGCCGGCGTACCGCGCTACCGACTGTTGGTGTGCGGCGGCGAGGAAGGCCCACTGCGGACCACAGGGGGCCTGGAACTCACCGCACCGCATGGCCTGGAAGCGATCTCACGAGCGGGCACGGTCGTCGTACCGGCCTGGCGCTCGATCACTTCACCGCCGCCGGATGATGCGCTCGACGCGCTGCGCCGGGCGCACGAGGAAGGCGCCCGCATAGTCGGTCTGTGCACCGGCGCCTTCGTGCTGGCGGCCGCGGGCCTGCTGGACGGCCGCCCCGCGACGACACACTGGATGTACGCGCCGACGCTGGCCAAGCGCTACCCGTCGGTGCATGTGGATCCACGAGAACTCTTCGTGGACGACGGCGACGTACTGACCTCGGCCGGTACCGCGGCCGGAATCGACCTCTGTCTCCACATCGTGCGGACGGACCACGGCAACGAGGCGGCCGGCGCGCTGGCCCGCCGACTGGTGGTCCCGCCGCGCCGCTCGGGCGGTCAGGAGCGCTACCTCGACAGGTCTTTACCAGAGGAGATCGGCGCCGACCCGCTCGCCGAGGTCGTCGCCTGGGCGCTGGAGCACCTCCACGAGCAGTTCGACGTGGAGACGCTGGCGGCACGGGCGTACATGAGCCGTCGTACGTTCGACCGCCGGTTCCGCTCGCTGACGGGTTCGGCCCCGCTGCAGTGGCTGATCACGCAGCGGGTGCTGCAGGCGCAGCGGCTGCTGGAGACGTCGGACTACTCGGTGGACGAGGTCGCGGGGCGCTGCGGCTTCCGCTCGCCGGTGGCGCTGCGCGGGCACTTCCGGCGGCAGCTGGGCTCGTCCCCGGCCGCCTACCGGGCCGCGTACCGGGCCCGCCGTCCGCAGGGCGACAAGCCGGTGGACAGCGACGGTCCGGTGGGGGGCCCGACGGGCCCCGCGCCCGGCGCGCCGGTGCAGCTGCACCCGGAGAGCGGTCCGGTGCCGATCCAGAGCCGCCGCACCCCGGCCCCGGTGGGTCCGCACTCCGAGAACGGCCGCGAGCTGTACGTCGGCGGAGGCCGGGCGAGCCTGCCGGGCCAGCGCAGCGGCACGTGACGTCCTGACGCCGGGCGCGGCCTGTGAAGGCCGCGCCCGGCGTTCCCGGTCGCCCGGCACCGACGCCCGGCGTCGACGCGGGGACCACAAACACAGACGTCAGCCGTAGGGTGTTCGCATGAACGATCGCATGGTGTGGATCGACTGCGAGATGACCGGCCTCTCGCTGTCCGACGACGCGCTCATCGAGGTTGCCGCCCTCGTCACCGACTCCGAGCTCAATGTGCTCGGCGACGGTGTGGACATCGTCATCCGCCCGCCGGACCAGGCGCTGGAGACGATGCCGGAGGTGGTGCGTCAGATGCACACCGCGTCCGGGCTGCTCGAGGAGCTGTCCGGCGGCACGACCCTCGCCGACGCCGAGGAGCAGGTCCTCTCCTACATCCGCGAGCACGTCAAGGAACCCGGCAAGGCCCCGCTGTGCGGCAACTCCGTGGGCACCGACCGCGGTTTCCTGCTCCGGGACATGCCCACCCTGGAGGACTACCTCCACTACCGGATCGTGGACGTCAGCTCCGTCAAGGAGCTCGCCCGGCGCTGGTACCCGCGGGCCTACTTCAACAGCCCGGACAAGAACGGCAACCACCGCGCCCTCGCCGACATCCGCGAGTCCATCGTGGAGCTGCGCTACTACCGCGAGGCGATCTTCGTCCCGCAGCCCGGACCCGACTCCGACACCGCGAAGACGATCGCCGCGAAGCACGTGCTGCCCTCGCGATAAAGGCGTGCGCGAGCACCCCTTCGGACCCTGTACACTTTTTCTCGGCCGGTCAGGGAAACCAGGACAGCCGAACATGGTGGGTGTAGCTCAGCTGGTAGAGCACCTGGTTGTGGTCCAGGAAGTCGCGGGTTCAAGTCCCGTCACTCACCCCATTCACCTCAGCCGGTGACCTTGGAGACAAGGTCACCGGCTGAGGCCGTTTCAGGAACCGGACGCCTTGAGAAGGGTCCGCGCGGCCTTGCGGAAGGCCACGACCAGTCGGCTCCGCTCCTCGGCGCGGGTCGCGAGCACCACATGGGCCGGCTCGACACCGTGCAGCGGGACCGCGGTGACATCGGGGCGGAGCGTGCCGGCCCGGGGCAACGCCGTGATGGCCAGGGCCTGTCCGGAGGCGACGAGTTCGAACTTGTCCTCCAGGGCGGCGGCCAGGGGCCCGTCGGGTGCGGGGCGGCCGTCCGGGCGGGGGTCGATGCGCCAGTACGCGTTCCACACCGGGTCGGCCACCCGGACCAGCGGCTCGTCGGCGATGTCGTCGAGAGTGACGGACTCCTTGCCCGCGAGACGGTGGCCGACCGGGAGCACCAGCGCCCGGGGCTCGTCGTAGAGGACCGTCACCTGCGCCCCGTCGGTCGGGAAGGGCAGCCGGGTCACCAGGACGTCGACCTTGAGTTCGGGCAGGGCCGCGGTCCGCTCGCCCCAGTCGATGTGCGCGGTCCTGACGTCGGCGTCCGGGAAGCGCTCGCGCAGTGCGCGCACCGCCGGGGTGACGATGATCCCCGACGTGTACCCCACGGTGATCCGACTCGGCTCCGCGGCCGCCCGGGCAAGGCTCGCCGCCTGGGCCGCCGAGCGCAGCAGTGCCTTCGCCCGCGGCAGGAAGACCTCCCCCGCTTCGGTCAGCCGGCTCCCCTGCGGGGTGCGCTCCAGCAGCCGCGCGCCCAGCTGCTGCTCGAGGCGGCGGATCTGCCGGCTCAGCGACGGCTGCGTGATGTGCAGCGCGTCGGCGGCCCGCCCGAAGTGCCGGTGCTCGGCGACGGCCGTGAAGTACCGGACCAGCCGGAGGTCGAGGTCGCTCATGCCTGAAGCGTACGGGCGGGTGCACGGCCGTTCTTCGGTGAAACCGGCCTCTGCCTGCTGTCATGCCTGATGTGTATTGCGTGATGCGAAACAGGCTTTGGACTGGGGCGGCCTTTTCTTCGCACGCTGAATCCCTCACCCGCCACAGCGAAGGATCACCAATGCGTGTATTTGTCACCGGCGCGACCGGCTTCGTCGGCTCCGCCGTCACCCGCGAACTGCTCGGCGCCGGGCACGAGGTCGTGGGCCTGGCCCGGTCGGAGCGGTCCGTCCAGGCGCTGAAGGCCGCGGGAGCGGAGGTGCACCGCGGGGACCTGACCGACCTCGACAGTCTGCGCCGGGGTGCCGAGGCGGCCGACGGGGTCGCCCACCTGGCGTTCATCCACGACTTCACCAACCTGACGGCCTCGGGGGAGGCCGACCTGAAGGCCATCGAGGCCATCGGCGAGGTGCTCGAAGGCACCGGCAAGCCCTTCGTGGTCACCTCGGGACTACTGACCACGCCTGGGCGCATCGGCACCGAGGAGGACCCGGCCGACCCGAACTCCCCCGGAAAGCACCGGTACGCCTCGGAGCCCGCGACGCTCGCGCTCGCCGAGCGCGGGGTGAGTTCGTCGGTGCTGAGGCTTCCCCCGAGCGTGCACGGCGAGGGCGACACCGGCTTCGTGCCCATGTTCATCGACTTCGCGCGCGGCAAGGGCGTCTCGGCCATGGTGGGCGACGGCTCCAACCACTGGGCCGCCGTCCACCGGCTCGACGCGGCCCGGCTGTTCCGGCTCGCCCTGGAGGCGGCGCCGGCGGGCGTACGGCTGCACGCGATCGGCGACGAGGCGGTGCCGTTCCGCGAGATCGCCGAGACCATCGGGCGGGGACTCGATGTGCCGGTCACGAGCGTGGCCCCCGAGGAGGCGGCGGAGCACTTCGGCTGGCTCGGCCACTTCGCCGCCGTCGACATGCGAGCCTCGGGCGCGCTCACACGAAAGCTGCTCGGCTGGCGGCCGGAGCACCCCGCCCTGATCCCGGACCTGAAGTCCGGCCACTACTTCAGGACGGCCTGAGGCTCTCCTCGCCCAGCAGGGGAAGGGGGCAGCCTCCTTAAGCCCCCTCCGCCTCCAGCAGGGGAGGGGGTCAGGACGACGCCCGCGCCACCAGTTCCGTGGCCAGGACGACCTGCCTGCGCTCCAGCCCCCGGGAGACGGCCGGGCGACGGTCGGCGATCTCCGTGAGGAGGAGGTCGATCATGTGGCGGCCCATCTCCTCGATGGGCTGGCGGACGCTGGTGAGGGGCGGGTCCATGTGGCGCGCTATGGCCGAGTCGTCGTAGCCGATCAGGGCCACGTCGGAGGGGATGCTGCGGCCCTCCTCGCGCAGGACCTGGCGGGCGCCGGCCGCCATGACGTCCGAGCCGGCGAAGACCGCGTCCAGGTCGGGGCGGCGGGCCAGCAACTTCGTCATCGCCCGGCGGCCGCCCTCCTCGGTGAAGTCACCGGGCTCGATCAGCCGCTCGTCCACCTCGTGGCCCGCGTCGCGCAGCGCGTCCCGGTAGCCGTCGACGCGCCGCTGGGCACCGTACACGTCGAGGCGGCCCGTGATGTGTGCGATCGCGCGGCGGCCCCCGGCCAGCAGGTGCTCCACAGCCGAGCGACCGCCGCCGTAGTTGTCGGAGTCCACCGACGGGAGCGTCTCGGCGGCCGAGCGCGGGCCGCTGATCACGGCCGGGATCTCCAGCTGGGACAGCAGGTCGGGGAGCGGGTCGTCGGCGTGGACCGACACCAGCAGGACGCCGTCGACCCGGTGCGCGGCCAGGTACTGGGCCAGCCGACGGCGTTCGCGGTCACTGCCCGCGAAGATCAGCAGGAGCTGCATCTCGGTCTCCGAGATCTCCGCGCCGACGCCCTTGAGCATGTCGGAGAAGTACGGCTCGGCGAAGAACCGGGTCTCCGGTTCGGGCACGACCAGCGCGATCGCGTCGGTGCGGTTGGCCGCCAGGGCGCGCGCGGCCGTGTTCGGGACGTACCCGAGCTCCGCCACCGCCGCCTCGACCGCCGCCCGGGTGGCGTCACTGACCCGGGGCGAACCGTTGATCACCCGGGAAACGGTGCCCCGGCCCACGCCGGCGCGCGCGGCGACCTCTTCGAGGGTGGGCCGGCCACCGCTTCGACTCCGCGCTCCGTGGCTTGCCATGGGCTCCGCCTTCCCACCGTGTCTCTAAGCTGGCCTGGAATTTAACAGTCCCGAGTGTGGGCGTGACGGTCGCGGGGGCCACCACTGTGCCCCGCTCAGACCTGATCGGCCTGACCCTCAAACGCTGACAGCCTCGGTGGGCCGATAACGGGCTGATAAGTCAGCCGCTCGCCGCATGCGCGGCAAAGCTTGCGTTGCGGGCACCACTGGCGGTGATGCTTCGCCCGCGTTCAGCCGCCCCCGTCCGGGGCCGGCAGGGGCCACTGACCGGGCCCCGCTTCGACACAACTCCCACGCACGGGCGCGGATGTTGCGGGAGCTGTTCCGGTCCGCGTGATCAACGAATCCGCAGGACCGGCAGGCGAACCACGCCTGGGAGACCCGGTTCGCCTTGTCCACGTGGCCGCACTCGGCGCAGGTGCGCGAGGTGTACGCCGGATCGACGTGCACCACCGGCACACCCGCCCGGCGGGCCTTGTACGCGATGAACCTCCCCAACTGGGCGAAGGCCCAAGAGTGGAGCGTGGCCCGTTGGGGCTTGCGAAGCCGTACCCGCTCGCGGATGCCCGTCAGATCCTCCAGGGCAATCCACGACCGGTGCTCCCCCACTGCCTTAAGGGCGTGGGAGGTGCCCCCAGCCTCGGCCACCAAATGTTTCGCGATCTTGTGATTGATGTCCCGAGTCCGCCGCGCCTCCTTCCGGCGTCGACGCTGCGCGCGTCGTTTGGCGGACTTGGTGCCCTTCTTCTGAAGCTTCCTCCGCAGCGCGCCGTCACGGGCCCGTGAGCGGTTGAGCCGACGCCCGGACATGATCTCGCCGTCACTGGTGGTAGCGATGTTCACGATCCCCAGGTCGACTCCGAGGAAGTCCACAGGGTCGCGGTGCACCAGGTCCGACTCGCCCCTGCGGTACCGGGACAGTGTGGCGAGTTGCTCAGGACCGCAAACGTAGGCGACGTCCTTGATCCTGCCGCGCGTCGTCCACACGGAGACGGTGCATGCTTCCGTCTGCCAGGAGAGCATGCGGTCGTCGTGAGGTTGCGCAGATTCCGGACGGAACGCGAGGGGACGCTTCACATCCCTCCGCTTCCGCTTCGGGTTTCTCTTGCCGGGACTGTGTGCGTTCAGGTTTGCATGCAGAGCTGTGTATGCGTCGGCAGTCTTCTTGATCACGTGCTGGGCAGCCTGCGCGCCCAATCCCCACCGGCTCTTGAGCTCCGCGTAACAGTGCTTGCGCAGTGTGAAGTTCTTGTACACCGAGGTCTCGAACGCCACCTCGGCCACCCATGAGGCGGCTTCGTTGCAGGCGCGCAGGGTCGTCTCGAGAGCCGCCGCCTGAACAGGCGTCGGCAGGAGTTTGACCTGCACGACCAGCTTCACGACAAGGAAGCTATCGGCGCCACGGCCACGTCGCATGAGAACAGATCAGCCTCCCTCGAATGAGTGATCGCCACCACACAGTCCCCGTCCGTCCGCTTCGACGGCGCCACCCTCCGCAGCGGCCAAAGACACGGCCCCAGCGAAGGAAACATCTCAAAGCGATATCGCCCTGCACGCTCCCTTGACACCCTCGCTCCAACCCGCGAACCTTCAACACATCACCGGTGGGAGCGCTCCCACGGTACCTGACACATAAACATCCCGCACGTTCCCCGCCCGAGCCGCAGCTTAGAACTAACGGGCCCAACAACGCAGTTGGCCGGGGGGTCGGCACGTCAGGGCAACAGGAGGACGCAATGCGAGCACGTACCCGAACCGCCCGCAACAGGGTGGTTGTCCTCGCGGCCGTAGCGTCGCTGGGCGCCGGGCTGCTGGCCGGCTGTGCCGACGACGGCAAGGACAAGAACTCCAACTCGTCGTCCGGCGGTGGCGGCGGCAAGACCAAGATCACGCTCGGGCTCTTCGGCACCGCAGGATTCGAGGAGTCCGGCCTGTACAAGGAGTACGAGAAGCTCCACCCGAACATCGACATCCAGCAGACCGTCGTGGAGCGCAACGAGAACTACTACCCGGCGCTGCTGAACCACCTCACCACCAACAGCGGCCTCCAGGACATCCAGATGGTCGAGGTCGGCAACATCGCCGAGATCGTCGGGACCCAGTCCGGCAAGCTGCTCGATCTGTCGAAGTACGGCAAGGAGAGCGACTTCCTGGACTGGAAGTGGAAGCAGGCCACCACCGAGAGCGGACAGACGGTCGCTCTCGGCACCGACGTCGGCCCGATGGCCATCTGCTACCGCAAGGACCTCTTCCAGAAGGCCGGTCTGCCCACCGACCGCGAGGAAGTCGGCAAGCTGTGGACCGGCAGCTGGGACAAGTTCGTCGACGTCGGCAAGCGGTACAAGGCCAAGGCCGGCACGAGCACCACCTTCCTGGACTCCCCCGGCGGTCTGCTCCAGGCCATCCTCAGCGGTGAGAAGGACCGGTTCTACGACGCCTCCGGCAAGGTCATCTACAAGACCAACCCGGCCGTGAAGTCCGCCTTCAACCTCACCGCCAAGGCCGCCGAGGCCGGACTGATCGGCAACCAGACCCAGTTCCAGCCCGCGTGGGACACGACCATCGCCAACAGCAAGTTCGCCGCGATGTCCTGCCCGCCGTGGATGCTCGGCTACATCAAGGGCAAGTCGAAGCCCGACGCGGCCGGCAAGTGGGACATCGCCCAGGCGCCGAAGTCCGGCAACTGGGGCGGTTCGTTCCTGACCGTCCCGAAGTCCGGCAAGAACACCGAGGAGGCCGCGAAGCTGGCCGCCTGGCTGACCGCGCCCGCCCAGCAGGCCAAGCTGTTCGGCGTGCAGGGCAGCTTCCCGAGCACCCCGGCCGCGTACGACTCGACCGAGGTGAAGAGCGCGAAGAACGACATGACCGGTGACGCGCCGATCGGTACGATCTTCGCCGAGGCCGCCAAGAACATCCCGGTCCAGACGATCGGCCCGAAGGACCAGATCATCCAGCAGGGCCTGACGGACAACGGTGTGGTTCTGGTGACCCAGGGCAAGTCGCCCACGGACGCGTGGAACAACGCCGTGAAGACCATCGACAACGCACTGGACCAGTGACCCGTATGACCACTGGGCACGAAACCGCCGCCGCACCCCCCGTGAAGGAGGGGGGTGCGGCCCCGGCCCGCCCGCCCGCGGAGCCCGCGGACGAGCAGCGCCGCCGGGCCCGGCTCTCCCGGCGCTGGCAGCGGGACGTGCGCTGGAGCCCGTACGCCTTCGTCTCGCCGTTCTTCCTGCTGTTCCTCGCGTTCGGCCTGTTCCCGCTGATCTACACGGGCTGGGCCTCGCTGCACCAGGTGGAACTGACTGCCCCCACCGACATGCACTGGGTGGGGATGAAGAACTACACGCGGATCTTCGACGACGAGTTCTTCTGGAACGCGGCGAAGAACACGCTGACCATCGGGATCATCTCGACGGTCCCGCAGCTGCTGATGGCGATGGGCCTCGCGCACATCCTCAACTACAAGCTGCGCGCCTCGACGTTCTACCGGGTCGCGATGCTCGCCCCGTACGCCACCTCGATCGCCGCCGCCTCGCTGGTCTTCGTCCTGCTGTTCGGCCGTGACTACGGCATGATCAACTGGGTCCTCGGCCAGGTCGGCATCGACCACATCGACTGGCAGAACGACAAGTGGGCCTCGCAGGTCGCGGTCTCCTCGATCGTCGTCTGGCGCTGGACCGGCTACAACGCGCTGATCTACCTGGCGGCCATGCAGGCGATCCCGCAGGACCTGTACGAGTCGGCGGCCCTGGACGGGGCCAACCGCTGGCAGCAGTTCATCCATGTGACGCTGCCGTCGCTGCGGCCGACGATCCTGTTCACCGTCGTCGTCTCGACCATCGGTGCCTCGCAAGTCTTCGGCGAGCCCCTGCTGTTCGACGCGAACAAGGGTGCTTCCGGCGGTTCCCAGCACCAGTTCCAGACGCTCGGTCTGTATCTGTACGAGCAGGGCTGGGTCAACCAGCACCTGGGCCGCGCCTCCGCGATCGCCTGGACGATGTTCCTGATCCTCATCATCGTCGGGATCGTCAACTACGTCATCTCGCGCCGGCTGCGCGCCAGCAGTTAGGAGAACCGGCCGTGACGACGACACTGACGAAGCCCCCCGCCGAGGACACGAAGCGTCCCAGGCGCCCCAAGGCCGCCCGCGCCGGCGGCACCCTGCACGCCGGGCCGATCGGGTACCTCATCCTGATCCTGTTCACGATCGGCTCGCTGTTCCCGCTGGTGTGGACGGCGATCGCCGCCTCGCGCGACAACCAGCGGCTCGCCGAGACCCCGCCGCCCTTCTGGTTCGGCTCGGGACTGTTCGACAAGCTCGAGATCGCCTGGACCGACGCCAACCTGGGCGAGGCGTTCATCAACACCACGTTCGTGGCGGGTGTTTCGGCGATCACCATCGTCGTCCTGTCGACGATCGCCGGGTTCGCATTCGCCAAGCTGCGTTTCAAGGGCCGCAACGCCCTGATGCTGATCGTCATCGGGACGATGATGGTGCCGCCGCAGCTGAGCGTGATTCCGCTGTACATGATGGTCGCCAAGCTCGACTGGTCCGACCAGCTCCAGGCGGTGATCCTGCCCTCGCTGGTGAGCGCCTTCGGCGTGTTCTTCATGCGGCAGTACCTGCTCCAGGCGCTGCCGGACGAGCTGATCGAGGCGGCCCGGGTGGACGGCGCGAACAGCTGGCGGATCATCTGGCACGTGGTGTTCCCGGCGGCCCGGCCGGCGATGGCCGTGCTCGGCATGCTGATGTTCGTGCAGACCTGGAACGACTTCCTGTGGCCGTTCCTGGTGCTGACGCAGAACGGCAACCCGACCGTGCAGGTCGCGGTCGCGGGCCTCGGCCGCGGCTACACCCCCGACCAGTCCCTGATCATGGCGGGCGCGCTCCTGGGCACGCTGCCGCTGCTGCTGGTCTTCGCGATCTTCGGCAAGCAGATCGTGGGCGGCATCATGCAGGGTGCCGTGAAGGGCTGACCTCGTACGTCTTGGGGATCTCGCTTCAGGGGGCCGGGGCACCGTCGCCTCGGCCCTTCCCACCCCCTCCCCCCTCTACCCGTAGGTCTCACGACCCCTAATGGGAGCGCTTCCATGCTTGAGTCCGCTACGCCGGTGACCCCGGTGACCTTTCCCCCCGCCTTCCTGTGGGGCGCCGCGACCTCCGCCTACCAGATCGAGGGGGCGGTGCGGGAGGACGGCCGTACGCCCTCCATCTGGGACACCTTCAGCCATACCCCGGGCAAGACGGCCGGCGGCGACCACGGTGACATCGCTGTCGACCACTACCACCGCTACCGCGACGACGTGGCGCTCATGGCCGACCTGGGCCTGACGGCGTACCGCTTCTCGGTCTCCTGGTCCCGGGTGCAGCCGACCGGCCGGGGCCCCGCGGTCCAGCGGGGTCTGGACTTCTACCGCCGGCTGGTGGACGAGCTCCTCGCGCACGGCATCAAGCCGGCCGTGACGCTCTACCACTGGGACCTGCCCCAGGAGCTGGAGGACGCGGGCGGCTGGCCGGAGCGCGACACCGCGTACCGCTTCGCCGAGTACGCGCAGATCGTCGGGGAGGCGCTCGGCGACCGGGTCGAGCAGTGGATCACCCTCAACGAGCCCTGGTGCGCGGCCTTCCTGGGCTACGCCTCCGGGGTGCACGCGCCGGGCCGTACCGACCCCGCGGCCTCCCTGAAGGCGGCGCACACGCTCAACCTCGCGCACGGCCTGGGCACTTCGGCCCTACGCGCGTCGATGCCGGCCCGCAACTCGGTGGCCCTCAGCCTCAACTCCTCGGTCGTCCGGCCCTTCTCGCAGGACGCGGCGGACCTGGCGGCGGCGCAGAAGATCGACGACCTGGCCAACGGGGTCTTCCACGGACCGATCCTGCACGGCGCGTATCCGCAGACGCTGTTCACGGCGACGGAGCTGATCACGGACTGGTCGTTCGTCGAGGACGGCGATCTCGCCCTGATCAACCAGCCCTTGGACGCGCTGGGCCTCAACTACTACACGCCGGCACTGGTGTCGTCCACCGACGCGGACACCAGCGGGCCGCGCGCCGACGGGCACGGCAGCAGCGCGCACTCCCCGTGGCCCGGGGCGGACGACGTCACGTTCCACCAGACCCCCGGCGAGCGCACGGAGATGGGCTGGACGATCGACCCGACGGGCCTGCACGACCTGATCATGCGCTACACGCGCGAGGCACCGGGCCTGCCGCTGTACATCACGGAGAACGGCGCGGCCTACGACGACAAGCCCGACCCCGACGGCCGTGTGCACGACCCCGAGCGGATCGCCTACCTGCACGGCCACCTCGCCGCGGTCCGCCGCGCGATCGCCGACGGCGCGGACGTCCGCGGCTACTACCTGTGGTCCCTGCTGGACAACTTCGAGTGGGCGTACGGCTACGAGAAGCGCTTCGGCGCGGTCTACGTCGACTACACCACGCTGGAACGGACACCCAAGTCCAGCGCCCTCTGGTACAGCCGGGCGGCCCGCACGGGCACGCTCCCGGAGGTCCACAGCATCCAGTAGCCACCATGAAAACGGGGGGACGGGGAAGGGGCGCGGCATCCGGAGGGGGTGCCGCGCCCCTGCGGTCTCACCGCGGGGCTGATCGGGTCAGCGTGCTTCCCGTACGACCACCACATCGCCCGGCGTCACCGTCACCCGGCCGCCGTCGACGACCTTCCCGCTCAGCAACTCGGTTGCAGACGGGGCCACTTGCACCTCGGCGTGCCGTTCACCGTGGTTGATCAGGAAGAGGTAGTCCGCGTCCTCGCCCCGGCGCAGCACCGCCTCCACGCCCTCCGGTGTCCGACGCACCGGCTCCACTCCCGCTTCCGCGCGGACGCGGTCCAGCAGGGCGGCGAGGGTGTCCGGGTCCGGGTGGGTGGCCAGGTACCAGGCCACGCCCTCGCCGTAGGTGTGCCGGGTCACCGCGGGGACGCCGGTCAGGGGGCCGTCGGCGTACGAGGTCACGGCGTCCGCGCCGGCCAGGCGCACTCGCTCCGACCACAGTGACGCCGTACCGCCGCCGTCGAGGGTCACCGTCTCACCGGGCAGCAGCGGGAAGAGTTCGTCCGTGCTGACGCCGAGTGCCTCGCGGAAGGCGCCCGGGTAACCGCCCAGGCGGACATGGCAGTTGGCGTCGACGGCCCCGCTGTGGAAGCCGACGACGAGCGTTCCGCCGCGCGAGGCGAAGCCGGTCAGGTTCTCGGCGCCCTCGTCGTCGACCAGGTACAGGGCCGGGGCGAGGACGAGCCGGTACCGCGACAGGTCCGCCGAGGGGTGCACGAAGTCCACGGCCACGCCGGAGCGCCACAGCGGCTCGTACCAGGCCCGGACCTGGTCGAGGTAGCGGACCGACTCGCTGGGCTGGGAGGGGAGTTCCAGGGCCCAGCGGGCGTTCCAGTCCCAGACGACGGCGACCGAGGCGGGGCTGGTGCTGCCCCGCACCTGCGCCAGCGCCTTCAGGTCCGCGCCCAAAGCCACCACGTCACGCCAGATCTGGCTGTCCGTGCCCGCGTGCGGCAGCATCGCCGAGTGCCACTGTTCGGCGCCCGCCTTCGCGGCCCGCCACTGGAAGTAGGCGATGCCGTCGGCGCCCCGGGCGACGTGCCCCAAGGCGTTCCTGCGCAACTCACCGGCATTCTTGGCCCGGTTGACCGGCTGCCAGTTCACCGCGCCCGTCGAGTGCTCCATGAGCAGCCACGGGCCGCCCGCCAGCGAACGCACCAGATCACCGCTGAGCGCGATGTCGATCTGCGACTCGGGGTCGGTGGAGCGCAGGTAGTGGTCGTTGGAGACGATGTCCAGCTCCGGCGCCCAGCGCCAGTAGTCCAGCGCGTCGAAGGCGAACATCACCATGAAGTTGGTGGTGGCCGGCACCGAGGGGGCGGCCTCCCGCAGCACCTCCCGCTCCGCCTTGTACAGCGCCAGCAGTTCGTCGCTGCAGAAGCGCCGCCAGTCCAGCTGGTGGGTCGGGTTGGGCACGGCACTGGTGGCGCGGGGCGGGATGATCTCGTCCCAGTCGTAGTACCACTGGCTCCAGAAGGTGGTGCCCCAGGCGTGGTTGAGGGCGTCCAGGTCGCCGTAGCGCTCACGCAGCCAGCGCCGGAAGGATGCCGCGCTCACCTCGCAGTAGCACTCCGCGTTGTGGCAGCCGTACTCGTTGTGGATGTGCCACATCACCACGGCCGGGTGGTCGGCGTACCGCTCCCCCAGCACCCGGGCGATCCGCAGGGCGGCCTCCCGGTAGGCGGGGCTGGAGGGGCAGAACGTCTGGCGGCTGCCGTACGACAGTCTCCTGCCGTCCCTGTCGACCGGCAGCGCCTCCGGGTGGGCCCGGAAGAACCAGGCCGGCGGGGCCGCCGTCGGGGTGGCCAGGTCGGCGGCGATGCCGTTGTCGTGGAGCAGGGCGAGGATCTTGTCGAGGCGCGTGAAGTCGTACTCGCCCTCGCGGGGTTCGAGGAGCGCCCACGCGAAGATGTTGACGCTGACCATGTTGACGCCCGCCTCGCGCATGAGGCGTACGTCCTCGGCCCACACCTCCTCGGGCCACTGCTCGGGGTTGTAGTCGCCGCCGTAGGCGATGCCCTGCGGGATCATCGGTCAACTCCTGTGAGAAGGCGGCGCGTTGTCTCCACGCCCCACTGGTCAAGGGAGAGCAGGCGGTCGCTGGAGGCCATCAGACCGCCCGTCGCCTCCACGAGGGCCGCCCAGCGCTCGCGGGTCTCCACGGCCGGGCGGGCCATCAGGCAGTCGGGGTCGTTGACCCAGAGCCGGCCGTGCTGCCACTGGCGGCCTACGCCGGTGAACTCGGCCGGGTCCTGGCCGGGCTGGCTGTAGTCGTCGGCCTCGGGGCGCCGGTGCGGGGCCGTGTCGGGGCTGACCCGCATCGCGTCGAACAGGCCGATGGAGGGCAGGACGGGCGCTCCGCAGCCGAGCAGGTAGGCGTCCGCGCCGATGGCCTCGCGGATCAGTTCGATCCCGGAGCGGTACGCCGTGAGCGCGTCCGCGGAGGAATGCCGTACGCCTTCCAGCGCTCCCGCGTACAGGAAGTCGACCTTGAAGTAGTCGTAGCCCTCGGAAACCAGGGTCCGGAAGACCGACGCGAGGTACTGCGCCGCGTCGGGGTGGGTGGTGTCCAGGACGCACAGGTCGTGGCCCCAGTTGCGGCCGGCGTGCAGGAAGCCTCCGTCGAGGTCCTCGACCAGCCAGTCGGGGTGCTCGGCGGCCAGGTCACTGGCCGGGTCGACCAGGAAGGGGGCCGTCCAGATGCCGGCGCGGCGGCCCCGCGCGCGGATCGCGTCGGCGATGCCCGCGCGGGAGCGGAAGCGGCCGGAGAGGGTGAGCCAGTCGCCGAGGGCCTTCTGGTAGCCGTCATCGATCTGGACGACGTCGACGGGCAGGTCGAGGGTGTCCATCGCACGCAGGTTCTCGTGGATGTCGTCCTCGGTGACGCTCGTGAAGTACTCGTACCAGGAGCACCAGACGGTGGGCGCCGGACGGGGGGCCTCGACCCCGAGTCCGGCGGCCCACTCGGCCAGCACCGACTGGATGTCCGTCCCCGTGAACTCCTTCACCGCGCCGTCGGCGGAGACCTCCGCCACGGAGCCCTCGGCGACCAGCCGGATCGACGGCACCTCGTGCAGCGGGTCCGCCGCCGCCCACAGCCGTACCGGCGATCCGTCGCCCGGGTCGAGCGCCAGCAGGCCCTCGCCCTGGAAGGCGCCTTCGGGGACGGTGACGCCCGGCCGGTAGCAGACCGTCGCCCAGTTGTCGTTCGTCGGGCGGTACGGCTTGTCGCCGAGGGCGTACGCGCCGCTGGGGCTCCAGGACTGCCAGCCCTCCTCGTGGACGCGGGCCCTGCCGGGGTCCACGGGCACGGAGGCGAGCGGGGTGAAGGGGTGGGGCACGGAGGTTCTCTCTCAGGTGAGGGCGGTCAGCCCTTGTTGGCGCCGAGGGTCAGTCCGCTGACGAACTGGCGCTGGAGCACGAAGTACACGATCAGGGTGGGGATCGCGGTGAGCAGGGCGCCTGCGGCTACCAGGTTGGGGTCGGTGAAGTACTGCCCGGAGAGGTTGTTCAGCGCCGAGGTGATCGGCATGTTCTCGCCGGTGGAGATCAGCACGATGGCCCAGAAGAAGTCGTTGTAGATCCAGATGGACAGCAACGTCCCCAGGGCCGCCATCGCGGGCTTGCACAGCGGCAGCACGATCTGCCAGTACATCCGCCACACCGAGGCACCGTCGACCAGGGCGGCCTCGGTCAGCTCGTGCGGGAGCATGCGCATGTAGTTGGACAGGACGAAGGCGCAGAACCCGGACTGGAAGGCGACGTGGATGAGGACCAGGCCCAGGGCGGAGTCGTAGAGCTTGCCGCTCATGGTGATGCCGGGCAGGTCGATGAGCAGGTACATGCGGTACAGCGGCGTGATGATGACCTGCTGCGGCAGCAGGTTGCCCGCGGTGAAGACGAGCAGCAGCGCGATGTTGAGGCGGAAGTCGAACCGGGAGACGTAGAACGCGACCATCGACGACAGCAGCAGGGTGATCAGCACGGCCGGGACCGCGATGAGCAGCGTGTTGCCGAAGTAGTGGAGCATGTCCGACTGCGTGAAGGCGTTCTTGAAGTTGTCGAAGTTGAGGGTGTCGGGCCAGGAGACGTAGCCCTTGTTGCTGGTCTCGCTGTAGGGGCGCAGGGCCGCGAAGACGGCCCACAGCAGCGGGGCGAGCCAGGCCAGCGCGGTGCCGGCCAGGAACACGTGCAGCAGGACGCGGGCCGGGCGCAGCGGAGTGCGCTGCTTGGCCGACGTGGCGGTGGTGGCGGGCGCGGCGGCGCTCGGGGTGCTCATGCCTGCCGCTCCTTCCGGAAGGTGGCGATCAGGTAGGGGATGATGACCGCGAGGGAGATGACCAGCAGGACCACGGCGATCGCCGAGCCGTAGCCGATCCGGCT